>NZ_JBNHFP010000003.1:0-692255 GCF_059090365.1 Arthrobacter sp. Ms25 | reverse complement strand
GTTTGTTCTGTCGGAGGGCCCCCTCTTTTGGTGGGTTGGGTGGGGGAATTGGTTTGTCGGGTTCTCTGGGAGGCGAGAGCCAAAACGGTGGGGGGGTTTGTCCCGTTGAGTGTGCCCCCGCCGCTGTTTTGCGTGCACATTTGTGCACCGGCGGGACTGATGCCCGCTAGCGCCCGTGCTGGGAGGATCCTTCGGCGCCGCCGCCGGTACGCACGGCCACGCAGGGCTTTCCGTCAACTTCCACCAGTTCCGGCTGGTAGACGGCGGCGGGCCTGCGGGTCGAAAGATAGGCAATGCAGCCGCGGGCTGACGCTACCTTTTCCAAGGTGAGTTCCACGGCGGGAACCACCAGTTCCCCCAGGGTCAGGCCGGAGGTGTCCGGCAGGCCGATTTCGTCGCCGAGCTCGGTAGTCTCCCGGGCTGCAATGACGTCCGCTGCCGCCTTCCAGTCTCCCCAGACCCCCTTTCCGTCCAGCAGGGTCGCGTCCTGGCCCACCGGCTGGACCGCCGCGAAGTAGCGGGTGTCGAAGCGCCGGAGGGCAAAGTCGGGGCTGTGCCAGTTGGACAGCGGGCGCAGCAGGTCCGTGCGCAGGCCGAGGCCGCGCTTTCCGAGCAGTTCCAGGAAGGATGCCTCCTGGGTGGCAATCGCCGTTCGTGCAGCCATCCACTCGGGGCCGCGGTTGCTTTCCAGCAGCGTGGATTCGTCGGGGCCGGCGAGGAGGATGCCGGTTTCTTCGAACAGCTCGC
Organism: Arthrobacter sp. Ms25; assembly: GCF_059090365.1. Classification (NCBI taxonomy): domain Bacteria; kingdom Bacillati; phylum Actinomycetota; class Actinomycetes; order Micrococcales; family Micrococcaceae; genus Arthrobacter; species Arthrobacter sp. Ms25. Next base: position 691,508 of record NZ_JBNHFP010000003.1, on the reverse strand, counting down.
GGATGGCCGCCACGACGTGGCGGCGGGCCAGCCGGGCGTCGTCGGCCCCCAGGGACTTCGCCCACAGCGCCGGCGCCGGACCGTACCAGGCGACCTGCGCGTCGTCGTTCTCTTCGATGCTGCCGCCCGGGAAGGCCACCTTGCCGAGGGGTGATTCGCCCCTCCGGTAGGAAAGGTAGGTCTGGGTACCGCGGGGGGAATCCCGCAGCAGCACCACGGAGGACGCCAGCCGCGGTTTGCGGGGCGTCCGGTCGGGGCGTTCAAACCAGCTCTGGGCCGCCACCCGTTCAGAGGGGGCAACCGGGAACAGCCGGACTGTTGAGTTAGGCAAATTCAACGATCATTTCTATTTCCACGGGCGCGTCCAGCGGCAGGACGGCAACGCCGACGGCGGAGCGTGCATGGCTCCCCGCCTTGCCGAAGATCTTGCCCAGCAGTTCCGAAGCACCGTTGATGACGGCGGGCTGCCCGGTAAAGGACGGGTCGGAGGCAACATAGCCGACCAGTTTCACCACCCTGCTGATGCGGTCGAGGTCACCGATCTCGGCCTTCACGGCAGCCAGTGCATTAACAGCGCAGATGGCCGCGTAGGATGCCGCGTCTTCGGCTCCGACCTCTGCCCCGACCTTGCCCGTGCCGGGAAGGACCCCGTCCACGAACGGCAGCTGGCCGGACGTGTAAACGAGGTTCCCGGTGATGACGGCCGGAACATAGACAGCCACCGGAGATGCGACCGCGGGAAGGCTCAGGCCCAGTTCCCGGAGCCGGATCTCAACGGCCGATACTGCACCGGCAGCGCCCGTCACGAGCTTTTTTCGCGTTTCATGTAGGCCACGGAACCGGTTCCGTTGGGCGCCGCAGCGATCTGCACCAGTTCCCAGCCTTCTTCCCCGTGCATATTCAGGACCTGCCCGGGTGTGTGCAGTGGAAGAGGTGTTATGAAGTATTCCCATTTGGTCATAAGGGAAAGCCTAACGTGCTTGTAGACTGTCTCGCATGGCAGCACGCAACTCACCGTTCTTTGACACGGCGACCACTCTCGGAAAGCTCGTCGCGTTCTTCGGCATCAGTGCTCTCTGCGGGGTCCTTGCAGCCGGTCTCCTGGTCCCCGTGGCCGCAGCAGCCGGCACCGCTGCCTCCGGATCCATCCAGTTCTTTGACGAACTTCCCTCGGAGTTGGAGCGCGGGGCGCTGGCCACGCCCTCCAAGATCCTGGCCAATGACGGTTCGCTGATCGCGACCGTATATGACGAAAACCGCCAGCCCGTGACCCTGGACCAGGTGTCCCCGCATATGGTGGACGCCATCCTGGCGATCGAGGATGACCGCTACTACGAGCACGGCGGCGTCGACCTCCAGGGCATCGTCGGAGCCCTGGTTTCCAATGCGACCAGCGACAACACCCGCGGCGCCTCCACCATCACGCAGCAATACGTGAACAACGTCATTATCGACACCAACCGGCAGAACGAAGAGGAAGTCGTTTTCAGCGGCGACAAGGATTACGGCGACAAGCTGCGGGAAATGAAGCTCGCCATTGCCGTGGAAAAAGAACTCAGCAAGGACGAAATCCTCGAGGGCTATTTCAACATCGTGCCCTTTAGCGGAACCACCTACGGCGTGCAGGCCGCGGCCCGCTATTTCTACAACGTTGATGCCAAGGACCTGACCATCGCACAGTCGGCCGTGCTTGCGGGTGTGGTCAACGGCACCACGTTCTTCAGCCCCGAGTTGAACCCGGAACGCTCGCTGAAGCGCCGGGACATCGTCCTTAAGCGGATGCTGGACACCGGCCGCATCACCCAGGAAGAGCACGACGCCGCGGCCGCCACCGGCCTGGACCTGCAGATCACGCCCGTGTCCAGCAACTGCGTCGGTGCCGCGCAGGCACCCTATTTCTGCGATTACGTCACCCGCCTGGTGCTCAATGATGAGAGCTTCGGTGCCACTGAAGAAGACCGGGACAAGCTGCTTCGGCGCGGCGGCCTGACCATCAAGACCACGCTGAACCCCACCTTCCAGCAAGCGGCCCAGACTGCCGTCAATGAGACTGCGAATCCCGACAGCACGGATGCCGAAATCGGGCATGCGATGATCAGCCTCGAACCCGGCACCGGCAAGATCCTGACCATGGCGCAGAACACCAGGTACACACCGGAACTCGCGGACGGCAACTCGGTCCAGAACTTCAACGTGGATTCGTACCAGAAGGGCGATCCGAGCAAACCGCTGAACGGGCTGGGCGGTTTCCAGCCCGGATCCACCTACAAGCCGTTCACGGTCGCCGCCTGGCTGGATGCGGGCAAGACGCTGAACACCACCCTGAACGGGGCCAAACGGACCTACCCGGTGGGCACCCGATGGAACGCGAGCTGCTTCGGCGGCGCGTATGTGAGCACCACCGAGTGGACGCCGATCAACTACGGCGACACGAACTACCGGAACACCACCGTCCTGGACGGCCTGGCCAACTCGCTCAACACCATCACACTGGCTGAGGCCCGTGAGCTGGACCTGTGCAAGTTCCAGGAAATGGCCTTCGCCGCCGGTGTGCACAACGGCAAGGGTGCCAACGGCGAAGAGGAGATGCTCGAGGTTAACCCGCCCTCGACCTTCGGCGGCGGCGGTGACGCTTCCCCGATGGCCATGGCCACCGGCTTCGCCACCTTCGCGGCCGAGGGCCTGAAGTGTGAACCGATTGCCCTCGAATCCGTCACCGGCCCGGACGGCACCGAATATCCGGTGCCGCCGGAGTCCTGTGAGCAGGTTATGCGCAAGGAGGTGGCCCAGGGCGTGAACATGGCCACCCAGCGGGTCATGACGAACGGCTCGGGCGTCAACCTGCAGGTGGGCGTCCCGACCGCAGGCAAGACCGGCACCAATGACACCCGCTCGCAGACCTGGTTCCTGGGCTACAGCACCGGCATGGTCACTGCCTCCTGGATCGGTAACTGGAAAGCCAACAACACCACCATGTCCGACAAGCTGATCGGCGGACGGGTCTACCCCGAAATCGACGGCTCGCTGATTGCCGGACCGTCCTGGAAGAACTACATCCAGCGCATCGCCGGCCAGTACGAGGCCAACCCGTTCGCCAATCCCCCGGCCAGCATGGTGGGCGGCAGCACCCCGCCTCCGCGCGCCAACGCTCCCGTCCCGCCGCCGGCCTCTCCCCCGGCCCCTCCGGCTCCTCCGGCAGGCGGAGAAGGTGACGACAACGGCGGAGGCGGCGACGCCGGAGGGGACGACTAGTGGGTGACTCCCCCCTGGTGTCCGCCGGGAAAAAGGCTGCCTGGCTTGCCGGCGGCCTGGCCGGCACCGGTGCTGCAGCCTTCGCTTACGGCTGCCTGATCGAACGGAACCTCTTCGGTGTCCGGGAAGAAACGGTGCGGGTGCTTCCCGCAGGCAGCGCTCCCCTGCGGGTGCTGCACCTGTCGGACATCCACTTTGTTCCCGGCCAGGACCGGAAGACACGCTGGCTGCAGGAACTGGCGGAGCTGGAACCGGACCTCGTGGTGAACACGGGTGACAACCTCAGCCACCCCCTGGCCGTGCCCGCGGTGCTCGAGGCTTTGAAGCCCGTGATGCGTTTTCCCGGCGTCTTTGTCCCCGGCTCCAATGACTACTACGCGCCGGTGCTGAAGAATCCGTTCACGTATTTCACCGGTCCGTCCAAGCACCGGAAGGATCCGGAAAAGCTGCCGTCGGGTGAGCTGTTCGGCGCCTTCGAGGACGCCGGCTGGCAGGACCTGACCAACACCGCCGCCGTGATGGATCTGTCCGGTCTGCGGCTGAATTTTTCGGGAGTGGATGACCCGCATCTGCGGCGGGACCGGTACCAGGGTTTCGCGAAGACGGCTTCGGGGGCAGACGCATCAGGTAACGCTGCGGTGCCCGAAGTGAAGATCGGCGTCGCCCACGCCCCTTACCAGCGCGTGCTGAACCAGTTTACCGGCGGCGGTGCGGAGATCATCCTTGCCGGCCACACCCACGGCGGACAGGTCTGCGTGCCGGGCTACGGTGCCCTGGTCAGCAACTGCGACCTCCCCACCTGGCAAGCCCGCGGCCTGACCTCCTGGGCCGCTGCGGGGCGGCGGGTGCCGCTGAACGTCTCGGCCGGCATCGGCACCTCCCGTTTCGCTCCGGTGCGTTTCGCCTGCCGCCCAGAGGCTGTGCTGCTGACCCTGACGGCCCGCGATTCCTGAAGGAGGCACCGGGCGGGACCGCGAAAAAGGGGTTCCTACGGGAGTCGCCGACACGTTCCCGTAGGCCCGTTTCGCGGAATCGGGATTTGTCTAGTATCCTTGTAAAGTTGCTTCGCGGGGTCGCAAAGACTTCGGGAAACAGTGGTTACGGGGTGTGGCGCAGCTTGGTAGCGCGCGTCGTTCGGGACGACGAGGTCGCAGGTTCAAATCCTGTCACCCCGACCAGAAAGGGCCCGGCCAGAGAAATCTGGCCGGGCCCTTTTGCGTTAAGCGCTTGCCGAGCGCCGGGCTCAGGCGAACTGCTCTCCGGTGAGGCGCTCATAGGCCTCCACGTACCTTGCCCTGGTCCGTTCAACGACGTCGGCGGGCAGCGCAGGCGGCGGCGTGTCCGCGGCGCGCTCCCAGCCCGAGGCCGGTGAGGTGAGCCAGTCGCGGACGTACTGCTTGTCGAAGGACGGCTGGGCCTTGCCCGGCGCATACAGCGACGCGTCCCAGAAACGGGAGGAGTCCGGCGTCAGCACCTCGTCGCCGAGCGTGACCGCGCCGGTGGCGGGGTCCCGGCCGAACTCCACCTTGGTGTCGGCGAGGATAATCCCGCGGTCCCGTGCGACGGCCTCGGCCCGGGTATAGATCTGCAGGGTCAGCGAACGCAGTTGTTCCGCCGTTTCCCCGCCGACAATCTGCTCCACTGCTTCGTAGGTGATGTTCTCGTCGTGTTCGCCCAGCTCCGCCTTCGCCGAGGGCGTGAAGACCGCCGGTTCAATCTGTGAGCCGTCCACCAGCCCGGCCGGAAGCGGAAGCCCGCAGACCGTCCGGGACACCTGGTACTCCGCCAGCCCGGAGCCGGTGAGGTAACCGCGGGCAATGCACTCCACCGGATACATCTCCAGCTTCCGGCAGATCATTGCCCGGCCGGCCACGGCCGCCGGAATGCCTTCCCGGGCGGACACCACATGGTTCGGGATGTCCGGCAGCTGGTTGAACCACCAGAGGCTGAGCTGGGTGAGGATCCTGCCCTTGTCGGGGATGGTAGTGGCGAGCACATGGTCATATGCGCTGATCCGGTCGCTGGCCACCACGAGCACCCTGTCGGGGTCGTTGCCGCCGTCAGCCGGCACGTACAGGTCCCGGACCTTGCCCGAATACACATGCTGCCAGCCCGGCAGTTCCGGAGCGGGAGCCGTACCTTCCGCCCCGCTCATGCCCGATTCCCTTCGCGGACCGCGGCGCCCTCCGGAACGGCAGTGCCGCCGGCACCCGCGCTGCCGTCCGGAACCCGCACTTCACCGCGGGCCGCCTTCAGCGCTATGTCGGTACGGTGCTGCGATCCTTCCAGCCGGATCAGGTCAACACCGGCATAGGCACGCTCCCGTGCCTCCTGCAGATCCGCACCGAGCGCGACCACGGACAGCACCCGTCCTCCCGCGCTGCGTATCTTTTCCTTCTTGATCCTGGTGCCGGCGTGCAGCACATGCACACCTTCGAGCCGTCCGGCTTTCTTCAGCCCCCGCACCCGGTCCCCCGAGCGTGGTTTGCCCGGATAGTTGCCGGCCGCCACCACCACGGCCACAGCGGGGCGGGGATCCCATTTGAGCTGTTCCATGGCATCAAGTCCGCCCTTGGCGGCCGCCATCAGCAGTCCGCCGAGCGGAGTCTTCAACCGGGCCAGCACCGCCTGCGTCTCCGGATCACCGAAGCGGGCATTGAATTCAATGACCCGCACGCCGCGCGTTGTCAGGGCGAGTCCGCAGTAGAGCACTCCCACGAAGGGGGTTCCGCGCGAAGCCATTTCATCGATGGTGGGCTGCGCGACCCGGTTCACCACGTCCTGGACCAGTCCGGCCGGCGCCCAGTCCACCGGCGAGTAGGCGCCCATCCCGCCGGTGTTGGGGCCGGCGTCGTCGTTGAAAACCCGTTTGAAGTCCTGGGCCGGAGCCAGCGGCACCACATGCCGCCCGTCGGAAAGCACGAAAAGCGAGATTTCCGGTCCGTCAAGGAATTCCTCGATGACCACGCTGCCGCCCGCTTCGAAGCAGGCCCGGGCGTGGTCGAGTGCTTCCCCGCGGTCCGAGGTCACCACCACGCCCTTGCCGGCGGCCAGCCCGTCGTCCTTGACGACGTACGGTGCGCCGAAGGTATCCAGGGCGTCGGAGGCCTCCTCGACCGTATTGGCCATGCGTGCCATGGCGGTGGGAACGTTTGCGGCCGCCATGATCTGCTTGGCGAAGGCCTTGGAGGCTTCGAGCTGGGCGGCGGCTCGCGACGGCCCGAAGACGGCAAACCCCGCTTCCCGCAGCGCGTCGGCCACACCCGCGGCCAGGGGTGCTTCGGGCCCGATCACCACCAGGTCGGAACCGAGGGTGCGCGCCAGGTCCGTCACCGCCGCCGGATCGGCAGCATCCACCGGGTGGACCGGGGCGATCTGGGCAATGCCGGCATTCCCGGGAGCCGCATGGACCTCGCGGACGTAGGGATCGGCCAGAAGCGCTCGGACAAGGGCATGTTCGCGGCCGCCGGGGCCTACTACGAGAACCTTCACAGTAGATCAGGGTACTTGCTGGAACCGACCACCTGAAAGCATCTGTCCAACATGACACAGCAGCCCCGCGGCGGACCCCCGGTGCAGGTGTTCGCCGCGGAGTTACCTAATTGCGCCCGTACGCCGCCGGTATGCCGGCGGCCCATTGCAGGTAGCGGGAACGTGCCCTGATAGTGGAACTGCGGGTGTCGCTCCGGGCGGCACCCGCCGCGGAGCAGCGGGGGGCAGCGAGATCGACGGCGGTGCCGGGGCCGTCATCGCCGGTTCGCCCCCCGCACCCCCTTAGACTGAAGAACATGAACGCAACTTTCACCGCGTCCGACGCCGTTGAACTGGCAGTGCTCGAGCGCAACGGTTTCATTGAATCCCGCCACATCGGCTCCGCTGTGGTGATGGCCGCCGACGGCACCGTGGTCACCGAACTCGGCGACATCACCTCGCCCATTTTCCCGCGGTCAACGCTCAAGCCCTTCCAGGCCATCGCGGCCATGCAGGCCGGGGTGCCGCTCCGCGGCGCACAGGTGGCGCTGGCAGCCGCCAGCCATGTCGGTTCCCGCGAACACACCGAGGTCGTCCGCGGCATGCTCGCTGCCGCCGGTGTCACCGAGGGCCATCTGCAGTGCCCCGAGGACTGGCCGCAGGAGACCGAAGCCCGCAACGAACTGATCCGTGAGGGCAAGGGACCGCAGCGGATTGCCTTCAACTGCTCAGGTAAGCATGCAGCCTTCCTCTGGGCCTGCACCGAGAACAACTGGGACCACGCCACGTATTTGGACCCCCAGCATCCGCTGCAGCGCCGCATCGCCGAGGTCATCGAGGAGTTCACCGGCGAAACGGTGCAGCACTGGGCCGTGGACGGGTGCGGCGCACCGCTGGCCGCCGTCTCCCTGACCGGCCTGGCCCGCGGCATCGGCCGACTGTCGAAGGCACCGTCCGGCAAGCACGGCAACGCCCGGGCAGCGACCGTTGCTACCGCCATGCTCGATTATCCGTGGGCGGTCCACGGCCACGGCCGCGAAAATTCGATCGTCATGGAGGACCTCGGGATCATCGCCAAGAACGGCGCCGAGGGCGTCCTGGTGCTGGGCACCGACACCGGCGTCTCGGTGGCGCTGAAGATGCTCGACGGCAACACCCGCGCCGCTTCGCTTGTGGGGCTGACCCTGCTGGCCGCAAGCGGCGCCGTCGACCCGCTGGCCGTGGAGAAGGTCCTGGACAAGATCATGCAGCCCGTGCTCGGCGGCGGCCAGCCGGTGGGAAGCCTCCGGCTGGGCGCGCCCGTCACGGCGCTGCTGGGCTAGGCCCGTGGCACGGCGCCGGATCTCCGGCGAGGACGGCCGGGCGGCCCTGCAGGCAGCAGCAGCCGGAGCGTCAGACCGCGGCACCATGGCCATGGCTGTGCGCTACGCGTTGGAGGAACTTGCCGAGCGGGCCCCCGGCAACAGCGTGGAGGTCCGTGTCCCGCCGTTCGGGGTGACGCAGTGCGTTGCCGGCCCGCGGCACACGCGGGGCACTCCCCCGAATGTCATCGAGACCGACGGCGCCACCTGGCTGGCACTGGTCACGGGCCGGCAGTCCTGGGCCGATGCCGTGGCAGCAGGAAAGGTGGCGGCCTCGGGACTGCGCGCGGACCTGTCGGACGTGCTGCCGCTGTTCCGCACCGGATCCTAGGGTCCTCCTCCGGATCCGCCTCTGTCCCCTGCGCCCGCACCCGGGAGACTGACCACCCGGTAGAATCGACGTATGGTTTCCGAGCAGCACGGCCTTTCGGGGCAGCACAGCCTTTCCGAGCAGCACAGCCCTGAACGCCGTGAGATTACGATCCGCCGCGCCCCCCGCTTCGTTCCCTTCCTGGCACTGGGCGTGATTGCCGGGTTCATTGCTGCGCTCTTTGTCGCCTACGGCGGTGCCGAGAACCCCAGCTTCACGCGCGAGGCCACCCTGGGTTTCTTCACCATGATGTTCGCTCTGCCCGGTCTGCTCCTCGGCGCCCTGGCGGCCCTGATCCTGGACAGGATCAGTGTCCGCAAGGCCCGACGATCCACGGTGGAAAGCATTGATCCTGCCGAACCCGAAGACGGGGAGCAAGCGCCGTCGTAACGGTTGCGCACAGTGCCGTCTCCGCCCCGGGAGCATGAGAGAATGCTCACATGGCACGTGGAGACGGACAGCTTTCCCATGATCTGATGCCCGGCGAGAAAGGCCCGCAGGATGCCTGCGGAGTCTTCGGCGTCTGGGCCCCCGGCGAAGAGGTAGCCAAGCTCACCTATTACGGGCTTTACGCTTTGCAGCACCGCGGACAGGAATCCGCCGGCATCGCCACCAGCGACGGCAGCCGCATCAGTGTGTACAAGGACATGGGGCTGGTGTCCCAGGTCTTCGACGAAACCACGCTCAACACCCTTCATGGGCACATCGCCGTCGGGCACTGCCGGTACTCGACCACCGGCGCCTCGCACTGGGCCAATGCCCAGCCCACGCTCGGGGCCACCGCCAGCGGTACCGTGGCACTGGCCCACAACGGCAACCTGACCAATTCCGCGGAACTGTACCAACTGATCCTCCAGCGTGAGGGCCGCCCGCGCACCGGTGAAATCGCCCAGGGCAACACCTCCGACACTGCACTTGTCACGGCCCTGCTCAACGGCAGTGACGGCCGGTCCCTGGAGGACACGGCCATGGAGCTGCTCCCCCAGCTGCGCGGCGCCTTTTCGTTCGTCTTCATGGACGAGGGCACCCTGTACGCCGCGCGTGACACCTATGGGGTCCGCCCGCTGGTACTCGGACGCCTGGAACGCGGCTGGGTGGTTGCTTCTGAAGGATCGGCGCTGGCTACCGTCGGGGCCAGCTTCATCCGCGAGATCAAACCCGGCGAGTTCATCGCGATTGACGAGTCAGGGGTGCGCAGCCGCACCTTCGGGGAGCCGACGCCGGCCGGGTGCGTATTCGAGTACGTCTACCTCGCCCGCCCCGATGCGACCATCGCGGGCCGTTCGGTCTACGAATCCCGCGTGGAGATGGGCCGCCAGCTGGCCCGGGAGCATCCGGTGGAAGCGGACATTGTCATTCCCGTCCCGGAGTCCGGCACCCCGGCTGCGGTTGGTTACGCCGAAGAATCCGGCATTCCCTTCGCCCACGGATTCGTCAAGAATTCCTATGTGGGCCGCACCTTCATCCAGCCCAGCCAGACCCTCCGCCAGCTCGGGATCAAGCTGAAGCTGAACGCCCTGGAGTCGGTGATCCACGGCAAGCGGGTGGTGGTCGTGGATGACTCGATTGTGCGCGGCAACACCCAGCGCGCCATCGTGCGGATGCTGCACGAGGCCGGTGCCGTCGAAGTCCACGTCAAGATTTCCTCACCCCCGGTGAAATGGCCGTGCTTCTACGGCATCGACTTTGCCTCCCGCGCAGAGTTGATCGCCAACGGTGCCGCCGTCGAGGAAATCCGTGTATCGATCGGCGCCGACAGCCTGGCGTACATCTCTGAAGACGGGATGATTGATGCCACCCGGCAGCCCCGGGAGCGGCTGTGCACCGCGTGTTTCACGGGTACTTATCCCATTGAGCTGCCCGATGCGGACTCACTGGGCAAGCACCTGCTGGAACCGGCCAACCCCGCCAACCCAGCCGAGGATGCCGGGTCCAACGGCTGCGATCCGGGCCCGGACAGCGAATACGAGAACCTGCTGACAGATGCCGACAAGAAGGAAGCCGTATGAACGCCACCTCCATCACCTATGCCTCCGCCGGAGTGGATGTCGAAGCCGGCGACAGGGCCGTTGAATTGATGAAGGCAGCCGTGAAGGCCACCCACAATTCGTCGGTGCTGGGCGGGGTTGGCGGTTTCGCCGGGCTGTACGACGCCTCCCGGCTGCTCACCTACCGGAAGCCGCTGCTGGCGACCTCGACGGATGGCGTCGGCACCAAGGTCGCCATCGCGCAGGCCATGGACATCCACGACACCATCGGATTCGACCTGGTGGGCATGGTGGTCGATGACATTGTGGTGGTCGGAGCCGAGCCGCTGTTCATGACCGACTATATTGCCTGCGGCAAAGTGGTCCCGGAGCGCATCGCCGATATCGTCCGCGGCATCGCGTCCGCCTGTGAAGTGGCCGGTACGGCCCTTGTCGGCGGGGAAACCGCCGAACATCCCGGCCTGCTCGGTGAGCACGAATACGACGTCGCAGGGGCCGCCACCGGAGTGGTGGAGGCAGACCGGCTATTGGGCCCGGACCGGGTCCGCAGGGGCGACGTGGTGATCGGCATGGCGTCCTCGGGCCTCCATTCCAACGGTTATTCGTTGGTCCGCCGCGTGATCAACCATGCCGGCTGGCAGCTAGAGCGCCAGGTTTCCGAGCTGGGACGGACGCTGGGAGAGGAACTGCTTGAGCCCACCCGCGTGTATGCGGCGGACTGCCTGGACCTGGCCCGCGATGACGCAGCCGGGGTGCATGGCTTCAGTCACGTAACAGGCGGCGGTCTGGCCGCCAATCTGGCCAGGGTGCTGCCCAAGGGGCTGCAGGCCACCGTGGACCGCTCCAGCTGGGAGCTTCCTCCCGTGTTCAAGCTGATTGCCGAACTGGGAAATGTTCCGCAGCCGGATCTGGAACGCACGCTGAACCTCGGCGTCGGAATGGTCGCCGTCGTCGACGCCGGCAGCGCCGACGCAGCACTCGAACGGCTCGCAGCCCGCGGCGTCCCGGCCTGGGTCATGGGCGGCGTCGGCGAGGTGGAAACGCCCGCCGGCAGCGATGTCGATTTTGTCCAAGGAGCCAAGGGCGTCGACGGCGGCGCGGTACGGCTGGTGGGCAGTTACGCCTGAGGGGGCCCTGCCGCCGCTGTTCTCTCCCCCAGAAGTAAGGCTCCGGACCGGATATCCGGTTCGGAGCCTTACCCGTTGCGTCGGGAACATCTGCCTTAACGCCGTTCAGCGGATCCACCCTAAGGTGATCCGCTGAATGGATGGCAATTGGCCAATGTCTTTGAGGAACGTACCGCTACCCTACGCGGCGGTTACCCTCATCATCGTCATCGTCGCCAAATTGATCCGCGTACTTATCTTCGTACGCCGAGTAGTCGGGCTCAGCCGGCTCCTCGGGATATCGACTGGATGGACGACTCGTCGGTCCTGAGAGCTCACGCTGGAGCGCCGAGTAGTCCGTGGCCGGAGTGAAGTACTTCATCTCCCGAGCCTGCTTAGTTGCTTTTGCCTTTTGACGGCCGCGCCCCATGGCGTGACCCCCTTTTTGCGTCGATCCGGCGGTTAGTCGTTCGGGCAGATGAACGAGGCCCCCGGAATATTTGGTCAATTTGTCGTAAGTACAGGTTACATGCTTTCCCGCTGCCTTGTGCCCCCTCAGCCGCTGCAGGGGGCACAAGCGGAGATAGCGGCCCGGCACTTCCGGCATGGCGCTCCCCTCCGCCGCCCCTCGATATTGGCTAAAGTCAGGGGTAGAGACAGTCTTGGAGTGCTTCACGGCACCGCCTACAGGGAGGACAAACGTTCACCATGAGCGATCAGAAAAATACACCGGGAGCGGGTTTTCCGCCACCGGAGCAGGAAGGCACCCCGGTCACCTTCCCGGATCTGAGCGCCCATTCGGACTCCCCCTCCTGGCTCTCGGAGGACGGCAGCCACGACGCGGGAATCTGGGACCGCAGCTTCGAGGACGCAGCGGAGGGTGACGCTTCCGCTGCATCCGCCGAACACGGGGCCGGCTCCGCAGCGGAGACCGACCCCTCAGAGGACACACCCGCGGACCTGCCTGCCGAGCCGGTGGTTGTTGCTCCCGATGACCTCACACTCGAAGAGCCTTCCCTGGACCGACCCTCACTGGGCAAAGACGCCGTAGAAGCCGCGGCACTGGACCAGATCGCTTCGGAAACCGCAGCAGCAGAGGCGGATGCAGCCGAGGCAGGACGCCTTTCCGGCCTCGAACCCGCACCCAGCGGTGCGGAAGTCCAGGTGGACCGCGGCGATGCTGAGTCCAACGTTCCGGAAACCGTGGCAGAACCCCGGGAACTCGGGGCTCCCGTCCCTCCCGCCCCGGAAGCTGCGGACCCGGAGGAACCGGAGGCGAACCCGGCACCGGGACCCGGCGCGGAAGCCGCGGAACAGGAGGGCCCGGAGGGCCCGAAGGGCCCCGAGGAACCGAAGGGCTCCGCGGAACCGGAGGGCACACCGCCGCACCCCCTGGACGGCATCGACGCGGCCGCACCCATGACGGACGCCCCTGCCGCGACGGCTGCCGATGCCGGTCCTTCACGGGAACCGGAAGCCACTACGGCAGCCGTTCCCACCGGGGAAACACGCCGATCCCGCCGGCTGGCGGAAAGCGGGCGGATCGTGGGAGCATCCGCCGCTGCCTCCCGGCCCGGCGACGCCCCGGATCACACTGCAGCAGGCCCCGGGGCGGGCGGCACGGGGTCCGCAGCCAGTGCTGCCGGAACATCCTCCCCCTCCGGCGGTGGAAAAAGCGGACGCAGCACCCGGCTCCTTCTGGTCCTGGGCGCCGTTGTACTGGCAGCGGTCGTCGCCATCCTTCTTTTCGTCTTTGTCTTCAATGACAAGGCAGAAGGTGTCCTTGCCGATGACGTCAGCCCGCTGGAACTGGAAACCGGGGCATGTCTGCAGGAATGGGATGACGTGAATTCAAGCGCTACCGTCGTCACCTGCGAAACACCGCACAACGCCCAGCTGGTTGCCACCGACAGCTTTACCGAGGACGCCGCCTTCCCCGGTACCGAGGCATTGGAGGAACGGGTCAACGATGTCTGCGCCGCAGTGGACTACGTCGACGCCGCCGCCGGCTTCCCGGACCTGAAGCTCACCAAGTCCATCCCCACGGAACAGACCTGGGCCTCGGGTGACCGCCGCGTCGACTGCTTCGTGTTCTCCCCCGAGGACCAGGACCTCACCGAATCGCTGCTCTCCGAGTAGGCCCGACAGGGCAGCGGGCTCACCCCGCCGCACCGTTGAAGTCCGGGCCTAGGAGACCGCCGCTACCGTCAGGCCGGGCTCGGCAACCAGCCCGTCACCGTTCAGGTTGTCAGCGTTCCGGTCCACCAGCACTGTGTCACCGTCGCTGATCTTTCCGGCCAGGATGCCGCGGGCCAGCTGGTCGCCGATTTCCCGCTGCACCAGCCGGCGGAGCGGCCGCGCGCCGTAGGCCGGATCATAGCCGGTCAGCCCCAGCCACTCCCGCGCCGCGTCGGTCACGTCCAGCACCAGCCGGCGCTCATGCAGCCGGTTAGCCAGGGCACGGACCTGGATGTCCACGATCCGGGTCAGATCCTCGAGGCTTAGCGGATCGAACAGGATCACGTCGTCGAGCCGGTTGAGGAACTCCGGCTTGAAGTTCGCGTTAACCATGGCCATCACGGATTCACGCTTCTGCTCCTCATTGAGCCCCGGGTCGACCAGAAACTGGGACCCCAGGTTGGATGTCAGGATCAGGATGACGTTCCGGAAGTCCACTGTCCTGCCCTGGCCGTCGGTCAACCGGCCGTCGTCGAGCACCTGCAGGAGGATGTCGAAGACATCCGGATGCGCCTTTTCCACTTCATCCAGGAGGATCACCGAATAGGGCCGGCGGCGTACCGCTTCGGTGAGCTGGCCGCCCTCTTCATAGCCCACGTATCCGGGAGGGGCTCCCACCAGCCGCGACACCGCGTGCTTCTCGGAGTACTCGCTCATATCGATGCGGACCATGGCCCGCTCGTCGTCGAAGAGGAAGTCGGCCAGGGCCTTCGCGAGCTCGGTCTTGCCGACGCCGGTGGGGCCCAGGAACAGGAAGGAACCGGTGGGACGGTCGGGGTCGCTGACGCCGGCCCGGGAGCGGCGCACCGCGTCGGAAACCGCGGCCACGGCCTTCGACTGGCCGATCAGCCGCGAGCCGATGACCTCTTCCATGTCCAGCAGCTTCTGGGATTCGCCCTGCAGCATGCGCCCGGACGGGATCCCGGTCCAGGCCGAGACCACTTCGGCAATATCGTCAGCGGTGACCTCCTCGGAAACCATCAGCTCCCGGGTTTCCTCGCCGAAACTGTCTTCCTCGGCCTGCTGCGCCGCGTCCAGTTCCTTCTGCAGGGCCGGTATTTCGCCGTACAGGATGCGCGAGGCTTCGGTGAGGTCGCCGTCGCGCTGGAACTTTTCCGCCTCGCTGCGCAGCTCGTCAATCTTCGCCTTCAGGTCGCCCACCCGGTTCAGCCCTGCCTTCTCGGCTTCCCACCGGGCGTTGAGCGCAGCCAGCTGCTCCTTCTTATTGGCCATGTCCTCGCGCAGGACGGCCAGCCGCTCCATTGAGGCCTCGTCCGTTTCATTGGCCAGCGCGAGTTCCTCCATGGTCAGCCGGTCCACGGCCCGCCGGAGCTCATCGATTTCCTCGGGGGCGGAATCGATCTCCATCCGCAGCCTGGACGCTGCCTCATCCACCAGGTCAATGGCCTTGTCCGGGAGCTGGCGGCCGGTGATGTAACGGTTCGAGAGCGTGGCTGCGGCTACGAGTGCCGAGTCGGCGATGGCGACCTTGTGGTGCGCCTCGTACCGCTCCTTGAGCCCGCGCAGGATGCCGATAGTGTCCGGAACGCTGGGCTCGCCTACGTACACCTGCTGGAAGCGCCGCTCCAGCGCAGCATCCTTTTCAATGTTTTCGCGGTATTCGTCGAGGGTGGTGGCGCCGATCAGCCGCAGCTCCCCGCGTGCCAGCATGGGCTTGAGCATGTTTCCGGCGTCCATGGACCCTTCGGCGGCGCCGGCACCCACCACCGTGTGCAGCTCATCGATGAAGGTGACAATCTGCCCTTCGGCACTGGAAATCTCCTCCAGCACTGCCTTGAAGCGCTCTTCGAACTCTCCACGGTATTTGGCCCCGGCCACCATGGAACCGAGGTCAAGGGACAGCAGCGTCTTGCCGTTAAGGCTCTCGGGCACGTCCCCCGCAACAATGCGCTGGGCCAGGCCCTCGACGACGGCGGTCTTGCCGACGCCGGGCTCGCCGATCAGCACGGGGTTGTTCTTGGTCCGCCGGCTGAGCACCTGGATGACGCGGCGGATCTCCCCGTCCCGGCCAATCACCGGGTCCAGCTTGCCCGAACGGGCCATTTCCGTCAGGTCCGTACTGAATTTCTCCAGGGCCTGGAAGGTGTTTTCCGGATCAGCATTGGTCACTTTACGGTCTCCTCGTACTGATGGAAGCACTGCGTTGAGGGCGTCATGCCCGGCGTTGTTGTCCCGCAGTGCTTTTCCTGCCGGACCGTTGTCCAGGGACAGCCCGAGCAGGAGGTGTTCAGTGGACACAAAGGCATCCCCTAGTTTCTCGGCTTCCTGCTGCGAGGCGTTGATGACCTGGAGCAGCGGCCGGGAAAACTGCGGCTGGGCCACCGAGGAACCGGAGGACGAGGGTAGCTGGTGGATGGCCGTGCTGGCGGCGGCACTGACGGTATCCACGTTGACGCCGGCTGCTTTCAGCAGTGCGACGGCTACTCCCTGCCGCTGGTCCATCAGTGCTTTCAGCAGGTGCGCAGGTTCAATCTGCGGGTTTCCTGCGGTGTTGGCGTTCATGGCCGCAGCCGACAGAGCTTCCTGGCTCTTGTTCGTGAATTTCGTGTCCACGGTGACTCCTCAGAGGCCTCAATGAAGAATGCTGGCAAAGTTGAGTCTAGTTAGCTCAACTTTTGAAGTAAAGTTCCCCGGGCCACACCGCGTCTAGGGCAGGTGCTCCTGGTCGAAATCATCCGCCGTTCGGCGCCACCGTTCATTACGGGCTTCGAAAAGCTGCGCCAGCTCTCCGCCGGACTCGATTTCGAACCGGATGCCGGCCGGCTCGTCGGGGATGCTGCCTGCTAAGTACTCCTCCAGGACATCGAGGAAATACTCCCACCCTGCACCGCCGGTCCACAGCCCGGCGCCGGGCGCCGCCGACACCGCAAATCCCTTCCGAACCGAGGCGTAGCGCAACTCGAACCGGGTATAGCCTTCCTCCCCGGTCAGGTGGAATTCCACTTCGGCCGCCGATGAACCCTCCCGGGCCCAGGACAGGGTCAGGAGCCGGGGTCCGTCGCAGCGCAGAATCGCGCCGTGGGATCCGTCCGGAAGACTGTAGCTGCCGCCGCGCCGCAGATCACCGACCGGCAGGGCCACCCATTGGCCAAGGCGTTCGGGGTCCGCAACCGCTGACCACACGTCACCGATGGGGAAGGGAATATCCCGGGTCATCACGATCATCAGGGCGTGGCCCGCCTGGATCTGCCGGCGTCCGTAGGACCGCACCGTCTTCTCAAGAATCATGTCCAGATCGGACATTTGCCCACTCCTGCCGTAGGACAACCGGCAACCGATCCGGTCCTCCAGCGGCCAACAGCGACCTTTCCGGCCGTCGGCGGGATGCCGGGGGAAGCGAGTTGTAGTCGAGCGCCAATTCCTGGCCGTTTTCCACACCGTAGCAGGGAAACCAGGCCCTGCACAGGGTCGACAGGAAGGGCCGCGCAGCGGTCCACGCAGCGCCGGAAGGCGTAATCCGCGGAGCCGGGGCCTGCTGGCGGTAGCCTGTGCGGATGGGGAAAAACCGTTCTGCCGTTTCCGTTCTTGCCGTTACCGCCCTGGCCCTGACGCTGGTGTCCTGCTCGGCGGATAAGCCGGCTCCGAATGACGCCGCCGCCACCTTTGCGAAGGGCCTGAGCCAGCTGGATGTTTCGGCATCGGCCTTCACCGCGGGCTCTCCCGACCAGGTGAACAGCGAGCTGGAGCAGCTGCTCGGCGGTATGGGCACACTCCGCCCGGCGGTTACGGTGGCGGGCGTTGACGAGGACTCCGAGAACGACGACGCCGCGACTGCCCGGCTGGCCTACGCGTGGGACTTGAACAGCGATTCACAGCCGGACTGGTCCTACGAGAGCACGGCCGAGCTGCGCCGCGGCGAAGACGACCAGTGGCTTGTGGAGTGGGCTCCGTCCGCAGTGTTCAGCTCCTTGGCGGATGGCGACCGGCTGGTCCGCAGCACCACCCCCGGCACACGAGCGCTTATCCGGGACCGCAACGGTGCGCCGTTGATGGACCTGCGCCCGGTATTGCGCATCGGCGTCAACAAACCGGACCTCACGGAAGATCAGCTGGCCTCCTCAGCGGCGGCAATGGCCAACCTGACCGGCCTGGATCCTGCCGCCTACACCGCCCAGGTCCAGGCCGCCGGCCCCGAAGCCTTCGTCGAGGCAATTGTGCAGCGCGAGGAAGCGGAGGGGCCTGCAACGGTCCCCGGGGTCGAAGCAATCCCGGGAGGGCTGGCCCTCCCGGCACAGCGGATCCTGGCTCC
This sequence comes from Arthrobacter sp. Ms25, assembly GCF_059090365.1. Lineage (NCBI taxonomy): Bacteria > Bacillati > Actinomycetota > Actinomycetes > Micrococcales > Micrococcaceae > Arthrobacter > Arthrobacter sp. Ms25. Next base: position 673,452 of record NZ_JBNHFP010000003.1, on the reverse strand, counting down.
CACCCGCAATTTTGCCCGTGCCCTGCTCGGCACCGTGGGCGAGGCAACAGCGGAACTGGTCGAGGAGTCCGAAGGCCGGGTTTCCGCCGGCGACCAAACCGGACTCTCCGGTCTCCAGAAGCAATACAACGACCAGCTCGCGGGCAGCCCCGGCGTGACGGTCACTGTTGAGGACGACGCCGGGACCAAGGACACCCTCATGAGCATCGACCCGCAGGGCGGCACCGACCTGCAGACGAGCCTGGACCCGCGGCTGCAGCAGCTCGCCGAAGATGTCCTGGAAGAGGAGCCGTCGGCGTCCGCAATCGTCGCGATCCAGCCCTCCACCGGCGAGATCCTCACCGTGGCCAACGGTCCGGGCAGCGAGGGCCAGCAGACTGCCCTCCTCGGCCAGTACCCGCCGGGATCCACGTTCAAGACGGCCACCGCGCTGGCCATGCTGCGCAACGGCACCACGCCGGCCAGCACCGTGGAGTGTCCCTCGGAGCTCAACGTCGACGGCCGGATGTTCACCAACGTGCCCGGCTACCCGGCCGCGGCCACCGGCAGCGTTCCGCTGCGCACCGCTTTCGCGAACTCCTGCAACACCGCGTTCCTGAATGCCCGGGACAGCGTTTCCCAGCAGGACCTGTCAGCGGCTGCCGCGGACCTGGGTATCGGCATAGACGCTTCCATCGGCACCGACGCCTTCCTTGGCTCCGTCCCCGCAGAAGCCGAAGGAACCGCGCATGCCGCGTCGCTGATCGGACAGGGCGATGTCCTGGTATCGCCGCTGGCCATGGCCGTCGCGGGTGCCTCGATCAGCAAGGGCGAACGCATCTCCCCCACCTTGGTCCGGAACACGGCGGAGGAGCCCGCAGGAGCGTCGCCGTCCGGATCGGCTACGGCGTCGCCTGCCCCTGAGGAATCAAACGCTCCTGCCTCGGGCAACCTCACGTCCGAGGAGGCCGCCTCGCTGCGGGAGATGATGCGTGCCGTCGTTGCCGAGGGCGGAGTCCAGATGCTGCTCGATGTGCCGGGGGAACCCGTGCTGGCCAAGACCGGAACAGCCGAGTTCGGCAGCCAGACCCCGCCGGAAACCCACGCCTGGGTGCTGGCCGTCCAGGGCGACCTGGCCGTTGCAGTGTTCGTGGAACAGGGTGAACGCGGCTCAACCTCGGGCGGTCCGCTCATGAAGGCCTTCCTCGAGGGTGCCCAGGGCTAGCGGAAACGGGTTTCCGTCAGGAGGGCCACTGCTGCGCGGGTGCCACCCGGCCCTGGTAACCGGGCTGCCGGTAGGCGTTTCCCGCGTACGGGGTGATCTGCCAGGTATCCGTCGGAACGATGACCTTGCCCAGCGGCATCAGCGAAATAGGCAGCATTTTCAGGTTGGCAATGCCCAGCGGGATCCCGACGATGCTCACGAACATCGGGATGGCCGTCAGGACGTGGCCGATGGCGATCCAGATGCCGGCCAGCAGCAGCCAAATGATGTTGCCGATCAGGCTGAGGGGTCCGGTGAAACCGCCCCGGTCCACGACCGTCCGCCCGAACGGCCACAGTGCGTAGTTCGCGATGCGGAAGGACGCGATGCCGAACGGGATGGTCACGATCAGCAGGCAGCAGACCACGCCCGCAAGCGCATACCCCAGGGCAAGCCAAATGCCGCCGAACAGGAGCCAGATAACATTCAGGATCGCTTTCATGGCTCCATTGTTCTCCACCGGGCACTGATTGGCCACGGCAGCGCTGCCTGCATACCCGCCTGCCTGCTCCTGCCCTAGACTGGCGCCATGCCGATCAGTGACGAAAGCACCGCAGACCACTTGACCTCCAGCCAGTGCTGGGACTACGTCCGGCAGGCCCGGTTCGGCCGTCTCGCCGTCGTCGTCGACGGACAGCCGGAAATCTTCCCCGTCAACTTTGCCGTAGACCACGGCACAGTGGTTTTCCGCACCGCGGCCGGAACCAAGCTGGCCGGCGCCCTCTCGGGAAACCCCGTGGCGTTCGAAATCGACGGTTACGACGACACGCTCTCCTCCGCCTGGAGCGTGGTGCTCAAAGGCGGGGCAGACCTGCTCGAAGACGTCTCGGAGGTCCTGGACTCTGAGGATCTGCAGCTCTTTCCGTGGCAGTCCGGCACGAAGGACGCGTTTGTCCGCATTGCCCCGGAGGTGACCGCGGGCCGCCGGTTCATCATTTCCCACGCCGCACGCCGCAATATGCTGCGCGGCATGGGGCTGTATACGGAATAGCCGCAGCATTGCCGACACAAAAGGCGCCGCACCGATGGGTGCGGCGCCTTTTCAAGAGAGGCTAAGCCTTAGCGGGAACGGCGTTCGTTCGACGCCGGTGCGGTGGCACGGCGGGGGCCGCCGGACCGTGCCGGACGGCCGGAGGCTGCACCTGCGGCACCGCGGGGGGCACCGCCTGCACGCTGGCCGCTGCCGGCGCCCTCGGCACGCTGGCCGGTGGCAGGACGGCGGTTCCGGCCGGAGGCGGTGGCAGCAGAGGCGCCGTCCCGGCGGCCGGACCGTGCCGGACGCTGCGTACGGGTGTCGTCACCTGCGGCAGGGCGGTCGCCGCGGTCGGTCCGTTCGGCCGAAACGCGTCCGCGTCCGCCTGCACCGCCGCGTCCGCCGGCGCGGGGAGCACCGGCAGAGCGGGCGGCCCGCTTCCGCTGGGCATTGGCGCCGGTGGAGCGGCCTCCGCCCTGCTGCGGGGACTTCGCGGCAAGCTGTGCGGCGCGGACGTGCGGTTCCACGACGGCGGCACGCTCGCCCACGAGCTTGGCGATCGACGGCGAATTGTGGCTGACCTTCTCGATGGAGACGTCGACGCCCGCAGCCTTCATCAGCTTGGACACCTCGTTCTTCTGCTCCGGGAGGGTCAGCGTGACGACAGTTCCGCTGGACCCGGCACGGGCCGTACGGCCGGAGCGGTGCAGGTAGGCCTTGTGCTCGGTGGGCGGGTCGATGTGGACAACGAGTTCGACGTCGTCGACGTGCACGCCGCGGGCGGCGACGTCGGTGGCCACCAGTACGCGGACATCACCCGATGCGAACTCCGCCAGGTTCCGGTCACGGGCATTCTGCGACAGGTTGCCGTGCAGGTCCACTGCGGGGATGCCGTTGTCCGTGAGGAACTGCGCCATCTTGCGGGCGTGGTGCTTGGTGCGCATGAACATGATGCGGCGGCCCTGGCCGGAGGCCAGTTCCTTGACCAGCAGCTTCTTGGCCGTCTGGTCCTGGACCAGCAGCACGTGGTGTTCCATGGTGGACACCGCTGCCTGCGGCTCATCCACGGAGTGCGTCAGCGGATTGGACAGGTAGCGGCGGACGAGCTTGTCCACGCCGTTGTCCAGGGTCGCGGAGAACAGCATGCGCTGGCCCTTTTCCGGAGTGCGGTCCAGCAGCCGCTGGACCACCGGCAGGAAGCCGAGGTCGGCCATGTGGTCAGCCTCGTCGAGCACCGTGATTTCGACGGATTCGAGGCTGATGACCTTCTGCTTCATCAGGTCTTCCAGGCGACCCGGGCAGGCGATGACGATATCGACGCCGGCCTTGAGTGCCTTTTCCTGGCGCTGCTGGGACACGCCGCCGTAAATGACGGTGGTGTTCAGGCCCAGTTCCTTGGCCAGCGGCTCAATCACGTTGTTGATCTGCGTGGCCAGTTCGCGGGTCGGCGCCATAACCAGGCCCAGGGGGCGGTTCGGGCGGCGGCGGTAGGCTGCCTCGTTCTCGGCCAGCCGGGCAACCAGCGGGAGGGAGAAGGCCAGGGTCTTGCCGGATCCGGTGCGGCCACGGCCCAGGACGTCACGGCCCTTGAGGGTGTCCGGAAGGGTTTCCACCTGAATGGGGAACGGCTCTGCGATTCCGGCAGCGGCGAGGGAGGAAACAAGTGCCTTGGGCACGCCAAGGGCAGCAAAAGTGGTCATTAAAGACAGGCAACTTTCGGTAAGAGGCCCCCAACGCCGTTTGGGCCGGGGGTTCGCCGAAGAAAAGTCAGACAGTGTCTACCGCACTGAAGCGGGACAAAAGAAAGCGTTCATCGACGCAGGCTGGACTGCTTACACACGCTGTTTCATCCGCGGTTTCAACTGGAGGCTTCATCCGGGATCGGCAGTGGCAGGACCAACATCTGCCTCCAGTTTACCGTAATGCGGAAACTTTCCTAATCGGAGGCGGCTGCTGCGGTGAAATCCGTGCGCGTGCCAGCCGATAGCATTAACGGTAATGACTACTGAACCAGCCCTGCCCGACGCCGCCGAGACCGGACCCGCCGACATCGACACGGAGACCGATGCGGAGCAGCACTTCCGCTCCCCTGTCTCCTTTGTCCGGCGCGGCTCGCGCCTGCAGGGCCGCCGCCAGCAGGCGTGGGATGAGCTTTCGGACCGGTTTGTGGTGGACGTGCCGCGCGATGAAGCCGACACCTCGGTGCATCCGGACTATGTGTTCGACGCCGCGGCGGAGTTCGGGCGCACGGCACCCCTCGTCGTCGAAATCGGCTCCGGGCTGGGTGAAGCGGTGGCCCATGCAGCCGAGCAGTACCCGGAAAAGAACTTCCTGGCCGTGGAGGTTTACCTGCCGGGCCTGGCGCAGACCCTGCAGCGGATCGGCCAGAAGGGCCTGACGAATATCCGCGTGGTCCAGGCGAACGCCCCGGAGGTACTGAGCACCATGCTCCCCGCCGGCTCCGTGGACGAGGTATGGGTGTTCTTCCCCGACCCGTGGCACAAGACCCGCCACCACAAGCGCCGCCTGGTCAAGGAATCCTTCGCCGAACTGGTGGCGCGGGTGCTGGTGCCCGGCGGTACCTGGCGCCTGGCAACCGACTGGTCCGACTACGCCGTGCAGATGCGCGAGGTGCTGGATGCATCGACACAGTTCGAGAACCTGCACGCCGGTGAACGTGCCGGTGAAGACAGCCCGCTGACCCGCGTGCACCGTGAAGGCCTGGAAAACAAGGCGCCGCAGGACGAGGTTGATACCCGGGGCGGCTGGGCTCCCCGTTTCGAGGGCCGGACCCTGACCAGCTTCGAGAACAAGGCCCATGAGGCCGGCCGGCTGATTTTCGACCTGGCGTACCGCCGGGCCTAGGCCGGAACGGCGGGGTTGATAGCGGCAACCGCGGCGTCGTAGCGGCCTTCGGTTTCCGCAAAGCGTAGGAACCCCACGGCGTCGACCAGGATTTCCGTGGCGTCCGGCTGTGCCTCCAGGAGGGACATTACTTCGTCGGCAAATTCGTCCAGCGGAAGATAGCGTTCATCCGCGGAGCCGCCGGGCATCAGCTCGGTCTGCACTGCCGGCGGAACCAGTTCGATGACCTGAACCGAAGTTCCTGCGAATTGGAGCCGGATGGTCTCGCTGAACCGGTGGATGAAGGCCTTGGTGCCGTTGTAGGTGGGCGTGGCGGCCAGCGGCGTATGCGCCAGCCCGGAGGAAACCGTTATGAAGACTGCATCGGGCCTGGACTGCAGGTGCTCGGTAAACGCGGACAGCAGCCGCAGCGGTCCGTTGATATTGGTTTCGATGATGCGTTCCGCTTCGGCCAGGAAGCCTTCGCTGCGGATGTCTTCGCCCGACATGATGCCCGCCATGGCCATTACTACGTTCAGCTCCGGGAGCTTCGCCAGGACAGCATCGCGCGCTGCACGGACGGAACCGGGATCGGTGGTATCGACGGGGACGGTGGAGAAGCCGTGCTCGGCGGCCAGCCGCTCCAGCACGTCGGTCCGCCGTCCGCCGATGATGACAGTGTTCCCGGCAGCCTGCAGACGGACGGCGAGCGCCAGTCCGATACCGGAGGTGGCACCGGGAATGAAAATGGTGTTTCCGTGAATGTTCATGCCACCAGTGTTGGCCGCACCGGAAGCGGGCGGGAGAGGAGCGTTTGTCGTAGGATTCCCGATCCCTGTATAGATGCGCCGCGGTGGCCCATGATGGATTCATGGACCGCTCCACGCTTGCCGAATTCCTGAAATCACGCCGCGGTGCCCTGCGCCCGGAAGATGTGGGACTTTCCACCGGGCCGCGTCGCCGGGTAGCCGGTCTCCGCCGGGACGAAGTGGCCCAGCTGGCGGGGATGTCCGGCGATTACTACACCAGGCTGGAGCAGGCCCGCGGGCCGCAGCCGTCCGATCAGATGCTGGCGGCGCTGGCGCGTGCGCTGCGCCTCAGCATTGACGAGCGCGACTACCTTCACCGGCTCGCCGGGCGCAACCCGCCGCTGCGGGCCTCCCTTGATACGCATGTTGCCCCGGCGCTCCTTCGGGTACTGGACCGCCTGGATGACACTCCCGCGTTGATCCTTTCCGGGCTGGGCGAGACCTTGGCGCAGAACGGCTTGGCCAAGGCGTTGCTGGGAGACCATTTTCGGTTCACGGGGGCCGCCCGCAGCAGCGTCTACCGTTGGTTCACCGATCCCGCTGAACGCGCACTTTATCCGCCGGATGACCGGGTACGGCAGGGCCGGGCACAGGTGGCAGGACTGCGGATCGCGGCGCCGCAGTCCGCCCGCGCCCGCGAACTGGTGAAGCTGCTGGAGCGGTCGAGCCCGGAATTCGCTGCAATGTGGCAGGCCCATGACGTGGCCGCCCGGTTCCCCGAGCACAAAACACTCATCCACCCCGAACTCGGTGCCATCGAGCTGGACTGCCAGACCCTGTACAGCGAAGACCGGAGCCAGACCCTGCTAGTACTCACCGCCGCCCCGCGCAGTGAAGCCGCGCAGAAGCTGGGCGTGCTGGCGGTGATCGGCCAGCAGCGGTTCGCAACTGCCTGATCCCCCGGGCGGCGCAAGCCTTTGAAACAGTCCCGGCAGAGTCCGGACGGGTCTTAGGCGCAGTCCCGGTTTGCCCTGGCCGTACCGGCGGAAGGAAACTGATGGTACGGACGGCAGCTAGCCCTCCGCCGGCCCAGAAGGATTTTGCACCCATGCCCGAACCGAGCGACGCCCGCGTCGGCCTCTACATCGACTTCGACAACATCGTCATTTCGCGCTACCAGCAGCTGCACGGCCGGAACGCTTTCCAGCGCGACGGGATCCGCAACTTCGACAAGACCAGCCGGGACGCCGATTCCGAAATTGCTGCGAAGCTCAGCGCGGCCACCGTGGATTTCAACGCCATCATCGACTTCGCCGCCTCGTTCGGCACCCTGGTGGTAAACCGGGCCTACGCCGACTGGTCGGTCCCCGTGAACGCCAGTTACCAGCGGCAGCTGATGTCCCGAGCCGTGGACCTCACCCAGTTGTTCACCACCACCACCCGCGGCACCAAAAACGGCGCCGACATCCGGCTTGCCGTGGACGTGGTGGAAGACCTCTTCCGGCTGCCGGACCTCACGCACATCATCATTGTGGCCGGGGATTCGGACTACATTGCCCTGGCACAGAAGGCGAAGCGGCTGGGCCGTTTCGTGGTGGGCATCGGTGTGGCCGGTTCCACCAGCACCTCGCTGGCCGCGGCGTGTGACGAATTCGAGGATTATGACTCCCTGCCCGGCATTGTCGCGGCCGGCGCTGCGGCACCGGGTTCCGCGAAGGCACCGGCGGCCGCCATGGACCAGACGCCCAGCAAGGCACGCAAGCTCACCGTGGTGCCCATGTTTTCCCACACCGAGGACGTCCGCTTCGACGAACCGGACACCGCCGAGGACATCGATCCGCGGACCCTTGCGAGCGAACTGCTGGTGCGTGCGCTGAAGATCGGCCATGCCAAGGGCGACGACGAGTGGCTCAACACCGGCACGGTGAAGAACCAGATGCGGCGCATGGACCCTTCGTTCAACGAAAAGCCGCTCGGGTTCCGGTCCTTCACCGATTTCCTGTCCTCGCACGGCGACCTGGTGGAACTGGACGACGACGGTCCGCAGCGCCTGATCCGGCTGCGGCCCGAGGCGGAAACCCGGGACTGACACCGCCATGGACGAGAATAGCCCGCAGCAGTCGGCCGGCCCCTCCTCACGGTCTGTCCCTCCCCTGCCGGAGCCGGCAGCGGTGGAAGAAGAATGGGACCAGCGCTATGCCGCGCGGGACGCCCTCTGGAGCGGGCAGCCGAACACGGCCCTGGTCTCCGAGGCGGCAGTCCTGACACCCGGGCGCGCCCTCGACGTCGGCTGCGGCGAGGGCGCGGACGCCCTGTGGCTGGCCTCCCGCGGCTGGGACGTCACGGCACTCGATGTCTCCTCAGTGGCCCTGGAACGGGCCGCACGGCAGGCGGAGGCGCAGCGGCTGCACGTGGCGTGGGTCCACAGCGGCCTGGTCGAAGCGCAGCTCGAAACGGCATCGTTTGGATTGGTTACAGCTCAGTATCCGGCATTGCCGCGTACCGCAGGCCTTGCCGCGGAGCGGGCCCTGATGCAGGCAGTTGCCCCCGGCGGACTACTGCTGGTGGTGCACCATGCACTGCCCGCCGGCGGTCACGGGGAGGGACACGATGTGGACGGGTATGTCCTTCCGGCAGACGTCGCAGCCGCACTGGACAGCAACTGGCGGATCGAGGTGCAGGAAACCCGGCCGCGGCAGGTGGCCTCCGGCGCGGGGGCACACCATACCGAGGACGTAGTGCTTCGGGCCCGCCGCCTGCGCTGACCCCGTCAGCCGGCATTCCGCGCAGCCCGCTTTCCGGGGCGAAGTATTCACCTCCGCGCACCTCAGAACACTCCTGCTGGAGATACTGCTCGAGGGACTGCGCCCCCTAAGCTCCAACGTTTCCGTTGACAGGCGCGGGCGACCGTCGCCAGCATGGAAACCGGCGGCGCTGCCGCCTCCGCGGGAAGAGGGGAACACCATGGCCGGCCGTATTTCCATCGATCTGTTTATGACGCTCGACGGCGTCGCCCAGGCCCCGGGCGGACCGGAGGAAGACCCGGAGGGTGGCTTCGGCTACGGCGGCTGGCAGGCTCCCCTGCTCGATGAAACGGTTGGGGCCCAGGTGGACGAGGGCATCTCCTCCATGGACGCGCTGCTGCTGGGGCGGAAGACGTATGACATCTTCGCCGCCTACTGGCCGAAGCAGCTGGACGGTGAGGACTCCGGCATCGCCCGCAAGTTCGACGCCATCCCCAAGTACGTCGCGTCCCGGGGAACTCCGGACCTGGGCCGCTGGCGGGACTCGCACCTCCTCGACGGGGACCTGGCGGACGCGGTGGCCGGCCTAAGGGCGCGGCACCAGGACATCCACGTCATCGGGAGCATCGATTTCGCCCGCGCCCTGGTTGCGGGCGGTATGTTCGACTCCCTGAACCTGTGGGTGCATCCCGTGGTCCTCGGCCCCGGCAAGCGCCTATTCCCGCCGGACGGACCGCCCGCGGAACTGAAACTGCTGGGAGCTTCAGCCGCTTCGGAAAAAGGCGTAGTCCTGCTGCGCTACGGCTGGGCAGGTCCGGCCCCCGAAACCGGGCTCATCGGGTCCTGAGCAGAGCGCCTGCCCGCAGCCTTTAGCCGTTCCCGCGGCGGAGGGCAACGGGGTCTCCGACCCGCACTATCCCGGTCCGCCCCACCTGCGCCTGCAGGCCGAACTCTGCGGAGCGGCGGCTGCCGAGCAGCTTCAGGGCTTTGGTTCCTGCCGGGACACCGGCCTGCTCCTGGTCGATCATCACGCAGCGCGGCATCCCCTCCCCCAGACGCAGAAGAACTTCACCGCCGAGAGCAAGTTCGGCGCCGACCCAGTCGTCCTCGCAGAACGCCGGGCGGGACCCGGTGTCAATGACGATGTTGGCGCGGAAGCGCCGGTCATCCAGCGCGCCGCCGGCCAGGTCCTCGAGGGACGCCAGGGAAGACGTTGTCACCAGGTGCAGGGGCGTCTCGTCGTGGTGCTGGACGGCGGCCTCGGGCCGCAACTCCAGTTCCCTGTCGAAGGCAGCGCTCAGGGCCTCGGAGGCGGCCGGGTCATCCACCCGATACCGCAGGCCCCCGGGACTGCGCAGCAGCGGCACGCCGTCGCTGCCCTCGACCGTGGAGGACCAGTGCATCAGTCCGGGCACGGGACGGAACCGGCGGGTCCGCTTGCCACTGGCGATGCCGCCGTCGTCGGTGTAGACGGCCCAGCGGCGGTCATGCAGCAGTCCCCCGTCGGTGACGGCGCAGGTGTCCAGGGCCTGGCCCGCGGTCGACTTGACCGGATAGCGGTACAGCGCCCGGACCGTACCTACCGGAGTCTCCTCATATGGCATTCCGGCATTGTGCCACAGGGCGCTGCGGTGCTGCGCTAGAGGGACTGCACGTAGCCGTCGTCGGCGTAGCTCCGCTCGGCGGACTTGCCGGCGGGAAGGGCGCGCAGTCGGCTGCGCCGTTCCATCAGGGAGACCAGGCCGAGCTGCTGCACGGCTGTTGCAGCCGCCGGCGGCCGCTGCCCGGGGCTGAGCGTGACGACGTCGCCGGCCAGCCCGGCGGCGAAGACGCGGCTGCGGTCGGAGGAACGGCGCTGCGCCTCATCCAGTTCGGTGGAGAGCTCCACGATCCGCTGGCGCAGGCCGGTGACCTGGTTCTGCAGCTCCATGATCCGCTTGATGCCCTCAAGGGACACGCCCTCCTGGGACAGCTTCTGGACCTCGCGCAGCAGCTCGATATCGCGCTGGGAGTAGCGGCGTGAGCGCCCCGGCGCCCTGCTGGGCTTGACGATGCCGAGCCGGTCGTATTGCCGGAGGGTCTGCGGGTGCATTTCCGCGAGCTCAGCGGCAACGGAGATCACAAAAATAGGCGCATTCACGTCTATGCCCACTGTTCCTCCTTCACTGCTGTTGACATGGTAACGCGGAAGCGGACGCCCTCCGGCGGATGAAACCACCTGTTAAAGCCGCGCCTTGGCAGCCAGTCCGGCCCGGGGGTCCTCGCCCTTGGTTGCTTCGGCAAACGCCTCCACGGCTTCCCGGGCCTCCTTGTTCAGGTGGGTCGGGACGGCGACGTCGACGGTCACCAGCAGGTCGCCGTTGCCTTTGGAGGTGTGCACGCCGCGGCCCTTGACCCGCAGCGTACGGCCCGACCTCGTTCCGGCCGGCACCTTGAGCCGGACCGTGTCCGAGGTCAGTGTCGGCACCTCGATGGTCGCCCCCAGGGCGGCCTCCGGGAAGGACACCGGCACATGGATGCGGATGTTGTTGTCTTCCCGCACGAAGAAGTCATGAGGGGTGACGTGGACGGTGACCATCAGGTCCCCCGCACCGGCGGCGCCGGGCTGGCCCTTGCCGCGCACACGGATCTTCTGGCCGTCCTTGACCCCGGCCGGCACGCGGACTTCAACCGTTTCGCCGCTGGGTTCACGCAGCCCGATCACGGTTCCGTTGATCGAGCCGGCGAAGGAAATGGTGGTGCTGGCCGTGCGGTCTGCGCCCTTGGTGGGCGGAGCGCCGAACCCGCCGCCGCCGAAACCGCCCCCGCCGCCGAAGAGGTCGGCGAATTCGGGCGGGATGTTGCTGCCGCCGGCATTGAAGGTGGTGCGCCGGCCGCCGCCGCGCGCAGTCTGGCCGAACAGGTCCCCGAAGATATCCTCAAAGCCTGCTCCGCCGGCTCCGCCGCCACCGCCCGGAGCACCGCCGGCGGTGAAGCGTGCGCCGCTGCCCATGGCGCGGATGGCGTCATATTGCTGGCGTTCCTCGGGATCGGAGAGGACCGAATACGCCTCGGACAGGTCCTTGAACATCCGCTCGGAGTTGGCGTCCCCCTGGTTCTGGTCGGGATGGTACTTCCGTGCCAGTTTCCGGTACGCCTTCTTGATGTCGGCGTCGGACGCATCCTTGGGAACACCCAGAATTTTGTAAAAGTCCTTATCGACCCAATCCTGACTAGCCAATTGGTGTCCCTTCCTCATGTGCCAATCCCGCTGCATTGCCGCACTGATGCGGGTGCCGGGCGTGCTGCCCCTGCTGCGGGACCTGCCGATGGAAAAATGTCCGGGGCCGCTGTGCTGCGGCCCCGGACACGGTGCAACTACTGTTCCGGAACCGAAACAATCACCTGCGCGGCACGCAGGACCCGGTCGCCGGACTTGTAGCCGGCCCTCAGGATCTGCGTGACGGTATCAAACGTGACGTCCGCGCTCTGCTGCTGGATCAGCGCCTCGTGGATGTTCGGATCGAACTCCACTCCGGTCTCATCGATGCGGCTGAGTCCGTACGTCTTCAGCGAGTTCTCCAGCTTGGTGGCGATCGCAGCGAAGGGGCCCTCCGCCAGGTCGCCGTGCTGGCGTGCGGCGTCAATGTCGTCCAGGACCGGCATCAGTGAGTTCAGCACACCGATGACCGCCATTCCCCGGGCAACGTCGCGGTCGCGTTCCACCCGCTTGCGGTAGTTCACGTACTCGGCCTGCAGGCGCAGCAGGTCGTTGCGCAGTTCAGCTGCCTCCGGCGAACCGGAGGCTGCAGGCTGCGCGGGCACGTCCGCGTTGTTCAGGATCTGCTCTGCCTGGGAGAGTGCATCTCCGTCAGCCCCGGCGGCCGGGGCGGAAGCCGAAGCTTCCTCCCCTGCCGCGGCACCGTTGGCGGAATCCGCAGTCCCACCCGAATCCTGGCCGTTGACCGGCTCTTCACCTTCGGGAGTGTTCCCGTGCTCGTTTTCCGCCGCCATGGTTACTTCTTTTCTTCGTCGTCGACAACTTCGGCGTCAACGATGTCTTCATCGCCGGCACCTGCAGCGGAACCGTCACCGGCCGGAGCGCCGTCAGCCGCACCCGGGGCGCCTTCGGCACCGGCCGCGGAGGCCTGCGCGTAGATCGCTTCGCCCAGCTTGGTCTGGGAAGCCTGCAGCTTCTCAAACGCGGCCTTGACCTCGTCGTCGTTGTCGGTGCCTTCCAGCGCCTTCTTCAGCGCGTCGACGTCGGACTTGACCTCGGTCTTGACGTCTTCGGGCAGCTTGTCGTCATTGTCGGTGAGGAGCTTGTCCACCGAGTAGGCCAGCTGCTCTGCCGAGTTGCGGATATCGGCGGCCTCGCGGCGCTTCTTGTCCTCGGCGGCGTGCTCTTCGGCCTCGCGGACCATGCGGTCGATGTCTTCCTTGTTGAGGGAGGACCCGCCGGTGATGGTCATGGACTGCTCGGCGCCGGTGCCCTTGTCCTTGGCGGACACGTGCACAATGCCGTTGGCGTCGATGTCGAAGGTGACCTCGATCTGCGGGACGCCGCGCGGTGCCGGTGCAATGCCGGTCAGCTCGAACGTGCCCAGCGGCTTGTTGTCCCGGGTGAACTCGCGTTCGCCCTGGAAGACCTGGATGGCCACGGACGGCTGGTTGTCATCCGCGGTGGTGAAGGTCTCGCTGCGCTTGGTCGGGATGGCCGTGTTGCGCTCGATCAGCTTGGTCATCACACCGCCCTTGGTTTCGATGCCCAGGGACAGCGGGGTGACGTCGATGAGCAGGACGTCCTTGCGCTCGCCCTTCAGCACGCCGGCCTGGAGTGCAGCGCCAACGGCCACAACCTCGTCCGGGTTCACGCCCTTGTTCGGTTCCTGGCCGCCGGCCAGTTCCTTCACCAGTTCGGAAACGGCGGGCATACGGGTGGAGCCGCCCACGAGGATGATGTGGTCGATGTCCGAAACCTTGATGCCGGCTTCGTTGATGACGTCATTGAACGGCTTCTTGGTGCGGTCCAGCAGGTCCTTGGTCAGGTCCTGGAACTTGGCACGGGAGAGGTGCTCGTCCAGGTGGACCGGGCCTTCGGGGGTGACCGAGAGGTACTGCAGGGAGATGTTGGTGGAGGTAGCCGAGGAGAGTTCCTTCTTGGCCTGCTCCGCTGCTTCCTTCAGGCGCTGCAGGGCGATCTTGTCCTTGGACAGGTCCGCACCCTTGGCCTTGGCCTGGGACAGCAGGTAATCGACGATGCGCTGGTCCCAGTCGTCGCCGCCGAGGCGGTTGTCACCGGCGGTGGCGCGGACCTGGATGGTGGAGAACTCGTCTTCGTCCTTGCCGACTTCGAGCAGGGAGACGTCGAAGGTGCCGCCGCCGAGGTCGAAGACCAGGATGAGTTCGTCTTCCTTGCCCTTGTCCAGGCCGTAGGCCAGCGCAGCCGCAGTGGGCTCGTTGACGATGCGCAGCACGTTCAGGCCCGCGATTTCGCCGGCTTCCTTGGTGGCCTGGCGCTCGGCATCGTTGAAGTAGGCGGGAACGGTGACCACGGCGTCCGTGACCTTCTCGCCGAGGTAGGCCTCGGCGTCGTTCTTGAGCTTCATCAGGATGCGGGCGGAGATCTCCTGGGCGGTGTACTTCTTCCCGTCGATGTCCACGTTCCAGTCAGTGCCCATGTGGCGCTTGACCGAAGAGATGGTGCGGTCGATGTTGTTGACGGCCTGGCGCTTGGCGATCTCGCCGACCAGGACTTCGCCGGACTTCGCAAACGCGACGACGGACGGAGTGGTGCGGCCGCCTTCCGCGTTGGCGATGACCGTGGGCTCGCCGCCTTCCAGGACCGAGACAACCGAGTTGGTGGTACCGAGGTCAATACCTACTGCACGTGACATATTTGCTTCCTCTTTCCTTGGAAAAACCCGCATCTTCCGTGGCGCCGGGCCTGCACGGAGCCGGCCGGAACGCCACGGAGGGCAATTGAGCGTTCTGCACTCAACTTTACTCAGGGCCGCGGTTTTGTCAACAAACTTGAGCGCCCCCGACTCAACTTCTACCGGTCGGGTTGCAGAACACGGCGGTACCCGTTCCACACCGCCCGGGACCGTGGCCGGTAGGGTCCTGCCATGGCTTCCGAAACCTATTCCCACGGCCATCACCGCAGCGTGGTGGACGCCCATGCCGCCCGCACCGCGCAGGACTGCGCAGCGTATCTGCTGCCGGAACTGGCAGCCGGAATGAGCGTGCTCGACGTCGGCTGCGGCCCGGGCAGCATCACCGCCGGCTTCGCGGCGCTCGTGGCGCCGGGACCGGTGGTGGGCGTGGACTCCTCCGACGACGTCCTCGTCCGCGCGCGGGCACTGGCCGCCGGGCGCGGAGCAGCCAATGCCTCGTTTGTTGCCGGAAATATCTATGACCTCGACTTTCCGGATGAAACCTTCGACGTTGTCCACGCCCACCAGGTACTGCAGCACCTCATGGATCCCGTGGCTGCGCTGCGGGAAATGCGCCGGGTTGCCAAACCGGGCGGAACGGTGGCCGTGCGTGACGCCGATTTCTCCGCCATGGCCTGGTATCCACCCACCGCGGAGCTGAGCGAATGGCTGCGGATCTACCGGGAGATCGCCCGCGGCAACTCCGCCGAGCCCGACGCCGGCAGGCACCTGCTTGCCTGGGCGCTGGAGGCAGGCTTCACCGACATCACGCCCTCCTCCTCCAACTGGCTCTACGCCACCCCCGAGGCACGCCGCCGGCACGCGGATTCCTGGTCCGGGCGCGTGCTCCACTCGGGATTCGCGGAACAGGCCCTGGAACGCGGACTGGCGGACCGGGAACTGCTCGGGCGGCTGGCGGCGGGCTGGCAGGAATGGTCCGCCGCCCCGGACGGGTGGTTCCTGATCCCCTGCGGGGAGCTGCTGCTGCGGACCTGACGTGCCTGGCCGGATTTCTGGCTAGGGTTGAAGAATGTTCCGAACCGTTGACCCAGGCAGCCGCTGCGATGCCCGCTAGGCCGGACACCCCCGTGCTCATAGGAGTGGACGGCTTTTCCGGTGCCGGCAAAACCACTCTCGCCACGGAAGTCGCCGCTGCCATGGCCTGCTGCGGTTCCGTACAGCTGTTCCACCTGGAGGACGTCTATCCGGGCTGGGACGGGCTGGAATCGGGAATGACCTACTACCGGGAGCAGATCCTGCGGCCGCTCGCCGAGGGCCGTCCCGCCCGCTGGCAGGCCTGGGACTGGGCTGCCGGCCGCCGGGGCGGCACACGGACCACGGAACCGGCCGACGTCGTCGTTTTCGAAGGCGTCGGTGCCGCGCACCGCGCCGCCCGGCCGCTGCTGCACACCACGGTGTGGGTGGCGGGTGAGGAACCCGTCCGGCGCCGGTATGCGCTGGAACGTGACGGCGACATGTACGCTCCGCACTGGGAGCGCTGGGCCGCGCAGGAACGCCGGTGGTCGGCCGACGACGACGCCGCCTCCGCCGCCGACGTCACTGTCCGCCTCGTTGGTCCCCGCGGCAACGCATCGGCGGCACTGGCGGCGGTCCTTGCCCGGCTGCACCCGGAGCGGCTGCCCGCGGATATCCGGACCTGAGGCAGGAAACCTACTGCAGGGTCGCGGTCAGCCGGGCCACGTTGTCGATGTACCGCTGCCACAGCGGCCGCCCCACCCAGTTCTCCAGGACGAGTTCCTTGGACAGCGCACGGTAGGTGTCTTCGATGCGGCGCATCTGCTCCACGATGGTGCCGTCGAACATCATGACCGACACCTCCAGGTTCAGCGAGAAGGACCGCATGTCCATGTTGCTGGAACCGAGCACCGCCACCTCGTTGTCGATGGTGAAGTGCTTCGCGTGCAGTACCAGCGGTTTGGGGTACTGATAGATCCGGACCCCGGCCCGCAGCAGTGCCTCGTAGTAGGAGCGCTGCGCGTGGTCCACCAGGAACTGGTCTCCCCGCTCGGAAACGAACAGTTCCACCTCCACCCCGCGCTGCGCCGCCGTCGTCACGGCATACAGCAGGGTGTCGTCAGGAACGAAGTACGGGCTGGTGATGGATATCCGGTCGCTGGCCGAGTAGATAAGGGAGGCGAAGAGGCGCAGGTTGTTTTCGGTGCTGAACCCGGGGCCGCTGGGCACCACCTGGCAGGTGACGTTGCCCGGATCGAACGACCACTCGTACAGGTCCATTTCGCGTTCCAGGTTTTCGTCCGTCTCGGCATTCCAGTCGGTGATAAAGACCACGTTCAGTTCATCCACCACCGATCCTTCCACCCGGGCCATCAGCTCGACCCATTTCCGGCCCGACCGGCGGTTCCGGCGCTTGTTGTACCCCGGCTCCACCAGGTTCTGCGAACCGGTGAAGCCGACGGCACCGTCCACCACCAGGATCTTGCGGTGGTTGCGCAGGTCCGGGCGGCGCCAGCGGCCGCGGAAGGGGTTGACCGGCAGCATCCGGCGCCACTGGATGTCACTGCCACGGAGTTCGGCCAGCAGTTTCCGGTAGCCGGGGATCCGGACCGTGCCGATGTGGTCATAGAGCAGCCGAACGGTGACCCCGCGACCGGCGGCGTCCTTCAGTGCGCGGAAGAAGTCCCGTGTGACCGCGTCATAGGCCATGATGTAGAACTCCACATGGACGTACCGCTCGGCCTCCTTCACTGCGTCGGTCATCTCGGCAATGGACTCAAGGTAGTCGCGCTGCAGGTCCACCTTGTTGCCGTCGAGAGTGGGGAACGAGCCCAGCCGCCGGTTGAGTTCCGCGGCATTGAGCACCCACTCGGGACCGTCGTAAGTGGTGCCCTCGGCTTCCAGCTCCTTGGTGTTCTCACGCACCAGGCGGTTGATTTCCGCCTGCCGTCTCACCCGGTGGTCGGAGAGCCGGTGGTTGCCGAAGAAGGAAAACAGGATGATTCCGGGGATCGGGAGGAAGAAAATGCACAGCAGCCACGCCATCGCGGTGGTGGGTCGCCGGTTGCCGGGGACCACGCCCAGGGCGATGATCCGGATGGCATAGTCCACCGCCGTCAGTATCGCCGTTATCCACCCGGACGGGTCCAGGCCGGTCAGAGACCACCACACACTCAAGCTCCTCCCAGACGCCGCCTTCCGACCAGCCTATCGGTCCTGCGGTTCAGGCTGTGCCCGCGCGGCTACGCTGGGGCCATGACTGTTCTGGTTTTCCTGGATTCCGCCTTTCCCGACGGGCGTCCGGCCGACGCCGGTGTGCCGCACCTCATGGTCACTGACCTGGGTGTGACGCGCGGAGACGGGATTTTCGAATCCCTGCTGGCCGTCGACTCGGTGCCCCGCAAGCCGGACGCCCATCTGGACCGGCTGGCGTCCTCCGCCCGGCTGCTGGACCTGGAGGTGCCGCCTCGGACGGCCTGGGAACGGGCCATCGCCACCGCACTGGCGCTCCACGCGGAGGAGCAGTCCGACGGTTCCGGCCGCACCGGCCGGGCCGCAGTGAAGCTCGTGGCCACCCGCGGCGTCGAGGGTGCGCACACCCCGACGGCCTGGGTCCAGGTAACCGCCGCAGCCGATGCCGCACCGCAGCGCTCGGAGGGCCTCAAGGTCCTGCTGCTGAACCGCGGCTATGACAGCCAGGCCGCCGCCCATGCTCCGTGGCTGCTGCTCGGCGCCAAGACGCTCTCCTACGCCGTGAACATGGCGGCCCTTCGCTACGTGCGGCAGAACGGCGCCGACGACGCCATCTTCACCTCGTCCGACGGCAAGCTCCTCGAAGGGCCCACGTCCACCGTTGTGCTCGCCCGCGAACGCGGCGGGGTCCGGACCCTGCTGACCCCCGAACGGCGCAGCGGCATCCTGGCCGGAACCACCCAGGATGCCCTCTTCAGGGCCGCCGAGGCAGCCGGCTGGGAACTGGGGTACGGTCCGCTGGTGCCCGAGGACCTGTTCACGGCCGACGGCGTCTGGCTGGCCTCCAGCATCCGGCTGCTGGTGCCGGTGCGTTCGGTCGACGGCCGGGAACTGCCCTTCTCCGAGGACCTGAACACCGAACTGGGCAAGCTGGCGGACGCCGCCCTCTAGGGGAAACCGCCTCAGGTGAGGATGAAGGTGAACGTCCCGGCCGCCACGGCTGCCGCTATGGCCGCAGCGGATACGGTTATCCCGGCTCCCAGGACGAGCACGTCGATCCTGCTGAAGGTCGACGTCCGGGCCCAGGTCCGCTCCGCCGCTCCGAAGCCGCGCGCTTCCATGGCCGTGGCGAGGCGGGTGGCCCGGCGGATAGCCTGCACCAGCAGCGCCAGGGACTGCCCGGCGAAACCCCGGAGCCGGGCTGCCCGGCCGGCGTCCGATCCCGCGCCGCGGGCGTGCCGGGCCAGGCCGATGGTGCGCCATTCCTCCACGAGCAGTCCCACCAGGCGCATGGCAGCCAGCGCCCCGAGGACAAACCGGTGCGGCAGCCGCAGCTTCTGGGCAAGGGCGTCGGCCAAATCGGTGGGGTCCGTGGTGGCCAGCAGGTAGATTCCCGGCAGGGCGATTGCCAGGCCCCGCAGCCCGATGGCGATGCCCGCGCCCACCGACCCGGAGGTGAACACCAGCGGGCCCAGGTCCACCAGCACCGTTCCGGTTTTTTCCGCCAGCAGCGCGGTGCCCCACGAGCCAATCACCGCCGCGGCCAGCAGCGGCCAGATCCGCCGTGCCAGCGTGGAGGCCCGGATGTGCAGCAGCGGCAGCAGGGCCAGTTCCGCCGTGAGGACGACGGCGGCGCTGACCCAGTCCACCGTAATCAGCACCGCCGCGGTCAGCAGTACCGCCGCGGCGAGCTTGGAGAGCGGATTGGCCCGGGCCAGGAATGTTCCGGCAGGGCGGGCCGGCGCCCCGGCCACGGCGGCGCTCACCGGCGCACCTCCCCGGCTGCCGTTCCGGCGGGAACATCCGGGCCCAGGGTCCCGTCCGCGGCCCGCAGGTTCCGGGAGGCGAGCGCCCGGACAAACTCAGCGTCGTGGGTCACGGAGACCACGCACCGCCCCTCCGACAACTGTTCGCGCAGCAGTGCCACGAGCTCGGCCCAGGTCCGGGCGTCCTGCCCGAAGGTCGGTTCATCCAGGAGCAGGATGGACGGTTCCGTGGCGAGCATGGTGGCCACGGACAGGCGCCGTTTCTCCCCGCCCGAGAGGGTGAACGGGTTGGCGTCGAGCAGCGCGTCCAGCCGGAGCCGTTCGGCCAGCAGCTGTACCCGGACCAGCACCTGCGCTTCCGGCTCCCCGCCCAGCCGTCGGGGACCGAAGGCAAGTTCGTCCCGCACGGTGGTGGCCAGGAACTGGTGTTCGGGTTCCTGGAAGACAGTGCCGATGCGGTCCACGAGCTGCGCCGAGGTCCAGCGGCCCGGTTCCGTGCCCGCGGTGCCGGCCAGCGGCGGAGCTGCGGCCAGGGTGCCGTCCCGCGGCAGGAGCAGTCCGCCCAGGGTCAGGGCGAGGGTGGACTTGCCGGCACCGTTGGGTCCGGTGATCCCGACGGCGGTGCCGGCGGCCAGTGCCAGGTCCGCTCCGGCCAGTACGGCCGGACCGCGGACGGACCGCGCAACGGCCAGCCCGCGGGCTTCCAGCAGCAGGGGTCCGGCCGCTGCCGGGGTCCACGGACCTCCCGGGATCTCCGGCGCGGTGCCCGGAAGCCAGACGCCGGATTCCGCCAGGGTGCGCCGGTACCCCGGATTTCCCAGCACGTGTTCCGGCGGACCGTCCGCAAGGACGCCTCCGCCGGCGGAAAGGACCACTACCCGGTCCACGACGCCGGCCCAGACCTCCACCCGGTGTTCGACCACAATGAGCGTTGCACCGGTGCGGTCGAGCACCCGGGTCACGGCGTCGCGGATTTCCGCTACGCCGTCCGGGTCCAGGTTGGCGGTGGGTTCATCGAGCAGCAGCAGCCCCGGTTCCATGGCCATCACGGAGGCCAGCGCCAGGCGCTGCTTCTGCCCGCCCGAGAGCGCTGACGTCGAGCGGTCCAGCGGCACGGCCAACCCGACGTCGGCGAGGGCGGACCGCACCCGCGGCCAGATCTGAGCGGCCGGGACGGCCAGGTTCTCTGCGCCGAACGCCACTTCGTCCCCTACCCGGGACAGGACGGTCTGGGAGTCCGGATCCTGCAGGACCAGCCCGGTCCTGCCGCGGGCAGCGGGATCCGCCGGGTGGACGCCGTCGAGCGTCAGCGTCCCGTGTTCCTCCCCGCCGGTGTCGGGGCCCAGGACGCCGGCGAGGGCGTGCAGGAACGTGGACTTTCCGCCACCCGAGGCGCCCAGCAGCAGCACCCGCTCCCCGGGGGAAATGGCCAGGTCCAGGCCGGACACCGCCGAACCGGTCCGTCCCCCGTGCCGCCAGCCCCAGCCCCGTGCCTCCACCGCCGCGGGGCGGGAACGCCGGGAGGCCGGGAGCGGGCCGGACGGAACCGGGCCGGGCCGGCGGTTCCGACCGCCCTTCCTACCGAACAGCACCGCTACGCCGTTCCCGTCCGGCCGGACGCGAACGGGGCGAGTGCACCTGTCCGGGCCAGCGCCCGGACCGCCAGCCAGGACAGGCCGCCGGCGATGACCGCACCGGAAAGGCAGGTGAGCAGGACGTAGAGCAGCTGCCACTGTGCGGCCCATTCCACGTTGTACAGGACGTTTTCACTCAGGCCGAGGAACAGGCCCGCGCCCAGGCCGGCGAGCAGCGCCACGGGCAGGGAGAACCGGCGGTACAGGAAGAGCAGGAACACCAGTTCGGCGCCCAGGCCCTGCAGGAAGCCGGACAGCAGGACGGAAAGGCCGAACTGCGTGCCCAGCACGCCCGAAACGGCCGCGGCCAGCATTTCGCAGTAGATTGCCGCACCGGGTTTGCGGATGATGAGCCCGCCCAGCACCCCGGCAATCAGCCACCCTCCGGTATAGAGCCCTGCGAGCGGCGGAAAAGCTGCGGTGAGGGCGCTGATCCCGGCATAGCCCAGGGACCAGGCCCAGAAGATCACGCCGACGGCCACCGCAAGGACGGAGGCAACAACAATGTCGACCACCCGCCAGGTACGCCTCGAGGCTGCAGGCCGGGTGTGGTGCGGTGCTGCGGAAAGGTCTTTCATGAATATCCTCCTGATATCAGGAGGGGAGGGAGATACTGCGCCGCGAAACCGGCGCACTCCCCCGCAGGCCGTTACCGGCCAACGGGGAATTCCCTGAGCTCTCGACTCCCTTCGCCGGTACTAACCGGATCAGGTTCGAGGGTCTGCGGCTACCCGCACTCTCAGCGCCTTTTCCTTCGCGGTCCGAAGACCTGCTGCGGGACGGCGCTCCCCTGTCGTATGTTTGCGGTTCCACTCTACACACGCACCCCCGATCCGGCGACGGGCAGACGGGTACCGTAGGGTTAGGGAAAACGCCCGAAGCTAGGAGTATTCATGAACCTGATCCTCAAACTGCTGGGAACCGGAGCGAGTGTCCTCTCCGGCATCGTCGCCGCCAAGGTGCTGGACTTCGTCTGGACCAAGGCCACCGGCAACGAGCCGCCCAAGGATGCCGAAGGCAGCCTGGAAAACAGCCTCCGCTCAGCCGTGGCTTTCGCAGTGGTCTCGGGCGCCGTCAGCTCCGTCATCCGCGTGCTGACGAACCGGGGTACGCAGCGGGCTATCCAGCGCTACCAGAAGACTCCGGAAATCGTCTAGGCCGCACCGTCCTTGCCTCTGCCGCAGGCGGAGGAGCCGCGCTCAGCCCTCGGGGTTTTCTCCGGGCGCTGGGCGTCGCTGTTTAAGCCGTCCCCGGCACTTCCGCGGGCACGCAGCAGCTCGTCGTCGTCGAGCTCCCCGGTATACCGGTGCCCGGGATCGTCATCCACGCGCGGATCATCGTCCTCGTCTTCGAGGGCCTCGTCCTCTTCCGCCTCCCGGAGCAGGCGCTGTGCCCGCTCGACGACGTCGTCCAGCTCGTCGATCACCAGCAGTTCCGGCCGCAGGTGCTTGGTCCGGTACCCGGCGCGGCCCACCATGTGGGCGGAAACCGGTGCGGTCAGGAGCATGAAGATCCAGGCCACGAACAGGATGGGCAGCAGCTTCCAGCTCCGGAATTCCACAGCCAGGGCCAGCAGGAACAGGAGCAGCCCGAGCACCTGGGGTTTGGTGGCAGCGTGCATCCGGCTGAGCAGGTCCGGGAAGCGGATCAGGCCGACGGCGGCGGCCAGGGACATTGAAGCCCCGCCGATCATCAATACGGCCACGATGGCGTCATAGACGGTCTCTTCCATGGTGCTACCGCCGATCCGTCACGAAGCGGGCCACCGTCACGGAACCGATGAAGCCGATGAGGGAGATGGCGACCACCAGCGCCAGGTAGTCCAGGTTGCGGTAGACGATCATGTCGGTGATCAGGGCAGCCCCGACAATGGCCAGCAGTACGTCCGATGCCAGCACCCGGTCCAGGATCGAGGGGCCGCGGGCAATCCGGTAGATGGCGCCGGCGCCGGACACGGCCAACATGACGGACACTGCCACCACGGCTACGGTCATCATGCCCGGCCTCCGATCTTTCGTTCCCGTGTTTCTTCTGTTTCGGCGCGCAGGGCGGCCAGCTCCTCTTTGGTTCCGAGTATGCGGATCAGCCAGGCTTCCGCGTTCAGGGCATCCGCCCGCACCCTTTCGGCCTGTTCCGCCGTGGACACGTCCAGGGCGTGCAGGTAGAGAGTCGAGGTGGAGCGGTCGACGTCGACAATCAGCGAACCCGGGATCAGGGACAGCACATGGCCGGTGGCCGTGACCAAAAGGTCCGACCGGCTGCGCAGCTTCACCCCGATGACGCCGTTGCGGATCCGCGGGCCGCGGACAAGGGCCAGCCGGAACACATGGATGCTTGCCTGCACCAGCTTGTAAAGGAAGCGCCCCGCGAAGGCGACCGCGTAGAACGGGTTGAATCTGCCGCTGAGCTCCACGGGCGGGAGATAGAAGATGTTCGCCACGACAAAGGCGATGGCGGCCCCGAAGATCAGGTTGCCGGCACTGAAGTCCTGCCAGAGCGCGCCCCACAGGAACACCAGCCAAATCAGCAGGGGCAGCTCCTGCAGGAGCGGGACGCGCGACCGCTTGCGCATGCGTGCTTCCTTGGTCACTGGGCGGCCCCCTCGCCGAGCACGGCTTCAATGTACGGTGTCCGGTCCAGCAGGTCCCGCGCGGCGTCGTCGCTGAGCGAAAACAGCGGTCCGGCGGCCACCGTGAGGGCGACGCCGAGGGCAACCAGGCCCACCGTGGGGTAGACCATGGTACGGGGCAGCAGGTCCACGGATTCCCTGCCGGAGAAGCGCCCCGTGGCGTGCTCGATGACATGCTCGGAGCTGCGCAGGCTGGAACCGTCGGTGCTGGTGGCCAGCAGAATGGGGTCCGGGTGCACGGCGTCCTCGGGGGTACGCCAGAACGCGCGGTTCCACACCCGCGCCATCACCAGCAGGGTCAGCAGGCTGGTGGCGGCGCCCGCACCCACCAGGACGTATGCCAGCGGGGTGCCCAGTTCCACGCCGGCCTGCATCAGGCCGAGTTTGCCCAGGAACCCGGAGAACGGCGGGATGCCGGCGAGGTTGATGGCCGGGATGAAGTACAGGACGGCCAGCAGCGGCGCGAGTTTGGCGAGGCCGCCGAGCCGGTCCATGTTGGCGGTGCCGCCGCGGCGTTCGATCAGGCCCGTGACCATGAACAGCGATGTCTGCACCGTAATGTGGTGCACCACGTAGAACACGGCGGAACCGATGCCGACCACGGATGCGATGGCCAAGCCGAAGACCATGTAGCCGATGTGGCTTACCAGGGTGAAGGAGAGCATACGTTTAATGTCGGTCTGCGCCAGGGCACCCAGGATGCCCACCAGCATGGTCAGCCCCGCCACCACCATCAGCAGCGTGTTGATCCGGTCCCCGGGGAAGAGCAGGGTCTCGGTGCGGACCATGGCGTAGACGCCCACCTTGGTCAGCAGGCCCGCGAACACGGCGGTGACCGGGGCCGGGGCGGTGGGGTAGGAGTCCGGCAGCCAGAAGGACAGCGGGAAGACAGCGGCCTTGATGCCGAACGCCACCAGCAGCATCAGGTGCAGCATCAGCTGCGTCGCCGGGTCGAGGTCGCCGAGTTTCAGCGCCAGGTCAGCCATGTTCACGGTTCCGGTGGCGGCGTAGATCATGGCAATGGAGATCAGGAACAGCAGCGAGGACACCACGCTGACCACAACGTAGGTCACGCCGGCCCGGATGCGCGGCGTGGTCCCGCCGAGGGTCATCAGGACGTAGCTGGCGGTCAGCAGGATCTCGAAGCCGACATACAGATTGAACAGGTCCCCGGCCAGGAAGGCGTTGGACACCCCGGCGACGAGGATCAGGTAGGTGGGATGGAAGATGGAAATGGGTCCGTCTTCGTCGCCGTCGGCCATACCCTGGCCGGTCGCGTAGATCAGCACCGACAGGCTGATCGCCGAAGAGACCACCAGCATCAGTGCCGAGAACTGGTCCACCACCATCGTGATGCCGAACGGCGGAAGCCAGGCACCCAGGTTGACGGCC
Organism: Arthrobacter sp. Ms25; assembly: GCF_059090365.1. NCBI lineage: Bacteria > Bacillati > Actinomycetota > Actinomycetes > Micrococcales > Micrococcaceae > Arthrobacter > Arthrobacter sp. Ms25. The sequence continues at coordinate 648,395 of NZ_JBNHFP010000003.1, read as the reverse complement.
TGCGCCCCGGACTGCCAGACCGACCCCAGCAGGATAATCTCCAGGACCAGGGTGACACTGAGGATACTGATGCTCACTGCACGCTGGGAGCGCTGGTGGCGGATCAGGATGAACGCGAGGGCCGCACCGAGGACCGGCAGCACCACCGCCAACGGGGCAAGGCTGGCTGTGGTCATCGTGTCACCTCCGGTCCGTTTGGTGTGTTGCTGCGCTGGGAGCCGGGAGCCTCTTCGGCTTCCTCCGGCGGTGTGAATTCCGTGGTGTCCTCCGGGACGTCCGCGTCGTCTTCGGCGTCGAAGCTGCTCTGGCTGGCCACGCGCCGGTCCTCGATATCGTCCTGGACCTCGTCCTGCCGGCCCAGTACCCAGGACCGGTAAATGATGCCGAGCATAAAGGCCGTCACCGAGAAGGAGATCACGATCGAGGTCAGGATGAACGCCTGCGGGAGCGGATCGTTGTAGGCGTCCGGCGCGATGTCCTTGTTGAAGATCGGAGCCAGGCCCGCCGGTCCGCCCGTGGCGAGCAGCAGGATATTCGTTGCGTTGGTGAGCATGGCCAGGCCCAGCACCACACGCGTCAGGCTCCGCTCAAGCAGCAGGTAGATGCCGGCCGCATACAGGCAGCCCATAACCAGCAGGAGGGTGAGGTTCACCGTCACCGTGCCACCTCTTCCTCTTCGGGCCGGGGTCCGTCGCCGGCGTCGGCCCGGGAAGCAAGCTCGATGATCTGCGGTTCCTCCACAATGTCCTCGTCGTCGTCGTCGGCATCGCCCTCGCTCCGCTCGTCGATTTCCGAGCCGAGGCTGCGCAGGACATCCAGCACCAGCCCCACCACCACCAGGTACACGCCGATGTCGAAGATCGTGGAGGTGACGAATTTGACCTCTCCGAAGACCGGCCAGGTGAACTTGAGGATCATGCTCTGCAGGATCTGCCCGCCGAAGAACAGCGGTGCCGCGGCGGACAGGGCAATCACGCCCAGACCGCCGCCCAGCAGCGTACCGGCACTGACCGGGCTGGCTTCGGCCAGCTCGAAGCGCCCGCCGGCCAGGTAGCGGATGGTCAGCGCCAGCCCGGCCATCAGCCCGCCGGCGAATCCGCCGCCGGGCGCATTGTGCCCGGCGATCAGCAAATAGACCGAGAACAGCATGACGGAGTGGAACAGCAGCCGGGTGATGACCTCGAAGATGATGGACCGGCGCTCGGGTGCCAGGGTCCGTCCCGCCACCAGCCAGGCGTCGCGGCCTACGCTGGAGAATTTCCGAGCGAGGGCGAGGGTGGCCTCGCGGCGTCCGGTGGGGGCGAACTGCTCCCGGCCGCGGTCCACGGAACCGCTGGCCACGCCCTCTGCCCGGCGCCGCTTGTCGCCGCGTCCGCGGACGAAGATCAGGGAGGCAAGGCCCGTGGCCGCGATGGCCAGCACGGTGATTTCGCCGAACGTGTCCCAGGCGCGGATATCGACCAGGGTGACGTTGACGATGTTGGACCCGCCGCCGCCCTCGTAGGCCAGCTCCGGGAAATCGAGGGATACGGGCGCGGCGACGCGGGAGGCCATGGCGGTCATGGCGAACACGACCATGCTGGCACCGAAGACGATGCCCAGCAGCGCCCGCAGGAAACGGTGGCGCTTGGGTTCGCGCTTCCACAGGCGGGCGGGCAGGGACCGCAGGGCCAGCACAAAGGCGACCAGCACAATCGTCTCGACGAGCATCTGGGTCAGGGCCAGGTCCGGAGCGCCCTGCAGGGCGAAGATCAGGGCGATGCCGTAACCGCTGACGGAAACCATCAGCACCGCAAGGAACCGCTTGGTAGCACGGGCCGCGGCAACGGCACCCAGGACAACCGCCGCTCCGACCACCGCCTGCAGCGGGGTGTCGTACAGGCGGAAGTTATCCGGCATGGGCGCGGACCGCAGGATCAGGGCCGTCATCGGCGTGAGGATCGCCATGGTCAGGATGACGAACAGGTAGAACGTCAGCGAACCGCGCTGCGTGCGTCCGGTTACCCATACGGCGACGTCGTCGAGCACCCCGATGGTGCCGCGGTAGGACCGCTCGGCGTCAAGCGGGGACGCGACGTCCCGCTGGAGGGATTCCACCTGCCGGGCCATCAGGAACAGGACGACGCCGACGCCGAGCGTGAGCGCGGTCAGTCCAAGCGCCGGGGTCAGGCCGTGCCAGAGGGCCAAGTGGGTGGGTTTGCCTTCCGCCGGGAAGAGATCCGCGTAGGAGGCAATCGCGGTATCCAGCGGTGCGGGCCAGAGCCCGAAGAGCACCGTGACGCCGGCCAGGATCGCCGGAGCCGCGAGGAAGGACCAGGACACCGTCTTGAACGGGGTGGGCGCGCAGCCCTCCTTGGCGGCGAAAGCACCCCAGATGAAGCGGGCACTGTAGGCAAAGGTCAGCATGGAACCCGTCACCACGCCAGCGAGCAGGAGCCACGCCGCGATGGTGCCCTGCTGCTCGCCGTAATGTACAAACGTTTCGTAAATCGATTCCTTGGCCACGTACCCGAGGAGCGGCGGCACACCCGCCATGGACGCAGCACCGATGACGGCGACGACGGCGAGCTTCGGCGCTGCACGAAAGATGCCGGAGAGTTTGCGGATGTCCCGGGTTCCGGCCTGGTGGTCAATGATGCCGACCACCAGGAACAGGGTCGCCTTGAAGAAGCCGTGTGCCAGGAGCATGCCCATTCCGGCGACGGCGGCCTCACGGTTGCCCAGGCCCACCACCAGCGTGAGGAAGCCGAGCTGGCTGACCGTGCCGTAGGCGAGGATCAGTTTGATGTCGTACTGGCGCAGGGCGCGCCAACCGCCCAGCAGCATGGTCGCCAGGCCCAGCACCAGCACCATCGGGTGCCACAGCAGCGTCTCGGAGAAACCGGGGGCCAGCCGGGCAATCAGGTAGATGCCGGCCTTCACCATGGCCGCGGCATGCAGGTAGGCGCTGACCGGGGTGGGAGCCGCCATGGCCGCAGGCAGCCAGAAGTGGAAGGGCACCAGCGCGGACTTCGAGACGGCACCGACCAGAAGGAGGGCAATGGCCACGTCGACCAGGGTCCCGGCCTGCACCAGTTCCGGTGCCTGCGCCATGATCTCCGAAATCCGGTACGTCCCGGCAGCGGTGCCGAGCATGATCATGCCGACCAGCATGGTCAGGCCGCCGAAGGTGGTGACGATCAGGGCTTGCAGGGCCGCACGGCGGGCGGAGAGCCGGTGCGCCGCGTACCCGATCAGCAGGTAGGAAAGGATGGTGGTCAGTTCCCAGAAAATGAACAGCAGGATCAGGTCATCTGCCGTAACCAGGCCGAACATTGCGGCAGCGAAGGCCAGCAGCTGGGCACCGAAGCTGCCCATTTTCGGGTCATTGGGCCGGAAGTACCGGGCACAGTAGAACAGGACCAAGGCGCCCACGCCGAGGATCAGGATGGACAGCACAGCCGCAAGGGTGTCCATCCGGAAGGCGAGCTCCACCCGCAGGTCCGGAATCCAGGCAATGGTGACGGACGGCGGCGCGTTCGGTGCACCGGAGGCCAACGTCTGGTCCGCGCCCGTGTAGCTGCGGAAAGTCACCATCAGCCAGACAAACGCGGCGGCGGGGAAGGCCGCCAGGACGTAGAAGGCCGACCTGCCGATGCGGCGGAACAACAAGGGCGCTACTAGTGCCACCGCAAACATAACGGTGAGCACAAACAGCACTATGATCTCCCGGGCTTTTGTCGACGTCGCAGCGGTGGACAGCCGTAGCTGTCGCTGTGGTTATCGCTGTAGTTATCAAGGGGGCGGTCAAGGTCGGTACATCCATTCTACCCATGCCACATGTGCCTCCTCCTATTCGGGCCGTTCTGCAGGACGGAGCGTTCCCGGCGTTTTAGCCCTTGAATACCGCTGCCTGGCCCGTCAGCCGCTAGGCTCTGCGGCATGAGTCTCAGCACAAAAAACACGTCTAAACCCCCGGCAGCCGGGGGGCCGGCACCTGCGCGCTGGAAGCAGGTCGGGGCATGGGCTGCCTGGGACTGGGGGTCTGCGGCCTTCAACGCCGTGATGACGACTTTCGTGTTCACCGTGTACCTGACGTCCGCTTCATTCGGGGACGCGGATCGGAATTCAGCCGTCCTTGGTGCGGCTCTTGCAATCGCCGGTGTCGCCGTCGCCGTCCTCGCGCCGGTCACCGGCCAGCGCTCGGACGCGGGCGGACGCCGCCGCAAATGGCTGACCATCAACACCCTTCTGACCTGCGCATTGGTGGCCGCGTGCTGGTTTGTCCTGCCCAACCCCAACTACCTGATCCTTGGCGTGGCCCTGATCGCCGCGGCGAACCTGTTCTTCGAGTTTGCCGGCGTGAACTACAACGCCATGCTCAGCCAGGTCTCCACTCCGGCTTCCGTAGGCAGGATCAGCGGACTTGGCTGGGCCATGGGCTATGTGGGCGGCATTGCCGCACTGGCCCTGGTCCTGGTGGGTTTCGTCCAGCCTGAGGTGGGCTGGTTCGGGGTAACTGCCGAAAACGGATTGAACCTGCGGTCGGTGGCATTGTTTTCCGCCGTCTGGTTCCTGCTCTTCGCCCTGCCGCTGATGTTCGCCGTGCCCGAGGTCCCCCGGCAGGACCAGGCGGCGCGGTTGGGGATCCTGGCGTCCTACAAGCTGCTGTTCCACCGCATCAAGGTCCTCTTCCGGACCGACCGGCACACCATTTACTTCCTGCTCGCCAGCGCCGTCTTCCGGGACGGGCTCGCAGCGGTGTTCACGTTCGGCGGCGTCATCGCGGCGGGCACCTTTGGCTGGGAGCTGTCCGAAGTGATCATGTTTGCCATCTTCGGCAACGTGGTCGCTGCCGTGGGCTCCGTGATCGGCGGGTTCCTGGACGACCGCGCCGGCCCCAAGGCCGTGATTGTCGGTTCGCTGATCGGGCTGATCCTTGCCGGGACGGCCATCGTGGTCCTGGGGCCGGAGGACCAGGACCTGTTGGGGCTGCAGTGGAGCGGTGACACGACCTTCTGGATCTTTGGCCTGCTGCTATGCCTGTTCGTCGGCCCGGCCCAGTCCGCCTCCCGCGCATTCCTGGCCCGGCTTGCCCCGGAGGGCAAAGAAGGCGAACTGTTCGGCCTGTATGCCACCACCGGACGGGCGGTCAGCTTCCTGGCACCCACCCTGTTCTCCGCCTGCATCGTCATCTTCGGAGCCCAGCGCTACGGCATCATCGGCATCATGGCCGTGCTGCTGGCCGGCCTGCTGGTCCTGCTTCCGGTCCGTTCCCCTGCGGCACGGACCGCACCGGCCGCCGATAAGGGCTAAGCGCTACGGGTTCGGCCTACGGGCCTGCGGTCTCTCCCCGCCAGGCCCCTAGGAGGCGCTGATGCCCGCCGTGTCTTCGTCAGTCGAGGCAGCGCTGACATCGGTGCGGTGGAAGTTCAGGTGGCTGCGCGACGCCGTCGGGCCCCGCTGCCCCTGGTACCGGTTGCCGTAGCGGCCGGAGCCGTACGCGTGCTCCGCCGGGGAGCTCAGCCGGAAGAAGCACAGCTGGCCGATCTTCGAGCCGGGCCACAGCTTGATGGGCAGGGTCGCCATGTTGGACAGCTCCAGGGTGACATGGCCGGAGAAACCGGGGTCAATGAACCCGGCGGTGGAGTGCGTGAGCAGGCCGAGGCGTCCGAGCGAGGACTTGCCTTCCAGCCGCGCGGCGATGTCGTCCGGAAGGGTGACCTGCTCGTAGGTGGAGCCCAGGACGAACTCGCCGGGGTGGAGGATGAACGGTTCATCCGGATCCACTTCCACCAGGCGGGTCAGCTCGGGTTGGTCCTGCGAGGGATCAATGTGGGCGTACTTATGGTTGTCGAAGAGCCGGAAGAAGCGGTCGATGCGCACATCGACGCTGGAAGGCTGGACCATTGCGGGGTCATAGGGGTCCAGGGCAATCCGGTTGTCGGCAATCTCGGCTCGGATGTCGCGGTCAGAAATCAGCACTCTTCAAAAATAGCGCATGCCCTAGCGGCCGATTTCTGTCCTCACCGCATATAACTCCGGGAAAAACGTGAGTTCGAGGGCCCGCCGCAGGAAGCCCGCACCGCTGGAACCGCCGGTTCCCCGCTTCATGCCGATGGTGCGTTCCACCGTTTTCAGGTGTCGGAAACGCCACAGCTGGAAATTGTCCTCCAGGTCCACCAGCTCTTCGCAGGCTTCGTACACGTCCCAGTTCGCAGTCGGGTTTTCGTAGACGTACTTGTAGACCGCCAGCAGCGACTCGTCGTAGACATGCGCCCGGGTAACGTCCCGCTCCAGGAGTTCGGGCGCCACTGCGTAGCCCCGGCGGGCGAGGTAGCGGATAAATTCGTCGTAGATGCTGGTTTCCGAGAGCAGCCCGGACAGCAGCTCCTGAGCAGCGGGGTCTGCCGCAAACACGGCAATCATTGCCTCGTTCTTGTTGCCCAGCAGGAACTCGACGGCACGGTACTGGTAGGACTGGAATCCGCTGGATGCACCCAGGTCATCGCGGAATTCGGAATACTCGGACGGGGTCAGTGTTGCCAGCACGGACCACTGCTCCGTCAGCGAGCGCTGGATGTGCTTGATCCGGGCAATGCCCTTCATAGCCGAGCGAAGGTCGTCCGCCGCCAGGCGGGCACGCACGGCGAGCAGCTCATGCAGGACGAGCTTCAACCACAGTTCCGAGGTCTGGTGCTGGATGATGAACAGCATCTCGTCGTGGTGCTCCGGGCTGCTCACCGGATGCTGCGCGGTGAGCAGCTCGTCCAGGGCAAGGTAGGACCCGTAGCTCATCTTGTCGCTGAAGTCCCGTTCAATGCCTGCTTCGAGGCTGCGGGTGTTCTCGTTCGGGCTCATGCCCACCACGGTATCCGCTCCGTATGCCAGACTTGGAGTTTTGGCACCGATCCCTTTGAAGGAGTCCCCGTGGAACCCGACAACACCCCCGACATCCCGACCATGCCGCTGGCCCGTGAAGACGCCGAAGCGCCCGGCGCGGCACTGGAGGAAGCCATCACCGCCGGCCGCGAGGGCCGGATCACCAACCGCGAGGTCATGTCCGTCATCTGGACCTCGGAACTGCTCAGCGTGGGACGCCTCACGAAGGACGACGATCCCTCCAGCTTCCAGGCGGTGGTCCTGAAGGCGCCGGACGCCGAGTACTCCGTGGCAGCCACCTTCACCTCAGCGGAGCGCATCCCCGCGCAGCTGCGGGAGGCCGCGCCCGTTGTCGTAAAGGCCAGCGGCGAGGCAACCATCCGAAGCATCGCTGACGGGTACGGCATGTCCGTGAACCCGGGCCACGAGGTGGGACTGGAAATCGGTCCGGACGTTGTCGCCTCCCTCGTGGCCGCCTACGAACAGACCGCTGCACAGGCGCAGGAGTCAGCCCGCCCCGAACGGGACTGATTCGACGGCGGAAGGGCTCCAATCACCCGGTTAGGTTGCGTTATGGCCATTTGATGCCGTTTTGCACGCTTGCCCCTTGCAGTGTCGGTGCCGACGCCTACGCTGGGGAACCTCACCACAGAGGGAGGGCTGTACCGTGACCAACTCGAGCGTGACTGCTTCGATCTGTTCCATCGTTCCGCCGTATCTGCTGGCCCGCCTGGCCGCCGCCGAAGACCCCGCGAAGGCGACGGCTGCCAAGGCGGCCCGACGTGCCCTGACCGGGATTGAAGGGGTGGAATCGGCGCGTTCAGCGCCGCATCCGGCCCCTGCCCGCGGGTCGGGCACGGCGCTCACTCCGTCGCTGCGCCGCACCGTCTCCGATGCCCTGGGCCTGGAGGAACTGCCGGGCACCGTGGTGCGCTCCGAAGGCGGCCCGGCCACGGGCGACCCCGCCGTCGATGAAACCTACGACAGCCTCGGCGCCACCTACTCCCTCTTCAGCGACGCCTACGGCAGGTCCTCCCTTGACGGGGCCGGACGGGCGCTGGAGGCCACCGTCCACTACGGACGCGCCTATGACAACGCCTTCTGGGACGGCACCCGGATGGTGCTCGGCGACGGCGACGGCGAGGTGTTTGAGCGCTTCAGCAAATCCCTCACGGTCATTGCCCATGAGCTGACCCACGGGATCATCCAGTACACGGCGCAGCTCGATTACCGCGACCAGGCCGGGGCCCTCAACGAATCGGTGTCGGATGTCTTCGGCGTACTCGTGGAGCAGAAACTGCTGGGCGAGACTGCCGGCCAGGCGAGCTGGCTGGTGGGCGAAGGGCTGTTTACCCCCGCTGTGCAGGGGCGTGCGCTGCGGTCGCTGAAAGCACCCGGCACTGCCTACGACGACGACGTGCTCGGCAAGGACCCCCAGCCAGCGTCCATGAAGGACTTTGTGAAGACCTCCGCAGACAACGGAGGCGTCCACATCAACTCCGGAATTCCCAACCATGCCTTCTACCTGGCGGCGACCGCCCTGGGCGGGTTCGCCTGGGAGCGCGCCGGCCGGATCTGGTACGACACCATCACCCAGCGCAATTTCCCCGCCGACGCCACCTTCGCCGCCTTCGCCGCCGCTACGCTCACGGCGGCGGAAAAACGCTACGGGGCGGGGGCGGAGGAAAGTACTGCTGTTCAGGCCGCGTGGAAAGAGGTTAACGTCTTGGTATGAAACTGGTTGTAGTGCGCAGCGGCGGCTTTGCAGGCATGCAGCGCACCTGGAGCACGCAGGTCAGCTCCGAAGAGGCATACGAGAGATGGCTGCCGCTCCTGAGCAATCCGCCCGAAGCTCCTGACAATGAGCCGGACCGCTTCATGTACGAAATTTCCGTGGGCCCGGCGGCCGTAACCATCCCGGAGCGGCAGGTAAAGGGAAGCTGGCGCGAACTCGTCGAGCGCGCCAGGACCGGAGCCGCTTCGGAGGCCGGCGAGTCCCAGGGCAGCTAGGCCGCCCCGTCCAGTCCGGGTGTCCCGGCAGCGCCCCGGCACCAAGGGAGCGGATTAGGCAACCGGTCGGTTCCATGTAGAGTTAGGGACTGTGCCGGATTTCCTCCGGACGCTGCGGGCGTAGCTCAATGGTAGAGCGCTAGCTTCCCAAGCTTGATACGCGGGTTCGATTCCCGTCGCCCGCTCCGCTGCGGAGCACTGATGCACGTGCCCCCGCCCTGCGTTTTCCGCTGCACTTTCGCTGTCAGCGTGTCAACCCCCTGCTCGAAGATCCGCACAATCGGCGTAGACTTGTCCGCGATGAACCGGAAAATGTTTAAGTCCAAGATCCACCGCGCAACGGTGACCCATGCCGACCTCCACTATGTGGGGTCCGTAACGGTCGACCTGGACCTCCTTGAGGCCGCGGACATCCTCCCCGGAGAGCTTGTCTCGATTGTCGACGTCGATAACGGCGCCCGGCTGGAGACGTACACCATCGCCGGCGAGCGCGGTTCCGGAGTGCTGGGCATCAACGGTGCCGCAGCCCACCTGGTGCATGTGGGCGACACGGTCATCCTCATCACCTACGCAGACATGACCACCGAAGAGGCCCGGGCCTTCGTGCCCACGGTTGTCCACGTGGATGCCGCCAACCGGATCCTGGAGCTGGGAACAGACCCGGCCGAAGCCGTCACCGAAGGTACCGAGCGCCCTCCGCTGGCCCTGGGCAACACCCAGGCCATGGCCAGCAGCCGGGACGTACCTGCCGAAGCCGGCTAGCAGCATCCGGTGCTGGGGGTACTCACCGGATTCGCAGTTGTCTGGATCATCATCCTCACCGGGTACGGCATCGGCCGGCTCGGTGTCCTGGGAGAGAACGCCCAGACCGTTCTCAGCCGCCTGGCTTTCTTTGTCGCTTCCCCTGCGCTCCTGCTCATCACGCTCAGCGACGCAGACCTGCACACCGTTTTCTCGCTGCCGCTGCTGGTCGCTGCAGCCAGCGCCGTAGCCACGGCGGTCCTCTATGTGCTGGTAACCCGCTGGTGGCTGCGCCGGCCGCTGCCCGAGATGCTGATCTCGGCCATGTCCTCCTCCCTGGTCAATGCAGCCAACCTCGGCCTGCCTATCTGCGTGTATGTCCTGGGAGACGCGGCGTTCATCGCACCCGTGCTGATTTTCCAGCTCGCCTTTTTCACCCCGTTCTTCCTGATGATGATGGACTCGGCCACCAGCGGGCGGCGGACCTCGATCCGGGTCTTTGCCGGGCAGATCGTGCGCAATCCGATTATCGTGGGCTCACTAATCGGCCTGATTCTCGCGGGCACCGGCACGCAGCTGCCCGAAATCATCCACGAACCCGTATCCCTGATCGGCGGGGCCGCGGTTCCCGCCATGCTGCTGGCTTTCGGGCTCTCCCTGGCCGGCTCCCGGCCGCTTACGGCCGACGGCGGCAGGCGGGTCGACGTCGTCGTCGCTTCCGCATTCAAGCTGCTGGTCCAGCCCCTGCTGGCCTTCCTCCTGGCACGCTTTGTCCTCGGCATGGAGGGGCACCTGCTTTTCGCCGTCGTCGTGACCGCTGCACTGCCCACTGCACAGAACGTGTTTATTGCCGCGGGGCGCTACGAGGAAGGCGTGCTGGTGGCCAAAGACACCGTCCTGCTGACCACCATTGCCTCGCTTCCGGTGCTGGCCCTGGCGGCAGCACTGCTGGCCTGAAGCTTTACCTGTTTTGGCCGGTTTGGTTGTGGCATAAATTACGTTCAAGGCATATGGTCAAACGGAAGGCTGCTTAGTGTGCGGTCCGTCTCCTGCAACGCCGCAGGGGACCCTTACGACGAGGTGGAGGCACAGTACCGATGCCAAAGGACGCGAGAATCTGGGGGCGGACCCGGAAAGGGGCACGGGCTGCTGCCGGCGTTGCTCTGGCCCTGGGCGCCACCCTCCTATCCGGCTGCGGAACCGACGAGGGCGCAGTACCCACATTGACCTGGTACATCAACCCGGACGCGGGCGGGCAGGCAGAACTCGCGCAGCAGTGCAGCGAGGAGTCCGGGGGTGCGTACACCATCGAAACGTCCCTGCTGCCCAACGACGCAGCATCCCAGCGTGAACAGCTGGCCCGGCGGCTGGCGGCCGGGGACAAGAGCATGGACATCATGAGCCTCGACCCGCCCAACGTGCCGGAGTACGCGGAACCGGGCTATCTTGCGCCGGTCCCCGACGACGTAGCCGAGCGCACCACCGAGGGCGTCCTCCAGGGCGCCCTGGAAGGCGCCAAGTGGAAAGACAAGGTTGTTGCCGTCCCGTTCTGGGCCAACACCCAGATCCTTTGGTACCGCAAGTCGGTGGCCGAAGCGGCACAGCTGGATATGACCAAGCCCGTGACCTGGGACCAGATCATTGAAGCCGCCCAAAGCCAGGACAAGTTCATCGGCGTGCAGGGCGCACGCGCCGAATCCATGACCGTGTGGGTCAATGCCCTGGTGGCATCGGCCGGCGGCGAGATTGTGCAGAACCCGGACGCGCCGGCCGATGAAATCCAGCTGGGACTGGATTCCGACGCCGGAAAGCAGGCCGCCGAGGTGGTCTCCACCATCGGCAAGGAAGGCCTGGGCGGTCCCGGGCTGCCCACGCAGACAGAGAACACCTCCATGATCCAGTTCCAGGGCGACCAGGGCGCGTTCATGGTCAACTACCCCTTCGTCTGGCCGGCCACCAATGCGTCGGTCGAGGAAGGTTCCCTGCCGCAGTCCCTCATCGATGACATCGGCTGGACCCTGTACCCGGCCATGAACGAAGGTGAGGAGACGGCTCCCCCGCTGGGCGGCATCAACCTCGGAGTAGGTTCCAACAGCCAGCACCCGGACCTGGCATTCGAAGCCATCGAGTGCATCGTCTCGCCCGAGAACCAGGCCCAGTACTTCACGACCAACGGCAACCCGCCGTCGAACGAAGAGGCCTACAATTCCCCCGGCATTGAAGAGACCTTCCCGATGGCACCGACCATCCGCGATTCTCTGGAGCTGGCCGTGCCGCGTCCGCAGACCCCGTACTACAACGAAATCTCCACCGGCATCCAGCAGACCTGGACTCCGCCGAGCGAGGTAAACCCCGATTCCACCCCGGCCGAGAGCCAGGAATTCATCCTCGAAGTCCTTAGAGGGGAGAAACTGCTGTGAGCACTTCCGTTGAAGCGGTCCGCGAGGCTCCCGTCCGGTCCACGCCGACCAAACAACCACTGAGCGACCGCGCCAAAGCGGAGCGGCGGCTGGGGTTCTGGCTTGCCGGTCCTGCCTTCATCATCATGCTGGCCGTCACTGCCTACCCGATCCTCCTGGCCCTCTGGGAATCATTGTTCAAGTACCGCCTGACCGCTCCGGCGGACCGGGAGTTCGTGGGCCTGGGCAATTACGCCACCATCCTTTCGGACGGCCTGTTCTGGCGGGACCTGGGTGTCACGGTGCTGATTACGGTCATTACGGTCGTGATCGAGCTGATCCTCGGTTTTGCCCTGGCCCTGGTGATGAACAGCGCACTGAAGGCCGTCCGCGGCTGGCTGCGCACCGCCATCCTGGTGCCGTACGGCATCATCACCGTGGTGTCCGCCTTCGCCTGGTTCTATGCCTTTGACATCAATTCCGGGTACATCAACAGCTGGTTCGACTGGGTGCCGGGAGTAAATGCGGACCTGAACTGGTTCGCCGATACCTGGACGGCGCTGTCCGTCATCATGGCTTCGGAAATCTGGAAGACCACCCCGTTCATTTCCCTGCTGCTGCTCGCGGGCCTGGCCCAGGTCCCCGGTGAACTGACCGAAGCGGCAGAGGTCGACGGCGCCACCTGGTGGCAGCGGATGTCCAAGGTGATCATCCCGAACATGAAAGCGGCCATCATGGTGGCCGTCCTGTTCCGGGCACTGGACGCCTTCCGCATCTTCGACAACGTCTACATCATGACCAACGGCGCGTACGGCACCGAAGTGCTCTCGCTGCTGGCCTACCGGACCTCGATTACCCGCCTGGAAATCGGCATGGGCTCGGCCGTGTCGGTCCTGCTGTTCATCTGCGTCATCATCATCTGTTTCATCGCCATCAAACTGTTCAAAGTGGATCTTTCCGGCGCACGAGGGGGTAAATAAGTGAAGTCCTCACCTGCCAAGCGGCGGATAACCTGGACCATTATTTCGGTTCTGGTCATCCTCTACGCGCTGTTCCCGGTGGCGTCCATCCTGGCGACCTCGTTCAAGCTCCCGAGCGACCTGACCTCCGGGACCTTCCTTCCCACCAACTGGTCATTGAGCAACTATGAGCAGATCCTGGTGGGCGATGCACAGGGGCTGTTCCTGAGTTCCCTGCGCAACTCCATCGGCATCTGCCTGATTGCCACGTTCATCGCGGTCATCCTGGCGACCCTGTGCGCCTACGCGATTGCCCGGCTGGATTTCCCCGGCAAGAAGCTGGTGCTGACCACGGCGCTGGGCGTCTCGATCTTCCCGGTGATCTCCATCGTGACCCCGTTGTTCAACCTGTGGCGCAATATCGGCCTCTACGACACCTGGCCCGGCCTCATCATTCCCTACCTGTCGCTGACGCTGCCGATCTCCATCTGGACCCTGGCGGCCTTCTTCCGGCAGATCCCGTGGGAACTGGAGCAGGCAGCCCAGGTGGACGGTGCCACGACGTGGCAGGCGTTCCGCAAGGCCATCGTTCCCCTTGCGGCGCCCGGAGTGTTCACCACCGCGATCATTGCCTTCTTCATCGCCTGGAATGACTTCGTGTACGGCATTTCGCTGACCTCCACCGAGGCGGCCCGCCCGGTCCCGGCGGCACTGGCGTTCTTCACCGGCGCCTCCCAGTTCGAGGAACCTACCGGAGCCATTTCCGCCGCGGCGATCATCGTCACCATTCCCGTAGTTGTCCTGGTGCTGGCGTTCCAGCGCCAAATCGTCTCCGGCCTAACCCAGGGCGCCGTCAAGGGCTAATCCCCTGCGGCACCCGGATGAAAGAAAAGGATCCCAAACCATGGCATCTATCACCCTTAACCACCTCGTCAAGAAGTACGGCGACGGTTTCCCGGCCGTCAATGACGTCAGCCTGGACATTGCCGACGGCGAGTTCATCATCCTGGTGGGCCCCTCAGGCTGCGGTAAGTCAACGCTGCTCCGCATGATCGTGGGACTGGAGGACATCACCTCCGGGGATCTGCTGATCAACGGCGAGCGGGTCAATGACAAGGCGCCCCGCGACCGAAACCTGGCGATGGTGTTCCAGAACTACGCGCTCTATCCGCACCTGACCGTGTATGAAAACATCGCCTTCCCGCTCCGCCTGAACAAGGGCAAGTACAACGACGAGCAGGTGAAGAAGCTGGTCACCGATGCAGCCGCAACTCTGGAACTGACCGACCACCTGGACCGCAAGCCGGCCAACCTTTCGGGCGGCCAGCGCCAGCGGGTGGCGATGGGCCGGGCCATTGTCCGGCAGGCCGATGCCTTCCTCTTCGACGAGCCGCTTTCCAACCTGGACGCCAAGCTGCGCGGCCAGATGCGTTCGGAGATCGCGCAGATGCAGCGCCGCCTGGGCACCACCAGCGTCTATGTGACCCACGACCAGACCGAGGCCATGACGCTGGGCGACCGGGTGGCCGTCCTGAAGAAGGGCATCCTGCAGCAGGTCGCCTCCCCCCGGGAGCTTTACGAGCAGCCCATCAACTTGTTCGTGGCCGGGTTCATCGGTTCGCCGTCCATGAACTTCCTGCCTGCAACATTGGAAAACGGTGTCCTGAAGACCGCCGTGGGTGATATCCGTATTCCGGAGGAGAAGGCCGCCAAGGCCGCCGGCAAGAAGGTGGTGCTGGTGGGTATCCGGCCGGAGTTCTTCGAGGATGCTTCCCTCGTGGAGGAGAGCAAGCTGCATCACGGCTCCACGTTTACCGCACCGATCACCCACACGGAGTGGCTGGGCAACGAGCAGTACGGCTACATCCATTTCGACCCGACGCCAGAGGTCCGGGAACTGCTGGACAACCTGGCCCGGGACATGGACGCGGATGAACTGCGGCCGCAGGTGGTGGTGACGCTGGACGCCGCGAGCCGGATCCGCGGCGGCCGCGAAGCCGAACTGTGGCTGGACACCCGCAAGATCCACCTCTTCGATCCGGAAAGCGGCGACAACCTGACCCGTGACGCCGCAGCCGGTGCCGAGCTGACCGAGGAAGCCAACGCCGCCCGTGCCGAGGAAATCGCAGCTGCCAAGGAGACTGTCCCCGCGGCCGCATCCTAGCCGCCGCACCCGGATCGGCGTCGGCCGGCGAAGGGCGAACACGTTGGCCGGAGCGGGGAACCGTTCCGGCCAACGTCGGTCCGGGCAGGTAACGTAAGAGCGGTGCAGGGAACATCACCGGTAATCAAGGCAGTGGCCGTCTGGCTGCTTGCCCTTATGCTCACCATCGCGGCCGCCGTCGTCGTGATCCACTTCGTGAACGTGAAGGCCTACGGGCCCGAACAACACGTCGAGAGTTATCTGCAGAAGCTGGCCGACGGCGAGGGTGAACAGGCGCTGGGCATGCTCAACGCGCAGGTCCCGGAAGCCAATGCAGCATTGCTCGACGGCGATGCCTTGCGGGCGTCGGTCAAGGGACTGCAGGTGCGCAGCGTCGGAGAGGCCGAGGACGTCGGCGGAGGCCGCGTTGAAGTGGCGTTGGAGTATGCCTACGGCCAGTCCGAGGCAAGCACCCGTTTCGTGCTGGAAAACACCGGGAAACGCTGGCTCTTCTTTGACACCTGGGACTTCGTGCCGGCAACGCTGCCGACAGTGCAGGTGAGTGCGCCGTCGCTGCGCGAAGCCACGCTCAACGGGGTCCGGGTCGCTCTTCCGGAGGGTGCGAATACGTTCGCGGCCTTCCCGGTCTCGAGGGTTGCCGCCTCCTACAAGAGCCAATACCTTGCCGCACCGGAGCAGAGCGCCCTGATGACGGCCGAAGCGGATCCCGAGCTCGCCCTGGTGCCGGAGGCAACCAAGGAACTCGTCTCCAAGATCGATGCAGGCATCCGCGAGTTCCTCGACGGTTGCACTGGCGCCGACCGCCTCGCGCCCCCCGGATGCCCGTTCTACCACCTCACCAACAACCGGGTGGAACAGCCCATCCGGTGGAGCATCACCGAATACCCCGACGTCGAGCTGACCCAGGCGGAAGGCCGCTGGGTGCTTAGCCCGCTCAGCGGAAGCGCCCGGGTAACCGCCACCCAGGTTGACCTGTTCAGCGGTGACAAGAGCCCGCTGGTGGCCGAGGAGCCCTTCACCTTCAACGCCTCGCTACGGGTGGACGGGGAGGACGTGACCCTTAGCCCGCAGGTGGAGTAACACCGCCCGTCCAAACGCCACGGGCGGCGGCACGGGATGCTTCCGTGCCGCCGCCCGTTTCCGTAGGGGCTGCGGGTCGCCGCTGCGCGGAGTGCTTAGTCCAGTCCGCGCAGGTCCAGGACCAGTTCGGACTCGCCTCCGGCCTGCAGCACCACAGGGATGCCCCAGTCCTGCTGGTACATGTGGCATGCGGCGTGGTCCGGGATCTCCCCGCCCGGCTCACCGTCGCAGGCCGCTGCGCGGGCAGTGATGTGCAGGACGCCGTCCGTCACCGTATCGGACAGGACTAGCTCGCGGGTCAGCCCCGTGGCCGTCCCGCCGCCGGATACCAGCAGTTCCTCCGGCGAGGCCGAGATCTTCAGCTGCGTCGGATCTCCCCAGCGGTCATCGAGCTTCTGGCCCTTAGGAGCGGCGAAGCGCACGGTGAGGGACACGGGTCCGGGTTCGACGGCGGTCTTGGGCCGCTGCGTCTGCCGGGCACCTTCGTCCACGGACTGGGCGTCCTTGGGAATCGGCAGCCGCACCAGCTGGTGCCGGTTGGACTCGACCACAATCAGCAGCGGTTCGGCGGCGCTGGAATCCACCAGGACATCCGACGGCTCGGAAAGTCCGCGGGCGAGCGTGGAAACGGTACCCGTCGCGGGATCGTAACGGCGTACGGCGCCGTTGTAGGTATCGGCAACGGCGACGGAACCGTCCGGCAGCACCGCCACGCCCAGCGGGTGCTGGAGCCTGGCCACCGAGGCGTCTCCGTCGCGGAACCCGAAGTCGAACAGGCCGGTGCCGACGGCGGTTTCCACCTGCACGCTTCCGTCCGCCAGGTTCAGCTTCCGCAGGGCGGACGTTTCGGAGTCCGCCACCCAGAGGTTGCCGTCGCCGTCTTCAGCAAGGCCGGAGGACTGGGCGAACCAGGCAGCGGAGGCCCCGCCGTCGAGCAGGCCTTCCAAACCTGTGCCCGCGAGCACTGCCACCGCACCGGAGACCGGATCGAAGCTGAAGATCTGGTGGGTCCCGGCCATCGCAATGACCAGCCGCTGCAGCTTCGAGGACCACACCAGGTCCCAGGGCGAGGACAGCGATACGTTCAGGGGGTCGGCGTCGAGCAGGACATCGGCATCGGGTACATCGGCCGGGGCACTGCTGCCCGCGGTTTCATCCGATCCTGCGGCTGCCGCGCCCGCCTTGGTCTGGTTCCCGGCGTCCAGCAGCCGCTGCACGCCGTTGCCGGCAATGGTGCGCACGGCACCCGTGGCGAGGTTCACCGAGCGCAGTCGGTGGTTGACCGTGTCCGCCACCACGACGTCGTACCCGGCTTTCTCCGCAATGTCGGCGGGCAGCAGGGCCACGCCCTGGGGCTCGTTGAAGCGCGCGGATTCAGCATCGCCGTCGGCCCAGCCCTTGACCCCGTCACCGATCGTCCGGCGTACGCCGGCCAGGTCCGCTTCCAGTTCCACCAGCCGGTGGTGGCCGGTGTCGGCGACCAGGAAGGTGCCGCCCGGCAGGGCCGTCACCTTGCCCGGGAAGCGAAGGTCCCCTGCAGTGGGTTCTGCCGGCACGTAAGGGCCGTCGCCGCGGTGCAGCGTCCCCTTGGCCTCGTGTTCCTCCACGAGCTCGGCAACCAGCGATTCCAGGCCCGCTGCATGCCCTTCACCGGACAGGTGCGCCACGATGTACCCCTCGGGGTCCAGGACCACCAGGGTGGGCCAGGCACGGGCGGTGTAGGCCTGCCAGGTCAGCAGTTCCGGATCATCCAATACGGGATGGTGGATCTCGTAGCGTTCGACGGCGGCGGCGAGGGCTACCGGGTCGGCTTCGTGCTCGAACTTGGGGGAATGGACTCCCACCGTGACCAGCACATCCGAGTATTTCTCCTCCAGTGGGCGGAGCTCGTCCAGCACGTGCAGGCAGTTGATGCAGCAGAAGGTCCAGAAGTCCAGCAACACGATCTTGCCGCGCAGATCCTCCAGGTTCAGCTGCCGGCCGCCGGTGTTCAGCCAGTTGCGGCCCTCCAGCTCCGAGGCCCGCACCCGGTATCCGGCGCGCACGGTTTCAGTCATTAACGATCTCCTTGATCCGGGGTCCCGGCGTCACGCTGTGCCAGGTTTGCAAACATGTTGTTGTAAGCGGCGAGGTCGGCGTCATTATTCCGCTCGGCGGCACGGTCCGAGCGCCGGGTCTCCCGGGCGTCGCTCTTGGACCACTGGTAGGCCACGCCGATCGCCACGAAGAGGGTCGGGATTTCGCCGATGCCCCACATCAGGGATCCGCCCAGCTGCTGGTCCGCGAGGGCGGACAGCCCCCAGTCCCGGCCCATGTTGCCGAAGTAGGACGCCTGGATCAGTGCGGTTCCGCCCATGACCGCCACTCCGAAGAACGCGTGGAAGGCCATGGTGGCCAGCAGGATCACCAGCCGGAGCGGATACGGGGCGCGGCCTGGCAGCGGGTCGATGCCGATCATCGTCAGGATGAAGATGTAGCCGGTGAGCAGGAAATGCACCACCATCAGCTCGTGCCCCACATGCTCGCGCAGGGCAAAGCCGAACAGGTCCGAATAGTAGAAGACCACAATGGAGCCGGCGAAGTTGACCGCTGCGAAAATCGGGTTGGTGACGATCTTCGAGAAGCGCGAGTGCACGCCGATGAGGATCCACTCACGGATACCCCGGGTGCCGTCGGTGCGCGGGGTCAGTGCCTTCAGTGCCAGGGTGACCGGGGCGCCGAGCACCAGGAACAGCGGCACCACCATGGTCAGGGCCATGTGCCCCAGCATGTGGGTGCTGAACAGGACCATGCCGTAGATCTGCGGGGCGCCGCAGGTGATGTAGAAGAGGGCGAGGAGCCCGATCAGCCAGCAGAGGGCACGCAGCACCGGCCATTTGTCCCCGCGGCGGCGGACTTTCACCAGGCCGATGAGGTAGGAAACGGCCAGGGTCAGGATGACTGCCACCCAGAGCCAGTCCGGCCGCCACTCGGTGAGGTAGCGTTCGGCGGTCAGTTCGGGCGGCAGGTCATAACCGGTGAGGATGCGTGCCGGCGAGGCGTCCGTGGGAGGTTCCTCCGAGCGGGGCGGCGCGGTACGGCCCAGGGCTGCGGCTACGCCGGATACGGCTCCCATGATGGCCAGTTCCACCGTGATGAGCTGCCAGAGCACGCGCTGGGCGGACAGTCCGCCCTGCGGCACTCCGCCTTTCCCTTCCGGGACAGGGGTGCGGGACGGGTTGGCGCCGGCCAGCCGGGGAATGACCCAGCGGCGGTGCATCAGCCCCAGGATGCCCAGCAGCAGCGTCAGTCCGGCCTTGAGGAGCACGAGGGTGCCCCACGGCGTGCCGAGCTGGTCCAGCGAATTGATCCGGAGTGAGGCGTTCACGACGCCGGAGAGGAACACGAGCGCGAAAGCAAAGCCTGCCAAGGCGGAGAACCGGGTGAGCACTACACCGGTGATGGACCCCAGCTGCCGGGAGACGACCGCCAGCACGATGATTCCGCCGATCCACAGGCATACGCCCAGGAGGTGCAGCCCAATGGAGTTCACCGCGGCAGCGTGGTCATCCCCGCCGGCTGAGTGCCCCGTGAGCGCCATGGGCAGGAGGGCACCGACGGAGAGAACGAGGGTGAAGGCCAGCATGCCCACGGACCGCACGCCGAAGGTCAGGGCGGTGACAACGGCGGCAATGATGCTCACGGCGAGCCATGCCCGACCCGTGGCAAAGTCCGTCAGGAAGGAGCCCAGCCCCGCCGTATAGGCAGCGTCGAAACCCAGCGGCAGGCCGGAGACATCCGAATAGGTGAAGACCATGACCGCCAGGGCGGAAAGCGTCCAGGTGACGGCTGCCGCGGAGGTCAGGGCCAGGGCACGGGTGAACGCGGGGTGTTCAGGCTCTACGGGCGCGGGCCGGCCCGAAACGGGTTTGCGTTCCCGCCGAAAGTTGAGGTTCTTCGGGAGGATCGCCACGGCAAACAGCAGGGAGCCGATCACGGCGGCCATGGAGACATTCTGCAGGGCCTTCGCGGCAGGAAGGCCCCAGCGGGTCAGCGTTCCCGCTCCCCCCAGCTGGGAGACGCCGGCTGCGCCGGAAAAGAGCAGCGCCGCGGAAAGGCTCAGGAACACGAGCGCAACGGAGGCTGCAAGCGAGCCGCTGCGCACGGCCGGAACGGCTTTGCCTCGATCGCCTGCTGCGCTTGCAGAGCCGCCTTTTCCGGGCTGCGGAAGCAGGTCAGTCCCGGCGGAGCGGGCGGACTGGGTTTTCACGGATTTGGGCACAGTATCCATTCTCTACCCGCTGTAAAAATACGGCCAATTACGGGCGCCTCCCGAGGCCGACCGCACACGCATGAGGGCCGGCATCCCACGGATGCCGGCCCTCGCGGTGCTGCGGCAGTACGGCCGCTGCGTGATGCTACTTCTTGGTGGAGACCGCGGCCTTCAGCTTGGAGCCGGCGGTCAGCTTGACGCTGTGGCCTGCCGGAATCTGAATGGTTTCGCCGGTCTGCGGGTTGCGGCCCGTGCGTGCAGCGCGGTCGGTGCGCTCAACTGCCAGCCAGCCCGGGATGGTGATCTTCTCGCCCTTGGCAACGGAGTCTACGAAGATATCGAAGACGGCATCCAGTACGCCGTTGACTGCGGTCTGGCTGTTGCCGGACTTTTCTGCAACTGCGGCAACAAGTTCACTACGGTTCATAGCCAATTTATGTCCTCCTGGACTCTTGGTAACTCGAGCGGATCGCGGATGCGAAACCACCTCTGTTCGAAAACTTACCAGCTTGGACCCCCAACTCCGGCAAAATCCCCTGTATTTAGCGGATTTTTCCCGATTTTCGGGGCAAAAAGGAGCTTTTTGCATCCTTGGACCGGCGAACTAGCCTGGCCGCCTGCGACGTGCTACCCGATGCCCGGAACCCGCGGTTAACAGCAAAAAAGGACGGCCCCGAAGGGACCGTCCTTTTTCACGCGGTAGGCAGTGCTTACCAGCTGGACTTCTTGATACCCGGCAGTTCGCCTGCGTGGGCCATGTTGCGGAAACGCACGCGCGAGATACCGAACTTCTGGAGGGTACCGCGGGGGCGGCCGTCAATCTGGTCGCGGTTGCGAAGGCGGACCGGGGAAGCGTTGCGCGGGAGCTTCTGCAGGCCGAGGCGTGCAGCTTCGCGGGCTTCGTCGGTAGCGTTTTCGTCTACCAGGGTCTTCTTCAGTTCGAGGCGCTTGGCAGCGTAACGCTCAACAACAACCTTGCGCTGCTCGTTGCGGGCAATCTTGGACTTCTTTGCCATTCTTAGCGCTCCTCACGGAAATCGACGTGCTGGCGGATCTTGGGATCGTACTTCTTCAGAACCATACGATCCGGATCGTTGCGACGGTTCTTGCGAGTTACGTAGGTGTAGCCGGTGCCCGCAGTGGACTTCAGCTTGATGATCGGACGTACGTCCTTATCCTTAGCCACTACAGCTTCACACCCTTCGCGATCAGGTCGGTAACAACAGCGTCGATGCCGCGGATGTCAATCGTCTTGATGCCGCGTGCAGAAACCTGCAGCGTCACGTTGCGGCGCAGGGACGGAACCCAGTAGCGCTTCTTCTGAATATTCGGGTCGAACCGACGCTTGTTGCGGCGGTGCGAGTGCGAAATGCTGTGACCAAAGCCGGGGACGGCTCCGGTTACCTGGCAGTAAGCTGCCATGATCTCTCCTCCAGTTGTAGTAAATATGACGGTCCTCAAAAAACAGACACAAGGCTCAAGCGCCTAAGCACCTGCCATAAAGAGCGTCCCGCCACCAGTTTTGACACCGTTATTACTGCGACTTTCCGGAGGTTAACCTGGCGGGGTGAGATCCAGCCGAAGTGCCTCGCCGCGGGGAAGACGGTGAAGTTCAGGCAGCCGAACGGGGAACCCGGCTCGACAGCCTTCAATTCTAGGTTTACACGGGTGGCCACGCAAGTGTTCCGCTGCCCGCACGAAGCGGACAGATTAACACACACGCGGCTTAACGCCTTTCTATCCTAGGGCCAACAGGCGTTTCATCCAAACTCGAAAGGACCTGCGTGCCGGGTATCACGACGACGGCGCGTCCACCTTCGAATCGCGTCCCACCACTGCCACGCCGTTCTCCGGATCCAGCTCGGCGCCGTCCAGTGTCCGGCCTGCACCTATCACCGTCGTGGAGTCCACTATCAGGTTCTTCAGCCGCGCCCCCGAGCGCACCACCACCCCGTCCAGGAGGACGCAGGAGTCCACCAGGGCGCCGGCTTCCACCACTGCCCCGGCGCTCAGCACACTCCGGTGCACGGTGCCTTCCACCCGTGCCCCGGGGGCCAGCAGGCTGCCGGCCGCGCTGCCCTCCGGGCCCACATATGCCGGCAGCCGCCGCGGGCTGGCGGAGAGGATCGGCCACTGCGGGTCATCGAAGTCGAGGCCCCGGCCGTCAATGAGGTCCAGGTGGGCCTGGTGGTAGCTGGCCGGGGTGCCCATGTCCCGCCAATACCCCGGCAGCCGGTGCTCAACGACCTTTTCCTGCTCCACCAGGTACGGGATGAGCTGATCGCCGTAGTCTTCCAGCTGTCCGTCCCGCTCCACCAGCGTTTCCAGGGCATGGAGCAGGGTGTCGGCGTCGTACAGGAAGATCTCGGCAGCCACGAGGTCCGTTTTCGGTTCCTCCGGCTTGTACTCGAAACCGGTGACCAGCCCGTTGGACACCTCGACCACTCCGTGGTCACCCGGGTTGTTATTGATCTTCGTGGTGACCAGGGTCAGGGCGGCCCCGTTTTCCTGGTGCGTTTCGACTACGTCACGGTAGTCCAGCCGGTAGAGGTGGTCGGCGCTGAGCACCAGCACCAGGTCCGGGTTGAATTCGCGGATGTAGTCCGCCTGGCGGTACAGGGCGTCGGCATTGCCCTGCGCGAAGCCCTCCCCGTCGCCGCCCTGGAACGGCGGAAGCACCCGCAGTCCGCCGTTGGTGCGGTCCAGGTCCCAGGGGCGTCCGCTGACCATCTGGTCATTGAGCGACTGGGGCTTGTACTGCTCCACGATCCAGACGTCCCCGAAACCGCTGTTGTGCAGGTTGGAGAGGGAGATATCGATGAGGTTGTAGGACCCGGCCACCGGAATGGCCGGTTTGGCCCGGTGATCGGTCAGGCTGCCCAGCCGGCCGCCGGTGCCCCCGGCCAGGATGACGGTCAGGATTCGGGGTACGCGCATGCTGTGGTGCCTCTCGTCGTGCCGTTTTAGGTAGATACCACGCTAACAAGGACAGCCGCCCCCGCGACAAGTTGACGTTGGCGCTACGGTGCCTGGTTGGGTCCGAGGATCCCGTTACCGGGGTCGAGGCGGGCAAGGATTTTCTTCCCGACGCGCTCCAGATCCGCGACGTCTTCGTCGGAAAGGCCGTCGAACACGGCCCTGCGGACGGATTCCACGTGTTCCGGCGCCAGGCCCTCGAGCGCGGCCATGCCTTCGTCCGTCAGTGCCGCCGTCGTGACGCGCGCATCCGCAGGCGAGGGAGTCCGGGACATCCAGCCGCGCTGCTCGAGCTTCTTGACCACGTGGGAAAGCCGGGACAGGGACGCATTGGAGCGCGCCGCCAGTTCACTCATCGGCAGCGACCGGCCTTCGGCTTCGGAGACCATGGCCAGGACGTGGTAATCGAAGAGGGTGATCCGCGCGCGGCGGAATAGGTCGGCGTCAAGCGCGGCGGGGAGGAGGCCCGAGACGGCATACAGCGCCAGCCAGGCCTGCCGTTCCGGGGCGCTCAGCCAGCGCGGGGCGTTCTCGGTCATGCCGGCACTCCTCTCGTTAAAGCTTTACGTTTCAATGATCGCAGGGTCGGGGCTGCACTCCAACCGGCTTTTAACGGCCGAAGCCGGCCGGACGCGCGGGGCGTCCGGCCGGCTCCTGCTGCCGCGGCAGTGCGCTTAGCGGTTAATGCCGGGCTCTACGCGGTCCCCGTCGGATCCCGCCTGGCTGCCCAGGGTGTCGAACGGCAGCGAGTCGACGTCGAGCAGGGGGTTCTCATCCTGGCCGGCCACGAGCTCATGCGCCTCGGCGGGGGTGTCCACGCTCGGCATGGACCCGGGCATTGGCCGCTTGGCGGATTCCTTCATGAAGACGACGGCGATGGCACCGGCCACGGAGGTGAACATCAGCCAGTATGCCGGCATCATGTCATTGCCCGTTGCGGTGATAAGGCCCTGCATGATCAGCGGGGCGGTGCCGCCGAAGATGGCCACGGCAAAGTTGTAGGAGATGCCCATGGCGCCGTAGCGGCTGGCGGTCTCGAACAGCGAGGGCAGCGTGGCGGCCAGGTTGCCCACGTAGAAGGTCACCGGGACGGCGAGCAGCGCCAACCCCAGCAGGGTGGTGGCAACCGGGCCCTGGTCGATCAGCCAGAAGGCCGGAACGGCCAGCACAATGGTGGAACCCGCGCCGATCCACAGCACGGGGCGGCGGCCGATGCGGTCCGACAGCTTGCCGCTGAGCGGAATGCACAGTGCCATCAGCACCAGGACGGGGATGGTCAGCAGGGTGCCGTGGACCGGATCGTAGCCCTTGGAATCGGTCAGGTAGGACGGCATGTAGGAGGTGAGCGCGTAGCCCACCGTGTTGACGGCAGCCACGAGGACCATGGCCAGCACAATGGGGCGCCAGTAGGCACGGAAGATTCCCAGGGTGCCGAGGGAAGCGGTTTCGTCACCGGCCTTCGCGCTGGCCTCCTGGGCGTCCAGGGTCGCCTGGAAAGCCGGGGATTCTTCGATTTTCAGCCGGAAGTAGATGGCGATGGCGCCCAGCGGCCCGGCGATGAGGAACGGAATCCGCCAGCCCCAGTCCAGCATGGTCTGCTCGGACAGGGTCAGTTGCATCACCGAAACTACGGCTGCACCCAGGGCGAAGCCCATGTAGCTGCCCAGGTCAAGGATGCTGGCCAGGAAGCCGCGCCGCTTGTCGGAGGCGTATTCCGAGACGAATGTGGTGGCACCGGCGTACTCGCCGCCGGTGGAGAAGCCCTGCAGCACCTTCATCAGCACCAGCAGCACCGGAGCCCAGATGCCGATCGTGGCATATCCGGGCAGGAGGCCGATCGCGAAGGTGGAAGCGGCCATCATGATCAGTGTGATGGCCAGCGTCCGCTGCCGGCCGATGCGGTCTCCTAGGCGGCCGAAGATGACTCCGCCCAGCGGGCGGGCAACGAACGTGGCCGCGAAAACACCCAGGCTGAAGAGCAGCTGGGCGTCCTTGTCGGCGTCGGACAGGAAGACAGCGCCCATGGTGACGGCGAGGTAGCCGTAGACCCCGATGTCGAACCATTCCATGGTGTTGCCGACGACGGTGCCGCCGACGGCCTTTTTCATCATGGATTTATCGACGACGTTGACGTCATCGACTTCCAGGCGGCGGCGGCGCAGCGGCGACCGGCGCGGCTTGCGGACCGCCTTGGCGGGCGGTGAGTCCGGGGTTCCGGAAATGTGGGGCGGTGCATCTTTCGGCATGTCGGTCTTCCCTCGTTCGAAGTCGGCTGCTGGGAACAGAAGCAACCTCCCCGGCACCACGCGGTGCCGGGCAGGCCTACAAGTTTAGGAAAATGCTTCGTGTCCGCCGAATCGAAAGCCCGGATTTACGCGGAATCCGGGCCGGCGGGCTGCCGTTTTGCATAGGAAAACAAGGGAACTTACTAAGTTATGTGATATGGCTCACATACCGCCGGTTAGACCGGCAAAACAGGATGCGTGAGCTCCGGATAGCGGGGGCTGAGGTTATCTCCGGAGGACACTCCGCGGAGCCGTCGGCTCACCCACGGACCCAGGTATTCGCGCGCCCACTGGGCGTCCCGGCGGAGCTGTTCCACCCGGTTGCGTGCGGGCAGATCCTCCAGCTCGGGGGTGGCAATGGCGTCGGTGCCGCGCAGGACTTCCAGCACCTTTTTCGCGGTCAGCATGTGTCCCGCCGGGGACATGTGCAGGCGGTCCACGGCCCAGTACCGTTCATCCTGAAGGGTCTTCATCCGCCAGTAATCCACCAGCACGGCGTCGTTCTTCTCCACCGCCTCGCGGACCAGTTCGTTGTAGATCGCCGTGCGTCCGCGGGTGCGTCCGAAGACCGGGGACCTGCCGGAATCGAACCCGGTGAATACCAGCACCGCCGCGCCGCTAGCGCACAGCTTGGCAATCCCGGCGTCGTAGGCGGCAACAATCGCGTCAATGTCCACCTTGGGCCGCAGGATATCGTTGCCGCCCGCATAGATGGTCACCAGCGTGGGCGAGAGGGCGATGGCGGCATCCACCTGCTCGTCGAGGACCTGATGCAGTTTCTTGCCCCGGATGGCGAGGTTCGCATAGCCCCAGGTATTGTCCGCGAGCACCAGCTGCTCGGCCACGCGGTCCGCCCAGCCGCGCACGCCGTTGGGGCGGGTCTCATCGTCATCCCCCACGCCTTCCGTAAACGAATCACCCAGGGCCACGTATCGCTGCTTGAAAGTCACCCCCACAGATTACAAGCTTCCGGAACGGCCTCGGTCCGGATCCGCCGGCCCGGCAGCCGCGCCGAACCCGGGTGCCGGGCTAGACTCAGAGCCGGACCATAGTTCGCATGCTTACGATAAGGACACCATGACCAGCCCAGACACCCAGTCACGTCCCCGTGCCGCCGTCATTGTGAACCCCATCAAGAAGACGGACTTCGACGTCCGGGTGCGGGTGGCCGAAATCTGCGCGGACGAAGGCTGGGCTGAGCCGTTGTTCTTCGACACGGAGGAAGCGGACCCGGGCCATTCCATGGCACGCAAGGCGATGGAAGCCGGCGTCGACCTGGTCATCGCCGCAGGCGGGGACGGGACCGTGCGCTGCGTGGCCGCGGAGCTGGCCGGCACGTCCTTCCCCATGGGCCTGCTCCCACTGGGCACCGGCAACCTGCTGGCCCGCAACCTGGACATCGGCGTCGATGATCCGGAGCAGGCGGTCCGCGCCGCCCTCAACGGCACGGAGCGGCGCATCGACGTCGTGCACGTCACCGTTGACGAAAACGTGGACAGCGACACGTTCCTGGTGATGGCCGGGCTGGGGTACGACGCCGGCATGATGGCCGACACCAAGGACGCGCTCAAGGACAAGATCGGCTGGCTGGCCTACGTCGACGCCGGTATCCGGAACCTGCCCGGCAAGCCCGTCAAGACCACCATCTCGATCGACGGCGGCAAACCGATCCACCGCCGGCTCCGCAGCGTGATGGGCGGCAACTGCGGCAAGATCACCGGCGGACTGGAGATCTTCCCGGGCGCCAAGCTGGACGACGGCCTGCTGGACATCCTGACCCTGGCACCCAAGGGCAAGCTCGGCTGGGTGGGCGTAGTGACCGGGCTGCTGCGCCGGGGCAAGGGCAGCAGCACGGCCGTGGAGTACTACCAGTGCAAGCGTGCCGAGGTATGGACCGAGTCCCCGCTGGACTTCGAGATGGACGGCGACCATCTGGGCAACGCCACCCATATCCTGTTCGAGATGGATGCCAATGCCCTGCGCATCCGGATGCCCCACGGCAAGAAGGACCCGGCGGTCCTCACCAACCCGGTGCCGTAGGCTCCGCCGGCTTCCGGGGGCTAGAGCCAGCCCATCGGATCTTCGTAGTCTCCGTGGCGGAGCACCTCGAAGTGCAGGTGCGGCCCGGTGGAGTTCCCGGTGCTGCCGACCCCGCCGACCACGGTACCGGCGTCCACCGCCTGACCCACGCTCACGTCAATGGTGTTGAGGTGGTTGTAGGTGGTCTGCACGCCGTCGCCGTGGTCGATCACCACGCGCAGGCCGCCGCCGCCGGTGGTGTGCCAGCCGGCCTCCGTGACGGTTCCGCCCAGCATGGACTTCACCGGTGTTCCGGTGACCGCCCCGAAGTCCGTTCCGGTATGGAATTCCAGGGCGCCCGGGGCCAGCGGGTTGTTCCGGTAACCGAACGGGGACGTGACGGCCATGTCGTCCACGGGAGCCACAGGCCCCGGCGCCGGCTCCGGTTCGGGCGCCGGTTCGGGGGCGGGTTCCGGTTCCGGTTCCGGAGCCGGTCCTGTTGCGGCGGGGTCCGGTTCCGTTCCGCCGTCGGCAGCGCCGCCCTCGGGCGACTCCCCGTCCTGGGCGGCCCCGGCCTGTGATGCGGGTTGCACGACAACCTGGCGTTCCACATGCAGGTCCGGTTCGACTGATCCCGCCGTCCCGGTGACGACCCCGCCTATGGCGACGGCGGCGGCAATGGACAGCGCGCCGGTCCGCCGGTTGGGTGCATCGTTCTCCTGGTGCCAGTTTTTGGCCTGGACGCCCAATCCCTTGGCAGAGGCCCCCAGCGCCTTCGCCCGGGTGCCCGCCTGCCTGGCCGCCTGCCTGGCCGCCTGCCCGCCCAGAGCCTCGGTCCGGGCACGGAGCTTAGAGAATGTGCGGAGCAGGGCCGGGGAGGAATCGGTGTTCTTTGAATCTGCAGAGTCTAAAAAGTGCTCGGTCAACAATCACCTCAGTGTGCGTTGGTCCAGAACTCTTCTGTGATCCGGACTCTTGTCCGTTGTGTTCCGGTCCCGGGCAGCCTTCACCGGGTTCCGTGGAGCAATGAAGCCGGACTGGAATGGATGTGTTGGGCCCGTCGCGGTCCGCTGCATAACATTCCGGCCCAGCTTCAATTTTAGAAACCGGCGGGCTGCCCGTCCGCCTTATGTGGCCAATCCCAACGGCCCTGGTGACCCGCATCCGGCACCCGTGTGCCGTGGCTCTCCCGGATCCCCGGCCGGTGCCCGGTCCGGCTCAGAGCACGCCCTTCCGCGCCTCCCCGAACAACAGGTACCCCAGGTACAGGCTGCCCAGCGCCGCGGTGAAGATACCCACGGGCAGGGCCGCACCGATGTCGATCTGCTGCACCGTGAAATCGGAGAGGGCCAGCACCAACGCCCCCACCAGCGCCGGTGCAACCACGCCCGGTGACGAGACGCCCAGCAGCCGCAGGGCGATCTGCGGGGCAACCAGGGCAACGAAGGCCACCGGCCCGCACACACTCACGGCAGCCGCAGCCAGCACCACTGCCAGCAGGACGGCAATAGTGCGGGTCCGGACCACCCGGACACCGAGCGCCTCGGCCATGTCATCACCCAGCGAGACCACGTTCAGCTGCCGCTGCAGCGCCGCGGCGGCAGGCAGGACGAGGACCAGGGCGACGGCGATGGTGGCCACATGGGACCAGGACCGGGAAGCCAGGGAGCCGTTGAGGTAGAACGCCAGTGTCTGCGCCTGCTGCTCCCCCACGGTCGTCATTGCCAGCGAGGTCAAGGCGGTCGCCACCGCGGAGATGCCGATACCGGCCACAATCAGCTTCCCGGGCCGGGCGAAACCGCGCCCCGTGCTCAGCCAGACCAGTCCCACTGCGATGCCGCCGCCCACGATCGCGGCGACGGGCACGGGCAGGTAGCCTGGCCACAGCGTGCTCACGGCCGCTCCGGCAGCGGCTCCGCTGGTCAGCCCGACCACCTCCGGGCTGCCCAGCGGGTTGCGGGTCACTGTCTGGAAAAGGGAGCCCGCCACCCCCAGCGCAATACCTGCCCCGACGGCCGTCAGGAAGCGGGGTCCGCGCAGCCGTTCGAGCACAAAGGACGCGCTTCCCTCCGGCGGCGAGACGGCAAGTCCCGCCAGTTCGGACCACGTCAGGCCCAGGTCTCCGGCGGTCAGCGTGAATGCACCGACCATGAGCAGTGCGACGGAAAGAAGCAGGCAGACCAGGACGCTGCGCCTGCGGTAGTGGAAGCTCAGCCGCTTCCCCAGGCGGAAGGTGCGGGAAGACGCGGACGCGCTGCGGACGCCGCTCATGCCACGGCCCGCATCCGGCGTACGGCCAAAATCAGCAGCGGTGCGCCCAGCAGGGCGGTGATGACGCCGGTAAGCATTTCCCCCGGCTGCGCCACGAGGCGCCCGGCGACGTCGGCGAACAGGAGCAGGGCCGGGCCGACGACGGCGCTCAGGACCAGCAGCCAGCGATGGTCCGGGCCGGTGAAGCTGCGCACGATATGCGGCACCGCGAGGCCGACGAAGCCGATGGGCCCGACGGCGGCGGTTGCCGATGCGCACAGGAGTGCGGCGGCCAGCGCGGCGGCGATCTTGGTCGCCTGCGGCCGCAGGCCGAGCGACGCAGCTGCCTCCTCGCCCAGGGCCAGGGCATTCAACGACCGTCCGGTGGCGAGGGCTGCCACCAGTCCCACCAGGAAGAACGGCAGGACATCGTAGGCCTGCTCCATCGTCCGGCCGCTCAGGGAACCCACGGCCCAGAACCGGTACATGCTGAACACGTCGGGCCGGGTCAGGGCCACGGCCTGGATGTAGGACATGAGCACCGCCGAGATCACGGTGCCGGCCAAGACCAGCCGGACCGGCGTCGAACCGCGCCTGCCGGAGGCAAGGCCGTACACCACCACCACGGTGACTACGGCGCCGGGCAGGGCCACCCAGACATTCGCACTGGTGGCGCCGAGGCCGAAGAACGCCATGCCCGTGACCATTGCGGCCGCGGCGCCCGCGTTCACGCCCAGGATGCCCGGGTCTGCGAGCGGATTGCGGGTCAACCCCTGCATAATGACTCCGGCCACAGCCAGGGCGGCACCGGCCACGATGCCCAGAACGGTCCGCGGGATCCGGCTGGCCACTACGTCATCCGCGTAGGTGCTGCCGGTACCGCGGATTTCCGTCCACAGCGACGCGGCTACCTCCCCCGGGCTCAACTGATGGGCACCGACTGCAAGGCTGGTGATGACGGCGAGGAACAGCACTGCCAGCCCTGCGGCCAGCAGCGCCGTCCCGCGCCCGGCGCCCAGCAGCGGGCTTCCATGCCCGGATGCGGGACGCCGAAGAGCGGCCGGCGCACCGGCACCGGCCGCCTGCTGGTCTCCGGTTTTCACCGGGACCGGAGCCTGCATCGAATCAGTCGACCTTGGCAACTGCTTCTTCGATCATGGGCTCGAACCGGTCCAGCACCCACGGGACGCTCAGCGGGGTCAGGAAGCTGGAAGCCATCCCGACCTGGCGGTCGAGGTTGCGCACCACGGATCCCCGCTCCACTGCCGGGATGGAGGCGAACAGGCGCTGCTCTTCGGTGCGCTGCTGCTCGGCTTCGTCGTTGTACCAGGTGAACAGCACGTCGACGTCGTTCAGCTTGCCGGCGTTCTCCAACCCCAGGTCGGAGGTGAAGCTGCCCTCGCTGGAGGGAATGTCCTGAACCTCGGGGGCCACCTCCATGCCCAGCGCGGTGAGGATGTCCACCCGCGCGTCACCCTCGTTGTAGAGCACCAGGGAGCCCGGGGCACCGCCGCCCCAGACGTAGGCGAAGGTCTTGCCTTCGAACTCGGGATGCTCGGCCGCACTGTCGGCGAGGGCCTCCTTGACGCCGGACACCGCGTCCTCCGCTGCCTCCGGTTCACCCAGTGCCTTGCCGATCAGCGAAATGTGGTCGTCCCAGTCGATGTTCCAGGCCTTTTCGGGGTAGGCCACCGTGGGGGCAAGATCATTGAGGATGTCGAAATCCTCCTGGGTGATGCCGGAGTTGGGGGCCAGGATCAGATCCGGCTCCAGGGCGACAATGGCATCAATGTCGATGTCCTGTCCCCCGGTGAAGGTGGCCGGGAAATCGTCGCCGCGTTCCTCGATGGCTTCACTGACCCACGGGTAGTTGCCGTGTTCGTCGTTGCCCCAGGTGACCTCTTCGACGCCCACGGGCGTGGTGCCCAGCGCGACGGCGGTGTCCGCGGAGCCCCAGCCAATGGTGACCACCCGTTCGGGCTTCTCCTCGATCACGGCCTGCCCCAGGGCGGAGTCGATGGTCACGGGGAACTGCTCTGACCCTGAAGCATCGGGGGCGGAGTCGGTCGCGGCATCGGCGCCGCAGCCGCTCAGGGCCACCAGGACTGCGGGAACCGCCAACAGGGCAGCGAGCGGTGCTCTCTTCATCGTTTTTCCTCTCAGAAAGACCGGCCGCCGAACGGCGCGCCGGGTAAAAAAACCAGGGTGATGCGGGCTAGGAAAGCTCGGCGCGGCCCTTGCGCCAGTAGCCCATAAAGGCCACCTGTTTGCGGTCGATCCCGACGTCGCGCACCAGGTACCGGCGCAGGCCGCGCACCACGGCTGCCTCGCCGGCAATCCAGGCGTAGAACGGCAGGGCGCCGGACGGGGCGTTCGGATTCCGCGAGGCTTCCACCGCGGCAGGGTCCAGCCGCTGGGGGGTTTCCCACAGGATGTTCTCGTCCACGTTGACGTCTTCGGGTTCCCGCAGGGCGGGGCCGGGGCGGAAGGGAACGCCGTCGGCGGTCTTCACCGAGGCCCAGCCGGGCAGTGCCACGACCTGCCGCACCGCGGCGTCGAGCAGTTCGCCGTGCTCCCGGGAGCCGCGGGCCAGCCAGATCACCTGCACCCCGGAGCCGGTGTGCACCTCCTGCCGGTCGCCGCTGGAGGGAATCTCCATCACTGCGTGCCCGGTGACGTCTTCGGGCAGCGACTCCAGGATCGCGGTGATGGCCGGAACAGCGGTTTCGTCCCCGGCCAGCAGCACGTGCCGGGCCATGCCGGGACGCCATTCAATGCCTCCGTAGGATTCGGCAGTCACGCACTGGGCCACATTGGGGCCGATGATGCAGACCCGGTCCCCCGGTTCCGCCGCGGCGGCCCAGCTGGAGGCCGGTCCGCCCTTGCCGTCCTCGTCGAAGTGCATCACGAAGTCCACGTCGATCTCCGGTTCGGGACCGGAGCAGCGCGCCTCGCGGACGGTGTAGGTGCGCATGCAGCCGCGGGTGGCCGGATCCAGCTTCAGCCAGTCCTGGTACCAGCCGGCGTCGAGGGTGGACAGGTCCGGCAGCGGCAGGGAGGTGCCGTCAGCGTCCACGCAGGGCACGATCACCTTGATCCGCAGGTCGTGCGTCAGGCCCTGCACGCCGAAGTCGGCGAGGCACGGGCCGGCAAAGGTCACGCGCTGGAAGTTCGTGCCGACCCGGGCAATCCGTTTCACCTCGACGTCGAAGGACATCACGGCGCCGGCGCTGCGGGCACGGCGCCCCGGGTGGGCGGGCGCGGCTGCGGCGGGCGCGGCAGTGGCACCGGCGGCGGAGCGGACGTGGGTCATGATGCGGCCTCCATGGGCTCGTTGATGCCGGACCGGCGCTGGTGATCTCCCGGATTGGGCAGGTAGCCCTGGGGCCTTTCGGCTTCCGGTTCCGGCTCTGCTTCCGGGGCGGCCCGGTGGTGGCGTCCGAGCGGGACGACCATCGGGGTGCCCGAAACAGGGTCG
Source organism: Arthrobacter sp. Ms25 (assembly GCF_059090365.1). NCBI lineage: Bacteria > Bacillati > Actinomycetota > Actinomycetes > Micrococcales > Micrococcaceae > Arthrobacter > Arthrobacter sp. Ms25. The sequence continues at coordinate 614,921 of NZ_JBNHFP010000003.1, read as the reverse complement.
GGGATGACGCGGGAGGCCAGCCCGAAGACGGTGCCCACCAGTTCTTCTGTGACGACGTCGGCCGGGGCCCCTTCTGCGGCGATCTTCCCGTCCTTCATGGCCACCAGGTGGTCCGCGTACCGGGCTGCCAGGTTCAGGTCGTGCAGCACGATGGCCACGGTGGTGCCGGCGCGGCGGTTCAGGTCCGTGATCAGGTCCAGGACCTCGATCTGGTGGGTGACATCCAGGAAGGTGGTGGGCTCGTCCAGCAGCAGGATGTCCGTTTCCTGGGCCAGGGCCATGGCAATCCAGACCCGCTGGCGCTGGCCGCCGGACAGCTCGTCCACGTTCCGCCCGGCCAGGTCCACGGTGTCCGTGGCGGCCAGCGCGGCGGCCACGGCGTCGTCGTCGGCTGCCGTCCACTGCCGGAACCAGCCCTGGTGCGGGTAGCGGCCGCGTCCCACCAGATCCGCGACGGTGATGCCTTCGGGCGCGGTGGGGGTCTGCGGCAGCAGTCCGAGCGTGCGGGCCACCTGCTTGCTGGGCACCGAGGAGATGTCCTTGCCGTTGAGGTAGACGGTGCCGGCCGCGGGCTTCAGCAGCCGGGCCAGGCCGCGCAGCAGGGTGGACTTTCCGCAGGCGTTGGCACCCACGATGATGGTGATCTTTCCCGCGGGCAGGGTGAGCGAAAGCGAGTCCACCACCTTGCGCTCGTCGTATCCGAGCTCCAGCTTGTCAGCGGAGAGCAGGTTCTCCATGTCAGCCTCCTTGGCCTACGCGGTTTGACGTGACCAGCAGCCACAGAAGAAAAGGTGCCCCGAGGGCGCCGCTCACCACGCCCACCGGCAGGGTGACGCCGGGGAGAAGGTTGGCGCCGGCGAAATCCGCAGCCAGGACAATGCAGGCGCCGACCAGGCCGGCTGTCAGCAGGGAAGCTTGCCCGCCCGTGAGCCGCCGGGCGATGGGGCCGGAGAGGAACGCGATGAACGCCACCGGACCGGCGGCTGCGGTGGCCGCGGCGGCCAGGCCGACGCCTACAATGATCAGGGCCAGCCGTGCCGTTTCCACCCGGATGCCCAGGCCCGCGGCGGCATCGTCGCCGAGTTCGAGTCCGTGCAGGCTGCGGGCGAGCAGCGCGGCGGCGGGAAGCAGGACCAGCAGGAACACAGCCAGCACCGCGGCGCGGTCCCAGCTGCTGTTGTTCAGTGAGCCGTTAAGCCACACCAGCGCTTCGGAAGCGGTGCGGATGTCCGTCCGGGTCAGCAGGAAGCTCACCATCGCCTGCATGACGGCGGCGAAGCCGATGCCCACCAGCACCAACCGGTAACCCGCTGCGCCGCCGCGGCGGGACAGCAGGTAGATGGCCAGGGCCACGGCCAGCGCTCCGACCAGGGCGGTGACGGACACCGTGGTTCCGGCAGCACCGAAGAGCACAATGGCGCCTACGGCGCTGGCGCTGGCACCGTAGCTGATCCCGATGATGTCCGGGCTGGCCAGCGGGTTGCGCAGCAGTGTCTGGAACACCGCCCCGGCTATCCCGAACGCCACTCCGATCAATGTCCCGATGACGGCACGGGGAAGCTTGCTTTCCATCAGGATGTAAGTGGCGCCGGGTATCTGCTCGCCGAACAGGATCCGGAAGAAGTCGGGAATGGTGAAGGTATAGGTGCCCAGCAGGACGTAGACCGCGAACAGCACGAACACCGCGGCGGCCAGCAGCGCCGGCACCGCTACCCGGCGGCGTCTTCCCTGTTTCCGGGCGGCCCGGACCGCTTCAGCTGCGCCGGCAGGCGGGATGCGGGGTCCGCGGGCAGTCTCGACGGCGGCGCTCACAGCTCCGCCAGCTTCCGCCGCCGCACCAGCCAGATGAAGACCGGCGCACCGATCACGGCGGTGGTGACCCCGACGGGGATCTCCCCCGGCGGCAGCAGGACCCTGCCCGCCACGTCCGCGGTGACCAGCAGTGCCGGCGCGAGGAGCATGGAGAAGGGCAGGATCCAGCGGTAATCCGGGCCGGTGAAACTGCGCACCACATGCGGGATGACCAGGCCGATGAACGCGATGGGTCCCGCCGCGGCTGTGGCCGCGCCGCACAGCAGCACCACTCCCAGGGCGGTGATCCCCCGCGTCAGTCCAACGCGCTGTCCGAGCCCGCGGGCAACGTCGTCGCCCAGGCTCAGGCCGTTCAGCGCGCGTCCGGCACCGAGCGAAATCAGGGCACCGGCCGCCAGGAACGGCAGCACTGCGGCGATGGTGTCCCAGTTCCGTCCGGACACACTGCCCACCTGCCAGAACCGGAAGGTGTCCAGGGTCTGCTGGCTGGACACCAGCACGGCGTTGAGCAGGGACATCAGTCCGGCGCTCAGCGCGGCGCCGGCCAGGGCCAGCTTCACCGGCGTGGCGCCTTCCCGGCCGAGGCTCGCGACGAGATATACGACGGCGGCGGCTCCGGCGGCGCCGGCCAGGGCAAACCAGATGTAGCCGGGCAGCTCGGTGACGCCGAAGACGTAGATGCCCAGCACCACTGCGAACGCGGCACCGGCGTTGACGCCCAGGATGCCGGGATCCGCCAGCGGGTTGCGGGCCACGCCCTGCATGGCGGCACCGGCCAGGCCGAGGGCCGCTCCGGCGGCGAGCCCCAGGACGGTGCGGGGAACGCGGGAAAGGACCACTGCGTGGTCCCCGTTGGCCGGATCGAAGGCGGTAAAGGCGTCCCAGACGGTGCCGGGAGCGACGGGCCGGGCACCAATGGCCACCGATGCGGCGCAGGCACCCGCCAGGACGGCAACGGTCAGCAGGAGAAGTGCGGTGCGGTGCCTGGCCGTCCGCGGAGCCGGGCCGCCGGGGACGGGAGCCGGAACGGGGCGGTCCGGGGAAACGGAGAGGCCGGGAATGCCGGTGGAACCTGCGGCAGAACTCACAACGGCACCTCCTCCCATGGACCAAACTTAAGTAAGGCTAGCCTATGCAGGAGGGCTTTAAGAAACGTTTATGTTGCGTATTAGGTCGACGGTTCCACTTCCCCGTCCGGGACCGGTCCGGCCCCGGACGGAGACGGCTACTCCGCGCCGTGTCCGGGGGCCACGCGCTCGGATTTCCGCACCGGTCCGGGCGCGGTTCCGTCGCCGAAAGGCCGCCCGCCCAGCTGCTCGCGGCCGTGCGCCGAGAGCCAGTTGGAGAGGTCCGGCCCCTTCGGGATGATGCCGGTGGGATTGATGTCCTCGTGCACCACGTAGTAGTGCGCCTTAATCTGCTCAAAGTCCACGGTGTCCCCGAAGCCGGGCGTCTGGAACAGGTCCCGGGCATAGCCCCACAGGGCAGGCATCTCGGTGAGCTTGTTCCGGTTGCACTTGAAGTGTCCGTGGTAGACCGGATCAAAGCGGACCAGGGTGGTGAACAGCCGTACGTCCGCCTCGGTAATGGTGTCCCCGATCAGGTAGCGCTGCTTGGAAAGCCGTTCCTCCAGCCAGTCCATGGCGGCCCAGAGCCGGTCGTAGGCGGCGTTGTAGGCCTCCTGGGAGCCGGCGAATCCGCAGCGGTACACACCGTTGTTCACCTCGGTGAAGATCCGCTTGTTGACCCGCTCCATTTCCTCCATGTGCTCGGCGGGCAGCAGGTCCGGGGCGCCCTCGCGGTGGAAGTCCTTCCACTCCGTGGAGAAATCCAGGGTGATCTGCGGGAAGTTGTTCGTCACCACGGCACCGGTGGGAATGTCCACGATGGCCGGCACCGTGATGCCGCGGGTGTAGCCGGGCACGCGCTTGAAAAAGGCCTCCTGCAGCCGTTCGATGCCCAGTACCGGGTCCTTCCCGTCGGGATCCAGGTCGAAGGTCCAGCTGCGGGCGTCATGCGTGGGGCCGGGCAGGCCCAGCGAAATGGCGTCCTCCAGCCCCAGCAGCCGGCGGACAATGATGGTCCGGTTGGCCCACGGGCAGGCGCGGGCGGCCACGAGCCGGTAGCGGCCGGCCTCCACCGGGTAGCCGTCGCGGCCGTCGCGGGTGATCCGGGTTTCGATGTAATTCGTGTCCCGGGTATATTCCGTCCCGCCGGTCACATAGGAGCCTTTGGTGCTGTGTTCTGCCCCGCCCTGCAGGGAGCGGTTCTCCTGAGCTGTTCCTTCAGTGGTCATGCCCACAAGGTTAGCCCTTTCCGCCCTGCGCCGCGGCGGCCGGCTGCCTCCGCAAAGGCTGCCGTAAAGAGAGCACGGCGGTAGAGTCGGTGGGAACGCCGGCAGCAGTGCAACGGAAGGATCGAGACCATGCGGATAGCCGTCATCGGAGCAACCGGAAACGTGGGGACGGCCATTCTGCGCCGGCTGGCCACTGCACGCAGCGAGCGTGGCGATGTGGACGTGGTGGGCATTGCGCGCCGGGTTCCGGACACTTCGCTGCCTCCGTACAACGACGTCGAGTGGCACGCCATCGACATCGGCGACACCGGGAACGTCGGCACGCTGACCGAGGCACTGCGCGGGGCTGATGCGGTAATCCATCTGGCGTGGCTGATCCAGCCCAACCGGGACGAAGCGGAACTGCACCGGGTCAATGTGCAGGGGACGGAAAACGCGCTGGCTGCCGCAGCCGCTGCCGGGGTCCGCCAGTTTGTCTGTGCCTCCTCGGTGGGCGCGTACAGCCCGGCGCCGAAGGACCGGCTGACGGACGAGTCCTGGCCCGCCCGCGGTATTGCCAGCTCGCACTACAGCCGGCACAAGGGCGAACAGGAAGCGCTGCTGGACCGGTTCGAACTGGAATACCCGGAGATCGCGGTGGCCCGCCTCCGTCCGGGCCTGATTTTCTCTTCCGAGGCCGGAAGCGAGATCGGCGGTTATTTCGTGGGCCGGCTGATCCCCAAGTTCTTCCTCAACCGGCTGCCGCTGCCCCTGATTCCGCTGCCGAACGAGTTCGTGTTCCAGGCCGTCCATGCCGATGACATTGCCGATGCCTACTGGCGGGTGGTGGACCAGCGGGCCGAGGGCGCGTTCAACATTGCCGCCGATCCGATCATCACCCCGGAGCTGCTCGCCGGTGTGCTGGGGGCCAAACGGGTCCTGAACGTGCCGGTGAAACTGGTGCGCGCCGTCGTCGGCCTGACCTGGGCAGCGCATCTGCAGGCCACTGATCCCGGCTGGATCGACATGGCCGCCGGCGCACCGGTCATGGACACCACCCGGGCGCGGGAAGTACTGGGCTGGCAGCCGCGGCGGACCTCGCTGGAATCCCTGCGGTTCGTGCTGGACGGGATGAGCGCCGGTGACGGCGTGGCGGGCTCTCCCCTGCTCGCGCCCCGCAGCCAGGTCCGCCGCTAGCGGGGTCCTAGACCGCTTCGCGCAGTGCTGCGGCCTCCACCATGCCTGCAGCCGGGTCCTCCCCGGCGGAGGCCACGGCCAGGCCGAGGTCCTCTTCGAGAAGCTTGGCGTTGACCACCACCGCCAGCCGGTACGCGTCCCCGGCTGCGGCAACCACCTGGGCGGAGGGGTCGGTGGCATTGCCCACGGCCCAGATCCGCTCCCGGCTGGTTCGCCCCAGTTCATCGGTGACGATACAGCCGTCGTGGTCCACCTCCAGATGCCCGGTGAGCCCGGCGTCCATCTCCGCTTCGGGTTCCAGGAAGAGGGCCTCGCAGGGAACGGTCCGCCCGTCGGCCAGGGCCAGGCCCGCCAGCGCGTCGGATTCAATGTCCAGTTCCGCCACCTCACCGGCGAGCACCCGGATCCCCATGGCGGCCAGCCCGTTGGCGTCCTCTTCGCTGAGGGACATGTCGGCGTGCAGCACCAGCACCACGTCCGGAGAGAAGGTGCGGACCAGCTGCGCCTGCTGGATGGAGGTTTCCCCGGTCCCCAGCACGGCCAGCTTTTTACCTGCCGTTTCGTAGCCGTGGCAGTAGGGGCACTGGAGCACATCCCGGCCCCAGCGGGAGCGCAGGCCGCCGATGTCCGGCAGGACGTCCCGCAGTCCGGTCGCCAGGATCAGCTGGCGGCCGCGGAACTCGCGGCCGTCCCCGGTCCGGACCGTGCCGGAGGGTTCCACCGCTTCCACCGTCGCCTCGATAACGTCGACGCCGTAGCCGCGCACTTCGGCGCGGGCGAGGTCGAGGAGTTCGGCCGGCGGCGTGCCGTCACGGGTGGGGAAGCCGTGGACGTGGCCGGCAGGCGCGTTGCGCGGGAATCCGGCGTCGAGCACCACCACCCTGCGGCGTGCACGCCCCAGGACCAGTGCGGCCGTGAGCCCGGCAATGCCGCCGCCGACAATAACTACGTCATACCGTGTGGGTGCAGATTTCGAACTGGTCATAGCTAATTTTTACAGGACCGCAGGCCAATCATCAGCATTCTTAGTATCTTGTCTAGACTTTCCCCTATGGAAGAAACCACGCAGGAAAAGCCTGCCTCCAAACTCAAGCAGGGCATTACCGGCCCCATGCTCTATCTGTTCATCCTCGGTGACGTACTTGGTGCAGGAATCTATGCACTCGTGGGCGAGGTCTCCGGCGAAGTAGGCGGCGCCATCTGGGTGCCCCTGGTGGTCGCCCTGGTCCTCGCGCTGCTGACCGCCGCCTCCTACGCGGAGCTGGTGACGAAATATCCGAAGGCCGGCGGTGCAGCGGTATTCGCACAGCGTGCGTTCAAGGTTCCCGCCATTTCCTTCCTGGTCGGTTTCGCCATGCTCGCTGCCGGCGTGACCAGTGCGGCCGGATTGGCGCTGGCGTTCACCGGCGACTACCTCACCCCGTTCCTGGACGTCCCCCCGGTCCCGGCGGCCATCGTGTTCCTGCTGCTGGTGGCATTGCTGAACGCCCGCGGCATCTCCGAATCGGTGCGCAGCAACGTGGTCATGACCGTCATTGAGGTTTCCGGGCTTGTGCTGGTCATTGTGCTGGTGGGGCTGATGCTGGGCAAGGGCGAGGGGTACACGGAACAGGTCACCCAGTTCCCGGCAGGCGTCAACCCTGGCACGGCGGTCCTCGCGGCCTCCGTAATCGCCTACTACTCCTTCGTGGGCTTCGAAGTCTCCGCCAACATCGCCGAGGAGGTCCGCGACGTCCGACGGGTCTACCCCCGCGCGATTTTCGCCGCCATGCTCACGGCCGGCCTGGTGTATGTCCTGATCGGCCTGGCCGCGTCGGTCGCCCTGCCCACCGAGGATCTTGCCGGTTCCTCGGGCCCGCTGCTCGACGTCGTCAGCGCCACCGGGTTCGGCGTCCCGGAGTGGCTCTTCAGCCTGATCGCCCTGGTTGCCGTGGCCAACGGAGCCCTGCTGACCATGATCATGTCCTCCCGGCTGACCTTCGGCATGGCGGAGCAGGGCCTGCTCCCGGGTGTCTTCGGCAAGGTCCTGCCTCGCCGGAAGACCCCGTGGGTGGCCATCATTGCCACCACCGCCGTGGCCATGATCCTGACCACGACCGGCGGACTGGCCTCGCTGGCGGAGACCGTGGTCCTGCTGCTGCTTTTCGTCTTCCTGAGCACCAACATTGCCGTGATTGTGCTGCGCAGGGACAAGGTGGAGGAAAAGCACTTCCGGACCCCCATCGTGGTGCCATACCTTGCCATCGCCTCCTGCGTACTGCTCCTGACCCAGCAGGACGCCACCGTGTGGCTGCGGGCCGGCATCCTGATGGCCGTCGGTCTGCTGCTGTTCGGAGTCCGGTTCCTGGCCAAGGGAAAGAACCTCGGCGCCAAGGGCCACCGCGGTGCGGATCAGTCGCCGGAGCCCGCCGCAAAGCAGTAAGCCCCGCAATCGAGAAGGCACGAATTACCGTTTTCACGCCGAAAACCGGTAATTCGTGCCTTCTCGATAAGCAGACCCGTAATTCGTGCCTTCTCGATGGGAAGCCACACCCCGCATGCAAAACCGCCCCGGACCAAACGGTCCGGGGCGGTGTCGTCTGCGCTAACGGATGCGCCGGACGCTACTCGTGGAGGTCGTCGTCGTAATCCTTGCCGGCGTGCTGCTGGCGCAGCTTCCGGCCCTCGGCAATGTCTTCCTCCTGCTGTTCCTGGCGCTTCTCCGTCTGGCGGGTATCGCGCGGGGGAAGCTGCACGGATTGCTCCGCCTGGATTCCGGCCTGGAGCTCGCGCCCGCGTTCCACCTCGGCGTCGAACTCCGCCCCGAAGAGCAGGGACAGGTTGGCCAGCCAGATCCACAGCAGCAGCACGATCACGCCGCCGATGGCACCATAGGTGGCGTTGTAGTTGCCGAAGTTGGAAACGTAGAAGCTGAAGCCGAGCGTGACCACGGCCAGGACCACCAGGGCAATGAGCGAACCCATGCTCATCCAGCGGAACTTGGGCTGCTTGACGTTCGGGGTGGCGTAGTAAAGGATCGCGATGATCAGGACCGCGAAAATCACCATGACCGGCCACTTGGCGATGTTCCAGACGGTAACGGCTTCGCTGCCCAGGCCGATGACGTTGCCAATGGCTTCGGCAATCGGGCCGCTGACCACGAGCATCAGCAGCAGTGCGGCGGCCAGCAGGATCATGATCAGGGTCACCAGCAGCTGGATGGGGCGCAGCTTCCAGATGGGCCGGCCTTCATCCACTTCGTAGATGCGGTTCATGGCCCGGCCGAAAGCGCCCACGAAGCCGGAAGCGGACCAGAGGGCACCGAGGATACCGGCAATCAACGCGAGGCCGGCACCCTGCGAGGAGGTCAGCTGTTCGATGGGGCCTTCAATGACCTTCGCTGCGTCTTCCGGCGCGAACTGCCTGACGAAGTCCAGCAGCGCGTTGGTGGTGCTTTCGCCCTGGCCCACAAGGCCGAGGATGGAGACCAGTGCCAACAGGGCCGGGAAGATCGCCAATACGGTGTAATAGGTCAACGCTGCGGCGAGGTCCGTGCACTGGTCCTTGGAGAACTCGCGGATCGTCTTCTTGAGGATGTACTTCCAACTGGGCTTGGATACCTCAGTGGGTTTATCGGGCTTACTGGCATCGTCCGGGCTGGGCGCCGTCTCAGCCTTGCTGTTAGTCTCCTGTGCCACTGCGGCCTCCTGCTGGATTGAGTGTTCTGCCCCCCATCGTATTAGTAAGCGACCTTAGCAACAAAGGGATCCTGCCGGGCCGTTGTCCCGGCAGGCGTTGGCGGGGCTCAACCGAGCCGGTAGTAATCCATCAGGACGGCCTCTTCCGCGGGGCTGAGCGGGTTTTGCGGGTTCGCCCCGGGCGAGTGCGCCACCTGGTCCTTGGAGTAGTTCACGAAGATATCCCGGCCGTCGCGGCGGGCACCGACGAGCGGCACATAGTGTTCCTCCGCTTCGAACAAACCAAGGTCCACCGTGACCCAGACAGGTTCGGAGGTGGTGCGGTCCAGGTGCACTTCGCCCACGAGCCCCAGCCGCTCACCGTCGTTCGCCCAGACGCTGGAGCCCTGGATTTCGTGGAGCACAAAGGCATCCGCCATCTTTCCGTCCCTTCGCCGGTCCGGCCGAACTGCCGGGGTTCCTATTGGTGCCCGGCAGAATGCTTGCTGTCAACACCCCGGGCTACCTGTCGACAGGAAGGGGGGGTCAGCGCCGCCCGCCGTCGTCGGCGTTTTCCTCCCGTTCGGCGAAAACCTCCTCGCCGGGTCCGGAGAAGTTCACGCGGCGTTCCACGGCGTCGATGCTTCCGGTGAACAGCTGCGAGTCACTGGTGTCCGGATTGCGCGGAAGCGGTGCCGTACGGGGGCCGCTGTGCGCGGCCGAAGAGGTCTTCCGGACCTCTTCCCAGCGCTGGCGGGGCAGGGCATCCGGATGCCATTCCTGCAGGTAGCTCACCATGGTTTCGCGGATCAGGCAGCGCAGGTCAAACAGGGTTCCGCTGTCCTCTGCGCTAACCAGGATGCGGATCCGCACCACGCCGTTGACGGCCTCGGTGACCTGCAGCACGCTGGTGCGCTTATCCCACAACTCCGTTCCGGCGAGGGTTTCCTTGAGCTTGGCGCGCAGGTCCCCTACCGGCACGCGCCAGTCCAGATCCAGCTCCACCGTGCCCAGAATGGCCGACTGGCGGCGGGTCCAGTTCTGGAAGGGCGTGGTGGTGAAGTAGGTGGAGGGCAGGATCAGGCGCCGGTCGTCCCAGATGTGGACCACCACGTAGGTCATCGTGATTTCCTCGATGGTGCCCCACTCACCCTCGACAACGACGACGTCGTCCACCCGGATCGCGTCGGTGAAGGCGAGCTGCAGGCCGGCAAAGACGTTGGTCAGTGTTCCCTGCACGGCGAGGCCGGCAACGATGGAAAGGAGGCCGGCCGAGGCCAGGATACCGGCACCGAGGGCCCGGACCTCGGGGATGGTCAGAAGCACGCAGGCAACGGCAATGACGATCAGGACGGCAACGCCGATCCGGCGGCCGAGGATGACCTGGGTCTTGAGCCGCCGCAGCCTGCGGTTGTCCCGCGTATCGGTGCTGTACTTCGTGAGGATCATGGCCTCGGCCATCAGCAGAAGCACCACTGCCAGCCAGGCAATGGCGGCGATCAGGCCCACCACCAGCACATAGTCCACCGCCGGCAGCCATGAGGCACCGGCAGCCGTGGCCCCGAGGGCAATCCGCGTGCCGATCAGCGAAAGCCCCAGCCGCAGCGGATTCCGGGCCTTGAGGGAGATCTCCCGGATACCGGGCGTCCGGCGGAGTGCCCGGTGGGCCACCTCACGGAGAATCCGGGCGAGGATCAGGGCGACCCCTACCGCCACCAGCACGGCAAAGAGCGGTTTGAAGCTGACAGCAAGCGAAAGCAGGTCATCCATGCCTTCGATCATTTCAAACTGCGGTAGGGGCCTGTCCAATCGGTGTCCCGGCCCAGATGGCGCGGTCCTACTTCGCCTCGTCGGCCGCCGTTGCGGCGTCGGCGATCATCGGCACCACGTTGTCCAGCGCGTAGGGGATGCTCAGGACGTTGATGGCCGACGTGGAGAAGACGCGGGTCGGATCCGCGTCGGCCACGAGGCCGCCGTTCTTCACGGCGGGGATCTGGCCGAGCAGCGGATCGTCGGCAATGCTGTCCGCGACCTCTTCGCTGGCCACCCAGCTGACGAAGATGTCCGAATCCAGCTGGTTGAGGTTTTCATCCGACCACGGGATGTAGAACTCGTCGCCCTTGGTGTTCTCCGCGACCACGGGAGCCATGGTCAGGCCCAGGGACTCCAGGAACTTGGGACGGTTGTCCAGGGCGGTGTAGACGGAGTTTTCCGCACCCGGAGCGAGGTTGCCGTAAATGAAGGACTTGCCCGCGAGCTGCGGGTATTCGTCCGCCTTGTCGTTGATCGCCTGCTGGGTGTCCGCCACCAGCTGCTCGGCTTCGTCGCTCTTGCCCAGGGCTTCGCCGATCATGGTGGCCGTGTCCTGCCAGGAGGTGCCCCACGCGGTTTCGGGGTAGGCGACCACGGGGGCGATCTTGCTCAGTTTGTCGTAGTCCTCCTGGGACAGGCCCGAGTAGGCGGCGAGGATGACGTCGGGGTCGGTCGCGGCGACGTCGTCGAAGGCAATGCCGTCGGCTTCGGAGTACTGCGCCGGAGCGTTGTCGGAGCCGATGGGTGCGTCCAGGTCTTCGAGTGCCTCGTCGATCCACGGGGTGGTGCCCTGGTCATTGCCGCCGAATTCGATCAGCGGCATCCCCACGGGAACCACGTCCAGCGCCAGCGCGGTTTCGGCGTTGGCCCAGGCCACGGCGGCTACCCGCTCGGGAACCCCCTCAATGGTGGTCTCGCCGAAGGCATGCTTGATGGTGACCGGGAACTGGTCTTCCGCGACCGCGGCACTGGATTCCTTGTCCCCCGCGGCACCCGTGGAGCAGGCGGAAAGGGACAGAACGGCGACGGCAGCCGCAGCGGCAACGCGGCGCATCCGGGACAGGGCCATGTTGGGCTCCTTGGAACACGTAAATGAACGGAACGGACCCCGCGGTCGCGGATCCAAAATAAGGGTAGCCCAGGTTTTCACTAATTACGCAACGCTAATCTTTCGTAATCCCCTGCCCGGGGGCGGATCCGCCGCCCGGCACCCTTTTATGCCTTCCCGCGGGCCATCCTGCGCAGGTCGACGGCCGGGTCCTGCAGCAGCTCCGGGTCGAGGATGCGGCCGGATTCAACGAGCTTCCGGGCTGCCCGGACGGCGGTTCCGCCGTCAACGGCGGCTGCTCCGGCCAGGGCTCCGTCCAGGCCCAGGCGGAACACCATAAAGCCGGCACCGGGTTCACCGCGGAGCACTGTCCGGCCCGGGACCGCCATGCTGCCGACCACCTCCAGATGTACGCCGTAGCGGTCGGACCAGAACCAGTCGGCAGCACCGGCGCCGGGCTCGTCACCAAGCATTCCGGCGGCGGCCGCTTCACCGGTGCGGCGGGCCGCATCCCAGTGCTCGAACCGCCGCCCGGGCACGCCGTCCGGACCAATACGACGGGAGGAATCACCGGCGGCGAATATGCGCGGGTGGGAGGTGCGGCCGGCTGCGTCCACCAGCAGCCCGCCGTCCACGGCGAGCCCGGCAGTTTCAGCGAGCGCCGTCTCGGCCACGCTGCCCGCGGCCACCAGGACTGCGGTGGCCGGCAAGGCGCTGCCGTCCGCGAGGTCCACCCGCAGCCTGTTTCCGTCCCGGGCGACTGCGGCTGCTGTCCCCCGCACGTCCCTTGTGCCGTGCGCGGCATGGAGGCCATGCAGGTACCCTGCCATTTCCGGGCCCACGGCGTGCGCGAACGGCAGCTCGGCGGGATCCACCAGGGTGACTTCCGCTCCCAGGTCCCGTGCCGTTCCCGCCACTTCGGCGCCGATCAGTCCCGCGCCGAGGACCACCAGATGCTCACCGACGCCGAGCCGCGACTGCAGGTCAGAGGCGTCATCGGCACTGCGCAGGGTGAGGACGCCGGGAAGATTCATTCCGGGCAGCGCCAGCCGGCGGGCGCGGGCACCGGTGGCGAGCAGGACGACGTCGGCGGAAAGTTCCCTGCCCGAGGCCAGCGCCAGGCGGGGCGCCTCGGTGCCGTTGCCGGCGTCGAGCTTGTCCACGGCATCTGCCACCACGGTGATGCGGTTCTCCGCATACCACTGCCCGGGGGCCAGCTGCAGGCGGGGCCGGTCCAAAGTACCGGCCAGGAACGCCTTGCTCAGCGGTGGCCTGTCGTAGGGCAGTCCGGCCGGGTCCACGAGCGACAGCGCACCTTCGTACCCGCGCCGGCGGAGTTCGCGAACGGCGCTGAAGCCGGCGATTCCGCCGCCTACGACGGCGATGGACGCGGGGGCTGCGACAGCGGTCAAGCGTTGAGCGGGCTTTCGTTCGGGTAGAGCCACACGGCTCCGTCCCGCACGTCCACGCGGTGCGCCTTGGTGTTGATGAGGGCCGGCAGGCACAGGGCTTCGCCGGTGCGGAGGCAGAACCGTGCGGAGTGGATGGGGCACTCCACCTCGTCCCCCTCGATCCACCCGTCGGCCAGGGAGGCGTCTTCATGGGTGCAGGTGTCGTTGAGCGCGTAAAAGCGGCCGTTGTCGCTGTGGAACACGGCAATGTCGTCCGCGGTGCCCGCCGTTTCGGCGTCCACCGTCAGCGCCTCGCCTTCGTCTATCTCATCAACATCGGCAACGCGGATACCCTCGCTCATGCCCTTCCTTCCCGGCACCAGGCCGATAACGTGCTGCTCTTAGGTCAACACGTTACCCCGGCAGCGGAGGCTCGGAGGCCGCTGCCGGGGCGGACCCGTCCTACGGGGCCGCTCCCAGGGACGGCGCGCCGCCTGCTGCCTGCGGTCCGCGCCGCTCCAGGCCGCGGACGAGCGTGATCAGTTCCGACCGCAGCTCGGGGCCGAATCCCGCGGTGGAAGTATCCTGCTCCAGGTTTTCGGCATCGGCCAGCAGCTTCTGGCCGCGCTCCGAGATGGCCATCCACCGCCCGGACCGGCCAACAACCTCGGCCGGTACCTCTTCCACGAGGCCCTGCCCGGCCATGCTCACCAGCGCCGTCCCCAGGGTCTGGGCGGTGACCCGCAGGCGCCTGGCCAGTTCCGCGCGCCGCATGGGCCCGTCGGCCAGGAGCACGCGCAGCACCGTCACGCGCTCCTGGGTCAGTCCCACGGCCCGCAGCTTGTTATCTACTTCTCGTCTAACCAGTCTTGCAGCCGTTGAGAGCAGCCGCACGGGTTCCCAGTCCCCCTCGTTCTGCATCTTCCTGCTTTCCTGATACGTCATTGGTAGGCGGTTCTGCTCCGCTGAAACAATCAGTGTGCTTACTATTTCAACGGCAAAGAGGGGGTACTTGTCAAGCCGGGTGATGTTAGCCTGCCGCCCACTGCCTGAACATGCGGACCGGTTCACCCGCACCTTCGATGCTCACATTGGCGGCGGCGCGCCGGCCCATGGCATGCAGTGCAAGGTCCACCACGCCTCCGGAGACGAGTACGGACGGTGTTCCCGCCTTCACCCGGCGCCGCCCGGAGCCCGGCAGTGCCAGTTCCACGCCTACGGGGCTGCTCCGGTATCCCATCCGTGCCATCAGGCCCAGCTGCTTCCACAGCGCCTGCTGTTCTCCGGCAGGCAGTTCCCGCGGCGCAGCCAAGCCGTCGCCGCGGCGGATGTCCTCATGGTGGATGACGTATTCCACCAGGTTCGCCGCATCCAGCCGGTAGGGCGAAAACCGGGCCGGGCCGGCGGCAAACCGGTCCACAAGAGCGGCGTATCCCTCCGGGCTGGCGGCCGCGGCCGCCACTGCGCCCAGATGCTTTTCCTGTCCGGGTTTGGGCCGGCGGACCGCATCCGCGGCGATCTTCCACGGCGCGTGCTCGCGGAGCACCAGGTGGGCGAGCAGCCGGCGCACATCCCATCCGCCGCACAGCGTCGGCGCCAGCGGATCCGCCTCCCGCAGCGTCCGCACCAGTTCCGCGCGTTCCCTCTCGACCCATGCCATGACGATCTCCTTTGCACCACTGCCGGTTTCCGCCTGCGCCGGAGGGGTTGCCTCCGACATTGCGGCCTGCGGCCAACATTAGCCACCGAACACCCTTTACCCCTACCTACTGACGCGTAGCATGGTCCCCACAGTGGGCTGCTGCGGCGGTACCGGTACCGGCACCGGCTGCGCGGCCGTGACGGAGGAGAAATCCCATGAGCACCACTGACATTCATGACGCCAGCCGGAACAGAAGTGCCCGCAGAATCAAAGAGCGCGTGGTCACCGAGCAGGACGCCCGCAACGCCACCGAAGCTGCCCGGGATACCGGGGAGTCCCGGCCGAGTTTCGCCAAGGGAATCTATCTGGGCAACTACAACCTGGATCTTCTGGGTTCCCTGCCGCCGTCCGACCCCGACGAAGAAGCCCGCGCCCAACTGTTCCTTGACGCACTGACCGGCTACTGCCGGACCATGGACGGGCGGGCCATTGAACGTACCGGCCTGATTCCGGATGAGAACCTGCGCGGGCTGGCGGACCTGGGCGTATTCGGCATCAAGATCCCCCAGCATTACGGCGGCCTGGGCCTGTCCCTGCTGAATTACGGTCGGGCACTGATGATCCTGGGCACCGTGCACCCCAGCCTCGGCGCGCTGGTCTCGGCCCATCAGTCCATCGGCGTGCCGGAACCGGTGAAGGTCTTCGGGAACGACGCGCAGAAGGAGGAGTACCTGCCGCGCTGCGCTGCGGGAGCGGTCACGGCCTTCCTGCTCACCGAGCCCGACGTCGGATCCGATCCGGCCCGCCTGCGCACCACCGCCATTCCCTCCGACGACGGCAGCGGATACGTGATTGACGGCGTGAAGCTGTGGACCACCAACGGGGTGATTGCCGAGCTGGTGGTGGTGATGGCCGCAGTTCCGCCGCACGGCGATTCCAAGGGCGGCATCAGTGCGTTCGTGGTGGAAATGGACTCTCCCGGCATCTCGGTGGAGAACCGCAACAACTTCATGGGGCTGCGCGGCATCGAGAACGGGGTCACCCGGTTCACGAACGTCCGGGTGCCGGCGGCCAACCGTCTGGGACGCGAGGGCCAGGGCCTGAAGATCGCCCTGACCACGTTGAACACCGGGCGCCTGTCCATTCCGGCCATGTGCGCGGCTGCCGGCAAATGGTCGTTGAAGATTGCCCGCGGCTGGGCAGGAGCCCGCGAACAGTGGGGCCGGCCCATCGGCAGGCACGAAGCGGTGGCCAAGAAACTTGCCTACATTGCGGCCACCAGTTTCGCGCTCGAGGCGGTCTTCGAGCTCTCGGCCGAACTGGCCGACGCCGGCACCAAGGACATCCGGATCGAGGCTGCCCTGGCCAAGCTCTGGGCGAGCGAGATGGCGTACAACATTGCCGACGAGCTGGTCCAGGTGCGCGGCGGACGGGGCTTCGAGACCGCGGATTCCCTCGCCGCCCGCGGCGAGCGAGCGGTGCCGGCCGAGCAGCAGCTGCGGGACCTGCGGATCAACCGGGTGTTCGAGGGTTCCACGGAGATCATGCACCTGTTCATTGCACGCGAGGCGGTGGATGCGCATCTGTCCGCGGCCGGAGACCTGGCGGTGGCCGACGCCCCGGCGGGGGCCAAGGCCCGTGCAGCGCTGAAGGCCAGCGGCTTCTACGGCAAGTGGCTGCCCACGCTCGCTGCGGGCAAGGGCAACATGCCGACGTCGTATGCCGAGTTCGGCGTGCTGGCGCGGCACCTGCGCTACGCCGAACGCGCCTCGCGCCGGCTGGCCCGCTCCACCTTCCTCGGCATGGCCCGCTGGCAGGCCGGCTTGGAACACCACCAGGTGTTCCTGGGCCGGATCGTGGATATCGGTGCGGAGATTTTCGCCATCTCGGCCTCGTGCGTCCGTGCGGTGAACATCCGGGAGGAGGATCCGGCGGAGGGTGCGGGCGCGTTCGAACTGGCGGATGCCTTCAGCCGCGAGGCCCGGGTCCGGATCGAGTCCCTGTTCGACGGCCTCTGGCACAACTCCGACGACACCGACCGGAAACTCGCCAAGGGCGTCCTCGACGGGCGCTACACCTGGCAGGAGGAAGGCGTGCTGGACGGGTCCGAGGGGACCGGCCCCTGGATTTCGGAGACCGCCCGCGGATCCGGGGAGAAGGAGAACCTGCACCGCCGGTACCGGTGAACCCTGCTGCCGGGGTCAGCGTGCTCCCACCGCCCCGCGGCAGATCTGCACGTAGCGCACCGCCAGTTCCTCCGGGCTCAGCGGGCCGCCGGCGCGGTACCACTGGGCCACCCCGGTGCACATGGTGGTGACCGCCCGGCTGGCCTCTTTGGAATACCCGGTGGTGAAGCGGCCTTGGCGGACGGCTTCGGCCACGACGTCGTCGAGCAGCTTTTGCTGCCGGTCCCGCGCCGCGATGTGCCCTGTCCTGGCCGCGTCTTCCAGACTGCGGATCTCGCTGGCCGCAATGAAGGCGTGTTCCCAGCGGTAGGCGTGGACCAGGACGAGGCATTCGACCAGCAGCGCAAAACGCTGCTCGACGTCGTCCCCCGCCTCGGCAAGTGCCGCGGTGCTGCGTGCGTAGAGGTCCGCCATCGCCGATTCGGCTATGCCGACGAGCAGCGCCTGCTTGGACGGGTAGTGGTGGTAGAGGCCGGGCACCGAGAGTCCGGCCCGCGTGGCGACGGAACGGATGGCGGTGCCGTGGTACCCGTGCTCCACGAAACAGTCGAGGGCGGCGCGCAGCAGCGGCGGCAGGGCGGGAACGGAGAAATCGCGCCACGAGGGCTGCAATCGGTCAACGGTCATGGGCTCCTTTCCGGCGATAGTGTGACCCTTGACACTCTTGCGGGCCTGCACCAGACTAACCGTACCGAGCGGTCGCTCGGTAGTGGGTCGGCAGAGAGAAGTTGGCGGAGCACATGACCGAACCGGAGCAGCCTGCAGCACGACTCGAGGGCAGGACCGCCATAGTCACGGGAGCCAGCCGCGGCATCGGCCTGGCCATTGCCCGCCGCCTGGCCGCCGAGGGCGCGAAGGTCTGCATCACGGCCCGCAACATCGGGCCGCTGAAGGAAGCCGCCGCCGAATTCCCCGAAGGCGCCGTCCTGGCGATGGCCGGGAAATCCGACGATCCGGACCACCGCGCCGAGGTGCTGGACGCCGTGGCCGAAACCTGGGGCCGGCTGGACATCCTGGTGAACAACGCCGGGATCAACCCGGTGTACGGTCCGCTCACCGATCTGGACCCCGAGGCGGCCCGCCGGATCCTGGACGTCAACGTGCTCGGCACCCTGGCGTGGGTTACGGCGGTCTGCGCCCACGAAGCACTGGACTTCCGCGGCCGCGGAGGCTCGGTGCTGAACCTTTCCTCCGTCTCGGCCCAGACCCCCGCCGGCGGCATCGGCTTCTACGGCATCAGCAAGGCCGCCGTGGAACAGCTCACCCGCACCCTCGCCGTCGAACTTGCCCCTTCCGTACGCGTGAACGCACTGGCACCGGCCGTGGTCAAGACACAGTTCGCCCGCGCCCTGTACGAGGGCCGCGAGGAAAAAGTCAGTTCCACCTATCCGCTGAAGCGGCTCGGCACCCCGGAGGATGTTGCCGGCGCAGCTGCCTTCCTGGCGTCCGACGACGCCGCCTGGATCACCGGGCAGATCATCAACCTCGACGGCGGCCTGCTCGTGGCCGGCGGCTCGGCCTGACATTCCCACCGCCTCCCTAAGGACCCCTCATGAGCACCGTTTCCCTGCCTGCGGACATTGAAGACCTGCGCCGGCGCACCCGCGACTTCATCCGCGGCACGGTGATGCCCGCGGAGCCGAGCCCGGGCGCCGTCGTGCCGGAACCACTGCTGGCGGAACTGCGCACCGCCGCCAAGGCCGCCGGGGTCTTCGCTCCGCATGCGCCGCGCGAATACGGCGGGCAGGGGGTGCCGCTGGAGCACTGGTCCCCCATCTTCCAGGAGGCGGGCTACTCCCTGATCGGTCCTTCGGCGTTGAACTGCATGGCCCCGGATGAGGGCAACATGCATATGCTCCACCTGATCGGCAGCGAGGAACAGAAGCACCGCTACCTTGCCCCGCTGGTCTCCGGCGAGGCCCGGTCCTGCTTCGGCATGACGGAGCCGCATCCGGGCGCCGGATCGGACCCCGCGGCCCTGCGTAGCAGCGCCGCGAAGGTGGACGGCGGCTGGGTGATCAACGGGCACAAGCGCTTTACCAGCGGCGCCAACAACGCCTCGTTCTGCATTGCCATGGTGCGCACCGACGCGGTGGGCGGTGCCCCCGCCGGGGCCACCATGCTCCTGGTGGAGATGGACGCGCCCGGGGTGCGGATCGGCGAGCAGCTGCACACCATGGACCGGGCGATCGGCGGCGGACATCCGCATGTGCACTTCGACGACGTTTTTGTCCCGGACAACGCCGTTCTCGGCGCACCGGGCGAAGGCTTCCGCTACGCCCAGGTCCGGCTGGGTCCCGCCCGGCTGACCCACTGCATGCGCTGGCTCGGGCTGGCCCGGAGGTCCCTGGATATTGCACTGGACCGCACCAACCGGCGGGAGATCTTCGGCTCGGTGATGAACGAACTCGGCCTCGCCCAGGAAATGATCGCGCAGTCAGTGATCGATATTGAAACGTCCGACGCGATCATCACCAAGACCGCGGCCCTGCTCGAAGTTGATGCCAAGGCCGGCTCGGCACTGTCCTCCGTGGCCAAGACCCACACCTCGGAGGCGGTGTACCGGGTGATCGACCGGAGCCTGCAGCTGTGCGGGGGCGACGGCGTCACCGACCGGCTACCGCTGGCCTCCTATCTGAACGAGGTCCGTGCCTTCCGGATCTATGACGGCTCCAACGAGACGCACAAGTGGGCCATCTCCCGCCGCGCCTCGGCCCGGCGCCGCCGCGAGGTGGAGCACGGGGCTCCGGATCTCGCCGATGTCTCCCACCCGGCGTCCGACGCCGGGACCCGCGCCGAAGCGAAGGCCTGAACCCATGCATTCCATCCCCGACGGCAGCGAAGTCGTTGCCACCCGTTCCGACGCCGTGGCGCTGGACTCCGCGCCGCTGCTGATCCTGGACGAGGTTACTGCGTTCTTCGACGCGCACGGCCTGGGCTCGGGGCCGCTGTCCTGGACGCAGATCGGGGACGGGCAGTCCAACATCACCTACCGGATCCGGCGTGGGAACGAGGACTTTGTGCTGCGCCGCGGGCCGCGTCCGCCGCTGCCGCGTTCCACCCACGACATGGTCCGTGAGGCGCGGATCCAGCAGCTGCTGCGCGTGCAGGGGGTGCCGGTGCCGGAAATCCTCGCCGTCTGCGAAGACGAATCGGTGCTCGGGGTGCCGTTCTATGTCATGGGCTTCCTCGACGGGCTGGTCATCACCAACACCATTCCGCCCGCGCTGTCCTCCGCCGAGGACCGCCGGGCCACAAGCGCCGCCGTCGTTGACGCCCTGGTCCGCATCCACTCAGTGGACGTCAGCGGCGGGGACCTTGCCTCCTTCGGCAGGCCGGAGGGTTACCTGCAGCGCCAGGTCGCCCGGTTCTCCGGGCTGTGGGAAGTCAACACCATGCGCAACCTGCCCGAGGTGGCGCGGATCGGCGGCTGGCTGGCGGACAACGTGCCGCACAGCCAGGCCGCAGCGGTGCTGCACGGGGATTACCGGCCCGGGAACCTGATGTTTGCCCCCTCCTCCCCCGCCCGGGTGGTTGCCGTCCTGGACTGGGAGATGTCCGCCGTCGGGGATCCGCTCGCCGATCTCGGCTACCTCACGGCCACCTACTCCGAGCCGGGCAGCACGTCGACACCCCTGGAACTGACCGGAGTAACCCGCAACCCGGGCTATTACACACGTGCCGACATCATCGAGGCGTACCGCCAGCGGATGGATCTCGATCTCGATGCCCTGCCCTGGTACCAGGCCCTGGCGCTGTGGAAGGCGTCGATTTTCTGCGAGGCCATCTACACCCGTTGGCTCAAGGGCGAACGCCCCAACGACAGGACCTTCGCCCCGTCGCTGGAGGCCGGCGTGCCGCAGCTGCTGCGTTCCGCCGCGGAATTCGCCGGGCTTGCCCCGGCGCCGCTGTAGGTTACGGAACGACGACGGCGCGACCGAGCAGCTCGTTGTTCTTCAACTTCTCGTAGGCCGCCGGCGCCTCGTCCAGGCTGAAGACTTCGGTGTGCACGTTGATGCCTTCACTCCGGGCAAGGTCCAGCACCTCGAACAACTCCGGCCGTGAGCCCCAGTATGGCGCGCGAATGGAGGTTTCCCAGGCCGCGGTGGCGTTCAGGCCCACCGGCAGGGTGCCGGCTCCGACACCCACCAGCACCTGGTCGCCCTGCGCTCCCAGCATCGCCTGGCCCAGGTCCAGGGTGGCCTGAATGGTCACGAAGTCGAAAACGGCATCCACGCCCCTGCCGCCGGTCAGGTCCCGGACCACGGCCGCGGCCCCCTGCTCGGAGGGAAAGGCGTAGTGGGCGCCGACGTCCGTGGCCAGGTTCAGCTTCGCCTCGTCGATGTCCAGCGCCACCACGGTGGCTGCGGTCATGGCCCGCAGGATCTGCACGGCCACGTGCCCCAGCCCGCCCACGCCAATGACCACGGCGGTGGCACCGGAGTGCAGCTTCTCCAACGAGCCCTTGATCGCGTGGTACGGGGTGAGCCCGGCGTCGGTCAGGGACACGTTCCGCACCGGGTCCAGGTCCCCGAGCGGGAGCAAATGCCGGGGGCTGTCCACAATGAGGTATTCAGCCATGGCCCCGGGTGCGCCGAGGCCGGGCGGGACAATGCCGAGCTTCGCCGCATTGCGGCAGTAGTTCTCCCGGCCGCTGGAGCACTCATAGCAGATCCCGCACCCCCACGGGCCGTAGACGGCCATGGAGGTGCCTTCCTCCACGTACTGCACCCCGTCGCCCACCTTGTCCACCACCCCGGCGCCCTCATGCCCCAGGGTCAGGGGCAGCCCGTAGCTGTAAACCTCCTCCGGCAGGCCCATGATGAATTCGTCGGAGTGGCAGACACCGGCGGCGGTGACCTTCAGCCGCACCTGTCCGGGCCCGGGCTCCGGGGTGTCGATCTCCACCACTTCGGGCGGCTGGCCGATGGTGCGGTACTGAAGAGCCTTCATGGGACACTCCCTACTCTTCCCGCACCGGCAGAGATCCGCCGCGGTGCGGGTGGACATATTTTGTCTTCTAAGCGTTGCACCCGTGCCCCGGATTCACAGCCCTTCAGCGGCAGGCAGCCTGCGGCGGAAGGATTTAAAACACTTCGGGCCGGCAGCGGGTGTCTTCCACACCCGCTGCCGGCCCGTTGTATTCCGTTCGGCTAGACAGCGTTTAGCTTCACGGTGCTATCCGGTTATTTATCCGAAGAGTGCCGAAGCCTTGGTCAGGGTCTGAAAGATCCCGTAGGCCAGCGGAGCTCCCACCAGCACCCAGCTCGCAGTCAGTTTTGCCTTAGTCATTAGCGTTCTCCGTTACGGTAGCGGTCTGTTCCGGAGCCGCAGGTGACTCCGGCTCGTGGTAGCGGGATGCCACCGGTGTCACCAGCAGGTTGGCGATGAAGCCCACCACCAGCAGGCCCACCATGGTCAAGAGCGCAGGCTGGTAGGCCCCGGCCGTGAGTTCACCGGGGGTGCCCTGGGAATCCAGGAACGAGTTGACGATCAGCGGTCCGGCAATGCCGGCGGCAGACCATGCCGTGAGCAGTCGGCCGTGGATCGCGCCGACCTGGTAGGTGCCGAAGAGATCCCGCAGGTAGGCCGGTGCCGTAGCGAATCCGCCTCCGTAGAAGGAGATGATGATGAACGCCAAAGCCACATAGAGGAAGGTGGAACCGCCGCCGAACAGGGACAGCAGGATGTACAAGGCGGCACCGAGGCCGAGGTAGATCATGTAGATGCGCTTGCGGCCCACCAGGTCCGACGTGGCCGACCAGACGAAACGCCCGCCCATGTTTCCAATGGACAGCAGGCCCACAAACCCGCCGGCAACGGCGGCAGAGACCAGGGAGACGCCGTCGGGCTGGCGGAAGAAGTCCTGGATCATCGGGGCAGCCTGCTCCAGGATGCCGATGCCGGCGGTGACGTTGCAGAAGAGCACAACCCAGACCAGCCAGAACTGCTTTGTCTTGATGGCGTTGGCCGCGGAGACGTTGTTGGTGGTGACCATGGCCTTGGCCTTGACCTTGGAGGGGTCGAAGCCTTCGGGCTTCCAGTCCGCTGCCGGCACGCGGATGCTCCACGCTCCGTAAAGCATGTAGACCAGGTACACCAGTCCCAGGGTCAGGAACAGTTTGCCTACGGCGTCACCGCTGGCCACCCAGCCTTCGGTTCCGGACTCCGGATCAAAGAAGCCCAGGAGGGCCGAGGACAGCGGGCTGGCGACCAGCGCACCGCCGCCGAAGCCCATGATGGCCATGCCGGTGGCGAGTCCGGGACGGTCCGGGAACCACTTCATCAGGGTGGAGACCGGGGAAATGTACCCGATGCCCAGGCCGATGCCGCCGATGACGCCGTAGCCCAGGTAGAGCAGCCAGAGCTGTCCGGTAAAGATGCCCAGGGCGCCGATCAGGAAGCCGCCCGCCCAGAACACGGCGGCGACGAACATGGCCTTGCGGGGTCCGTTGCGGTCCACCCAGGTGCCCATGACTGCGGCGGAGAGCCCGAGCATCACAATGGCAATCGAGAAAATTACGCCGATCTGCGTGAGGCTGGCGTCGAAGTACTCCACCAGAGCCGTCTTGTAAACGCTCGTGGCGTACACCTGGCCAATACACAGGTGAACGGCCAGCGCCGCAGGCGGGATCAGCCATCGGTTAAATCCGGGCGGTGCGATAGTGCGGTCGCGGTCCAGCCAGCTCATTAAAACTCCCTTTATTTACTTTGAATGTGTCTGCATACAACGATGCCCCATATGGGCCGGGTTACACCGGCGACACGCGTCACTGCCCACCGCAACCTACTCATGGGTAACTATTTCTGAAAAACCCTTGCTTTGTTACCGACCGGTAGCTTAGATGTAACCAACATCACACTTTTCCCGGCCGGCGGCGTCTGAATGTGACGCGGATCCGGCCACTTGCACCCGCACAGGCTACGCCCACCGGGGTAACCGTTGCCGCGTAACCGGTCTCAAAGCCGCATGAAAGCAGAAAAAGGATATTCAATGACGAGTTCCACGTCCGGGCGCTCCACTAGCCGCCCGCATACCCTTCTCACCGTACTTCTGGCGTTGTTCCTCATTCTCTTGCTGGCCTTCTTCGTGCTGTTCACGGGCAAGGTTGCCAGCGGGGCGACGGAACTGAGCGACGGCGCCGAGCGCGCGTCCACCGGCGCCGGAGACCTAAAGGACGGCGCCGCCAAGGCGCAGACCGGTGCCAGCGAGTTGTCCGAGGGCACCGAAAAGGTCGACGCCGGCGCCAACACCCTGGCCAAGGGAATCGGCTCGGCAAAGGCAGGGGTGACTACCCTGAAGGAAGGCGCCGCGACACTGGATGAGGGCGCGCAGAAGCTCCTTACCGGCGCGGGGTCTGCCAACGAGGGCGCCAACAAGCTTGCTGCCGGTGCCACCAACGCCCGCACGGGTGCCGGCACACTGACCGCCGGCGCCTACAGCGCCGCGGACGGTGCCAACAAGCTGGCCGCCGGTGCTACCAGTGCGAACGGCGGCGCCCAGGAACTCGTCAGCGGTGCCGACGCAGCGTCGGACGGAGCAAATAAGGTCGCCGCGGGAGCCACCGACGCCAAGAACGGATCTGCCGCCCTTTCCGCCGGTGCCACCCAGCTCTACACAGAGATGAAACCGTTGGCAGACGGTGCTCCCGCCCTCGCCAGTGGCGCCAAGGACGTTGCTGCCGGCATTGGTCAGTTAGCCTCTGGCTCCACGGCGGCGAACCTAGGCGTGCAGGATATGTGGGCCGGGATTCATGCAACCCCTGGTGAAGACGGTGAGACAGCGTACACAAACATCAGCGCCGATTTGCACCCCTACAGCGAAAACGGAAAGTCGGATGCACGTGCCAAACTCGAGTATTTGGCGAGCATCCAGATCGCCCCTGAAGCAAAAGCAGGAATTCTTGAGGCAGCTGCGAAGCTCGAGGGTCTTGAAAAGCTGGTGGCCGCTCTCGACAACGGAATAACCGGTTATGACCCCACAACAGATGGCGCTGTTCCCTATCACGTGAACCCTGATGGGACACCCCAATACGATACCGACGGGCTTCTCTATGGGAACGGTGCCATGGCTCAGGGTCTCGCCAAGCTCAACGATCCGGCAGCTGCGCCGTACCTGGCTACCAAAGCTGGAGAAGCCGCGTTGGGCATCGAACAGCTCTATGCAGGAGCCGAGCAGGTTTCCGTGGGTGCCACGGACCTCAACAAGGGTCTGAAAACCCTCGAAGACGGCGCCGGAGACCTCGCGGTAGGTAACGGTAAGTTGGCCGCAGGCGCTGGAACCCTCGCCACCGGCTTGAACACGCTGAACACCGGTGCCGCCACCCTCGCAGAAGGCAACGGCAAGCTCGCCACCGGCGCAGGAACCCTCGCCACCGGCCTGGACACCCTGGAAACCGGCGCTTACACGCTGGCCGACGGCAACTACAAGATCTACGACGGCACCATCAGCCTCTCCGACGGCACCAGCCGCCTGGTCACCGGCACCGAGTCCCTGGACGAGGGCGTGGTGAAGCTCGACGACGGCGGCAAGACGCTGACCGCCGGCACGAGCGACCTGAAGGAAGGCGCTGAGAAGCTGGCCGCCGGCAACACCGAACTGGCCGAAGGCAGCAAGACCCTGGCCGACGGCAACGGCAAGATCTCCGAAGGCGCGGACACCATGCGGGCCAGCACCACGGCGCTGACCCCGGGCGAAATCTTCACCTCCCCGAAGATCCTGGCCGTGCTCATCCCGCTGCTCCTGCTGCTGGTTCCGATCGGCATGCTCGCCGCCGGCACCCGCCGCGGGAACCAGCACTAAAGCCCGGGCACACCCGAGGAGCATCACCGCACCACATCGCCTCGCATCACTGCAGAAAGGGCAGGTGCCGCACCGCGGCACCTGCCTTTTCCGTCCCCGGGAAGCCCTAGCGGTTCAGTTCGGCGGAAATCTTCTCCACGGCCTCCCTCAGCAACGGCACCGCACGGTCCGCAAACGCCTCGTCCACCCGTGAAACCGGCCCCGAAACGGAAACCGCCGAGGGTGTGGGGGCATCGGGCACGGCCATGGCGAAGCACCGCACCCCGAGTTCCTGTTCCTGCTCGTCCACGGAGTAACCACGGGACCGGATCCGGGCCAGATCCTCCAGGAGCGACTCGACGCTGCCCAGGCTGTGCCCGGTGGGAGTGGGCATTCCTGCCCGTCCCACGATGCTGCGGACCTGTTCATCCGGCAGCTGCGCCAGGATCGCCTTGCCGACGCCGGTGTCATGGGTATGGACCCGCCGGCCGACTTCCGTGAACATCCGCATGGAATGCCGCGACGGTACCTGCGCGATGTAGACCACCATGTCGGCGTCGAGCACCGCCATGTTCGAGGTCTCCCCCAGCTCATTGGCGAGGTGTTTCAGCTGCGGCATGGCCAATGCACCCAATTGCAGGTTGGCGCCTTCACCCAGCCGGATCAGCTTCGGCCCGAGGGCATACCGCCGGTTGGGCAGCTGCCGGGCATACCCCCGGCCCACGAGCGTGCGCAGCAACCGGTGGATGGTGGGCAGCGGCAGGGACGTGGAGGCGGCGAGTTCGCTCAGCGTCACTGCCCCGCCGGCATCGGCAATCAGTTCCAGCAGTTCAAAGACCCGTTCCACTGACTGAACGCCGGATCCGGCGGCCCGTTCAGGCATGATTGCCCCTCCCCGTGAATTGCCCCCATTTTATCGCAGAGCGGAAACATTCTTCCTTATCCGCGCCTCAGGAAGGCCGTCAAAAGGAGATGCCGACTCCGGCTCCTGGGCCGGTTTCGGTACCGGTGGCGGCCGGCAGCGCCGTCGGGTGGAGGGTCACGGAGACGGCCCCGGACCGGGTGGTCAGCGGCTGGGTCATGCTGTAGGCGGCAACCTCGCGGATATCCTCGAAAAGCCGCTTGCCCTGGCCCACCACCACCGGGAAAATGATCAGCCGGTACGCGTCCACCAGCCCCGCGGCTGCCAGCGCCTGCACCAGCTGATAGCTCCCGTGCACCTGGAGTTCGCCGCGGCGCCTGGACTTCAGCCGTTCGACGCCGGCCAGCGGTTCACCTTCGAGCAGCCGGGTGTTGTGCCAGGGGGCGGTGGGCATCGTCGCGGAGACCAGATACTTCGGCAGGGTGTTCAGGGCGGTGGCAATGAAGTCCCCGGGGCGGTCCGCTGCCTCCCAATAGGGCTGCATCATGTCGTACGTGTGGCGGCCCAGCAGCAGGGCATCGGCCATGCCGTACCACTGGGTGACAATCTGCTCCAGGTCCGGATCAGCATGCGGGGCCAGCCAGCCGCCGCCGGTGAAACCGCCCGACGGGTCTTCCTCCCTGCTGCCCGGAGCCTGCATCACGCCGTTCAATGTCAGGAAAGTATTAACCGTCAGCTTCACCGAGCACCCCGTTCCTAGGCCCCTTGCTTCTAGGTTGGGCGCGGGGTGCCGGAGGTGTCAACGGTCCCGCAGAACGGAACGGAGACTGCGCCTAGGCCCAGGTGTGCGGAGCGGGCCGGCGGGTGCTGGGCAGGGCGACTGCGGAACGCCACTCATGGATCCACTCCGGCAGTTCCAGGTCCGCAGGCGGAACGGCACCCACGGCCTCGAAGATCTCCTCGTTGCTTACCGGGCCCTTCTTGGACACCAGGCGGGTGCAGATGACGGCACTGGCGTAGATCTCTCCGTCGGCCACCATGCGCTGCTCGATGTAAATGGCACGCTCATCGAATCCGATGATCCGGGTTTCAATGCTGTACTGCTGATGCAGCTGCAGTGATTTGCGGAAGCTGATGGTTTCGTTGTTCGCTACCGGATTCCAGCCGCGCTTCCTCATGACGTCCCAGACGCCGCTGCGGACCAGCAGGTCGAACCGGCCCAGGTCCATCAGCGAGAAGTACATGCCGTTGTTCAGGTGCATGGCAAAGTCGATGTCCGTCAGCAGGACCTTCATGCGCACCGAGGAGGTGTCGAAGAAATCAAGCTTGGGCCGGCGTCGGGCGCGGAACAGGGTCAGGATGGTGCGCAGAATCAGGTGCATGGCCGCTATATTACCGCTCAGTAACTTACTGTCCAGAGCGGCGCGGCGGTTTCTCGAACCGGACCCCCGTCCGGCGGACGGCGACGCAGCTTTCCCCGCCCTGCACGTCAGCGCCAGGGCTGGACGACGGCCTTCAGCGCGCCGGGTTCGCGGCCGGCGTCGAGCGCTTCCTGCACCTGGCCGAGCCCGAACTGATGGGTGACCAGCACGTCCAGGTCCACCTTGCCCTCTGCGACCAGCGCGATCGCCGTGGGCCAGGTGTTGGCGTAGCGGAAAACGCCGGTGAGCCAGATTTCGCGGTTCTGGATCACGCCGACCGGCAGTTCGACATCCTCGGCGCCCATCCCGACCAGCACCGCCCGTCCGCCGAGGGCCACCGCCCGGATGCCGGCCCGGACCGCACTGGGCGCACCGGAAGCGTCGATGAATGCATCCACCCCCAGACCGTCCACCGGCTGGGAGGCGTGGAGGGTGTGCGTGGCGCCGTGCTCGGCGGCGAAGTCCAGCCGGTCCTGCGCTATGTCGCTGATGTACACCGCGCTGGCTCCGAAGGCACGGGCCACCTGGGCAATTATGAGCCCGATCGGTCCGGCGCCGGCCACCAGCACCCGCTGTCCGGGCCCGACGCCGGCCTTCCGGCAGGCCCAGATACCCACCGACAGCGGTTCCATCAGGGCCGCGGACTCATCCGAGACAGTGTCGGGGACGGCGTGGGCAAAGTCGGATTCGATCGCCACATACTCGGCGAACGCGCCGTCGACCGGCGGGGTGGCGTAGAACGCCATGTCCGGGCAGAGGTTGTAGCGGCCCTGTTTGCACTGTTCGCAGCGGCGGCAGGGTTTCTGGGGTTCGATGGAGACGCGCTGGCCGATCCGGGCCGGATCCACTGCGGCGCCCACCGCGGCAACGGTCCCGGAGGCCTCGTGCCCGAGCACCAGCGGATCCTCCACCACGAACTGTCCGATCCGCCCGTGCCGGAAATAATGCACGTCGCTGCCGCAGACGCCGACGGCGGCCACCCGGACCAGCACCTCGTTCGGTTCCAGCTGCGGCAGCGGCCGTTCATCGACGGACAGCTGGTTGGGGGCGGCGTCGTCGTTGCCGCGGCCGGGAACCGGGACGCGCAGGACCGAGACGCGCATGCTGTCCGGAAGTTCCGGCGTCGGCGCTGAGGCTGGGCTGGTGGAAAGTGACATGGCGGTTCCTCTTGGTCGCGGGTCCGCGGGCATGGGCCCGGCGTACTGAGGACTCTAGCCCGGCACGGGACCGACTGTCCTTAACCGGCGCCGCGCCCCCGCCCCCTGTCCCGCCGCACCCGGCCGCGCTACGTTGTCGGCATGCACACGCTCGTTGTTTTGTTCCGCCAGCCGCGGGACCCCGATGCCTTCCGCCGGCACTACCGCAGCGTGCACCTGCCGCTGGTGCGCAACATTCCCGGCCTCCGCGCCCTGCGGGCCTCCGAGGAACTGAGGTCCTCAGAGGAGCGCCCCCCGTATTTTGCGTTGTTCGAGGCCGATTTCGATAGCGAATCTGCCATGCAGGAGTCCCTGACAACCGCCGAGGGGCAGGCGGCCAACGCCGATATCCCCCGCTTCGCGACCGGCGGCCTGACCGTGTTCACCTACCGGAACTAGGCGCCGCCGTTCACTCGTCGTCGCCCGGAACCGCCCGGAAACCGCGCTGCTTGGCGTCCATCCACAGCACCACGTCCATGACCCGCAGGGTGGAAATCCGTACCGGCAGCGCCGCCCGGGCCTGGACCTCGTCCAGTCGCCGGACCAGTTCCCGGTCCTTCGCGGTCAGCAGCGCGTGCCATTCTTCCCACTGCGTGAGGGACGTGCCGGCCCCGATGCTGCGGGCCACCAGCGAATCCCAGATCGGGATCAGTTTCGGCCGTTTGCGGGCCAGCAGCTTGCTGGTCTTGGTGGGCCCCATTCTCCACTGCCCGCCCTTATACCCGCGGAAGATCTCCCAGAGCAGCCACGCCGGGCTGTCCTTGCCGAGGACATGGATGTATTCGACGTCGGTGACATCCGCCAGCTCCAGGCCCACCGGTATTAGTTCCAGCAGCTCGCCGATTTCCGGTGCCTTGGTTTCAAGGAGCCCAATGACGGCCGGCCCCTTGATCTCCTCGCCCAGCAGGGCCAGCGCCACCAGGTCGTCGGCGGTAATCCGGTGGGCGGTTCCGGGCGAATCCCCGCCCCCGGCCCAGGTGTCGAACCTCGCGCCGGTCCGCACATGCCCGGAGGTCAGCTTCTGCGTGTAATAGCGGTGCAGGAGGCCGGCGGCGTCGCCGACGTGGCCGGCGTCGAGGATTACGGGCAGGTCCACGGTATGCACCTCACTCGGGAGCGGTGATCAGGCCCTTCTCGACCATCCAGTCGAACGCGACGTCGGCGGGCTCCTGGCCCTGGACGTCCACGGCCAGGTTCATCTTGCGCAGCTCCTCGTCCGTAAGCAACGGCGATACCTCCGCAAAGATGTCCGCCAGCACCGGATACTCCTCCAACGCCTTGGTATTGAAGACCGGGGCGGCGTTGTAGGCGGGGAAGTAGGCCCGATCGTCCTCGAGGACGGTCAGCCCCAGCGAGTCGATGCGTCCGTCCGTGGCAAAGACTTCGCCGAAGTTGCACTCCCCGGCGTCGGTGGCCGAGTACACGGCACCGGTGTCGTAAATGCCGATGTTGGCGTCCGGCACCCCGTTCGGGTCGCCGCGGGGAATGCCGTACTTTTCCAGCAGCGGGTTCATGCCGTCGGGACGGGAGTTGAACTCTGCCTCCAGGCAGAACGTGCGCTCCTCCACCGGCAGGTTGGCGATGTCGGAAATACTGTCCACGCCCAGCTCCTCGGCGGCTTCGCTGCGGATCGCCATGGCATAGGTGTTGTTCAATGGTGCCGGGTCGCCCCAGGTGACGCCGTTGGCCAGGTCCGCGTCATGCACGGCCTGCCACTGTTCCTGCTTGTCGGGGATGCCCTCGCTCTGGCCCAGGTAGGCGATCCACCCGGTGCCGGTGTATTCCCAGGTCATGCCTGCCTGCCCGGAGAGGAGCAGCTCCCGAGCGGGCTGGCTGCCGGGAACATTAGTCAGGTCGGTGACATCGAAACCGGCCACTTTCGTGGCCAGCACCGCGATCTTGCCCAGGACGAGCTGTTCGGTGAAGTTCTTGCTCGTGACGGTGAGCTTCGCGTCCTCGGGCAGCCCCTCGACGGGCTGGATCAGCCCGGGGTCCGCTTCCGGTACGTAGGAGGCTGCCGGCTGCAGTCCGCAGCCGGCAAGCAACAGGCCGACGGCGGCGGCTCCTGCGGCGGCGAGCCGCACGCGGATGTTTGGCTGCTTGGTCATCAGAGTCCCTTCGGCCGGGCAATGTGCTCGACCAGGCGGCCGATCCAGTCGACCACCAGCGCCAGCAGCGCCACCAGCAGGGCGCCGGCCACCAGCACCGTTGTCAGGTTCAGGTTCACGCCGGTAGTAATCAGGATCCCCAGCCCGCCGCCGTTGACGAACGTGGCCAGGGTGGCGGTGCCCACCAGAAGCACCAGGGCGGTCCGGACGCCGGAGAGCATCACCGGCACCGCGAGCGGCAGTTCCAGCCGGAACAGCACCTGGGCGTTGCTCATGCCGACGCCGCGGCCGGCCTCGACAATGCGCGGGTCCACCTGCTGCAGGCCGACCATGGTGTTCCGCATGACCGGCAGCAGGGCGTAGACCACCAGGGCGGTGATGGCGGCCCGGAAACCGAAGCCCATCCAGAAGGCCAGCAGCACCAGCAGCCCGATGGCCGGAGCTGCCTGGCCGATGTTGGCCACTGCCATGATCCCGCCGGTGAATCGGCGCATCCGTCCGCGGGTCAGCAGCACGCCCAGCGGGATGGCGATCACCAGCACGATCACCGCGGACACGCCGGTAAGCAGCAGGTGCTGCACCGTGTAGTCCCACAGTGCGGCGGGGGCGAGAGTGGTGCGCTCGGTGACGCTGAGGTCGGCGGTGGTCAGCCAGAGCATCAGGAGCCCGAAGGCCACGGCAATGCCGGCCAGCTGCAGCAGCAGCGGCCGCCACGACGTCGGGCCGGCGCCGCTCTCGGCCTCGACCCGGGCCTGGGCCGCCGTCGTCTGTGCAGTGCTCATCGGGTGCCTTGGCTGGCGGCAGTGGCACCCGCGGCGTCCGGCACCGGAGCCTGCGCCGCAGTGCTGCGCTTGATGACGCCGCTGTTCACGCCCACCGGTGCGCTGGAGGATCCCAGCTGGGCGGCCTCGTTCGCGGCCGTGATGGCTTCCATCACGGTCTGCACGGTGACCATCCCGAGGAACCGGTCGCGCGGCCCGGTCACGAGCGCAGCACCGGTGCTGGAGACCAGCATGGTGTCCAGGGCGTCGTTCAGCGTGGCCTGGTTCCCTATCACGGGAAGCTTGGGATCCACGGCGTCCGTGTGCCGGTCCAGCCGGCTGAGCTGGCGGCGGGAGAGCCACTGGATGGGGCGTTCACGTTCGTCCAGCACCACGGCATTCTGCTCGCCGGCGCCCTGCAGCCGGGAGAGGGTGTCGCTGGCAAGGTCGCCGATGCCGGCGGTGATGGGAGTCATCAGCTCCACCTCGTTCACGCGGGTCAGGGTGAGCTGCTTCAGGCCCGCGCCGGAGCCGATGAAGTTCTCCACGAACTCGTTGGCGGGGTTGGCCAGGATCCGTTCCGGCGAGTCGTACTGCACCAGCTGGGCGCCCTCGTCGAAGATCGCGATCCAGTCCCCCAGCTTCACCGCTTCGTCGAAGTCGTGGGTGACGCAGACGATGGTTTTGTGCAGCTCGGACTGGATGTGGAGCAGTTCGTCCTGCAGTCGCTGGCGGGTGATCGGATCCACGGCGCCGAACGGTTCGTCCATGAGCAGCACGGGCGGATCGGCGGCCAGTGCGCGGGCCACGCCCACGCGCTGCTGCTGTCCGCCGGAGAGCTCCTTCGGGTAGCGGTCCCGGTAGAGCGCCGGGTCCAGGGAGACCAGTTCGAGCAGCTCGTCCACCCGGGCCTGGATGCGGCCCTTGTCCCAGTCCAGCATCTTGGGCACGACGGCGATGTTCGCCGCCACGGTCATGTGCGGGAAGAGCCCGCCGGCCTGGATCACGTAGCCGATCCCGCGGCGCAGCTGGTCGCCGTCAATCCCGGTGACGTCTTCGCCGTTGAGGATGATCCGTCCGCTGGTGGGCTCGATGAGCCGGTTGATCATTTTCAGCGTGGTGGTCTTGCCGCAGCCCGACGGGCCGACCAGCATCACGATGCTGCCCTGCGGAATCTCCATGGTCAGGCCGCCGACTGCCGGTTTGTCCTGCCCGGGGTAGCGCTTGGTGACATCCTCGAGCAGGATGCCGGTGGCGGTGGCTTTGGCGTCGGTTGTGGTGGTGGGAGTCTCAGACACGGATACCTCGCGGGGTTGTGAGCCGGCCGAGGCCGACCAGGAGAAGGTCAAGGATCAGGGCCAGCAGGATGACGCCGACGACGCCGACCACCACGGACTCCAGGGAGTTCGCCCCGCCGAGGCGGGACAGGCCGGTGAAGATGAAGCCGCCCAGGCCGGGGCCGAGGGCGTAGGCCGCAATGGCGGCGATACCCATCACCATCTGGGCCGACACCCGCACGCCGGCGAGGATCACCGGCCAGGCCAGCGGCAGTTCGATGCGCAGCAGCGTGCGCATCCGGCCCATGCCGACGCCGCGGGCAGATTCGACGACGGTCGGGGAGATTCCGGACAGGCCCACCACCGCGTTGCGCAGGATGGGCAGGGTGGCATAGAACGCCACCACGATCACGGCCGGCACCGCACCAAACCCGAAGGGTGCAATGAGCAGGCCGATCAGGGCGAAGGACGGCAGCGTCAGGCCCACTGCGGAGACGCCGTTGGCCACTCCGGTGAGGGTTTTATTGCGGTACACCAGTGACGCGATGACTACGGCAATGACCGTGGCCAGGACCAGGCACTGGACGACTAGGCTGAAGTGCTGCCATCCGGCGAACAGGATCTGCTGATACCGGTCCGCCACGAATTCCCACACATCAAGACCTCATTCACTCTGGTTACGTATGTTCCTTGTTGCCGCCAGCGGTTCGGAATCCAGGCGAAAACTACGAAGCAACCTTACCGTTACCTGCCTCACAAAGCGCCCCGAAATGCTCCAAACGCCAATACCGTGACGCTTTCGCAACGGTTCGGGGCCGGGTTCGGGCCGGGTGCTGAAGGATGCGCGGGGCGGGTGAGGAGGAGTTGCGGGAGGAGTCTGGGGCCTCCGCGCACAGGGGAGGGCCGACGGCGGTGCTTCCATCCAATTCCTTGTTCGCACCGTCTGTACTGAAGACGCTGTCCGGCGGGCTTCCGGGCGGCAGCAGCTGTCCATAGGCGCCGTCCATCGGGCGACGCCGGCACAGTTTCCCACGCAGTGTGACGTTTGGGACTGTTGTTGTCCCGGCGGGAACAGAAGCACCACTGGCTGGGATGTTCTGCCGGAAAAGACGGTTCCACCGCGTTCATCGTGCAGTAGATGTCCCCTCGTCGGTCTCAGGCAGTATCTACTGCACTATGAACGTGCGGTGCGGCGGCGGTTGTGCAGATAACGGGACTTAGCTCCATCCGGTGAGCACATAACAGTAGATGCGTGTTCAGGGCAAAACCGCTTCGCCGCAGCAGCACGCTTCCAAACTAGGCCGCTTGCCGGCCGCGCATCCAGAGGACCACGTCCATGGAGCGGAGCCGGGAAACGGTGTGCGGGAGATTAGCCTGGCGCTGTATCTCATCGAGGTGATGGGCGAGCGCGCAGCCATCCGCTGTAAGCGCCGCGTGCCAATCCGTCCACTGGGTCAGGGAACCCTTCGATTCGGCCTGGTCTTCGACCACCGAGTCCCAAATCGGAATCAGCCGGGGACGCTTGCGGGCCATCAGCTTGCTCGCCCGAGTGGGTCCGATTCCCCACTTCTCCTTCTCCTCCAAATCATTGCCGCGGAGAACGTCCCAGAGCTTCCATGCTGGGCTTTCTTCCCCCAGCACGCCCTTAAATTCATCCTGCTGGAGGTCAGCCAGGTCCAGATCGAAAGGGATCCTGCTCAGCAGCCCCGCAATGTCTACACGCCGCTCGTCCAGAATGCCAATAACCGCCGTCGGCTCAAACGGGACCGAAAGGAACGATGCAGCGAGCATGTCATCGGCTGTGATGGTGTTGACGATGTCGGGTGCGTCTCCCCCTCCGGCCCAAGTGTCGAAGCGGGCTCCGGTGCGGACCTGGCCCTTGGAAAAGGGCTCGGTGTAGTACCGATGGAGGAGCCCGGCGGCTTCACTAGTAGAAATCTCTTCCAGAAGTAACTTCCGAAGCTTCATGGCCGTATCCCCCAATCGTTGGTGGGGACAATGCCCCGCTTTCGTAGATAGTACAGAGAACGTCCCCTCCGAAATGCAGAGGGGACGCTACTCCTAACGTGCTCGGCTAACCGACTTGGATCCGTGCCGCTTCCTGCAGCAGCGGGTCGGTTACGGTGACGGTCGCCGGACCGGGGGCAATATCGAAGACAACGGTCCCCCGAGACTTGTCGCCGACCTGCACCTCACCGGTTCCGAGCTGGTTATCCGCGAACAGGTACGTCTCACCCTTCCGGCCTTCGCCGTCCTTCGCATTGAAATAGAGCGGGTTGGCGGAGGTGACGCCGGACTCGGTTTCCCACAGGACGTCGAGTACCAGGAAGCTCCCATTGACAGCAGCAGGTACGTAGGACTGCGTGCTTGCCGTGTCGGCATGTTCGGCGGAGACGATCGTGATGCGGGCTACGTTGCCGTTGCCCATGTCCGCGGTAAAGGGTACGCCGACGGCGGGGGCGGCAGCGGACGGCGCTCCTTCAGTAGCGGTTGTCTGCCCGCCTTCGGGCGCATTGCCGGCACCCACCCCGGTGCTGGTTTCTGCGGAGCAGGAGGACAGTGCCAAGCCCAGCGCAAGTGCCGCGGCGGGAAGCAGGAGCCGCTTGCGGGTTACGGCTGCTGAGAGGTTTGTACGCATGGTGTTTCCTTTTGTTTGATTGGTTGGAAAGTGGGTGGTTACTGCTACTTGTCCACGATGTTGACGACTACGTTCATGCCGCTGTCCGGGTGATAGCTCCAGGACGCAGAGAAGTCCTCCCACTCGGCGGTTTGCCTTCCGTCAAGAGCTCGGGTGCTGCCCATCTGGCTGCTGACGCTGTCCGGAATCCTCACCCTCGCCGCTCATCGTGAGGCTCTGCCCTTCGTCGCCGAGCTGAATGTACGGATCATCCTCGACCTGGCATTCCGCTACTGCGTATGCGAGGGCAGTGGAAGGTGAGGAGAGATCCAGTTGGGCCAATAGGAGGCCCGCACCGAGTCCAATTAGCAGGCCCGTACCGGCAAACAAGGCATAATTCCGCCGGTTCGGAACTGTTGGGCGGTAACAGGATCCTGTGAAGCTATGGGAAGCGGAGCTGGAGGCGCCGGCGGCATACCCTCCGGAAGACCAAGCCCGGAAAGAGCCTCCGAGCCGGTATATGCTCCGGCCTGGCCAAAGGATTCCTGCGTCATGGTCTTCTTCCTTACTGCGATGGGAACTGCTTGGAGAAGCTGCGGCCGTTCCCCCAACACCTGCAACGGCCGCAGCTTGCGGGAGGCGACCGGTGGCCTCATTCCCGCTCCATCAACGTAGGCCCGGCACTTGGGCAAGTGGGTCTCAATATCCGATAACCCCCCTTATCAGTGATTTTGATCACCGTTACATTTATGGCCGTACTCTGGACCTAACGCACATACCCGACAGCAAAGGAGCCATCACATGACCACGCCGGCCCGGCTCCTCATCTCGCTTTCGGACAT
Source organism: Arthrobacter sp. Ms25 (assembly GCF_059090365.1). Lineage (NCBI taxonomy): Bacteria > Bacillati > Actinomycetota > Actinomycetes > Micrococcales > Micrococcaceae > Arthrobacter > Arthrobacter sp. Ms25. Next base: position 578,036 of record NZ_JBNHFP010000003.1, on the reverse strand, counting down.
CGCGCTTCTGGCCAAGGTCCAGCGGCCCACCGTCTCCATGTGGCGCAGCCGTTTCCGCGGCCAGAACTCGCCGTTCCCCGAACCGGTCGCGTCCAGCAACGGACAGGAACGGTTCGACGCCGGGCAAGTGGCCAACTGGCTGGCCGCAACCGGGCACGGCAACAATCCCGATGCCGAGGCCGACCTCGGCGCCTTCGCCGTCGCCGCCGACCTGCCCCGGGACCGCACGCTGGTCTTCGCCACCCTCACGGCCCTGCTGGCCCTGCGGGTACTGACGGGTGAGCCCCTGGCCGGCAAGGATGCGGACGAGCTTCTGGACCTGGCCGACGAGCAGGACCCTGACGATGAACTGCTCTTTCGGGAACTGGATGCCGCCGGACAGGCACTGGAGCCGCTGGCCCGCTACTCGGAGCTGCTGGTGGAGGGTGCGTTCCACCCTGCTCCGGCTTTCGAGAAGCTGCTGGCGGACCGTTTCCGTCAGGGACTGCGCGCGCATTCCGACGTGGCGCTCAGCGAACAGGGACTGGAATTGGTGGCCGGCATCGCCGTCGAGCTGGCAGCAGCACACCCTGACAGCCCGGTTTTCGCCGACCCATCCAGCGGCAGTAGCGACCTGCTCCTGACGGTGGCCCGTCTCCTGGGCGACGGCAGCGACGCCACCTTGATGGCCGGGGACGACGACGGCGGCTCCGCCCGGCTGGTCCGCCGTCGCCTGCTCGTGCACGGGCTGCCGCAGAAGCGGCTGGCCGTTGAAGAATCGGGGGCCTTCAGCCTGACCGGCTCCGCCGTCCATCTGGCACAGTATCCGTCACCGGGCTCCCCGGACATGGACGCCCTGCAGGTCCTGAACGCCATCGACCACAGCGTGCTGCAAATGGATGACCGGCAGCGCGGCGTTGTGCTGGCTCCGGCCTCAGTGCTGTGCGATGTCTTGCCCAAGGGCGCCCTGCGGGCGGTCCGTTCCGGACTGATCCGTGACGGCCGCGTCCGAGCCATCGTCCGGCTGCCCAAGGGGCTGCTCAAAAGCAAACCCCGGCAGATTTCTGCCATCTGGGTGCTGGGCCCTTCACACCCCAACGTGCCCATCCCGGAACGCTGGACCATGGTCGCGGACCTCACCGGTGAAACCCTCACCCCGGACGTGGTGCAGGACCTGATCAGCGATCTGGCCGCCAGCATGGGCTCCCGGGCAGACATCCGGGCGCATTCCTTCCGGTTCGCGAGACTGATCCTCACCCGCGCCATCCTCCCCGGCGACACCTCACTGGTGACTTCCGCGCACGCCGCACCTCCGCAAAGTGTCACTGCCGGAGCCACGGCTGCGCTCCGGGCTGATGACATCCTGGAAGCACTCAGCACCAATAGTCCGGCAGATACCCTGTTCCGGTACTCGGTGGAACCGGTCACGGAAACACCCGCCCGCCGCCGGCCCCGCGCCCTCGGGGATCTTTTGGCCGAGAAGCGGGTCCGCTACGTGCAGGGAAACCGCATGTACGACGGCGAAACCGGCTCCGGGAGCGGCACACCTGTCCTCGGCGTGCCGGAGCTGCTGGGCGAGCTGCCGCTCGGTTCGCGTCGCGTGGATTTCATGGCCTTCAGCACCCTGCACGAGAACGGCCGGCTCACGGAACCCGGCGACGTCGTGTTCTGCACCGGACCGCGCGCCGCGGCCGTGGTGGACACCCAGGGGTCCGCCGTCGTCGACTATCCGGCCCGGATCCTCCGGATCAACAAGGAACGGGCCGACGGCCTGCTGCCGGAAATGCTCGCCGCGGACATCAACGCCCAGGCCGGCAACCGTGGCCCGTGGAAGCGCTGGCCGGTCCGTCAGGTCCGTGACGATCCCGGCCGGGAGGTGGCCGCGTTCCTGACCGAAATCGAAATGCAGCGCACCCGCGCCCGCGCCCGGCTCGAACAGCTTGAGGAACTCACTACGCTGGTCTTGGACGGCGTAGCCGGAGGAACCCTCACCGTGACAGACATATACGCCGCAATGGAAGGAAACAGCTAGTGCCCCCGAAAACAAAGGTTGCCGCCCTGCCGTCAACCATGAAGGAACTCAAGGACACGCTCTGGAAGGCCGCCGACAAGCTGCGCGGTTCGATGGACGCGTCCCAGTACAAGGACGTGATCCTAGGCCTGGTGTTCCTGAAGTACGTCTCCGACGCGTTCCAGGAACGCCGCAGCCAGATCCGGGCAGAGCTGGAAGCGGACGGCATGAATGATGACCAGATCGCCCAGTTGATCGACGACGTGGACGAGTACACCGGGCGCGGCGTCTTCTGGGTGCCGGCGCGGGCACGCTGGCAGTACCTGGCCGAAAACGCCAAGGGCACCCAGGCCTCCGCTGATGCCCCGGCGAAGTCCATCGGCGAACTGATCGATGACGCGATGACGCTCATCATGGGCGGCAACCCCACCCTGGCCGCCACGCTGCCCACCATCTACAACCGGGACAACGTGGATCAGCGCCGCGTCGGCGAACTGCTGGACCTGCTGAACTCCGCCCGCTTCACCGGCGACGGCGCCAAGAAGGCCCGGGACCTGCTCGGCGAGGTCTACGAATACTTCCTCGAGAAGTTTGCCCGCGCCGAGGGCAAGCGGGGCGGGGAGTTCTACACTCCCGCCGGCGTCGTCCGCGTGCTGGTGGAGGTCCTCGAACCGGACCACGGCCGCGTCTATGACCCGTGCTGCGGCTCCGGCGGCATGTTTGTGCAGACCGAGAAGTTCCTCGAAGCCCATAACAAGGAGGGCTCGGACATCTCGGTTTACGGGCAGGAGCTCAACGAGCGCACCTGGCGGATGGCCAAGATGAACCTTGCCATTCACGGCCTCAACGGCAACCTGGCCTCCCGCTGGGGCGATACCTTTGCCCGGGACCAGCACCCGGAAATGGAAGCCGACTACGTGTTGGCCAACCCGCCGTTCAACATCAAGGACTGGGCCCGCTCTGAGTCCGATCCGCGCTGGAAGTTCGGCGTCCCTCCGGCCAACAACGCCAACTACGCCTGGATCCAGCACATCATTTCCAAGCTCGCCCCCGGCGGCAAGGCCGGCGTGGTCATGGCCAACGGCTCCATGTCCTCCAACTCCGGCGGCGAGGGCCAGATCCGCGCCCAGCTGGTGGAGGCCGATTTGGTCTCCTGCATGATCGCCCTGCCCACCCAGCTGTTCCGCAGCACCGGCATCCCGGTCTGCACCTGGTTCCTCGCCAAGGACAAGACCGCCGGCCCCAACGGTTCCATCGACCGGTCCGGTCAGGTGCTATTCATTGATGCCCGCAATCTGGGCTACATGGTGGACCGCGCCGAGCGCGCCCTGTCGGAGGACGACATCAACAAGATCGCCAACACCTTCCGCGCCTGGCGCGGCAAGTCCTCCGCCGTAGAGGCCGGCCTGGAGTACGACGACGAACCCGGCTTCTGCTATTCGTCCACCTTGGAAGAGATCAAGGCTGCCGACTACGCCCTGACCCCCGGCCGCTACGTCGGTGCTGCCGCAATTGAGGACGACGGCGAGCCGATCGAGGAGAAGATCGAGCGGCTGAAGAAGGAACTGTTCGAGCAGTTCGAGGAATCCGACCGGCTTGCGAAGGCTGTGCGCGAGCAGTTGGGGCGGATCTGATGGAATCCGTCGTTTTCCGGGATCTGTTCTCGGCTCCGTTGCGGAATGGCGTAAGCTACGCGTCTAATCTGCGGGGAACTGGCGTTCCAATGATCAACATGAAGGAGATTTTCGCCTACGACCGCATATCGAATGAGGAGTGCGAGCTCGCGCCGCTTACAGATGCCCAGCGGAAAGATTACTTACTCGAGGACTATGACCTCCTATTCGCTCGTCAATCGCTCACTTACGAAGGTGCAGGAAAGTGCTCTCTAGTCCTTCCCTCGAGAAGTGAAAGGACGTGGGAAAGCCACCTAATCCGAGTTCGTATTGACCAACACCGCGCCTCTCCTGCATACCTCTATTACTACTTCAAATCACCTCAGGGACGCCGAAGTATAGAGACGATTGTCCATCAAGTCGCCGCGGCTGGTATCCGAGGATCCGAGCTTGCGCAGCTGAAGGTGCCACATCCTCCACTGAGCGAGCAGCGGGCGATCGCGGAGGTGCTGGGGGCCCTCGACGACAAGATCGCCGCGAACACCAAGCTCGCCGAAACCGCCATGAAGCTGTCCGAGGACATTTACCGCCACGGCACCGCTCCCTTCATGGAGCGGCCCATGAACGAGGTGCTGACGCCCATTCTGGGCGGAACTCCGGCCAGGGGCCGCACCGAATTCTGGGGTGGTGATGTTCTGTGGGCTTCAGCCAAGGACGTTACCGGTGCAAAGAATGGAGTTATCACAGACACAGAAGAGAAAATTTCCGCCACAGCCGCGTCTCAGACAAAGGCCAAGCCGCTTCCGTCTGGCAGCGTCATCCTGACGGCGCGCGGAACCGTGGGCGCAGTCGCACGTCTTGCTGCGCCGGCGGCTTTCAACCAATCATGCTACGGATTCGTCCCCGGAGACCTCCCCCCCGGGATGCTCTACTTCGGTATTCTCGGAGCGGCGAAGCGGGCCAAATCAATTGCCCATGGGTCTGTATTCGACACAATCACAATGAAGACGTTTGCGCACCTGCAACTCCCGGATGTGCCAGGGCACGAAATTTCTTACTTGGAATCCTTGATCGCTCCCCAGCTGGACCTAGTAGCTGAAACAGTGAAAGAAAGCGAGATCATAGCGGCGACCCGCAACGCCCTGCTTCCGCAGCTGATGTCCGGGAGGCTGCGAGTAAAGGACATTTAGAACCACGTATTCCTTCCAAAAATAATCAACATGAAGAACTTGGGGAAACTATGTCTTACAGTCTCGAAAATCGTCTCGTCATTGGTATCGCATCTAGCGCACTTTTTGACCTTACCGAATCCGATGCTTTCTTTGTACAGCACGGAGAGAAGAAATACCGCGAGTATCAAGACGAGCGAATTGATGACACGCTCAGGCCCGGTGACGCATTCCCCTTCGTAAAAGGACTACTTGAACTCAACGATCTACGCCCCGGAGATCCAGTCGTAGAGGTCATTGTTCTATCCAAGAACGACCCGTCGACCGGGCTCCGACTACTGCGCTCGGTGGAGGCTTACAAGCTGAAGATTTCTCGGGCCGTCTTCACCCAAGGAAAGGCACCTGTCGAATACATCGGGGCATTCGACATGTCACTCTTCCTGTCAGGCAACCGAAAGGACGTGGATGCCGCCACGGCGCTGGGTTTTCCAGCTGGCCATGTTTTGCCGACAACCGCTCAATACGATGAGGACGATCCTGCGCTGAGGGTAGCATTCGATTTTGACAGCGTCCTCGCAGGAGACGAGTCGGAACGGATTTATAAGAAATCAGCGGATCTCGCCGAGTACCAAAGACACGAAACAGAAAATGTTGCACGCCCGCTGAACCCAGGACCGCTCAAAAACTTGCTCGAAGATCTCAACATGATTCAAAACCTTGAGCTAGAGCGTAAAGCTGCTGACCCAGACTATGCTCCAAGACTACGTGTCTCGCTAATTACGGCAAGGAGCGCACCAGCTCATGAACGGGCCGTTCGCAGCCTGCAAGGGTGGGGTGTCGCCGTAAACGATGCCTTCTTCTTGGGAGGTATCCCAAAAACAAAGGTTCTCGAAGTCATGCACCCGCACATCTTCTTCGATGATCAGACAATGCACCTTGAACCGGCATCTTCTTTTGTCGCTGGCGTGCATGTGCCGTTCGGTGTAGCCAACCAGACCATCACGCAACCCTCGCTTTCCAACGGAAGCAAGTCTCTGCATTCTGGGTCCATACCAGACCAACGTGTCGCTGAAACCGAAGCACCAAAGCAAGAAGAGGGTTCATCGAATGACTAAGACGCAGCTGGGGTACTCCGAAGCCGACTGGGAAGGCAGCGCATTGGAGATGCTCGCCGAACCGCTCGGCTGGCTCCCAAAAACAGGCCACGACATCGCACCCGGCACCGGCGAGCGCGACACCTGGGATGAACTGCTCATCCGGCCTCGGCTGCTGGCTGCCCTGCAGAAGTTCAACCCGGCGGTACCCGTCCAGTACCTCAAACAGGCGCTGGCGGAAATCACCGCGCCCAAGTCCGCCGATGCCATTACCGAGAACAAGCGGATCCATGACTACCTCACCGGCGGCTTCCGGCTCACCTACATCGACGCGGACGGCACCGAGGTCAGCCCCACGCTGCGCCTGCTCAGCCACGACCCGGACGAGAACGATTGGCTGGCCGTCAACCAAGTCACCCTCCAGCACGGCGACTACAAACGCCGCTTCGACCTGGTGCTGTACTGCAACGGCATGCCCGTGAGCATCGTCGAGCTGAAGAAGGCCGGCAGCAAGAACGCCGACGTCGCCGCCGCGCACAACCAGCTCGCCACTTACCTGCGCGAATTCCCCATGGCGTTCCGGTTCTGCGTCTTCACGCTCGCCTCCGACGGACTGTTCGCCAAATACGGCACCCCGTTCACCCCGTTTAACCACTTCTCGCCCTGGAACGTGGACGACGACGGCAAGCCCGTCACGCCAGGTGCCCTGCTCGACGGCGAACCAGCCACCGGACTGGATACCGCACTGCTGGGCCTGTACAACCAGGAACGCTTCCTGCAGCTGGTCCACAACTTCACCGCCTTCGACGAGGGTGCCTCCGGTCTGACGAAGCGGATCGCCAAACCCCACCAGTACTTCGCCGTCACCAAGGCCGTTGGCAGCACCGTCCAGGCTGTGGGCAGCAACGGCAAGGCCGGCGTCGTCTGGCACACGCAGGGCTCGGGAAAGTCCATGGAAATGGAGCTCTACACCAACCTGGTGGTCCGCCACCCGAAGCTGCGCAACCCCACCGTCGTCGTCATCACCGACCGCAACGAACTGGACGGGCAGCTGTACGAAACCTTCGTGCAGAGCCAGCTGCTGCCCGAAACCGCACGGCAAGTCCGCAAACGCTCCGAGCTGCGCGAGGAGTTGAGCAGCCGCACCACCGGCGGCATCTACTTCACCACGCTGCAGAAGTTCGGCCGCAGCCAGGCCGAGCGCGACGCCGGCGCCGAGCACCCGCTGCTCTCGGACCGGACCAACATCATTGTGGTGGTGGACGAAGCCCACCGCAGCCACTACGACAACCTGGACGGCTACGCCCGGCACCTGCGTGACGCCCTGCCGCACGCCACCCTGATCGCCTTCACCGGCACCCCCATCTCCTTCGAGGACCGCAACACCCGCGAAGTCTTCGGCGACTACATCGACATCTACGACCTCAACCGGGCAGTCGACGACGGTGCCACCGTCCCCGTGTACTTCGAGCCGCGGCTGATCAAGGTCGGCCTGGCCGACGGCATCACCGAAGAATCCCTGGACGAGGCCGCCGACGAAGCCACCGCCGGGCTGGACGATACCGAGCGGGCACGCATCGAGCAGAGCGTCGCCGTCGTCAACGCCGTCTACGGAGCTCCGGAGCGCATCGCCAAACTTGCGCAGGACCTGGTGGAGCATTGGGAACGGCGCCGGGACCAGATGTGCAAGTTCATCGATGCGCCGGGCAAGGCCATGATCGTGGGCGCCACCCGTGAGATCTGTGCCCGGCTCTACGATGCCATTGTGCAGATCCGACCGGACTGGCACTCGGACGAGCTCGACAAGGGCAAGATCAAAGTGGTGTACTCCGGCACCGCGTCGGATACTCCCCCGGTCTCCAACCATGTGCGTCGCGACTCGATGAACGCCGTGATCAAGGAACGGCTCAAGACCGTGGATGACGAACTTGAACTGGTGATCGTCAAGGACATGATGCTCACCGGCTACGATTCCCCGCCCCTGCACACCCTCTATCTGGACCGGCCGCTGAAGGGCGCCCTGCTGATGCAGACCCTCGCCCGGGTGAACCGCACCTTCCGCGGCAAGGAGGACGGCCTGCTCGTGGCCTACGCCCCGCTGGCGGAAAACCTGGCCGCCGCGCTCAAGGAATACAGCCGGCAGGACGGCAAACAGCAGCCGCTGGGCAAGAACATCGACGAAGCCATCGCACTCACCGAAACCCTGGTGGAGAAGCTGCGGGAGCTGCTTGCCGGGCACAACTGGAAGGCCACGCTGAACAAGGGCGGACCGAAGGCGTTCCTGCACGCCGTGACCGGAGCGGTGAACTACCTACGCGATCCCCACACCCCCGGCAACCAGCCGGAGCCCGACGGCGAAAGCCTCGCCTCCCAGTACCGGCGCTATTCCGGCCAGTTGGCTCGGGCCTGGGCGCTGTGCTCGGGCTCCGAACATCTGTCCGGCCTGCTGCCGGAGATCAAGGTCTACGAGGAAATCCGGGTCTGGATGGCCAAGTGGGACGCGGAGGACCGCCAGTCCCGCGGCGAGCCCGTGCCCGAGGACATCTCCCGGCTGCTCGGTCAGCTGATCGCCACCTCGACGGTCTCCGGCGAGGTGCTGGACATTTACGAGGCAGCCGGCATGCCGAAGCCGTCCCTGGATGACCTGACCCCGGAGTTCATGGCCAAGACCCAGCAGGCCCGGAATCCCCAGCTGGCCATCGAGGCGCTGCGGAAGCTCATCTCGGAGGAAGCCACGCGGACCACGCGGAACAATGCGATCCGGGAACGGGCCTTTTCGGAGCGGATCACCGAGTTGATGAACAAGTACACCAACCAGCAGCTGACCTCCGCCGAGGTCATTGCCGCCCTGGTGGAGCTGGCCAAGGAGGTCTCGCAGGAGAAGGACCGCGGCAAGCAGTTCAATCCGGCGTTGAACGAGGACGAGCTGGCGTTCTACGACGCGGTGTCGCAGAACGAATCTGCCGTGGACGTCCAGGGCGAAGGCGTCCTGGCGAACATCGCCCGCGACTTGGTAAAGGTGATGCGCCGCGACGTCCGGACGGACTGGACCGTGCGCGACGATGTCCGGGCCAAGCTGCGTTCCTCCATCAAACGGCTCCTCGTCCTAAATGGTTACCCGCCGGACAAGCAGCCTGCCGCCATCAAGCTCGTCATGGAGCAGATGGAGTCCATGGCACCGCGGTTTGCGGAGGCGCGGACGGGCTAGGTCCCCCTTCTGAATTCACGGTGGCCCGGCCGTTATGTGCGGGGCCACCGCAGCGATCTGCTCTTTGTTCCTTCCACCTCTCCACCCGCGTCAATGATGATGCGCTGCCCGAAAGACGATCCACCTTGCTCGATAAAGAACTTCGCCAGAAACTCCAGCCCCTCCGGGATGATCTGGCCCGTGCCGCTGACCCCGAATACGACGAGAAGGTGCCGGTCCACCGCCTGGCCAAGGAACTCAACCGGTCGATCCAGTGGGTCATCCGCAAGAGTGGTGGCGACAGCGATGAAATGCACGCCAGCTACCGTCTGACGAAGGAGGGGGAATCTAGTGTTAGGGAGGCCCACTGGCAGGAGCTGGCGGTCCCCGAAGGGCATCCTGACAGCCTATCCATGACACTTTCGCGGCTCGCCCGCGATCTGATGCTGCCCCGAATCGATGTCATAAATGAAGTAATCCGCCGTGGGGTATCTCGCGAGGAAACGACCCCGAAACTGATGCTGTACGCGTCCGAAGTGGAGGTGCTGCTGGAGTTCTTCGGGGAACGCTGGAAATGGCGGCAGGACCATCCGCTCCCCTATACACCGAGTACTGACGGCAGGATCTCCTTCGAGACATACGAGCGGATCCGCCAGGACGAGCGCGAGAACCTTGAGAAGAACGGGCTGATGCCCTCACGGTTGGAGCTGTCCCGCCACCCCAAACGGGAGTGGCCACAAATCACCGAGCATTCGCAGCGTCAGAAATCGCAGCGACCGTTTCCTGCTGCCACGCGAAACAAGAGCACCGCCTCAGCGTCGAGTTCTGTGAATGTGCTTTCCTCGGCGTCCGGAGTTGAGTCTCAAAAGCCCGCAGTCGAATCTGGCAAGCTGTCCGGGAAGAACGGCATATCTGCCAAATCGGCGCTCATAGCGCCAAATCCGGAGACTGCTATCAAGCTTGCTCTGAGCCACGATGCCCACACTGCAGGTCGGGTGAAGAGATCACAGACCGCTGCAGCGACGAATACAGCCTTGATCCCACCAAAGCCTGCATCCGTGGTTCAACTTCAAACCCGGAAGGTCGTAGGCCTGATTCAAAAGGAAGTCGAGGGTGGGCAACACACGGGAAAGGCGCCCGAGCCTTTTTTCCGGACTTTCAGGACCTCCGTCAGCACCGGATCTGTGGCAGTAGAAGAGCTCCAACGGACGCTAAAGGACTTCCATCCGAGCAGGTATTCAACGTTCTTCGACCAGTTCCGGGATGTCCTGGAGCTGGACCGGAAGATTGCCCGGATTATCGCGGCCAGAAGCGGTTATGCAACCACGAATCGGGAACATATTCGCATCATCAATGAGGTTTGCGAGTACAGCTACGGGATTTTTGCCTACTGGGAGATGGGCTCCAAGATCGGCCGAAAGGCCCGAAGCCTTCCGCTGCCGTCCGCCAAGAAAATCAAAAACGTGCTGGTGAAGCTGCGTCCTATGTACATGGGTGTCCTGACCGATTTATGCCACGGGCGCTTTGTTTTCTGGCGAGTTGGGGAGATCTGGGACCTGCTGGAAGTCCGGTTCGACGACGTGCATGACTGGTTGGACGGCCTGGCAGCCGGCGAGTATGTTCCGCTTACCACCCACCATATTCCCCTCGGAAACTATAAGAACCTTGCCGCCCTTACGGCCTTGTCTAACCGCGATCAGGACATAGTGAAATTCATGTCGGAAGCCGCACAGAATCTTCGTCAGGGTGTCCACGGGGTACGAGGGAGAAAAGCTACCACCGGCTCAGCGGGATTGGGGCCTCGCACAGTGGGCACGCCGGCCTCGTCAGGACCGCGGACACTGGGATACCGACCGGAGAACACTTGGCTGGTCCCGATTACGATCACCAACGGCCAGGTAGACACAACACTCGATGAGGATTTCTTCAGCGGGTTCGATGACACGAAACCACATCAGGTCCGGTCCTTCTACCGTCGCCCGAAGGGCTCCGCCCCCACTGCGCCACGTACCGAATTTGTCAGCGGACACGTCCGCGGTGGGAGAGGCGCTTTCGCGGACATGAAGCTGCTTCCCGTTGTCACCATCCGAAGGCGTTGACCCCGGGGAAATCGACCGATTTGGGGAAATCCCTGCCACTGCGCAGTGGAGCGATTTCCCAAAGTGGCAGCAGACTCCACAACCGGCAGCACAAACCCGCCCATCCCTCGACTCCGGACCTACACAGCCCGCGCCAGCGACCCCGTCCCATCTACTGCACCCGCGCCCGAAGACGGGCAAGGACGTGTTCCTCGGCGTCGGGCTCTGCCTTGATGCCCGCCGGTACTCGGAAGAAGACCAGCCCGACCACCCACCATGCAGCGAAGATCACCCACGGCTCAAGCATCAGCTACCCAGAAGGCGGTGCCCGGGACAGACCGGATCTGGAGGATTTCCCACTCACTGTGAGGGAGTGTGACTGCTGTTGCCACACGAGAAACAGCTGCACCATTGGGTGGGAACTTCTGCGGCGCTGTATAGGCCCGGATGCGTTCATAGTGCAGTAGATGTCCCCTGGCCGGCCGGGAGGCAGCAATAACCGCACGATGACCGTGCGGGCCGGGATCTGCTGAGCAGATAACGGGGCTTCGCGGGATCTGCTGAGCAGATAACGGGGTTATTCGGCGGCGATAAGCCCGTTATCTGCTCACCAGATGGGTTTCCGGGGCTAAGCCTCTTCGTCTTCGCCGGCAGTCAGCGCGCAGGCGACCCGCCGCCGTCACCACCACACCGCGCCCGTCCCCTAGAGTGATCGCCATGGACTCTCCGCCCCAGTTTGCCGTCATTGCGTTCGCTGCCCTCGCAATATGCATCGGTCCGGTCCTGCTCACGGCGGGCATCCTGGCGTATTCCGGCCGCTGGACATTCTGGACCGGTCCGTCCAGTTTCCCCTCGACGGCGAAGCATTCCCGGTACGGCTTCATAATGTTCTGGGCAGGCTTACCGCTGACTGCCATGGACATTGTCATCGGACTGGAGGCACTCGGCGTGGACGCCAGGGTGATTGGTGAGCTCATGATGGCTCCCGCCGTGTTGTGTATGACCGTGATGATGATCCATATCTACTTCCTGCCGAAGTTCCTGCGCCCCGTCTTGCTACCCCGGTGGTACCGCGACTGGGAAGCGGAGCAGTTTGAGGTCGAGGCCCGGAACGACGAACGACGCCGGGCGCGGCGAGAACGCAGACGGGAAAAACGCCGGAAGGCAAAGGAAGAGGCCCGGCGACTGCAGGCGAAGGCACAGGCCCGGGAGGAGAAACTGCGGGCCAGGGCGTCCACCGCTGACCCTGCGCCTGACCGGGTTACCCCTTCTTAGTCGCCGCCCGCAGGGCCTTCCAGGCGCCGGTGGACCACAGCGCCCAGAGCACCAGCGGCGGCTGGAAGAACAGGCGCACCAACCGTTTGCCGTCCGAGTCGAGGCCGAAGGCATCCGTGTGGGTGACGTACTGGGAGATGTTGCCGGGGAAGATGGCAATGAAGAACGCCGCAGCAGCAAGACCCACCGGCACCCGCCGCTTGCGGAGCAGGATCAGCGCCGCACCAAGGCTGATCTCGGCCACGCCGGAAAGCAGCACCACCGCGTCCTCGTTCAGCGGCACCCACTCCGGCACCTGCGCCTGGAATTCCTGCCGGGCGAAGGTCAGGTGGGACGTTCCGGCGAAGGCCAGGAACGAGCCAAGGGCCACCGCACCCACACGCCGGGGTTTCGACGTCGGCGGCGCGGGGCGGGCGGCAAGGGCGAGGACCTTCTTCAGTGCAGACATGCCTCGACGCTACACCCCTGCCCGAATGACGCAGGGGTGCAGGGGTCGGGGGAAGCCGGCCTAGGTCAGCCGGTTGTAGGCCAGCTGCGCCAAAGCCGCAGCCTGGTCCCCCAGCACCGAGTCGTCGAAAACCACCCGCGGGGAGTGGTTCCAAGCGGCCGTCACCGGATTGAGCGACGGCGGCGTCGCACCGAGGAAGATGAAGGTGCCGGGAACCTCGTTGAGCACCAGCGAAAAGTCCTCCGACCCCATCAGCGGGTCACGGGACTCCAGCACCCGGTCCTCCCCGAAGATCTCCCGCAGCCCGGCGACGGCCTCCCGCGTCCGGTCGGCGTCGTTGCGGGTGACGGGGTAGCGGATGGTGAAGTCCACCTCGGCCGTGCAGCCGTGCGCGGCGGCAATGCCCTCGGCGAGCGCCTTGGACTCGACGATCACGCGGTCCAGGGATTCCTCGGACAGCGTGCGGACCGAGGCACCCAGGCTGGCGGTATCGGGAATGACGTTGATCGCTTCCCCTGCGGAAAGCTGGGTCACGGTCAGCACAATCGGGTCGAAGGCCGAGAACCGACGGGTGGCCATGGTCTGCAGCGCCGTGGCAATTTCGGTCAGGGCCGGAACGGGGTCAATGGCGGTCTGCGGCTGCGAGCTGTGCCCGCCGGAGCCCTTCACGGTGATCCGCAGTTCGTTTGCGCCGGCCATCAGCGTGCCCGGCTTGGTGCGGAAGACGCCCAGCGGCCCCGGCCGTACGTGGATGCCGTACGCGGCGATGGGACGTTCCCCCGCGGCGTCGAGCACTCCCTCATCAATCATCAGGCTCGCGCCGTCATGCCCTTCTTCTCCGGGCTGGAACATAAAGATCACGTTGCCGGAAAGGTCCTGCTGCTGCGCGGCGAGCAGGCGGGCGGCGCCGACCAGGCCGGCGACGTGCAGGTCATGGCCGCAGGCGTGCATGGCGCCGTTGGTGGAGGCATAGTCCAGATCGGTCAGTTCGCTCACCGGCAGCGCATCCATGTCACCGCGCAGCAGGACGGTTGGTCCGGGCTCCGCGCCGCGGAGCACGGCAACCACGGAAGTGGTCTTGACCCCCAGGGTGATGTCCAGATCCAGTCCCTCCAGGGCGGCGAGGACCTTTTCCTGCGTCCGGGGCAGGTTGATCCCGGTCTCCGGATCCCGGTGCAGCTCCCGCCGCAGGGCCACCAGTTCAGGCAGTATCGCCTGTGCTTCCTGTACAAACATGCTTCGAAGTCCTGTCATCTACGCTGATGGCCGGCTGCCGTTCGGACTGCCGCTACCTACGCAGTAAATCACTCCTTTCGCTCCAGCACAGCCGTCTGGACCCCGACCGCACCGGTTCCGGCCCGACGACGGCGGCCCCCCGACGGCGACGACGGCGGCTGCCGCCCGCCCGCGGGCCGGAGCACAGCCCTCATCCGCCGGAGGTCGCTCATCCCTGCGGCGGAGCCCCCGCGGGCGTGCAGCTCCTAGACTTGGCACCATGATCGAGACCATGGCCTTCGACAGGACCGGTGCCCGCTCGGGACAGCAGGCACGGACCCGGCCCGGCTGGCTCAGCCGTCTCCCCTGGCGCAGCGGTGAAGACTGGGAACGGCCGGGACCCACCCCTGAGCAGCAGCGACACGACATCATCGGCACCCTGGTCCTGCTGCTGGTCTCGGCCTTCATCCTGGAAGTGAGCCGCGGAATCGGCGCCCTGGCCGGCGAAACGCAGCCCATTTGGTTCCAGCACCTGGCCATGGCCGCCATCGTCGCGCCCCTGGCGGTACGCCGCCGCTATCCCGTGGCCGTCATGCTGATCTGCAGTGCCGCGTTCCTGGGCCTGGGCCTGCTGGCGCCCATGGTCTCCGCCCAGACGAGCTTCCAGGCCGCCTATTTCGCCTCGCTCTACACCGCCGTGGCCTGGGCCAAGGACCGCAGGATGCTCTGGCTCGGCACCACCGTGGTCATCGCCGTGATGGCCCTGTGGGTCATCCTTTCCTTCACCGTCTCCTCCGCCTACGACGGCATGCTGGAACGGGTTCTGGAGGGCGATGACACCTACCGCGGTTTCCTGCCGCCGCTGGCGTCCCTGGCCCTCTATAACCTGGCCATCAATGCGGCCTACTTCGGCGGGGCCATCATGTTCGGCATGAGCGCCTGGCGCAGTGCGCACCAGCGGGAACTGCTCGTCAAGCAGTCCGCCCAGCTGGAAATCCAGGCAACGGAACTGGCCCGGCAGGCGGTGCTGGACGAGCGGCTGCGCATTGCCCGGGAACTGCACGACGTCGTCGCGCACCACATCGCGGTGATCGGCGTCCAGGCCGGCGCGGCCCGGCGGGTGCTGGAGAAGAAACCCGAGGCCACCGCGGACGCCCTGCAGACCATCGAAACCTCCTCCCGCGAAGCGGTGGAGCAGATGCGGTCCCTGCTGGGCGTGCTGCGTGCGGGTGAGGAGCCGGCGGCGGAGTCCGACGGCGGTGCGCGGCGCACGCCCGAACCCGGCCTGGCGGACCTCCCGGCGCTGGTGGAAGAGCACGAACATATGGGCCTGCAGGTCTCCTACCACCGGTCCGAAGATGTTCCCGGTGCCCTGGAACTGGTCCCCGCTCCCCTGGCCCTCTCGATCTACCGCACGGTCCAGGAGTCCCTTGCCAACGTCCGCCGGCACTCCACCGCAGGCTCCGCCGTCGTCGCCCTGCGCACGGGCACTACGGAGACCGGCGGCCATTGGGTCGAGGTGGAAACGGTGGACAACGGCAGGCCGCGCACGGGCAGCACCGCCGGCTCCGGATTCGGCATCCGGGGCATCCGCGAGCGGGCGGACCTGCACGGCGGCAGCGCCGAAATCGGCCCGCGGTCCGGCGGCGGCTGGCGCGTCAGGGTCCGCTTTCCCGTGCGCTGAACGGTACCGTGGTTGCCGGGCGCGGTGTTGCCCGGGCGGCGCCGGGCCGCCCCGACCGAGGCTTGCCCGACCGAGGCCTGCCCCTTCGAAAGGAAGATACCCACACCATGGAACCGATCCGGGTCCTGCTGGCCGATGACCAGGCCCTGCTGCGGGCGGGCTTTGCCATGATGCTCTCCGTTGAGGACGAAATCGAGGTGGTCGGCCAGGCCGCCAACGGCGCCGAAGCGGTGGAATTCGCCGCAGCACACCCCGTGGACATCATCCTCATGGACGTGCAGATGCCGGTCCTGGACGGCATCCGCGCCACCGAGCAGGTAGTGCAGGCCGGCACCGCGAAGGTCATCATCCTCACCACCTTCGAACGCGACGACTACCTCTTTGACGCCATCAGAGCCGGAGCCAGCGGCTTCCTCCTGAAGAACTCCGACCCGGATGACCTGGTGGCCGCCGTCCACGCCGTCGCGGGCGGCCACGCCCTGCTGGCACCGGAAATGACGGTCCGGGTCATCGAACGCTTTGCCCGGCAGCTGCATGCCGAAGCGGCGGGCGCCGGCCCCGTCGCGCCCGCCCCCGCCACACGCCCGCCGTCGGGGTCTGCCGAACAGCAGAAACTGTTGGCATCGCTGACCTCCCGCGAGCGCGAGGTTCTGGTGCATGTTGCCGCTGGCCTCAGCAACGCCGAAACCGCTGCCAGCATGTTCGTGGCCGAAGCCACCGTGAAAACCCATGTCTCCAACCTGCTGGGCAAGATCCAGGTGCGGGACCGGGTGCAGGCCGTGGTGTTCGCCTACGAGTCCGGCCTCATCCTTCCGGGGGACAAACCCCTCCCCCGCTGACCCGCGCAGGTTCCATCCCGCGGCCGATCCGCCGTGCTGCACTTCTGCCTAAGCTCGAAGCAGAAGTTCACCACTAGGCCCGGCCCCTCCCGGGAAAGGAGCAGCCCATGCTGCAGGTCCGCAACCTCACCCGTCGCTTCGGGGACAAGACCGCCGTCGACGACGTTACGTTCGATATCCCGTCCGGCCGCATGACCGGCTTCGTCGGCGCCAACGGGGCCGGCAAGACCACCACCATGCGTATGATCATGGGCGTCCTGACAGCCACCACCGGCGAGGTGCTGCTGGACGGTTCCCCCGTCACCGCCGCGCAGCGCGCACAGTTCGGGTACATGCCCGAAGAGCGCGGTCTCTACCCCAAGCAGCCGATCATCGACCAGCTGGTCTACCTGGGCCAGCTGCACCGGATGAGCCAGTCTTCGGCCCGCCGCGAGGCCCTGGAGCTGCTGGACCGGTTTCGCCTGGCCGACCGCAGCAAGGACAAGCTCGAATCCCTCTCCCTGGGCAACCAGCAGCGCGTGCAGATTGCCGCCTCGCTGCTGCACCGGCCCACCGTCCTGATCCTGGACGAACCGTTCTCCGGCCTGGACCCCATCGCCGTGGACTCCATGGTGGAGCTGCTGCGCGAACGGACGGCGGCCGGCGTGCCGGTGCTGTTCTCCAGCCACCAGCTGGATCTGGTGGACCGGCTCTGCGACAACCTGGTGGTCCTGCAGGCCGGTCGCCTGATGGCCGCCGGCAGCGGTGACGAGCTGCGTGCCTCGGCACCCCGCCGCCACCGCATCACGGTCTCCCCGGACGCCGGCTGGCTGCGCGAGGAAACCGGACTCACCGTCATCGACGTCGCCGGTCCCTCCGCCCTGGTGGAGTTCGACGACGACGCACACGCCCAGCGCACCCTGGCCGCAGCCCTCTCCCGCGGCGCGGTGCAGGAATTTGCCCCCGTCCGCCCGTCCCTGAGCGACATCTACCGTGAGGTGACAGCATGAGCACCGCAACCCGCACCCCTGAGGCTAAGCCCGGACAGGCTCCGGACACCCCTGACACCACGCCCGCGTGGGCCATAGTGACGCTGCGGGAAGTCATGGTCAAAATGCGTGACCGCACCTACCTGCTCTCCACGGCCGCAACCCTGCTGCTCATTGTGGGCAGCATCCTGTTCAACGCCTACATGTCCTCCCGCGGCTCGGACCACACGGTGGCCGTGGCAGATACCACCGCCACGGACATCATCACCGCTGCCGATACCGCCGGCCAGGAGGGCGACGGGAACACCTCCTTCGAAGCCGTCACGGCCGACTCCCCCGAAGCCGCCCTGCAGCTGGTCCGCGATGAAGAGGCCGACGCAGCCCTGATCCAGGACGACGACGGCACGTGGACCCTGACCGGTAAGGAGGAGATCGATTCGGGGATGCGCGGACCGGTCTCCGAGGCCCTGACCAGCTATGTCATCAGCGCCAACGCCGCTGCCGCCGGCACCACCGCAGCGGAGCTGACCGCCGGGAGCGAGCTGGAAGAGGCGCTGCTCGAAGGCGACGCCGAGCAGGCCGGAATCGCCGAGCTCGTCGGCCTCGCGTTCAGCTTCCTCTTCTACATGGCCACCATCATCTTCGGGCTGGCCATCGCCACCTCGGTGCTGGAGGAGAAGCAGAACCGGGTGGTGGAGATCCTCGCCACCGCCATCCCCATCCGCCAGCTCCTCTACGGCAAGGTCATCGGCAACACCGTCCTGGCCATGGTGCAGCTGGCGCTGTACGGCGGGGCGGCGCTGCTGGCCCTCAATCTCACCGGCACCGCAGACATGGTGGGATCCATCATTCCGGTCTCCGGCTGGTTCCTGGTCTTCTTCCTGATCGGGTTCCTGATCCTGGCCGCCTTCTGGGCGATGCTCGGCTCCATGGCCAGCCGTTCGGAGGACCTGAACAGCAGCTCCGCCCCGGTCATGGCGATCATCTTCGCCGCACTGTTCGCGGGCATGTTCGCCAAGGGGCAGCTGCTGGTTGCCGCCTCCTTTGTCCCGGTCATTTCCTCGGTGGCAATGCCCATCCGGATGCTCAGCACGGAGGTGCCGCTCTGGCAGACCTTCGTCTCACTGGCCGTTGCCCTGGCCGCGGCCTACGCCCTGCTGAACTTCGCCGCGAGGATCTACCGGCGGGCCGTCCTGCAGAGCGGCGGTTCGCTGACGCTGCGCAAGGCCATGAAGCTGGAGCAGTAGCCTCGGCAGGAGCATCACGGCAGGCGGGGAGGATCGCGCTCCCCGCCTGCTTCATGTGCCCTGCGGATACCGGCGGCGCAGTTCGGCCTTGCGGATCTTTCCACTCGCCGTCCGGGGGAAGTCCTCCACCATGCTTACGGTGCGCGGCACCTTGTACCGGGCCAGACGGCTAAACAGGTGTTCCTGCACTTCCTCAGCCGTGAGCGCATACCCCTCCCGCAGACTGATGACCGCGTGGGGGACTTCACCCCATGTGCTGTCCGGCACGCCGATCACGGCAACCGAAGCCACGGCTTCCAGCTCGGCAATGGCCTGTTCCACCTCGGCCGGATAAATGTTCTCCCCGCCGGAAATGATCATGTCCTTCAGCCGGTCGGACACGAACAGGTACCCGTCGTCGTCGAAATAGCCCATGTCCCCGGAGCGGAACCAGGTGCCTTCCGCATAGGCCTCCGCGGTGGCATCTGGCCGCTGCCAATAGGAGCGGATGACGTTGGGGCCGGAGATCTGGATCTCCCCCACTTCCCCTGCCGACAGCACCCCGCCGTCCGGGCCCGTGATCCGGACGTCGGTGAAGAAGTGCGGCAGCCCGGCGGAGCCGGCTTTTTCCCGGGAGCGGGCCGCCGGAAGCGCGGTGGCGCCCGGCGCGGTTTCCGTCATTCCGTAGCCGTTGGAGAAGGACAGCCCGCGGGCTTCATAGGCTTCCAGGACCCGCAGGGGCACCGCGGAGCCGCCGCAGGTAATGGTGGTCAGCGAGCTAATGTCCCGCTTGTTCCAGTCCGGGTGTTCACACAGCATCTGGTAGGTGGTGGGCACGCCGCTGATATAGGTGGCTGCGTACTGTTCAATCGCCGCCAATGTCCTGCCCGGTTCGAAGCGGGTTTCCAGCACCACCGTTCCACCCTTGAGGAGCACGGGCAGCACGCCCATGTCCAGGGCAGCGACGTGGAACATCGGGGAGATCATCAGGGCGACCTCGGTCCCGGACACGTCGTAGTCCACCAGCACGTTGTAGCAGTTCCAGGCCAGGTTGCCGTGCGTCAGCAGGGCACCCTTCGGCTGGCCGGTGGTGCCGGAGGTGTAGAGGATCATGGCTCCGTCGTCGGCGCTGACCGGAAGGTCCAGCCGTTGCGGGGAAGCACCGGCGATCACGGCATCGAAGTCCGGCACGGATTCGCCGTCCGGTCCATCCGCGGCCGGGCCCCGGTCCGGCGCGGCGCCGTCGTTCACCTCCAGCCGCACCTCCACCGGGGTGTCGACTGCCCCCAGGTGCGCCAGCGGCGCCAGCGCACCGGTGTAGACCAGGACCAGGCTGCCCGAGTCCTGCAGGGCAAACCGGATCTCCGGCGGCGCCAGCCGGGTATTCAGCGGAACGAAGACCGCGCCCAGTGTTCCGGCGGCAAAAAACGTCTCCAGGAAGGCGGGATGGTTGTCCCCGAGGAACGCCACCCGGGTGCCGCGGTCCACGCCGGCGGCACGCAGTGCCTGCGCCAACCGGTTGATGCGCTCATCCAGCTCGGTGTAGGTGATGTCCCGGCCCTGGAAGACCAGTGCCGTCCGTCCGGCGGATTTCAGGCGCCGGCGGTGTATCCATGATCCCAGCCCCTGGTTTTCCACGGCGCTACTGCACCGTCATGGCATCGACGTCCGGTTCCTTGGCCACAAACTCGTACTTCAGCATAAGTGCGCCCAGATCATCCAGCTCGTCGCTTCGAAGTTCGCCGTCGAACTCCTCCATCTTCAGGTTTTCGGCGACTGCCGCGTCCATCCCCATGAACGCCGGAAGCGTGGCCCGGACGTCATCGACGTTGGCCTGCGCCTGGGTGAGCGTTTCCGTGACGGCCTCCTTAAAGGCCGTGACGGTTTCCGCGTTTTCCTCCGCATACCCGCCGGACGTGAACGTGACCATTGTCGGCATGCCGGGGATCGCTTCCTGGTTCGGATAGCCCACCAGGACATAGTCGGGATTCGACAGGGCCCGGCTCAGGAACGGCTCGGGCAGCCAGACAGCGTCCGTATCACCCCGCTCGAGCGCGGCTTCCATATCCGGGAACGGCAGCTCGTTGAACTTGATCTCCTCCGGATCGGCGCCGGCCAGGGCGGCGCTTTCCATGATGGTCAGATCACCCTGGGTATTGACCGCGTTGACGGTGGTGGTCTTCCCCTCCAGATCCGCGAAGGAGGTGATCCCGGAGTCCGCGCGGGCCACCACTCCGTTGATGTCATCGCCTTCGGCGAGGGAATTGGAGTACCCGGACACGATCTTCATATCCAGGCCCTTGTCCTTGGCCACCATGACCGACAGCGGGTTGCCCACGGCGAATTGGATGTCACCGGTGGAGACCGCCGGCAGCATGGCTGCCCCGCCGGTGCCGGGCTGCAGCTCGATCTCCAGCCCGTGCTTCTCGAAAATCCCTTCATCGATGCCGTACTGCATGGCCGAGGACGGGGCGATGGACAGCACCCCCACCACTACCTGCTCCAGTTCACCGGTGCCGCCGCCTTCACTCGCCGACGGCGAGGACTCGGCGTCAGAGCCGGCAGTGGAGCCGGAACAGCCTGTCAGTGCCAGGGCAAGCAGCACTCCGCCTGCGGCAGCGGTGGACAGTTTCCTGCTGATCGTGTTCCTCATGACCTACCTCTTCATTGTGGTGGTAAGAGTGGCGCCCTGCCGGACGGTAAATCGGATCCCTGCGCCCGCCAGAACGGAGGCTGGGGTCCATGTCACCCCGGATCGTTGAAAATGTCAACAGTGTCGTTTTCGTCTGCAGCAGGCGCGCCCCACCGGGGCACGCCAAAAAAACGGTGCGGTGGTCCGCACAGCAGACCACCGCACCGTTTCCTGAGTTCCCCACCCGGTACGAGGGCGGGGTCTATCCCTGGATTCCCTTCTGCATCAGGGCAGCCAGGGACCGGAACCTCTCGTTCTGCTCCAGATCATCCATCAGCACCGCTTCACCGTCGGGACCGCAGAGGGGAATCCGCCAGTTCGGGTATTCATCCGCCGTTCCCGGCTGGTTTTGGGTCTTTTTCTCGCCCACCAGGTCCGCCAGCGCCACCCCCAGAAGAGCCGAGGGGGTCTGCAGGATGAATTCGTGCAGCACCTCCACGGTCAGCTGCACCTCCTCGCCGTGCATCTGCCCGGCCACCTGGTCGGAGGCAGACGCGGGCAGCAGCCCGCGCCGGCGGAGCACGTCCAGGACGGCCTCCTGCGCCTCGCTGTCCGCCTTGCGCTCTTCCTCGACCGGACGGTTGAGCAGGCCCAGGGATTCGCGCAGGTTCACGTGTTCACCGGCCAGATAGCCGGCGGTCGGCGGGAGGTCGTGGGTGTTGACGCTGGTCAGGGCCCCCACCCGGTATTCCTCCGGGGCACGGGGTCCGTCCTCCGTCTGCTCGAACCACAGGATGGAGGTACCCAGTATCCCGCGCTCCCCGAGGTACTCCTGGACCCACGGCTCGAACACGCCCAGGTCCTCGCCGATGACGACGGCGCCGGCCCGCTGCGCTTCCAGCGCCAGGATGCCGATCATCGCCTCGTGGTCGTAGTAGACATAGGCGCCTTCGCCCGGCGACTCGGCGTCCTGCGGAATCCACCAGAGCCTAAACAGGCCCAGGATGTGGTCCACCCGGATGCCTCCGGCGTGCCGGAGGATGGTGCGGATCATGTCCCGGTAGGCGGCGTAGCCGGACTCCGCCAGGCGTCCCGGGTGCCACGGAGGCTGGCTCCAGTCCTGGCCGCGCTGGTTGAACATGTCCGGCGGGGCGCCCACCGAAATGCCGGAGGTCAGCACGTCGCGGAGCATCCAGGCATCGGCACCGCTGGGATGCACGCCGACCGCGAGGTCATGGATCACGCCGATTTCCATGCCGGCCTTCTTCGCGGCCCGCTGGACGGCTTCGAGCTGCTCATCGCAGATCCACTGCAGCCATTTGAAGAAGTCGATCCGTTCCTGCAGCCGGGGCAGCTGCCCCAGGACGTAGTCGCTGTCCGGACCGGTGGCCTCTGCCCATTCCGGGGCGCCCGGGGCCAGTTCCTCGGCCAGGGCACACCAGCGGGCGAAGCTTTCCAGGCCCTGCCCGGCGTCTGCCTTGAAGGCATCGAACTGTTTCTGCCGGCTCGTGCTGCGCTCCACCCGGTACACGTCCTCCAGCGCGTGCAGCTTCGCCGCGTAGCTGGCGTCACGGTCCAGTTCCGCTGCGGAGGTGTTGGCCGGGTACAGGGAACGGGCGGATTCTTCGGCAGCCCGCCGCTGGTCGTCGCCGAGGTAGGCGTATTCGGGCACTGCCTCCACCCGGATGTACAGCGGGTTGAAGAACCGCCGGGTGGTGGGCAGGTACGGGGAGGGCTCGATGGGGGGAACGGGTTCGGCAGCGTGGAGCGGGTTGATCAGGACGAACCCGGCGTCGTAGTCCGTGCCCGCGAGCGCGGCAAGGTCCGCCAGGTCGGTAAGGTCTCCGATTCCCCAGGACCGGGAGGAGCGGACGGAGTAGAGCTGGGCCTGCACGCCCCAGGCGCGTTCGGCTTCCAGTGCGTCCGCCGTGTCCAGCCGGTCCGGGGTGACCACCAGCACGGCACTGCCGGAGATCCCCTCGCTTGCCAGTTCCAGCCGGTGCCAGCCCAGTTCCAGGGCCTTGGGCAGGGCGACCAGGGTGCGTGCCACGGCGGCGCCGTCAACGTCACGTTCTTCCGCCGGGGTGGACGGCCAGTCAAGTTCCTGCTCGGAGCCGTCCTCCAGGCGCAGGGTCAGCTGCGCGGCTTTGCCGGGCGGCAGGTGGACGGGCACGCTGCCCGGTGTGCCTTGGCGCACGACGACGGTGGGCGGCAGCGGCCGCTTCCAGGCGGCTGTCTTTGACTCGGCCAGCGACCGTGCCAGGTCCTGCTCCGAATCGGTGGCCATGCCCATCGCGGAAAGGACGCTGCGCAGAGTGGAGTCTGAAACCGGTTGCTCGGATCCGTCCCACCCGGTGAAGGTGGTGGCTACCCTGTGGAATTCGGCAAGCTGGTGGAGAAGATCCTGTGCAGGCGGGGCTTTGGGCTTTTTCCTCATAATCCCAATCTATGGCCCCCGGCCCGCAGCGCGCATCTCCAGCC
Source organism: Arthrobacter sp. Ms25 (assembly GCF_059090365.1). Classification (NCBI taxonomy): domain Bacteria; kingdom Bacillati; phylum Actinomycetota; class Actinomycetes; order Micrococcales; family Micrococcaceae; genus Arthrobacter; species Arthrobacter sp. Ms25. Next base: position 554,137 of record NZ_JBNHFP010000003.1, on the reverse strand, counting down.
CCGGGGCCGCCTGCGGGTTCCGCTAAGGCCGTTCCTGTGTCAGCCGCCAGTTGTCCTGGAAATCCGGGTGGTCCTCGTGCACGGCGGCGAGGGCGGAGAGCGCCAGCCGCGTCCATTCCAGTTCCTCGCGGAACCGGGGATCGTCCTCCGGGTCCACCACCATGCGCGAAAGTGCCTGGCGGCGGGCGCCCCCGATGATCTCGATGAGCACGAGCTTCGTTTCGCATTCCTTCAGCAGCCGCTCCTCGTACCAGCGGTCAGAGAGGGAGACGTCGGAGGATGCGAGTAGTTTGCGGGCCTCGGAGATGTCCTCCTGGAAGCGCGTCACCAGGAAATCGACGATATCCATGGCGGAATCGTACCCGCCGAGGTGCCGGCCGGTCAGGAGTCCATGCGCGAACGGGAATATTTAGGGGCTAAGCGGTGGTTACTGTAAACATCAACTAAAAAGGAGATGCCTTTGCCGGTAGCAGACGCCCCTTGCCCACCCATGACGGCACGTGCCAAGCGCGTGCGCAGCATCCGATCCCTCCGCCGCGGAGACATCGTTGAAGCACGCAGCGGCGGCACCACCTATTTCCACGGCGAGGTCCAGGACACTGCTCCGGGCCTGTCCACCGTCTGGATCCGTGACGAATCCACCGGCCAGCGGACCGCGGCCAGCATGGATGACTTCAGCCTCTGGAAACTGTAGCCACTCCCCTGCCGCGGCACCTGTTCAGCGGTCGATCAAGGCACCGGCGCTGATGTTCAGCGTTGCCGCGGTCATGCTGGCGGCCCGGTCCGAAGCAGCAAAGGCCGCTGCATTGCCGACATCCTCCAGCGTGGCGGCGCGGCCCAGCATGGTGGAACGAACCATGGCGTCGGCGATTTCGCCGGCGCCTTCCATGTTTTCCGGCAGCGTTTCGGGGATGCCGCCGCTGCGCAGGGTGAGCACCCGGATCCCGTAGCCTCCCAGTTCGCTGGACAGCTGGCGGCGCATGGACTCCATCGCCTCAAAGGCAGTCTGCAGCCCGCCGAGGTAGAGGCCCGGCACCGGATCGCCCGACCCGCCGAACACCAGGATCACCCCGGACCGCTGGCGCATCATGTGCCGGGCGGCGGCCTGTGAGGTGAGGAAAAAGGTTTCCACGGCGGTGGCGACCGGCCGCAGATAATCGGCGACGGACATTTCGGCCATGGGTGTCCCCTGCACATCACCGTGCTGGATGACGTTCAGGGAAATGTCCAGGCTTCCGGCCGCTGCCACCACGTCGTCGGCGTGGGCGTTTACCGCCCGCTCGTTGGTGGCGTCCAGCAGCGCAGTCTCCGCCGTTCCCCCGGCGTGCCGGATCCGCTCCGCCACCGCTTCGAGCGGTTCCGGCGTCCGCCCGGCCAGGAAAACCCGCGCCCCTTCCCGGGCGAAGGCCTGCGCCACTGCCCCGCCGATGCCGCCGCCTCCGCCGTAAATCACGGCGTTCCTGCCTGCCAGCAGTTCCTCCATGGTCCCGCCTCCCGTCCGGTCCCCATCATCATGCGGCGCTCCCGAGGACACAATGTCTCCCCCGTGCGGGAGGACGCCTAGCATGGAGACTACGGCCGCGGAGTGACCTGCGGCACACCTGATGAACGGAGCCGCACAAGATGTTCAATGCCCTCACTGTCCAGGAACCCGTGGCACCCGCAGTACTGCTCTGCGACCGGCATCCCGCCGACGCGGTTGCCTTCACCGTCATTGAGCAGGATCTATCGTCGACGGATCTGACCTACGGGCAGCTGCAGGAGGGTTCCGAGCGGGCTGCGGCGGCGCTGGCCCGGCTGGGGGTGCGCAGCGGGGACCGGGTGGCAACCCTGATGGGCAAGAGCGGTGACCTCGTGACGGTGCTGCTGGGCCTGTGGCGGCTCGGAGCAGTCCATGTGCCGCTCTTCACCGCCTTCGCCACGCCTGCCATTTCGGTGCGGCTGGCCGCCAGCGGTGCCCGCGTGATGGTGGCCGACCCGACGCAGCTGGACAAGGTGGCACCCCTGGTTCCGGAGCTGGGCCTCACGGTCCTGTCCGCCGGACCGGCAACCGATCCGGCGGTTCAGGACTGGGCCGGACTGCTGGCTGCCGAGCAGCCGGGAATGCCGGCGGCGGTGCTGGACCCCGAGGACCTGCTCGTGGAAATCTTCACCTCCGGCACCACAGGTGCACCCAAGGGCGTTCCCGTGCCGGTCCGGGCGCTCGAGGCGTTCGATGCCTACTTCCGCTACGGGCTGGACGTGCAGGACGAGGACGTGTTCTGGAACGCGGCAGATCCGGGATGGGCCTACGGCCTGTACTACGGGATCCTCGCTCCGCTGGCCGCAGGCCGCCGCAACCTGCTGCTGCGCGGCAGCTTCAGCGCGAAGCTGTGCTGGCAGGTGCTGGAGCGGTTCGGCGTCACGAACTTCGCCGCCGCGCCCACCATCTTCCGCTCGCTCCGGGCCGAGGCGCCCGACGGCGTCGGCCCCCTGGCGCTGCAGCGCGCCTCGAGTGCGGGCGAGCCCCTCGACGCGGAAACCATCAACTGGGCCACCCGCTGCCTGGGGGTCCCCGTGCGGGACCACTACGGGCAGACGGAAATGGGCATGTGCATTGTCAACGGCTGGGAGGACTCGGTGTCCCGGGAGATCCGGCCCGGTTCCATGGGCCACGCCCTGCCCGGCTACCGCACCGAAGTGCTGTCCCTGGAAGAAGACATCGCTGCCGCGCCGGGTGAAAAGGGCCGGGTGGCCATCGATGTGCCGGCCAGCCCGCTGATGTGGTTCAGCGGGTACACGGACAATCCGGAGAAGACCGCCGAACGCTACAGCAGTGACGGCCGCTGGTATTACACCGGGGACACCGGCTCACGCGATGCCGACGGGTACACCTACTTCTCCTCCCGGGATGACGACGTCATCATCATGGCCGGCTACCGGATTGGCCCGTTCGAGGTGGAATCCGTGCTGGCCACGCACCCGGACGTGGCGGAGAGCGCCGTGATCGGCGTGCCCGATGAGCTGCGCGGGGAACGGCTCGAGGCGTACGTGGTGCTGCGGGCCGGCTCCGGTTCGCCCGAACTGGCGGCGGAACTGCAGCAGCTGGTGAAAACCCAGTACGCCGCCCACGCCTACCCGCGCGCCGTGTACTTTGTGGACGAGCTGCCCAAAACGCCGAGCGGGAAGCTGCAGCGCTTCGTGCTGCGTGCCTCCCGCTCGGCGTCGGATTCGGAACCTCCTGTGAACGCCTAGATCAGCGCGTCCGAGAGGAAGTTCGGCGTGCCGAAGCGGTGCGCGGTGATGCTGACGGCCTGCTCGTGCAGGAACGGCAGCAGTTCCAGGCGGCCGCTCTCGGTGACGGGCTGGGCGTAGACGGCGATGTCCGGGGTGCCCCCGGTCGCTTCGGCCAGGGCGGAGACGGAGCCGCCGATCAGGCGGACCCGTCCGGACGTCAGCGCCGCAGCGGAAGCCAGCCACGCAGCGTCGTCCTGGACCCGGAACTCCAGGCCGAGTTCGGTCAGCACGGCGCGCAGGCCGGCGGGGAGGTCGACGGCGCTGGACACGGTGACGGCCGATCCGGCGGTCAGTGCTGCGGCCAGGACCCGGACGAGCCGGGCTGCGGGCTGGCCTTCGGCGAGCCGGACGGTCACCGGAACGGGCACGTACCGGAAGACGTTCCGCTCGGCGGTGAGGGCCGAGACGTCCTTGGCGGTGCCGAACTCGCTGTTCCAGGCCCGCGCGTCGCTGTTCGCGGCGCGGCGGAGGAACGCGGCGTCGTCGGCGGTGAAGGCCGAGCCTGCGGATTCGGCCGCCGCGACGAGGCGGGCAGCCGGAGCCGCCGCAGGCAGCTCAACGGACGCGTCGGAGGTGCCGTTCACGGCTTCCCAGTTGCCCAGGCCGATCAGGTAGTTCGGGCCGCCGGCCTTGGTGCCCGCACCCACGGCGGACTTCTTCCAGCCGCCGAACGGCTGGCGGCGGACAATGGCGCCGGTGATACCGCGGTTCACGTACAGGTTGCCCGCGGCGATGCGGTTCAGCCAGACGTCCATTTCCGCAGGCTCGAGGGAGTGCAGGCCGGCGGTCAGACCGTAGTCGATGTCGTTGGCCATATCGATGGCCTCTTCCAGGGTTTCCGCGGTCATGACGCCGAGGATCGGGCCGAAGTACTCGGTGAGGTGGTACTCCGAGCCGCGGCGGACACCGGTGCGGATGCCCGGGCTCCACAGCCGGCCGCTGTCATCGAGCTGTTCGGGCTGCAGCAGCCAGGTTTCACCCTCGCCCAGCTCGGTGAGGCCGCGAAGGAGCTTGCCCTCGGCGGGCTCGATGACCGGGCCCATCTGCGTGGTGGGATCCTCCGGGTAGCCGACCTTCAATGACTGGACGGCATCCACCAGCTGGTTGCGGAACCGCGGCGACTTCGCCACGGAACCGACCAGGATCACCAGCGATGCGGCGGAGCACTTCTGCCCGGCGTGGCCGAAGGCCGAGGCGGCGACGTCGCGGGCCGCGAGGTCGAAGTCGGCGCTTGGAGTGACGATCACGGTGTTCTTGCCCGAGGTTTCGGCCAGCAGCGGCAGGTCGGGGCGGAAGGAGCGGAACAGCTCGGCGGTCTCGTAGCCGCCGGTAAGGATGACGCGGTCCACGGCCGGGTGGGAAATCAGCTGGCGGCCCAGCTCCTTTTCACCCAGCTGTACCATCTGCAGCACATCGCGCGGAACGCCGGCTTCCCAGAGCGCTTCGACCATGACGGCTCCGCAGCGGGCGGACTGGCGGGCCGGCTTGATGACGACGGCGGACCCGGCGGCCAGGGCGGCCAGGGTCGAGCCGGCCGGGATGGCTACCGGGAAGTTCCACGGCGGGGTGACCACGGTCAGGCGGGACGGTACGAAGCGGGCACCCTCCACGCTGTCGAGTTCACGGGCGAGCTCGGCGTAGTAGTGCGCGAAGTCGATGGCTTCGGAGACCTCGGGGTCCGACTGGTCCAGGGTCTTGCCGGTTTCGGCCGCCATGACCTCCATCAGGTCCGCGCGGCGGGCTTCGAGGACTTCACCGGCGCGGTGCAGGACCTCTGCACGTTCGGCACCGCTGAGCGCACCCCAGGCCTTGCCCTTGGTGACGGCGGTGGTGATCACGGCGTCGAGCTCCGCCTCGGTGCTGACGGCGGCGGCGGCCACGGCGGCCTTGCCTCGGTCGGAACCGGGAACGCGGGACAGGATGCCGCGGCCCCAGGCCTGGTTGGCGGGCAGCGACGGGTCGCTGTCCGGGGTGTTGTCGAAGCTGTCCGTGGCGGCGGCCGCCGCGGGAAGGTTGCGGTCCTGCACGCGGTGCGGGGCAGGGACGGCGGTGTCCAGGTTTTCCAGCGAGGCCAGGAAGCGCAGCTTCTCGCGTTCGAACAGGGCCTCGTTCTCGGCCAGTTCAAACACGGCGGACATGAAGTTCTCGGAACTGGCGCCCTCTTCGAGGCGGCGGATCAGGTAGGCGATGGCGACGTCGAACTCCGCCGGGTGCACCACCGGGGTGTAGAGCAGCAGGCTGCCGACGTCGCGGCGCACCACCTCGGCCTGGCCGGCGGCCATGCCCAGCAGCATTTCGAATTCGATGCCGTCCCGGACGCCGCGTTCCCCGGCCAGCAGCCAGGCGAAGGCGACGTCGAACAGGTTGTGCCCGGCCACGCCGATCCGCACATTGGAAATCCGGTCCGGGTGCAGGGCGTAGTTGATGACGCGCTTGTAGTTGGTGTCGCTGTCCGCCTTGGAGTGCCAGGTGGCCAGCGGCCAGCCATGGAGGGAGGCTTCGACCTGTTCCATGGGCAGGTTGGCGCCCTTGACCACGCGGACCTTGATGGCGGCACCGCCGTCGGCGCGGCGCTTGGCGGCGAAGTCCTGCAGGCGCATCATGGCCGAGAGGGCGTCCGGGAGGTAGGCCTGGAGCACGATGCCGGCTTCCAGGTCCTTGAATTCGGGGTTGGAGAGGATCCCGGTGAAGACCGCCATGGTCATCTCCAGGTCCTTGTACTCCTCCATGTCCAGGTTGATGAATTTCTTCACCGGGGACTGCGCGGCGCGGCGGAAGAGCGGGGTCAGGGATTCGATGACGTGCTGTACGGCCTCGTCGAACGCCCACGGGGAGTGCGGGGCCACGGTGGCGGAGACCTTGATGGAGACGTAGTCGACGTCGTCGCGGGCCAGCAGGGCGTGGGTGCCTTCCAACCGGCGGGCTGCCTCGTGCTGGCCGAGGACGGCCTCGCCGAGGAGGTTCATGTTCAAGCGGATGTTGTCCTTGCGGATGCCGGCGATGGCCTTGCCCAGCTTCGCGTCCGTGGCGTCGACAATCAGGTGCCCCACCATTTCGCGCAGCACCTTGCGCGCGGCGGGGATGACCACCTGCGGCATCACCGGGCCCAGGACGCCGCCGGCGCGGACGGCAGTGCGCATGTACCAGGGCAGGAATGCGGGCACGCGGGGGGCCAGGGCAGCCAGGTTGCGTGCGGCGACGCGGATATCTTCGGGGCGTACGACGCCGTCGACGAAGCCCACGGTGAAGCCGAGGCCCTCCGGGTCCTTCAGGACCCCGGCCAGCTGCGCGGCGGAGGCGTCCACGGGCACTGCCGCGGCTTCGGTCAGCCAGCGGCGGACGAGGGCGACGGACTGCTCTGCGAGTTCGGCGCCGGGGACGGCGTCGGCGATGACGCGGTCCTCAAAGGTGTCGGTCATGAGTTGGTGCTCTTTTCATCTAAGAGGTGGTTATCCCCCGGAGGTACTGACTCAGTATCCGCCTGTAGTTCAATTAGATAAAGCGATCTTTTCCGACTGGTACTGGTTGGTTTTCCTTATCGATTCGAAGGATGTTCCGCATGCTCGATATCCGCCGGCTGCGGCTGCTGCGCGAACTCAAGGTCCGCGGCACGCTGGCGTCCGTGGCCGTTGCCCTGAACTTCAGTCCGTCCTCGGTGTCGCAGCAGCTGGCACTGCTGGAGAGCGAGGTGGGGGTGGAGCTGCTGCGCAAGACCGGACGCCGGGTCACGCTCACCCCGCAGGCCGAAATCCTGGTGGACCATGCAGCCGGGATCCTGGACGCGATGGAGCGGGCGGAAGCGGATCTGGCCGAGTCGCTGACCACCGTGACGGGAACCGTCCGGCTGGCCGTCTTCCAGTCCGCGGCGCTGGCCCTGATGCCGGATGCCCTGACCATTCTGGGGCGGGATTATCCCGAGGTGCGGATCGAAATGACGCAGCGGGAACCGGAGACCGCACTGTACGAAACCTGGGCCCGGGATTTCGATCTGGTGATCGCCGAACAGTATCCCGGGCATGCCGCACCCCGGCATCCCGGGCTGGACCGGGTGCAGCTGACCACGGATGCCATCCATCTGGCGGTTCCGGTCGATTCACTGGGCGGCGAGGGCATCCGCTCCATAGCGGACACCGCAACGCTGGCCTGGGTGATGGAACCCCGCGGCGCGGCCTCGCGGCACTGGGCGGAGCAGGCATGCCGGCAGGCCGGGTTCGAGCCGGATGTCCGGTACGAAACGGCTGACCTGCAGGCGCAGATCCGGCTGATCGAGTCCGGCAACGCCGTCGGCCTGATGCCCGAACTGGTGTGGACCGGCCGGACACCCACGGTCCGGCTGCTGGATTTGCCGGGCAAGCCGCGGCGGACCATCTTTACCTCGGTGCGGGAAGCCGGGAGCCAGCGTCCGGCCATCCTCGCGTGCCGGGAAGTGCTGGAACGGACGGCCCGGCTGGTGGCGTAGCTGCATTGCCGGGCGCTGACCCGCCCGGCTTACTGCGGTTCCTCGGTTCCGGGCCGCACTCCGGACCAGGCAGCGGACCCGCCGGTGCCCGGAAAAATGGCGGCCTTCGTGGCCCGGTCCCCGGCCATGCCGTCCGGAACGTAGTAGGTCGACAGGTCAGGGACATCGGGGTTGTAAGGCGTGTACAGCCCCGGTGCCACTGCAACCAAGAGTCCGTCATTGAGCCGTCCCTCGAACCAGGCGGCAACACGGTAGTCCACGGATGCGGCGTTCACGACCAACGGGTAGCCCGGGTAGGACGTGCCGAGATCGAGGGCGGGCGTCTGGGCGCGGGATGTTTCTGCATTGGTGTCCGCATAGGGGGCACACCGGGTCAGGAGTTGGGCGACCGCATCCCTCCACGCATAGATATCGAAGGTTGAGGCGGCACCGGGGCCCACGGCCTGGGGTACGACGTGCTCCATCGCGGTGGACAGCTCCCGGAGCAGGGTGTCCACGCCGTCCGGTGCAACGTCGGCTATGCCGCCGATTTCCGCATGGAGCGCACTGGCACCCTCGACGCTGTCTTCGAAGCCATACGTTGCACCGTGGTCTTTCACGAAGTAGATCGCCTGGTAGAGCGGGCCGTCGCCGTCGGAGCCGAGGAGCTGCAGGCACGTCCCCTCCTCCGAGTCCAGTGCCACCGTTTCGGCGGTGGGGCCGGCGGCTGCCGGGGCGGAGGCGGGGGCGGACTCCGCTGCTTGCTCCGGAGCTTCTGAGCTGCAGCCGGTAATGAACAGCAGGGCCAGGGCCGGAATGGCTGCGGTTTTTCTCATGGTTCCCCCGGGACTTCGTGGACAGTTGCCCCAACCTAGCATCCCCTTCGGACCGGCTGGGTTTTGGGTGCCGCGGCGGAGCCGGGCTCCGGAGTCGGGACCGGAGGGGAAGTCCGCCGTCGGGTTTCGGTCGGGGCCGCCGTCGGACAGAGGGTCCCACACCCTGGTGCCGTTGTGGCAGATGGGCTTCCAGGAGGCACCAGCAGCGCCACCCCGCGGGATGCTGTGCTGAGCCGCCCGCGCAAAACCATCGCCTGATCAGTAGCCGCGCCCAGCGGAGCTACCAACGCATCCCCTACCGCGCACAACAAAAACGGCGGACCTCGGAAACCCGGGATCCGCCGTCGTGCGTTGAAGTCCTGGAGCTGGGGACCTACCGGCTGCCGCCCGAACCGGAACCGGAACCCGACCCCGAAGACCCCGACCCGCCGGAGGAGTCTCCGCGGGAGGAACGGCCGGAGGAGTCGTTGACGTCCGTGTCGATCTGTTCCTTGCGGACCTCTTCGGAGACGCTCTCGGTGTCGGTCACCGTCTCGGTGTCGAGGCGGACGCGTTCCACCGGCTCGGTGTGCTTGGACACCACAGCTTCCTCGGCATGGAGCGTCACCTCATGCTCGTCCTCGGTGAGTTCGGCACCCGACAGGGCATCCCCCGCATTGGCGTCGGTGATGGGCTCACGCTCGATCCGCACTTCCTCGTGGCTGACCGGAACCTGCTTGGTGACCGTTTCCGTCACGATGTACTTGCGCAGCCGGGCCTTGCCCACCGCACGGTTCTCCGTGCCCACATTGAGGCGTTCCTCCGAGCGGGTCATCGCGTCGTCGGAACCCGACCCGGAGCCCGAGCCGGAGGACATGCCGGACGTGCCGCTGCTAGTGGAGGTACCGGAGGTGGAGCTCTCCGATACCGTACCGCTGCTCATGCCGCCGCCCATGCTGCTATCGCGTGTTCCCGAGATGGTGTCGGACTCCGAAGAACCGTCGTCGTAGCTGAAGCCGTAGTACTGGTAGAGGGTGACCTCCTCTTCGGGGCTGATCGAACCGTCGCTTTCAATGTGCGGCGCGTTCCGGACCTCTTCCTTGGAATAGGGCACCATGACGTCGACGCCCTCAACACTTGCTTCACTGAGGGGAATGAACGTCTCCGACGTGCCGAAGAGGCCTGTGTTCACGGTGACCCATGCCGGTTCGTCGGTCTGGTCATCCAGGTAGAAGGTACCGACGGCGCCGATGCGGTCACCGTTCGGACCCACCACGTTGCCCGAACCGCTCATGAGTCCTTCGACCTGCTGATTCGTGATCATCTTGCTTCTCCTCGCGACAGCGAATCCGCCGAGTCGGTTGACCGACGGCACTTCACCACCGGCCCGAGCGGAGGCCCCAAGGTGATCCGAAATCCGCCTGCGGGTCCGGGCCGGCTGGTTGACTGGTGAGGGACCCGGCATATACCAAGCCCACTTACAATTCCAACCGCTGGCCCGTCAGACCGTCAATAGGTACTTAGCGGAAGAGAAGAACTACGCGTCCTGCAACAGGGTGTCCCGCACCTGACGGCGCAGCACCTTGCCCAGCATGGACTTGGGCAGCTCGTCGATGGCTACGATCTTCCGCGGCACCTTGTACGGGGTGAGCCGTTCACGGCAGTAGGCACGCAGCGCGGCCTCGTCGAGCTCGGCGCCTTCCTGCAGGACGACGGCGGCCACCACCTGTTCGCCGCCGTCGGCCCGGGGAAGGCCCACCACGGCGGCATCGAGGATGTACTGCTGGGTGCGCAGCACCTCCTCCACTTCCGACGGCGAAACGTTGAACCCGCCGGTGATGATCAGTTCCTTGCGCCGGTCCACCACCTTGACGAAGCCGTCCTCGTCCACGGTGACAATGTCCCCGGTACGCAGCCAGCCGCCGTCGAGCAGTATTTCTGCGGTGCCCTCAGGGTTGTTCCAGTAGCCGGCGAAGACCTGCGGTCCGCGGATCAGCAGTTCGCCGGCGGTGCCGGGTTCGACGTCGTTCTCGGGAGCTTCGGGGTCCACGACCCGCATTTCGGTGCTGGGGAAGGGGACGCCGATGGTGCCGTTGCGGCGCGATTCGGCGAACGGGTTGCCCAGGGCCACCGGGGAGGATTCCGTCAGGCCGTATCCTTCCACCAGCAGGCCGCCGGACACCTCTTCCCAGAGTTTCACGGTCGCGGCCGGCAGGGTCATGGCGCCGGAGATGGCATAGCGGATGGTGGTCAGGTCCACGCCGCGCTTCTTGGACTCCGTTGCGGTCTTTTCGTAGATCGGCGGGACCGCGCAGAAGACCGTCGGCGGGGACTTCTTCGCGGCGGCCATCACCAGGTCCACGTCGAACTTCGGGAACAGCACCAGCCGGGAGCCGGTAAGCACCGAGAAGGTCAGGTACAGGGTCAGCCCAAAGGCGTGGAACATCGGCAGTACGCCGTAAATGACTTCCTTGCCCTCCTGCGCACCGTGCATCCAGGCCTTGCCCTGCAGCGCGTTCGAGCGCAGGTTGTAGTGCGTGAGCATCACGCCCTTGGGCACGCCGGTGGTGCCGGAGGTGTACTGCAGCGCCGCGAGGTCGGTGACCTGCGGCCGGGGGTGCGCCGGGTCCAGCGGGGCGGAATCCAGCAGCTGCTCCCAGGACATGGTGTTTTCTGTCTTGACGGTCAGGCCCTCGCGGGTGCGCCGCAGGGAGGGGACCGGGAGTGCCAGGGCCATCCGCTTGAAGCGGGGCATGGCCTTGGTGATGTTCACGGCCACGATGGTTTCCACGGCCACGTCGCCGGGGAAGTCCTGGACCTTCTCCACAGCCTTGTCCCAGACAATGGCCACCTTCGCGCCGTGGTTCTCGAACTGGTGGCGCAGCTCGCGCTCCGTGTACAGCGGGTTGTGTCCGACGACGACGGCGCCCAGCCGCAGCACGGCGTAGAACGCGATGAGGTACTGCGGGCAGTTGGGCAGGATGACGGCAACGCGGTGTCCCTTGCGCACACCGAGTTTGCGCAGGCCTTCGGCTGCCCGGTTAATCCGGTCGCCGAGGTCCCGATACGTGGTTTCGGCGCCGAAGAATTCCAGGGCCACCTTGCTGCCGAACCGCTCCACTGCCTCTTCCATCATGGCCGTGAGGGATTCGGTGGGCAGCTCAATCTCCGCGGGAACGCCGGGCTGGTAGTTCTTGACCCAATGCGGTTCCAGGGCAGCGGACATGGAGGTCTCCTTCAGGTTGGGCAACACCACGACTATAGCGAGGCAGCAGTCCCGCGGATAAAAAAGTTGTGCCGCACCACGCTACCCCACTGCGGTTGCCCTCACCCCACGGCCGGCTGCAGGGACCCCAGATATCGGGCCAGGGCACGGGGAGCGGACCGCGGCGCCACCGCTTCAACGGTGGCGTTGTAGTTGGTGTTGGTGTTGACGTCGTAGGTGAGCAGGCGCCCGTCTGCGGCCTCGATGAACTCAATGCCGCAGACCTCCAGACGGTTCCTGCGGGCGAACTCCAGGTACTTGCCGATCACCGGCGAATCGAAGTCCTCGCGCAGGCTGAACAGCTGGGTGTCCGCATCCGGGGCGATGGTGGCCCCGGGCGGCATGATGGGCTTGCCCGTGGACGGGTCGATCGCGCAGGCATCGGCCGGGCACAGCTGGAATCCGCCGCGGGCGGTATCCGCCTTGATGGCGTAGACGAACTCCCCGCCCACGATTTCCGCCCGCGTGATGAAGGGTTCAGCAGCAACGATGTATTCCTGGATCAGGGTGATGCCGTCAGCAGGTTCCTCGAACTCCTCAGACGCCACATAGTCCGCCAGTTCCCCGTGGGATTCGAACTTCCGCACCCCGAGTCCCTTGCCGCCCTGGTTGTGCTTGGTGATGAACGGCGCCTCGAATTCCTTCGCCGCGGCCAGGATCTGCGAGCGCCCGACGGCGGCCACGGTGCGCGGGGTGTCGATGCCCGCGGCGCGCAGCGCGGTGAGCTGGTCCACCTTGCTCATCTCCAGTTCCAAGACCCGCCGGCCGTTGACCGTCCGCCGGCCGTGGGCTTCGAGCCAGGACAGCACCGCGCGGGCGTAGTCCTTGGACAGGCCGTGGTCCCGGGTATGCGAGGAGGCGCTGATCCGGGACCAGAAGATCCCCTCCGGCGGCACCGAGTCCAGGTCCAGGACGCCGTCGGTGAGCAGCCATTCCTCCACTTGCACGCCTTCGGCTTCGAAGGCCCGTGCAAAGGGCGGGAACCACTCGGGGTTCTCGTGCAGGGCGTAGACCGTGGGGGTGCTCATGGGGCTCGCTTTCGCCGTGTTCTCGTCGCCGGTCCGGACCGGGCCGTGGTGCAGGCAACCCTAGGCCCGGTTCCGGTGCACCGCCAGCTTGGATGACGCCGGACGACGCCGGGGCCCTACCTCCCGCGTCCGGCGATCCGGGCTACCAGTGCCTGCGGCGCCCGGTTGCCGACGGTGGCCAGGACCCGGTAGCGCTTGGACGGGATGGAGATGCCCTTGCCGGCGAAGGCATCCGCGAGGGCTTCGCGCACCACCCGGTCCGCGTTGAGCCACATCCACTTGGGGTAGACGCTCTTGTCCATTTCCATCCGGGCATGGAAATCCGTATGCACGAATCCCGGGCAGACGGCGGTCACCGTGATGCCCCGGCTCCGGTAATAAAGGTTGGCCCAGCGGCTGAAGTTGATCACCCAGGCCTTCGCGGCACTGTAGGTTCCCCGGGGGAGGAAGCCGGCCACCGACGCCACGTTGATGATCCGCCCGCCCCCGTTGGACGCCATGGCGTTCAGTGCGGCATGGCTCAGCTGCAGCGGCGCACCCACCAGCACGTTCAGGTGGTCCACCTCGGCCTGCAGTTCGTTGCGGGCAAAATCGTTCTTCAGTCCGTAACCGGCGTTGTTGACCAGGAGACCGACGTCGGGCTTCTGCACGCGGTCCGCGACGGTGTCCACGCCCTGCTGGGTGGCGAGATCAGCCACGATCCATTCAGTCTTCACTGAGTAGTCCCGAGCCAGTTCCGCCGCAGTGGATTCCAGCCGCTCGGTGTTCCTGCCCGTAAGCACCAGATCGTATCCGCGCTGCGCGAGCTGGCGGGCGAACTCCGCCCCGATCCCGGACGTGGCTCCTGTAACAACTGCTGTCTGCGTCATAAGGACACCTTTCTATGCCGCACCCGGTTTGGCAACGCGGGCCCGTTGCGGCGGCCCTTGCCGGTGTCCGCAGCGGTCCCTAGCGTGGGAGGACCATGACCTTCTCTCCGTCCGCTCCCGATGCCCGCTGGCAGGACCGCGCCGACGCCGGCCGGGCGCTCGCCGCGGAGCTGTTCCCCTATGCAGGTGCACCGGGTCTGCTGGTGCTGGGTCTTCCCCGCGGCGGGGTTCCGGTGGCCGCTGAGGTGGCCCGTGCACTGTCCGCGCCGCTGGACGTGGTGGTGGTGCGGAAAATCGGTTATCCGGAACAGCCCGAACTGGCTGCCGGCGCGGTGGCCGGCATCGCCGGAACCGTCTGCGTGGTGCGCAACGAGCCGGTGCTCCGGTACTGGCACAGCCGCACGCCGGATGCAGAGATCCTCTTCACGGCCGCCGTCGAGCAGCAGCTCGCCGAGGTCCGGAACCGGGAGGAGCTGTTCCGGCAGGGAACACCGGAACGGCGCATTGCCGGCGGCACAGTCATTGCCGTGGATGACGGGCTGGCCACCGGTTCGACCATGCGCGCGGCCCTCGGTGCCGTGCGGGAGCTGGCCCCGGCCCGCCTCGTCGCCGCTGCACCGGTGGCGTGCGGCAGCGCGGCGGGGCTCCTCGAACCGCCGGCCGACGACGTCGTGGTGCCCTGGCCGGACAGCGGCCTCGACGCCGTAGGACTGGCGTACCGCCGTTTCGGCCAGACCACCGATGAGGAAGTCCGCGATCTGCTGGGCCGATACGGAAGACCGCCCTAGAGAAGCCGGCCACCGGCGTCGGATACTGGGGATACCGGCCAGCCGGGCCGAGGGGGGAAATCTCTCTGGAGGTCGTGAGGATGTCCGCATCAGGCAGCTCTTTCCATCAAGAGGGCGGGTTCGCGTTGGACGCCCTAAACCTGGCCAAGTCCGTGGTCCGTGGAATCCGCCTCGGACTGGGCATCACCGGGCTGGTGTCCGTGGTGCTGGGGTTGCTTGTCCTTTTCTGGCCCGGAGCGACGCTCGAAGTACTCGCGGCTCTTTTCGGCCTGTACTTCGTCATTGCGGGCGCCGTCCGCATCCTGCTCGGCATCTTCACCGGACTGGGTGCGGGATTGAAAATCCTCAACATCCTGGTGGGCCTGGCGCTCCTGATCGTGGGCGTGATTGCGATGCGGAACCCCACCGAAACCCTGACCGCGCTGGGGCTGGTGATCGGGATTGCCTGGATTGTGGAGGGCGTGATGGCCCTGGCCGAGTCGGACCGCGGCGGGTCCCGCTGGTTCGCCATCGTCCTGGGCATCCTCAGCATCCTCGCCGGGGTAGTGGTGCTCTTCCTCCCCCTGGATTCCCTCGCGGTTCTGGTGATTTACGGCGGGATCTTCCTTGTGGTCCTGGGCGCTATCCAGATTATCCGTGCCTTTGCCTTCGGCCGCGGCATGCCCCGGACCGCTTAGCTCCCGGCGCTTTCCACCGCCCCGCACGTCCAGAGAGTTCCCAGCCGACGTCCAGAACGCGTTAACGCGCCGCTAACCTGCAAGTGCTCCCGGCCGTAACATGCCGGCCCCACGCTTAAACCAGCGCCGCCGGCACCGGGGCGCCGGTCAGCCCCGGGGAGCTGACCCGTCCTTATTTCTCCGCCCGGCTGCATCGGCAGAGGCAGGAACGGGCACACAACCCGAACGGGAGTACCTCCATGGACTCTGGAAACACGGCCTGGCTGCTGGCCAGTTCCGCATTGGTCTGCCTGATGATCCCGGGGATCGCTTTCTTCTACGGCGGCATGGTGGGCTCACGGCGGATCCTCAACATGATGATGATGTGCTTCGGCGGGGCCAGCCTCGTGGCGGTCCTGTGGGTGCTGTACGGCTATTCCACCGCATTCGGGAACTCCCTGGGCGGCGTGGGCCTGCTGGGCGACCCCCTGGAATACCTCGGCCTCTCCGCGCTCCTCACCGAAGATCCGGCGGCGTCCATTCCGGTGGCCCTGTTCGCCGTCTTCCAGCTGATGTTCGCCTGCGTCACCACCGCCCTCGTTGCCGGTTCAGCTGCCGGGCGAATGAAGTTCGGCGCCTGGATGGTCTTCGCCGGACTCTGGGCCACGCTGGTCTACTTTCCGGTGGCGCACTGGGTCTTCGCGTTCGACAACGAGGAGGGCACCGTCGTCGGCGGCTGGATCGCCAACCGGCTGGGAGCCATCGACTTCGCCGGCGGCACCGCCGTGCACCTGAACGCCGGGGTGGCCGCACTGGCGCTTGCGCTGGTCCTTGGCCGCAGCAAAGGCTGGCCCCACTCCCACGGCCAGCCGCACAGCCGCCCGCTGATCCTGCTCGGGGCAAGCCTGCTCTGGATCGGCTGGTACGGCTTCAACGCCGGGTCCGCCCTCAGCGCCGGCCACGCGGCCGCCGTCGTTTTCCTCAATACCGCAGTGGCCGCCGCGGCCGGCATGCTCGGCTGGATGCTGATGGAACGCCTGCGGCTGGGACGCTCCTCAAGCCTCGGGGCGGCGTCGGGCCTGATCGCCGCGCTGGTGGCCATTACCCCCGCCTGCGGAGCGGTAAGCCCCCTGGGCGCCGTCGCCATCGGCGCGATCGCCGGGCTCGTCTGCTCCCTGGCCATTGAACTGAAGTTCCGCCTCGGCTTCGACGATTCCCTGGACGTGGTGGGAGTCCACGCTGTCGGCGGCCTCCTGGGCACCCTGCTGATCGGCGTGTTCGCCACGGGTGCCGCGCCCAACGGCGTCAGCGGCCTCTTCTACGGCGGCGGTTTCTCCCTGCTCGGCAGCCAGGCCCTCGCCTGCGGAGCCGTGCTGGTCTACTCCTTCGCGGTGACCTGGGTTATTGCCAAGGTGCTGCAGCTGGCCATGGGTCTGCGCATCCCGGAGGAGAGCGAGCTGAAGGGCATCGACCTCATGGCCCATTCGGAATCTGCGTACCTGAATGATGAGGAACCCGTGGAGCTCGGCGCACCGACCCGCAGCTAGGACGGGCACCGAAAGGAGGAACGGGCGCACCCGCCGGGTGCGCCCGTTCCGGCATGCCGGGGCCTAGAGATCCCGGTACAGGCCCTCTTCCTGCTCCAGGTAGGTATCCAGCAGCCGGCGGGAATGCTCACCCGAGACGCCCTCCTGTTCCAGGCCGTCCTTCATGGTTTTGGCCTGGGCTGCGCCGCTGGGGAAGGGCGGAAGCAGCGGCACCGCTGGATCCGTCACTACCTCAATCAGGAAGGGGCGGCTGGCGGCGAGCGCCACGTCCCAGGCTTCACCCAGCAGCTCCGGGTCCTCCACGCGGATGCTTTCCAGGCCCAGCAGCTTGGCGTACTCGGCGTAGGGAAAGTCCGGCAGCGACTGGCTGTCCTCGAACCGCGGGTCGCCCTCCATCTCGCGCTGTTCCCAGGTGACCTCGGCCAGCTCGCGGTTGTTCAGCACACAGAGCACGAACCTCGGGTCCTCCCACTTCTGCCAGAGCCGGCTCAGGGTGATCAATTCGGTCACCCCGGCCATCTGCATTGCGCCGTCTCCGGAGAGCGCCACGACCGGACGGTCCGGATACGCGAGTTTCGCCGCCAGGCCGTACGGCACGGCACAGCCCATGCTGGCCAGCGTGCTGGACAGGTGTGCGGGCACCCCTTCCGGAAGGTGCAGGTGCCGGGCGTACCAGTAGACGGAGCTGCCGACGTCGACCGCCACCTGCGCGTTGCCGGGCAGGCGCCGGTTCAGCTCATAGACCACGCGTTCGGGGTTTACCGGGTCGGCAGGAGTCATGGCCCGCACCCGGGCCAGCTCGTGCCAGCGGCGGACGCTTTCCTCCACCTGCCGCCGCCAGGGCGCATCCGGTTTGGCTTCCAGTAAAGGAATCAGGGCATCGAGGCTGGCCGCCGCGTCGCCCGTGATGCCTACTTCCACCGGGTAGCGGTTGCCGATCGCCGAAGCGTCCCGGTCAATCTGCACCCCGCGGGCGGTCCCCGGCTTCGGGTAGAACTCGGTCCACGGATCGCTGGATCCAATGATCAGCAGGGTGTCGCAGTTGTCCATCACGTAACCGGCGGAACTGGTGCCAAGATGCCCCATGGTTCCGGCCGCCAGCGGTGCGGTTTCATCCACGTACGGTTTACCGAGCAGGCTGGTGGTGATGCCCGCACCGATCTTCTCGGCCAGCGCATGCACCTGGGAGCGGGCATGTCGAGCACCCTGCCCGACGAGCAGCGCCACCCGCTGGCCGGAATTGATCAGGTCCGCGGCGGCCCGGATGTCCGATTCGGCGGGCTGGGTCCGCGCGGGGCTGAACACCGGGGCGGTGTTGAGGATGCCGTGCTCCTGTTCCAACTCAGGTGCCGGTGCCTGCTGCACGTCATGCGGGATGATGACGACGGCGGGGCTGCCGGTTGCGAGTGCCTTCTTGAAGGCGCGGTCCAGCACCAGCGGAACCTGCTCGGGGGAATTGACCTGCTGCCGGAACGCGGAGGCCACATCCCGAGTCAGGTTCATCAGATCCACTTCCTGCATGTACGAAGACCCCAGCACGCTGCGGGACTGCTGTCCGACAATGGCCACCACGGGCGCTCCGTCCAACCGGGCGTCATAGAGTCCGTTCAGCAGGTGGATGGCGCCGGGGCCCTGGGTGGACATCACCACGCCCACCCCGCCGGTGTATTTGGCATGCCCCACGGCCATGAACGCCGCGTTTTCCTCGTGCCGGACCTGGATGAATTCCGGGTCGCCGCTGCGGCGCATCGCGCCCAGGACGGTGTTGATGCCGTCTCCGCTGTACCCGAAGACCCGGTCCACGTCCCAGGCCTGCAGGCGTTCCACAATCACATCCGCTACGAGCCGCTCAGTCATGTTTTTCCTTCCGCGCTGTCCCGCCCGGCCGGTGCTGTATTCCGGCCGCACCGACAAATGATCAGGCTGCTTATGGTCTATGCCTATCAACCTATCCCAGAAGCCTTCGGAGGATACCGGTGGGCCGCTATCCTCATGGCATGCCCAAGGTCATTTATTACGTTGCGTCCTCCCTGGACGGTTTTATCGCCACCAAAGACAACAGCCTGGACTGGCTGCTCCAGTTCGGTTTCGAGGCGTTTTCAGAGCACTACAACCGGTTTATTGCCGACGTCGGTGCCATTGTCATGGGGGCGGAAACCTACCGCTGGCTCATGGCGGAACAGCCCGAAAGCTGGGAGTACACCCAGCCCTGCTGGGTGCTCAGCCACCGGGAGGAGCAGGCTCCTTCAGCTGGGGACGTCCGGTTTGCCTCCGGTGATGTGCGGGAGGTCCTGGGCCACGCGCGCGAGGCCGCGGGAGAGCGGAATATCTGGATGGTGGGCGGCGGCAACGTGGCGGCGCAGTTCGCCGAGGCCGGCCTGCTGGATGAATTATGGGTCACCTATATGCCGGTGGCACTAGGGAGCGGGCGGCCGCTGCTGCCGGTGTCCGGCCCCACCCCGCCCATGCATCTGGATGCCGTTACCCGGTTCGACGGCGGGGCTGCCGAGTTCCGCTATGTCCTGCCGAAGGCACCGTAGAAGCCGTTTTCCCGGGAAAACCCGGCCGGGCAGATACCGGCCATATTTCCCCCGTTCCGCACGGTCCCGACACAGCAATTCCATTCCTGGCCAAGCTGGCCGTTAAACGGTATTGGACCTGTAACATTTGCTGAGACTCCGCTCACGGCATTGCGGGCACGGCATAACAGGAAAAGCAGGCATACAGGTAAATGAAGACAGATATCCGGACCCGAAACAATGTCCAGGTCCTTGGACGAGCGGACGGACCGGTCCTGCTTTTCGCCCATGGTTTTGGCTGCGATCAAGGCATGTGGTCGCGGGTTGTGCCCCGTTTCACCGACGACTACAAAGTGGTCCTTTTTGACCATGTAGGCGCCGGCGGTTCCGATCTGACCGCCTACACGCCGGCCAAATACGCCACTCTGGACGGCTACGTAGCCGATGTCCTGGAGCTGTGCGAGGACCTGGACCTGCAGGATGTCACCTTTGTCGGCCACAGCGTCAGCGCCATGATGGCCATCGCGGCCGGGGCTACCGCATCCGAGCGGCTTGCCCGCCTGGTCCTGGTCGCTCCCTCGCCGAGCTACATGGATTACCCCGAGGACGGGTACGAAGGCGGCTTCAGCCGGGCTGACCTGGATGGCCTCCTTGAATCCCTGGACACCAATTACCTGGTCTGGGCGGCCACCATGGCGCCGGTGATCATGGGCAACCCGGCCGCCCCGGCTTTGGGCGCCGAACTTGAGGGCAGTTTCTGCCGGGTCAACCCGAGCATTGCCCGCCAGTTCGCCCGCGTGGCGTTCCTGACCGATGTGCGGAGCCTGCTGGGCAAGGTCACCGTTCCCTCGCTCATCATGCAGGCCTCCGCAGATCTGCTGGCCCCGGACCACGTGGGGCGCTACCTGCAGGAACACCTTCCGCAGAGCACGCTGGTACAGATGAAGGCCACCGGTCACCTCCCCCACGTCAGTGCACCGGAGGAGACCGCGGACATCATCCTCGGCTACCTGCAGCAGTCTAAGTAGTCGGATCGTGGACCTGGATTTCCGGCTTGACTACCGTGCGTTGTCCCAGAACGCCCCGGCGGGGTATTTCATTACCCTGACGGACGGTACGGTGGTCGACGCCAACGGTACGGGGCAACAATGGCTCGGCAAGTCCCTGGAAGAGCTCCGCGGCACGAGTTTCCTTCAACTGCTGCCCGTGGGCGACCGGATTGTCTACACCACCCACGCAATGCCGCAGCTGCAGCTGAACGCAGCGTTCGCCGAGCTCGCCGTCGACCTCCTGGGGCCGGACGGCCAGCGGATCCCGGTCCTGCTGTCTGCGACCCGCTCCCCCGCCGCGGATGGACGGCCGCCCCTCGACCAGGTGGTGGCGTTCTACGCGCACGAGCGCAGGCTGTATGAACGGGACCTCATTTCGGCCCTCCGCACGGCCGAGGACGCAGAGGCCGCCCGCTCGGAGGCTGAAGCCAGCCTGACCGCCCAGGCGGCTGTGCTGAAGGAGAAGGATGTGGTGCTGCAGGCTTCGCTGACGGAAAGCCTGCGCAAGGAGTCGATGCTTGAGACCATCCTGAACACCATCCGGGTGGGCGTGGTGGTTATTGACGAAGACGGGCGCCGCATCCTCACCAATTCGCGCCAGCACCTGTACGAACGCCTGGCCGGCCCGTCCTTCGCCAGCCGCCCCTCCGAGGGCGAGCTGTCCATCTTCGGTCCCGACCGCATCACTCCTGTCCCCATTGACCAACGCCCGGTGCGGCGTGCAGCCCTGGGGCAGTCCTTTTCGGACCAGCTTGTCTGGTACGGAATCGGCGAGGAGCAGAAGGCCTTGAGCGTTTCGGCCCGGTCCGTGAAGGGCGACGGCGATGCTTTCCGCGGCTCAGTGATTGCCTACAGCGATGTCACCGGCCTGGTAAACGCCGTGGCGGCGAAGGATGATTTCGTGGCCAATGTGTCCCACGAGCTGCGTACCCCGCTGACATCCATCATGGGTTATCTGGAACTGGCACTGGATGAAGAAGACGCCATTCCCGCGTACGTGGCGTCCTCGCTGAAGGTCGCCCAGCGCAATTCGGAAAAGCTCCTGCATCTGGTCTCGGATCTGCTGTCCGCCGCAGCCGGGTCCGCCCATGTGGAGCAGGAACTCACCGACCTCAGCGAACTGATCCGCTCCGGCATCACCTCCGCCGCCCCGCGGGCCGAAATCAACTCCGTTGTCATTGTTGCGGAGGTTCCCGACACGCTGCCTGCCATGGTCGACTCCAAGCGGATCGCCCAGGTGCTGGACAACCTCCTCTCCAACGCGGTGAAGTACTCGCCCGACGGCGGGCGGGTAACTGTCAGTGCATGGCGCACACATACAGGGGACACCGTCCTCCGTGTAGCGGATTCCGGCATCGGCATGACCGAGGCCGAACAGTCGGAGGTCTTTACCAAGTTCTTCCGTTCGGGCACGGCACGACGGGCACAGATTCCCGGCGTCGGGCTGGGGCTGGTCATCACGAAGCGCATTGTGGAGGAACACGGCGGCACTATCGCCATGGAGAGCGAAGCCGGCAAGGGCACTGTCTTTACGGTCACACTCCCTGAACCGGCTTGCATGCGCGCGGATTTTGAGGGCAAATGAACTCTATGCCATCATCCGAAAGGTAGCAGTCCCTTCCCGCGTGCACGCGCACCCGGCCTGGGCAGGACGCTGCAGGTCGCGGCAACGGTGTGAACGGATTTTTCGGTAATGGCAGAAACCAGCAAGGTGCGCAGAATCATCGGCCGGCTGGGCTCGTTTTCGGCAGTTGGCGCTGTCGCCTTCGTGGTGGACGTGGGCCTGTTCAATCTTCTTTCTGCGACCCTGGTACCCGATCAGCCGATCGTGGCCAAAACCATCTCCGTGCTGGCCGCCACCACTGTTTCCTGGCTGGGCAGCCGCTATGTGACGTTCCGAAAGCTGCGCACCCGGAGCATCCGCAGCGAAACGCTGCTTTTTGCCCTGACCAATCTGGTGGGCCTCCTGATTTCCACCGGCTGCCTGTATATCTCGCATTACGTGCTGGGGTTCCGCAGCACGTTTGCGGACAACATATCCGGAAACGTGGTGGGCATCGCCCTGGGCAATATCTTCCGATATTTCGCGTACCGGTACGTGGTCTTCAACGGACCGAGCGACCGCGCGGAGCATCCGGCAGAAGAACCGGAAGACAGCCGCGCGGCCTAGCCGCTCCCTAAGGGGTTACCGCTTCAGCGGCGTACGGATCAGCTTCTTGTTGACGAACTCGTCCATGCCGAAGCGTCCCAGTTCGCGTCCGACACCCGAGCGCTTGACGCCGCCGAACGGCAGGTCTTCCTGCGTGCCGGAGGTGCCGTTGATCCAGACCATGCCGCTTTCCAGCCGGTCCGCTACTTCCAGGGCGCGGTCTTCATCCGCGCTGAACACCGCGCCGCCCAAGCCGAACGGAGAGTTGTTGGCCAGTTCGATGGCCTCTTCCGCGGTGGAGACCTTATAGATGACGGCTGCGGGGCCGAACAGTTCTTCCGAAAAAGCCCGCATTTCAGGAGTGACATCGGTCAGGACCGTGGGCTGCACGTACGCACCCGGACCGTCGATCAGGCTGCCGCCCGTATGCAGGGTGGCACCCTTGTCCACGGCGTCGCGGATCTGCTCCACCAGTCCGTCGGCTGCCGCCTGCGTGGAGAGCGGACCGAACCGGGTTTCCGGCTGCAGCGGATCGCCGGGTTCAATGGCAGCCATCCGTGCGGTGAATTTCTCCACGAAATCGTCATAGAGATCCTCCATCACGATGAACCGTTTGGCGGCGTTGCAGGCCTGGCCGGCGTTGCCCATCCGGCCCAGGACGGCTGACTTGACCGTGGCATCGAGGTCCTCGGTGTCCAGGACGATGAAGGGATCGCTGCCGCCGAGTTCAAGCACGTACTTCTTCAGGTTCCGGCCGGCAACCTCGGCGACGGCGGATCCTGCCCGCTCGCTGCCGGTCAGGGAAACACCCTGGATCCGCGGATCAGCGATGATGTCCGCGGCCTGCCCGTTCGTGGCGAACAGGTTGATGTAGGCGCCTTCGGGCACACCGGCGTCGGCGAAGATCTGCTCCATGGCCAGGGCCGACTGCGGGCAGTTGTTGGCGTGCTTCAGCAGAACGGTGTTGCCGAGCATCAGGTTCGGACCAGCGAAGCGGGCAACCTGGTAGTACGGGTAGTTCCACGGCATGATGCCCAGCAGCGCACCCACGGGTTCGGTACGGACCACGGCATTGCCGCCACCCTTGACGTCAAGCTGCTCGTCCGCCATGAAACCCGGGCCGCGGGTGGCGTAATACTCGTAAATGTTGGCGGAGAGGGCAACCTCGTTCTTCGCCTCACGCAGCGGCTTGCCCATTTCCAGGGCAATCAGCCTGGCGAGTTCGTCTGCGCGCTCCCGGTACAGTTCCGCCACGCGGGTGATAACTTTGGCCCGGTTTTCCACGGGCTCGTTCCGCCAGCCGGCAAAGGCGGTGTGTGCTGCCGTGACGGCCTGGCTGATTTCAGTGTCGGTGGCTTCCGCGAATTCCGAAAGGGTTTCTCCGGTTGCTGGATTTACGCTCTTGTAAGCACTCATATCGGCCACGCTACTCCGGGAAAAGGAGTCTGCAAAAGCCGTAATTTCAGGGACTAAATCCGTACCGGTTGTTGTTGGAAGGGCTTTTAATCAGCATTGACACGGGGTGAAATCCCGCCGGACCCATGCCTGCGGGCCTGTTGTCCCGGGCAGGTCAGCGGCGGGGCCGGGCTTTCCAGAACCTAGGCCGCGGCCAGCCCTGGCCAGCGCTCTTCCGGTCTTCCGTGCGGGGGCGCCGGCTCAGCCGGACACTGAACTCGCCCGGTCCGGGCAGCCGCCAACCGCGCCGCCGGGCCACCGTGCAGAGCACGGCACAGGTGCCGATGGCCACGCCCATCCCCACGTTCTGCTGGCCCAGCTGATAAAAGGCCACCATTTCGACGGCGGCCACCAGCGCTCCGGTGGCGTACAGGGTATTGCCGCCGAAGATGGCCGGGACCCGGCCCACCACAATGTCACGGATCATCCCGCCGCCCACGGCTGTGACGACGCCGATCAGGATGGCCGGCAGCCATTCCAGGCCCAGTGCCAGTGCCTTGGCCGTGCCGGTGGCCGCCCAGCACCCCAGCGCGAAGGCGTCAACCACGATGAGGAACCGGTTGGCCCATTTGCCTTTCAGCTCAATGGCATAGGCAATGAAGGCTCCTGCGATGGCCGTGAAGAGATAAGCAGGGTTGGTCAACGCCACAGGAGCACCCGCCTGCAGGAGGGTATCGCGCAGCACGCCGCCGCCCAGTGCCGAGGTAAGCGCCAGGACCAGGAATCCCACGGGGTCCATCCGCAGCTGCCGCGCCACGGCACCGCCAAGGACACCGTTGGCCAGCACACCGGCGAGGTCGACGGCGTCGAACACTGCTCCCGGGTCGAAAAAGTCCACGCCGCTCCTGCTGTTTCCGTTGCCCGTTCTCCGCCGTCCATTCTACGGGGCTGCGGGCTCCGGAAGCGGACCGGCAAGCAAACCCGGGGTCAGGCGTCGTCCCCCTGGGGATACTCGTCGTCATTTCCGGGAACGTCTGTTTTCTGCTCCAGGATGTCAGCCTCGGACCCCTCGGGATGAACGGCACCCTCAGGTCCGGCATCCCCGGCGCCCGGTACGGCGGGCATCTCCTGCTCCACACCGTCGGCCTCGGAGCCGTCGCGGTGGATCTCCCCCTCCGGTCCGGCATCACCGGCACCGGGAACGGCGGGTTGTGACTGCTCGGCCCGGTCTGCCTCGGAGCCGCCGGGAATCACCGGCGAATCAGCGTCCTTGCGCATATGCATACCTCCAATGCGGGTTGGGGTGACCGCCGCGGGCGGCTTTGGTCCTTTCTGTCTATCACCGAAGCCGCCCGGGAGAAATAGTCCGCGGAACGGCTTAGGCGTCCCGCAGGTCCAGCACCACCTTGATGTCGCCGTCGCGGTCCTCGAAGGCCTGCTCGTAGTCTGCCAGCGGGACGCGGCGGGTGATCAGCTGTTCCAGCCAGCCGGCGTCGCTCTTGGCCAGGGCTGCGGCGGCCTTAAGGTAGTGGCGGCGGTTGGCGTTGACGGTGCCGAAGACCACGCGGTTGTTCATCACCAGGTTCAGGTTCAGGGCACCCAGGTCCACCGGCTGCTCGCCCCCCGGCTCGGAAACACCGGTGAGGCAGGTGACCGAGTTCCTGGCGCCGTGCTCGAGGACGTCGCGAATCACGGCGGGCACGCCGGTGCATTCGATGATGATGTCCGGCGTGATGCCGGATTCGGGGAGGGTGTCGGTGTGGAAGACGGCCCCGAGTTCCTTGGTCAGCTTCTCCTTCGGCCCGTCTTCTTCAAGGTCGAAGACGTGCACTTCCAGTCCGCGCTGCGCTCCGAACAAGGCACCGAGCAGCCCCACGGGACCAGCCCCGGTGATGGCAACAACGCGCGGCCGGAAATAGGCGCGGCCGCCGATCCGGTCGATCTGCTCCCAGGCCTTGGCCAGGATGGTGGCAGGTTCCAGCAGCACGCCCACCCGTTCCAGCGACGGCTCGAGCTTCACCATGTCCTCGGGGGCACCGCGCCAATAGCCGCGCGCAAAACCGTCGAGCCCTTCGATGCCATGCTCGGTATAGGTGCCGGTCAGGCACATGTCCCACTCGCCGGCGGCGCAGGCACGGCAGTTTTCGGCGCAGGGACGGCGGACAATGCCGACCACCAGGTCTCCTGCGGCCAGATCGGAGCCCTCGGGGGCTTCCACGACCCGCCCCAGGTTCTCGTGTCCCATCACCAGGTAATCCCGGTCCTCGGGCGCCGTGCCGAATTCCGCCGCGATGACCTCGCGGTCCGTGGCGCACAGGCCCACCGCGAGCGTCTCCACCAGCACACTGCCTTCGGCTGCCTCCGGTTCCGGCAGCTCCCGAAGCTCCAGCGAATCCTTCTGCCCCGGGGTGATCGTCAATGCCTGCATGTGTTTCCCTTCCCGTGGCTGCTTGCTGTCTGTATCCCAGATTAGCCCGCGGTGGCAGCGGTAGAGACTCGGCTCGGAGGGGGACCGGTCCGGCCCGGATACACAAAAGGCCCACCCTTCAGGGCAGGCCTTTCGCACGGTGGAGATGGGGGGAATCGAACCCCCGTCCGATGTTGTATTGCCAGGGCTTCTCCGGGCGCAGTATGCGTCGGATTTTCTCGGCCCCGGCCCTCCTGCATACAGGTGGCCGATCCGGGCCCAGCCGTCCAAAAGTCCCGGACACCCCGACGGCGGAGGTATCCGGCAGTGGCCCTCTAAACGACGCCAGGATCCGGAGCGAGAGCGACTCCGGGCTGACGGACTACTCCGGCTGCTTAGGCAGCGAGAGCGAAGTCAGTGCGCATAGGTTTGGCACTTATTTTTTTGCAGAGAGCGTTAACGAGATAACTCTGCGTTCTCGGCCCGCTTCCCCTGGCTCAACAAACATCGTCGAAACCGATCATCCCCGTATGGAGTTACCAATCCAGCGACGACGCCGGTGATCGGCTGCCGCTGCGGGCCCTGTTCCGCCCGCATCAGGTATAACGACGACGCCGCGCCCAAGATTCCCGCCGTGCGCGGCTTTCCTACAGTGCTTTTGGGCCTGCCGTTTTTGCTCCGGCCCGCGGCCCGCCCGGGCCGGGGAGGGAACCCGTCCCCGGCCGGCCGAGTGCTGCTTAGCGCTTGCGGCCGAAAATCAAGGAGGCAGCGGCCACGGCACCGGTGACCGTGTAGACGGCGGGCCAGGCGCCCATCTTCTTTGCCAGCGGGTGCGACAGGCCGAAGGCTGCCACATAACCGGCGGTCAGCGCAGCGGCGGTCCCGGTTCCGGCGTCGCGCTTCCAGAGGGCGAAGGCACCGGCGCCCGCGGCGGCGAGCACGGCACCGCCGAGCTGGCGGTTACCCGTGGAACGAGCGGTTTTGTAGCCGCCGATCAGGCCGGCGGTGGTGATCAGGGGGGTCAGCAGGGACAAGGTTTTCTCCTCGAAGTAGGCAACAGAACCAGCTTATGCGCCGGGTTAGCCGCGTGCAGTGCCGGAGGTCAGTGGCTGGTGGTCCCCCGCCTGGATTCAAGCACCGGGGCAATCCAGGCATCCGAAACCAGTCCCGTGACCCACGCGTACACCGCCTTGTGCCAGACGTCCACGGCGGTTTCACTGGCGGGCCAGGAAGCGGGCGGAGCCCCGACACCCGTGGCATTCTCCAGCGTCTGATCCGTAGCCAGGCGCACCACGGTGAAGCCGGTGTTGGCCAACGGCCCGCGGATACCGGTCACGGACCAGACGCCGCGCAGGGCGCCGAGAACAGCTCCGGTGCCCCAGTGCATGGCATGGTTCCACACCGGCGGCTGCGCATCCGGTGCAGGGCGCCGGCCCAGCAGGCTGAGCAGGGTCCGGGCCGGAACATAGGAATTGGGCCGGCCGGTCAGAGCCTGTTCCGCCTTCTCCCCGGCGGTCATGACGGCCACACCGGCAAGGCCGGCAACGGCTCCCTGCCCGGCAGCCTTAATGAGCATGGATCCCCTGGACATATCTGCCTTCCTGCTGTGGATGTTCGTGTTTGCGCACCGTACTGTTTGGCCGCCTGCTCCGGCAACCCCGGCCGCAGGCGTCGTAGACTGGTCCTCCCCCTGGAACAGCACCTGGAACAGCACCGTGAGCGGAGGACCGTGACAGATTTCCCGGCAACCCTTGCCGAGGTGAAAAAGCGCCTTCAGGCGTTGGCTGAACGGCAGGCAGGAACCGTGGTGGTCGGCGTCGCCGGTGCACCCGGAGCCGGAAAAACCACCCTGGTGGAAACCCTGGTCCGCGAACTGAACGGCGACTCCGGCGTCGATACGCGCCGCTTTGCCCACGTGCCGATGGACGGCTTTCACCTCTCGGACCGGGAGCTGGCCCGGCAGGGCCTGCTGGAGCGGAAGGGAGCTCCGGAAACCTTCGATGCCTACGGCTATGCGGCGCTCCTCGACCGCCTCCGCGTGCCGCGGACCGAGGTGGTGTATGCACCCGGTTTTGAACGGACGCTCGAGCAGCCGCTGGCCGGGGACATCCCCGTGTTCCCGGCGGCAAGAGTGATCCTGACCGAGGGGAATTATCTGCTGCTGGACCGCCCCGAGTGGCAGGCGGCCCGGTCCCGCTGCACCGAGGTCTGGTACTGCGAGCCCGACGAAGGGCTGCGCGTGCAGCGCCTCGTGGAGCGGCATGTGCGGTTCGGCAAGGCGCCGGACGCTGCTGCCGCCTGGGTCCGCGACGTGGACGGCCCCAACGCGCGCCTGGTGCAGGAGTCAAAGGAACGGGCCGACGTCGTCATCCGCCCGGCGTGGGTCTGACCGGCGCGGGCTTTGGGCCGCTGCGCCCGCCTCGCGTATAAAAGGACGCAGACCGCAAGCGTTTGAAACCGGCCCCCTGCGGGCCCTAAGGAGACAAGCATGGACGCACGCCCCTCGACACTGCTGGAAGACGGAGCCGCACTGGAACAGGTGGGCACGGGCGCGGTCTGGGCCGAAGGCCCCACCTGGGTTCCCGAACGCAACGCCGTGCGGTACAGCGACGTGCGGTCCAACCGGATCCTTGAATACAGCGAGACCACCGGCGAGCTGAGCGTGTACGGCTCCGACGTGGAGTTCACCAACGGCCGGGCCCTGGACCCGGACGGATCCGTGGTGCAGTGCTCGCACGGGCGCCGGGCCATAGAACGGGACCGTGACGGCACCGTGGAAACCCTGGTGGACCGCTTCGGCGAGGTCCGTTTCAACTCTCCCAACGACGTCGTCGTGAAGTCTGACGGCACCATCTGGTTCTCGGATCCCTCCTACGGCATCGACAACCCGGCCGAGGGCCACGGCGGCGAGTTGGAGTACGGCGACCGGTACGTGTTCCGCTTCGACCCTGCCAGCGGGGAGCTCACCGCGGTGATCACCGACATCATGGCTCCCAACGGGCTGGCGTTCTCCCCGGACGAGTCCATCCTGTACGTCTCGGACACCGCTGAGGAGGCAATCTCTGCCTATGGTCCGGCGCAGGAAGCGGGCAATCCGATCCGCGCCTACGACGTCGTCGAGGGCCG
Organism: Arthrobacter sp. Ms25; assembly: GCF_059090365.1. NCBI lineage: Bacteria > Bacillati > Actinomycetota > Actinomycetes > Micrococcales > Micrococcaceae > Arthrobacter > Arthrobacter sp. Ms25. The sequence continues at coordinate 524,810 of NZ_JBNHFP010000003.1, read as the reverse complement.
GCAGGCGAAGAACGGGCGGGTTTTCGTGCGCGTTGCGCCCGGTGTGCCGGACGGCTTCCGGGTGGACACGGACGGGAACATCTGGTCCTCCGGCGGCGACGGCGTGCGCGTCTTCTCGCCGGCCGGCGAGCTGCTCGAACACATTCCGGTGCCCGAAACCGTCAGCAACGTCTGCTTCGGCGGGCAGGACGGCCGGACGCTGTACATGACGGCAACCTCCAGCCTGTACCGGATCCGCACCACGGGCGGCGACGCCGCGGCCGCGCTTCGCGCCAGCCGGTAGCGGCGCCCGCCCGCCCACGGCAGTCCGGGCAGGGCTGGACCAAGGCAAACGGAACACTGGTGGATAAGTAACGGTCGGGGGTACCCGGCTGCCGTACGAAGGTCCATACTTCTGCCGTAGCTGAAGCCGTACACCTTGATCCCGGCTGCACTGCCGGGCACGGAGGGGAGCCGAGATGTCCACAGTCGCCGGAAGCGGGGGTTCTGTTCTTCGCCGCAAGCCCATCGAGGAAATCGAAGACGAGAAAACCGGCAACAAGCTGTTCAAGAGCCTCGGCCTCTGGCAGCTGACCGCCATCGGCGTGGGCGGAATCATCGGCATCGGCATCTTCACCCTCGCGGGCCTGGTGGCCAACGGCGGTCCGGATGCTTCTCCCGTAGGCCCGGCAGTACTGATTTCGTTCCTGGTCGCCGGCCTGGCAAGCGCGGCTGCTGCCCTGTCCTACGCCGAGTTCGCGGGCATGGTGCCCCGCGCCGGGTCCGCCTACACCTACGGGTATGTGGCGCTGGGCGAACTCATTGGCTGGTTCATCGGCTGGGACCTGCTGCTGGAATACACCGCCATCGTGGCGGTAGTGGCCATCGGCATTTCCGGGTACTTCACCGAGTTCCTTGCCGGATTCGGCATCGACATGCCGGTCTGGATGCAGGGCACCGGGGACACAGTGGAGGGCGGGCTGATCAACCTGCCCGCCGCCGTCGTCTGCCTGTTTATCACCTTTATCCTCAGCCGCGGCACCAAGACCTTCGGACGCTTTGAGCTGGTGGCCGTGGGCCTGAAAGTCCTGCTGATCGTGTTCATCGTGGGGCTGGGCTTCTTCTACGTCAACACCGACAACTACACCCCGTTCCTGCCCAGCGGCTTTGGAGCGGTGTTCACGGGGGCAGCCACCGTCTTCTTCGCTGTCTTCGGCTACGACGCAATGAGCACCGCTGCCGAGGAAGCCAAGGACGGCAAGAAACACATGCCCAAGGCCATCCTGCTCTCCCTGGGCGTGGCCATGGTGCTGTACATCCTGGCCACGCTGGTCCTCACCGGAATGCAGAACTACCAGGACATCAGCCCCACCGCCGGGTTCGCCTCGGCCTTCCAATCCGTGGGGCTGCCCGTGATTGCCACTGTCATTTCGGCCTTCGCGGTGCTGTCCATCCTCACCGTGATGCTTACCTTCCTGCTCGGCGTCACCCGGGTGTGGTTCTCCATGAGCCGTGACGGGCTGCTGCCGGGGTGGTTTGCCGGCACCGACCGGCGCGGCACCCCGCAGCGGGTGACCTGGATAGCCGGCGGCACCTCGGCACTGCTTGCCGGGTTCTTCCCCATCCGGGCCGTGGCAGACCTGACGAACATCGGCATCCTTGCCGCGTTTGTGGTGGTTTCCGTGGCCGTGATTGTGCTGCGGTACCGCCAGCCCGATGCGCCGCGGGAGTTCCGCCTGCCGCTGATGCCCTGGGTACCCGCGTTCGGGGTGCTCGCATCGGGCTTCCTCATGCTGCAGCTGCACTGGGAAACCTGGCTGCGGTTCGGCATCTGGCTGGTTATCGGGATTCTGGTTTACGGCTTCTACGGCTACCGGCATTCACTGCTGAATCCCAACAGCCCCAGGCACCTTCCGCTTCGCGCGAATCCCCAGCCGGAAACCTGACCCCCGGCGCTGCCGCCACGAAAATGCTGCGGGCAGCATATCTTCCGATTTTGTTATTTCCGGCTATTATCTGCCTTACGGGTTCCGAATAATGGGGCTCTTAGCCGGGGGGAACAACCGAATGGGCACTCAGTCTCAGGCCTTGCCTGCTGCGCGCAGACGCTCCGCCATGCTTTTCCGCCGGGCGCGCAGCGGGCTTGTGCTCATTGCCGCTTTCTGGCTCTGGATGCTTTTCGGTGCGGCCGATTTTATTGCCGCTCTTTTCGGCTCACCGATACATGCCGCCCTCGCCGTGTTTGCCCTCGGCGCACTCACACTTGTTTCGCTGCTTTTTCTGCCCATCTGTGTGGCGTATCTCCTCCTCAACCGTCCGTCTCCGCGGGCCCGCCGCCCCTTGGCATCGCCGCAGAGCGCCGAGGCGCACGGGAACGGGCTCGCACCTGTGATCCGGATGATGCCGCGCCGTGCCGCTGCCCGCGGTGCGGCCCTGGCCAACCGCGCAGCCGCCAAGTACCGGGACCTCGCCTCCTAAACCTCTCGCCGTTCCCCAGGACGCCCCCTCCTTGGCAGGAATGTCAGAGGCGGTTGCCATTGTGGAGGTCATGAGTTCCTCCATGGTCAGGCCTTCCGCCACTGCCGGTCCGGTCACGCACGCCCACTACCGCAGGGAGCCTTACGTCCGCTGCCGCACTGCAAACGGCACCGTGGACGGCAAAGCCGTGGCCTGGACCCGGACAGAGGTCCTCCTGCATTGGATTGACGACGACGGCCAGGCCCACAACCGGTGGACGCCGGCTCCCACAGTGCGCCGGATTGCACGGGATGATTCCGCCTGGCGCGACCCCTACGACGACTTCCGGTTCTATTACGAACCCTCTCCCGCCGCCGCCTGAAGTGGCACTATTCGGAGGTAATCGCTGCGACCGAAAGTAATGGCACACCTATCCGAAATGCATCTCGTGGAAATGTTGATCCCCGGGGACGAATAACAGTTTCATAAAGACGGCCCAACCTCTTGACTTGGTTGCGCGAGCAAATATCGTTCTGGGCATGATCAATTCAGTCTCGAGCCTTCAGTCCGTCATTTCTGCGTCCGAATTCACGACGAACACCACCCCGGAAGTGGCTCCGGGCGTCGTGATCACCAGTTTCCTGGTTGTCCTCGTCATCAGCGTCCTGCTGAGTGGCCTCGCCATGATGGGGATGTTCAAGAAGGCTGGCCGCAAGACCTGGGAAGCTTTCATTCCCGTGTACTCCAGTGTGGTGCTGTTCCGCATCGCGGGCATGTCCGGCTGGTGGACGCTGGCCCTCATGGTCCCGATCCTGCAGATCGTGGCTGCGGTCCTCCTAGCCATCAACCTGGCAAAGGTCTTTGGCCAAACAGCCATCATTGCCGTGCTGATCGCACTCTTCAGCTTCGTGATGTACTTCTACCTCTCCTACAGCTCCGCCCGCTACCTCGGCCCGCAGGCCAGCAAGGGCCCCTTCGGTGCATCCGGCAACCAGAGCTACCCCAGCTACACACCGGCCTGACGCTACTCCCCCACCGTTCGTCCAAGGCGCGCATCCCGGCAGGGATGCGCGCCTTCTTCTTTGCCCGGAATCTCCCCCGTCCGGCACCCTGCCTGCTCGTTTCCCCGCTGTGACGGTCCACCCGCAACAATTGTTAGGCATGCCGAACTTTAGGTGCTAGGTTGCTGTCATGGCACGTACCGTCCCGCTCCCCGACACCTCCACGCGCCCTGCAGCCCGTCCCCGAAACATCTTCTGGCTGCTTGGCCCCGCACTGGTGGCGGGCGTTGCTTACCTCGATCCGGGCAATGTTGCCAGCAACATGACGGCGGGAGCACAGTTCGGCTACCTGCTCGTCTGGGTGGTGGTGACCGGCAACATCATGGCGTGGCTGATCCAATACCTTTCAGCCAAGCTGGGCCTGGTCACCGGCCGCAGCCTGCCCGAGTTGCTCGGCGAACGCATCGGTCCGAAACCGGCCCGGCGGCTGTACTGGCTGCAGGCCGAACTCGTGGCCATGGCCACCGACGTTGCGGAGGTCATCGGCGGCGCCGTTGCCCTCTGGCTGCTTTTCGATCTCCCGCTGTTCTTCGGCGGCGTCATCACCGGCGGCATCTCCATGGTGGTGCTGCAGTTGCAGAACAGCGGCCGGCACCGGAGCTTCGAATACGTCATTGTCACGATGATGCTGGTGATCGCCGTCGGCTTCACGGCCGGCGTCTTCCTGAGCCCGCCCGACGGCGGTGCAGTAGTCGATGGCCTGGTGCCCCGTTTCGAGGGCAGCGAGTCGGTGCTGCTGGCCGCTTCCATTCTGGGCGCAACCGTCATGCCGCACGCCATTTATGCCCATTCGGCGCTGACCCGCGACCGGTTCCCCGGCCGCACTGCCGCCCTCACCACCACCCGTCTGATCAAGGCCACCAAGTGGGACGTCACCATTGCCTTGGCTGTTGCGGGCTCGGTGAACCTGGCCATCCTGCTCCTTGCGGCAGGCTCCCTGCAGGGTGTGGAGGGCACCGACACCCTTGAAGGAGCACATGCCGCCATTGCCGGCTCGCTGGGCGGGGCAGTGGCGACCCTGTTCGCCGTCGGGCTGCTCGCCTCCGGGCTGGCCTCGACGTCGGTGGGTGCGTATGCGGGCGCGGAAATCATGCAGGGCCTGTTGAAGGTGCGCATTCCCATGCTGCTGCGCCGCCTGATCACGCTGCTTCCCGCCCTGGCGATCCTCGCCGTCGGCGTTGATCCCACCTGGGCGTTGATTCTCAGTCAGGTCATCCTGTCCTTCGGCATTCCCTTTGCACTGATTCCGCTGGTCTGGTTGACGGCGCAGCGGGACCTGATGGGCACCCACCGCAACCGCTGGTGGACCACGGGCCTGGGCGTGGTGGTCTCGGTGCTGCTGGTCGGGCTGAACGTCACCCTGCTGGTGCTGACCTTTACCGGGGCCTGAGCCCTTCAGTGACGCTCCCGTGAGCTCCCGGGTTTCACAGGGAACCCGGCAGTTTGTAGCCCTTCTGATCGAACCTATGCATGAAGGCTGCCATCGCGTCGCGCCGTACCGGCTCATAAGGCTTGAACAGCCGGGCGCCGCCGGGCTGGACCCACCCAGTAGAAATTTCCCGGGCGGCTAGCCACGAGATCTCCTTATAGAACTGGTTGGAGGTACTGACGTCGGCGAAGGGGGACACCTTTGGCGGGGTGAAGGCCGGAGACCCGGCAAGACGGTACAGGAAGGCCGCCATTGCATCGCGGTTCACTGCTGTGAGGGGACGGAAGGTGCCGTCCGGCCAGCCAGTGGACACACCGGTCTTCGACAGCCAAGACATCTCGGTAAAGAACTGCTGCCTCACCGCTACATCCTTGAACGGTGACGTTGCGGGGGCGGCGAAGGAGGGACGGTCTGCAAGCCGGTACATAAATGCCGACATGGCGTCGCGTGCAACGACGTCGAGGGGTCGGTAGGTATTGTCGGCCCAGCCAAGCGAAATTCCCTCCAGGGCCATCCATCTGATGTCGTCGGAGAACTGCATGCCGGTCGGCACATCCGCGAACGGTCCCTCGACCGGCGTCGGCTGGCCGAAGACGGGTGGTGCGGAGATCCTGTCCACCGGCCGTCCCAGCGTCGTGGCGACATAGGTTTCGTGGTCGGCCTTGGTGGCAGTGATCCGCAGCGAGAGGGACGTCCCGAACACCTGTTCGCTTATCTGGTAGGTGGGCCGGGTGGCACCGGCAATGGGCTTGCCGTTGCTGAGCCACTGATACGCATATCCCGTGGGTTCCGTGTTCCACACGCCGTTGGATGCCTTGGCGATTCCGCTGACTACAAACAGGCCCCGCCAGTCGAAGCCCGTGGTCTCCGGCAATTCCGTGGGGTACAGCTTTTCCCGTCCGACCTTTTCCGTCTCGTCAGACGTCGCCGATGCTGCAGGGTATCCCGCCATTGTTCCCGTGACCGTCACGCTCATCCGGTGGCCGTAGTCGGCGGCCACGAGCTTGTAAGTCGTCCCTCTAGCACCGGCGATCGGCTGGCCTCCCCGGTTCCACTGGTATGCCAGGGCAGCGCCGCTTTCCCACACCTCTGCCCGCAGCGTATTTCCCTGTACCAGCGGCGACCAGGTTCCGGGTTCGTTCCAGGCCACGTTTGGAACATCGACTACTTTGGCATGGATCTTCAGGCCGAGGTCGGAACCCGTGAAACGGTCCCGGTACCCCGGCTTCCTCACGATAACTTCGACGGTGACGTTTCGTCCGTCCAGATCGGCACCCGGTGTGAAGCTCTTGCCTGTGGCGCGCCGTCGTCGTACTCCGCGAGGGCACCGGTCTTTTCCGGACGGGCGCCCACCTGTTCTTCCCCTCGCTGCGTCCTTCACGTCCGGCCGGGAGCGGGTTAGGGTCGGTACCCCGGTGTTTGGCGATGCCGGAAATGGCAAAGGAGCCTGCAGTGGCAACGGTACAGATTCAGTTGATCCAGCTTCCCCGCGGAGTGATTGATGCACTTGCCACCGGGAATCTGCCCTCAGCCAACCAGCAGGCGCCTCTGGAGCTCACCGAGCATTTTTCGCGGGACCGGCAATCGCTGTGGCGGATAAGGAGCGAGCAGCTGCGGGAGCATCCGGGTGACGCGGTGTGGATTACACGGGCCATCTTTGATCCCGGGTTGGGACGGGCCGTGGGTCTGGCCGGGTTTCACGGGCCTCCGGATGAAGCCGGGATGGTGGAAGTGGGGTACTCGGTGGACCCTGCATACCGTCGCCGGGGTTATGCCCGGGCCGCGCTGGAGGCGTTGCTTGCGGTGGCCGCCCGTGAGTCGTCCATTCGTACCGTCCGTGCCACCATCAGTCCTGACAATTCCGCTTCCCGGCGTTTAGTGGAGCAGTACGGGTTCGCGGCTAACGGCGAGCAGTGGGATGACGAGGACGGGCTCGAAATCATCTATGAGGTGGCCGCTGCCGGAGTGGACTGACGTCCTTAGCCCTCGGGGGCTGGCTCTGGCTACGGCCGGCGGCCATCGGCGCTGCCGGGAACGCCCGTTTCCGAGGCTTAGTGTCCGAGCTGCAGCGTGCAGATTTCAGGTAGGTAGTTTGGTTCGAAAGACGGGTATTTCGGGTTTTCCGGAGGGGCCGTTCGAGCCTGATATTGGGCCGGAAATGTCAGTGCCGGATGAAATCCTTAAGCATGGATCAGGACGGGAACAACGGACGGATAACCCAAGATCAGACGGGCAAAGGCCGGCAGGCGGATGGTGCTGCTGGCGACACCGAAGCGGCACGTGCCGCGTGCACTTTGTCGGTGTACCGGGCGGAACTGGTTGCCGGGGATGCCGCCGCTGGCGCCTCACCTGCCGGGCCTGGATCCGGCTACCCGGACGGTTTTACCGGGGTGCTGGCCCTGCAGAACCTGGAAGCCTTCGACGAAGACACCACCGGTGATGCCCTGGCCCGGGTGGCGCATCTGCTCCGCTGGGCCCAGGCCCAGCAGGTCCGGCTGATGCACCGGATGGAGGAACTCTTCCGGGAGAGCCTCCAGACCGAGGACGGCACCGTGCTCGCTGTGGACCCGGGCATGGCCTTCAGCCTGGCGTCCTGCGAATGCGCGACCATCCTGAACGTTCCGCAGACCACCGCGCAGGGTTTGATGTCCGAAGCCGGCAGGCTCTGCGACACGCACACCGCCACGCTGGCCCGGCTCGAACAGGGACAGTTGAGCTACGGGCATGCGCAGGTGGTGCTGGACCAGACCCAGAATCTTCCTGCCGATGTGCTGCCCGGGTTCGAGGCTGACCTGCTCACGGCTGCGGTGGGGAAGACCCGGGGCCAGTTCTCTGCCAAGGCCCGGCATCTGCGGGAGAACCGGTATCCGGAGACCGTCCCGGAACGGCATTCGAGTGCTTTCGAGAAGCGCCGGGTGGTCCTGGACCGGGATGAGGACGGTATGTCCTGGCTGGCTGCCCACCTCCGGGCGGCCGAAGCGCAGCAGATCTATACGGCCTTGAGTACTGCTGCCCAGGGTGAGCAAGCCGACGGGGACCCGCGGACCCGGGACCAGCTGCGCGCGGACATCCTGACCCAGCTGCTGATGGGCGGCCTCGGATCACGCCGGCCCGGCGGGGCGGGTGGAACCGGCAGTACGGCCGGCAGGAACAGGATTGGGAGCGGCCGGACCGGGACCGGTCCCGCCGGCGCTGCCGGCACCGGCGGAACGGACGCTTACACCGGTACGGCTGGAGCCACCGGCGGCAACGGTAGGACAAAACGAACCGGCGCAGGCGACGGGCACGATTTCCACGGAGAACCCGGCGGGCCAGACATTCCGACAAACGGTGACCCTGACCGTGAGGATGGCCTCGGTGTCCTGCCGCGGGCTGAGATCATGGTCCTGATCAACGCCGAGACCCTCTTCGGCGCGGACGAACAGCCCGCAGAACTGCACGGCTACGGACCCATCAGTGCAGAGGCAGCACGGCGGCTGGCGCGCAACGCCCTTCACTGGACCGGACTGGCCCGGGACCCGGACACCGGAGAAATCCTCGGTGTCGGTCGGCGGCGGAAAGTTCCGGCAGGATTGGCCCGCTGGCTGCGCGCGAGGGACGGAACCTGTCGGTTCCCCGGCTGCCGGGTCAGCACCGCACTGACGGAAATCGACCACACCACCGACTGGGCCAAAGGCGGACCCACGGACCACGGAAACCTTGAACATTTGTGCCGAAGGCACCACCGGTTCAAGACCCTTGGCTACTGGAAAGCCTGCCAACCCGAACCCGGGGTCATCGAATGGACCTCACCTACCGGACGGACCTACCGCACTGAACCGTTCCTGGAACTAGTGACGGCACAGCGTTCCCCCGGGGCGCCAGGCCGGGAACCGATGCAGCCGGAGGACAAATCCTCACAGGAGACTGCCCCATTCTGATCTACCCTTCGCTCGGGGTCCGTTCCCCGGATCCGCCTCCCCGGAAACGTCCTAATCTGCATCGGTTAGGATTCCCGCATGACATCGTGGGAGGAAATTACGGATGCTGTGGGGGTGGCCCTCAGCGGAGACCGAAGCGAGGGCAGGCGCCGTCTCCTGGGGTGCTGGGAGGACACCATTCCTGGGGAACATGCTCACCGTTGCGTCCTGGCGCATTACTTAGCCGACACCGAAACCGATCCGGCAGCGGAAGTCGCCTGGGACGAGGCCGCATTGGCGGAACACGCCGGTGTCCGAGACGAGGACTTGGCGCCGCTAGGCATCCCCTCAGCCGTAGGGTTCCTTCCATCGCTACACCTCAACCTGGGTGATGGATACCTGCGCCTGGGGAGGCAGGACGCTGCACGCGAACAGCTTGATCTGGGACTGGCTGCCGCGGGAGTGCTGGGCAGGGAGGGGTATGGCGCGATGATCCGCTCGGGGCTGGACAATCTGGGTTTGCGCATCGATGCAGGCCCGGAGACAGCCGAGAACCTATAGGGATGGCCCTCGCCGCAGGACGCGTCCACCCCGCGAGCACACCATTTTCTGCCTAAAGTGCGGAACGCAGCGGTGGGCGCGGCGTAAAAGAAGCTCAGCGGATCCGGGAACGGATCCTCAGCGCCGCCAGCAGGACGAAAACCACGATCATGGCAACCAGGACAAACACGACATAGCCGGCGGGCACTGACCAGTCCCCCACCGAGGCAGTAATACCGAAGATGTCCTGCACCTCGGCCACGGCTTCGGGCTGGTCCGTCACGGCGCCCATGGGACCGGCGGTCATTTCCTGGCGCACCACCATGGAGGCCTGCATAAAGGGCAGCGCACTGACAAAGTTCTTCACTCCCTCGGGAAAAGCCCCCACCGGAATGTAGGACCCCGCAGCGAAGCCGAGGATGGTGCCTACCAGCGTGGACAGTGCCGCGAAAGAACCCGGGGTGCGGACGAAGGTGACGATGAAGGCGCTGAGCGACCCGAAAGCGAGACAGCTAAGCACCAGGTAACCGTAGGTGCGTGCCAGCTGCCCCAGCGTGAGCACCACCCCGTCCACAGCGGCCAGATATCCGAGGCTTATAGCCAACACCACGGTGGTCATGATCAGCGCTACCGTGACAGTGGAGAGCAGATACCCCAGGACCAGCTGCCCGCGGCTAATCGGGGAAACCAGGAAGTCCCGGAAGCGCCCGGTGGCGGAGTCGTCGACGATCACGTTCACGGCAGCGAGCCCTGTGGTGATGGCGGTGATGCCTACGATTCCGGCAAACATCCACGCGTCGACCAGCCCCTTGACGTCCTCCTCGGTGGCCTGCGGAAACATTTCCGCCAATCCTTCGGTCTGCTGGTTGCCCAGGAACAGGGTGTAGAGCAGAAACAGGACCAGCGCCCCGAGGAGGGAAAAGAACAGGTTCAACCGGTCCCGGAAGTACAGGCGAAGGTTCCGTCCGGTGATATCCAGGACAACGTTCAAGCTGCTTCCCCCTGCCGTCGTCCGGTCAGGGCCAGGAAGACGTCATCCATGGTCCCGTGGCGGAATTCGAAGTCCAGCACGCTGTCGCCGTGCGCCATGAGGAGGCGGCGGGCCGTGTCGGACCGGTCCACCCTCAACCGCAGCACGTTTTCCTCCGAATCCACGACGTCGGCCCCGGCCTCCCCGGCGAGGGACACCAATGCCTGCGGATCGGCGGAAGTGATGGAGAGAATGCTGCTGCTGTATTCGGCGCGCAGCGTGGTGGGCGTGCCGTCGGCGATGATCTGCCCCTTCTCAATCACGCAGACCCGGTCCGCTTCCTCGGTTTCCTCCATGTAATGGGTGGTCAGGAAAACAGTGAGGCCGTGGTTCTCCCGCAGGTCGTGGATGGTGGACCAGACGAGGGCACGGCTGGCGGGGTCCAGGCCGGCAGTGGGTTCGTCCAGGAAGAGGATCGACGGCGAGTGCAGCAGCGCGCGGGCGATATCCACCCGGCGTCGTTCTCCGCCGGAATAGGTGGAATAGCGGCGGTCGAGGAAGTCCCCCAGTCCCACCATCCGGCTTAGCTCCCCGATGCGGGCATCATTCGCTGCCTTGTCGGGTGAGTAGAACCGTGCCCTGGTTTGCAGGTTTTCCCTGCCGGTGAGGATGGGATCCAGCAGCGAATCCTGAAACACCACGCCAATGGCTTCACGGACACCGCTGCCGCTGCCGCGCACGTCGTGCCCCGCGACCTCGACGGTGCCGCCGTCGAACGGCAGAACCGTGGTCAGGCAGGAGATGGTGGTGGACTTCCCTGCACCGTTGGCCCCCAGGAAGGCGAAAACACTTCCCGGCTCCACGTCGAAGGACAGATTGTCCACGGCCGTGGTACGGCCGAAGTGTTTAGTAAGTCCCCGGACGGAAATGGCAGCATCCGTGGTTCCCAAGTGGCTCTCTTCTCTTTCGGTCCTAGGCGTCCAGGAGCAGGTCGTCGAATTCCAAGGGGGTCACTGTATTGTTTTCCCAGTCCGAGCGAAGTATCGCATAGGCCACGGAGGCAACCCGGGAACCATCCGCCGTCGGCCACGCCTGCCGGTAGTGCGCTTCCTTGATGAACCCGGCCTGCAGGAACGTTTTGCGCATAGCGATGTTGTCTTCGCGTGTTTGGCCTTCGAACCGGATCACCCCGGGTAGTTCGGTGAATACCAGCCGGCACAGGGCCCGGACCACGTCCACGCCCAGTCCCCTTCCGCGCCGGCTTTCCGCCAGGCGGATATCGAAGTCCAGGTTGTCATCCTGCAACCCCTCCAGAACTGCCAGCCCAATGTCTTCGCCGCCGTGCTGCACCCAGTACCCCTGGGATTCCCCGCTCCAGAAATGGCCTTCCGCCACCCGCCTACTTGCCTGGTGCTCACCGGGCACCGGATTCACGTGGAACGGGAACCGGTTGTCGGCCAGAAAGGCCGTGACGGCGCCGGCATCAGTGGGGGCCATCCTGCGGAAGGTGACGGTCATGCGGGAAGTGTAGCCTGCAGGCTTTTTAGAGCGCGCCGATACGGTCCTGACTTTCAGTCGACGCAGCCTTTTCGGCTTCTTCTTCGAGCCGGAGGCGCCAGCCGCGCGGGGGTGGCCAGGAGATACCCCAGAGTTCGAGCTGTTGTTTGGTGAAACCACCTGCTGGAGTGCGTGCTGCTTCTATTTCTTCACGGGTCGGCATTGCCAAATCATGACACGCACCCGGGGTTATGTCACCAATTAATTCCACATTTCAGGCACGGTTTCTTTGGCCTGCTATTGACAAGCCGGAGGGAGCCGAAATTTCCGTGTCATTCCGCGGATTTATCGGCCCATTTCCATATAAAAGGGACCCGCGGTATCACTAAAGAATTGTATTCGGGACTTCCGGTACCGCTAATTCAGCACTTACGGATGAGTTGTCACCATAATCAATTGCCAGCCTTCCGGGACCTGGGCCTGGAGTGCCTCCCGGGCTTCGAGGAAGCTCTCCCCCTCGGCTTCCAATTCCCGGGTTTCCGTTGGACGCATGATGCCGGTGACTTTCATGCTTCCAGCCTAGGCACTCGTGCGGGCGCCCGCTGACCGGAGGCGTGTTGTGTCTAACACCTCCGGCCTATACTGCGCCCGGCACGGCACCGGTTTCCTCTGCGAGGGCCAGTAGGAGTTGGTCTTGGAAAGCGGTGTCATGGACTGAGCGGTGGGGTTGCCGGCGTTGCCTGTGGTACCAGTAGCCGCCGGTGGTCAGTGCCTCGGGCTCCTCGCTGACCGCCAGCCATTCCTGGGTCTGATGGCCGAGATCCACATCATCCGGAGCGCTTGGTCCACCCATTCGGGTAGGCACCCAGCCCGGATCCACGGCATTGCTCAGCACGTCGGGGCGGAGGCGCGAGAGGGCGGCGGACAGGGTGGTGACAAAGAGCTTGCTGTCCGAATAGGAGCCGGCACCAGCCCAATCCACTCCGTTTAGGACGGGATGCCCGCCGAAGTGCGACCCGCTGCTCAGGTACACGTGCCGCCGTGGACCATGGAGCAGCACGCTCAGCAGATACGGTGCGACGACGTTGACGGGCATTACGTCAGGGCCGCTGTACACGCCGGCGTTGTGGATCACCGAATCGAGAGGCTCCTGGCTATTCAGCTCCGCTGCGATGCGCCGCACGGCGTCCGGATCGGAGAAATCTCCCACGACGATTCCGGCGCCGCGGCGGACCAACGATTCCAAGGCCGCGGCACGGTCCCGGTTGCGGGCATGCACCACTACGTCGTGCCCATCGGACAGCAGCGAGTCGGCAGCATAGTGCCCTAAGCCGTCCGCGGAACCAGTGACAAGAACTCTCATAAGGACCTGCCTGTTCAGAAAGGACCGGCGCCGTCGACCGCGCGGTTCGCCACACGCTAGTGGTTTCGCTGTCCTTTGAACAGGTGGATCCCCTTGGGAATCCGCCCCGGCAAATAAGGGCAGGAGGGAAAGACGCCGTCCCTAACTCGCCTTCCCGGCCATTGACCTCGGAGGCTCGCTGATCCCACGCGATTTCGGGGAACTGTCGTAGCTGGATTGCTGTTGCTAACCGGCGCCCTGGACCGCTGCATTTTTCATGCGCAACTCGTCCACTTTGTGGGCAAACTCTTCCTGCATGAGGTCGCCGTTCACCCTCAAGCCCGTGCCGAACCCGTCGGCGGCGGCCATGATGACCTGGGCCATGGGGTTGGCGACATTTCCTGCAAGCCAGAGCCCCGGCACCTCAGTCTGCCCACCATCATCGACGGGTATGTGCCGACCGATGCCCGAGATGTGCTCCTGCGTCACCAGGCCAAGAGATTTCACGCAGGAAACATCTACGTCGAAGTTCGGCATAATGACCAACGCGTCGATCTCACGTTGCGTTCCGTCGCTGAGTTCAACGCCGCTCACAGAGCCCTCCTCGCCGAGCACAACGGTAACCTCCGCTTCCACGACTTCCACACCCAGTGCTTCCAACCGTTCCAGTTCCTCGGCAGCAAGCACCTTGTTTGGGTCCTTGAACAGGGTGACATGCTTGGACCACTGGGTGAACATCGGCGCCTGGTGCATCGCCATGGCGCTGTCGAGGATGCCGAGACGCAGGTCTTTCACCTCCCATCCGTGGCAGTACGGACAGTGCAGCACGTCATTGCCCCAACGTTCGGCAAGACCGGGAATGTTGGGCAACTGGTCCTTCACCCCGGTAGCAAGGATCAGGCGCCGTGCCGAGACTTCCGTGCCGTTGCCAAGGCTGATGGTGAAGCCGGAGTCACTGCGGCGGCTGTCCAATGCGATGGTGTTGATCACCTCGACGCCGTATCTGACGAGTTCAGCGCGCCCTTCCTTGAGCAGTTCCAGTGGGTTCATCCCGTCGCGCGAGAGGAAGTTGTGCATGGCAGCCGCTGGCGCGTTGCGTGGTTCACCTGCGTCGATGACAACAACCGAACGCCGTGACCTTCCCAGCGCCTGTGCGGCGCTGAGCCCAGCGGCCCCGCCACCAATGATTGCGACGTCGTAGTTCTGTGTCCGTATTTCCATGGATTGTGCTCCCAAGTCGAGTTGTTCGCCGCGCTTTGTGCCGACGATAGTTTGATGTGATGATCTTGCTGCTGGGGCTCTGGAGGGGCTTCTTGCCTCCCGAATGTGATTCCGGCCGGGGCGGGCTGGTGTCGGCGGGGTAGATTTCCGCAGCTTGCTCGGGCTTCGGGGCAAGCGCATCCGTGTGCACGCCAAGTCGTCCAGGCAAGCCCCGCCGGGGCCTTGCAGTGCGAGGGAGCTCAGCGTCCCGGACGTGCAGCCCACACGGTGCGGCTCCCGCGCATCGACAGATCCGTGCGTCTGGTCAGGGACCGCGGGCTTTGGGGATCAAGCAATTGGTCGATAGTGGCGAGGTCCTCCGCCGACAGGGTCTCTTTCAGGCTGGTGCGCATCCTGGCGAGGAACGTCTGGGCGTTGTGTGCGATGAGTTCCCGGTTTTCATCCGTGTCATAAGCAAAGGTGCGCTGTTCGGCGATCTCCATTCCAGCTTTCCGGATGGCTGGGGCCCACTCCGGGTGCGCGTTCCAGCCAGCAAGCGTCACCGCCTCGTGGAGGCGCTGTTCAAGCCCGGGGGTGCCGAAGCCCAGGTCATCGGGCAGGTGGCGCGGCAGAGCATCCATTTCCACGACCACCAGCAGGCCGTCCGGTGACAGTGTCTTGCTGATCTGGCTCAAGATGTTGGCAGGGTCGCTCATGTGGTGCATTGAGGATGCCGCCCAAAACAGGTCGATGTCGGCAAGTTCGGGCCACGTGGCATCGAGGTCCACGTGAAGGGTGGAAACCCGGTTCGACAGCTGGTGTTTCTCAATCGCCGAAGCGAGGTGAGCGAGCATGAACTCCGACTGGTCAACGGCCACGACGCTGGCATGGGGAAAGGTTCGCGTCAGGCCGAGGGTTCCGGTGCCCGTTCCCGCGCCCAGATCTGCAATGGTGGCCGGAGCCGGCTGGTGTTTGGCCGTCCAGTCGAAGATCTCCTGCAGGTGCTCGCGTAGCAGCAGGGCATCGAGGTCCAGTGTTTCGGCCAGGGCCGGCTGCTGGTGCTCGAGGTGCCGGCCCTGCCGGTGACTGTGGTGATGTTCCTGTGCATGATCAGTAGTCATGGATCGAGCGTAACCACATGGTGCGCTGATGGCATACGCTCTTGCGTATGACGCAAGAACTTTCCATGGATACCATTATCCGCCAACGCATCAAGGGCTTGCGACTGGCCAAGGGCTGGTCGCTGGACGCGCTTGCCGCTCGCTGCTTCGTAAGTCCCTCCACGCTGAGCCGCATTGAAACAGGACATCGAAGGATTGCCCTCGACCAGCTGGTACCCCTAGCCAAGGCGCTGGGGACCACGCTTGATCAGCTGGTCGAGCCCGCATCGGATGAGGACGTTGTCATCCGCCCCGAACCCGAACACCAGCAAGGGCTGACCAGCTGGCTGCTCTCACGCGAGCACTCGGTGAACGGCACCACAGTGGCCAAGATGCGCATCACAGCCGAACGCTCCATGGCCGGCATCGACCCTAGCGTGCACCCAGGTCGCGAGTGGTTCACCGTATTGTCTGGAACCGTCAGACTGATGCTCGGGGACCGCACCATCCTGGTGCACGAGGGGCAGGCTGCGGAGTTCTCAACCATGGTCCCGCACCATGTTGCTGCACACGATGGACCGGTGGAGATTCTGAGCATCTTTGACCACGGCGGAGAACGCGCGCATCTTAGCCCTGCGGAATGATTGATCTAGGAGTGTCCGTTGATTGTCTGTCGCGGTTCACTGCCCACTGAGAAGGCGGCTGCAGAAGAGTAAGGGGCTGGCCTTGCGGCCGCGCCACACCTGCATGGGCGCGGCGCATGGGCGCGCACTTAAACCCCGACAACGCACGAAGGGGTCCGCTTCCTCACTTACAAGGAAACAGACCCCTTCGAATCGTGGAGCTTAGGGGAATCGAACCCCTGACCTTTTCATTGCGAACGAAACGCTCTACCAACTGAGCTAAAGCCCCGAAACTGCACCCTGCGGCGTCGTACCCGGTCCGCACTACGGTCCGAATCGGCCGGACAGCCGACCCCGCTAGGCTACACCGATTCTAAACACGTGCTCGGGCCGGCACCAAACCCGGGGCACCCTAGGAATGGCTTGGGACCCTCGCTACCGTCGAGGAACCGGCCCGGCTCGCCCGTGGACGAGCGGTCAGCAGAAAGCACACCGGAATAAGGAGAATGCCATGGCCCTGATCACCGAAATGCTCGAAAACCATCCCGCTGGCCCCCGCACCTCGAACCTCCGTCTCCTTACCGAATGCCTCCAGGCCTGCACCGAATGCTCGTCCGTCTGCAACGCCTGCGCGGACGCCTGCCTGGGCGAAAAGATGGTGGGTGACCTGGTCAGCTGTATCCGCACCGACCTGGACTGTGCCGAGGTCTGCGCAGCTACGTCCGCAGTACTGTCCCGGACCGGCACCACCGGTCCGGCCACCCCCAGCCTGCTGCACGCCTGCATCGCGGCCTGCGCAGCATGTGCCGAGGAATGCCAGCAGCACGCCTCCATGCACCAGCACTGCCGGATCTGCGCGGAAGCCTGCCGCCGCTGCCTGAATGCCTGCGAGAAACTGCTCGCCTCGCTGAACTGACCCTCCGCCGCGGCCCGCGGCGGCCCGACGGCGCCTACAAACCCGGCCTACGAACGTCCCGCCAGCACCATTCCCCTGACATAGGCCGCCTGCCCCACGTGTTCGAGGCAGTCCGCCAAAGTGCTCACCAGCCGGACACCCAGCGTTACGGGCGGATCCCAGGCCCGGTCCACAATCGAGTCCAGGTCTTCGGAGGACAGTCCCGAGACGAAGGCCACGGTCCGGGAGTGCACGTCGTCGTAATAGCCCAGCAGCAACTCCGCGGAGTGCACCTGTACCAGTCCCACCTGCTCCGGGGTATGCCCGTAGCCGGTGTCCTCCACGGCAAGCGGCAGCCCCACTCGTTCCGCCCACCCGCCGGCGGTCCAGGCCTGCTCCTGCCTGGCCACTTCGGCAACCTGGTGGTCCTCCACGCGGCTCAGGTGCCAAATCAGCCATGAAACGGAGTTTCCCTGCGGATAGGGCCGATGGTTCAGCGCGTCAGCATCCAGATTCTTCACGGCCCGCTGGACAGCGCCGGGCAACCGCCCGAAGGCATCAACAAGGAGATCGCTCTGGTTCATGGCGGCAGGTTCCCTCAAAGTCGGCGGCACGGTTTCGCCATCCTTTCACGGCGTCCGGGGTCCGTGAAGGGCCGTTGAAGTCCCGCAGCAGAAAACAAGCCGCGAGCCGGTGCCATTGACGGCGGACGGTCCTAAGATGGCTCGCATGAGCTGGACAGATGAGCGTCCTGCATGGCTTCCGCCCATACCTCCCCCGCACCCTGGACAGGTCCGGATTGTGCTCGGAATGATCCTGGTCTGCTCCACCATGCTGGGCATCCTTGTGGTCGCGGCCTTCGGTGCCCTGCTGAGCATGTACGTCCTATGGCCGCTGGCCGGCGGTTTGCTGCTGCTGATGTCCGGGCTGCTCAGCCGCCGCCGGGGCGTGTAGCGGCACCGAAGCGGACCGGAAGCGGACCGGAAACGCACCCGCCGTACGATGGGCCCATGACACCCCCTGACCCCACCGGTGCCGGTTCCCAGTCCCAGACCCTCTCCCGCGGCATCCGGGCACTGGAACTCCTCGCTGACGCGGAGAATCCCCTCAGCATTGCCGAGCTCTCCGAAGGGCTCGGGGTGCACCGTTCCATTGCTTACCGGATCCTGCGGACGTTGGAAGCGCACTCCCTGGTGATGCGCGACGACGCCGGGAAGGTCTCGGCCGCACCCGGCCTCGCGGCGCTGGCACGGGGCGTGTCGCGGGACCTGCAGACAGCGGCCCTGCCCGAGCTCAGCGCACTGGCCAACGAACTGTCCATGACGGCCTTCGTTGCGGTCTGGGACCGGCAGAACTGCGTGACCCTGGTGACCGTGGAACCCGCCCACAGCCGCACCGCCCTGATCCAGCGGCCCGGCACCCGGCACTCCTTCACCGCCGGCGCCCCCGGCATCGCCATCCAGTCCGCCCTGACGGAGGACCAGTGGGACCGGCTGGCTCCCGGGCAGAAATACCGTACCGAAAGCCGGGCAGCACGCGAGCGCGGTTATGCGGTCAGCCATAACGAGGTCATCGAAGGTGTTTCCGCCGTCGCCGCCCCCGTCACGGCCCCCGGACAGCTGCCCGCCGCAGTGTCGGTGGTGTATTTCGGTTCCGGCAAGGACGAAGATGCCATGGGAGTGCGCCTGGCCGAGGCGGCCCGGCGGATCGAAGCAGCACTCCGCTAGGGGCGTGAAACCGGGGCCGGAGGTTAGGTGAGCTTTCGCTTGCTGGAAACAGCACGCGGACAGGCCTACAACTAATGGCATGGCCAGTTTTACTTCGGTTCGTCGGGCGGTTCGCCGGTATCCGTTGGTGGCCGCCACCCTGCTTGCCATTGCGGCGGTCCTCCTTCTCCTCTGGACCGGCGCAGGCACTGCCGCAGCCTGGACGGCCAGCCTGTATGCCGGTGCCGTAGCGGTGAAGACCGCCGCGGAGATGGTCCGGACCCTCCGGGCCGGAGACTGGGGGCTGGACGTCCTGGCCGTCATCGCGATAGTGGCCACGGTCGCCGTCGGCGAGTACCTGGCCGCGCTGATCATCGTCCTGATGCTTTCCGGCGGCGAAGCCTTGGAGGACTACGCCGCCGGGCGTGCCCGCAGCGAGTTGGACGCCCTGCTGGAACGGGCTCCCCAACGCGCCCACCGCTTCCCCGACGGCGATACCCGGCGCAGCGCCGCGGACATCCCGGCCACCGACGTCGTCCCCGGCGACCTGCTGCTGATCCGGCCCGCCGAGGTGGTCCCCGTGGACGGAGAGCTGGTGTCCCCCGCCGCCGAGTTCGACGAATCCTCCCTCACCGGGGAATCCCTTCCCGTGGGCAGGCAGGCCGGGGACGTGGTGATGAGCGGTTCCGTGAACGGCACCCGCGCCGTCATCCTGCGGGCCACCGCGACGACGGCGGACAGCCAGTACCAGCGCATTGTCGCCCTGGTGGCGGAGGCCGCGGATTCGAAGGCCCCCGTGGTGCGTCTGGCCGACCGTTTCGCCGTGCCCTTCACCGTCGTGTCGCTGCTCATCGCCGGCCTGGCCTGGGCGTTGAGCGGAGATCCGGTCCGCTTTGCCGAGGTCCTGGTCCTGGCCACCCCCTGCCCGCTGCTGATCGCCGCGCCGGTGGCGTTCATGGGCGGCATGAGCCGCTCGGCCCGGAACGGGATCATTGTCAAGGGCGGGGCCGTCCTGGAGCAGCTGTCCAAGGCCGGAACGGCTGCCTTCGACAAAACCGGAACCCTCACGCACGGGCACCCCGAACTGGTGGACGTCCGGCCGCAGCCCGGGTTCAGCGCAGAGCAGGTGCTCGGCCTGGCGGCGTCGGCTGAACAGTATTCCTCCCATGTGCTGGCTTCCGCGGTGCTGCAGGCGGCAACGGCCCGCGGACTCACCCTGCTGCCCTCCGAGGCTGCGCAGGAAGTGGCGACCAACGGCGTAGAGGCCGTGCTGGGCGGACAGACGGTGCGGGTAGGCAAGGAACGCTTTGTCGCCGAATTCGCCGGGGACACCGTGCCCGCGACCTTGGAACCGGGTCAAATGGTCGTCTACGTCGGAATCGACGGACGCTTCGCGGGAACGTTGATCATGAGCGACGCCGTCCGGGCGGACGCCGCGGCTACCCTGGACCGGCTGGCGGCGCTGGGCATCGGCCGCACCGTAATGCTCACCGGCGACGGGCAGGCTACCGCTGATGCCGTGGCTGCCGGCTTGGGCATCACGGATGTCCGGGCGGGGCTGCTCCCCGCGGATAAAGTCGACGCCGTCCGCACGCTCTCACCGCGTCCGGTGTTCATGGTCGGCGACGGCGTCAATGACGCCCCGGTACTGGCGGTGGCCGACGTCGGCATCGCTATGGGCGCCCGCGGTTCCACCGCAGCGAGCGAATCGGCCGACGTCGTGCTGGTCGCCGATGACATTGCCAAGGTGGCCGACGCCGTCCAGATCGGCCGCCGGACCATGCAGGTGGCGCTGAGCAGCATCTGGCTGGGCATCGCCCTCAGTGTGGCCCTGATGCTGACCGCCGCGTTCGGGTTCATTCCCGCCGTGGCGGGCGCACTGACCCAGGAACTCGTGGACCTGGCCGCCATCCTCAACGCCCTGCGCGCCCTGCGGGCCCCCGGCAGGCAGCCGGGCACCTCGCCGGCGGGGGGCCGAGGCAACCGGCGGCCTTTGGAGCGGCAGGCAGGGATAATGGACAGTGGCCGCCGCACGGCGCCCGGCCGCTGACGGGTTTTTCGCTTTAGACGCTAGGGGACTGTCCATGACATTGGTCGACAACGCGGTGTATGTGGACGGCAAGCGCGTGCATGATCCGGACAGCCTCGATGAAACGTTCGAACTGACCCGCAGCTCCGGAGGCATGGCGTGGATCGGGCTGTACCGTCCGGACGAGGTGGAGCTGCTTGCCGTGGCGGAGGAGTTCGGCCTGAACCTGCTCATTGTCGAAGACGCCCTGGCCGGCCACCAGCGCTCCAAGCTGGAGCAGTACGGCGACCAGCTGTTCCTCGTCCTACGGCCCGCCCGCTACCTTGACGACGTCGAACGCGTGGAGTTCGGCGAGCTGCACCTGTTTGTGGGCCCCAACTTCGTAGTGACCGTCCGGCACGCCGAATCCCCGGACCTGGCCCGCGTCCGCAAGCGGCTGGAACAGGATCCCGACCTGCTGCGGTTGGGACCGCAGGCGGTGCTGTACGCCGTGCTGGATCAGGTGGTGGATGAGTACGCGCCTGTCGCAGCCGGGCTGGAAAACGACATCGACGAGATTGAGGACCAGCTGTTCGGCGGCGACGCCGAGGTGTCGCGCCGCATCTACGAACTCTCCCGCGAAGTCATCCAGTTCCAGCGCGCCATCAGCCCCTTGGAAAACGTCGTGGACGACTTACGCCAGCAGGCAGACCGATACAGCATTCCGGCGGAGCTGCACGATAACCTCGGGGACGTGCTGGACCACGTCCTGCGCCTGATCGACCGGGCCAACGCCTACCGCGCCATCCTGGACAACGCGCTCACCCTGTCCTCCACACTCGCGTCCAACCGCCTGGCGGAAACCAGCATTGAACAGAACGAACAGGTCAAACGGATCTCCTCCTGGGCTGCGATTCTCTTCGCCCCAACCCTGGTCGGCACCATCTACGGCATGAACTTTGAGCACATGCCCGAGCTGGGGTGGGAGTTCGGATATCCGCTGGCGATCGTCGCAATGTTCGGGATGGGCGTCATCCTGTACGTGACCTTCAAGCGCAACAAATGGCTCTGACGCGGCACCATGGAACCCTGAGCCGCTAGTGCCGCGACCGCTGCCTCGGAGCGGCTTCCACATGCAGGTCGTTGCCGCGGGTTTCCTTCACCATGGTCACGGCCGCGAAAGACACCACGCACAGCACCATGATGTAGATCCCGATGGACGGCGACCAGCCGGTCTCGTTCAGGAGCGCCTGCGCAATGGTCGGGGCGAAGGCCCCGCCCAGGATGGCCCCGAGAGCGTACCCGATGGAGACGCCCGAGTACCGCACCCGGGCCGGGAACATCTCGGCATACATGGCCGACTGCGGACCGTAGGACAGGCCCAGCCCGATGGTCAGGACGAAAATCGACACCGCGAACAGCACGATGTTGGTGGTGTCGATCAGCAGGAACATCGGAACCGACCACAGGAACACCCAGGCGTAGCCGATCTGGAAGGTGCGGATCCGGCCGATCCGGTCGGAAAGGATTCCGCCGTAGAGCGTGAAGATCAGCCAGCCGAAGGATCCCAGCGTGGTGGCCAGGAGCACCGAGGGTCGGTCCATGCCCAGCCCGCCCGCGTCCGGCTTGCCCGTGGCATAGGAGGCGAAGAAGGCAATGACCAGGTACCCGGCAGCGTTGTTCGCAACAAAGATCAACGCACTGAGGATCACCTCGCGGCTGTTGTGTCGGAAGAGCTGGCCCAGCGGCGCGGAGGATTCCCTCTTCCGCTCCTGGATCTCCTTGAAGATGGGGCTTTCGGCGACGGAACGGCGGATGAAGTAGCCCACCGCAATCAGCACCACGGAGAGCAGGAAGGGAATCCGCCAGCCCCAAGCCAGGAACTGCTCCTCGCTCAGGCTGGTGCTGAGCACGTACATGACGAACGTTGCCAGGATCATGCCGATGGGCACGCCGATCTGCGGGTACGCGCCAAACAGTCCGCGCTTGTTCACGGGAGCATGCTCCACCGACAGCAGGGCCGCGCCGCCCCATTCCCCGCCGGCCGAGAAGCCCTGCAGGATCCGCAGCACAATCAGCAGGATCGGGGCGGCGACGCCGATGGAGGCGTAGGTAGGCACCAGGCCAATCAGTGCGGTGGAGGCTCCCATCATGATCAGCGTGAAAACCAGCATCTTCTTCCGGCCGATCCGGTCCCCCAGATGCCCGGCGACCACGGCGCCGAGTGGGCGGAACAGGAAGCTTATGCCGATGGTTGCGAAGGAGACCACCTGGCCCAGCGGGCCGTCGTTGATGGGACCGAAGTACAGGGTGGCCAGCACCAGTCCCGCAGCCTGGGCGTAAATGAAGAAGTCGTACCACTCGATGGTGGTGCCGACCAGGGTTCCGGCGAGGACCTTCCGTTCCTCCCGGCTCATCCGTCCGGAAGAAGGCATGGCGGACGCGGCGTTGGTGCTCATCTAAAACTCCAGTGTTTTGAGACGGACGGTGATTTTGAAACAGACGGCGATTTTGAAACAGACAATGATGTGGAACAGACGTGGGCCCGCATCCGGATGCAGGCATCGTACGCCCGCTGCGGGCACCGGGAGCTGCACCGGGATCGGCGAGTCAGGGATGATCACACCGCGGAGCCGTTCCGGGGTTTGCGGTGCACGGAAGTAGGTCCACAATGGACTTCGGCTCTTTTCCGCCCTCCCCCGCTTCCTAGACCGAACGGCAGCAACGCATCTTGAACACTTCCACGCCGGACCTTAAACCCTGGCCGGCCCTCTGGTCCTTGGTCATCGGATTCTTCATGATTCTGGTGGACTCCACGATCGTCAATATCGCCACCCCGGCCATCATGACGGACCTGGGTGCCAGCCTGGACCAGGTGATCTGGGTCATCAGCGCCTATCTGCTGGCCTACGCCGTGCCCCTCCTGATCACCGGCAGGCTGGGCGACCGGTTCGGCCCGCGCCGGGTCTACCTGATCGGGCTGGTGGTCTTCACCCTCTCCAGCCTCTGGTGCGGCTTCGCGCACAGCGTGGACGCACTGATCCTCGCCCGGGTGGCCCAGGGCCTCGGCGCTGCGCTAATGACTCCGCAGACCATGTCCGTGATTACCCGGATCTTCCCGCCGGACAAGCGCGGCACCGCGCTGGGCCTCTGGGGCGCCACGGCCGGCGTCGCCACCCTGGTGGGTCCAATCCTCGGCGGTGTCCTGGTGGACGGACTGGGCTGGGAATGGATCTTCTTCATCAACGTCCCGGTGGGCGTAGTCGGCTTCATCCTCGCCTACCGCCTGGTGCCGAAGCTGTCCACCTCCGTGCACCGGTTCGATTACCTGGGCGTGCTGCTCAGCGCCGCCGGCATGTTCGCCCTGGTCTTCGGCATCCAGGAGGGTGAGAGCTACAACTGGGGGACCATCGCCGGACCCATCTCGGTCTGGTCGCTGATCATTTCCGGCATTGTGCTCCTGGCCCTGTTTGTGCTCTGGCAGCGCCTGAACCGTGCCGAGCCGCTGCTGCCGCTGAAGCTTTTCCGCGACCGCAACTTCTCGCTGGCCAACATTTCCATCACCGGCATGGGCTTCGCCGTCACGGCCTTCTCCCTGCCGCTGATCCTCTTTGCGCAGAACGTTCGCGGACTCAGCCCCACGCAGGCAGCCCTGCTGCTGGCACCGATGGCCATCCTGTCCGGTGTCCTGGCACCGATTGCCGGGAAGACCGTGCAGCGCGGGAATCCCAAGTTCATTGCCGTGTTCGGCTTCGCAGCCATGGCGGGCTCCCTCGTCTGGCTCGGCGCCCTCCTCAGCCCGGAAGTGCCGTACTGGCAGCTCGTGCTGCCGATGCTGCTGATGGGCCTGGCGAACGCCTGCATCTGGCCGTCAGTGTCCCTGACCGCCACCCGCAACCTGGCGGCCGACGTCGCCGGCGCCGGTTCCGGTGTCTACAACACCACCCGGCAGTTCGGTGCGGTCATCGGCAGCAGCGCCATTGCCGCCATCATGCAGTCCCGGCTGACGGCGGCCCTGGGCGGCGGAGCGGCCGACGGCGGTACCGCGCCGGCCGCAGGTGCGTTGCCCGATGCCCTCAAGGCCGGTTACTCCGAGGCCATGGGCCAGTCCCTCTACCTGCCTGCCGCCGTCATCATCGTGGCGCTGCTGGCCTCGCTGTTCTATGCCAAGCCGGCTCCGGGGCTGACCTCCGGCGGTGCCCGCCGCGACACTGCCGCGAGTACTGCCGCCTAACCTGCTGGAGCCAGGAGCAGGCCCGAGCGGGGAATCGAGGGCAGCGGTCGCACAGCGCAAACCGGGCGGAGCATTGCTCCGCCCGGTTCCGAGGTGCGCAGGGGCTATTCCTTGTTCAGCTTGTCCTGCACCGCTCCCGCTGCCTTTTCCACGGGATTCGGCACGTCCGTGGTGCCGTAGTATCGTGCGTCCGGGCGGGTGGGCGGAGGCATGGGGGCCCGGGTGGTCGGACCGTCGTGGTAACTGAATTCGCCCTTGCCGTCCGGTGTCGGGCCCTTGGCCCAGGATCCTTCGGATGCATGCTCCCCGTCGGAAAAGTTCAGGTACTGGTAGGACACCTCGCGGTGTTCCTTGTTGAGCGGGAAGTTGCTCGGGACCGGGAGTTGTTCCATGTTCTCCGCCTGAAGTTCGAGTGCCGCAGTGGTCCACTGGTTCTGGTGCATGGTGTCGCGGGCCAGCAGGAAGGCCAGCAGGTCGCGGATCCCGTGGTCATCGGTCATGTGGTACAGCCGGGCCACGGCCAGCCGGCCCTGCATTTCGATGTTGGCGTTGGACGTGAAATCGGCCAGCAGGTTGCCGCTGGCTGTCACATAGCCGCCGGTCCACGGGTTACCGTTGCTGTCCACCGGGCGGGCGCCGGCACCGGCCACAATGGCGTGCTGCACATCCATGCCGCCCACCACCGCGGCCACGGTGGGATCGGACTGGACGGCGTCGCCGGTGATGCCGAGCGGGGCCTTTTCCAGCAGCTGGGCGATCATGATGGCCAGCATTTCCACGTGGCCCATTTCCTCGGCGGCAATACCGTACAGCAGGTCCCGGTACTTGCCCGGAATATGGGTGTTCCAGGCCTGGAACTCGTACTGCATCGCAACGGTGATTTCGCCGTACTGGCCGCCCAGGACCTCCTGCAGTTTCCGGGCATACACGGCATCCGGGTTATCCGGAGTGGCTTTGAACTGGAGTTCCTGTTTATGGAAAAACATGCATTTCCTCCGCACCTTGAGGACCGGCACCTGGGACGGCTTCCCTCTGCGGGGCGACGCGGCCGGTCACGGTGTTTCCAACGTAGACCCGTGCCCCGGCCCACGGAAGAGCGGACGGGACACTTGTCCGGCGCACTGGAAATCCGTGCCGTTTTCTTTCCGGGTAATCGGCAGGACCCCGGGTAGTGTCCTGAGCATGGTCTCCCAGGAACGTCCCGACACCCCTTCCGCCTCCCCTTCCTCCGGCGTCGTCGGTTCGGAGGGAAATGGCGCACCCGGCGTCACCGACGACTTCGTCGTCCGCCGGCACACCCTCCCCACGGGCTTGGAGTACACCACCACCACCGGGCGGATGGTGTTCCGCAAGGAAGAGGTCAAGGACGGGAAATCGGACGGGTTCCAGCCGAAGGCCGAGATCTTCCTGGTCTCGTACACCGCGGACGCGCCGGAAACCGGTCGCCGCCGCCCAGTGGTCTTCGCGTTCAACGGCGGCCCCGGTTCCTCCTCCGTCTGGCTGCACATGGGGCTGCTGGGTCCGCGGATGGTGGACTCGGGCGATGCTGGTTCGCTGACCCCTCCCCCGTTCGATCTGGTGGACAACCCGCAGACCCTGCTCGAACACGCGGACCTGGTGCTCATCGATCCGGTCAATACCGGTTTCTCCCGGGTGGTGGACGGCAACGACGCCGCCGAGTTCCACGGGTTCGAGGAGGACCGGGACCTCGTGGCCGAAGTGATCCGGCTCTGGACCACGCGCAACAACCGCTGGCTGAGCCCGAAGTACCTGGTGGGCGAGTCCTACGGCACCCTGCGCGCGGTGGCCGTGGCCGGGAAGCTGTTCGATTCCTACGGCCTGGCGGTCAACGGACTGGGGCTGATCTCCACCGTGCTGAACCTGGCAACCCTGGACTTCGCGCCCGGCCGGGAGACGCCCTATCCGCTGCACCTGCCCACCTACGCGGCGATTGCCCACTTCCACGGCCGGCATCCGGGCCGCGAGCTGGCCGACGTCGTGCGCGAAGCCGAGGACTACGCGGCGCAGGACTATGTGCTGGCCCTGCATCAAGGGTCCCGGATGGGCGCGGAGGAGTACGACGACGTCGTCGCCCGCCTCGCCACCATCACCACCTTGAGCGAGGATTTCATCCGCCGCACCAACCTGCGCTGGGACTACGCCATGTTCTCCGCCGAGCTGCTGCGGGAGCAGAACCTGGCCGTGGGGCGGATCGACGGCCGCTTCACCTCCGCGCCGGCGCACCAGCAGGACTGGATCAACTGGGACGATCCCAGCCTGGTCGCCATTAACGGGCCCTACTCGGCGGCCATCAACCACTATGTCCGCGCCGAACTTGGCTACGAGAACGACCTCCCTTACGAGATCCTCAGTGGCCGGGTCCAGCCGTGGAGCTATAAGACCTTCGAGGGTGTGCCCGTGGATGTCACCGGCACCCTGGAGCGGCTGCTGGTGCATAACCCGGCGCTGCGGGTGCATGTGGACTACGGGTATTACGACGGCGCGACGCCGCATTTCGCCGCGGAGTACGTGTGGGCGCACATGCGCATGAGCGAGGAAGCGCGGTCCCGGTTCACGCACCACTACTACGAAGCCGGGCACATGATGTACGTGAACCCCGACTGCCGTGCAGACCAGCTGCGGAACCTGGCGGGGTTTGTGGCCGGGAGCTAGTTCCCCGGGCGGGGTGACAGGGCGGAGGCTTACCGGGTAGTGAAGTGCAGCCAGACGGCCCCGCCCCAGAGACCTCCTGCCGTCAGCGCCAGCGCCAGCTCAGCCAGGATCCCAAGGCCCATCGCCTTCAGCGTTGCCACGCTCGAGGACCAGGCGGCGGGCAGGTCCCGCTTGCGGAGCCACTCGCTGAGCAGCAGTCCGACGGCGAACCCGATGAACAGGCCGACGGCAGGGATGGTGAACATCCCGACGATGCCCACGCCCACGCCCGCCACGATGGAGCCCTTCGGGATTTCCCGGTCCTTGAGGCGCCGTCCGGTGAGGAAGGCACTGGCCAGCATGCCGGCGATCAGGAGTACGGCGCCGATGCCGAAGGCCCACCAGGCCGGCGCGCTTTCCACGCCGAGGGCCCAGCCCAGCAGGGCAATGATGATCAGGATGCTGCCCGGCAGCACGGGCACCACAATGCCGATCAGGCCCACGGCGATCACCAGGGCTGCGGCAATGGTTACAAGAAGGTCGGGATCCATGTCCCCAGTGTTCCACCGGTTCCCCCTGGCCTGCGCATTTCGGCCGGAGTGGTGCGGCCATCCCGGCTCGATCCGGTCCCGTTCAGGTGGGTCAACGCTCCGATGCGCATACGGATTTCCCCTGCTGGTGAAGATCCCTGCGGTTTGTGAAGATCCCTACGCTGCGCACCGCAGGGATCTTCACAAACTGCAGGGAAGTACGCGCAGCGCAGGTCGTTGGGGCGGAGCCGTCTTCGGCCAGGGTCAACAAACGGCTGAGGCCCCGCGAATGCGGGGCCTCGGCTCTAAGGGGAGAAAACCGCAGGCGTTACGGGGAAGGGGTGCCGCCGTTGACGTTCAGGGTTTCGCCGATCACGTAGCTGGATTCCGGGGACGCCAGGAAGACGTAGGCCGGAGCCAGTTCGGTCGGCTGGCCGGCGCGGCCGAGCGGCGTGCTCTGGCCGAACTCGGGCAGGTCTTCCTTGTTCTGTCCGTCGGTCGGCTGCAGCGGTGTCCAGAACGGACCCGGCGCCACGGCGTTCACGCGGATGCCCTTGGGTGCCAACTGCTGACCCAGGCCCTTGGTGAAGTTGTTGATCGCTGCCTTGGTGCTGGCGTAGTCCAGCAGGTTCGGGGACGGCTCGTAGGCCTGGATGGACGTGGTGTTGATAATGCTCGATCCCGCCGGCAGGTGCTTCAGCGCAGCCTTCGTCACCCGGAAGAACGAGTAGATGTTCGTCTTGAAGGTGTGGTCCAGCTGCTCGTCGGAAAGGTCCTCGAGGTTATCCACGGCAATCTGCTTGCCGGCGTTGTTGACCAGGATGTCCAGCCCGCCCAAGCCTGCCACGGCATCTTCGACCACCTGGCGGCAGTACTCGGCGTCCTTCAGGTCACCGGGAAGCTTGACCACCTTGCGTCCGGTCTTTTCGATGACCTCGGCAATGTGCTGCGCGTCCGGCTCCTCCTCGGGAAGGTAGGAAATGGCGACGTCGGCACCCTCACGGGCAAACGCGATGGCGACGGCCGCGCCGATGCCTGAATCGCCGCCGGTGATGAGCGCCTTGCGGCCCTCCAGACGGCCGGTGCCGCGGTAGGTGTCTTCACCGTGGTCCACATGCGGGGTCATGTCCTTATCCAGGCCCGGCTCGGGCTGGTCCTGGACCGGCGGGGCGATGGACGGGTAGCGGTCCACGGGGTTCTGGAAGGTGTACTGGTCCGAGTTGTTGCCGTTTGTCATAGAAGTTCCCACTTTCGGTAGGTCAGTCCATTCGGGCGGTCCGGCTAGGGCCGCCGTAAAAGGCGGTCGCTCACGCTAACGTAAGCATGCTTATTACCCTATGCCCGATTGCCCGTTCCGCTCAAGTCCGCGGTGCGGGCGCACAAATCGCCGCTGCTCTGGCCCTCTTCGCCGCCGGGGCGCAAACTGCTGCATATCCAACTGCCCTGGAAGGAACACCATGACTGAGGGAACCCGGAAGCGGATTGTCGTTGGCGTGGACGGCTCGGAGGAGTCGTTGGAGGCACTGCGCCTGGCCCGTCGGCTGGCGGACCTGCTGGGATGCCGTATTGAGGCCATGACGGTGTGGGAGTATCCGGCGATGCTGGCGACGCCGTTTCCCACCACCGAATGGTCTCCCCGGGTGGAAGCCGAGCGCGGTCTGGCCGAGGCGGTGGAAGCGGCTTTCGAAGGGGCGGGCATTCCGGAGGATCTCACCCAGTCTGCGGTGGCCGGTCAGACCGCACGGGTGCTGATGGAAGCCAGCCGCGGGGCGGAGATGCTGGTGGTCGGCAACCGCGGGCGCGGCGGTTTTGCGGGACTGCTGCTCGGCTCAGTCAGCACCGCAGTGGCCGCGCACGCCTACTGCCCGGTGCTCATTGCCCGTCCCCACCGGGACTGAGCGCGGCGCTGACGCCTCCGGGTCCGGCCGGCGACGGAACGCGCCAGCAGCCGCAGGCTAGCGGTGCGCGGGAACCCGGCGCAGCAGGATGCCGGCACCGACGGCGGCAACCACCATCGTGACCAGGCCGATCAGTGAGGTGATGTTGACCCCGGAGTCGAAGGCGTGTTGCGCCGACTGCAGCAGCGCAGAGGCAGTCTCCGCCGGCAGGCTCTGGGCCGCTTCGACAGCACCGCCCAGGGTTTCCCCGGCGGAAGCGGTCTGCTCCGGAGTCAGCCCGGAAGGAATCTCTACGCCGGTACGGTATGCAGCGGTCAGGATGCTGCCCAGCACGGCCGTGCCCAGGACGGATCCGATCTCGTACGCCGTCTCGGATATGGCCGAGGCAGAGCCTGCACGGGAGGGCGGGACGCTGGCCAGGATGAGGTCATTGGAGATGGTCTCCGCCGCACCCACACCCACGCCGAGCAGCAGGAACGCAATCATCAGTTCCAGTACGGTGACCGACTCCCCCGCTGCGAACACCAGCGCATAGCCTGCTCCGTTGAACAGCAGCCCGCCGGCCACCACCACGGCCGGACGGACCCGCTTCACCAGGGGCACCACTGCCAGTCCGGTGATGATCGTCAGCACCAGGCCGGGAAGCATGGTCAGGCCCGCCTCGATGGGCGTCTGGCCGACCACCAGCTGCAGATGCTGGGAAAGGAAGAAGATAAAGCCGACCATGGCGAACAGGCTGAGCAGGTTCGCAGCGATGGAGCCGGAGAAGACCGGGCTCCGGAACAGCCGGACATCGAGCATCGGCTTTTCCCGCGAGAGCTGGCGGCGGACAAACAGGAAGCCCAGCACCAGGCCGAGGGCAATGAACGGCAGGCCGGCTGCGGCGCCGTCGTGCGCAAAGGTCTTGATGCCGTAGGTGACCGAAAGCATGGCACCCATGACGAGGACGACGCCGAGCACGTCCACCGCGCCGGGGCTGGGGTCCTTGGATTCGGGCAGCAGCATCGGCGCGAAGATCAGCAGCGGCAGCAGCACCGGGATGGACAGCAGGAACACCGAGCCCCACCAGAAATGCTCGAGCAGCACGCCGCCCACGATGGGACCAAGCGCGGCACCGCCGGAGAAGCCTGCGGCCCAGATGGCCACCGCAATCCGGCGCTGGGACGGATCGGTAAAGATGTTGCGGATCAGGGACAGCGTGGCGGGCATCAGCATGGCACCGAACACGCCCATCAGGGCGCGGGCCACGATCAGCAGCGCCGCCGACGGCGCGAACGCGGCCACGAGGGAGAACACACCGAAGCCCGCGCTGCCGATCATCAGCAGGCGGAGCCGTCCGATCCGGTCGCCCAGGCTGCCCATGGGCACCAGCAGGCCGGCCAGGACCAGGGCGTACACGTCCACGATCCAGAGCAGTTCGACACCGGTAGGCGCCAACGCCTGGGACAGCGACGGGATGGCGAAGCTCAGGACGTTGTTGTCGATGGAGATGAGCAGAACGGGCAGCATCAGGACTGCGAGTCCCCACCATTCGCGCGTTCCTGCACGCGTAACTGCGGGTTTTTCCTGGACCGCCAGCACGGCATCCTCCTTCTGGGAACAGTGTTAGGACTTCTTTACGGTAAATATCCGAAAAACTACTGTACCGTCTAGACTGTATGGTGGCAAACTGCGGCTGATCCGCCTGCTGATGGCGTAGCGTAAAAGCATGTCCAACTCTCGTCCCGCCCGGGACCGCATCCTCGATGCCTACGAGGAGCTCCTGATTAACGAAGGCCCCCGCGGTGCCACCATGGATGCCGTCGTCGCGCGCGCCGAGGTTTCCAAAGGCGGCCTGCTGTATCACTTCAAGAACAAGGAAGCGATGGCCGGTGCCCTGATCGAAAAGCTCCGGGGTCTCGCCGCAGCAGACCTGCAGACCATGAGCGAGGACCCGGACGGGCCGTCGCGCTACCTGGTCCGCAGCTCCGTGTACGTCGGGAGCGAGCTGGACCGAGCGCTGATCGGCGTCGTCCGCCTGGCGCAGGCGTCCGATCCCGTGGCCTCCGAGCTGCTGCAGGACATCCACCGCAGCTGGTTTGATCTGGTCCACGAGGAGGTGGGCGATCCCGGCATTGCCCGTGCCATCACCCTGCTGGCCGACGGACTGTATTACAACGAGGGCCTGCCCGGCGGCTGGCCGCAGGCCACCAAGGACAACCGCACGCATTCCGTCTCCGACCTCCTGGAAATCGTGGACGTGTTAAAGTCCCACGCCCGCCAAATGCGCCCCTAACCTACCGACGGCTGGGCCGGTGACCGGCGTGGCAGGACGATTCCCTGCCGGACCGTCTGCCACAGTGGTGCCATGCATACGAGCACAGCTGACCTGTACGACGAACGCGGCGACGAACTGGCCTCGGTTTCCCTGCAGTTCCAGGACCTGGGCGGGCATGTGGGCTTCACCGGCCCCATCCGCACCGTCCGCTGCCTGGAGGACAACGGCATCATCAAGTCCCTGCTGAATTCGCCCGGCGAAGGCGCGGTCTTGGTGATCGACGGCGCCGGGTCGCTGAACACCGCATTGATGGGGGATATGATTGCCGGCGCCGCCGTGGAGAACGGCTGGGCCGGCGTCGTTATCAACGGCGCCATCCGTGACCGTGCCGCCGTCGCCAAGTTGCCGCTGGGCGTGAAGGCGCTGGGCTCGAATCCGCGCAAGAGCGCCAAAAACTCTGTCGGCGAGGTGGATGTGCCCGTAGAGTTCGGCGGCGTCACCTTCCGTCCCGGCGCGGTGCTGTACGCGGACGAGGACGGAATCCTCGTCGAACCCTAGGAGAAGAAATGGCCAATGTCCTGCTGTTCCACCACGCCCTGGGCCTGACCTCCGGCATGGACGCCTTTGCCGAGGTCCTGAGGGAAGCAGGGCATACCGTCACCGTTCCGGACCTCTACGACGGACGGACCTTCACTGATCTGGAAGACGGCGTCGCCTACGCACAGGACATCGGCCTGGATGCCGTTGAGGAACTCGGTGTCAGCATCGCCGAACGCTTCCCGCCGGACATGGTCTACATCGGCTTCTCACTCGGGGTGATGCCGGCACAGCGGCTGGCGCAGACCCGTCCCGGCGCCCGGGGCGCAGTGCTGGTCAGTGCCTGCCTGCCGCTGGGCACCTTCGGTGACACCTGGCCGGCCGGGGTGCCGGTGCAGATCCACGGCATGGACGCGGACGAGGAATTCGTGGACAGCGGCGACCTCGACGCCGCGGAAAACCTGGCCGCGTCCACGCCCGACGCGGAGCTGATCCTCTATATGGGTGCCTCGCACCTGTTCGCGGACATCAGCCAGCCGGATTACGACATGGACGCCGCATTCACGCTCACCCGGCTGGTGCTGCGGCTGCTCGAGCAGGCGGACGAAGGGGCCTAGGCGTTCCAGAGACCGTAGGAATCCGCCAGCGAGGAGATCTTCTGGGCCCGGGCCAGGCGCGGCAGGTAGGACCCGTCGCCGACGACGGCACCGGCAGCGTGCGCGTCCAGCAGTTCATGGGCCCAGGTGATTTCGGAGTCGCTCGGCGAGAGTCCCCGGTTGATGTAGTCGGTGGCCTCCGGCATCAGGCACAGCTTGCCGGTCATGCCCATGCTCTGGGTGACCTTGCAGGCGTCCAGCAGCTTTTCCCCGAGGGCACCGACGGTGGGGCCGTCGATCGGGCCGGGCAGCTGTCCGACGCGGGAGGCGACCACCAGCTTGGAGCGGGCGTAGGCCAGCGCCATCGGATCGTCGGAGGCGCCGGTGTCGCGGCGGAAATCGCCGACGCCGAACGCGAGGCGGAAGGTGCCGGGTGCGCTGGCGATGGCGGTGGCGTTTTCAATGCCGAGCGCCGATTCCACCAGGGCGAGGACCGGGGTGCCGGCCTGCAGCCGCATGGCGGTGTGCGTGACCTGCTCGGGCTTTTCGGTCATGGCGAGCATCACGCCGCGCAGGCCCGGAGCCTTGGAGAGGGCTGCGAGGTCATCGGCCCAGTAGTCGGTCTCGATGCCGTTGACGCGCACCCACGCGGTCATCCCGGTGGAGAGTGCCTCGACGACGCGTTCGCGGGCTTCGGCCTTGCCGCCGGCCGGAACGGCATCCTCCATGTCGAAGACCACCGAATCAGCCTCGGAGGCCAGCGCCGGCGCAAAATTCGCTTCATCTGCGGCTGATGCCAGCAGCCAGGAACGGGAAAGTTTTGCGGGGAGGGCAGCGGCGCGGCTGTTTCGGAATGGGGCCATACAGAAGACATTACTTTCAGGGTTGGCGGTTCCGAAAATGCGACGGGCGTCATGTGGCCACCGTCACGGAAATGAGGTGCGGCACGGTGCTTTCCGGACTCTCCGGGTCATTCGTTGAGCAGTTCCTCCAGCCGCAGGATGGCTCGTTCACGCAGCTCGGCGCCCGTGATGCCCGCACCGGATCCGGCCGGCCGTTCGCCCATCCGCGGATCCCCGGCGACGGCAGCTGCGACTTCCGCTTCCGTGAAGTCGGGCGCCGCCAGTTCCGCGAAGCTGAGCAGTTCTCCGGGGGCGGCGAAAGGCCTGGCTGCGGCAACTTCGTTGTACCAGCGGGAGATGTCCAGGCAGGGACGGAGCATCTGCTCCGCGGCGTCGAATCTGGCGGCGTTGAACCGTGACAGGAAACCGGACTCAGCGGCTGCTTCTGGAGGCATGGATGTCACCTTTCGCTAGGACTACCACTATTACCGGCACCGAGCCGCCTTGGCCACTTCAGCACAGGGCACTTTTCCGTGTGCCGGAACCGCTTCCACAATGATTTCCATGAACGACTCCAGGAGACCCTCCCGGGTCACGGCCCGGCCGAGGGGCAGGGAACGGTGGGGCCGCGTCTGGCTCTGGACCGCGTGTGCCGCGGGGCTGCTGCATGCCGCGTTCAGCCTGTACTGGGCGCTGGGCGGCCAATGGCTGCTGGACACGGTAGGACAGTGGGCGGTGCAGCAGGCCGATGCTGCACCGGCGCACGCCGGACTCCTGCTGGGATGCGTCGCGTTGGTCAAAGCTGCCGCGGCGCTCATTCCGACGGCGGCAGAGTACGGCACGATTCCCCGGCCCCGCATGTGGCGGGGAGTGAGCTGGTGCGGCGCCGTCCTGTTGGTTCTCTACGGCGGAGCCAACACCGTTGTCAGCAACGCGGTGCTGGCGGGCATCATCCGCCCGGATTCCGGATACGACCGGGAAGCCCTTATCGGCCACGCCTGGCTCTGGGATCCGTTGTTCCTGCTGTGGGGGCTGGCCCTGCTGGGTTACCTCGTGCTGTCGCGTTCCGCCCGTGGCCTCCCCCTCCGTGGTCGAGGAGGTGCGGATCGACGCCGGGAGGTCGGCGGAGACTCGGATCCCGCGTGAATACCTTTGTCCCACAGCTGTCCACAGCGGGGAGTATCGTGTCCGCGGCGGACGTGCCATGAGCTAGTCGGCCGCGGCGCTTGGCAGATTCCGCAGCAGCTCCCTCATCCCCGTGAAAACGTCCTCGGGCAGGGGCCGCAACGGCGCCGGCAGGTTCTCCCTCGGCAGCCGGCCAAGCTCAGTAGCCAACGCCGAGGTCACGCGCAGGCTGCCGAACCGCCGGAACAGTTCCCAGATCGGTGCCAGCTGCGCTGACAAACGTTCGGCGGTCTTAGCGTCACCTGCCTGCGCCGCCCTGGTGATCGCCAGCGCCACATCCGGCAGGGTGCCGCCCAGTACGCTGAACCACACGTCTGCGCCGGCGAGCAGCGCCGGGGCGGCAAACTCGTCGCCGCTGACCCCCAGGGCCGTGCCTGGCGGCAGAGCCGTCCGCACCTCACGGATCCGCTGGTCCGCTTCCTCCACCGGCCGGGGCGGGATCTTCACGGCCGCCACCTGCGGAAGGGCGCCAAGCCGGGCATAGATCTGGTCCGTGAAAGTGAACCGGGTGGTGGTCGGGTTGTCGTAAATGCAGATCGGCACCGAGCTGGCCGCGGAGACGGCCTCGAACAAGCCGAGCACCTCCTCCTCGGTCAGCGGCTGGTACGACACCGGAGCGAGCAGCAGACCGGCGGCACCGACATTCTGCGCATCCTCCGCTGCGCGCAGGACATCGGAGGTCCGCAGCGCTCCGATCCCTACGATCACCGGCACTGCCCCGGCTGCCTGCACAGCGGCCGCTGCCACCCGGCGTCGTTCCTCCCGGGAGAGATAGGCGTAACTGCCGGTGGAACCCAGGGCGCCGATGGAATCCACTTTGGCCTCCACCGCACGGTGTACGAGCGCGGCGAACAGGTCCTCATCCACCGTGTCATTGACAACGGGCGTGAGGGGAAAGGCGGACAGACCTGTAAACATGGGAGCTCGTTTCAGCGCGCGAAGACCGACCGGACCAGCACACCATCTGGCCCGCCCGCTGTAACGGCGCAACGCCGCTATCAAACCAACCACCCTATTCCGAATGTCTATCCCGGCAAAGGAAGGGGAAGTCCCTAGGCTGAACCCGTCGTGGAATTGTGGTTGGCTGCCTCAACGAAAGTGGGTCATTGTGGGCATTTTTGGGAACAATTCTCCCGGAACGGACATTCCGGATACCTATCTGACGTTTATGTCGGTTTCCACTGCGAATGAATTCCGGATGATGATCCGTGAGGTTTTCGCCGAGCTGGGCTTGGAGGTTGGTATTCATCCGGATCACGCGGTGGACGTCTCGGGGCGCAAGTACGGTTTCTGGAACATAGCCGCCATGTGCAATCCGGAACCGCAGTCCGTGTGGCGGAGCCTGATAGCGGAACATCTCCAACGCCTGCTGACGAGCTTCGACGTCCCGGATCCGTTCGACACCCTGCCTCCCGCGGAGATACCGGGCCGGACCTTCGCCCGCCTGTATGAAGAATCAGCCCTGCCGCCGCTGGACGGACACCCCCACCGGGAGTTCGCGCCGGGAGTGATCGAGATGCTGGCACTGGACCTCCCGGACACGGTTGCGGTGTTCCGGCATGAGAACGCCAAGAACTTCGGCGGGTTCGATGCCCTCCGGCAGCAGGGGCTTGCGAACCTTCGCGCATTGGACGTGGAACGGTTCGAGACCCTCAACCCTCCTGGCGGGGGTTCATTCAATGCCCTCATTGGCGCGTCCTTCTATACCGCCAGCAGGGCCATCCTCCTTCCTTCGTTGGCCACTGAGCTCACCGGCAAGCAGGTCCGCGACGGGTTCGGCTGGCTGATGAGTGTCCCCAACCGGCATCAGGTGGTGTGGCATGTCATTGAAGACTCGTCCGTCATCGGAGCAGTAAATGGAATGGCGCACTTTACGGCCGCGGGATACAGCGACTCCCCCGGCCCCGTGAGTCCGCACGTCTATTGGTGGGACGGAACCGGTTACGAACAGCTGACCGAGGTGTCTGACGACGGGCTCCTGAAGATCAGGGTGGGTCCGGGATTCCAGGCCGTCCTGGAAGCAGTGACGAAGGGATAGGGGTCTCTGCCCGCAACAGCGGGTTAAGCGGCGGGTGCGGCATCCCTGCCCGGGAAGCTCAACACGGGCCGTTTCCAGGCGACCCACGCACTGGCAACGCCGACCATGGAGCAACCGATATAGAAGATGCCAGGCTGCACCCCGATCAGCCCAATGGTGCTGTTGCCACCAAGCATCAGGAACATTCCCGAAAGCGGCAGAGACATCAACGGGATAAGGAAAAGGCAGGCCCAAGGGCGCATCTTCGGTCCGGCCACTGCAAGTAGCACGGAAAGAACCACCAATTCCAGGGACCACCACGCCAGCCGCTGGTCGCTGATGAGGTAGGGGCCACCCCAGAAGGTGCGTTGCGCTCCGCCTCCCTGCAGATAGCTGGTGAGGGTGAGGAAAACGCCGAGTACCGGTGCACCGGTCAGGACCAACTTCCGCAGCGCCGGCGTCCGGATCGGATCCCCGCACAGCGACAACAGGCTCGTGAGGGCAAAAACAACGAATACCAGCGGATGAACCGGAACGCCGGAACCGGTGAACTGAAGGATGACTGTAAGGGCGATGCTCGCCGCGACGACAGAAGCATGCAGGAGGACAGCCGTTCTCCGCATTCCCGCCGCCACGGCGCCGAATGCCGCAAGAGCCAGGACAAAAACTACCGCCGCCGGAGTGGTGAACGCTCCGAAGGGTTGGTCCGCCAGATTGTAGCTATTCCAACGGAACCACCGGCCCACCTCACCGAGGACCATCATCACCAAAGCGAGCGCCGTTCCGGCGACAGCACCGATGGCCGCTATCCGGTCTCGACGGCGGGACGGCAGCACCTGGGCGACCCGTGCTGCGGCTCCGTGTAACACCAGATGGAGGAGCTCGCCGCGGACCGGTTTTTCCCTGCCCTCATCGGCCGCGAGGTCGAGCATTATCCCAATGATTTCCTCCCCATGCCGGGCCCGCCATCTGGCAGGATAGGCCCGCAGCGCTCGCCGGTACTGCTCCTCGATTGCGGTTGATGGGCTCATGCCAGTGCTCCCTTGGTCCTGACACGCAGGCTTTGCCGGGCGGCGTCTGCGGCGGCTTCCATCCGGTCGGCCTCTCTTTTCAATGCGTCCGCCCCGGTGTCCGTCAGCGAGTAGTACCGACGGAGCCGGCCTGCCACCACTTCCTCACCTGCGTCCTGCACCAACCCCTCCTCTTGAAGGCGGTCAAGCGTCGTATAGAGGCTGCCGGGTTTGAGCGATACCCTCCCGCCGGAAAGCTTCTTGGTTTCCGCCAGCAGGGAGTAGCCGTGGTGCCGGCCTCTGGCGAGCGCGGTCAGGATCAGGAAGGTCGGTTCGCGCATCTCTCGGCTACTCATGGAAGCAATATATGTATGTGACATGAATATCGCAAGGAGGTCACCTTCCTGCTGCGACCGGGCAATGCCCTGGGGTCTATCGCATTCCCTGCGGCTAATAACCGCCCGTGCCCGGCACAGAGAGGGACTCGGATGAACCGCCGGGTTCCTTTGAGCAAAATCCGTAGCCTAACCGTTATATACATTTCTTCCCTATATTCAGTTTTTCTGACTATCGTTCTCGGCATGAGCAAGCATGAGATGCGCGAACCGACCTTCCTGGTCCTCTCCGCACTGGCCGATGGCCCCAAGCACGGGTACGCGCTGATAGCCGAGGCAAAAAGCCTTTCCGACGGCCGGGTGAAGCTTCAGCCCGGAACCCTCTACGGCGTGCTGGACCGGTTGCGGGAGGACGGATTGGTGGAGATTTCCGGCGAAGACGTGGTGGACGGCCGCGCCCGCCGCTACTACCGGATCACCGACGGCGGCGCCGCCACCTTGGCACGCGAAGCGGACCGCCTGGCCGCCAACGCCCGGCAGGCCATGTCCAAGCTGCGGCTGCGCGCAGCCCAGGCCGGAGCATGAACAGCGGCACCTCCACTCTGGAGGTCGCTTACACCAGAGCCCTGGCCGCTTACCCGCGCCGCTGGCGCCGGGAGCAGGGCGAGGAACTGATCGGCGTGCTGCTCTACGTTGCCCGTTCCGAGCAGCGCACCAAGGCCACCCCGGCCGAACTGCTCAACCTTGTGGGCAACGGCCTGGCAACCCGCGGCCTGGAGTTGCTCGGCAGCGTGGGCCGGCGGCGGCGCAACGGCATCGCCTTCATCGCCACGGTTCTGGCCACCTACCTGGCGCTCACCCTGACCCTGCTGGGCGAATGGGGTCCATGGGTCCGGCCGGGCTCGCTTCGCTGGCGGCCCACCGGCGAGGGATTCGGGGAGACGTTCCTGGCCGCGGGGCCGTTTACGACGGCGGCCGCAGCGGTCTATCTGGCACTGCTTGCCGGGTTCGCATCCACCCTGGCCGGGCGGCGTTCCCTGCACCGGGCCGTGTATCTCGGCGCGGCAGTTGCTGCTCCACTGATCCCCCTCTCCGGCGCCGTAACGGGAATCCTCGCGCCGCCGCTTACTCCCATGCTGGTGCTCAGTGCCCTCGCGCTGCTGACCCTCATCGGCAATCCCGCTGCCACAGCCTCCCGCCGCGCCCTGCTGGCTGCCGTCACGGCCGGTGTCTCGCTGGCGGGCCTGTCGCTGGCCGTCAGCCGGTTGACCGGCGGCGCCGCCCTGTTCTTCTACGACTCCACCAGTGTGCTCGCCGTTGATGCGCGGTCCCTGACGCTGGCAGCGGCAGCGTTGATGCTGAGCGTCGGAATGGTCCTGGTCAGCGGGCCCCGTGTCCTTCCGTGGACCGCGGGCTTGGCTGTGGCATCGGTGCCGTTGCTGGTCCGGTTCTGGTCCGGAAATTCCCTGGAGACTTGGTTTGCCTCCTCGGGCCTGCCCGGACCCGCCATCGACCACTGGGAATGGGCGTTCCTCGTACTGGCTGTGGCCGCAACAGCCCTGACCGCCGGAGGCCACCGGCCCCGCCGGCTCCTCGCCACCTGATCTGCGTCCACAGCTTCCCATTTGCCCCGCCTGCGGCACCTGACACCCGCTGTTGTTCTACGGACATGCTCCCGATGAGCCGGTCCGGCACCGCACCCTGGATCCAGTCTCGAAAGGCACCCCATGAACCGCAACCGCTTCTCCCCTGCTGCACCCGCACAGGTCACCAACTCCCTCCCCCCGGCACGCCGTCGTCGTTACCTTGCTGGCCTCGGCGTCATGGTTCTCGGAGCCGCCGCTCTCGCCGGCTGCTCCGCCGATTCCGGGCTGGCACCGGTTTCGGAGTCCTCCGCCGACCCGTTCGAAATTTATCTGGCCGAGGATATGGACGCCATCCTTATGGCCCAGGACACCCTTCGTTTCCAGTGCTACTCGGACAACGGTTATCCCGAGTATGAGGCGTTCATCCCCGAGGAACCGGCGCTGCATTGGCGCGAGGATCTGCTGGACCAGCTCACCGTCAACGATGCCTTCTTCGGAAGTGTCCAGGACGCCACGGTCAGCGGGCTCCGCGACGAACCTCTCGGCCCGTCCTCCGAGAAGGTCTTTGTTCACGACGACGCCTTCGAGGCGGTTGCCATGGCCTGTGACACGAAGGCCTGGGCAGCACTGGGAGAAAACTCCCAGCAGACACTCATGGATTACAACAGGCTCGGCAGCAAGCTGGCCGGAGGCCTGGCCGATCAGACATTTGAGGCACTGGGCCCCCTGCAGCAGCAAGTAGTCCAATGCCTGGTCGACGCCGGGGAGCCGGTGAAGCCGGCGTCCGACAAGCGGTACGGCTTCACATCGGACGTCGAGCTCGGCGCCGCGGTGGAATACCCGGAACGCACCGGCCCGAAGCAGACGTCCGGCGTGGAGATCATCCCGGCCGACGTCGAAATTGCCTACGCACCCACGGCCGCCGAAGCCGCCCTGGCCGTGAAGTACTACCACTGCTCGCTGGAAACGGGGGTGCGGGATGAGTTTGACGATTTGATCCTGGAAACCAAGAAGGAAGTGGTCGCCGAGCACGCAGCAGAGTTGGAGAAATCCAACCCCCGGGTCGCCGAAGTGGCGGCAGCCGCACAGGAGCTCATGAAACGCTGACCCACACTGATACCGGTGTCCGCCGTCACGGCGGACACCGGTTAGACTCTGGCTGAGAAGACGCGGCAGGTGCCAACAGCTGTGCAGCAGCGGTGCCCTGCCGGCAGCGCCCTGCAGGGAAGCAGCCGACGTCCCGGAAAACCCCAGGAGCGCGTCTCCGGATCAGAGTTAGAAGAAGTGGATATGCCTGGTTTCATCCCCACACCGCCGCCGGTCCGCGTTCCGGGACCGTTCCCCGGCGCGGGCCAGCAGACGACGGCGGCTCTGCCCCTTATTGCAGAGGCACACCCCACTCTTCGGGGAGCGCAGGCCGATCCACCCGCCCTCGATCCGCGCCGGGTGAGCATCCTCCGGGACGATCCGGGCAAAGCGGATGTCCGGGCGCTGCTCGACGAGAACCGTGACCTGCTGTACCCCGCCGGAACCGTCGCCGCCGGCCTGACTCCGCCGTCACTGCGGGACCCCTCCTTCACCTTCTGGACGGTCCGCGAAGGCGGCGCCTTGCTGGGCTGCGGTGCGTTGAAGGAACTTCCTGCCCTGGTCGGGGGCGCAGCAGGTGAATACGGCGAAATCACCTCGATGCGTACGGTCGAATCCGCACGAGGGAGGGGTGTGGCCCAGTTGCTCCTGCAGCACATCATCACGAACGCCCGCGCCCGCGGCTATGCCGCGCTGCTGCTGGAAACCGGCACACAGGAGTTCTTCGCATCCTCCCGGCGGCTGTATCAGCGTTCGGGCTTTGTCCCCTGCCCGCCGTTCGGCAGTTATCGTGCCGACCCGAACAGCACCTTTATGCGTCTGAACCTGCGGGTCGCCGAAACCGGCACAGCTGGTGCAGCGGCCGCTGTGCCGGGCGGGGCCCCCGAAGCCAAGGTCTACGCCAAACCCGGGACGCTGACCGCCATCCTGGCAGCACAACGGGCCCTGGCCGCACCCCCGATCCCCAATCCGCGGAAGCGCTAGGGCTTCGGGGACGCGGCCGGCCCCCGGCCGTCCCCACCTGCAGGACCTAAACTGGCAGGCATGGCTTTATCCACGGCGGACTCCACGCCGCGTACCCGCACCCGGATCCTCTGGTTCGCCCTCGGCCTGCCTGCTGCACTGGTCCTGGTGGTCCTCGGCGCGCAGATCCATGGGCTTGATTTCACCGTGTACCGCGAAGGAGCCCGGGCGTTCCTCGGCCTAGGCGAGCACCGGCTGTATGACCCGAGCCTGGTCGAAACGGATACCCGCGGCCTGCCCTTCACGTACCCGCCGTTCGCCGCCCTGCTGCTCACTCCCTTCGCGTTCCTCTCCGCGGGCGTGGGGCTGGTCCTGTTGACGGCGACGTCGTGCGCTTGCCTCGTCTTCACCGCCTTCCTCGTGGCCCGCTATCTGCAGGACAACGACGTGCTGCCGGCCAGACTGCGTTCCGCCCTGGGCGGCAGCGCCGGCGTCGTGGTCCTGGCCACCCTGCTGATCGGCGTGCTCGGACCGTGGCGGGAAGGCCTGGGCTTCGGCCAGGTCAACCCGATGCTGATGCTCCTGATCGTCGCGGACCTGCTCCGGCCGGCGTCGTCAAGAATTCCGCGCGGCATCCTCATCGGGCTCGCGGCGGGCATCAAGCTCACGCCGCTGGCCTTCGGGCTGATCTTCCTGGTCCGCCGCGACTGGCGGGCCATCCTGGCAATGGGCGCCGCGTTCGCCGCCACGGTCGCCGTCGGATGGCTCGCATCACCGGAGCAGTCCCGCACGTTCTGGTTCGACTCGCTCTTCAACTCCGACCGCGTCGGGGACACCACGGACATGTACAACGTGTCGCTGAACTCGTTCCTTGCGCATCTGGGGACCCCCGAGGCCCTGCAGCGCCCGCTCTGGCTGCTGGCCTCGGCCGCCGTCGTCGTGCTGGGCTTCTTCGCCATCCGCCGCTCGGATGCCCGCGGCGACACGGTGGCGGCGATCAGCGCGAACGCCGTGGTGATGCTCGCGATCTCGCCGATTTCCTGGTTCCACCACTGGGTCTGGATCGCGCTGGTGCTGCCAGCGCTGTGGGTGGCGGTACGACGACGGCGGGCCGGGGTCCGCGGCGCTGGCATCGCCCTGCTGGTGGCGCTGGTGCCGGTGTTTATGCTGTCCTCGATCACGGTCACGATG
Organism: Arthrobacter sp. Ms25; assembly: GCF_059090365.1. Classification (NCBI taxonomy): domain Bacteria; kingdom Bacillati; phylum Actinomycetota; class Actinomycetes; order Micrococcales; family Micrococcaceae; genus Arthrobacter; species Arthrobacter sp. Ms25. The sequence continues at coordinate 481,185 of NZ_JBNHFP010000003.1, read as the reverse complement.
ATGCTGACCGGCGTCGTCAGCGGCCAGGGTCCGGCGGCGCTTGAGCTGTTCACCAGCCTGGGCGTGGTGCTGCCGGTCGCTGCGCTGGGGTTCTGGGCGACGGCGCCGGCCGGGGAGGCGGCACCGGCACCGGCCGGAACACGGATTCCACGGGCCTGAGTCACCGCGCCGGATTCACAGGGGGCAGGGTATTCTGCCTGCATGAGAACTCCCGGGGGCAAAGAATCCACCGTCCGCTCCAGTGACGGCATCATGTTTTTCTGCGGCGCCGTCGCCATGCTGATGTTCGCGATACTGGCGATCGGCAACGCGTCGGAATGGTTCGACGTCGTTTCCGGTGCGGTTTACCTTGGCCTCACCGCCGTCCTGGGCTATCGGGGATTCCGGCCTTCGGCCGTCTGAACCTGGACCGCCGGCTGTCCCTCCACAGACCAGCCCACAGCGAAATAGATTTCCGGCACTCCGGCATACTCCCGGTCCAGTCCGGGATGGTGCAGCAGTCCGGCGGCCAGCGCGGTTCGCCGGGATCCGGTGTTGGTTGCCGTGACACGGGCCAGGATCGGCAGTTCCGGCAGCAGTTCCCGGCCGCGTCGCACCGCCTCGACGGCACCTTCTTTCGCATATCCGCGTCCCCAGACCGAAGGATCGTAGCGGTAGTACAGGTTGAGGATCTCCCGGCCATCGACCGCTGCGCGCTGCAGCCCGGTGAATCCGATGACGGTCTCCGGCGCGTCCACGTCCGCCACTGCCCAGTAGCCGAACCCCTCCCGGTCCCAGTGGTCCAGGAAATCCTGCAGGCTCTTTCCGGCAGCCGCGACGCTCACCGTGTTCGGATTGTGCCTGTTGGTCCGGGGATCGGTGTGGATCCGGACCGCGGCGTCATAATCCGCACGTTCCAGCCGGCGCAGCAGCAGCCGCTCGGTGCTGACGGGGGTCCATTCGCTCGGCTCTTGACGCATGCGCCCATCCTAGACAGGGCCGCCTCGCTATCCCCATCGCTGCCCCGCTGCCGCTCGAACAGGCCGCCGCGGCACACGAGCAGGTCGACGCAGCAGACAGCGTGTCGTATTGAAAGTCTGAGCCTCAATCCAGGGTATGTGCCACGTGCCGCAGCCAGCGGGCGACGACGGCGAGCTCGTCGGCGCTGAACCCTTCGGTAATCTTCCCGTTCAGTTCAGCCAGGGAGGTCTGCACGGCACCAAGCGTGGCCTTCCCGTCGGCGGTCAGGTTTACCCGGATGGTCCGGCGGTCTCCCGGATCCGGGGCGCGGCTGATCAGCCCGGCCTTCTCCAGCCGGGACAGCAGCCCGCTCAGCCCGGCCGGGGAGGCGCCCACCGCTTCAGCCACCTCGCCGGTGCTTGCCCCGGGGCGGGAGGCGAGATAGAGCAGCACCCCGGAAGCCGGCGCGCTGAGGCCCCGGTCCTCGCCCCGGCGCCCGATCCACCGGCGCAGCCGCCGCTCCGCGGTGAGCGTGAGGAAGACCAGCCGCGGCGGCCGGCGCGGGCCGCCGTCGTGCGATTCTCCGCCGCCGCTCCCACTGAGGCCCCCGCCGGTGCCCGGGCCGGCGTCGTCCGGCGTCACGGCTGGTTCGCGATCCGTCCGTCCAGCCAGGCGAGGACCTCGGGCCACAGCGTGTCCTTGACCCCACGTCGGAAGAAGCCCATGTGCCCGATTGCGGGTACTCCGGCGTCGTCGGGTGTGTAGGTGCGGCGCTCCACCGGCGCGTTGGTGAGCCGGCCATAGATGGCGTTGATCTGTCCGGGCGTGGCCCAGAGGTCGTCGCTGAAGCCGATGGAGAGCACCTCGGTCTTGACCCGGGCGGCGCGTTCGGCGGCCTGCATGCTCGGATCGTCGAAGAAGTAGTTGGGTCGGCGGGACCACTGGCTCCACTCGAGCATGGCACCGCCGGGCATGTCCTCGCCCAGGCCCATTTTCCGGCCCGGCACTACCCCGAGCAGCCGGCCGGTGAGCGGGCCGAGGACCCGGAGAACCAGTCCCACGCGCAGCCGCTCCTTTGCATCCTGGATGGTTCGAGTGACGCCGGCGTGCGAGGCGATAGCCACGAATCCCAGCAGTCCGTCCGTGCCGTTGTTCAGTGCCATCGCGTGCCCGCCGATGCTGTGCCCGACAGCGAGGTGCGGCAGGCCCGGGAACTTCTCGGCCAGCCACGCGGCCGCGGCCGGAACATCCTGACTCATCCAGTCCCGCATCCGCAGGCTCCGGTTGGCCTTCGGGCTGCCGGACGCGCCGGTCCCCCGGTAGTCATATGTCAGGACCGCATACCCGTTGGCCGCCAGGTATTCGGAAAAGCCCGTATACAGCCGTTCGGCCACTGCCGTGGCGGGATGGACGACGACGGCCGCGCGGGGCGCGCCGTCGGCCGGCAGGCGCAGGGTGCCGGCGAGCGCGCCGCCGGCAGGGACGGGGATACTGATCCGTTCGGACGTGACCGCTGCCACACTATTATTTCGCATGCGAAGTAATGTACACGGGACCTGGGTTTCGGAAACCCCTGAGCTAGGGGAATCGAACCCCTTTTCGGATCCCGCCTGCGACGCCGGACTTCTAGACCACCACCAGCTCCATGCCGTCAGCCTTGTGATCGGCCATCGCGACGCTCTGGATGGCCGGGTCTTGGTAGGTGTTCCAGTAGTAGGTCATGGTCCGGGACGAGAAGAGCCCGGTGTAGGTGGTGATCTCGAACTCGCCCGAGCCCATGGCCGCACTGCCGTCCACCATCGAGACCCCCTGCAACGTGTGGAACGCCCGGCTGACGTTCTCCTCTTCGGTGGTCTGGGGCGGGTAGTGCGCGTGGACGTAGGCCGCCCGAACAAACCGGGACGGCGAGTAGTAATCGCCGGGAATCCCCCGCATGAACGACCCCGAGCCGAACGGGGTCAGGTGTGCCTGATTGAGCACAACCTCCTCGGGGAAGTCGGGCGAGGCATTCAGGTAGTTGCGCAGGTTCTCGTGGTGCCAGCCGAAGCCGGGCTGGTTCGCCAGCACATCGACGTCGTCGTGGAAGACGTGCATGCCGTCGGCCGTGTACTCCACGACGATCGCGCGCGTCGAGTCCCCGATCAGCCAGTGCAGCAGCGAGCTCGGGTACTTCTCGTTGATCGGCCGGTCCACAATGACCACGCCCTCCAGCGCGGCCTCGACCTCGTCAACACTGGAGAACTGGGAGGCCACCCAGAGGGGAAACTCGAAGGCGGCGACGTTTGTTGCCCCCTCCACCGGCCCCGGTGCGTACTGCGCGTATCCCGGGAAATTCAGGCCTCCCACGGCCAGGCCCGCATCGTTGCCGCAGTCGAAGTAGAGCGGCGTGTCTTCCTCCACAATGCCCATGCCGATAATCGCGTGCTGGATTTTGGGCACCGCACCGAAGGGCGACTTGGTGGCGTACCCGGTGGGTGTCAGCACCACCCTTTCCCCGAAGTCGGACGTCCAGTCGAGGTTGCGTGCGAAATAGAGGTTGCTGCCGTCCGAGAACCTGATGCCTGTGCACATGTTGCTGCTCCCTGTTATGGCCCCGATGGCGCTTCGCCTGCGTGGGGTGGGTATACCGGAGACGCCGAGGAGGGGTACCTGAGCCGGCTTCCCGCCGGTGCTCCCTGCTCTTTTCAGGGTAGGCCCGCACCCCCGGCCTGCGGCAGTGTCCGCGCAAGACCTGGACCTCGGGCAGGGACAATCCGCCTGTAGGGCAGGCCTATCCAACGCGCGGGGCCTATAACGGGAACCATGATGAACGCACCCCTGCCCGTTGCGCTCCCCTTTACCGGAAAATGGAAGGTGGAGAACAGTCCCCTGCGGCGGGTTCCCAGCCACGGCACGCACCTGCTCGCCACCACATATGCCATCGATTTTGTGGGGGTCGACGACGACGGCCGGTCGGCGCCGGGCGTCACCTGGCACACTGCGTTCGGCACCGAGCCGCCGGAACTGTTCTACGCCTTCGGGCGGCCGATCCTCGCCCCGGTCGGCGGGCAGATAGTCACCGTGCACGAGGGAGAAGCCGACCATGAAGCCCGCCGGTCGCAGCTTTCCCTCATCCCCTACATGCTGGGCCAGCAGGGTCGGCTGCGGCAGGGCGCCGGGGCGATTGCCGGAAACTACGTGCTCATCGCAATGCCCGACGGCGGCGCGGTGGTCGGGGTGATGCACCTGCGGTCCGGCTCGATCCGGGTTTCCACCGGCGAGCACGTGCGCGAGGGCCAGCAGATCGGGGACTGCGGAAACTCGGGCAACTCCACCCAGCCGCATGTGCATGTGCAGGCGATGGACGGGGCGGATCCGTGGACCGCCCATGGACTGCCGTTGGTGTTCCGGTCCTTCGGGGAGAAGCCTGCCCGCGGGAAAACGTTCCTACCACGGGAGAACATGCTGCCGCAGGAGGGGTCCACGGTGCAGGCACCCTAGTGGACAACAGGGGTCGGGGGTCCGCGCCCCGGCAGCATCACCTGTACGAAGGTACGCCGGGCCAATCGACCCGACGGCTGGCCGCTCACCTAAAAGACAGCAGATGCGGTTCGGCCGCCCCCAAGGCAGCATCACGTGTACGGAAGGTACGCCCGGCCAACCGGACCCGCACAGCATCCCACCGGGTGGTACGGGTGTTGCCTGATGTGGAAACAGGAGCCCCACCAGCCCCACGTTGTGGGACGCCGTGCGGCCGGCGGGGGCTGCGGCGAACGAGAAGGCACAAATTACCGATTTTCGGACGGAAAACGGTAATTTGTGCCTTCTCGATTCCGAGGGACCCTCGGGCACGCCCAGCACCCCGGCTATGCGCAAGGACCGGCAGCCTAGGGGAATCGAACCCCTGACCTTCCAGGCCTGGAGGCTGGGGAAGACGGGGGGATTTGAACCCCCGGTGTGCCGATCGGGGCCGCTAGACGTGCGAGCCGGAACCCGCAGCGGGACAACTAGTGCCTGCCTGAACCCGACCCCGCCGAAGCCGCCGCACCCTCCGCCGCAACAGCATCGTCCGTAGACACCCCGCGGCGCTTGTCGAAGATGGTCGCCCCGACTTCCTGCTCCGCCTGGTTCCGGATGGACAGGTCGATGCCGGGGCGGTCGCGCAGCATCAGGGTGGCCGACGCCGCGAGAATAACCATCACCAGCAGGTAGCCGGACACCGCCGTCGTCGACCCCGTGGCCTCCACCAAAGCCTGGGCGATGGTCGGAGCGAAGGCGCCGCCGATGATGGCACCCAGCGCGTAGGACACCGAGACGCCGGAGAAGCGGATCGAGGCCGGGAAGATCTCGCTGTACCAGGCGGCCTGCGGGCCGTACGTCAGGCCGAGTCCGACCGTGAACAGGGCCATACCGAGGAACAGCATCCCGATGTCGCCGGTGTTGATCAGCCAGAACAGCGGGAAGACGGTCAGCGCCAGGCAGGCGAACCCGATGAGGTAGGTCTTCTTCCGGCCGATCCGATCCGCCATGAAACCGCTGACCAGGGTGAAGACGAACCACAGGGCCGCTGACCCGGAGACGGCCAGCAGCACGTCGGTGCGGTCCAGCGCCACAGCCCCGTCGGGGTTGGTGGAGTAGTTGAGGATGAAGCCGCCGGTGGTCATGTAGCCGGCGGCGCTGTTGCCCGCGAACACCAGGGCGGCCAGGATGACCAGCTTCCAGTGGTTCTTCATCAGTTCCACGATGGGCATCTGGGTCTGCTTCTTCTTCTCGGCGATTTCCTCGAAGACCGGGCTTTCGCTCACGGACATCCGGACCAGGAAACCGACCACAATCAGCACGATGCTCAACAGGAACGGCAGCCGCCAGCCCCACTCGACGAACTCGTCGCCCGGGGAAATGACGCCGGTCATCAGGGCGGTGACGCCGGAGGCCAGCAGCATGCCCAGCGGCACGCCCAGCTGCGGGAAGGAACCGAACAGACCGCGCTTGTTGCGGGGGGCGTGCTCCACGCTCATCAGTACCGCACCGCCCCATTCGCCGCCGGCGGAGATGCCCTGGATGATGCGCAGCAGCACCAGCAGGATGGGCGCCCAGATGCCGGCGGAGGCGTAGGTGGGCAGCACGCCGATCAGCGTGGTGGCCCCGCCCATCAGCAGCAGGGTGATCACCAGCATGGCCTTGCGGCCGATCTTGTCCCCGTAGTGACCGGCCAGGAACGCACCGAGCGGGCGGAACAGGAAGCTCAGGCCCACCGAGGCGAACGTGACCAGGGTGGCGAATTCGTCGCCCGCGGGGGCGAAGAACAGCTGGGAGAAGACCAGCCCTGCGGCGGTGGCGTAAATGAAGAAGTCATACCACTCCACGGTGGTGCCGATGAGGGTGGCCACGGCCACCTTTCGGGTGTCCTTGGAGGTGGCGCGTGGCGTGGTGCTGGGGGCAGTAGCCATGGGGATCCTTGTCAGTAGCTCGCGCGGACGTCGTCGTCCGCGTCGGGAAGATATTTGGCGGCCAGGGCTTCGCTGCCCCGTGCCAGGAGGGCGACGTCGGCGCCGACCAGGATAAAGTCGACGCCGGCCTCGATGTAGCGCCGGGCGGTGGCCTCGGCGAAGGCGTTCACGCCCACCGGTTTGCCGGCGGCCTTGATTTCACGGATGCAGTGTTCGACGGCGGCGACGACGTCGGGATGTTCCTGCTGGCCCAGATGGCCCATGGAGGCGGCGAGGTCCGACGGGCCGATGAACAGCCCGTCCACCCCGTCGACGGCGGCAATCGCACCAACGTTGTCGACGGCGTCGGCGGTCTCGATCTGCACCAGCAGCGTTACCGACTCGGCGGCGTTTTCGAGGTACCCCTCGATCCGGTTCCAGCGCGAGGCCCGGGCCAGGGCACTGCCCACGCCGCGGATGCCCTGCGGCGGATACCGGACGGCGCGGACCAGTTCGGCGGCCTGCTCCGGGGTGTCCACCATGGGAATCAGCAGGTTCTGCGCGCCCAGGTCCAGATACTGCTTGAGCAGCACCGCATCCCCGATGGGCGGACGGACCACCGCGCTGACCGGATAACCGTGCACAGCCTGCAGCTGGGCGAGCAGGGATTCGATCCCGTTGGGGCTGTGCTCGGCGTCGATCAGCAGCCAGTCCAGGCCGGAGCCGGCGCAGATTTCCGCGACCAGCGGGCTACCGGAGCAGACCCACATGCCGGTCTGACGGCCGCCGGACAGCCGGGCGGCGAAGGTTTCCTCTACTCGAAGCGGCATGTGATGGTTCCCAACGGTCCGTAGTCGGCAAAAACGGTGTCGCCCTTGTAGACCCACATCGGGCGGGTGAAGGAGCCGGCGAGGATGATTTCCCCGGCTTCCAGCGAGGTGCCGTGCACGGCCAGCTTGTTCGCCAGCCAGTACACGCCCGCGGCGGGATGATTGAGCACCCCGGCGGCGACGCCGGTTTCCTCGATGCCCTGGTTCCGGTAGAGCAGGGCCGACACCCAGCGCAGGTCGACGTCGGCCGGCTTCACCGGGTTCCCGCCGACCACCATGGCGCCCATCGCTGCGTTGTCCGCGATGGTGTCCACGATGGTCCGGCCCTCCATCTCGATCCGGGAGTCCAGGATTTCCAGCGCGGGCACCACGTAGTCGGTGGCGTCCAGGACGTCGAACAGCGTGCAGTTCGGGCCGGAGAGCGGCTTGCCCAGCACAAACGCCAGTTCCACCTCGATCCGCGGGTGCGTGTAGCGGTCCCACTCCAGGGTGCAGCCGTTTTCCAGCACCATGTCATCGAGGATGACGCCGTAATCGGGTTCGGTGATGCCGGTGGCGGCCTGCATGGCTTTGGAGGTGAGGCCGATCTTGTGGCCGGCCAGGGACCGCCCGGAGGCGATCAGCCGTTCCCGCCACAGGTTCTGCATCGCGTAGGAGTCCTCGATGGTCATGTCCGGGTAGCGCGCGGTCAGGCGCGGGACCGGGGTGCGGGTGCGTTGGGCTTCGAGCAGCTCGTCGGCCACCGCCCGGAGAGTTTGTTTATCTAGCACGGGACTACTTTCTGTCGCGGGTGGGTGCGACGACGGCGCCGGCTTCAGCGCCGTCGTCGGGCGCGGTCTAGAGCTGGGTGCCGATCTTGAAGCCCTTCGCGGCTTCCCCGGAGGAGCTGCCGGTGTCGTCGTCCGGGCGGGTGTAGGAGAACCCGTCCGCGCCGATGGTGACCGCCATTTCCGAGGTCTCGGTGCGGGCGGTGAGCGGCTGCGGGTTGCCGTCCAGGTCCAGGACCAGGGAGGCCTCGGTGTACCAGGACGGGACCACGGGGTTGCCCCACCAGTCGCGGCGCTGGTTGTCGTGCACGTCCCAGGTGATGGTGGGGTTGTCCGGGTCGCCGGTGTAGTAGTCCTGCGTGTAGATCTCGATGCGGTGGTCGTCCGGATCCAGGATGTAGAGGTAGAAGGCGTTGGAGACGCCGTGCCGGCCGGGTCCGCGTTCGATCCGGTCGGAGATGCGCAGGGCGCCCATCTTGTCGCAGATCTGGATGATGTTGTGCTTTTCGTGCGTGGCGAAGGCCATGTGGTGCATGCGGGGGCCGTCGCCGCCGGTCAGGGCGGTGTCATGCACGGTGTGCTTGCGGTGCATCCAGGCGGCGTAGGTGACGCCGTCGGAGTCTTTGATGTCCTCGGAGACGCGGAAGCCCAGGTCCTCCAGGTAGGCGCGGCCGCGGGGCACGTCCGGGGTGACCTGGTTGAAGTGGTCCAGGCGGACCAGTTCCCCGGCGGAGTAGAGGTCGTAGCGCTGGGTGAGGCGCTCCACGTGGTCCACGTCGTAGAAGAACTCGTAGGGGAAGCCCAGCGGGTCCTCCACGCGCACGGAGTCGCCGACGCCCTTGGTGAAGCCGTCCTTCCGGCGTTCGGTGCGGCAGCCCAGTTCCTGGTAGTACGCCTCGGCCACGTCCACGTCTTCCGGGGTGCGGACGCGGTAGGCCAGGGCGGCGACGGCGGCCACCGGGCCCTTGCGCAGCACCAGGTTGTGGTGGATGAACTCCTCGAGGGAGCGCAGGTAGATCGCGTTCTCGTCCTCTTCGGTGACGTGCAGGCCGAGGACGTCCACGTAGAACTTCCGGGACCGTTCCAGGTCGGTGACCACCAGGTCCGTGTAGGCGCAGCGGACAATGTCCGGCGGGGCGATGCTCGGGGTGGGGATGCGGTTTTCGATGTCCATGGTTTTGCTCCTTTGCAAACGGCGGGGGAAGTGTCGGGGAAGAGTTAGCCGTCGACCTTGGCGGCGTCGTCGGTCCCGAACTTGGGGGTGTGGACCTTGCCCAGGGTGATGTGCACGGCCTGCTGGTCGGTGTAGAAGTCGATGGAGCGGTAGCCGCCCTCGTGGCCCAGGCCGGAGGACTTCACGCCGCCGAAGGGGGTGCGCAGGTCGCGGACGTTGTGGCTGTTCAGCCACACCATGCCGGCCTCGGTGTTCTGCGCGAAGTTGTGCGCGCGGGTCAGGTCCTGGGTCCAGATGTAGGCGGCCAGGCCGTACTTGGTGTTGTTGGCCAGCTCCAGGGCTTCGGCTTCGGTGTCGAAGGGGGTGATCGCGACGACGGGGCCGAAGATTTCCTCCTGGAAGATCCGCGCGTCCGGGGCGACGTCGGCGAAGACGGTGGGGGCAATGTAGTTGCCCTCTTCCAGGCCTTCGGGGCGTCCGCCGCCGGCAAGCAGGCGGCCTTCGGTCTTGCCGATCTCCACGTAGGAGGCGACCTTCTTGAAGTGTTCGGGGTGCACCAGGGCTCCCACCTGGGTCTTCGGATCGTGCGGGTCGCCGACGACGATGGTCTTGGCGCGGGCGGCGAAGCGTTCGCAGAATTCGTCGTAGACCGGGCGTTCGACCAGGATGCGGGAGCCGGCGGTGCAGCGTTCCCCGTTGAGGGAGAAGACACCGAACAGGGCGGAGTCGATCGCGGCGTTGAGGTCCGCGTCCGCGAAGATGACGCAGGGGCTCTTGCCGCCGAGCTCCATGGACATGCCCTTCAGGTGTTCCGCCGCGTTGCGGAAGATCGTCTTGCCGGTGGTGGTTTCGCCGGTGAAGGAGATCAGCGGGACCTGCGGGTGCTTCACCAGCGCGTCGCCGGCTTCCTCGCCCAGGCCGTTGACCAGGTTGAAGACACCGGCGGGGACGCCGGCTTCGGTGAAGATGTCCGCCCAGAGGGAGGCGGAGAGCGGGGTGAATTCGGCGGGTTTGAGCACCACAGTGTTGCCGGTGGCCAGGGCCGGGGCGAGCTTCCAGGACTCGAGCATAAACGGGGTGTTCCACGGTGTGATCAGCCCGGCGACGCCGATGGGCTTGCGGTTGACGTAGTTGATCTGGCTCCCGGGGACCTTCATGGCGTCGTCGAACTGGGCGACGATCAGGTCCGCGAAGAAGCGGAAGTTCTCCGCGGCGCGCAGGGCCTGGCCCTTGGCCTGGGTGATGGGCAGGCCGGTGTCGAAGGTTTCCATTTCGGCCAGGCGGGACTCCTGGGCCTCCACGGCGTCGGCGATCTTGTTGAGGATGCGGGCGCGTTCGCGCGGCTTCATCTTGGGCCACGGGCCGTTGACGAAGGCTTCGCGGGCGGCGGCGACGGCGGCGTCGATGTCTTCCTTCTGCCCCGCGGCGGCGGTGGCGTAGGTCTTGTTGGTGACCGGGTCCAGCACGTCAAAGGTGGCGCCGTTGACGGAGTCCACGAACTTGCCGTTGATGAAGTGCTGGATGTGGGTGGGCAGGTTCTCCGGGACGAAGTGCGTGCTCATGGGGTGTTCCTCTTTCGTCGTTTTAGATCGGGGAGTCTTTGGAGCGGATCGTTAGATCGGGGAGGGCGGCTGGTGGTTCTGGGCCAGGAAGGCGTTGAGCGTGTTGGTGCGGTGCGCGCGGGCGGCGTGCTCGACGTCGGGAGCCGGGGCGCCGTCGTCGATCAGGTCCAGCAGCGCGTCGTGTTCCGCTACCGAAGCGTGCGCGCGGTCCGGGACGTACCGGAAGACGGAGGAGCGCATGCGGCCCAGCCGGTTCCAGCCGCGGTGGACCAGGTCCAGGATGTGCGGATTGGGGCAGCGGGCGTAGAGAAGGGCGTGGAACTCGGTGTTCAGCTGCGTGAAGCGGACCGGGTCGAAGTTGTTCAGGACCTCGCGCATCTGGTTGTTGAGTTCCCGGGCTTTCGCCAGTTCCTCGGCGCTGATGCCGGGGGCGGCGAGGGCGGTGGCGGCACCTTCGATAATGCTGAGGGTCTGCATGGTGTGCAGGTACAGGTCCGGGTCAATGCCGGCCACCGTGGCGCCGACGTTGCGGACAAAGTGCACCAGCCCTTCAGCCTCCAGCCGACGGATCGCTTCCCGGACCGGGACCACGCTGCAGCCCAGCTCCGTGGCGATGCTGCTGAGCACCAGGCGGTAGCCGGGCGTCATTTCCCCACTGAGGATGCGGTCCTTCAGCTGCGAATAGGCCTGTTCCGATTTGGAGCCGGTGCCGGTGCTGGTGGCCTGCCCGTTGCTGTTAGCTTCTGCGCTCATGCCTGTTCCGCTGCCCAGGCCTCGTACTTTTCCTTCCAGGCGGCGTTCATCGGGTAGAGCCCGTCGACGCCGTGGCCGGCCTTCACCATTTCGGCGATGAACTCTTCCTGGTGTTCCTGCTTGATGCAGGCCTCCACCAGCTCCTCGGCGATGGCCGGCGGGATGACCAGGATGCCGTCGTCGTCGGCCACGATGATGTCGCCGGGCTGCACAGTGGCGCCGCCGCAGGCGATGGTGATGTCGGTGTCCCAGGGGACGTGCTTCCGGCCGAGGACGGCGGGGTGCGGGTTGGCGCAGTAGACGGGCAGGTCGATGCCGGCCACGGTGGAGTAGTCGCGGACGCCGCCGTCGGTGATGATGGCCGCGGCACCGTTGTGCTTGGCGCGCAGGGCGAGGATGTCACCCAGAGTGCCGGTGCCCTTTTCGCCGCGGGCTTCCATGACCAGGATTTCGCCCTCGCCCACGGAGTCGATGGCGCGTTTCTGTGCGTTGTAGCCGCCCCCGTGGGTCTTGAAGAGGTCCTCGCGGTTGGGGACGAAGCGCAGCGTGCGGGCGGTACCGACGACCTGGCGGCCGGGGCGGGTGCCGGTGAGGCCGTCAATGGAGACGTTGTTCAGGCCGCGGGCACGCATCTGCGAGCTGAGTGTGGCGGTAGCGACGGATTCCAGTCTGGCCCGAAGTTCCGGGGGAAGGGTCTTGGCTTGTTCCTGTGCCGGGGCGAGGCCGGCCTTTTCCGCGGAGCCCCAGGCTTCTTCGCGCTGCTTGTCGTCGATCTTCGGCTGGGCGCCGAAGGAGGCCAGCGGCGTCGTGCCGTCGGTGACGGTGGTCGCGAGGCGGCCGGTGGTTTTGCCGGTGCCGGGGACGTCGACTTCGACTTCGAGGCGGTCGCCTGGAACGGCCACAGAGGCGCCGGCGGGGGTGCCGGTGAGGATCAGGTCGCCCGGTTCCAGGGTGAGCAGCTGGGAGAGGTCGGCGACGAGTTGGGCGAACGGGAAGAGCAGGTCTGCGGTGGTGTCGTCCTGCGCAAGTTCGCCGTTTACCCAGGTGCGGACGCGGAGGGCGGCGGGGTCGACGTCGGCCGCGTTGAGGACGTGGGGGCCTACGGGGGTGAAGCCGTCGCCGCCCTTGGAGCGGAGGTTGGAGCCTTTGTCTGCCCAGCGCAGGTCGTACACGCCGAGATCGTTGCTGGCGGTCACTCCCCCGACGTGGCTCCACGCGTCTTCGATCGAAACGCGGCGGGCGGTCTTGCCGATGATGAGCGCGATTTCGCCTTCGAAGCCGAGCAGTTCACAGCCGGCCGGACGTTCCACGCTGCCGCCGGTCAGGGCCAGGGAGGAGCTGGGCTTGAGGAAGTAGGAGGGCTGTTCCGGGGTGCGTCCGCGTTCTGCTGCCCGTGAGGGGTAGTTGATGTGGACGGCGATAACCTTGCCGGCCTGCTTCAGCGTGTCCTTGGTGGCGTCGTTGCCCATGTCTCTCCTGGATGAAGTACGAAATCGTATATCATCGAGGGTGACATGTGGTGGGGGTCACGTCAAGGGCTATTCTGCTCAACCCCCATCACGCCAACAGCAGTCGACACGAACCTACAGTTGCTTCTTCAAATCGAAAGCGGTGCTTGCGCGCTTCCAATGCTTGTGCTTCAGCCTCGACCCCAACTCCTCCGCGCGCATGCCTGAGTCACCGTGGGCACTTCACACGTGTACTGGTAACTCGATACCCGGACTCGCCACAACACCTGTCAGCGGTTCTCGGCTTCCGAAGCGTGACCGTCTTCGTTCTCGATGAGACCGTAGGGTGGATCATCAGGGCTCTGCGAGTAGCGGACAACAATGTATTGGTCGGCCACAGAGGGTGGTTGGTTATCGACGAAAATTATTTGTGCACCGGGGTGCTTAGCGAGCCAGTTCACGACGTGGCGGTAGATGTTCTCCACGATGTTGCGGCTGCGAGCGGTGATGAGCAGGCTGATTTCAGCACCGCCTTCGTCCACGTCGGGATCCGGCGTAGTCGGGACGGCGACAGCTCCCGGGACGAGGTTCTTCTGGGGGCTGTCGACGATAACGAATCCAGGATGGCCCGAACCCTCCTCGAACGCCAACTCGTAGAGAGCGAGTTCCCAGGCGAGGGCGATGAGCGTCATGGCACCAGAAGAACCTACCTTGTCGTATCGACGCCCCCGAACGAACGGCACGAGGTACCGGTCAACATGGACGCGATTGACCTTCGGATAGCCGAAGTCTTTAAGGATGCTGAGTAGGCGTTCGCCGATGCGGGTGAGGGTGGTGTCGCGAGGCGTCGCATTCTTCAGGTATTGCGCCTTGCGCGCCCTCGCTTCCTTAAGGGTGGCCGACGTCTGCAGGAGTTCCACTTCCTTTTGCTGCAGCTGCAGCAGCATCTGCCGTGCGCTCAACATCGTCTTGAGCTCGACGCGAGTGTCACCGAGCGACTGCTGGATTTCGTCACGTTGCATCAAGAAGGGCGAGATAATTTCGCCGGAGACCCGGTCGAGCGCTGATTGCGCCTCTCGTACCGCTATGTCGGCGGCGCCCAGGTCCCTCCGAAGCTTGTCGCCCTCTGCTCGCACTTCTTGGGCGAACTCGAGGAGCTGATTCAAACGGCGCACGAGACTGCGTCGCTCCGAGCTGAGGTCTGGAACGCTCTGTCCATTTGTGACGTCCGTGGTCAGATGGGAGTGGCACAGTGAGCACTCGTTCCCGACGACCGCGGGTGGTGATTGGAGCTTGCTCTGGCATGCCGGGCATGTCACCACGGTGAGCGAGTCGAAGAGGTTCAGCGATTCAGCGACGAGATCGAGTCGTCGGATCTCGTCTGCATACTGAGCGCGGAGGGGTTCAAGCCGCCTTGAAAGGGTTTCCCGGTCTCGCAACTCAGTCTGGATGCGCTGTGCTTCCTTCTCGTTCCGGGCGTAGTTCGAACGCAGCTCGGCGGTGAAATCGCTGCGGGCGGAGATGTTGCCGTCGATGACCTGTTTCTGTGCATTGAGCTCGGCGACCCGGATTCTGAGCTGGTCAGACTCGGCGTCGATCTCCTCGACGGTGGTAAGCCCCGCATCGGTCAGGAACGTCCGAAGCGTCTGTACAGCTCGCGCGAGCTCTCGTTCCTCCGTGCCGAGTTCTTCTACGGCGCGGGACAGTGTCGACTGCTCGTTGTCCGAGACGCCGAACAGGATATTCACAACCTGGTTGAGCTTGATAGAACGGTGGGCTTGTTTTTCGTACGCGAGGTCGCCGTTGTCGAGCCTCCGATTCGTGAGAAACCAGAGCGGCTGCAGGTCTCTGAAGCTCAGTGCGCTAGTTTTCGAGTCTGCCTGAGACGGCGCCTGATCCAAGCGGAGTCCGCTCAGACCACACAACTGTAGGAGATAGTGGGACAGCGAGTCTGCGTCGGCGGGGTCAGAGTTAAAGGACCGAACTGGTGTGTCGGACGTCGCGTCGAAGCTACCGGTGTAAAGGTAGGCACTCGTTGTCTTCGCCCCTAGCGCTCTCTCGATGACGTAGTGTGCAGGCTTAGCGTCGCCCGGCCCCATGACGTCGATGGCAAGCTGAGCGGATCGTACGTTCGCCATCACCTCATCATGTTCGGGATGCTCTTTCGCACCAAGACACCAGTCGACGAACTCCAGCACGGTGGTCTTACCAGTGCTGATCTCGCCTGCGATAATCGACAGCGGCCGGACTTGCTCCCCATCGTGTGGATCGCTGAAGTCCACTTGGTACGAATGCTTTGGACCGACCAAGCGGAGGGCTCGTATATTAAAGGCGGGCAGGTTCGTCATGGTTGTCGTCGTTTCCTAGAAGAGCATGGTGCGCGATGCGAGCCCGGAGGCTTCTGCCTCGAACTCCTCGATTTTCGGGCTGTCGATGAGGTCAAAGAGCACAGGGTCAACCCGAAGCCATGTTTCGAGGTGCTCGCGCATCTTTGGTGAAGACAGCTTCATCACAAGAGGAGCAACGGTTGCAACACTGAGCCGGTATGCGTCGGCGTACACAGAGCAAAGACTCTCCGCTGATCGCTGCCCCAATTCGGTAACAGTGAACACCCTCCGCCCCTCGTGTACGGTGAGCCGCACAAGCCCGAAAGCGACCAGTTGGGCGATGTCCGAGATTACGCGTTCCCGCCGAGAAACAAAGCGCTGGCTCGGCGAGGCATAGGTGATGGAGTGGCGTCCGAGTCCTTGCAGCCTTAGCTGGTTTGAGGCAGGGGAATCCGTGTCCAGCACGAGGAACGGGTTTGCCGCTAGGAACTCAATCACCGAAAGCCGCTCTAGGTCCAGCTTGCTCTCCTGGGCTTGTGCGCCTACCAGAACGAGAAGGATCTGGGACATCCGAAAAGCCGGTACGGACTCCGCGCGCAACGTCGATTCTGCGTTGTCATCGGGGTCAAGCTGGGGGCTCACGGTTCCTCCTCCGTCCCTTCCTCGTTGTTTGGGCTGGAAGCGCTGTCCGGGACCCCTGCGAGGTGGACCTTAGCGACTTCACGCCAGTCCCGCACCCATCCCGCGCGGCCGTTGTCCACGGCTTGGTGGAGTAGGCCAACGCCGTGAAGGACGTGCGCTCGGAGGCTCGCGGCCTCCTGCCCGTGACTTGTCTCGATTCCTCCGATTACCTCGCCATACAGTTGTGGTAAGCGTCGGTCCGTCGACATCTGACATGCCGTGTTGAAGGCTGTCGACCAGGTCGATGAAACCCGTACACGCCATGTGGATAGCGCCGAGACTTCGGGCTGGATACCCTTGTCCGTGACCTCACGTTCCAATATCTCGGCATTGAAGAATGCCTCTCGGGCAGCGAAAGTCTCTGGTAATCCGGCTTCATCCATCTGACGCACGAAAAGAGCGCCGTCATACTTGGTGTTGTCGACAAGTTCCTCCAGTCCCCGAGGCTCTTCGGTGTCAGCGGTTGGCGGCGGCAACGAAAAAATCGGCGAGAAGTAGTGGTTCCGAACGTCCGCCGCCGCGGCTGGCAGGAGTCGCCGACGCAGCCGCCCCGCGGTCTCGAGTTCCACAGTGAGGGCGTCGGCCTTAGACATCCGCTTTTTCCACCCTTCCCACCAGGTGAGCATCGGACCATCCAGTTCACAGGGGATACAGAGCGTCCAGGACGCAATCTTATAGCCGTTCAGTCGGGCAGCCTTCTGCGCAGAATTGTACGAGTCTCGAACATCACCCTGCTGTGTCTTAGCGAAGCCGTCGATGAAGTACTTCGACTGCCAGATATGGACTTCCCCTTCTTTTCCGAGATCGCCGACGTAGGCGTCGATGCCCCAATCGCCCGGGTTCGCTTGAACCTCCTGAACGTCGGGATGAACGATACTGACAATGTCTGCAATAAGTCGTTCGAATGCGTCGCGAGCACCTGCGGGCCCAGCGAATCGCGTTTCAAGAAACCGGAAGTCGATGTCACCCGAGCCCACCACAGCAATTTGATCTGACAACCGGCCCCCAAGCCCTATTCCGTAGCATCAACATATCCATAACCTATGCGACCGCTTATTGCGCGGTGACGCCTTAGCCTACCTTCTCATCGCCACCGAGCTTACAGAGCAAGTGGCGCGTGTTAGTGGCGTGCCGCGGAGGGTAATTGGTTCCCGTCGAACGAGTGGAGACTTCGGCCGAGACTATCTATCGGCTCGATGCGGGGCTCTTATGATGACCTCAGAAAAGCCGCCTGTGAGGCCTGTGAGCCCTGGCTCCCCATACAACGCCTGATCAAGGCGGCCCTGCCGGCAGCGCGGCGTGGGCGGGGTCGCTGCCCTGTGAGTGATCATTCTCGCGGGCGCCTGAAGCCGCCGGAACTTATCCATTTAAGCCATTGATTACGGGGATTATTCTGACTAAACGCTTCGGTCGGTCACAGTGATCATTCATCTGGCCACCCGATGTGAGTTCCAACGCTTACGGAATAACTACTCTTCTCCTCACGGTTGGGTTCTGTAGACGAATTCCCGCCTAGGATGCCTCCGCCCGGAGCACACGCAGCAGAAGGAACCCCCACTTGAAACTCTTTACCTCCCTCACCGTCGGCACCATGGAACTGCCCAACCGCCTCGTCATGGCACCGATGTCCCGGGTGCGCGCGGACCGCAGCGGCGTGCCCACCGACATCATGGTCGAGCACTACCGCCAGCGAGCCTCCATGGGCCTGATCATCAGTGACGGCATCTACCCCTCCTTCACCGGCCAGGGCAACGCCCTGATGCCCGGCCTGGTCACCGAGGAGCACGTCGTCGGCTGGAAGCGCGTCACCGATGCCGTGCACGAGGCCGGCGGCCGGATCGTCGCCCAGCTGATGCACTCCGGACGCGTCGCGCACGAGAACATCAACGGCGGGCGCCAGCCGCAGGCCCCCAGCGCGATCGCCGTCGAAGGCATGGCCCACACCTACGACGGCAAGCAGCCCTTCCCGGTGCCGCATGCCCTCACCGAAGCCGAACTCCCCGGCGTCGTGCAGGACTTCGTCTCCGCCGCGCGGAACGCGATGAAGGCAGGGTTCGACGGCGTCGAGCTGCACGGCGCCAACGGCTACCTGCTGCAGGAATTCCTCTCCCCCGTCTCCAACACCCGCACCGACAACTACGGCGGCTCCCCGGAGAACCGGGCCCGCCTGGTCATCGAGGCCTTCCGTGCCGTGGCCGAGGCCGTCGGCGCCGAGCACACCGGCATCCGCATCTCCCCGGAGCACAACATCCAGGGCGTGCTGGAAACCGACCGCGCCGACGTCACCGCCACCTACACCGCTCTGGTGGACGGCATCGCCGATCTGAAGCCGGCCTACCTGAGCATCCTGCACGCGGACCCGGCCGACGAAATGGTCCAGGACCTGCGCCACCGCTTCGGCGGCCCCGTGCTGATGAACACCGGCTTCGGCACCGTCACCAGCCGCGAGGACGCGATCATGCTGCTCGAAGAGGACCTGGCCGAGGCCGTCGTCGTCGGCCGCCCGGTCATCGCCAACCCGGATCTGGCCCGCCGCTGGCAGGAGGACCACCCGCTGAACGAGATCGATCAGGCCAACGTCTACACCGCCGGTGCCGCCGGTTACACGGACTACCCGATGCTGGCTCCGGTTTCCTAAGCGAAAACAAACGACGACGGCAGGCCTTCCGCTTTATGCGGGAGGCCTGCAGCCGTTTAGGTGCCTTCTGCTAACCGTTCTAGCCCTTCAGTCCGCGGCTCCAGCTGCGAGGGCTACGGAGAAATCTGTCGGAAGGCGCAGCCCTGAACGGTGAATCCGCCTGGCCCTGGCGGCAATTCGAGTGTGAACTGCGGGGCGGTGCTGACGAAATTGTTCGCTATAACGTTGCCCTGTGCATCCGAAATTTCCCAGTAGCAATCGCTCACCTTTTCCCCAACGGTCTGCCATATTCCGGGCTGCACATCAACACCGAGTAGGTAATTGCCCCCGCCGACTTGGCGGCCTTCAGCGACGGCCTTCCTCGACTCGGTTTCCTCGGCTTGCGTCTTCGCATACAACTCCACGCCTGCAAGCGCGGTCGCTTTCATGTCCGCCGCCATCGGATGGTTAGGGCAGAGCAGCGTTGCGCCCAGGAGTTCCTGGGATGTCGAACCACTCCACCCTGTGCTGAACTCGGTCATCCCGCAACTTCCGTACAACTGATCTAGGTTTTCCACCTTGTAGTCCTCGCCGTAGGCAGATATCAACGCCTGGACTTCCACTTCGTTGGGCTCGCCGAGGCTCTGCGACGCACTGCACTTACCTCCACCGCCCGGGAGCGCCCAGAGCTCTTCCAAAGAGGTGAAAGTCTCATAGGTGAAGTAATCCTTCTGACTCTGGCAGGAGTATGTAATTTGGATGTCCTTCGGAGTTGGTGACGATTTAGGGTTAGGGGTGGACTTCATCGGGACGTGCGTCGGTGCTGCTGAAGCTGTCGGCTTTGATGCGGACGGAGCAGAGGCTGACAGCCTTTCACCGTCGTAGAGCGGCATAAGCGCCAAGACAGCGACGATCAGAACGGTGACTATGGCACCGATGTAAAAGTAAGGTTTGTTCATTTGTTCCTAGTGGCGGTTCGGAGACGCATACCTGGATTTTGAATGGACTGCGGGAGAATTAAGGGCGATGGCGGAGGGACAGACGGTGCGCAGGGCCGGGGCGGACGCTAGCGGTGTGACTGGCGCTCCGAGCGTCAGCCATCCAGACGATGCTCATCCGTACGGCACGAACAAAATCTTTCGCTCGAAGTGGATCCCTTTGATGCCGTTGTCGTCCGCCGCCCTCATCATGGCCAAACCGGATCTGGTCAGCCGCTGACAGCAATACCTGCCGCTTCGATGTGCAGGCAGACCTCTACTCGGCGTCACGCCGCCAGCGAGAAGATCGCTCAGCGAGGCGGGAGGCTACCCTTCCCGATACCGATTTGGCCTTGTCCTTGGTCTCAGCTCCTAGACGTTTGGCGGCGTCAACACCGTCTGCGCCAAGCCGCTTGGCCGCATCCACACTGTCGGTGCCGACCTCAGCGACTCGGTCTTTGACGTCCCCCGCTGCATCAAGCCACTGTCTGGCCTCCAATGCCTCGCGTTCACTGTCGATGCCGAGCACACCCTGGAAGTTAGCAATACCGGTTGCAGCCCCGTTGCTGGATTTCACCACGGCCCGGGATGAGGAAGGGTTTAGCAGGACCTTCGAATTGGCGGTACCCGCAGCGGCGTCCAGCCGGGCCATCAGCCGACCGGTGCTCCGCGCTATCAGTTCTGTCCGGTTTTTACGGGCGCTCTTCAAACCGAGACGGTGCTGGTCCAGGTCCTCCGGAGCCGCTTCAAGCACACGGTCCAGCTCAAGTACGTTGAGGGCATCTTGGAGCTGGAAGCAGCGGGCAAGCACCGCAAGCCATTCACGCACCTTCTCTTCAGCTTCCTTGGTGGCCTTTGCAAGGTCTCCAACGGCTTTTTTGCCTTCCAGCTTTTCCGCCAAACCTTCCAACTGGCGCAGGGCGTAGGCCTGCGTTCGTCCGATCGTGCCGGAAGTTGCCTGCACCTTCGACCAGGTAACCTCGGACACCCTCCCGACTTCTCCGCGGACTATCAGTGCCTCCTCGATGACGAAGTCCACCCCCAGCATGTCCGCAAGCACTGCGTCCTTCTGAGCCCGGAGAATGTCGTCTACCTTCTCGTCGATAGCGGCGAGATAATCGGTAATTTCGTCCATGGTCTGCTGCATGGCAGCTTGGGCCATGATTCCTGCTGCGCCTGCCAGAAGTGCCGGATTGGCCAACTTGGACGCAGGACCGCTAGTGAACTGGACGATAGCTTTGATGCCGCCGCTCTGCCCCTTTGCCTGCACAACACCCATGCTGAGTCCAGTCTTGGAGTTTTTCATCAAACCGTACTTTTTAATTGCCTGGGCAGATTCCTCAGTCAGCTTTACCCAGCGGCCGGAGTTGGTAGCGAGTTGCGAACCGGCGTCCATGATTCCGGCAGCCGTGCCCAGCTTGGTGCCGAGGCGGCGCATCCCAAGGTCCTTCGACTCAAGCCCTTCCGAGGATAGGAAACGGTCGACGGCGCCGGGATCACCGATAACCGCAAGACCATCGCCGTCATTGATCAACTGGATCTCGTCATCCACCGTCTGCTCCGATCGAAAGAAAAGTAGTGCATCGCTGGATCATTCTTCCCTAAACAGGGAATAGGTATCGGTCAAGGCAGCAGGCGCGCCCCGGGAATCCTGCACCTCTTGATCCGCTTCCTTTTTCGCACCGGCAAGCATAGTGAATCCCAACGTGAAGCCGATCGCCGTAATCAGAGTCATCACCAGCCCACCGAGCACTCCGAAGAACGAATGATCTCCGGATCCCCAGAAGCCGAAAATCAGCCACATAAGAATAATCAGGAAGAACAGGAGCAACGAGATGCCGCACCCAGTAGTGCTTCCGCTACCCGCATCCTCGCCGGTTTCCATTTCTTTTCTTTCCGGGACGTTGGCTGCACTCTTCCGAGGCGACGTCGGAACGGGATCCTTGCGCAGCGTCAACGGTGACAAATCAGAATTCTTCCGTGACGGCACCGCCGGAGATTGCGACCGAGAACCTTTGCGGGCAGGTGTTGGAACAGGAGTCGGTTCTGTAATAGAGGTCGATCGCAACTGAACAATCGACATGTGTGCGACCTTGAAGTAGGTAATTGACACAGCGTCCACGAAAACAAGCTGCCCGAGTGGGGGAACGGCCACGCCACTCACCTCAAGCAATCGAACAGCACCTTCTTCCGGGACCGGTCGTAGACGGAGGAGCGTTCTATTCGTCCCTACCTCGGAGCCTTGCACCGTGAAGGCTTGATACGCAGGGCTGTAGCCGAGAGGGTCGCGGTCATCCTGATGCTGCCGTCTGCGTCGGGAAGCCTTGCCTCCACTGGGCGAAGGCTCCCGCAGCGCGGGTTCCACCGACTCGCCGCGCAGCTCAGCTGTCGCACGGGTGAAGAACGGGATATCGGTACATGGATGTTTGGGCCAGGGCGCGCCAATCTCGTCGAAATATACCCGGCTGCCGGCCTCGTTCTTATAGAAATACACGGCTGCCCCACATACCGGGCATCTTGCGTTCGGCTCAGCCCAGCGAGTGGACTTGGGCCGAGAAATTTTTGGAACAGATGGACCGGCTGAATTACTAATACGAATTGTCGCCCGTGGAGAAGGAGTATATAAGTTTGCAGAGCCTTCGGACCGCGTAACTTCATGGGGTTGAACCCAAACTTGTTGACCGTTGGGGCCCTGGCGGTAATGACCCCGACGATTAAATGTTGACATAAAGAATAGTTTCCCATGCTGGCACTCATAGGCTGCCGGCGTCGAACTACCTACCGCCACGGCCAACCGGACCGGACCACCGCTGGCAGGAGGACCTGCCCGTCCTTCGGTACCAAGAGGCCCACCCGCAAAGCCAAATCCCTGCGCTTCCTGAGGCATGAAAAGAACGTACCCATCGAGCACCACCGAGGCGCGCAGTAGCTCGGAGCCATAGTGCTTGCCGAATAAGCAGAATCAGTCGGCTCCCCGCGGAGGACCCATGGCCGAGACAAACGCCGCCGCCCCGCCGTCGTCGGCCGTTCAGATCCGCGGTGCCCGGGTGCATGACCTCAAGAACGTGGACGTCGACGTTCCGCTGGACCGGCTGGTCGCCGTCGCCTGTGTCTCCGGGTCGGGGAAATTCTCGCTGGCCATGGGCGTGCTGTACGCCGAAGGCTCCCGCCGGTAGATCGAGGCGCTGTCCACCTACACCCGCCGGCGGATGTCGCACGCCGCCCGAGCGTCCGTGGATTCCGTGCGGCACGTCCCTGCGGCGTTGGCCCTGCACCAGCGGCCCGGCGTGCCCGGCGTGCGCTCCACCTTCGGCACCTCCACGGAACTGCTGAACGTGCTGCGCGTGATGTTCTCCCGGCTCGACTCCCATCTATGTCCCAACGGGCACCGGCTGGACCCCACCATCGACGTCGCTGCGGACAAGGAACTGATCTGCCCGGTCTGCGGGGCGGTGTTCCGCCCGCCCGGCGCGGAGTCGCTGGCCTTCAATTCCGACGGCGCGTGCCCGGTGTGCGAGGTCACCGGCACGGTCCGCGAGACTGACGACGCCGCACTGGTCCCGGATCCGTCCAAGACCATCGACGACGGCGCGGTGGCCCCGTGGAACATGTTCGGCCTGACCGTGATGCCGCAGGTCGTGGCGGACTTCGGGGTGCGCACCGACGTCCCCTACGCCGATTTGACCGAGTACGAACGGCAGATTGTGATGGACGGACCTGAGGAGAAACGGCACCTCAGTATCCCGTCCAAAAACGGCAAGCCGTTCGAGCTGAACTGGACCTAGCGCAACGCCCGTCGAGCCGTCCAGGAAGCGATGAACAACGCCACCAGCGAGCAGGGCCTGGTCCGTATCAACCGCTTCGTCACGGCCCACACCTGCCCCGCCTGCCACGGCACCCGGCTCTCCCCCGCTGCCCTCGGCACCCAGGTGGCCGGCCTCAACCTCGCGGAGGCCACCGCCAAGACCCTGGGTGAAGCACTTGCCTGGGTGCCGGAGATCCCCGGGAGCCTGCCGGCGGACATGCATTCGATGACGCGGATGATCATTTCCCCGTTCTCCGAGATGGCGCGGCGGCTAGTCCAGCTCGGCCTGGGCTACCTCAGCCTGGACCGCGCCGGTGCCACTCTGTCCACGGGCGAGCGCCAGCGGGTCCAGCTCGCCCGTGCGGTACGCAATGAAACCACCGGAGTCCTCTATGTCCTGGACGAGCCGTCCATCGGCCTGCATCCGGTGAACGTGGAAGGACTCATCGGCGTCATGCGCGACCTGCTCGACGGCGGCAACTCGGTAGTGCTGGTGGATCACGACGTGCAGGTGCTGCGCGAAGCGGACTGGCTGATCGAACTGGGTCCCGGCTCCGGCGCCGAGGGCGGGGAACTCATCGCGCAGGGCACCCTGCGCGACATCGAGGCCGACCCGGCGTCGCTGATCGGTCCGTTCCTCCGCGGCGGAACCGGTGCGGTGGTGCGCGAGCGCGCCGCCGCCGCGGACATGTACAGCCAGGGAACCCTCCGGCTCGCCACATCCCCGCTGCACACCGTCTCCGCCCTCGACGTCGCCGTCCCCAGGAACCGCCTCACGGCGGTCACCGGGGTCTCCGGTTCCGGGAAAACCACCCTGGTCCTGGACAGCCTGGTTCCGGCCCTCGCCGCCGCGGAACATGCCGCGGCACTGCCGGAGCATGTCCGCTCCATTGATCCGGCCGGCATCACCCGGGTGGACGTGGTGGATGCAACCCCGATCGGAGTGAACATCCGCTCCACCGTGGCCACCTACTCGGGGATCCTGGATGACCTGCGCCGCGCGTACGCCGCCACCGGTACCGCGCGGGAACGCGGGCTGAAGGCCGGGGACTTCTCCTACAACACCGGGTCCCTGCGCTGCCCGCGCTGTGAGGGCACCGGCCAGGTGGTCCTGGACGTCCAGTTCCTGCCCGACGTCGACATCCCCTGCCCCGACTGCAACGGTTCGCGCTACACCCCCGCCGCTGATGCAGTCCTGCTGGAGACCGGACGCGGAGAACTCTCGCTGCCTGCCCTGCTCGCACTCACGGTCCGGGAGGCACGGACGGCACTGGAGACGCGGCCGAAGATCCGGCGGAAACTGCAGATCCTCATCGACCTGGGCTTGGGCTACCTGACCCTGGGCGAGGACACCCCGGCCCTGTCCGGCGGGGAGGCGCAGCGGCTGAAACTCGCCGGTGAACTGGGGAAGGACCAGTCCGGCACGCTGTTTGTCCTGGACGAACCGTCCGTGGGCCTGCATCCGCTGGACACCCGGGTCCTGATCGGAGTGCTGGACCGGCTGCTGGCTAAGGGCGCAACGATTGTGGTGATCGAACACGACCTGGACCTGATCGCCAACGCGGATAACGTGATTGATTTGGGTCCCGGCGGCGGAGTGGCCGGCGGCCGGATTGTCACCGCGGGTACACCGGAGGAGGTCGCGGCGGATCCTGCCAGCTCCACCGGCCGCTACCTGCAGGCGCACCTGCGGGAATGATGATGCTGAGCGCGCCGTGTTGACGGCCGGAGGGCGATTCTGCGGGAACGGAACCCCGTTAAGGCGTGAATGCACCCGCTTTCTCCATCTTCGTTGGCTCCTCCGCTGCGCTCCGGCCTGACTATTGGTTCCAGTCCTAGGGACGGTTGAATGTCCGCCGATGAACAGGGCACGAGTGTGTGCTTCTTGCCAGGCTACTGCGACAAACCCCTGGCTGTCCGCATCCCTTGTTCGCTGCCCTCTAAACTCTGATAAGCCACAAATGCAACTTCAGCAACACGTCAGCCAAGGAGAGCACTGCCCGTATGACCACCGAACTCGCCCAACGGCCGTCAGACGGCCCGTGTGCGGGCACATCACACACAGAATCACCCATGCGTCTGTTCGACCGTGGCGACGGCACTTTCCTCAAGCCGTCACCCGCCGCTACCGCAGAGCATTGCATCGACTTCTGGTCGCGCATTCCAGTCCCGGACGAGGTGATCGACCAGGTGCACGCGGATTATGCAGTGTTCCGTAATAAGGAGATCACGGCCCGGTTGGACGAAGAGATGACCGCGTGGGCGAGACAGTGGAAGAGCGACAACATTCCGCCAAAGCGTGAAGGCCGCCAGCTCGATCAATACCAAGCGCGGTATGTGGAGGAGTTCAATGCTTACCAGGAATCGATCAAGCTAGGGATTTTCAGCGAATACCCGAATAACCTGGGATCATACGATGCTCGCCAGCTCATCCGGGCCGCCCAGATGCTGAGGCATCGTCCGCACTCTGTGAAGTTTCCTGAAGAGTCGGCAAAGGTGCTGGATCACCCGGTTGAGCTCTTCGACGAGATCCTCACGGTGCGGCAGATAGAACACAAGTACCGCCTGACCAAGGTGGGTGCTGCGATGGAGTCGATCTATCCGAAGAAGGCAGATCCCGTCGCAGTTGAGGCTCTGGAGACATCAGCCCTCATTAACGAGAACCTGGTCCACCTGCGCAACGCTACGGACTATTGAGTTAGCTCCGGTAGGTCCGCACTGTCTCGGAGGGCTGCCGCCTGCGGCCGGTTTTATACGTCAGGGCGCGAGGATATGCCGCAGATAACGGCCGGGCTCGTTCAGGTAGGATCTCCAGTTCGTCACCAGGTCCAGGTCATCCCACTCGCGGCGGGCTATCCCGTGGGCGCCTGTCTCATAGATGGTGGCCCCGGGAAGCGAGGCCAGCACGGGGGAATGCGTGGCACACAGAATCTGCGATCCGCTCGCCGCGAGATCGCTCAGCACGCCGATCAGGGCAAGGGTGGCGCTGAAGGACAATGCGGCTTCGGGCTCGTCCAGGCAGTAAAACCCGCGGGTGTTGAGGTAGGTATCCGTAAGGGCCATAAAGGACTCTCCGTGGCTCATGGCATGGAAGTTCCCGCCGCCGGCCTGGTCCTGGAAGGTGTAGTACCCGTGCATCGTTTCCGCCCGCAGGAAGAAGCCCCATTTCGGGGCGCCCGGCTGCCGGACCAGGCTGATCCAGCCGCTCAGCGGCGATTCCGTCTGGTGCGTGCTGTGGGCCGAATGCACCGTGCCGCCCTCCGGGCCCAAGCCGTAGGCTGCCGCGACTGCCTCCACCAGCGTGGATTTGCCGCTGCCGTTCTCCCCCACCAAAAAGGTCACTCCGGGTGGAAGCTCCAATCCGGATTCCAGGACCGCAGCCACGGCCGGAACCGTGACGGGCCAGCCGGACGACGGAACATCGGCGTCCGGTCTGCGACGGATTTCGCGGATCAACCGTGGATCGTTAAGACCTCGGGAGGATGGCATTTGCCTATTCTGGCAGGCTGCGGAATCGGTGCCGAATCCGCTGGACACGCAGCGTGTCGCGGAGGCCGGGGTGTGTGCACACTGTACTGATAGCCCCTCGGGGCATTCAGCGTACGGTTTCCGAACAACACTCCCCGGCAGGGTTCGGGCAGGACCGGACCGCCGCTGCTAGATTCGGGCCATGGTTGGAGAGAACGCACAAACAGCCGCCGTCCGCGGCCAACTGGAGGAGGTGAACCGCCGCCTCCGCGCCCACCCGCTGAACTCCGAGGAATTCACCCGCGCCCGTGCGCTGATGAAAGACTCGTCCGTCGAGGACCGCTCGGCAGTTCAAGCAGCCCTGCGTGAACAGGGACTGCCGGGGGTCGGCACCCAGATGAGGATGATGCTGTTCGGCCTGTCCTCGCTGGCGCGGCTGAACCGCAAACGCCTGCATCTGGAAAACCTGCTCAGCCAGCGGGAGGCCGGCGGGCAGGGCCGCTGAACCTCCCTGCGGCTGCTCCCGTCGCCGGCGCCCCCGCGCCCCGTCGCCGGCATCCTCGCGCCCGGGGTCGTCACCTCCCGCCGCGCCGAGCCGGCTGGCCCTCCTCACCGGAATACTGCGCCTCAATCTCCGTGCTCCAGGCACGCGCGTAGAGGCCGATGGCCCCCTCCTCCCGGAGTGAAAAGCCCACTCGGTTGAGCGCCAGGTGGCCGGCCCCCATGGCCAGTTGCTGCGCACTGCGGCTGATGCGTTGCTTGTCCGCCCGGTACAGATACGTATCGACGGCACGCGCCCAGCGCTTTCGCCAGATGTCCACGGTCGGTTCCGAGGCCAGGGCGGCCATCACCCGATGTGCAGGCATGACCCGGGGCGCCATCCGGGCCAGCTGTTCCCGGCGTGCATGCTCGGACTGCGACCCGAAAGAGCCCGTACAGACATGCAGGTGCGCGTTCCAGTAGTAGTCCCAGCTGATGGTCCTGCGGTCCGGCCAGACACTGGACCGGGGTCCCCGCATCATGGCGTGGCCGGTATCGAAGAGAAGCAGGGCGGCCAGCATGGAGCGCATGCTGGTGCCGGGGAAGCGGTCGACGGCCCAAAGAGCCAGCTCCGACGTCAGCTCGGAAATCTCAGCCGCCAGTTTCAAGCCGGGCGGCCCGCCGAACCGTGCAAACGTCGCTTCCATCAGCTCAGGGAGCGGTTCGCCGGGGCGCGGCGGATATACGATGTCCGGCGACCGGGAGATCTTCACGGCACCGAGCCTGGCAGCGCTTTCATGCGCCAGCGCGTGCGCAAGCGTCCAGACCTGGTCAATGACATCTTCGGTGGCACGCAGATGCAGGTGGATGACTGGGCGGGCCGATTCCAGGCTGCGGGAAAACCCAAACCGCGAGCCATCCGATCCCCGCATCCGGGAGCACAGCGGAGCAACCATATGGCGGACGATGTCATCGCCCACGTCCTTGCGCTCCGGCTCGATATTCAGCATTGACCACAGGATGGTTGGATCGACTTGCCGCTGCCCAGGGCGGGCGGCCGATCCGCGAGACAAAGTTGTCGATGGCTTTGCGTCGTTCATTCATCCCCCAAGAAAGATGGTCACCGGTCCCCTATATTCCGTACAGCAGAAAAGGGAAGGTGTGCACCATCTTTCGGAATACACACCCCACTTTCACAAAGTACTCGTTCCCTGCGTGCGCATTGCGGCTAAGGAACGTGGAAGCTGCGGCGCAGGACACGGACCGCAGCCAACGGCGCGCCAACCGAAGGGATGAACCATGACGACACTGGGAATCATTGGAAGCGGCAACATCGGATCCGCGGTGGCCCGGCTCGCCGTCGCAGCCGGGATGAACGTTGTCATCGCGAACTCCCGCGGCCCGGAGTCGCTGCAGGATCTGGTCGCCGAGCTCGGCCCGCTGGCCCAGGCCGGAACGGTGGAAGAGGCAGCCAACGCCGGCGACGCCGTCGTTCTGTCCATTCCGCTGAAGGCGGTGTCGGAGCTGCCGGAGGGGCTGCTGGCCGGCAAGCTCGTCCTGGACACCAGCAACTACTACCCGTTCCGCGACGGCGCCATCCCCGAGCTGGTGGACAGCACCGTCACCAGCAGCGAACTGGTCCGGGACCAGCTGGGCGGGCCGCGCTACGTGAAGGTCTTCAATAACATCATGGCCGTGCACATCCCGGCGCTCGCCCGGCCGCACGGCGCCGGGGACCGTTCGGCGCTGCCCATCGCGGGCGACGACGACGCGGCGAAGGACGAGGCGAGCGCCCTCATCGACGCACTGGGCTTCGACACGGTCGATACCGGAACGCTGGCGGACAGCTGGCGGTTCGAGCCCGAAACACCGGCCTACGGACGCGTCTACTTCGAGGATCCGACCGTCTCCGATGAGCAGCTGGTGGACGCCGGCCCGGGTGCAACGCCGGCCGAGCAGCTGCAGTCCGCGCTGGACGCGGCAACGCGGGTCAACGTGGCCGAGCGCCGCTTTTAGCCGGCACGGTGCCCGCGGCGAAGTTGGCAGTGACGGTGTCGGTGGGCACCAAGCCGGAATACGCTGGAAGAGCCGTATGCCAGCGAAGGAGAGTGGCCATGGATGCACAGACCGGCACCGGAACCCCACGCCTGGACGTGAAGGAAGTGGTGCGGGAAACCGTCATCCCCGCCGGAGTGGCGGGCCCGGAACCGCTGGCGATGGACGTGCGCTGTTATGCCGTAGCGCAGCCGGCAGGCATCGTCATCATTGATACGGGCATGCCCGACGCCGAGTCGGGAATTGCAGCGGCGGTTGAAGCGCTCGGGGGAAGCTTTGCCGATGTGCGGGACATCGTCCTGACCCACCTGCATATGGACCATGTCGGGTCACTCACCGCCGTGGCCGAACGGGCGCCGCTGGCGGCCATTTACGCCGGCGGAGCCGATTCACCGGATATCCGGGCACCGCGCCGGATAACACCGATCGGAGAAGGCACCGCCATCCAGGATTTCGGAGTCCTGGCCACCCCGGGCCATACGCCGGGGCACGTGAGCCTCTTCCACGAACCCACAGGGACGCTGTTCATCGGTGACGCCGCCTTCTCCGACCTGGGCGAGGCCGTCCGCGGACCGGAAGCATTCACGGCGGATGCCGCCGTTGCCGAGGAATCCCTGGCACGGATAGCTGCCTTGGGTCCTGCCCGCATCCTGTTTGCCCACGGAGCCGAGCTGCCTTCTCCGGCGCAGGCGCTGAGCCGCCTGGCCGGCGGCCATTCCTCCGTCTGACGCGACCCGCAGTTCCGTACCTTTAAGGAGCAGGACCCATGATTCTGGACGAGACGTACATGCTGACCGACGGACGGTCCATTCCTAAGCTGGGTCTGGGCACCTGGTTCATCGAGGACGGCAGCGCCGCGCAGGCGGTCCGGGATGCCATCGAGATCGGCTACCGCAACATCGACACCGCCCAGGCCTACGGCAACGAGCGCGGCGTCGGCGAGGGGGTACGCAGCAGCGGCGTCCCGCGGGAGGAGCTGTTCGTCTCCAGCAAGCTGGCCGCCGAGATCAAGGACTACGACGGCGCCGTGGCCGCCATTGACGGGTCACTGGCCACGATGGGCCTGGACTACCTGGACCTGATGCTGATCCACAGCCCGCAGCCCTGGAACGACTGGCGCGGCGGAAACTACTCCGAGGGCAACCGGGCCGCCTGGCGGGCGCTGGAGGAAGCCCAGCAGGCGGGCAAACTCCGCTCCATCGGCGTCTCCAACTTCGAGCAGTCGGATCTGGAAAACATCATGTCGGTGTGCACGGTGGCCCCGCAGGTGAACCAGGTGCTGTTCCATGTCGGCAACACCCCGGATGACCTCCTCTCCTACTGCACCGGGCAGGGCGTCCTCATTGAGGCCTACTCCCCCATTGCGCACGGAGAGATCCTGGCGAACACCGACGTCGCCGAGATCGCGGAGCGCTACTCCGTGACCGTGCCGCAGCTGTGCATCCGCTATGCGCTGCAGCTGGGCACGGTGCCGCTGCCCAAAACCGCGAACCCGGAGCACATGCGGGAAAACGCGCAGGTCGACTTCACCATTTCCGACGAGGACATCACCACGCTGTGGCGCCTGCGGATCAGCGACTACGGGCAGTCCAGCCGGTTCCCGGTGTTCAGCGGCAAGTAGCGCCTGGACCGCGGCTACGCTTGAGCGATGGATCACAGCTTCGACAAGGACTACTGGGAGCAGCACTGGCAGGAAACTCCGGAAACGGACCCGGCCGCCGTCGCCCGTCAGCCATCCAACCCCTACGTGGCACGCCTCGCAACCGAACTTCCGGCAGGCACCGCGCTGGACGCCGGCTGCGGCACGGGTGCCGAAGCGCTGGAACTTGCGGCCCACGGCTGGGAGGTAGTGGGGGCCGACGTTTCCGCTGCAGCGCTGGCCACGGCGGCCCAGCGCGCCGAAACGGAGGCGCCCTCCGGCAGCGTGACCTGGATCGAGGCAGACCTGACCTCCTGCGAACCGGGCCGTCGCTTTGATCTGGTCACCACCAATTACGCCCACCCCGCCATGCCGCAGCTCGACTTTTATGTACGGGTTGCGGACTGGGTGGCTCCCGGCGGCACCCTGCTCATTGTCGGACACGCGCACGACCCGGAGGCAACGACGGCGCACGGGCACCACCCGCCGGACGAAACCATCGTCACCGCAGCGGGCATCTCGGCGCTCCTGGACCCCGCGGACTGGACCATCACCACGGCCGAGGAACATCCCCGAACCATGACGGCCCCGGACGGCACCCCGGTCACGCTGCGCGACGTCGTCGTCCAGGCCGCCCGCCGCCCCTGAACGCAGCGGACCGCGTTTTCTGATCCGGCCGTCAGGTCGCGTTGGCTCCGGGGGCCTCGGGTCCGGTGGGCCAGCGGAGCAGCGCGGCCACACCGACGCCGGCCGACAGGACGCCGTCGGGCACCAGGAGCAGGTCCGCGTCCGTCAGTGCACCGGCCCGCAGCAGGGCCGACGACGCGGCCACCTTGCCCAGCACCTGCGCACCCAGCGCCTGTTCCTGCGTGGTGGCCACCCATGGTTCGGCGCCGAGGGCCAGCAGCTGCCGGTCGGAAAGCTTGTTCTCATTCAGGATCAGCATCTCCACCTGTGCCTGCTGCAGCGCCTGGACCACGGCGCCGATGCCGGTGGCGGATTCCGGATTGGCCTGCCCTTCCTGTAGTGCGAGGCGGTCCATAATCTGCTCCTGCTCGGCTGCCCACAGCAGGGCAATGCGTTCCTGCACCTCGTCGTCGAAACCCTCGTGGTGGGATCCTCCGGTGCGGGTATGCGAATCCACCATGCTGACCAGCGGCTTGTGCGCCTCGGCTAGCTGGTCCCGGACCAGGCCCCGCGCGCGGACATCTCCGGCCAGCACAATCAGCCGGGCACCGCTGCTGTCCACAATCCGGTCGATCTGTTCGGCGACGTCGTCGGCGTTCCGCCGCCAGGTCTCCTCCGTCCTGCGCTGCAGCTTGTCCTGCGCCCAGCCGCCTCCGCCGGGGAGTTTGTGGATGTCCTCCCGAGACCCCTCAATGTCGCGGACATCGGCGGGACCGGGGCGTCCCACGTAGGCCAGGCGGATCTCGGCGTCCTCCCGGGAGACCTCGGCCACGATATAGGGCAGCTCCTCGGGCCGGTGCTTGAGCAGCGGCAGCAGGTCCGGAACAGGGTCCACGGAGATGTGCGCCGGGGCCACCAGCGGGCCGGGCAGAAGCTCGTTAAGTTCCACCGTGCCCTGCCGGACGAGGACAAACCGCGAGATCGGGGCGGGCAGCCCGTAGGCAGGGTCCACCGCTGTTTCCATGGCCGCCAGGTCCTCCGGCGCGGCCCCCTGGTCAGCCAGTGCCTCCCGGACGTGGCCGGGACGTACCTCGGCGGCTTCCGTGCCTTCCACCGTTCCGGCCCCGGCGTCGACGTACGCGGTGCACCACGGCCCCTGCTTCCGGTAGAGGTCCGCGTACTGGTGAAGGTGCTCAGTCACGGTGATCTCCTTCCTGCACGGGCTCTGCCGCACATCGGTTCAATCCGTGCCTCTAGCTAACACCGGCGCCTGCGGCATTTACAGGTTGCGCGGGCTGCGGGCCGCGCTGGCCGGCCTAATCCGCCGGCGGCCGGACTCTCCGGCGAAAGGCGGCCGGTTAAAAACCGAGGGATAGCCGGCAGCAACCATGCGCTGCCGGCTATCCCTTCGACGTGCCGGAGCCTCCGGCGACGGCGGACTACTTCAGGTTCGCGACGGCGTAGTCGGCTTCCTCGGGGGTGAACTGCTCACCGAACTCGGAGGTGAGCTGCTCCCGGATCGCGTCGGGAGACATGGCCATCTGCTCCTGGTACACCTGCGCCTTCTCCAGCGCGCTCTCCTTGAAGTCCACGTCCAGGTTGTCGACCGCGTACTGGGCTGCCTCCGGGGAGAACTGGCCGCCAGCGTCGGCCGTCAGCTGATCGTAGATGCCAGCCTTGCTGAGGGACATCACGGCGTAGCCCTCGGCCTGCGTCAGTGCCGACTGGTACTCCCGGGGAACGTTCGGGTCTGCTGCGGGCGTTTCCGACTCGACTGCCGTGCTGTCTCCCAGAGGTGCTGCCGGGCTGTTCTCGACAGCCGAGCCGATTGCCAGAACTCCGCCGAAGATCAGGATCATCGATACAACGACGTTCAGGACCCACACGATGATGGTGACGATCCACGCGGTCTTCTTGCCCTGCTGGTATCCCTCCAGCGGGCGGCCCTGCTTGTCCTTCTGGTTGCCGGTCAGCGTGATGATCAGGTCAACCAGCGTCCAGATACCGAAACCGCCGCCCGTGAGGAGCTTCAGGATGCCGGTTCCGATCTTGCCCAGGTAGAAGCGGTCCACACCCAGTCCGCCCAGGAAAAGCGCGAGCAGCCAGGTTGCCGTGAAGGACTTCCCGGTCCCGGTAACGGGCTTATAACTTGTTTCGGTAGTGCTCATTACGGGTTATGCCTTATCTGTATTGAGGTCGTGATTCAGTAGTCGACGACGTGAACGCGGCCAATCTTCGTCGCAACGGAGATTGCAACCGCGGTCAGTCCCCCCAGCTGTCGTACACCTGACAAATTCCCGACCTTGCGTAACCCCGCTTATATAGATCTATCCTGCTGCGCGGTTCCGGGAAAGGGAATTCGGTCGACCCAGACATAATATCCGACGGAAACGTGCCGGCTGTCCCGGCTAAAGACGGCCGAATGCCCTGGAAGTAATTGGCGGGCAGAATTCGAAGCCGCGGTCGGCAGCAGCTTTTTGGAAGCTTAAGTGCGGGCTATTGAGTATGGAAAAGAAATGCGGATCAGCGCGCGTCGGGCACCAGTTTTCGCAGGCCCGCCTCCACCAGCTCCGGCTGCCCCGGGGGCAGGTCTGCGGCCCAGCGGTCATACAGCGCATCGAAGGTCCGCCGGCCAACGGCAACCATCTGGTAGCCGTGCTCCGTCACCCGCAGGTGCTGGCGGCGCGCGTCGGCGGGGTCGTCCTCCCGGTCTACATAACCCAGCTCCTGCAGGGCGGAAATCGTCTTCGCCGCCGCCTGCCGGGAGACGCCCAGCCGCCGGGCCAGCTCCGGCGCCGTGACGGCGCCGTCGTCAATCGCCTGCAGCGCGAACTCCAGCGCGGGTGTCACGCCGGGGTGCCCCTGCCGCGCCAGTTCGGCCGAAACTTCGGCCACCAGAGCGTCGAACCCGCCCAGCAGGAGCCGGGCCAGCTGTGTACCCCGTGACTGTTCCATGGCCCGATCGTAGCCGGAATGCCAGGGCTATTGACAACCTAGTTGCCTAGTCGGAGACTGACAACCACGTTGTCATTTCGGAAGGAGCGGGCCATGACCCTCCAAGCAGCAACCCGTGCCTTCGCCTCGCACCACACCGCGGCCGTCAACGGCACCAGCCTGCATTACGTCAGCGCGGGCACGGCCGGATCCCCGATCCTCCTGGTGCACGGCTTCCCGGAATCCTGGTGGGCTTTCTCCCGGCTCCTCCCCCGGCTGACGGCAAGCCACCGCCTCTACGCCGTGGATCTGCGCGGCTTCGGGGACTCGGCGCCGGCGGACGAGGATTTCAACAGCGCCGTGGCGGCGGAGGACCTGCACCAGCTCATTCGCCTGCTCGACGTCGGCCCGGTGCACCTGGCCGGACAGGACGTAGCGGGGGCCGCACTGTTCCGGCTAGCCGCGGCGCATCCGGAGGACATCGCCAGCTTCACCGGCATCGAGCTGGGCCTGCCCGGATTCGGCCTCGAGGCCCTTGCGGACGTGACCCGGGGTGGATCCTGGCATATCGGCGTGCTGGCGGCACCGGGCATACCCGAACTGCTGTTCACCGGCCGCGAGCGCGAGCTCCTGGCCGGGTGGGCCTTTCCCTCGATGACCGCAGTTAGTGGAGCCGTCACGGAGGCCGACGTCGCCGAGTTCGCCCGCGGGTTCACCCGCCCGGGCGGCTGGCAGGGTGCGTCCGGGCTCTACCGGTCCATCCTCAGCGAAGGCGAGGAGCTCAGAAGCCTGGCGCAAGAACGGAAAATTGACTGCCCCGTGCTGGCCGTGGGCGGGTTCGGCGGGACCTTCACCGCGGACACCCTGGCCGGTGTGGCCGCCGGCGAGGTGACCTCGGTGCTGCTCGACGGCGTCGGGCACTACGTGGCGATGGAGGCACCCGGGCCCCTCGCAGAGGCCCTGCTCGGTTTCCTTGCGCGGGTGGACGACTGAGCGGATGAGAGCCTGCCGCCTACCGGGGTCGCGAATACATCACCAGCAGGACACATCCGGCAGAGAATGCCGCCTGGGCCAGCAGCAAGATCAGGGGAACGTAGCCGAGGAACAGGCCCAGCAGCAACGGCACCGCCGCCAGCAGGATCGCGTCCAGCCCCTGGGCCAGGGAACCGGTCTGCGCCGACGGCACCGGACCGAACACGGTCTCGGTAGGCGGAGCCGTCCAGTCCGGCAACGGCCGGTAGGCACCCCGGACGGCCGCGGCACCGAACCCCACCCCGGCGAACGCACCGAGCCCGATCAACGCCGGACTGCCCGCACCCAGCAGCACCAGGACCGCACAGAACGCCGTCGACCACAGGACCAGAACAGCCGCGGGCAGCGCCGTCCGGCTCAGCCGGACGGAGGCCGGGGACAGGGGCAGCAGGGAGTCCAGTCCCGGGGTGATCGCCGTCTGCCGGGCCAGGGCCCCCGCCGCCGGGACCGCCGCGCAAATGGTGAGCAGGATGATGACCAGCTGCAGCGGCGCCGGCTGCTGCCCCGCGGACAGCAGCACCGCCACGCACAGCAGGAGCAGCAGCACGGGCCGGCCCCAGATCCCGGGGGTGCGCAGGAACGCGGCGGCATCCGCCCGCAGCAGCGCACCGAACGGTGACCGGGCGCCCTTGGCATACCAGCGCCGGGCCCGGAAGGTCGTCCCGGTGCGGGCAGTACCGGCGAAGGCCCGCCCGAGCTCGTTGGTGTCCATCAGGTAGAGCGCCGCACCTGCATGCCCGGACACCCCTCCGCCGCGGACCAGTTCCCGGCCCGGGATGCGCTCCAGCCGCGCGAACACCAGCACCGAGAGTCCGACGACGGCGCCCAGCGCCGCGGCGGCGGGCCAGAGTTCCCCGGCGGCAGCTTCCCGGGGAAGGAAACTCAGCAGGGCCAGCAGCACCAGCCCAGCGGCTGCCCCGCCTGCACCGGCAGGAAACCGGGCCCGCTGCCCGTTCCCCTTCGCCGACCTGCTCTCCGTCGACAGGTTCCCCGCCGGCTGCTGGACGGCCGACTGCCGCACCGCCGCCGCCAGCAGCGCGCAGACCGCGGCTAGCCCGAAGACCACTGCCCCGGCAAGCTGCCCGGGGAGCGTTGCCTGCAGGTCGGTGATGAAGCCAACGGGCAGGTAGAGGACCGTGCCCGCCGCCCAGACCAGCCCCGTCCGGCGGACCAGCCGTCCGGCCAGGAACGGGCGCCGCTCCACGGGCAGGCCCAGCCACCAGTACCCCTCGGCCGGCGCCACGGCCACCGGCCCCACCTTCCGGGCCCCGGCCAGCACCGCCGCCAGGGCCGCGAACAACAGGACGGTGACCGCGGCGCCGTCGGGCAGGTCGGCCCAGTCCGCGGCGATGACGGTGCGGCGGCCGGCGGTACCCGCGCCCAGCGCCTTGGCGACCTCGTTCCGCATCGCCAGCACCAGCCCTCCGGCCAGGGCTCCGATAGTTGCGATTCCCAGCAGGGTGGCATAGGCATCCAGCAATACGTCCCGGATCCGGGCCTGGCCGCGGCCGTGGTTTCGGGAGGCTGCGCGGGTGTAGCGGGCCGGACGAAACGCGGTCGGCGCGGCTTCGGTACGGGTCACCGCTTACCGGCCCGCGATCTCGGCGGCGGCGCGGGCCGGCTCGATCTCCCGAACCTCGTCATCAATCAGCAGGCAGCGTTCCGCCGTCGCCAGGAGCAGCGCCGGGTCGTGCGTCACCAGCAGGACCGTACCGCCGTCGTCGGCGTACCGGCGGATCCGCTGCCCGACGCGTTCCCGCATGACCGGGTCCAGGCGCTGCTCCGGTTCGTCGAGGATCAGCAGCGAGGACGGCCGGATCAGGGCAGAGGCGAGCAGCAGCCGCCGGCGCTGGCCGGAGGAAACGGACTCCGGCACGGCATCGGCACGCTCCTGCAGGCCGAAGAAGTCCAGTTCCGCGTCGACGGCGGCATCAGGGTCCGCGACGCCGTGGCCGCGGGCCACCAGCTGCAGGTGTTCGCGCAGCGACAGGGAAGGGAAGAACGCGTCCTCGTCGAACAGGGCAGCCACCTGGCGGCGGAACGGGATGGCGTCCTCGTTGGCGGGCAGGCCGTGTACGCGCACCTCGCCGTCGAGCATCAGCTGTTTCCCCGCGATGGTGCGGGCCGCGGTGGACTTGCCGGCGCCGTTGAAGCCGACGACGCCGAGGATCTCCCCCGCGTCCGCCCGCGCGGTGATGGCGCCGCAGACGGGCGCACCCGCGTACCCCACCAGTAGGTCGGATACTTCGAGCACGGCCCCCGCAGCAGTCATGCGGTCCAATCTAGCGGTCCCGGAGCTCCTTTAGTGGAGCGACTTCAGTCCGATCACGCCGCCCACAATCATGGCCAGGAACAGGATCTTGAGCAGGGACACTGACTCTGCACCGGTGGCCATGGCGTACACGACGGTCAAGGTGGCGCCGACGCCCACCCAGACCGCGTACGAAGTCCCCAGCGGCAGTTCCCGCATGGCATAGGCGAGGCCGGCCATGCTCGCTGTGACAGCAGTGACGAAAATGGCGGACGGCCAGAACCGCGTGAATCCCTGCGACTTATCCAGGGCGGTGGCCCACACTGCTTCCAGAACGCCGGACAGCACCAGAACAATCCATGACATGGCAATCTCCCATGGGCCGTCTTGTCGCACACCGGGTACGGCACCCCTCGTCCGGGAGACCGTGTCACGGCCTCCCTTCCACGGTCGCACGCCCGGTTTCGCGGGGCAACTCCGCTTCGCGGCGGGTGAACCGCTCGGGGTTCCGGGGTTCCGGGGGGTGCCGGCCAATCGAGAGGGCACAATTTACCGTTTCCGGAATCGAGAGGGCACAAATTACCGTTTTGGGGCTGCAAATCGGTAATTTGTGCCTTTTCGATGCAGCACGGCCCTCCCCGTTGGGCCCGCCGGGGAATTCACCGCTGCCCAGTAACCGGGAAGCGCAGACCGTCGACCACGTGCTGCGAAAGTGCCAGAGTTTTAGCCATGACGGACGAACAGTTTGAGCGCGATGACCTGGGCATTGCCGCGTGGTGGCCGATGCTCACCTCCGAGTCCCGCGAGTGGCTGACCGCCAATAACGGCGACGCCGTGGAGCCGTGGATCGTGGAGGAGATCGCCCGCAGCCGCGGCATGGATACCGACGGCAGCGGAGCGTACTACCTGCCTGACGCCGCCGTGGACTGGATCGAGGCCCGGGCAAACGGCGAAATCCCCGGGCTCTGACGTCCGGATGACCTCGCCGGGCACCGTCGCGGAGCCCGACGGCGGGCCGGCGGCAACCGCCGTCGACTGGGCCTTCTTCACGGTCAGCGCCATTGGGGCGGCCTGGTTCGCTGTCCTGTTGTTTGAAGAGACCCTGCAGCTGCGGCACATC
Source organism: Arthrobacter sp. Ms25 (assembly GCF_059090365.1). Taxonomy (NCBI): domain Bacteria; kingdom Bacillati; phylum Actinomycetota; class Actinomycetes; order Micrococcales; family Micrococcaceae; genus Arthrobacter; species Arthrobacter sp. Ms25. Next base: position 442,291 of record NZ_JBNHFP010000003.1, on the reverse strand, counting down.
GGATTCCTGGTGGCGTTCTGGGCGGTGCTGGCCTATTTGGTGCTGCCGCGGGTGGACCGGGTGCTGACGCGGATCTTCATCCCCGATTACTTCATGGGCCGCACCCGCACCAGTGCCGGACTGTTCGGCGACGCCGTCAACCTGGCCTTCCTCGGCAGCGAAGGCCAGCTGCGCGGTGCACTGGAACGGGCAGGCTGGAAGCTCGCGGACCCGGTAACCCTGTCCAGCAGCTGGCGAATTGTTTCCTCCACCCTGCTGCACCGCAGCTACGTCCATGCCCCGGTGAGTCCCCTGCTCCTGTTCGGACGGCAGCAGGATTTTGCCTATGAGCAGGAAATGCACGGCAACCCGCGGCAACGCCACCACGTCCGTTTCTGGCGTTGCCCCGAGGGGTGGATGCTCCCCGGGGGCATTGCCGCGGACTGGCTGGGCGCTGCGTCCTTTGACCGCGCCGTCGGTCTCTCCCTGTTCACCCTGCAGGTCACGCACCGGGTCGGGGAGAACATCGACGCCGAACGGGACTATCTGGTCGGGTCACTTCGGGACTCGTCCCCCGAGACGTCCGTGGAGGTCATCAAGAACTTCTCCACTGGGTATCACTCCCGCAACGGCGGCGGGGATTCGATCGCCACCGACGGTGACCTGCCGGTGGTGAATGTGGGCAACCTTCCGGAGAACGGTCCCGCCGTGCCCGTCGGTTCGTCAACCCGGCGGGACCGGCCGCCCGCAGCCGTGATCTTCGGTGCGGTTCTGGTGCTGCTGCGCGGATTCGCTGCCCTGGCCGTGGCCGCGCCTTCCCTGGTCCACCTGGCCGACTTCTCCCTGGTGATCAACCTGCTGGGCACGCAGAGCCGCGGGGTCGCCGAGCTGGGCAGCGCCTATGCTCCCACGAGCGTCTCGCTCACCGTTTTCGCCGCGGTGGAGGCGGTGCTGGCGGTGCTCATTCTGCGCGGCAGCAACGGGGCCCGGCTCACTGCCATGTCCTTGAGCTCGATCGCCATTGCCGTGCAGCTGGCTGCCGTGTCCGCCGGCCCCGAAGCCGCGCTGCGGACCAATCTGTTCGGCTTCGCCTTCGACGTCCTGCTCATCCTCGCCCTGTCCGGTGATCAGGCCCGAATCTATGCCCGGGGGAGGCACCGGCGTCGTTCCGTCCTTCGCGGCGCTAGCTAGTCCGCCGGTTCGCTAGCATGGCCCGATGACTACCCCTCCCCTGGCCGGACGCACCGCCGTCGTCACCGGTGTCAGCCGCACGCGCGGCATTGGCTTCGCGGTTGCCGCAAGGCTGGCTGACATGGGTGCCAGCCTGTACCTGCAGCACTATGCCCCGCACGACGCCACGCAGCCGTGGGGTGCCGAGGACGTCGGCGAAGTGATGGACCTGCTGCGGGAACGGCTGCAGCCCGGTGCCCGGCTTGCGCACGGCGAGCATGACTTCACCCAGCCGGACGCCGCCGGGGACATGGTGCGCGACGCCGCCGAGGCCCTGGGACACCTGGACATCCTCATCTGCAACCACGCCCGCAGCGGCGGCGACGGCCCGCTGCTGTCCCTGGATGCAGCCATGCTGGACGCGCACTGGTCCGTCAACACCCGCTCGGTGCTGCTGGCTACGGCCCGCTTCGCCGACCAGCACGACGGCCGGCCGGGCGGCCGCGCCATCTGGTTCACGAGCGGCCAGCTGCTGGGGCCGATGCCCGGGGAAATTGCCTACGCCACCTCAAAGGCGGCCCTGGCCGGCGTTACCGCCTCGGTATCCGCAGACCTGGCGGAGCGCGGCATCCTCCTCAATACCGTCAATCCGGGACCGGTCAACACGGGCTACCTCGATCCGGAGACGGCGGACCGCCCCCTGGACGTGGTCGACGACGTCGGCTCCAGCTTCCCGGGCGGCAGCATCGGCACCCCGGATGATCCGGCCCGGCTCATCGCCTGGCTTGTTTCGGATGAAGGACGCTGGGTTATTGGCCAGACGCTCAGCACCGAAGGCGGATTCCGGCGCTAAGCCGGCCACACCACTTCGAAGCGCTCGAACACAATCTCCTCGGCTTCGGACCAGGTGGCGCCCCGTGCCGCGGCAGTGCGCTCCCAGTACTGCTGGTGTTCCCGTCGCCAGGACTCGAGGCTGCGATCGCCTTCGCCTTCGTCGCGGGCAAACGCGGCGTCGGCGTCCGCGAAGCTGCCTAGCTTCAGTTCCACCGTCCGCAGGATCACCCGCGGAACCCCGGCACTGTCGCAGACAATCCAGTGGGTGCCGATCCGCGGCAGCTGCGACCCCTCGTCCACATACTCCGCAACCAGCGAAGACGTTGAGCGTTTGCGGCCGTCCAGCACCAGGGCCAGCAGCTCATCCGCCATCTCCGGGGAATCGCCGAAGGTCTCCACGTTGTACTCGCCGTCGGCGGCGGCCTGGTCGGGGAAGGCGAGGGCGTAGTCGTCCCAGAAGAGCGCGGCGGCGTCAAAGTCGGGGGTGATGGGTGCTGGGGTGTCCATACGGGCCAGTCTGCCAGCTTGGTGCGGTTAACGCAGGACGACGGCGGCACCTAAGCCGCCGCCGTCGTCGTACGTTGTGAAGCTGCCTACGCCTGCGGCTGGCGGGCCGGCAGCAGCGGCGCGAAGAATTCCGCCAGTTCAGCGGTGGCCGTCAGCGGCAGCACATTGGCCACGTACTGATCCGGGCGGACCACCACCACGGCGCCGTCGCGGGAAATCCCGCGCTGCTCGAAGATGTCGGCGGCCGGGTCCGCACCGTAGACCTTGGAGAGATCATCCAGCTGGAACGGCCCCACCTGCGGCTTGAACACCGGCGGCACTACGCCGAGATCGATGCCGGTGTGGTCCTGCTGGTAAATCACCTTCACGTCGAACCAGGCATCCCGGTCCTCACCCTCCGGCGTGGCGGCGAGCGGGGAGTCCGGCGCGGAGTCCAGCCATTCGGCCAGCTCGGTGACCGGCGAGGGGGTTCCGGCCGGGGCGGCGTCGGCGAAGACATAGATGCGCCATTTGCCGTCCGCCCGCGCCTGGTGGCCCAGCTGCACCGGGTTCGTGTCGGACACCCGCAGCACGGGTGCGGACTTGAAGCGCTTGCCGAGGGTGAATCCGGCGGCCAGGTCCTGGTGCGTCGCGTCGGCTATGAGCATGGAGGGGGTGTACTCGGTCATGAAGCCGGCCGGGAATTCGGCGGTGCGGACGTAGAAGTCCTCCAGGTCCGAGGGGTTCTCGAACTCTTCGGGCTTCTTCGCCATGAGTGTGGACCACTCTTTATCGAAGTCGATGAGGTTCTTCGCGACCACCTGGCGCTCGGCCGAGTAGGTGGAGAGCAGGCTTTCCGGGCTGCGGCCGTCCAGCACGTGGCCGAGCTTCCAGCCCAGGTTGAAGCCGTCCTGCATGGACACGTTCATGCCCTGCCCGGCCTTGGCACTGTGCGTGTGGCAGGCGTCGCCCGTGATGAACACGCGCGGGGTGCGCGTGCCCAGGTCCTCCGGCCGGACGTCGTCGAACCGGTCGGTGAGCCGGTGGCCCACCTCGTAGACGCTGTGCCAGGCGACGTTGCGGACATCGAGGGTGTAGGGGGCCATGATGCCGTTGGCCTTGGCGATGATCTGGTCAATGGAGGTTTTGCGGACGGCACCGTTGTCGCCCTCGGGCACGACGCCGAGGTCCACGTACATACGGAACAGGTGGCCGCCCTCGCGCGGGATAAGCAGGATGGACCCGCCGTTGGAGGACTGGATGGCGCACTTGGTGCGGATGTCGGGGAAGTCGGTGTTGGCCAGCACGTCCATCACACCCCAGGCGTGGTTGGCCTTGTCGCCGGCCATGGTGCAGCCGATGGCCTCGCGGACCTTGCTGCGGGCGCCGTCGGAGCCGACCACGTACTTGGCTTTCACCGTGCGCTCGGTGCCCTTGTCCGGGCCGGCGGTGGACAGGAGGGTGACGGTGACCGGGTACTCGGCGTCGTCGTCGACCTCCAGGCTGCGGAACTCGAAGCCGTAGTCGGGCCGCATGCGGGTGGGCGAGTTGGCCATGAACCGGGCGAAGTAGTCCAGCACGCGGGCCTGGTTGACGATGAGGTGCGGGAATTCGCTGATGCCGTGCGGGTCATCCAGGGCGCGGCCGGAGCGGACGATGTTTTCCGGGTTTTCCGGGTCCGGGCGCCAGAAGCACATCTCGGTGATGCGGTACGCCTCGGCGGTGATTTCCTCCGCGAAGCCGAAGGCCTGGAAGGTTTCCACGCTGCGGGCCTGGATGCCGTCCGCCTGGCCGATCGCCAGTCGGCTGTCCCGCCGCTCCACGATCCGGGTGGTAACACCGGGGAACTGCGAGAGCTGTGCGGCGGTAAGCATCCCGGCGGGACCGGAACCGACAATCAGCACGTCCACTTCGTCGGGAAGGTCTGCGGGGCGGTCGATGCCGGTGCCGGCGGCGGGCTGGACGCGGGGGTCGCCGGATACGTAACCGTGGTGGTGGAACTGCACGGGTGTCCTCACTTCGTTGTGGCCTGATGCCGCCGATCGTGTTCGTTATTTGAACAGAACGTTCGATAGTCGAACCGCCGGCGGTGTAGCCACTGTACGGGAGGCATGACGTGCGTCACAACCTTTACAGAATGTGTGACACCCGCCGCAGCGTAGGGGGCCTGCGGAACGCGGCTCGTCAGGCGTTCTCGTAGCCGCTGATCGCTTCCACCTTCCCCGCCGAGGCGCTTTCCGGATCGAAGACGTAGCTCAGCCATTCCTTGGCCAGCCGGCGGGCCAGTTCAATCCCGACCACCCGCTGGCCCATGCACAGCACCTGGGCGTTGTTGCTCAGCACGGAGCGCTCCACCGAGTAGGAGTCGTGGGCGGTGACCGCGCGGATGCCGGGCACCTTGTTAGCGGAGATGGCCACACCCAGGCCGGTGCCGCAGACCAGCAGGGCCCGGTCCGCCTCGCCGGAGGCCACCTTCCGCGCCGCATCCACGGCGACGTGCGGATAGTCGGTGTTTTCCGTGTCGGAGACGCCGACGTCGACCACGCTTTCCACCCGCTCGTCTGCCTCGAGGTCCTTGCGCAGGATCTCCTTGTAGTCATATCCGGCGTCGTCGCCGCCGATGACAATCCGCAGCTTCCGATTCTCGCTCATGGCGTCCTTCACTTTCTTTCGATGGGGTTTGGGGTAACGGACATGAAGTGGGCGGCGGAGGGAACCGTGCCGGCGACGATTTCCAGCAGACGCAGGTAGCCTTCCGGGGTCCATGCGGACCGGCCCACGAACAGACCGTCCACATGCTCCAGCCCGAGCAGCCCGGCGGCGTTCGCCGGCGAGACGGACCCGCCGTAGAGCAACCCGGCAACCCTGCCTGCATAGGCCTCGGCGAGGGCCGCGAAGGGACCGTCGAGTTCCGCCGGTGCCGCCGGCCGTCCGCCGGACCCGATGGCCCAGACCGGCTCGTAGGCGATCAGCACCCGGGAGAGCTGGCCTTCATCCAGGCCGTCGAGGGCATGGCCGGCCTGGCGCAGGATGTACCCGGCAGATCCGCCGGCATCCTTCACCTCCGCAGGCTCCCCGATGCACAGCAGCGGGGTGAGCCCGTGGCGCAGGACGGCGGCGACCTTCCGGCGGGCCGTTTCATCCGTCTCGCCGAAATGTTCCCGCCGCTCGGAGTGGCCGATCTCCACCAGCTGCGCACCGGCGTCGGCCACCTGGGGAACCGACACCTCTCCCGTCCATGCTCCGCTGTCCTCCCAGTGGGCGTTCTGCGCGCCCACGAGTATGCGGCGGTCCGCGGACAGGATCCCGGCCACTGCGGAAAGGGCGGTGGCCGGCGGGATGATGAACGGCCTGATGCCGTGGAGGCTCTGGCCGGACAGCCCGTCCAGCAGGGCGGCTGCATACTGCCGCGCCTCGCCCACGGTTTTGTTCATCTTCCAGCTGGTGCCGAGCCAGACCGTCACGGCTGCTCCGCGGGAACCGGCGAACCCGACTGCAGGAAACCGCCCAGCGCCTGCATCAGGACGGAGAAGGAGTACGCCCCGGGATCGGGGGTGCCGAGGCTCTTCTCACCCAGGATGCGGGACCTGCCCAGCCGTGAGGTGATGTCGGCGGTGGCTTGGGCCGCATCGTGTGCCGCGGCCGAAGCCTTCAGGACGGATCCGGCCAGGTCTCCGGTTTCCGCGAACTCCGCCAGGAGGACATCGCGGAACGGCAGGGCGGCGTCCACCATCGTTTTGTCGCCGGGCCGGGCGCCGCCGAGGCGGACCACCGCGTCGATGCCGGCCGCCAGCGCCTGCACGACGTCGGCCGGGCCGACGGCGCGCGAGTCGTCAAAGACGCCGCCGGCGGCGGTCAGGGCAGCACCCCACAACGCCCCCGACGTTCCGCCGGCCTCCTCAGCCCAGGCCTCCCCCGCCTGCAGCAGCACCGTGCGGGCCCCGGCACCCTCCCCGGCGGCATCCCGGGCGGCGGCCGCGGCACCCCTGGTGCCGTAGGCCATGCCCTGGCCGTGGTCGCCGTCGCCGGCCACCGCGTCCAGCCGGCCGAACCGGTCCTCCTGTTCGGCGGCGGTGGTGCGGAACAGATCCAGCACCTCGACAATCCGGGCGGCGGATTCCCGCGACTCCTGGGCTGCTTCCGGAATGGGATCCGCACCGGGAATGTGGACGCTGGTCCGGGCCGGATCGGCCGGTGCGGCGCCCGCCGCGCGGCGGAAGGCCGGAGTGTCTGCGGGGGCCAGCCAGTACCGTTCAAGTTCTTCATCCAGGAAGACCACGCTCAGGGACAGCCCGGCCATGTTGAGGCTCGTGACATGTTCGCCCACCTCGGGGCCCACCACGGTGAAGCCCCGTTCGGCCAACTGTGCGGCAACCCGTCCGTAGACCACGAAGAGTTCCTCATACTTGACCGTTCCGAGTCCGTTCAGGACCACTGCCACCCGCCCGCCGTACCCGCCGTCCACCCGGTCCGGCTCTTCCTCCAGCACACCCTCGAGCAAAAGGTCCGCCACTTCCTCGGCGGTGCCCATCGGCACCTCCCGGATGCCGGGTTCCCCGTGAATGCCCAGTCCGATGGCCATCTGCCCTCCGGGCACATGGAACAGTGCCTCAGCCGCACCGGGCAGGGTGCAGCCCTCGAACGCGACGCCGTAGGACCGCGTGGCATCGTTGGCCTTCCACGCCACCCGCTCCGCCTCATCCAGATCCGCTCCGGCCGCAATCGCCGCCCCAGCGATCTTGAAGACCACCAGGTCCCCCGCAATCCCGCGCCGCTCCCGGTGGCTATGCGAGGGGCCCGAGGCAATGTCATCGGAGACACGAATGATGCGTACGTCCACGCCTTCGGCGCGCAGCTTTTCGGCCGCCTGCCCGAAGTGCAGGACGTCCCCGGCATAATTGCCGAAGCCCAGCAGCACGCCCCCGCCGTTTTCCGCGGACCGGGCCACGGAGTAGACCTGGGAGGCCGACGGCGAAGAGAAGATGTTCCCGCACGGCGCACCGTGGGCCAGCCCTGGCCCCACCCATCCGGCGAAGGCCGGGTAGTGGCCGGAGCCGCCGCCGATGACCAGAGCGGGCTGGTCCTTCGGTGTCTGTGTGGACCGCACCACCCCGCCGTGGGCGAGCATTACGTGTTCGGGATGGGCAGCGGTGTATCCGCGCAGGGCATCGACGGCGAAGTCCGCGGGATTGTTCAAAAGGTAGGTCATCGTTCCAGCTCTCCAGCCATGGGTGTCTGCATGCCCGCCGGCGACAGCATCGTCAACCTTCGCCCGCCCGGCGGAACGGGCGTTGTCAGCGTGGGATCATCGGGCCTGCGGCGCAGCGGAGCCGTCTTCACGGCCGGCCTGCTCGGCAGGGCTGGGGCCGAGCTCCTGCAACAGCCCGGACATGGCAACATACGCCTTGTTCCGGTACGCCACAAGGTCCTGTGTCTGGTCCGCGGGGATTTGCAGGAACCCGGCACCGGACTTGGTGCCGAGCTTGCCGGCATCCACCAGGTCCTTGAGGATGCGCGGGGTGGCAAAGCGTTCCGGGAAGGAGGTCTGCAGCGATGCATAGCAGAAGGAGTAGACGTCCAGGCCGGCCATGTCCGCAATGGCGAAGGGGCCGAAGAACGGCAGCCGGAACCCGAAGGTCGTCCGGACCAGGGTGTCCACATCCTCCGCCGAGGCAATGCCGTCCTCGACCACCTGGGCGGCCTCATGGAAGAGCGCGTACTGGAGCCGGTTCAGTACGAAGCCGGTGACATCCTTGACCACGGCCGCCTGCTTGCCGGTGAGCGCTACGATCTCCCGCGCCGTCTCAACGGTTGCCGCGGACGTGCCGGCATGCGGAATGACTTCCACGCCCGGAATGAACGGGGCGGGATTGGAAAAGTGCACGCCGAGGAACCGTTCCGGGGAGGAAACCGCTTCGGCCAGCGTGGCAATCAGGATGGTGGACGTGTTGGAACCGATGACGGAGTCGGCAGGTGCGGCCTCGCTGATCCGGCGCAGCGTCGCGTGCTTGATGTCCAGGATTTCGGGGACGGCTTCCTCGATGTAGGAGGCGTCGGCTACGGCGGCTTCAATGCTGGGGGCCGCCCACAGGTTTTTGCGCAGGTCCTCCACTGCCCCAGCGGGGAAAAGCCCGTCGGCAACGAACTGCTGCGCCTCGGTGAGCAGGCGTTCAAGGTTCTTTTCGGCCACGTCCTGTGACACGTCCGCCAGGGCGACGCGCGCTCCCCCGAGCGCGAGGACCTGGGCGATGCCGCCGCCCATGTATCCGGATCCGACTACGGCTACTGTTCGCTGGGTCAAGGTGTCCTCCGGGTGCGCGTTGGACAGTTCCGGATTGACTAACTACCGGACTGTTTCGTGTTTCCTATAGGAAACACATCCGGAAGTGTGATGTCAACCACATGCGGCCACGAAGGTTTGGCTGGTACGGGCCAGGGAGTGCAGCGGCTACCCGCCCGCCGCCCCGGCGGGTTTACCGAGGGATATCTGAGCCGTTTTCGTGCTGCTGCTCCCGGGCGGCCCGCTCGCGGACGCCGGAGATATGCGTGACCATCGCCCGCCGCGCCGCAGCGGGGTCGCCGGCCCGCATGGCAGCCAGAATGGAGTTGTGTTCCTCGATGGCAACCCGGGCATCACGCACCCCCGTGCCGCCGAACAGACGGAAACGGTGCACGTGGCCGCCGAGGGAGTTGTACGCGCCGATCAGGAAGCGGTTCCGCGTCTGCTCGGTGATCATGCGGTGGAAGCGCTCATCCGCCTCCCAGTAGGAGCTGTAGTCGGAGAAGGAGGGCCCGTTGGGCGCCCGGCGGAGATCCTCGATGGAGCGAGCCAGCTCAGCAAGGAAGGGCTCGTCCGCGCGGACGCAGGCCACCTCGGCACTGTGGGGCTCGATAAGTAGGCGCGCTTCCATCAGGTCCATGAGTTCGGCGGGGCTGAGTACGGGGGCAACCCGGTAGCCGCGCAGAGCCGCCCGCACCACCATGCCGGTGGCTTCAAGCCGGGCCAGGGCCTCCCGGACCGGAGTGGGAGAGACCCCCAGGTCCCGGGCGGTGCCGTCGATGCTCAGCGGGTCGCCCGATTTCAGCTTTCCGTCCATGAGCCGGGCCAGGATTTCCTTGTACACCTGATCGGCCAGGACGTTGCGCTGCACCCAGGTCCCGCCTGCCGCACCCGTACCCATACCACTCCCGCTGCTCGCTTCTGCCATGCCTCAGATTCTCCCATGCGTCCGCCGGAGCAAATACCCTCAGAGCTCCAAGCCCCGCCGGCTGCACGATCAGCACTCCGCGCCCGGGCCATGGACGCCGGCTGGACAGTTTTCAAAGATCCTATAGGGTATAGCCAGATCTTCCGCCTGTGGTGTGCATCACAATGCCACGGCACTGTCCGCGCGATCAAAGGTGTTCACGCCATGCATATGCTGCCTTCCGCCGTGCCGGCGGAAACGCTCGTCCTTTCCGAACGGCCCGCCTGGGCGCTCATCCTTATTGCCGTGGCGGCAATTGCCGTCCTGCTACTGCTGATCATCCGCCTCCGGGTCCATGCATTCTTCGCGCTGATCATCATCAGCATCCTCACGGCTCTGGCGGCAGGGATTGGCGTAGGCGACGTCATGACCGTCGTCGTCGCCGGGTTCAGCACCACCGTGGGCACCGTCGCCCTGCTGGTCGGCTTCGGCGCCGTCCTCGGCCGGCTGGTCGAGGTGTCGGGCGGTGCACAGGTCCTCGCGGACGTCATGCTGCGCCGGTTCGGCGAAAAACGTGCCCCGCTGGCCCTGGCCGTGGCTTCGCTGTTCTACGCCTTCCCCATCTTCCTCGACGCCGGCTTCATCGTGATGCTGCCCATCATCTACACAGTGGCCCGCCGGCTCGGCGGATCGTTCATGCTGTACGTGCTGCCTTCCATCGGTTCCTTCCTGATGATGCACGCGCTGACTCCCCCGCACCCCGGCCCCACGGCGGCGGCTACGGTCATGGGTGCCGACGTCGGCATGGTCATCCTGGTGGCCCTGCTGGTCGGGCTGCCGGCGTGGTACCTCGCCGGCTACCGGCTCGCCCTGCTCATTGCCAGGCGCTACCCGAACATGCCGGTGCCGAACCTGCTGGGCGAAGCGGACCTGGATAAGGAAACGCCGCGGCCGGGCTTTTGGACCATCATTGTTGTCCTGCTGCTGCCGCTGGTCCTGATTTTCTTCAATACCCTCTTCACCACCCTCGAGGCGAGCGGATCCGTGGATGACGGAAATGTCCTTTTCCAGCTCTCCCGCCTGATCGGGACCACCCCGGTTGCCCTGCTGATCGCCACGCTGGCGGCAATGTACCTGCTGTATATCCGTCCGCGCCGCGGCCGCGGCAGCATCGGCAGTGCCCTCGAGGACCTGGTGGACAACGCGCTGGCTCCGGTCTGCTCCATCATTCTGATTACCGGTGCCGGCGGCGCCTTCGGACGGGTCCTGACCGAGACCGGGATCGGCGGCACCATCGCCTCGGGGCTGGACGCCATCGGGCTTCCCGTGATCCTCGCCGGTTTCCTCGTGGCCGTGGCCTTCCGGGTGGCGCAGGGATCGGCCACCGTGGCCGCAACCACCGCCGGATCCATCATGGCCCCCGCCGTGGCGGAACTGGGCGTCTCCGGCGTGGCCCTTGCCGCCGTCGTCGTCGCGATCGCGGCCGGATCCATCACTTTCTCGCATGTCAACGATTCAGGCTTCTGGCTGATCGGCAAGTTCTGCGGCTTTGACACCCTCACCACGCTGAAGACCTGGACCGTAGTGGCCACCGCCATCGGCTTCCTGTCCTTCGCCCTCGCCTGGGCGGTTTACGCCATCGCCGGATAATCCTCACCCGCCCCGACCGCTGCACATCCGCACCTAAGGAGAAAGCAATGTCCTACACACCTGAAACCTGGCCGATCGGCGCCGCCCTGCTGAACTTCACCGGGGTGACGGAGGATGGCCGCGACCGCACGCTGGCGGGACCGGACGCCTGGAAACAGACCCTGCGCGAGGTGCATCTCGCCGGTTTCGAGCACGTTGACCTGACCGATTCCTGGGTCCGGGCGGCCGACCTGGGCTCCGAGGGCCGGCGGCAGCTGCTGAAAACCGCCCGCTCCTACGGCCTTGAATTCTCTGACCTGGCGGTGACCCGCAAAAGCGTGATCACCCCGGATGAGGAGCAGGCCCGGCGGAACCTCGACTACGCCAAGCGGACCATTGACGCGGCCGCCGACCTGGAAGCTCCCATGGTATGCCTGGGACTGCACGATCCCTTCACTCCGGAGCAGAAGGAGGCCACCTGGTTTTGGCTGGCCCAGGGAGCCGAGGACGAGGACACCCCGGAGAACCGGGAGAAAGCCGCAGCGCGTTTCCGCGAACTCGGGGAATACGCGGCCGGGCGCGGGGTGAGCCTGTCGCTGGAAATGTACGAGGGGACCTTCCTGGGCACGGCGGACAGCTCCGTGGAGCTGGTCACGGCGGTGGATCTGCCTAATGTGGGCCTCTGCCCGGACATCGGCAACATCGTCCGCCTGCACCGGGAGGTGGAGGACTGGCGCGAGATGCTGACGAAGATGCTGCCGCACACCAACTACTGGCAGCTGAAAAACTACTTCCGGGACTATGACCCGGCCACCGGTGCCTACGCGTCCGCACCTGCGCCGCTCGCCCTGGGCTTCATCAACTACCGCGAGGCGATCGGGATGGCCCTGGCCGCGGGCTTCGGCGGCCCGATGTGCGTGGAGCACTACGGCGGCGACGGGCTGAGCGTCACCGCCATGAACCGCGACTATATCCGCGATATCCTCCGGGCCAAGCTTCCGGAGGCAGCGGAGGGTTAAGCAGTTCACGACGCCGGTCCGGCGCCTGGCGGCGGCAGGCACCGGTCCTGCGGCAGGATGGATGCCATGACCATCGCGAAGACCGTCCTCCTTTTCCTGCTGGCGGCCGCCGCTGAAATCGGCGGTGCCTGGCTGGTATGGCAGTCCGTCCGGGAGGACCGGGCGTGGTGGTGGGCGGGTCTGGGCGTGATGGCCCTGGGCGCCTACGGGTTTGTGGCAACGCTGCAGCCGGACGCGCACTTCGGCCGGATCCTGGCCGCCTACGGCGGAGTCTTTGTTGCCGGTTCGCTGGTCTGGGGCATGGTCTTCGACGGGTTCCGGCCCGACCGCTGGGACATCCTCGGCTCGCTGATCTGCCTGGCAGGGGTCGCCGTCATCATGTTCGCGCCCCGCGGCCCGGTGTCGTAGGCGTCACCCCGCCGTGTAGGCCGCCAGATGCTCGCCGGTGAGCGTGGACGCGTCGGCCACCAGGTCCGCCGGCGTTCCTTCGAACACGATCCGCCCGCCGTCGCGCCCCGCGCCCGGACCCAGGTCGATGATCCAGTCCGCGTGCGCCATCACCGCCTGGTGGTGCTCGATCACGATCACCGACTTTCCGGAGTCCACCAGCCGGTCCAGCAACGCCAGCAGCTGCTCTACGTCGGCCAGATGCAGCCCGGTGGTCGGTTCGTCCAGCACAAAGACAGCTTCCTTGCCGCCCATATGCGTGGCCAGCTTCAGCCGCTGCCGCTCGCCGCCCGAAAGCGTGGTCAGCGGCTGGCCCAGGTGCAGGTAGCCCAGGCCGACGTCGGCCAGCTGGGTCAGGATCTTATGCGCGGCGGGGGTGGCGGCCTCCCCCTCTGCGAAAAACACCCCGGCATCGGCGACCGACAGGGCAAGCACCTCGGCAATGTCCTTGCCGCCCAGCCGATACTCCAGCACCGAGGCCTGGAACCTCCGGCCCCCGCACTCCTCGCAGACCGATTCCACCGTGGCCATCACCCCCAGCTCGGTGTAAATCACTCCGGCGCCGTTGCAGGCCGGGCAGGCTCCCTCGGAGTTGGAGGAGAACAGGGCCGGCTTCACCCCGTTGGCCTTCGCGAATGCCTTCCGGATAGGCTCCAGTAGGCCGGTGTAGGTGGCGGGGTTGCTGCGCCGGGAACCGCGGATGGGGCTTTGGTCCACGGTCACCACGCCCTCCCGTCCGGACACGGACCCGGAGATCAGCGAGCTTTTACCCGAGCCGGCCACCCCGGTGAGCACCACCAGGACGCCCAGCGGAATGTCGACGTCGATGTCGCGCAGGTTGTTGGTGGCGGCGCCGCGCACCGGCAGGGACGACGACGGCGTCCGCACCGAGTCCTTAAGCCGCGCCCGGTCCCCGAGGTGGCGGCCGGTCAGTGTGCCGCTCTCCCGCAGTCCGTCCAGCGGACCTTCGAAGGTGACGGTGCCGCCGTCGGTACCCGCCCCAGGTCCCAGATCCACCACGTGGTCCGCGATCGCGATGGTTTCGGGTTTGTGCTCCACCACCAGCACGGTGTTGCCCTTGTCCCGCAGCTGCAGGAGCAGCTGGTTCATCCGGGCAATGTCGTGCGGGTGCAGGCCGATGGTCGGCTCGTCGAACACGTAGGTGACATCGGTGAGCGAGGAGCCCAGGTGCCGGATCATCTTGGTCCGCTGCGATTCGCCGCCGGACAGGGTGCCCGAGGGCCGGTCCAGGGACAGGTAGCCCAGCCCGATTTCGGCAAACGCGTCCAGCAGGTGCTGCAGGCCGGTCAGCAGCGGGGCCACCGAGGGTTCCTTCAGTCCGCGGATCCAGCCGGTGAGGTCGCTGATCTGCATCGCGCAGACATCGGCGATGTTGACGCCGTCGATCTTTGAGGACCGTGCTTCGGGGCTGAGCCGGGTGCCGTTGCACTCGGGGCAGGTGCTGAAGGTGATGGCCCGTTCCACGAAGGCACGGATGTGCGGCTGCATCGACTCGGGGTCCTTGGACAGCATGGATTTCTGTATTTTCGGGATGAGGCCCTCGTAGGTGAGGTTGATGCCCTCCACTTTGATCTTGGTGGGCTCCTTCCAGAGCAGGTCATGCAGCTCGCGCTTGGTGAACTTCCCAATTGGCTTGTCCATGCGGAAGAACCCGGAACCGGCGAAAATCCGCCCGAACCAGCCCTCCATGCTGTAGCCGGGCACCGTGACCGCACCTTCGGCCAGCGACTTCGTGTCGTCGAACAGGGCCGTGAGGTCAAAATCCGTCACTGCCCCCGTTCCTTCACAGCGCGGGCACATGCCGCCCAGCCGGTTGTAGGTCGCTTTCTCCGCGCGGGTTTTCCCGTCGCCGCGCTCCACCGTGATGGCACCGGAAGCCTTCACGGACGGCACGTTGAAGGAATACGCATTGGGCGGGCCGATCTGCGGCTGACCGAGCCGGCTGAACAGGATGCGCAGCATCGCGTTGGCGTCGGTCGCGGTGCCGACCGTGGACCGCGGGTTCGATCCCATCCGTTCCTGGTCCACGATGATCGCGGTGGTCAGGCCCTCCAGCAGGTCCACCTCGGGACGGGCCAGCGCAGGCATGAACCCCTGCACGAAGGCGCTGTAGGTCTCGTTGATCAGGCGCTGGGATTCTGCGGCGACGGTGCCGAACACCAGCGAGCTTTTACCGGATCCGGACACCCCGGTGAACACCGTCAGCCGCCGCTTGGGGATCTCGATGTTGATGTCCCGCAGGTTGTTCACCCGCGCGCCCTGCACCCGGATCACCCCGTGGGTGTCCGCCGGGTGTGGTGTGTGCCGGTCTGTTTGCGTTTCGGTGTCCGTGCTCATGGCCGCTGCATCCCTCCGCCGGTCCGGTCCCGTCCGTGCGATTCTGCCGCTTACTCTCCAGTGGCGGCAACGGGTTTTCGGGAACGACGACGGCGGGCTGCGGGACCGCACGGCCTGCCGGCAGCGCCGGCGCGGGGTCGACGGTTCGGCAGACCGGTGCCTCAGCTACACTCGGGCGCATGCCCGCACATGCTGCACCCGCACACGTCGTACCCCTTCCCGAGTGGTGCGAGGGTGCCCCGGGCAGCCGGGACTACACCCCGTCGGGACCAGCGGAGGGCGTTCCTTGGCTCTGCCGGTAGCCGGAGGCCAGCCATGTACCGCCCGGCGACCACGAAAGAAGGAACACGATGGCAAAGCTTGATCTGCGGGTACGGCTGGTCGGCAAAGTGCTGGCGCGGACCTCGGTGGCGAACAAGAGCGACGAACAGATCCTCGCCGACCAGCAGCGCAGCATCAAGCACAACCCCGTGGTGGACTGGGTCCTGGGCGGCGTCGCGCCCGGTGTACAGCTGAAAGACGACACCGCTGCGGGAGCCGAGGGCCGGATTCCCGTCCGCGTGTACCGGCCGAAGGACACCGCCGGCACGCTGCCGCTGGTGGTCCTGATCCACGGCGGCGGCTGGACCGTCGGCAACCTGGACATCTACGACTCGCTGGCCAGCACCATTGCCCGGGACGCACGCGCCGTCGTCGTCTCCCTCGAGTACCGACTCGCGCCGACGCATCCCTGGCCCGCCGCCGCGGAGGACTGCTATGCCGCGCTGACAGAGGTAGCTTCCCGTGCCGGCGAGTGGGAGGCCGACGCTGGCCGGCTCGCCGTAGTGGGCGACAGCGCCGGAGGCAACCTGGCGGCGGTGCTGACGCTGATGTCCCGTGACCGGTCCGGTCCCGGGATCGCGTTCCAGGGGCTGATTTATCCCGCGACCGACCTGACCCTGGGCAGCGCATCCATCGAGGAAAACGCCGACGCGCCCATCCTCACCAAAGCAGACATCCACCGCTACGGCGGTCTCTACGTCCCCGCCTTGGAAGACCGCAGCAACCCGTATGCCTCGCCGCTGCTGGCGTTGGACCACTCCGGACTGCCGCCGGCGCTGATCCAGGTCGCCGAACATGATCCGATCCGTGACGACGGGCTGCGCTACGCCGACGCGCTGCGCAGGGCCGGCGTACCGGTCCGCGTCACCACCTACGTCGGCATGCCGCACGGCTATCTGGCCTTTCCGCGGCTCTGCCGCAGCGCTCCGCAGGCACTGGCCGAGCTGACCGCGGAGCTGCGACGGCAACTAAAGCCTGCCGCGGTGGGGTAGGGCACGCCGCGGCTAGGACCGGCCGGCGGCCATGACCCCCGCCCTGGACCCCGACGACATGATGGATCCGACGGACAACCAGGACATCACCGCCAGCACGGATAAAGCCGAACCGATCGACAACGCCGAGCCGAAGGACCCGACGGACCCGATGGAGCAGGCGGATCCCACACTGCCGATCGACAGCACCGAGTTCTTTGACCCGATGGACAGCACCGACCCGGAGGACCACAGTGACAAAGCTGAACTCTCCATAGGTGTTCCTTCTGCGTGAGGGCGCGCCGCTTATCGTCGCGCCGGTCCCTCCGCACCCTAGCCCCGGCCCCGGCCCCGGGCATCCATACGGGTAGCCGCGGCAAATAGATGTCAACAAACACTTGACGTTCATCAGGTGTCAAGCTCTAATTGACGCATGATGACGTATCGCAAGTATCTGGCGGCCATGGGCGCCGTGTTCCTCCTGCTGGGCCTTGCGCTGGGCGGGCTTTACCTGTGGCTGGACCTGGACGGGTTCTTCGGCGGCATGTGCGCCGGGGCCTCGGTGACATCGACCATCTTCGGCGTCTATGTGTGCGTTCGGTATCTCTGGGGGAATCGGGGACGGAACGGTGCTGAAGCCGTCGACTGGCTCCCGAGCCGAAACCGGGCGGACCGGGACCGGGATTGATGAAACCGAGCAACGCGGACCCGAGCCAGCAGCCCGCCCCTGACCTTCAGGAACAGATCGGCGCGCTGATTCTGGGAGACTACGACGACGGCGGCAGTCTCACCGAGGCCGATCACCTCGCCCTGGTCGCGCGGGCGGGTGCCGCCGAGCGGGCCAGCCAGCAGCTGCAGCACCGGGCAGTCGCGGCGGCACGCCGCGCGGGGATCAGCTGGGCCGCGCTGGGCCGGGAACTCGGCATGAGCCGGCAGGCGGTGCAGCAGCGTTTCGGCGGCCAGCAGGAGGAACCTGTTTCGGGGTCCCGCGAGCGCTGGCTCGGCCCGGTCACGGCCTTCGACGAAATGACCGAACTGAAGGCCGCCGGACGGCAAGGGTGGCGCACCATCGGCGTCGACGTGCTGCGCCACCGGATGCTGCAGACCGACACGCAGTGGGAACACCGCCGCGTGCTCTGGACCCGGCCGGCCCACCATTACGAAACGGACGGGTGGCAGGTGGGCACCCGGTCCTTCCCCTGGCTCTACCTGGTGCGGAACCTGCACCGGTCCCCCGAACCTAGTCCAGCCTGACCCCGCTCAGCCGGGCCACCGCCTCCGGGTCCCGGTGGTCGAAGAACATGGATTTCCCGGTGTCGAGATCCGCGATAGAGGCCATTTCCTGCGGGCTGAGCTCGAAGTCGAACACGTCGAAGTTCTCGGCCATCCGCTCCGGCCGCACCGACTTGGGGATCACCACCACCCCGCGCTGAATCAGCCAGCGCAGCACCACCTGGGCAATGGACTTGCCGTGCACCTCGCCGACGGCCGACAAGGTGGGGTCGGAGAAGAGGTTGTTCTTCCCTTCCGCGAACGGGGCCCAGGACTCGTGCCGGACCCCGCGCTCGGTCATTAGCTGGTTCTCGACCGTCCGCTGGTAGAACGGGTTCGTCTCGATCTGGTTCACGGCCGGGACCACGTCGTGGTGCATGATGAGATCCAGCAGCCGGTCGGAGGCGAAATTCGAGACCCCGATGGCCCGGGCGGCGCCGTCGTTGTATAGCTGTTCCATCACCCGCCACTCGCCGTAGACATCCCCGAAAGGCTGGTGGATCAGGTAAAGGTCCACGTACTCCATGCCCAGGTTCTCCAGCGAGGTTTCGAAGGCGCGGGTGGTGGTGGCCTCCCCGTTGTCCTGGATCCAAAGCTTGGTGGTGATGAACAGTTCATTGCGCGCAATGCCGCTCTTCTGCACCGCCCGCCCCACGGCGTCTTCGTTCGAGTACGCTGCGGCGGTGTCCAGTGAGCGGTAACCGGCGGCCAGCGCGTTGGTCACGGCTTCCTCGGTCTGTTCCGGCGGCACCTGGTACACACCAAAGCCTAGGATCGGCATTTCGACGCCGTTGTTCAGGGTCACGGTTTCCATCGGCTTTCCTCTCAATGGTCTTCCGGAGTGCACGCCCGACACTACAAGCAGAGGACTCCGGGCGGGAGTGCCTCCGCCACATAATGCCTCGCCGCATGTTTTCAGCTAGCTGGCGCTACGAACGCCCGCCGCTCTTCATCGCTGCGCAGGATGCAGAATTCGTTGCCCTCGGGGTCCGCGAGCACCACCCATCCGGTGCCGTCTGCGTTGCGCCGGTCCGCGATTTCACGGGCACCCAATTCCAGGAGCCGGGCAAGTTCCTGGTCGCGGGTGCCTTCCGCGGGCTTCAGGTCCAGGTGGAGCCGGTTCTTGATCTGCTTGGCATCGGGAACCTCAATGAACAGCAGCCGCTGTGTTCCGTCCGGCGAGAAGATCATGCACTCCTCCTCGCCGGGCCGGTTCGGATCCTCCGGATCTTCCCCGAAGCCGAGGATCCGGCTCCAGAACATTGACTGGCTGTACGCGTCAAGGCTGTCAAAGGAGGTGTGGGAAATCAGGGATGCCATGGGGAGGAGCCTAAAGGGTTTACCGCCGATATGACACTGGCCACAACAGGGCCCTTTCGGCGGATTCTGCTCGATTCCGCGGCCGTACGATCGGAGTTGGGGTCTCCCTCCAGCACAGCGTCCCACCCGGTGATGCCGCTGTTGGCGTGGGGGACCACAGAAGCTACCAGCAGCCCCAAACCGTGGGACCCTGTGCCCACCCCAGCGGGATCATGCCGTCGAATCCGGCAACTCAACCAGGAGGATGCACCAGTGAGCGAACGACTCAAAGACAAAGTAGCCCTGATCACCGGCGCCGCCAGTGGCATGGGCGCCTCCCACGCGCGTGCCTTTGTGCGCGAAGGCGCCAAGGTGATGATTGCCGACATCAACGACGACGCCGGCGCCGCCCTGGCCGCGGAACTGGGCGACGCCGCCCGCTACGTACACCTGAACGTCACCAGCGCCGAGGACTGGGCAGCCGCAGTGGCCGCCACCCTGGAAACCTTCGGCCGGCTGAACGTCCTGGTGAACAACGCCGGCATTCTCGACGGCGGCCCGCTCGGCCAATACCCGGTGGAGCGCTGGCAGCGGGCACTGGACATCAACCTGACCGGCCCTTTCCTGGGCATGACCGCCGCGGTCGAGGCGCTGAAGGCCTCCGCCCCGGCGTCGGTCATCAACATTTCCTCCACCGCCGGGCTGGAGGGCATTGCCGGAATGCACGGCTACACCGCGTCGAAGTTCGGCCTGCGCGGGCTGACGAAGTCCACCGCACTGGAACTCGCCGCGTCCCACGTCCGGGTCAACTCGGTGCACCCGGGGTCCATCCAGACCCCCATGACCGCCGTGATGGGCCGTCAGAAGCCGATCGACTTCACCGAAACCACCCTCACCCGGCCGGCTGCTCCGGAAGAGGTCACCAGTGTTGTCCTCTTCCTGGCCAGCGATGAGTCCAGCTTCTCCACAGGCGCGGAGTTCGTAGTGGACGGCGGGATCACCGCCGGAAAGATCTACAACGT
Source organism: Arthrobacter sp. Ms25 (assembly GCF_059090365.1). NCBI lineage: Bacteria > Bacillati > Actinomycetota > Actinomycetes > Micrococcales > Micrococcaceae > Arthrobacter > Arthrobacter sp. Ms25. The sequence continues at coordinate 422,297 of NZ_JBNHFP010000003.1, read as the reverse complement.
CTAAGACGGCGTGTTTGGCGGGACCGGCACTTCGGCGCCCGTCCCGCCGTTCCGTTACGCCGGCTGGACCGGCTGCTGCAGCTCCGTGACCCAGTCCGCCTGGTCATCGGAGACGGCACGGATATACACCTCCCGGCACGGGCCGGAGAGGACAAAGCCGCGGGCAATGGTCTCCATGTGCACGGCCTGCCAGCTTTCCGCTATGCGGTCCATGGCGCCAAGGTGGATACCGCAGATGGCTGTCGGCGCGGCCGGCAGGTCCACCTGCTCCACGCCGTCGGGTCCCGCAGAGGAGACGGCATACCCGGCAGTGATGTGCATGCCGTTTTCGCTCATCTCGTACTGGGCGATCGGCGTATCCAGGGATGCGCCCGTGGGTGCCAGTGCCTTCGCGACGGCGTCGAACAGGGGCCCGACGACGCCGGCCACCTCGTGCTGTTCGGCGACGACGGCGGTGCGGGCGGCCAAGCGGACCGCGGGCAGGGACTTGGAGACTATTTCTATCTGGGACATGGCGTTTTCCTTTTCAATGAGGTGGAGCCGCCGTTCCACGTCGAGGAGCCTCGCAGCCGCCGTTCTCTGTTCGCTCTCCACCTCGGCGCGCCGGACGCGGAGCATCCGGGCGATCCGGTCGGCGTCGACTCCGGCCTCGAGAATGGAGGCAATTTCCTCCAGGCCGAAGCCGAGCTGGCGGAGGGCGACGATCCGGTGCAGCCGTTCCAGCTGGGAGGGATCGTAGGAGCGGTAACCGCTGAACTCGTTGACATAGGCCGGTACGAGCAGCCCGGCGGTGTCCCAGTGCCGCAGCATGCGGTGGGTCACCTGGCCGATCTGCGCGAAGGCTCCGATGGATAACATGTCCCAGTTCTCCCGCCTTCCACTGTGTCAGGGTCAGGTTTCACGCCGAGATGCTTTTCCCCTGCAGCCCAGCACCGCGGCACACCGCTCTGGTCAGGTCGCGAGGCCGCCACTCCACACATCGTTGGGCTCGCTGTACAGGATGAAATCGAGCACCACCCAGGAAAAATAGATGAACAATGCCATTCCGCTGACGTTGAGGATTGTAGTGATCCAGCCGAGCACCTTCCCGGCAGTCGCCGGTGCATTCAGCTTCTCGGCCTTTGCGGCGTAGTAAATGGCGAGCGGACCAAGAATGATGCCCGCCGCGAAGAAGCCCACAACTCCCAGAATCATTGCCTGCTGTGCAAGGTGCTCCCCGGGCGTGCGCTCCCGGTTCCCCGGACCTGCGTACCCGCGATCTACAAACCCGGGGTACAACGGCGGCGGTGTCCCCGGGTAACCGCCCGGAAATGCGCCGGGGTGTGGTTGGGCATGCTCCTGCGGCGGGGAGTTCGGTACGGACACGTGGGTTTCTCCTCGTCGGTGCGGATTCCGATCATCGTAAGGTTTTTGCCCGAGCCGCGCGGCGGACAGCCGTTGGGCTAGATGGCTCGGCCGCCGAAGTCGGTGAGCGCGGCAAACACCAGGAAGTAGATCAACACCTGAAAGAAGGCGACGTAGAACGCACAAATGACCACGTTGACCCAGCCGAGCACCTTGCCCGCAGTCGCCGGGACATTCAACGCCTCGGCTTTTTGGGCGTAGTGAATGGCCAGGGGCCCGAGGACGAAGCCAGCAAAAACGAAGCCAAGCGCCCCGAACAGGAGCGATTGGTTCTTAAAGCTCTCGCCCGCTGCATGCCCGCCGGGCCGCTGGGCAGACATCGGGTAGGGCGGGAACTGCGTTCGCGGCCCATCCCCTGCTTCCCCCCTCGACGGGTAGGGATACTGGTCATTCTGCGGGTCCGGGTGGGGCGTGGACACGGGGCCTCTTTCTCCTGCGCTTCGGGATTCCGTTTATCGTAGGGCCTTCACTGTGCCATCACACCCCGGGAGACGTCCTCAACCGCGCCGTCGTCCGTCATTTACACCGGGATTTTCACGGCTCACGAATACTCTCCCGCAGTTCCCCGAACGGTTTCCAGAAGAAGTCGAAATGCTCCTGCGTGCTACTCAGGAACCGCTGGGTGAATACGACGCCGATGTCTCCGTTGGGGTAGACAGCGGCGCTGGTCCCGGAGCCGCCGAGCCACCCCCACATGCCCGGCTCGGACCAAGGCGCCCCCTGTCCTGTCTGCACGGCAGTCATGAATCCCCAGGACTCGTCCGGGCCGGCCACTTCAGCCACGCCGACCTGCTGCGGGGAGGTCAGCTGGTCTGCGGTCATTTCGCGCCGCAGTTGGGCCGGCAGCACTGTGTCATCCGCGAGCCCGGTGAGGAAGCGCAGAAAGTCCGGCACGGTGGAGACCATCCCTCCGCCCAGAGACGCGAACTTCGGCGGTCCTGCCAGTGCGTCCCGGTAGGACACCGCCTCGAACAAGCCGCCGTCGTCGTTGGCCGCGTACACCACCGGGAAGTGTTCGGTGCCCGTCGGGAACCCGGTGCCGGTCAACCCGAACGGTTCGCTTATCCGTTCCTGCACCAGCTGGTCCAGGGGCGTGACGGCGGCTGCCGCGAGCAGGACCGAGAGAACGTCGGCGCTGGCGTGGTACATCCAACGCTCCCCCGGCTGGTAGGCCAGCGGCAGGCTGCCGAGCCGTGTCAGGTACTCCTCGGGGGTCATGTCCGGCGGGTTGGGTCCCCAGAGGAAATCCTGGGTGGCCGCCACATAGGGTGTCGGGTCGAAGTCGACGCCGAGCCCGGCGGTGAAGGTCAGCAGGTGGCGTACCGTCACGGGACCGCGGGCCGGGACCGTCAGCGTTAAAGGCGCATCCGGGGTCGCCAGCACCCGCAGGTTCGCCAACCTCGGCAGCCAGCGCCCGGCCTCGTCATTCAACCCGAGCGTGCCGTCGGCCACCAGGCTCATGGCCAGCGCACCGCCGATCAGTTTGCTCAGCGAGGAGATGCGGAACGGGGTCTCCTCACCCATTGGCTCGGACTGGTCGAATCCCAGCGCCCCGGTGGCGAAGATTTCGGTCTGCCCGTTGATCCGGACCCCTGCCACCAGTCCCGGGCACCAGCCTGATTGGACGGTCTCGGTCAGACTGTCCCAGAGGGGTGCGGCGATGCCTGGCATGCCTCAACTGTCCGCTTCTGCGGGGCAGGGAGTCAACGGACCGGGGCTGGGTGTGCGCTTGCCAATGCGCCTTTGCCTTTCGTCCCCACCGCTCGTAGAGTCGATCCCAGTGACACGGGGTGCCGCAAGGCTGAGATGACACCCGTTGAACCTGATCTAGTTAGAACTAGCGAAGGGATGTCGCGGATGACTATTCGCCTCACACCGTTAACCGTTTCCACCCACTTGGACCGCCTGCGGGCCGAACCGCCGCTGGTGCAGTGCCTCACCAACGCCGTGGTCACCAACTTCACCGCCAACGTACTCCTGGCCCTCGGCGCCGCTCCGGCGATGACCGACATTCCCGGCGAGGCAGGGCCGTTCGCCCGGATGGCCTCCGGCGTCCTGATCAACCTGGGCACCCCGCACGCCGAACAGCGCACCGCCATGCTCGAAGCAGCGGAGGCAGCCACTGACACCGGCACCCCCTGGGTGCTGGACCCCGTTGCGGTCGGCAGCTTGCCCGTCCGCACTGCACTGGCCGCCGATCTGCTGGTCCTGCGCCCCACCGCAATCCGTGCCAACGCGTCCGAGGTCATCGCCCTCGCCGGGCTGGGTGCAGGCGGACGCGGGGTGGACGCCACCGACGACCCGGAAGAAGCCCTCCCGGCGGCCACCCTGCTCGCCGGCAAGTACGGCAGCGTCGTGGCCGTCTCCGGCGCCACGGACGTCATCACCGACGGCACGGACACCCTGCGCCTGCGCAATGGCAGTTCCCTGCTCACCAAGGTCACCGGCGGCGGCTGCGCCCTGGGCGCGGTCACGGCAGCATTCCTTTCGGTGGCCGACGACGGCGGCCGGCTGGTTGCCGTTGCCTCCGCCACCGCTGCCTACACAATTGCCGCCGAACAGGCCGCAGGGTCCGCAGCCGGTCCGGGAAGCTTCGCCCCGGCGTTCCTCGATGCGCTGTGGAACCTCGATTCCGGGCTTATCGCCGAGCGGCTGGTGGTGGAATGAGTACCGCACCTGCCACCGCCTCCATGCGCGAACGTGCCCGGCACACCGGGATCTATCTGGTCACGGATACGGACCAGTGCGGTGCCCGTGGCGTCACCGACACGGTGCGGGCAGCCGTCGCAGGCGGCATCCGCACCGTCCAGATCCGCGAAAAGCACGCCACGGCCACGGACTTCTACTCGCTGGTGCTGGCCGTTGCCGCGGCCGCCGGACACCAGGCGCTGCTGCTGGTTGATGACCGTGTGGATGTTTATCTGGCCGCACGTGCCGCCGGCGCCGAGGTACACGGTGTCCACGTGGGCCAGAGCGACCTGCCGGTCACCGCGGTGCGGCAGCTGGTGGGGCCGGACGCCGTCGTCGGGCTGACTGCCAATACCGCGGAACACCTGGCTGCTGTCCGCGCCCTGCCCGCCGGAACCGTGGATTATCTGGGCGCTGGAGTCATCCGGCCCACCAGCACCAAACCGGACCACCCCGAACCGCTGGGAGTGGACGGATTCCGTGCCTTCGCGGCAGAATCTCCGCTGCCCTGTGTGGCCATCGGCGGAATCCAGGCCGCCGATGTCGAACCGCTGCATGCCTCGGGGGCTTCGGGGATCGCCGTCGTGTCCGCGGTCTGCGCCGCAGCCGATCCCCTCCGGGCGGCAGAGGAACTGGTGGCGGCATGGAACCGGTGAAAATCCCGCGGATCCTGAGTATTGCCGGCACCGACCCCACCGGCGGGGCCGGCATCCAGGCGGACCTGAAGTCCATTGCCGCTACCGGCGGCTACGGGATGGCCGTGGTGACAACGCTGGTGGCACAGAATACCCAGGGCGTGCGCTCTGTCCACTCCCCTCCGGCGTCCTTCCTGCTCGAACAGCTGGCGGCCGTCAGTGACGACGTGTCCATCGATGCCGTGAAGATCGGCATGCTCGGCACCGCAGATGCCATCCGGACCCTCACCGGCTGGCTGGACAGCGTCCGCCCACCCGCCGTCGTCCTGGATCCGGTGATGATCGCGACCAGCGGCGACCGGCTCCTGAATTCCGACGCCGAAGAAGCGCTGCGCGGCCTGCTGGCCCATGTAGACCTGGTGACCCCGAACCTGCCCGAACTCGCAGTGCTGCTCGGCGAAGGCCAGGCCTCGTCCTGGGAGGAGGCATTGGAGCAGGGCACCCGCCTCGCTGCTGCCTACAATCTGTCCGTCCTGGTGAAGGGCGGGCACCTGCCCGGAGCGGAGGCGCCGGATGCGCTGGTCCGGTTCGACGACGACGGCACGCGGCAGGTCACGGAGGTCCGTTCCGCGCGGGTGGATACGGCGAACACGCACGGCACGGGCTGCTCGCTCTCCTCTGCGCTGGCGACGCTCTACGCCCGGTCCGGGGACTGGGATACCGCGCTGCGGGCGGCGAAGGCGTGGCTGCAGGAGGCGCTGGAAAACGCGGACGGGCTCCAGGTGGGAGCCGGTCACGGTCCGGTGAACCATTTCCATGGAATATGGGCACGCGGGTTGGCGGACCTGCCGGAGCGGGAGGGTGCTCCAGGAACTACGATTCCCTGACTATGCCGAAAATCAGCAGGTCCCGCCGCCGGCCGGAAATCTCCAGATAACTGCGCAGCAGCCCTTCGCGCTCGAAACCCGCAAGTTCTGCGGTGCGGATTGAGGCGGTATTCCACGGCTCGATGTACGCCTCCACGCGGTGCAGCTGCGGAATGGTCCACGCGAACTCCACCGCGGCCAGGAGCGCCGAGGCGGCGTAGCGGTGGCCGCGGGCGGACGGAGTGATCCCATAACCGGCCTGGGCGCGGCCTTTCGCCAGTTCCCTGACCCACAGCCCCAGCTGACCCACGCACCGGTCGGTGCCGGCGTCGGCCACCGCAAAGGAAAAGCCGGCGCCCTCCGCGTACCGGTTCCGCTGCCGTTCCACCCACTCCAGCGCCTGTGCAACGCTGGCGTTCCCGGCGAGAGTACCGATGGCGGGGAAATACTCGTCCCGGGACATCTCCCTGACCGTGGCCGCGTCTTCATCCCGGAAGGCGCGCAGGCGCACGTTTGCGTGCTGCGGGGCGACGGACGGCCAGGCTGGCATGCCGATGCTGGTTTCCATGGCGACAGCCTGCCACAGCCACACCTGGGGTGGCCGGAGGCGCGGCTTGCAGTGGCCGGAGGCGCGGCCCGGTCCTGCTTACTTCCGGCCGAACAGCTTCCCCAGCCATCCGCCGGACGGCTGCGCGCCGGCCGGAGCTTTTCCGTCCGCGCCGCAACTGCAGCGGTCCGCCTTCGGCACCCCGCGCATCACCTGGTCAACGTGGTTTCCGCACCCGGCCCACGTGGTCTTGCCGCATTTGCGGCACGTCACTGCTCGGCACATTTTGCTTGTTCCTTGGCTCGAATTCCTACGGGACACTGCGCCCCTCCACCATCGTGGCAGATACCCCCTAGGGTATGCAAAAGCGCCCGTCTCCAGTTTGCGAACATACCCCCCTAGGTATTACCGTCGAAGCAGAACGGATACCCCCGGGGGTGTCTAGAAAAGGAGATTCCATGCTGCTCGAACGCATCTATGACGAGGACCTGGCCCAGGCAAGCTACTTCATCGGCTGCCAGCGCCAGGGCGAAGCCGTGGTGGTGGACGCCCGCCGCGACATCAACACCTACCTGGAGCTCGCCGCCGCCAACGGCATGCGCATTGTCGCGGCCACCGAGACGCACATCCATGCCGATTACCTCTCCGGCACCCGCGAGCTCGCGGCCGCCACCGGCGCCGACATGTACGTTTCCGGCGAGGGCGGCACCGACTGGCAGTACCGGTTCGAGGCAACCCGCCTGCACGACGGCGACACGATTCCCCTCGGCAACATCACCCTCCAGGCCCTGCACACCCCGGGCCACACGCCGGAACACCTTTCCTTCCTGGTCACCGACGGCGCCTTCAGCAGCGAACCCGGCTACCTGCTCTCCGGCGACTTCGTCTTCTCCGGAGACCTGGGCCGCCCCGACCTGCTGGACGAAGCCGCCGGTGGAGTGGACACCCGCTTCGAAGGCGCCCGGCAGATTTTCCGCAGCCTGCAGGAGAAGTTCCTGACCCTGCCCGACCACGTCCAGGTCTACCCCGGCCACGGCTCGGGCAGCGCCTGCGGCAAGGCACTGGGCGCACTCCCCTCCACCACCGTGGGCTACGAACGCCTCTACGCGTGGTGGGGCAAATACCTTGCCGCCACTGACGAGCAGGGCTTCGTGGAGAAACTGCTCGACGGCCAGCCTGATGCGCACGCCTACTTCGGCAGGATGAAGCGCGAAAACCGGCAGGGTCCGGCAGTGATGGGCGAACGCGCACCACTGCAGGAACTGTCCGCGGACGACGTCGCCCGCGGGCTGGCGCAGGACACCCTCACCTTCGTGGACACCCGCCCGAACGGACAGGTCCACGAGGGAACCGTGACCGGATCGGTGAATATCCCCGCCGGCACCAAGACCGCCAGTTTCGGAGCCTGGGCCGTGGACCCCGAAACCGACCACCGCCCGTTGGTGCTGCTCGCCGCCGATCAGGGCTCTGCACAGGAGATGTGGGACCATCTGGTCCGGGTCGGCATTGACCGGGTGGCCGGCTTCACCACCACCTTGGACGGCCTGCCGCAGACTCTGCCGCGCCTGATCCAGCCGGAAGAGCTGGAGGGCTTTGACGCAGCCCTGGTCCTTGATGTCCGCAACCGCACCGAGCACGCCGCCGGACACATCCCCGGCTCGAGGCAGCTCAGCGCCGGACGGGTGCTCTGGAACCTGGACCAGCTGCCGGACGAGGGCACCATCGTGACGTACTGCCAGAGCGGCGTGCGCAACTCTGTGGCCGCCAGCGCCCTGCGCCGGGCCGGGTACGACGTCGTCGAACTGGACGGCAGCTACGCCGGCTGGTCCGGCATGCAGGCCCGTACCAACAGCTGATTTCCGTGGCAGGGGCGGCCGGTGAACCGCCGCCCCCCCCCTGCCGCCTAGGCTAGGGAGAGGAAGAGCTTTTCCAGGTCCTTCTTGTCCATCGAGCCGTCCTCGGTGAGCAGGCACTGCTCCAGGCCGGCCGCGATAATTGCGAATCCCGCCTTGTCCAGCGCCTTCGACACAGCTGCCAGCTGCGTGACGATGTCCTTGCAGTCCCGCCCCTCCTCAAGCATGCGGGTGACCGCGGTCAGCTGTCCCTGAGCCCGCTTCAGCCGGTTGATGACGGGTGCGAGTTCGCTGTTATCCAGCTGCATGGACTTCTCCTCCGGTGTGATTTTCCTACCGGAAGTATACCCCCAGGGGTTTCGCTCCGGCGTTTTTCCGCAGAACTACCTATCTACAGAAATGAGGGCCCATGGCCTCCTCCGCTTCCCCCGCAACCGAGCTCGACGCCGCCACCCTGCAGAATTGGATGAGCCGGCACGAAGACCTCGTGGTCCTCGACGTCCGTTCCGCCGCCGAGTTCGAAAGCATGCACATCCGCGGCTCCTACAACGTGCCGCTGCCGCTGTTGTCCGAGCACACCGACGAGCTGGCCGAACGCCTGGGCAGCCGCGTGGTGCTGGTCTGCCAGTCCGGTGTCCGCGCCGAACAGGCCCGCACGCGCCTCGCCGGTGCGGCCGTCGCCAACGCCCGGGTCCTCACCGGCGGTGTGCCTGCGTTCACGGCGGCCGGCGGCGACGTCGTCCGCGGCGCACAGCGCTGGTCGCTGGAACGCCAGGTCCGCATGGCGGCGGGTTCCCTGGTGATCGCCGGATTGGCAGGCGGCCGGTTCATTTCCCCCAAGGTGCGCCTGCTGGCCGCGGGAATCGGCGCCGGGCTGACGTTCTCCGCTGCGACCAATACCTGCGCCATGGGCCAGGCCCTGTCGAAGATGCCCTGGAACAAGGCGGCGTCCGACCCCACGGCGCAGTCGGCCATCAGCCAGCTGCCCGCCGCCCGCTAACCCGCCCGCCCCACCACCGCTCCCCCTTCCAAGGACACCATCCATGACCGTTACCCTCGCCGCGACCCTCCTGCTTTCCGTGCTGATCGGGCTATCGCTCGGCCTGCTCGGCGGCGGCGGGTCCATCCTCACCGTCCCGATCCTGACCTACGTGGCCGGCATGAGTCCCCGCGAGGCCATTGCTTCTTCGCTGTTCGTGGTCGGCGTGACCTCGGCCTTCAGCGCCGTCGGGCACGCCCGCCGGGGCCGGGTGAAGTGGCGCACCGGGCTGCTCTTCGGCGCGGCCGGGATGGCAGGCGCGTTTGGAGGCGGCCTGCTTGGCGGTCGGATACCGGGAGTGGTGCTGATGGTCGCCTTCGCCCTGATGATGATCGCGACCTCGGTGGCAATGATCCGCGGGCGCAGGGGCGGAGCCGGAGAATCCCATAGCAAAGAGCTCCCGGTCGGGAAGGTCATTCTCGAAGGCCTGGCTGTGGGCCTGGTGACCGGCCTGGTGGGAGCCGGCGGCGGGTTCCTGGTGGTCCCGGCGCTGGCCCTGCTGGGCGGGCTTTCCATGCCCGTGGCGGTGGGAACCTCACTGGTGGTCATTTCTCTGAAGTCCTTCGCCGGGCTGGCCGGCTACCTCACCACCGTGTCCCTGGACTGGCCCCTGGTGGGCAGTGTCACCGCCGCGGCCATCGTCGGGTCACTGATCGGCGCCCGGCTGGTCGGACGTATTCCGGAGGCCGCGCTGCGCCGGGGCTTCGGGTTCTTCGTGCTGGCCATGGGCGTTTTCGTCCTGGCCATGGAACTGCTTCCCTAGACCGACCGGGTCTCCCCTGCCCGGTCCGCAAACGCGGACTCCAGGTCCCCCGCGAGGGCTTCCTCGACCCGGCGGGCCATGTCGCGGACTTCCCGCTCGTCAGCCACCGCCAGATCCCGCGAGGTGTTCGCCAGCACCAGCGAGGACTGACGGTGGATCTCCTCCCGCTGGTCATCATTGACGGCATTGGCAGCGCAGTCACGCAGCAGACGCTGCACGGCAGTGAGCACAATGGGTTCGGAATCCGCGAAGCGACGGACCGGGCCGCAGACCAGGTCCATGAAGTACCGGTAGTCGCGGCCCACGGTGACCAGGCGCAGCACACCGTCGCGATCCTTCTGCCCCTCAGGGCCCAGCCGCCGGTGCGAGATATCCACCAAGAGATCGGCACAGTAGCCCAGCGCGTGGGCGGCGGTGATCGGATCGTTGATGCTTGGGGAAATGGCTTTGACGGCAATGTCCGTCAGCTGGCGCAGCCCCAGCGCGGCATCCTGCTCCGGTGTCCGTTCGTAGCCGATCTCCAGGGCATCCACCAAGGACTCTCGTACCGCACCGAGCGGAAGCGGTCCGCCGTCGTCGCTCCAGACCCGCGCCACCGGCGTTCCGATGGTCACGTGGTCGCCGGGCTGCACCTCCATCCGCATAGTCAGTCCGTATTCGTGCAGCATTTCGACCAGGGGCTTCGCGTGCACAGCCTGCACGATGCCGCTGCGGCCGACCGGAACGGGGGCGCCGCCGTCGGGCCGAGGAAACTCCTGAACCTCGCCGATCTCGGACGCGGGGTAGGTTTCACGCAGCACCGTCAGACAGCCCTGATGTGCGTTGAGCATCATGGTGTCCACCCGCAATGACCGGGTGATGTGCCCGATGAACAGCAGCAGCACTACACCGCTGGCAATACCCAGAACGTAGACCAGGCCCACCACCAGCACCGGAACAGGCCGGTTCGCATCCATTCCGTGCAGGCCCGTGATGGAGACCATGAAGGTTCCCATCAGCACACCCAGGATGGCCTGGGTGCGGGCATCGCGGGCGAACTCGCGCAGCAGCCGGGGTGAAAACTGCTGCGAGGCCAGCTGCAGGGCCACCACGGTCAGCGAGAAGGTCACGGTGGCAGCCGTCATGACGCTGGTAGCGACGGTCTGCAGCAGGCTACTCGCGGCTTCGGCGCCGGAGGGCCAGATCCAGCTTGCCCATGCGGCGTCGTCGCCCGGGCGGACCTGCATCAGCAGCAGCGTCAGCAGCACCGCCGCAAGCGAAGCGCAGGTGGGCCAGAACCAGAGCGACGCCCGCAACGCGTCCCGGGACACCCGGAAGCGCGGCTCCGGATTCGGGTGGCGCGGCGGGAAGGTGGACGAACCATGCACGGTATTACTCATCGGGGGCCCCTTGGAATGCGGAATCTCAACCACCCTTCATTGTGCCCGGGTTCACGATTGGCTGCCCCATATGCCCGGCGAGAGTGACGACGTCGTCACTCTCCCGCATGAGATCAGTCACCGACGGGCGCATATGGCCGGGGCACTGAAAACCCCGGACGTACCGTTGATTTAAATCAACCTTTAACCGTCGTTCGGCTTTTTGGAGTACCCCATGTCCGTTTCCCCTGCCCCGCAGGGCGCTGCCCCCGCAACCCGAGCCGAGGTGCGGGCGGAAGCAAAACGCAAGCACCGCGCCGTCCTCCAGGCCTTGACCGGCCTGCTGCTGGGCATGTTCGTGTCCATGCTGGCTAACACGGTGGTCAGCACCTCGCTGCCGGTGATCATTTCGGACCTCGACGGCGATCAGGCCGCCTTCACCTGGGTGGTCACCGCCACCCTGCTGGCCACCGCCGTTTCCACCCCGGTCTGGGGCAAGCTGGCGGACCTCCTCAACCGCAAGGTCCTCATCCAGCTGGCCCTGATCATCTTCATCGTGGCCAGTGCCGCGGCAGGCTTCGCCCAGAACACGGACTGGCTGATTGCCATGCGCGTTATCCAAGGCATCGGTGCCGGCGGCCTCGGAGCGCTGACCCAGATTGTCATGGCGGACATTGTCTCCCCGCGGGAGCGCGGCCGGTACATGGGCCTGTTCGGTGCAGTGATGGCCCTGTCCACCGTGGGCGGCCCGCTGATCGGCGGGGTCATCACGGACACCGCCAACTGGCGCTGGAATTTCTATGTTGCCGTGCCGCTGGCCGTGGTCGCGCTGGTGATGATCCAGAAGACCCTGCGCCTGCCCCCGCTGAAGAAGCGCAAGGTGCAGATCGACTACGCCGGCATCGTACTGTTGTCCGCCTCGGTGTCCTGCCTGCTCATCTGGGTTTCCCTGGTAGGCACCGACTTCGGCTGGGCCAGTGCAGCCACCGCGTGGATGGTGGGCGGTTCGTTGCTGGGCCTGGCCGCTTTCGTAGCCGTGGAGCTGAAGACACCGGAGCCGCTGATCCCGCTGAGCCTGTTCCGCAACCGGACCTTCACCTTCTCGGTGATCGGCTCCCTCGCCGTCGGCGTCGCCATGTTCGGCACGTCGGTGTTCCTGTCCCAGTACATGCAGCTGGCCCGCGGTGCCTCCGCAACCATGTCCGGGCTGATGACCATCCCGATGATGGCGGGCCTGCTGATTATCTCCACCCTCGTGGGCAGGATGATCACCAAAACCGGCAAGTGGAAGGCCTACGTGGTGGTCGGCTCGGTGCTGCTGACCGTGGGCCTGGTCCTGATGGGCACCATCGAGTACGACACTAATTTCTGGCTGGTCTCCCTGTACATGTTCCTGCTCGGCGCGGGCGTGGGCATGGTGATGCAGAACCTGGTGCTCGTGGTGCAGAACGACGTCCCCACGCGGGACCTGGGCGTCGCCAGCTCCAGCATCAACTTCTTCCGCACCATCGGCGGCACCGTAGGCGTTTCTGCACTGGGTGCGGTACTGGCCACCCAGGTGACCGACCGGCTGGCCGAGAAGCAGGGCGAACTGATGGCCGCCATCGGCGCGCTCGGGGCGGAGGGCAAGGAAGTGGCCGCCTCGCTGTCCTCCGGAACCATTCCGGATGTGAATGCGCTGCCGGAGTCGGTGCGCTTCATTGTTGAATCCGTGTACGGATCTTCCGTGGCGCATATCTTCATGATCGCCGCCCCGCTTGGTGTGCTGACCCTGCTGGCCGTGTTGTTCCTGCCGAACCTGCCGCTGGGCAGCATGACCCGGCACGAGAAGATGCAGGCTGAGGAATCCGCTGCGGTTCCTGCCGGCCCCGCGGAAACTGTAGCCGACGCGTCCCAGCAGGCCGCCGGACAGAACCCCGATGTTTCGTCCGGAAAGGATGTTCCGTCGGGAAAGGACATTAAGTAGCGTGGCGACGCCGACGGCCGGGGACCCTGAGAACGTCACTTTTGAGTCCTCGGTGCTGGAGGTGGAGCAGCAGTTCTCTTCGATGCTTGCCGCGGCGCGGCACTCCGTCAAGGACGCCGCCGCGGCCGTGCATCCACACCTGCAGCCGCTGGGCTTCACCGTGCTGATGACCCTGTACCGCGAAGGCGAATGCCCGCAGGGCACTGTCGCCGACATCCTTCACGTGGACAAGGCCCTGCTCAGCCGGACGGTGTCCCAGCTGGAGGCCCTGGGTTTGGTGGCCCGCCGGACCGATCCCTCTGACGGACGGGTCCAGCTGCTGAACATGACCGCCGAGGGCCGGATCCGCTTCGAAGGGGCGCATACAGCCAAACGGTCCCGGCTGCGGGCCCAGCTGCGAAACTGGACGCCGGCCGAGCTCCGGAGCCTCACGGGCCTGCTGCGCAGACTCAACGAGGGGGGCTGAGCTCTCCGCCGCCTTCCCCCAGGATCCGGCGGCGGGCAGCCTTGGTGTCACCGGGCATAGCCCTAGCGGCGCTTGCCGGAGCCCTGAGGGGCACCGAGGCGCACCCTGCGCCAGCCAGCATCAGGCTCAAGGTCCTGGCGTGGGGCATCTTGGAATGTTGACCAATGAGCCTCCCCGGGCACCCGATACTGGCCTTGGGCGTACTTGGTTCCCGGCGGGTTCCTTATAGGTGCTGGCAGCATGTCAGGACGCTCCCGCTTGATCACAACACGGGGATTGTTCCGCGCTGACAGAGGTTTCGGAGATGGTTTCGAAACTTGTTTTTTGCGGGCTTCGGAACCTGTCCTTTATGTTTTTTCGCGGCATTGGCGGCCTTCCCGACTGCTGGCTTAGCCTTCGGCCGCTTCGAAGCGTCGAAGGCTGGTTTCCCGCTGCCGCTGCATAGCTGTCCGGTGGCGTCGGCATGCTTGCCAACCAGTCCTGCGAGCGGCTTTCCGGCCATAGTTTTCTGGCACTTTATACACTTCCAAGTTGGCCCTGCCACGGTGCACCCTCTCCCCCAAGAAAAACAACACAAGCTCTATTTGAGCACCGAGCCCATTGACCGTCGATGGTTTCGCGCGTCCTCGGGAAGCCCCCCATAAGGGACTAAACTGCTCCAGCATCGATTACCAACTGTGCCCGGTCGTCCAAGTCCAAACCGGAAAAGAACTCATCGGTCTATTCCTCATAGTCCCGCGGCAGGGTCACCGTGAACTCCGTGCCCTCTCCCGGTTCACTGGTAAAGGTCAACGTTCCGCCGTGCGCTTCCACGATGTTCTTCGTGATCACCAGCCCCAGCCCCACGCCGGGAACCGCCGTGGCGACTGCACGGCGGGAGCGGAAGAACTTGGTGAAGACCTTTTCCTGCTCGGCTGCGCTCATGCCGATGCCGGTGTCCGCCACACGGAGACAAACAGTGTCCTTATCCTGCCGCAGGCGGACCGTCACCGTTCCCCCGTCCGGAGAATACTTGACGGCGTTGGAGAGCAGGTTGTCCACCACCTGGCCCAGGCGCTGCGGATCCACGACTGCGGTCAGTGAAGCAGGGAGGTCCTGGACCAGGTGCACCTGACCGGCGGCGGCCTTCGGCGCTGCCGACTCAATACCGGCGCGCACAATGTCGGCAAGGTTCACCGGGCGGCGGTCCATCTTGGTCGCACCGGAGGCCACGGACAGCAGATCCGATACCAGAGCCAACAGGCGCTCCGAGTTGCGCAGCGCGACGTTGAGGGCCGCGGTGACCTGCGGGGGCAGCCCCTCCTCGTCCAAGGCGAGGTCGAGATAGCCCATGATCGAGGTCAGCGGGGTCCTCAGCTCGTGGGACACGCTGGCTACGAACTCCTCCTGTGCCGCTACGGCACGGACCAGTCTGGTGACATCGCTGAAAACAATCACGGATCCGGAGAAGGTGCCGTCGGTCTTGATGGGCCGGGCGGAGATGTTAATAGCCAGCTGGTCCTCGGGATGGCCGAACCACACCACCTCATTGGAGAAGGACTGACCGGCGGCCGCCCGCCCCACCGGCCGCTCCGCTACCGGGAGGGGCGTCACCCGGTCGGGACCGAAAATAGGCTTGTCGTCATACGCGTTGCCGCCCGTTATTTTTTGCCAGGTGGACACCAGATGCGCGTTGGACAGCATAGTCCTGCCCTCGGGATCAACCACGAGCAGTCCAACATCGACTGCGTTCAACACGGTTTCCAGCAGCGCTTCGCGTTTCCTGCTCTCCTCCAGGTTTCCCTGCAGGATACGATCCTTTTCCTCGAGCGCCTTCTGGTTCTGCCTCAGCTCCGCTTCGGCTGCTGCCCTGGCCGCTTCCGCCGCCTCCGCTTTCCGCAGGGCCACCACCAGCTCCTGCTCATAGAGACGGCGCTCGGAGGCCCTGAAAACGGAAATCCGGTCAATGCCGTCAACTTCGTCATCTTCCGGTTCACCGGAACGGACGCCGGACAGCAGAACGGACATCCGCTCTCCATTTGCTGCCAGCAGGTCCACGGCCATCTCGTTGAAGCACCTCGACACCGCCAGCTGGGGGACAGCATACGAAGCAAAAACCACTTTGTCCGCGACAGGTAGAAGGTCGAAAATACTGGCGCCCAGCAGCTTTTCCCGTGACCTTCCAGTCCAGGACACCAACGTGCGGTTGACGTCCAGAATGGTTCCGTCAGTCTTCAGCACCAGATACCCGGAGGCAGCGGCATGGAAATGGTTTTCGTAATCCGAGCCGCCTCCAGCGCCCGGGTCCTCCCCGCTCGCTGTTCCCTCGCTGTTCCGGCGGGCAGAACTAGTCATGGGACGTCGAGGCGAGATAGTCCTGGATGGCGCCGGCGGTCAGGACGGGGGCATTGAGGTGCGGCATATTCCCGCGTGCATCAAGGTCCACCAAAACGCTGTTGCGCAGATGTGCGTGCAGGTACCGGGAGGCCGGCGGAGGAGTCAACGGATCCGCCTGCGACTGCAGGATCAGCACCGGAACCTGCACCCGGGGCAACACGTGCCGAATGTCCACGGCGAAGGACATTTTCAGGAAGTCATAGACGTGCCTAGTATCCATGCGGCACAACCGCTCGGCCTCTTCGGTGCTGAGGCGCGACCCCGGGTCTGCGCCGACAATACCCGGAGCAATCCCCGCTGCCCACAAAGGATAGTTTGCCTCCACCGTGTGAAGGATCTGCTTCACATCCTCCGGTTCGAAACCCCCGGTATAGCCCTCGCTGTTCAGGTAGCGTGCAGAAGCACAAAGCAGGATGAGGCGCCCGATGCGACGGGACGTGGTCGCCGCTTCCAGCGCCATGGCACCGGCAATGCTGTGGCCGAGGACCGTCGCATCTTCCAGCCCCAAGACGTCCAGGACCTCGTGCAGGTCGGACAAATATCCCTCCAGCGACTCGTACTTCGCCCTGTCGCTGTCAGCAGGGCTCGCACCTCCGGTCCCTACGTGGTCCATGAGCACCACTTTGTAGGTGGAGGTGAAGTGCGGAAGTATCCCGTTCCAGATGACCTGGTCGCAGCCAAAGCCCTGGACCAAGACCAGAACCGGACCGTCCGAACGTCCAACTACACGCACATTGTTCCGGCTCATCACCGCGGCTGCCCGCCCGGTTACCGTATCCGCAATCATCCTGTCCCCTGCTTCCGTGTCGTCTTAGACCATCTGTTTTGCTTACCTAGCCGGACTGTCAGGCATTCCGGGACGCCGCCGCATGCCTCCTGCGGCGCAGCCACAACACGACGCCGCACAGGATCAGGAGAGCAGCCGCCAGCACCACAGCGGGCACCAGCGGGGAATCCGTGGATTCAACTTCGGCACTTTCAGCCCCGGGCAGGACAATTTCCGCTTCGCCTTGAGCCGAGACCAGCCCGCTGGATAACTCGAGGCGGGCCTGCCAGCTGCCGGCAGGGAGTTCCGGAGCCAGCGTCACTGTCACGGGCGCCGATTTTCCGGGCATGATTGTGACGCTTTGGTCGAGCTCCTCGGGACCGGCGGAAAGCCCGCCCGGCCCGTCAGTAAGGGTAAGGGAACCCTGCACATCGATGGTCCGGCCGCCGGTGTTGGTGACTTCCGCCGTCACCTGCGGAGCACCGTCCCCGGACTGCGACGCGGTGGGCGGATCGACGGTGAAGGCAGTGCCGGGGCCGTTGCCTGCCCCCACGGACAGGTAAACGCGTATCCCCACGCGGCTGGCGGTGACAATCTGCGTGCCCTCGGCCGGCGCGGACCGGACTTCCGCCCAGAGAGCCGCATATTGCTCCCCCTCGGGAGCATCAGCCGGAACGGCAATGCGGACGGGCACTTCTGCGCTTTCGCCCGCCGCCAGTTCCACTGTTTCTGGATCCACTGTCGTCCACGACGTGAGCTCATTCTCGGCCTCACGTTCAAGCCCGGTGAACTGACCGTTTCTGACCTCGGCGGCTGCAGGATAAACCGCGATGGATTGTTGCGCGGAGGTATTGTTTTGGACTTCCACGCGCCGTTCAATGATGGCGCCGGGGGCCACATGATCGACAATATAGGACCGCGCGCGGGGATCTGCCTGCGCAGCAGCCGGGACATCCAGCAGCCGGATACTGATGCCCTCGGGCGCAGGTGTTTCCGCGACCGCAGACGGAGTCACGGGTAAAGCTAGGAAAACGGCGGCGAGGAAACCCGCAAAGAATAAACGCACAAAAACCCCTGGCAGGCCGAACAAATGGATGAAGGCATGAAACCCCGCGGGCATAATCACCGGCTCGGGGCGCTCAGTCCCGGGAGCAGGCCCCCGGGACTGAGACACCGCTAGAGGAAGGAGTGCGTCAGCACGGCCGAGTACGTTCCGGCCAGCGCATCGTCGGGAACAACCACTTCCAGGGTTCCGTTCCACTTGGCCGTGTTGTTGCCGTGGACAGCTGTGGCGCTGATTGCCGTAATGCCTTCGCCAGCCGCAAGAGTCAGCTTTCCAGCAACCGGGGTGACGGTCGCTTCGCCGGTCTTTGCCACAGCGCCCGGCACGTAGGTGGCATTGGCGGCCTCAATGATCTCGTCGCCGACAGTTTCCTCCTGGCCGGTGAAGTCGGACAGTTCCACTGCCACGCTCCACCCCGCCGTGCCTGCGCGGTCATCCCGGACAGAGGACTCGGGAATGGCGATCTGGGCTATCGCGCCGGGCTTGAACTTCGTATCAGCAGCGAACTTCTCCGGGACGCTGATACTGAGGGCGCCACCTTCGACCTCAACAGTGGCTTCGGAACCAGCAGCAGGAGGAAGAATGCTGTCCCCGTCGGCCGCAGCAGCGGGAAGGGCAGCAGCGCCCACCAGGGCGGCAGACATGCAGAGGGCAAGCGAAATGCGGGCTGGATTGCGCATAGGAGTAGAGACCTTTGTGTAGAGACAGACAATGCTATTCGCCGGTGAGATGTCCGGTGAACGGGGGGCGCCAGAGAAGCACCCTTTTCCCCGCTCGCAATCTAACAGAAATTTTAGCCAAAGAAAATTCATGCATGTGCATGGACTTAATCTTTCGGGGACGTTTCCCGAGGGGCCGTACCGCCAGACGCCAAGGCCGTTTTTCGGCGTTTTTTGTTCGCGGAAAAGGCCCCGTATCTCAGGCGGGGCCCTTTCCGCGCGGAAACCATTGTGATTAACGGCACCGCCTATCTGCAGGGTCTCTACTTCCCACAGGGCACCGATCGTCGCATGCGCTTCTCACGTTTAGCTCAAGATTCGCTCAAGATTCGTCAAAGTTCACGGCGTCACCGTTCGGCCGACGGCTCAGATATGCGGCCTATATGGTTCCCGCGGCTGCGGACTTTCCACTCAACAGGGACCGGTTTATCGGTTGAGCGCAGCGGTTTCGGCGCTGACCGGGAGCGTCACTGTAACGACATTCCCCTCCCCCTCGGTACTGACGAAGGACAGGCCCCCTCCGAGCTCTTCGACGATCCGCCTGGAACCCTGCAGGCCCGCGTCGACTCCCGTCGCAGTGTCTGAGGATCCCCGGCGGCCACGAAAGAACTTCACAGGCGTTTTCTCCGGTTCGGCCTCGTCCGTTGCAATTGCGGTGTCCGCCACCCGCAGGCAGACCGTCTGTCCCTGCTGCCAGAGCTGCACGCAGAGGTTGCCTCCGGGGAGTGAGTGCTTCGCGGCGTTGGACAACAAACCGTCCACCAATTTCGTGAGCCTTTCCGCGTCCACGTCCGCGACCAGCGAGACCGGAATTTCCGTCAGGAAATCCAGGCGCTTGGCGTTTGCCTTCGGACGGATGGAAGCGATCCCCACACGCAGGACCTCGGCCAGGTTCACCGGGCGGCGGCCGGGTTCCATGCTTTCCGGAACTATTGACAGCAGCCGGGAAACCACCTGCAGCAGGCGGTCCGAATTACGCTTTGCCACATTGGCGGGAGCTGACAGGTGAGCCGGGAGGCGGCCGTCTTCCAATATCAGGTCAAGGTAACCCATGATCGAGGTCAGGGGTGTCCTGAGGTCATGGGACACCTTCGCGACGTATTCCTGGTGCGCTTCCAGTGCACGGACCGGTCCGCTGATGTCGGTAAAGGCGATCACCGAGCCGGAGAGCACCGCATTGGCCTCGATTGGGCGGGCCGAGACCCTAAGGGCCATCTGCTGGTCCCCGCTGCCGAACCAGAACATCTGATCTGAAAAAGCTTCACCCGCAGCGGCCCGGTGAATTGGGCCCTCTGCTTCCGGCAACGGGGTGGTCCGGTCCGCAGAAAACACCTGCCCTCCGCCCTTGGCGACCGGTATGTCTCCCATGATTTCCTGCCAGATGGAAAGCAGGTGGGTATTCGACAGCACCGTATTTCCCTGGGTGTCCACCACCAGCAAACCCACGTCGGCAGCGTTCAGCACCGTTTCCAGCAGTGCTTTCCCCCTGATGCTCTCGGCCAGATTCTCCTGCAGGACACGGTCTTTTTCTTCCAAGGCCTGAAGCTTTTGCCGAAGGTCTCCTTCAGCGGCGGCGTACACGGTTTCCGCGGCCTCCGCCTTCCGGAGGGCGTCCTCGAGGTCGCGTTCATAGAGGCGGCGCTCGGAAGCCTTGAAGACAGTGATTCGATCTATCGGGACGCCGTCATGCTCGGAGCGGGCTGCCGAGAGCAGCACCGGGATAGAGGTTCCGTCCGCAGCCCGCAGGTCCACTGCCAGCTCATCGAAGTGCCCTGTCATGGCCAGCTGCGGCACCACATAGGACGCGAACAGTACCTGGTCTCCCACCGGCATCAACTCGACGACGTTAGTGCCCACGAGCTTTTGCCTGCGCTGTCCGGTCCACAGCACCATTCTGTTATTGGCGTCGAGGATGGTTCCGTCCGCCGACAGGACCAGATAGCCCGACGCCGCCTCATGGAAGTGGGTGTCGTATCCGGCGTGCGCGGCCTCCGAACCCGATGCCCCTGCGTTTTCCCGCATCTTCGGCCGCCTGCGGGTGGTGGCGATTCTGCGCATTGTCTTAGCCACGGGGAGTACCTTCCAGGTATGCGTGGATGGCCGCAGCCGTTGCCATGGGTGAGTAGGTGTGGGGCATGCTTCCTGGAACGTCCAGGACCTCGAAGGTGCTGCCGGCGAGATGCTCGTGCAGGTACCGGGATGCCGTAGCCGGGGTCAGCGGGTCCGCCGCCGTCTGCAGGATCAGCACGGGGACGCGTACCCGCGGCAGGAGGGGGCGGATGTCCGTGGTGTAGGACATCTGCAGGAAGTCGCGGACGTATTCCGGCCGCAACCGGCAGACCCGCTCGGTCATTTCCAGGCTGAGCTTGGAACCGGCGGGGGTACCGGTGAGCTCCGGCGTCGCCTCCTTTACCCACAGGGAGAAGTTGGCTTCGACGGCTTTGAGGATGCTACCGATATCCTCCAGCTGGAAGCCGCCGGCGTAGCCTTCGTCGTTCAGGTAGCAGGGTGAAGTACACAGCAGGATCAGTTTTGCGATGCGCGGACTGCCTACCGATGCAGCCAAAGCCATGGCACCGGCAATGGTGTGGCCGACGAGCACGGCATCCTTCAGCTCCAAGGCGTCCAGGATCTCGGTGAGGTCGCCCAGGTACCCGTCCAACGATGCGTACTTGGCCCGGTCGTATGCGGCAGGGTCGGAACCGCCGGTTCCGACGTGGTCAAACAGGACCACCTTGTAGGTGTTGGTGAATTCCGGAAGCATCCGGTCCCAGATCACCTGGTCACAGCCGAATCCCTGAATGAATACGAGGGGCGGGCCGTCGGCCTGTCCCAGCACCTGCACATTGTTACGCGCAATTACTGCGTCTATGTTCATCGTTACTGCTTCCTCAAGAATCCTGGCTTGTGCATGTGGATACAGCCCCTCAACCGGCCCGTGTGATGTTTTACCCGCAGCCGGTCCGTTGTTGAGGTCCGGATGCATAGGGGTCTCGGGAAGGGCGGGCCGTGGGGATGCCGCGCCAAGGCCGGCTCGGAGCCTTGGCGGAAACTGCGTCTAGGTCCTCGGGAGGCTCACTGCTGCCGGCAGACCCGAACGCGCGCGGGCAGAATCGCCGTCGCAAAAGCGGGAAGAGGAATAGGGCCCCGCGTGGCTGCGGAGGGGCCGGGGGTACGCGAAATGCGGGTTATATGACGCATAGCAGAGACCTTCGTGTAGAGACTGAATGGTCACCGATGAGATATGGCGGTGACGGAGATGCGCGTGAGAAGCGCAAGCGATTCCCCGCACGAAATGTAACAGAGGATAGACCGCGGACGAAATCATGCATATGCATAGATAAAGAAGTGCCGCCGGCTTTTATCCGTTGCTGTCTCCGCCGAGTTTCCCGAGGATCCGGGCCAACTCCGTCATGTCGGCGGGGGCAAGGACGGAAAAGAACTCATCCGCCTCGCGCTTCCGATCCGCCAGGACCCTCTCCCGCAACCGCTTCCCCTCTTCCGTCACACGGAGCAACGTGGCCCGGCGGTCTACAGGGTGTGCGCCGCGCTCCATCAGGCCCTTCGCGGTCAGCTGGTCCACCACCTCCGTAGCCGACCGGGGTGCAATCCGCAGCCGCTCGGCCAGCTCCTTCAACCGCAGCCCCGGCCCGCTCTCCCCCGGCGCCTCCGCAGCGCCTTCAGGACCGGCAGTCCGTGCCACCGCGCTCAGCGCCCGGAACTGGTGCGGCGTCAGGTCGTACGGTGCCAGCTGCTGCAGCCAGCGCTTCCGCAGCGCGCGGAACGCCGTGTGCATCAGTTCGCCCAGAGCGGCCGGATCGTCAGAAGCAGAAGTCATGGCAACCAGTCTACCCATTTCGCGGTAACCACATAATGAGGTAACCTCTGCTTTACCTGCCTCGCATCTTCCGGCAGCGACAGGAGGAACCATGGCTATTCCCGAAGCGGCCCCCGAAGGCCCCGGAAGCGGCAGAGGTCCAGGCCGCGGCCCTGCGAAGCTGAATCCCGCCGATCAGAAGCAACTGGCCCGGCATCCGGTCCATCTGCGGCGCATCGCCGCACTGTTCGCCCCGCACAAGGGGACCATCGCCGTCGTCGTCCTGCTGATCACCGCCTCATCGGTGGTCGGCCTTGCGCAGCCGTTCCTGGTCCGCGCCGTCATTGATGATGCTCTGCCGCAGGCCAACACCCGGCTGCTGCTGTTCCTCACCGCGGCCATGGTGGGCGTGGCCGCGCTGACCGCCGCGATCGGCGTCATCCAGACCTGGCTGGCCACCGGCATGGGCCAGCGTGTCATGCACACGCTGCGTGTGAAGCTCTTTACCCATCTGCAGGCCCAGTCGCTCGGGTTCTTCACCCGCACCCGCGGTGGAGAGGTCCAGTCCCGGCTCACGCACGACATCTCCGGCATGCAGTCCGTGGTCACCACCACCGCCACCGGTGTGGCCTCGAACCTCACGACGGCGGTGGCTACTGCCGTCGCGATGGTGGCCCTCTCCCCCGGACTGAGCCTGATTTCGCTGGCGGTGCTGCCGCCGGCCATCTGGCTCTCCCGCCGCGTGGCCATCATCCGGCGCGACGTGACCGATGAACGCCAGCGCGAACTTGCCGCCCTGCACACGCAGGTGGAGGAAGGGCTGTCAGTCTCGGGCGTCCGGCTGGCCAAAACGCTCGGCACCGTTCCACGCGACGCCGAGCGGTTCCGCACCCGCTCCGAAACCCTCGTGGGACTGGAACTGCGCAGCCAGCTGGCCGGGCGCTGGCGGATGGCCACCATGCAGATCGTCTTCGCGGCCATTCCGGCAGTCATCTACCTCGCCGCAGGCTTCCCTGCCACCAGCGGCGGCATGACCATCGGCACCCTGGTGGCATTCACCGGGCTGCAGGCCGGCATTTTCCGGCCGGTCATGGGCCTGCTGAACATCGGCGTGCAGTGGGTGACCGCCCTGGCGTTCTTCAGCCGGATCTTTGAGTACCTGGACCTCGAGCCGCAGATCCGCCCGGCAAGAAACCCGGTCCGACTGGACCCGGCCGCCGTGCGGGGCGAAGTGCGGTTCGAGGACGTGCATTTTGCCTACGACGACGGCACCGAAGTCCTGCACGGCATCGACCTGACGCTGCCGGCCGGGACCGCCACCGCCGTCGTCGGACCCACCGGCTCCGGCAAGAGCACCCTGGCGTCCCTGCTGCCGCGGCTCAATGACACCGGGTCCGGCCGCGTCAGCATCGACGGCGTGGACGTACGCGAACTGGCACCCGAGGACCTGGCCCGGATTGTCGGCGTCGTCTCGCAGGAGACCTACCTGATCCACGCCACCATCCGCGAGAACCTGCTGCTGGCCGACCCGGACGCCACTGATGACCAGCTCTGGTCCGCCCTTGCCGCCGCGCAGATGGCGGACACCGTCGGCTCCCTGCCCGAGGGGCTGGACACCCTGGTGGGAGCGCGCGGCCACCGCTTTTCCGGCGGGGAGCAGCAGCGGCTCGCCATCGCCCGGACTATCCTGCGCAATCCGCCGGTGCTGGTCCTGGACGAGGCCACCTCGGCACTCGATAACACCACCGAGGCGCAGGTGCAGCTGGCCTTGGAACGGCTATCCGCCGGCCGCACCACGCTGACCATTGCGCACCGGCTCTCCACCGTGGAAAACGCGGACCAGGTGGTGGTGCTCGACGGCGGCAGGGTCATCGAAGCGGGCACGCCGGACGAACTAAGGACCGCCGACGGCGCGTTCTCCCGTTTGGCGGCGCACACCGCCACGTTGGAGGACAATCTCGCCGGCTAACCGGCCGGATGCCGGCTCAGTCGTCCTTCCAGCCAACGCAGAGGCAGAAGGGGTGCCCGGCCGGGTCGAGGAACACCCGGAAGGTCTCCCCAGGCTGGTGCTCATGCTTGGTTGCGCCGAGCAGCAGGACCGCGGCTTCGCCTTCATCCAGGTCGTCGACGTCGACGTCGATGTGCATCTGCTGGGGAACATCCTGGCCGGGCCAGGCGGGCGGCGTGTAGTTCTCCACCCGCTGGAAGGCGAAGCGCTGGCCGGTGGCGTCGGAGATTTCGGTCCAGTCGCCGTCGTACCCGTCCAAGTCCACCTTCCAATCCAGAAGGGCTCCGTAGAAGGTGGCGAGTGCCTCGGGATCCGGGCAGTCAATAACTGTGCTGGGTACTCGTGCGATAGCCATGGCCGGCAGCATAGGACGCTTTGCCGCCGTGCGCCACAGCAGCGACCTACCCCCGCGGCTGCAGCGCGCGGAACACCAAAGGTGCCGCCCTTCCCGGAGGAATGGCGGCACCTTTGGTGTTCGAGGGGACGGCGGAGGCTAGCTCCGGACCGCCTCCTCCACCTCTGCGGGCTTCTGATCGGCGTGCGGATGGCGCCGCTGCAGGGAGGCGCCCTCGACGTCGACGTCCGGCAGGATCTTATCGACCCACTTCGGCAGCCACCAGGCCTTGTCCCCGGCCAGGTGCATCAGGGCCGGGATCAGCAGCATCCGCACCACGAAGGCATCCACCAGGACACCGAACGCCAGGGCGAAGCCGATGGGCCGGATCATCGTGCTGTGCGAGAAGATGAAGCCGCCGAACACGGACGCCATGATGATGGCCGCAGCGGCCACCACCGAACGGCCGGCCCGGAAGCCCTGGGCTACGGCGAGGCGTGCCGGCGCTCCATGGACAAAGGCTTCGCGCATGCCGGAGCCGAGGAAGAGCATGTAGTCCATGGCCAGGCCGAAGAGGATGCCCGCCAGGATGGTCGGCAGGAAGCTCAGGATCGGGCCGGGCGTCTCCACGCCGAAGATCCCGGACAGCCAGCCCCACTGGTAGATGGCCACCACGCCGCCGAGGGCGGCGAAGTAGGACAGGATGAACCCGAGGGTGGCGATCACCGGTACGAAGATGGACCGGAATACCAGGATCAGGATGAGCAGGGACAGCCCTACGACCACGCCGAGGTAGAGCGGCAGGGCTTCGCCCAGCTTCTCGGAGATGTCGATGTTGCCGCTGGCGGAGCCCGCGACGCCGATCTCGTAGTCGCCGTTCTCACCCTGCACCGGTGACATCCCGCGGAGTTCGTTCACGAGGTTTTCGGTGGATTCGCTCGTGGGGCCTTCTTCCGGGATCACCTGGAAGGCGGCAACGGAGCGGTCCTCGGACGTCCCGATGGGGGCGACTGCCGCCACATCGTCCTGGTCGAAGATGGCGCTGGCAATCTCGTTCTGGGCAACCAGCGCTTCCTCTTCGCTCGGCTCACCGGGCAGCTCGGCCACCAGCAGCAGCGGGCCGTTCTGTCCCTCGCCGAACTTCTCGGAAACCGCTGCGTACGCACGGTACTGGGTGGTGTCGTGGGATTCGGCGGAACCGTCGGGAAGGTTCAGCCGCAGGTCCATGGCCGGCACCGCCAGCAGCAGCAAGGCCGCAATCGAGGCAACAACGGTCACCACGGCCCGGCCGGTGGACATGGGCTTGGCCTCTGCGAGCTGCGGGCGGCCTTCCTTGGAACCGGCGTCCGCGGCGGGTGTGATGGCCACGCGTTCCTTCCGGCTGAGAATGCGCATGCCTACGAGCTTCAGCAGGGCCGGGGTCAGGGTGACCGCAACCAGCACGGCGATGGCGACGCAGGCCGCACCGACGGTACCCATGAGGCCCAGGAACGGAATGCCGGTGATGTTCAGCGCCAGCAGGGCAATGAACACGGTGGCGCCGGCGAAGACGACGGCGTTGCCCGACGTGCCGTTGGCCAGTGCGATTGATTCCTCCAGCGCGTAGCCGCTCTTCAGCTGTCGCCGGTGCCGGTTGACGATGAACAGTGCGTAGTCAATGCCCACGGCCAGGCCGAGCATCAGGCCCAGCACAGGGGTCACGGACGCCATTTCGACGACGCCAGAGAAGGCCAGTGCCCCCAGGGCACCGATGCCGACGCCGATCAGCGCGGTCACCAGCGGCAGGCCGGCACCGATCAGGGTACCCAGCATGACAAAGAGGACAACTGCCGCGATGACGAGGCCAACAACTTCGCCGATCCCGAAGAGCGCGGGCACGGCAGCGGAAATTTCGGCGGAGTAATCAACCTGCAGGCCGTCGATGGGTTCGTCCGTAAAGGCCGCCACCAGCTCGTCCTTGGTTTCCTGCGTGATCTCCATCTGCGATTCCGTGAACGTAACGTTCACGACGGCGGCGCTTCCGTCCTCGGACACCATCCGGATTTCCTGAGACATGTCCAGCAGGGCAGCTCCCTGCTCGGCCTGCACGGCGCCTGCTTCCAGCTCCTCACGGCCTGCTTCCAGCTCCGCGCGCTTGGCGTCGAGCTCGGCCTGCTGGGCATCCAGCCCTGCGATCATCTCGGCGGGGGCGCCGGCCGCTTCAGCCTGCTGCCGGGCGGCGTCAAGCTGGGCCTGGCCTGCCTCCAGCTGGGACTCCCCGTCCTCGATCTGGGCGCGGCCCGCTTCAACCTGCGCCAGTCCGGCCTGGAGCTCCTGGCCCTGCTTGGCGCGGTCCGCCTCCGTGGCGAACGGATCGACGACGTTTTCCACCCCGTCGATTTCGGCGGCCTTGTTCACCAGGGCGGTGATTTCCTGCCGCTGCTCATCCGTGAAACTGGAACCGTCCTCCGTTTGGATCATCACGGAACCGGAGCCACCCGAGGCCTGCGGCAGCTTCTCCTGCAAGCGCTCGGTGACCTGCGTGGTGGGCGTGTCGGGGATGGAGAATGCGGTGGTGAGGGTGCCGCTGAAGAGCGTGAAGGCTACGCCTGCCACCACGAGCACTGCGAACCACGCCGCCAGCACGGTGCGCGCACGGCGTGCGGCCGCGGCTCCGAGGCGGTAGAGGAATTCAGCCATTGAGAGTCTGTCCTTTAGGGGGATGGTTGGGGGAATCGGGGTACACCGGGCCGGGAACATGCCCGGACCGGACTTTTTCAAGGAGCGCGTCCAGCAGTTCAGCCCAGACGCGGCGTGATTCAGGAGTGTCCACGGCACCGGTGGCGCAGTGCCAGTGGTGGTACAACACGCCCAGGCCACTGGTCAGGGCAGCCACCAGCAGGTCCACGCTGATCGGATCCGCCTGGGGGTGGCGGGTGTACATGACGGACGCGAGCCGGTCACTGAGTTCGGTGAACGCCCGCAGGGCCAGCGGATGCGCCTGCGTCTGGACCGGACCGGCCCCTTCACCGCCAACGGCTGAAGGAACCGTTCCCGCAATGCCCAGCAGCCGCGTCAGGTATGCCATGGGCGGTACCAGGTCCGCGGCGCGGAACGCCTCGGCTATCTCGTCAAACACGTCCCTGCGTCCGCCGTCAGCCGAGGGCACCAGGACCAGGGTCTCCACCGCCGAGCTGAGGACGTTGCTGCAGACCTCGGACACAATGTCGCGGATGGACGCGAAATGATTGAACACGGTGCGGCGGGAGACATCGGCTCGCTGCGCAAGTTCATCCACGGTGAAATCCGTGGTTTGCCGCTCATGCATCAACGCCGCCGCAGCAGCCACAATGGCCTGCCGGTGGCGGTCCTTGAGCGCCTTGCGGCGGTCTTCAACCGGGACGGTGTTCAGCACGTTTCTACACTACGTGCATCATTGCACTGGGTGCAACCGGTGCGGGACGGCACCCGGACACGGTGCCGTCCGCCCGCGACGCCGTCGCCGCGGGTGGCGGATCCGGCGGCGTCAGTCCCGGAGGCTCACCTCCAGCAGACCGTCCCGTATCCGTGTGGAAAAGGACGGCTGCGGGGAGGTGGCCGGACCGTGGACGGCTTCCCCCGATTCCACCGAGAACGTGCTGCCGTGCCAGGGACAGACAATGCACAGCTCGTTTTTCACCTGCCGCAGCTCCCCCTCGTGCAAGGGTCCGCCGAGGTGGCTGCAGGTGTCCGCCAGGACGGAGACGGCACCGTCCGCGGCGCCGTCCGTACGTTTGAGCACCATCAGATTCAGCGTGCCGAGCCGGGCCGGCTGGGGGACGCCGGACACGAACGCCGCCACGGGCCCCAGTGAGTGCCAGCCCGACGGCACTTCCCCCGGGAGGTCCTCGTTCCGGTTGACCCCGGCCCCCTGCCGGTACGACAGGTGCCCGCCCAGGAAGCCGCCCGCGCCGGTGACCGCAAGTCCGGCGAAGGCGAGGACCCGGCCCAGTGCCGTCCGGCCCCTGCCGCGCACCAGCCAGGAAGCGGAATACAGGCCGACGGCGAGTGCGTTGGCGCCCTGATGCACAATTCCGGTCCGCTGCTGCCGGGCATCCAACTGGGAGAAATCCACGGAGCCCGAGAGCGCGGTGGGGACGGCCGAAACAACGCCAACGCCCACCAATGTCCGGGCCGCCCGCTCATTTCCCGGCAGCACATCCAGCACGGCGGCGGAAACCCAGGCCCCCAGCGGCACCACGATCAGCAGCGGGTGCAGGGGATGTCCCAGGGGAACACCGTGCAGGACGTCCTTTACGGCGGGCCAGGGCACTGCCGACTTCACGGTTTTCGCCACCCATCCGGTGGCCGGATCCAGCCAGGCGGCGTTTTCCAATTTGTCGGCAACGGTAACTAAGGGCAGTCGTCGCATGGCCTCTCCTCACGGGATGGACACCTAGGTGATCCTGCACAGAGTAGGTGCCGCCCGGGGCGGGCGCCACCGCAAACCGGGCACCGGGTCCCCCGCCTTACGCTTAGAGCGCCTTTCCCGGATTGAGGATGCCCAGCGGATCCAGGGCGGTGCGGATGGTATTCATGACTTCCAGGGACACATCGCCCAGCTCCTCCTCCAGCCAGTCCCGCTTGAGCAGCCCGATGCCGTGTTCACCGGTCAGGGTCCCGCCCAGCCGTTTCGCCAGGTGGAACATCTCCCCCAGCGCCACCTTCGCCGGGCCAGTGGTGACCGAATCCTCCGGATCCATGACGATCATGGGATGGAGGTTCCCGTCGGAAGCATGCGCAATGGTAAAGATGCGGACTCCGGTGCGGGCCGAGATCTCCTCCAGCCCGCTCACCACTTCCGCCAGCCTGCCCCGGGGAACGCCGATATCGCCGATGGACACCCGACCCAGCTTCTCCAACGAGGGAATGGCTTCCCTGCGGGCGGTGATCAGTGCCGCGGCGTGCTCGTCATCGACGGCCTTCTCGCAGCTGCCCAGCGGTGAGACCACATCCATCACGACGTCCTGCTCCAGGAAGGCCCCGTACCCGTCGGTCTGCACCAGCAGGAAGGCTCCGCCCTTGGACCGGTAATCGGTGCCCATGGCCATATCCACGGCCTC
Organism: Arthrobacter sp. Ms25; assembly: GCF_059090365.1. Taxonomy (NCBI): domain Bacteria; kingdom Bacillati; phylum Actinomycetota; class Actinomycetes; order Micrococcales; family Micrococcaceae; genus Arthrobacter; species Arthrobacter sp. Ms25. The sequence continues at coordinate 392,548 of NZ_JBNHFP010000003.1, read as the reverse complement.
CAGCGTGGGTCCGTCCATGAGCTCCATCACCGAGGGTTGGATCCGGGCGGCGACGACGGCGGACGCCGCCTGGGCCGCAGCAGTAACATCCGGGAAGAACGCGGCCACCGTGGCCGTGTGCACCGGGAGGGGACGCAGCCGCAGGGTGGCTTCCACCACTACCCCCAGCGTTCCCTCCGAGCCGATCATCAGGGCGTTGAGGTCATAGCCGCTGACTCCCTTGATGGTTTCCCGGCCGGTGCGCAGTTCCCGGCCGTCCGCCAGGATCACGCGCAGGGCCAGCACCGACTCCCGGGTGACCCCGTACTTGGCGCAGCGCATGCCGCCGGCGTTGGTGGCAATGTTTCCGCCGATGCTGCAGATGGCGGTGCTCGCCGGATCCGGTGCATAGAAAAGGCCGTGTTCCGCGGCGGCGGCGTTCAGGTCCGCATTGAGGACCCCGGGTTCCACCACGGCCAGCTGCTCCTGGGGATCGATGCGCAGGATCCGGTTCATGCCCGAGACATCGAGCACCAGTTCCCCGGCCCGGGAAGAGGATGCTGCGGCGAGCCCGGTGCCGGCTCCCCGCGGAACCACGGGAATGCGGTGCTCTGAGGCCAGCCGGAGTGTGGCCACGACGTCATCCGCGGTGCGCGCAGACACCACGCCGTCCGGCAGCGACTCCGGCACGAAACCGGACCGGTCGGTGCTCACCCGTTGCCGGTCCACTTCGAGCACGGAGAGGGACGGGAAGCTGCTCAGGACCGTGCTGCCCGGACCGGAGGCGACACTGGCGGGAATCGGATCGAGGGAGTGCGTGCTCACGGTATTTCTCCTTACAGTTCGGGGGCGGCGGCCGCCCCGGGAAGCTGGAACAGCAGTGACTCGGGGGTTACGGGACCATCCAGCCCAGCACCGAAGTCGACTGCAGCCAGATCAGCACGGTGATGAAAGCCAGCAGGCCCAGACTCCAGCCGATCAGTTTGCGCAGCAGGGTTCCTTCCGCCCCTTCCAGGCCGACGGCGGCCGATGCGATGGCCAGGTTCTGCAGCGACAGCATCTTGCCCATGACGCCTGCGGAGGAGTTTGCGGCGGCCATCAGCGTGGGTGAAAGGCCGGTCTCATTCGCCGCGGCAACCTGGAGGGCACCGAAAAGCGAGTTGGACGATGTGTCGGAGCCGGTCAAAGCCACGCCGATCCAGCCGAGCAGTGGGGAGAGCAGGGCAAAGAAGCCGCCGGCCGAGGCCAGGGCGACGCCCAGGGTGGTGGTCTGCCCGGACAGGTTCATCACGAAGGACAGCGCCAGCACGGCACAGACCGTCAGGATGGTCCAGCGCAGCTGCTTCAGCGTTTCGCCGTAGACGCGTACGCCGCGGCGCGGGGCAATCCGGTACAGCAGCATGGTGATAATGCCGGAGAAAAGCAGCAGGGTGCCGGTTGCCCGGATGTGGTCAAAGCGAAGGGTCTGGGCAGCCACGGGGTTGCCGTTATTCCCGACCACGTCCAGTCCGGGCCACTTGAAGGTGGTGCTGCCGATGGCAGTCAGCCAGGTCTTCACTGCGGGGATCTGGGCAATGGAGAACACCACGATAATCACCAGGTAGGGGGCGATGGCCATCCAGACGTCGTGCCCGGAGGGCCGCCCGGTGTGCGACGTCGTGCCGCTGGGGCCGGAGCCGCTATCGCCGCCGCCTCCCTGCCGTCCGGCGCCCACGGCAGTTGCGCCTCCGGCGGCTCCGGTACTGGTTCCTGCCCCTGCTGCCGAACCGCGGCCCGGACCCGTGAGGGTGTCAGTTCCCACGGATTCCGTTTCGGGAACCGACGCCGTTTTCCCGGCCTTTTCGTCCTCCCGGGTTTCCCCGGTCATGCCGATGATTTCGGCCGGCTGCCAGACCCGGAGCATCAGCAGCACCGCGATGACGGTCACGACGGCGGCTACGACGTCGGTCAGTTCCACGATGAAGAAGTTCGAGGCAACGAACTGCGCCAGCCCGAAAGCAGCTCCGGCTACCAGCGCAACCGGCCACGTCTGCCGCAGCCCGCGTTTCCCGTCCACCAGGAAGACCAGGATCAGCGGGACCACGAGGGCGATGAACGGCGTCTGCCGTCCGGTCATGGAGGACAGCTCCTGCAGCGGAATCCCCGTAACCCCGTTCAAGGCGATGATCGGCGCGGCCATGGCGCCGAAGGCCACCGGGGCCGTGTTGGCCAGCAGGGCGACGACGGCGGATTTCAGCGGCTTCATGCCGGCGGCCATCAGCATGGCCGCCGCGATGGCCACGGGGGCGCCGAAGCCGGCCAGGGATTCCAGCAAGGCACCGAAGCAGAAGGCAATCAGGATGGAGAGGATGCGCAGATCGTCCGAGATGGAACGGATGGTCCGCCCCAGGACCTCGAACCACGGTGTCGCGACGGTGAGCTTATAGATCCACAGGGCGTTGATCAGGATCCAGAGGATGGGGAAGATGGCGTAGAAGGCGCCCAGCCCGGTCGCCGAAAGAACCTGGCCCACCGGCATCTGCCAGCCCGCCACGGCCAGGATGAGGGACAGCGCGAGACTGATCAATGCGGCCTGGTAGGCCTTCATCCGGAACACGCCCAGCAGGACAAACAGAATCAACAGGGGCAGCGCTGCCAGGATGGCAGACAGGGCCAGGGAACCGGCAATCGGGTCGAGAGGCTGGTGAAAGGCAGCAGTCGTCACAAAAACTCCTTTGTTTTTGTTTCTCCATCCACGGTGATGATGCGTTCGACCCTAGGCCCGCCCCTTGGCAGGGTCAACGGTTTGCGCCCGCCAGACGCAAATCGGCTCACTCAAACGGAATTGCCTTAAACGACCAGCCGCCGCGGTTCCCGGCCGGAAAGGGCCGGGAACCGCGGCGGCGGTTGGAAGCGGTGAAGCTGCGTGAGTTAGGCGCGGGCTGCCGGAGCGTCGCGGCGGTCACGGGTCAGGGCCATGCCGGCACCGATCATCGCAACGGCAAGGAAGCCGTGCAGCCAGTTGTCAGCGGTGTTCAGCGGAACAAAGTTGGCGGCGGAATCGTGGCCGATGAACAGGCCGTAGACCAGCAGCAGCGCGTAGATAATGCCGCCGCCGATCAGGTAGTTGCGGGCGCCGGAAACGGTGCGGGCGAATGCCAGGCCGGCGATGCCGAACAGCAGGTGGACGATGTTGTGCAGTGCGGACACCTGGAAGATGCCCAACAGCTTCGCTTCGGAGTGGTGGCCGGCGAAGGTCAGTTCACTGTAGTTGGTGGTTGCGCCGGGGATGAATCCCAGAACGCCGACCAGCAGGAAAACGACGCCGAAGGCCAGTGCGGCCTTCTGGACATTGGTGCGCCCGGCGGTCGCAGCCGTGTTGCCATGGTTTGACATTCTGCCAATACCTCTCATTAGTTACCAACCCCCGCAGTCAAAACCTTGGGGACTTCTTGATAACATAATAAGCATACTTAGTTTGCAAGCGCCAATTATCGAATGCGGAACGTTATGCCGTTCCGGCCCCTATTGCCGGGGATCGGGATCGCGCGGATGCTCGCTGCCCATGTCCGCTGCGCCGAAGAGCTTTTCGGCCGGTGAATCCGTATCCGAGTTCGCCCGCGGCATCAGCTCCGGATGATGCAGATCCAGCGCGGGCCGTTCCGAGCGGATCCGGGGCAGCGAGGTGAAGTTGTGGCGCGGCGGCGGGCAGGAGGTTGCCCATTCCAGCGATCCGCCGAAGCCCCAGGGGTCGTCCACCTCGACCTTCTTGCCGTGACGCCAGGTGATGTACACGTTCCAGAAGAAGGGAATCATCGACAGGGCCAGAATGCCGGCACCGACAGTGGACAGCTGGTTCATGCCGGTGAAGTTGTCTTCCACCAGGTAGTCCGCGTAGCGGCGCGGCATGCCCAGGACACCCAGCCAGTGCTGGATCAGAAACGTGGTGTGGAAGCCCAAGAAAAGCAGCCAGAAATGTATCTTTCCCAACCGCTCATTGAGCATTTTCCCGGTCCACTTGGGCCACCAAAAATAAAAACCGGCAAACATCGCAAAGACCACGGTGCCAAACACGACATAGTGGAAATGCGCCACCACGAAATACGTATCCGAGACGTGGAAGTCCAGCGGCGGCGAGGACAGGATGATGCCGGTCAACCCCCCGAAGAGGAAGGTAATCAGGAAGCCGAGGCTCCACAGCATGGGGGTTTCGAACGTAATGGACCCCCGCCACAGCGTGCCGATCCAGTTGAAGAACTTCACGCCGGTAGGCACCGCAATCAGCATGGTCATGAACGCGAAGAACGGCAGCATGACGGCGCCGGTCACGTACATGTGGTGCGCCCAGACCGTAACGGACAGGGCGGCGATGGCGATGGTCGCGAAGACCAGACCCTTGTAGCCGAAGATGGACTTGCGGCTGAAGACCGGGAAAATCTCGGACACGATGCCGAAGAACGGCAGCGCGATGATGTACACCTCGGGGTGGCCGAAGAACCAGAACAGGTGCTGCCAGAGGATCGAACCGCCGCGTTCGGGATTGTAGATATCCGCGCCGAAGCGGCGGTCCGCGCCCAGGGCGAAAAGTGCAGCTGCCAGCGGCGGGAACGCCATCAGAACCAGGATGGATGTGACCAGGGTGTTCCAGGTGAAAATCGGCATGCGCCACATGGTCATGCCGGGGGCACGCAGGCAGATGATGGTGGTGATGAAGTTGACGGAGCCCAGGATGGTGCCGAAACCTGACAGCGCCAGCCCGAACACCCACAAATCACCGCCGAGGCCAGGACTGAAGGCCACGTTGGACAGGGGCGTGTAGGCGGTCCAGCCGAAGGAAGCGGTGCCCTGCGGGGTGATGAAACCGGACATCGCGACCAGTGAGCCGAACAGGAAGAACCAAAACGCAAGTGCGTTCAGGCGGGGGAAGGCTACGTCGGGTGCACCGATCTGCAGCGGCATCATGACGTTGGCGAAGCCCGCGAACAGCGGCGTGGCGAACATCAGCAACATGGCTGTGCCGTGCATGGTGAACAGTTGGTTGTACTGGTCCTTGGTCTGCAGGATCTGCATGCCCGGTTCGAACAGTTCGGCCCGGATAAGCAGTGCCATCACTCCGGCCAGGGAGAAAAAGACAAAGGACGCGATCAGGTACATGAACCCGATGGTTTTATGATCCGTGGACGTGATCCAGTTGACGACAATCCGCCCCTTGGACACGGGAACCACCCGGGGTGCAACAAAGGTTCCGTCCGGTTCCGCGGTGTATTTCACTGTCGACATGGAACTATCCCGATCCGCCGAAGGGTACTGCCCTGCCAGGAACATCCGAGACTGTGCTTGGTATCGTATGGCGGCGGCGGACCGCCCGCCAGACCCCTGGGAGATTCCGCGCCCGGCCGGGACCCGCTTCTAGTCTTCCCGCGCCTTCCGGGTCTGCTTCTCGTTGGCCTTCTGCAGGGCCTCCACCAGCTGGTCCTTGGTCATTTTCGAACGACCGGAAATGTCCAGCTTGGCCGCCAGTTCATACAGGTGCTCCTTGGAGGCGTTGGCGTCCACTCCCCCGGCAGTCTCCTTGGTGGATCCCCGCCCCTCCGCGGCCTTGGCATCCGAGGGGCCCTTCCCCTCCTTTTCCTCCCAGTGGTCGCCCACCTTTTCGTGGGTGTGCTTGAGGGAGGAATACGCCGTCCGCGCTGCCCGCTCGCCGTCGCCGTATTCCTCCGCTGCCGAGTCGTACGTCTTCGCGAACGTGTCCTGGGCCTTTCTATCCGAGCGCTGCAGGGTCGAAGGCAGCTCGCTCTTCACCGCGTGGTCGTTCTTGCCGGTCTTAGGCATTTCTCATCCCCGTCCCTCGATAGTAAGTGTCCTTATGGTTTATCATCCTTCCCGGTGCGGGCTCAACAGAAAAGGCTCCCCCGCCGCTTCCCGGCGAATAGCGGAAGCGGCGAGGGAGCCTGGAGGAAAATGCCGACGACGGCGGGCGCGTTGGCTAGGCGGTGGCGGCAGCTTCCTTGATGTCATCCTCGTCAATGCCGAGCATCTCCAACTTTCCGCTCCTGCGGTCCGCCAGGTACGCCTTCATTTCCCGCTTGATCACGGGCAGCAGCAGATACACGCCCAGCAGGTTCACGAATGCGCAGACAAAGAGGGCGGCGTCGGCGAAGCTGATGACCTGGCTGAAGGACAGAACGCAGCCGGCCACGGTGAAGAGCAGGAAGAGCACCTTGTAGGCGATCTCCCGGCGGCGGCCGCGGCCGAACAGGTACTCCCAGGACTTCAGGCCGTAGTAGGACCAGGTGACGATGGTGGAGTAGGCGAAGAGTGCCACGGCAATGGCGAGCACAATCGGGAACCACGGCAGGACGGTCGCGAAGGCGTCGGAGGTGAGGATGACGCCGTCGGGGGCGTCACCGCCGGCCTGCACCTGGTCGATTCCGGCCTGCAGGCTGGGCGTGGACGCCATGATGATGGCCAGGGCGGTCATGGTGCAGATCAGCACCGTGTCCACGAGCGGTTCGAAGAGCGCCACGAAGCCTTCGCTGACCGGACGGCGGGTTTTGACCGCGGAATGGGCGATGGCCGCGGAGCCCACGCCCGCCTCGTTCGAGAAGGATGCCCGCTGGAAACCGACGATCATGACGCCGATGATGCCGCCGGCGAAGCCCTCGGGCCGGAAGGCACCCTCGATGATCGCGCCGAACGCTGCCGGGACGTTCTCGAAGTTCACGATGATCACGAACAGGCAGGCCAGAATGTAGATACCGCCCATGGCCGGCACCAGCTTGGAGGTGGTGGCGCCGATGGATTTGATGCCGCCGAGGATCACGACGGCCACCAGGGCAGCAAGGATCAACCCGAAGATCAGGGCCGCGCCGGCGCTGCCGAGGAGGCCGTCATCGCCGCCGGTCACATTCTGGATCTGCGCGAAGGTCTGGTTGGCCTGGAACATGCTGCCGCCGGCAATGCCGAAGATGAGGATCGCCACGGCGAAGATGCCCGTGAGGATCTTGGCCGGCCAGTGGCCCAACCGTCGAAAGGCCACGGGCAGGTACTTAAACGGGCCGCCGCTGATGGTGCCGTCGTCGTGGACCACGCGGTACTTCACGCCCAGCGTGCATTCCGCGAACTTCGAGGCCATGCCCAGCAGTCCGGCCAGGATCATCCAGAAGGTGGCTCCGGGGCCACCCAGCGCCATCGCCGCACCGACGCCGGCAATGTTGCCCAGGCCTACGGTGCCCGAGAGGGCTGAGGTCAGGGCCTGGAAGTGCGGCACCTCGCCCGGATCATCCTTGGACGAAAACTTTCCCCGGATCACCTCCACCGCCACCTTCAACCCGCGGAACTGGATGAAGCCGAAGTAGACGGTGAAGATAATGCCGGCAAGGATCAGCCAGGCGACAACAATGGGAAAGCTGAAGTCGCCGATGCTGACCGGGAAGAACACGATCCCGGAAAACACCGCGGTAATCGGTTCGAAAAAGGAGTTGACGGCCGCGTCAATGGATCCGAGCCAGCCGACCTCTTCGGATGCCGGTGCCAGGGGAACTGCCCGTACTGCGTTCATTGGTTCCTCGGTTTCAGTAAGCCTGCTGTCAAAAGCGACATCACAGCCTTGCTTAACCCGGGAGTGTTCTCCAAATCACATTCAGCGGGTGAGACGGATGCTCAGCACTCCACCACGTTGACGGCCAAACCGCCGAGCGCGGTTTCCTTGTACTTAGAGCTCATGTCGCGGCCGGTTTCCCGCATCGTCACAATCACTTCATCCAGCGAGACTCGGTGTTCGCCGTCGCCCCAGAGCGCCATCTTCGCGGCGTTCACGGCCTTGGCAGCTCCGATGGCGTTGCGTTCGATGCAGGGCACCTGCACCAGCCCGCCGATCGGGTCGCAGGTCAGGCCCAGGTTATGCTCCATCGCGATTTCGGCGGCGTTTTCCACCTGCTCCGGCGTTCCGCCCAGGATTTCGGCCAGACCGGCGGCGGCCATGGACGATGCCGAACCGACCTCGCCCTGGCAGCCCACCTCCGCACCGGAAATGGAGGCCTGTTCCTTGTACAGCACGCCCACGGCGGCTGCGGCGAGCAGGAAGCGCACCACCACGTCGTCGCGCTGCTCGGGTGTGGCGTCTTCCATGCCGGGGCCGTAGTGCGTGGCGTAGAACATCACGGCGGGAATGATGCCCGCCGCACCGTTGGTGGGGGCGGTGACCACGCGTCCGCCGGACGCGTTTTCCTCATTGACGGCCAGGGCCACGAGGTTCACCCACTCCTGCCAGAACTTCGGGTCCCGGTTCGGGTCCTCGGCGCGCAGCCGGTCGTGCCAGCCCGGAGCACGACGGCGGACCTTCAGTCCGCCGGGCAGCAGGCCGGTGCGGCGGATGGCCGAGTTCTTGCATTCCTCCATCACGTCGCGGATATGCAGCAGGCCGGCGCGGATGTCGGCCTCGGGACGGGACGCCTTTTCGTTGGCCAGCATGACGTCGCTGATGCCCAGTCCCGTACCGGTGCAGTGCTGCAGCAGTTCGGCGGCGGTGCGGAAGGGATATGGCAACTCCGACTTGCTGGCCTCGAGTTCCAGGGCGTCGGCCCGTTCTTCCCCTTCGCGGACAATGAAGCCGCCGCCCACGGAGAAGAAGGTGGCTTCCTGCAGCACGGAACCGTCGGCCGCCAGGGCAGCGAATTTCATGCCGTTGGTGTGGCGGGGCAGCACGGTGAGCGGGTGCAGCACGATGTCAGCCTCGCCGTATTCCAGCGGGCATGCCACGGCGCCGGGGACCTGCGCGCACAGCTGCAGTTTCCGGGTCGCCTCGATGTCCGCGAGGCGCTGCTCCACCTGTTCCGGCAGGATCAGTTCGGGGGCGAACCCCTCCAGGCCGAGCAGCACCGCGGTCATCGTGCCGTGGCCGCGCCCGGTTGCCGCGAGGGAACCGTAGAGGTCCACACGGAGGCCGGCGACGGCGGGCACGCTGCCGGCGTCGACCAGTTCCGCTGCAAAGAGCGCAGCGGCACGCATCGGGCCCACTGTGTGGGAACTCGATGGGCCGATGCCCACGGTAAACAGGTCAAAAACGCCGACAGCCAAGGGATTTCCTAACGGTTTGCCGCAGCGGGGGCAGCGGAGAGGTCCGCCACCTCCGGGTACAGCGGATGGGCCTGGGCGAGCGCGGTGACGCGCTTACGCAGGGGTGCCAGGTCTGAATCCTCATTGGCGATGAGGGCCGAGGCAATGATGTCCGCAACTTCCCGGAACGCGTCTTCACCGAAGCCGCGGGTGGCCAGGGCGGGGGTGCCGATGCGCAGGCCCGAGGTCACCATGGGCGGCCGCGGGTCGAACGGCACCGCGTTGCGGTTCACGGTGATGTCGATCTGCGCCAGCCGGTCTTCGGCCTCCTGGCCGTTGAGGGACGCGTTGCGCAGGTCAACGAGCACCAGGTGAACGTCCGTTCCGCCGGAGACCACGGAGATGCCGGCGGCAGCGACGTCGTCGGCCAGCAGGCGCTCGGCAAGGATCCGGGCGCCGGCGAGCGTGCGTTCCTGCCGCTCTTTGAACTCGGGGGTGGCGGCGATCTTGAAGGCCGTTGCCTTGCCCGCGATGACGTGCTCCAACGGACCGCCCTGCTGGCCGGGGAACACCGCCGAATTGATCTTCTTGGCGATGTCGGCGTCGTTGGAGAGGATGATGCCGCCGCGGGGTCCGGCGAGGGTCTTGTGCGTGGTGGTGGTGACCACATGGGCGTGGGGAACAGGACTGGGATGCAGTCCCGTGGCCACCAGGCCGGCGAAGTGGGCCATGTCCACCATGAGGTAGGCGCCCACCTCGTCCGCGATGCGGCGGAATTCGGCGAAGTCCAGCTGGCGGGCGTAGGCGGACCAGCCGGCCACGATCAGCTTGGGCCGGTGTTCCTTGGCGAGGGCTTCCACATCGGCCATATCCACACGGTGGTCCTCTTCGGACACGTTGTAGGGCACCACGTTGTAAAGCCGGCCGGAGAAGTTGATTTTCATGCCGTGGGTCAGATGCCCGCCGTGCGCCAGGGACAGGCCCAGGATGGTGTCTCCGGGCCGGATCAGGGCGTGCATCACTGAGGCGTTGGCCTGCGCACCGGAGTGCGGCTGCACGTTGGCGAAGCCCGCACCGAAGAGGGACTTGGCGCGGTCGATGGCGAGCTGTTCGATGACGTCCACGAATTCGCAGCCGCCGTAATAGCGGCGTCCCGGGTAGCCCTCGGCGTACTTGTTGGTCAGCACCGAGCCCTGGGCCTGCATCACGGAGAAGGCAGTGTGGTTCTCGGAAGCGATCATCTCCAGGCCCTGCTGCTGCCGGCGGAGCTCGTTGTCGATCTGTTCTGCGACCTCGGGGTCGACCGACGCCAGGGAGTCGTTGAGGTAGTCGCTCACAGCTCGCCGCCGTTCTTCTCCGCGTATTCCTCGGCACTGAGCAGCGCACCCTCACTCGTGGCGTTCACGGTGAACAGCCAGCCGGCACCGTACGGATCTTCATTCAGCAGCGCCGGGTTGTCGATGGCCTCCTGGTTGATCTCCACGATTTCACCGGAAACCGGCGCGTACAGGTCCGAGACGGACTTCGTGGATTCGACCTCCCCGCAGGTTTCCCCGGCAGTGACCGTGTCGCCGACGGCGGGCAGGTCAACATAAACGACGTCGCCAAGCGCGTCCGCAGCGACGGCGGAAATGCCGACGCGGACGGGGCTCGAGGAGTCCACCCACTCATGTTCGGCGGAATAGCGGAGTCCTGCGTTTACTTTGCTCATCTGGTTGCCTCTCGGAAAGCTTGATCGTGGTTTGTTCAAAGTTTAGGCCGGGGCTGCGGAAGCGCGGCATTCTGCCGCGCGCCCGTGGTTGCCGTAACGGAGTCAGTTACTTGTCGCGCTTGTAGAACGGAAGGTCGACAACCGTGAAGGATTCGGGCTTGCCGCGGAGGTCGACGGCGAGCTCGGTTCCGGGTTCGGCGTAGGCCGCATCCACGTAGGCGAGGGCGATCGGGAAACCGAGGGTGGGGCTGGGCGCGCCCGAGGTGACTTCACCAATCGTTTCGCCGTCGCTGCTGAGGACCGGATAATGGCTGCGGGCCGAACGGCGGCCGGAGCCCTTCAGACCGACGAGTTTCCGCGAGGGACCCGCCTCCTTCTTGGCGGCCAGGGCCTCGCGGCCGACAAAGTCGCCTTCCTTGGACAGGGCCACCACGGGGCCGAGGCCCGCTGCGTAGGGGTCCGTATCCAGGGTGAGCTCGTTGCCGTAGAGCGGCATGCCGGCCTCCAGCCGGAGCGAATCGCGGCAGGCCAGGCCCGCCGGGATCAGGCCGGACTCCGAGCCGGCCGCGAGCAGCGCGTCCCAGAGGGCCGCGGCGTCGTCGTTCGGCACGTAGATCTCGAACCCGTCCTCGCCGGTGTACCCGGTGCGGGCGACGAGCAGGTCCAGGGTCCGCTCCCCCGCCCGGAGGCCCACCGTGGCGGCGGCGTAGTACTTCATCCCGGTGACAACTTCCGCCTGGTCGGCGGGGACCAGGTCCAGCAGGATGGCCTCGGCGGCCGGGCCCTGCACCGCCACCAGGGAGGTTTCGGCGGACACGTTGTTCACCGTGACATCGAAACCTTCGGCGCGGGCGGCCAGTTCGGCGGCCACGGTGTCCGCGTTGCCGGCGTTGGGCACCACCAGATAGGCGTCGTCGGCGAGGCGGTAGCTGATCAGGTCATCGATGATCCCGCCGTCATTGTTGGTAATCAGCGAATACTTGGCACGCCCCACCTTCACGGCGGACAGCTTGCCCGCCAGTGCGAAGTCCAGGAACGCACCGGCGTCGGGCCCGGTGACCTCCACTTCGCCCATGTGGGAGAGGTCGAACAGGCCGGCGGCGCTGCGTACGGCCTTATGTTCGGCGAGCTCGGAGCTGTACTTCAGGGGCATCTGCCAGCCGCCGAAGTCGGTGAAGGAGGCACCCAGCTGTTTGTGCGCTTCGTAGAGCGCCGTGTACTTCTCAGTCATGGAATGTTCCTTCTAGTTTTCGAAGTCTTCGATGGGCGGGCAGGAACAGATGAGGTTCCGGTCTCCTGCGGCGCCGTCGATCCTGCCCACGGGCGGGAAATACTTGTCCATGCGCAGGCTGCGCAGCGGGAAAGCGGCCTGTTCACGCGGGTAGGCGCGGTCCCAGTCGTTGGCTGCCACCACGACGGCGGTGTGCGGGGCGTTGCGCAGCGGGCTGCCCTCAAGGGTGAAGTCCCCGGCGGCCACCTGGTCGATTTCGGCGCGGATGGCGATCATTGCGTCGATAAAGCGGTCCATCTCGCCCAGGTCCTCGGACTCGGTGGGCTCCACCATCAGGGTGCCTGCCACCGGGAAGGACAGCGTGGGGGCATGGAAGCCGTAGTCCACCAGCCGCTTGGCCACGTCTTCGGCGGTGACGCCGGTCTTCGCGGTCAGCTCGCGCAGGTCCAGGATGCACTCGTGCGCCACCAGTCCGCCCTTGCCGGTGTAGAGCACCGGGAAGTACTCGTTCAGGCGGGCGGCCACGTAGTTCGCCGCGAGCAGGGCGTGCTTGGTGGCACTGGTCAGGCCCTCGCCGCCCATCAGGTTCACGTAGGCCCAGGAGATGGGCAGCACGCCGGCGGAGCCGAAGCGGGAGGCGGAGACGGGGATGTCCTCGCCGTCGGTCCAGGTGGCGGCATCGCCGGGCATGAACGGTGCCAGGTGCGCCTTCGCGGCCACGGGTCCGACGCCGGGGCCGCCGCCGCCGTGCGGGATGCAGAAGGTCTTGTGCAGGTTCAGGTGGGAGACGTCGCCGCCGAATTCGCCGGGCTGGGCCAGGCCCACGAGCGCGTTGAGGTTGGCGCCGTCAATGTAGACCTGGCCGCCGGCCTCGTGCACGGCGTCGCAGACGTCGCGGACGTCGTCGTCGAACACCCCGTGGGTGGAGGGATAGGTGATCATGATGGCGGCAAGGTTTTCGCGGTGCGCGTCGATCTTGGCGCGCAGGTCCGCGTGGTCAATGGCGCCGTCGTCGGCGGTGGCCACAACCACTACCTTCATGCCGGCCAGCACGGCCGAGGCGGCGTTGGTGCCGTGCGCGGAGGCGGGGATGAGGCAGACGGTACGCTGCTGATCGCCGCGGGAGTGGTGGTAGCCGCGAATGGCCAGCAGTCCGGCCAGTTCGCCCTGCGAACCGGCGTTGGGCTGGATGGACACCGTGTCGTATCCGGTGATGACCGCAAGCTTCTCTTCCAGGTCCGCAATCAGTTCCCGCCAGCCCTCGGTCTGGGAATCCGGAGCGAACGGGTGGATGGACGCGAATTCCGGCCAGGTCATGGCCTGCATTTCCGCGGTGGCGTTGAGCTTCATGGTGCAGGAGCCCAGCGGAATCATGGTGCGGTCCAGGGCCAGGTCGCGGTCCGAGAGGCGGCGCAGGTAGCGCAGCATCTGGGTTTCGGAGCGGTAGGAGGAGAACACCGGGTGCGTCATGAACTCGGAGGTGCGCAGCAGTCCGGCGGGCAGGTCGAAGCCTTCCACGGCGTCGACGGGGGCCGCACCGAAGGCGGCGGCGACGTCGGCGATGACGGCCGGCGTCGTCGTTTCGTCGGCGGAGATGCCCACGGTGTCCGCATCGATGGAGCGCAGGTTGATGCCCTTCGCCTCGGCGGAGGCAATAATCTCCGCTGCGCGGCCGGGGACACGGGCGGTCACGGTGTCGAAGAAGCTCTCGTGCAGCAGTTCGACGCCGGCGGCCTGCAGCGCGGCAGCCAGCGAACGGGCGGACTCATGGGCACGGCGGGCAATCGCCGTCAGGCCTTCGGGGCCGTGGTAGACGGCGTACATGGAGGCCACGATGGCCAGCAGCGCCTGCGCGGTGCAGATGTTGGATGTGGCCTTCTCCCGGCGGATGTGCTGCTCGCGGGTCTGCAGCGCCAGCCGGTAGGCGGGGGTGCCGGCGGAATCCTTCGAGACGCCCACCAGACGGCCGGGCAGGGACCGCTCCAGGCCCTTGCGGACGGCCATGTAGGCGGCGTGCGGGCCGCCGAAGAACAGCGGGACGCCGAAGCGCTGCACGGAGCCGACGGCAATGTCCGCGCCCTGCTCGCCGGGAGGAGTGATGAGCGTCAGGGCCAGCAGGTCCGCGGCCACGGTGACGAGGGCGCCGCGTTCCTTGGCGTCGGCGATCACACCGGCAAGGTCCCGGACCACGCCGGAGGCGCCGGGCTGCTGCAGGACGACGCCGGCGAGCTCGCCTTCCGGGAGGCCGGCCGCCAGGTCGGTCACGATGACCTCGAAGCCGAGCGCCTTCGCGCGCCCCTTCACCACGGCGATGGTCTGCGGGAAGAGTTCGCGGTCCAGCACAATGGCGCCGTTGCCCTTTGCCTTATTGGACCGGCGCATCAGCAGCACCGCTTCGGCCACCGCGGTGGCTTCGTCCAGCAGGGACGCGTTGGCGATGGGCAGGGCGGTGAGGTCCTGGACCATGGTTTGGAAGTTCAGCAGCGCTTCGAGGCGGCCCTGGGAGATTTCGGGCTGGTACGGGGTGTAGGCGGTGTACCAGGCCGGATCCTCCACCACGTTGCGCAGGATCACCGGCGGAGTGTGCGTGCCGTAGTAGCCCTGCCCGATCATCTGCACGGCGGTCTTGTTCTTCCCGGCAATGCGGCGCAGCGCAGCGAGGGTTTCCTCTTCGGATTGCGCGGGATCCAGGACCAGCGGGAAGCCCTGCCGGATTGCAGCGGGGACGGCCATGTCCACCAGGCCGTCAAGGGAGTCGTAGCCGACGGCCTTGAGCATGGTGTCAACGGCATCGGCACGGGCGCCGATATGCCTGTCCGCGAACGCGGCGGCAAGAGTGGAGGAGGACGGTTCTGCAGGCATGTGAGGCTCCAGGAAAGACAGACGGGGGTACGTCGACGTAGACGGATCCTCCCCGCTCTGTATTGGACCTGAGAGATTCCGCGGGTGTTCTTCCGCTTGCACCGTCGGTGAGTTTCCGGCAGGCCGGGAACTGCTTTCCAGAGTTGCCTCGCTGTGGCGGTACGGGGGCCTGAGAGATTCCCGGGGAGGGTTTGCTCCTACGGCGCCCGCCGATGCTGCTGTGCATCCGGCGGAACTCTCCCGCCACGGCTGATAAAGGCATGTTCAGTTGTTGGCTCGAGCATTTCCTCAGGCCGTGTGACACACACAACTTTAGCCTGCCTGCCGCTGCCACTCAACCAATCAACACGCCCGGCTGCGGGGCATGCCCATCGGGGCGAACCCCCGTGTGACCTGCGACGTCACAGCTGCGTGAATTTGACGGAGCCTGCAAACGGCTTCCAAACTGAAATGTCGGCGGCAGCGCCAACATCCAGGGCTGCCTTTCGGGGCGGCATAGGCGATTACGGCGGACGAGCTGCCGGCGGGTGCCTAAAAGAGAGATTCCAATGTCTGAGCACATAACCCGCCCACAGAGCGACAGCGCTGTTCCCGCGCCGCAAAACGGAGCAGAGGAACCCCACCTCGCCCGCTCCCTGTCCAGCCGGCATATTCAGCTGCTGGCCATCGGCGGCGCCATCGGCACCGGTTTGTTCATGGGATCCGGCAAGACCATCTCCGCGGCAGGACCGTCAGTGATCTTCGTCTACGCGATCATCGGCTTCATGCTGTTCTTCGTGATGCGGGCCATGGGCGAACTACTGCTCTCCAACCTCAATTACAAGTCCTTCACCGACTTCTCGGCCGACCTGCTGGGGCCGTGGGCCGGCTTCTTCACGGGCTGGACCTACTGGTTCTGCTGGGTGGTCACCGGTATCGCGGACGTGGTGGCAATTGCGCACTACGTCACCTTCTGGTGGGGCAATGCCCCGCTGTGGATACCGGCCCTGGCCTGCATCCTGGTTCTGCTCGCGCTGAATCTCCCGACGGTGAAGGCCTTCGGTGAAACCGAGTTCTGGTTTGCACTGATCAAAATCGTCGCCATCCTGACGCTCATTGTCGTGGGCCTGGTCATGATCTTCACCGGCTTCACGCACGGCGACGGCGTACGGGCAGGCTTCGGCAACCTGTGGGAACACGGCGGCTTCTTCCCCACCGGTCCCATGGGCTTCATTGCCGGCTTCCAGATTGCCGTGTTCGCGTTTGTCGGGATCGAGCTGGTGGGCACCACAGCGGCGGAGACCAAGGACCCGGAAAAGAACCTGCCCCGGGCCGTGAACTCCATTCCCATCCGCATCCTGCTGTTCTATGTGGGCGCCCTGACCGTCCTGATGGCAGTGATCCCGTGGAACGAATTCAGCGCCGATGAAAGCCCGTTCGTGGGCATGTTCACGCTGGCCGGGCTGGGCACCGCCGCAGCCATCGTGAACTTCGTGGTGCTGACTTCCGCGGCGTCTTCGGCGAATTCGGGGATATATTCCACGTCGCGTATGGTTTTCGGCCTGGCCCAGGACGGCGATGCGCCCCGGCCCTTCGGACGCCTCTCCCGGCGGAAAGTTCCCCAGAACGCCCTGTTCTTCTCCTGCACCTTCCTGCTGGGCGGTGTCGTACTGCTGTACGCCGGGGAATCGGTCAGCGCGGCGTTCACCCTGGTGAGCACCATTTCGGCACTGTGCTTTATGTTCGTCTGGTCCATCATCCTGATCAGCTACCTGGTGTACCGGAAGCGCCGGCCGCAGCTGCATGTTGCATCAAGCTTTAAGCTGCCCGGCGGCGTCGTGATGGTCTACGTGGTCCTCGCGTTCTTCGCCTTCATCCTGTGGGCGCTCACCACCCAGACCGACACACTGCAGGCCCTGCTTGTTACCCCCGCCTGGTTCCTCCTGCTGGGCGTCATTTACTCCGTCCTGCGGCGCACGCCGCTGCACCAGGCGCGTGTGGCCGCGCACCGCGACGACGTCGCCCGCGAGCGGGCTGCGCTGCCGGCCGGCAGGCCCTAGGCGGCTCCTAGTAGACGACGGTCCCCCGGGAGCTGACGGCAGCGCCGCCTCCCGGGGATCCGGCCTTGCTGCTGGCGTCGATCTCCAGCCCGAAGGTACTGAGCGGCACCTCCAGTGCCGAGACCAGGTGCGGCACCACCTCCTGCTGGATCCGGGCAATGACCCCCTGCACGTCAGTGTCGGCATTCACCGTCACCTTCATGGCCAGATCCGGTTCGTCAGGGGTACCGCGGAGGCGGACGGTGGAACCCACCACGCCGGGCAGCTGTTCGGTCTCGTGGCCGACGGCGGCGGCGAGCACCCGGGGGTCGCACACGGTGGTGCCGTGTGCAGCGTCGTCCTGGAGCCGGAACGTCCCTGCCGCCCGGGCTCGCGGAACCTGGGCCGTCAGCCACCACAGTCCCAATAGCCCCAGGATCAGCCCGGCCAGCAGCATGCCCCAGGATGCATATTCACCAGACAAAAGGCCCTGGCCGTCGGACAGCACCCGGTCCGAGCGTCCGGGGCTGCCGCCGATGAGGCGTTCCAGTGTCCCGTTGGCGATGAGCACTGCCAGCACTCCGGCAGCAAGGAAGATGATCCCGAGGACAATCAGCCACGTGCGATTGGTCTTTCCCGCATGGTGTCTCATTTTTCCGTTGCCTTTCCTCCCGGCTGCCCGCCCCGCTCCGTCACCGTCAGTCCCGCGTACGGACCGAGGCCGTCACAGCGGGCACCGGGTCCAGTCCCGTCGCGGCAAGACGCGAGCGCACGCCGTCCACTACCCAGTGCCGTACGTCGGACGTGCCGTGCAGCGCCGTCGTGACGTCCAGATGGACCTTGCGTGAAGAGGCCCTCGCCGAGGCGGAAGCCACGCCGTCGATGTGGTTGCAGGTGGATGCCGCCAGCCGGGCAACGGCCCGGCGGCTCATCACCACACGTTCCCCGCCCTGGACGGACGGCACGCCGGCGGATTCCCCGGCACCTGGCAGGTCCGGCATGGTGGCCGATTTGCCCCGTAGCGGCAGTGCCGAGAAGTCGCCGGGGATCATCCCGCACAGCACCAGGATGCCCCCGATCAGCAGCAGGACAACGGCCCCGGTCCAGCCCCGGGTACTGTCCCAGCCGGTCTGTTCGAGCCACCCCAGCGGCTGCGTCACGAACAGCGGCCAGCTTCCCTGCACCAGGCGGACGACGGCGCCCCAGACCAGGGCGACGCCGAGGGCGAGCATCAGGACGGCGCACACTGTTGCGGGAACGGACCGGCTGGGCCGGCGCCGCATGGATACCGGCGGCATTTTCGTGCTCACTGCAGGTTCCTTCTCCGGCGCAGCTCACGGGGAGGCTTCAGCCAGGACACCGTAATGTTCACCTGCCGCACCTGGACGCCGGTCAATTCCGTGACGCGTTCGGTGATCCGGCGGCGCAGCTGCTCCGTGGCCTGGCGCAGCGGCATCGGATAAGGAAGCCCCACGGTGACCTTGAGGCTCGCTGAGTTTCCGGCGAGTTCCACCTTGGCGTCCGGACGTGCGGAAAGATCAGCCCGGCTGCCGATGCCCAGGAACCCGTGCGAGCTTCCGCCGGCAAAGGTTTCGTCCCGCGCAACCTGGCTGGCTGTCTTCTCCAGTACCCGCCGGGCCAGGACGGTTTCGCCCCGGCCGCCAACGTCCCAGAGCGCCGGCAGCGCTCCCGACTGCGCGGTCATCGGCTTGTCGCTTTACCGAGCATTCCCGGAACGTCCACCTTTCCGTCCACCACCAGGCCCACCAGCAGCCCGATCAGGCCGAACAGGACCGTTATCAGGAAGGCCAGCCAGCCGCCGAAAGCCAGTACGATTCCCAGTACCAGCCCGATTACCAGACACCACTGTGTTCCGGACATGGAATCCTCCTTTTGGTTGTTGTGCTGCCTTTACTGAAGGGTCTGCGACGAGCTGGGCGCCGGACGGTCATCCTGCTCCCCGTTCTCCTCCGGCAGGTGGACGTCGGTGACATTCACGTTCACCTCCAGAACCTCCAAGCCGGTGGCGTTCTCCACGGACCGGATGACGTTGCGCCGGATCCCCTGGCTCACCTCCACCACGGAGTAGCCGTATTCGACGACGATGCTCACGTCGATCGCAGCCTGGCGTTCGCCCTTTTCCACCGTGACCCCGTTGCTGACATTGGTTTGCGATCCCGGAATACGTTCGGTCATGGAGCTGAAAGCGCGGCGTGCCGCGTTGCCCATGGTGTAGACCCCCGGAACTTCGCGGGTAGCCATCCCGGCCAGCTTCTGCACCACTGTTTCTTCGATGGTGGTGTCCCCCCGCGGTGTCTGCAGCGGCCCCGACCGGCGGCCGGCGTCGACGTCGGGCGATCCCTGCGGCATGGTCTGCCCCTGCTCCTGCCCCTGCGGGCCGGCCGTAGCGGACGTTGCCCCCGCCGTCTTTGATGGATCTGCCATGGGAATCATCTCCTGCATTCAGTAGCGGATGCACCGCTCGCGTCCCTTACAGAGGTAATGACGGGCAGGAACCGGGATCGTCACGCACAAACGGTAACTTCGGCCCACATTGCCCGGTCCGCACCGCCGTTATTCCGCACCGGCACCCGATCTGGGACAATCGCAGCAGGTCCGGCCGCCGCCGGACAGGACAAGGAACACCATGGCAGGATTCGAGCTGCCGCAGGCGGCGTATGAGCACGGGAACTCCCCCCGGAGCACGCAACCGTGGAACGGCCATGTCGACGAGGCGGCCCTGGTCGCGCGGGCACGCGACGGGGATCTGCCGGCGTTTGAATACCTCGTGGCGGTGTACCAGCGCAGGCTGTTCCGGCTCGCCTACCGGATGCTTCGGGACCGCGGGGACGCCGAGGACGTTGTCCAGGACACCCTGACGGCCGGCTGGCGGGTCCTTCCGACCTTGAACCGCGAAGAAGCCTTCGGAGGCTGGGTCTACCGCACGGCCACCAACCGCTGCCTGGATGTGCTTCGGCACCGTACGTCGCACCCCCAGGATCTGCCCGGCGCCGACCCGCTGGCGGACGCCGCGGAAGTGGTCTCCGTGCGGGAGACGGACCGGAAGCTGGACCCGCACCACAGGGCAGAGGAGGCGGCCGAGCTGGAGGCGCTGCGCCGTGCACTGTCCCTGCTGCCGGCGGACCAGCGGGCCTGCTGGCTGCTTCGTGAAATCCATGGCCAGAGCTACGCAGAGATCGGAGCCGCCCTGCTGATCAGCCCGCAGGCGGTGCGGGGCCGGCTGGCCCGGGCCCGCGGGCACCTGACGGCAGCAATGCGGCAGTGGCAGTAAACCCTTGTTATTCCACTTCTCAGACAATAATATCCACGATACGGAAGAAGTTGCCGACGTCACTGTCGTGCTGTCCACCGGCACCGCAATAGGGAGAATCATCATGGCCATCGAAGTAACCGACTCCTCGCCCGCCGAAGGCGCGGAGCGCATCCTGACGCCCGAGGCACTGGAGTTCATCGAAGAACTCCACCGCCGTTTCCGCAGCATCCGGGACGAGCGCCTTGCCGCGCGCTCGGTCCGGCGGCAGGAAGCAGCCACCACGGGAAGGCTGGATTTCCTGTCCGAGACCGCCGACATCCGCAGCGGCGAGTGGAAGGTGGCCGAAGCGCCTGCCGCACTGCAGGACCGCCGTGTGGAAATGACCGGCCCCGCATCCCCCGCCAAGATGGCCATCAATGCCCTGAACTCGGGGGCCAAGGTCTGGCTGGCGGACCTTGAGGACGCCTGCACCCCCACCTGGCACAACGTGGTGGATTCCCAGGTGAACCTGTACCGCGCGGCCCGCGGAGACCTTTCCTTCACCTCACCCGAGGGCAAGGAGTACTCGCTGCGCACGGATGCGCCGCTCGCCGTCGTCGTCATGCGCCCGCGCGGCTGGCACCTGCCCGAAAAGCACCTGCTGATCGACGGCGAGCCCGCCGTCGGCGCGCTGGTGGACTTCGGACTCCACTTCTTCGCCAACGCCCGCCAGCTGCTGGACAACGGGCAGGGCCCCTACTACTACCTGCCCAAGATGGAGAGCCACCTGGAGGCCCGCCTCTGGAACGATATCTTCACCTTCTCCGAAGACTATGTCGGCGTGCCGCAGGGCTCCGTCCGCGCCACGGTCCTGATCGAAACCATTCCGGCCGCCTTTGAAATGGAGGAAATTCTCTACGAACTGCGCAACCATGCCTCCGGGCTGAACGCCGGACGCTGGGATTACCTGTTCAGCATGATCAAGGTCTTCCGCGACGCAGGGAAGGCCTATCTGCTGCCGGACCGCGCGGATGTGTCCATGACCGCACCCTTTATGCGGGCCTACACGGAACTGCTGGTCAAGACCTGCCACCGCCGCGGCGCCTTTGCCATGGGCGGCATGGCCGCGTTCATCCCCAACCGCCGCGAACCGGAAATCACCGCGAGCGCGCTGGACAAGGTGCGGGCGGACAAAACCCGTGAGGCCGGAGACGGTTTTGACGGTTCCTGGGTGGCGCATCCGGATCTGGTGCCCGTGTGCCGGGAGGTCTTTGACAGCACGCTCGGCGACAAGCCGAACCAGGTGGACCGCCAGCGTGAGGACGTCTCCGTCACCGCCACGGACCTGCTCGATGTCAGCACGGCTCCGGGCTCCATTACGGAGGCCGGGCTGCGGTCCAACCTCTATGTCGCCGTCAACTATGTGGCCATTTGGCTCTCCGGCAACGGGGCCGTCGCCATCCGGAACCTCATGGAGGACGCCGCCACCGCGGAGATCTCCCGGTCCCAGGTCTGGCAGCAGGTACGCAACAACGTGGTCCTCGAAGACACCGGCGAGACCGTCACCGAGGCATTGGTCAGCCGGCTCCTCGCTGAGGAAACGGAGCGGCTGCGCTCAGAGGTGTCCGAGGAGATGTTCACGGGGTACTTCGAGCCGGCAAGCCGCATCATCGGAGAGATCAGCCTGTCCAAGGACTACACGGACTTCCTGACCCTTCCGGCCTACGAGCTGATCGACTAGGGCCCCGCGGCCGGGCGGATGGAACCTGTCCGGCTACCCCTTCGGCCTGCGGACCGTGCTGCCGCCCGGAAGAACGGTCCGCAGGTATCCGCTGCCCCAGCGGGTAATGGCGTTGTAGGCCTGGGCCCGGATCGCCGGCGCGGACAGGAAAACGTCATGCATCGCCTGCGGAATCCGCTCCACACTCACCGAGTTTCCGAGCGAGAGCGCGCGGTGGGCCACCACGTTGACGTCCAGGACGACGTCGGAACGTTCCGCATTTTCCGACCAGCGCGGATGCAGGTAGCTGTTGTCCGAAAGCAGCACCAGGACAGGCAGCTGCAGGTGCAGGCCTGCAGCCACCGTCGCCTGGGCCGAAAACACGGCGTGGAGGAAGGCCACCGTGACCGGGAATCCCCGCACGGGACGCCAGGCGATGTTGTAGTGCCACTCTCCCCCGAACGCAGCGGAAACGGTCCGGGTGTAGATGCCTGGATCGACCGGCGGCAACGGCCTGCGGGGATGGTGCTGCGCCTGCAGGCTGACCAGCGGGGAAATGACGCGGCGGGCCAGTTCAGTGGCCTGGAATTCCAGCCAGGGGCTGTTCAGGATCAGGGCTGCGGCCCGCCCGGGGTGGCGGTGCGCCCAGAGGGCCAGGGTCAGGCCTCCGGTGGAGTGCCCCAGCAGGATCAGCGGCCCGGTGCCCGCTGTGTTCTGCCCCATGGCGTCCAGTGCGGCGTCCAGATCCGCGTCGTAGTCGCTGAGGTCCTGGACATATCCGGGCTCCTCGCCCGGGCGCAGGCTGCGGCCGTAGTGATGCAGGTCGACGGCGAAGAACCTGGCCCCCTGCCCGGCCCAGTAGCGTGCCAGTTCGGTCTGGAAAAAGTAGTCGGACCACCCGTGTACATAAAGCACATCCGGTACGGTGCCCGCCGGAGCATCCGGCGATATGACCGGGGACGGGCCGGCCGGGCCGGACGTACCGGCCGGCGGCCGGTACCGGACCAGGGTCGCGACCCTGCCGCCGGGCAGATCCAGGGCCAGCTGCTCGAATCCCTCGCCGAGGATGTCCGGCTCCCACCGGCGCCCGGCGTGCGGTCGCATCAGGCGGGACCGCTGTCCGGCTCGAAGCGGATGACCTGGCGGATCGCCAGGCCGTCCGCCAGGGTATCCATGGCCTCATTGATGTCCTCCAGCGCTATGGTGGCGGACACCAACTCCTCCACGGGCAGTTTTCCCTCCCGCCACAGCTGGGCGTACACGGGAATGTCCCGGGCCGGGACGGCGGAACCGAGGTAGCTGCCGATGATGGTCCGGGCCTCGGCGGTGAGCGTCAGCGGCGGGATTTCTGCGGTCTGGTCCGGAGCGGGCAATCCGACCGTGACCGTAGTGCCGCCGGGGGCGGTGATCCGCACGGCCGTTTCAAAGGCACGGGGATGGCCGGCAGCTTCGATCACCAGGGCCGGCCGAATGCCGGCTTCGAGCGCCTCCTGCGGCGTGTAGACCGCATCCGCACCAAGCTCCCGGGCCCGCGCCAGTTTTTCGGGCAGCGAGTCGATGCCGATCACGCTGCGGACATCCAGGGACAGAGCCGTCAGCAGGGCCGCCATGCCGACACCGCCGAGCCCGACGATCGCGACGTCGTCATCCTTGCCCGGGCGGGCCGGGTTCAACACCGCCCCGCCGCCCGTCAGGACGGCGCAGCCCAGCAGGGCCGCCACGTGCGGGGGAATGTCATCGCCCACCGGCACCACAGATTTCCGGTTGACCACGGCGTGCGTTGCGAAACCCGAAACGCCCAGATGGTGGCGCACCTGGCCGCCGTCCGTGTCGGACAGCCGCATCCCGCCGTCGAGCAGCGTCCCGGCATTGTTCGCTGCCGATCCCGGGATGCAGGGCATCTTCCCTTCGGTCCGGCAACCGGCACATTCACCGCAGCGGGGCAGGAAGGCCATGACTACTCGCTGGCCGACGGCGAGGTCCTCCACCCCCTCTCCCAGTTCCTCCACTTTGCCCGCCGCCTCATGGCCGAGCAGCATGGGCAGCGGCCGCACGCGGCTCCCGTTCACCACCGACAGGTCCGAGTGGCACAGGCTCGCAGCCTCGATGCGCACCAGGATTTCGCCGGGGCCGGGCGGCTGCAGCTTCAGATCCTGCACCACAACCGGGCGGGACTGCGCATAGGGGCGCGGTGCGCCGATGGTCTGCAGGACCGCGCCGCGGATGGACCTGGTGCTCTCGGTGCCCATGCACTCTCCCTTGAGTAAATGCCGGACCGGGTTCCCGGTCCGTTTCAACACGACAGCCCTATTCCACCACGGCTGACGCGGGACGTCCCGCTGGCCGGCCCGGCCCCAACCGCTCCAACACGGCCGCAGGGGCCGCAGATCCGGCATTCGTTTGGCAAGATGAGGACCATGAGGAAGAGTTCCAGGACCGTGCCGGCGCTGCCGGATAAAGACACCCTCGCGCTGAAGCGGGCCTTGGCCGCCGGGGACGTCACCGTCTTCGTGGACGGGACGGCGTTGCGCCTGCCCGCCGCCGCCCGGGACGGGGTACTGGATCTGCTCTCCCGTCTTGCGGAGGGGCACCCCGTAACGGTGTCTTCCGAGCCGTCGGAGCCTGTTGATCCGCCGCTTCCCCCCGGACCGGTGCCGCTGCTCACCACCTCCCAGGCAGCCGCGGCGGCCGGCATTTCCCATACCTATCTGCGCAATCTGACGGATGCCGGAATCATCCCGGTTGAGTACCGCGGCTCGCACCGCCGCATCCGCATGGAGGACATCCAGTCCTGGCTCGAATCCCAGCAGGCCGCGAAAGCGGCAAGGGCAGCAAGGGAAGCCGGGCCGGACTCCGCCGGGCCGGCAGGCGCCTGACACGCGGAGCCGCCGGCGGAGGGAAACCGGCCGCCGGCGCCCCTGCCCGGCGGCGCGGCGGTGCACCTATGCTGGGAATGTGACGGCGGACACCCCGCCCACTGACCCTACTGACGGAGCAATACTGTGATCATCGGTATCCCCAAGGAAATCAAGAACAATGAATTCCGAGTAGCTATAACCGCCTCGGGCGTGCATGAACTGCGCGTCCACGGCCACGAGGTGCTGGTACAAAGTGGTGCCGGCACCGGCTCGAATATCACGGATGCGGAATACACCGCCGCCGGAGCGCAGATCCTGGACTCAGCCGACGACGTCTGGTCCAGGGCCGCCATGGTCCTCAAGGTCAAGGAGCCCATTGCCTCCGAGTACCGGCACTTCCGGCCTGGCCTGATCCTTTTCACCTACCTGCATTTGGCGGCCGAGCCGGAACTGACGGCGGCGCTCCTCGAACGCGGCGTCACCGCCATCGCCTATGAGACCGTGCAGCGCGGCCGCTCCCTGCCGTTGCTCGCGCCCATGTCCGAAGTGGCCGGACGGTTGTCCGTCCAGGTGGGGGCGCAGTCCATGATGGCTCCGGCGGGCGGCCCGGGCCTGCTCCTGGGCGGCGTTCCAGGTGTCCGGCCGGCCAAGGTGGTGGTGCTGGGAGCGGGCGTGGCCGGGACCAACGCCGCGGCAGCGGCCGTCGGCGCCCATGCCGACGTCACGGTCTTGGACATCAATATTGACCGGCTGCGGGAACTCGATGAGCTGTACGCGGGCCGGATCAAGACGGTGGCATCCAATGCCTTCGAGATTGAGCGGGCCGTCGTGGACGCGGATCTGGTGATCGGATCTGTACTGATTCCCGGCGCCCGTGCCCCGAAGCTGGTCACCAACGACATGGTGTCGCGGATGAAGCCGGGAAGCGTCCTGGTGGACATCGCCGTGGACCAGGGCGGCTGCTTTGAAGACAGCCATGCAACCACGCACGAGGACCCGACCTTCCGTGTGCACGGCTCCCTGTTTTACTGCGTGGCCAATATGCCCGGCGCGGTTCCGAACACTTCCACCTACGCGCTGACGAACGTGACGCTGCCGTACGCGGTGGCCCTGGCCAACCTGGGAGTGGCCGGCGCCTTTGAGAAGTACCCCGAGCTCGCGCACGGACTCAATATCGCCGCCGGCCGGGTCACCCACTCATCAGTCTCCGCAGCCCACGGGCTGGAACTGGCCTCGGAGGTGCCGGACCTGGTCACCTCCTAGTACACGGACCCGGAGTACCCGGACTGCCCGGCCCGCAGCAGCGCGGCCGGGCGGCAGCCGCTAGTGGACCGGCACCGCTGCCTTGGTGCTGGGCCCGCGGAGGACCGGCTGGCCCAGCATGGAAATGATGACGGCGCCCAGCGCCATCGGGATCACGAACAGGAAGTACAGATCGCCGGGAGTCCAACCGCCGTCTATCAGGGAGCCGGCGAGGATCGGCGAGATGATGGCGCCCACGCGGCCCATGCCGATCACCAGGCCCAGGGCGGTGCCTCGGACCTCGCTCGTGTAATAGGTGGGGCTGATCGCCAGCATGCCGGCGATGGGTGCGTTGGATCCAAAGCCCACGAGTGCTGCCGCCAGCAGCGCCCAGCCCAGCGAGCCGTCGGTCGAGTTGGCGAACACGACGAACGTGGCGGCTCCGATCACGAAAAACACGGCCAGGACCTTGCGCATGGGGAAGCGCGCCCCCAGCAGTCCCAGCAGGATGCCGCCCACAATCGCCCCGACGCTGAAGAGCACCCCTGCGTTGATGCCGTCCTGCGCGGAGAACCCGCTTTCCGTGATCAGCCGGGGAGTCCAGGAGTTCGCAAAGTAGAAGCTCGCCATGAGGACGAAGTAGGCCAGGGCCAGCAGGATGGTCCGGCGGGCGTTATAGCCGGTCAGGACGTCGGCGAACCGGGATTTACGGTGCTCCTCGGCCGCGGGTTCGGGCAGCACCTTCACGGCGGGCTGTCCGATGGCCCGGAGGCTGCGGTTGACTCGTTCGAGTGCCCCCGCCGGGCGGCGGGTCAGCAGATAGTCGACGGATTCGGGGAAGACCTTCATCACCAGCGGAATCATCAGGACGGTGACGACGGCACCGAACAGGAACGCCGAACGCCAGCCGTAGTGGCTGATCAACACACCGCTGATCAGGCCGCCCAGGACGCCGCCGATAGGCTGCCCGATGCTGACGATGGACAGGGCGGTGGAGCGACGCTTGGCATTGGAGAACTCGGAGGCAAAGACGCTGATGGTGGACTGGAGGGTTCCAATGGCCACGCCCGTCAGGAGGCGCAGAACCAGCAGCACCGCATAGTTCGGGGCGAAGTAGGAGGCCAGCATTCCGGCGGCGACAATGCAGACACCGATCAGCAGCGTTTTCTGGCGGCCGATAATGTCCGAAACCGTCGATACGAAGATCGATCCGACGGCCATTCCCACTAGTGCGGCACTGAGCAGGTACCCCAGCTGCGCGCCGTTCAACCCCCATTCCTCGGCGACATGGCTGGCGCTGAACGCCATGACCAGGACATCGAAGCCGTCGATCATATAGAGGGTGGTGCAGATGGCGATAATTGCCACCTGGCGCGGGCTCATCCGCGAATCTTCAATCCGTTCCTTAATTTGCACCACACAAAGCTAACTGAGAAGTACATCACTATAGGATTCCGTGTCGCGGAATGGCGGAATCGTTACGGAACAGGCCGCACCGCCGTCCTCGGATACCTCCTGATCCCGCTTGTTCGGCACAGAGAATTTCCCATAAGATGTCCTCTGGTCAAGACGCGGCCAGGGTCGGTTAACCATCCGTACCCATTTTTCCCCACCCTTGAGGAACCAGTGCCGTCTTGCCATGACTCTAGTAGTCCCGCCGACCCCGCGCCCGCGACGGCACCCGGGTATTTCCCCCGCCTCCTGTCCGCAGCCGCCCACGTCACCCACATCGCTTCCGACAGCGCCCTGGAGCGATTTGGCCTGAACCAGCGCAGTTTTCACCTGCTCGGCTACCTTGCCGCAGCATCAGCTTCTGAAGCCGTGCTGGCCGAGGCGACCAGCCAGCCCACAACAGTTATCCAGGGCGGTTTGACGGAACTGAAGTCCGCCGGATATTCCAGCCGGGACGGGTCCGGAACCTGGTCGGTTACCGAGGCAGGCCTCAAGGTCATCGAGTGTGCAAACCTGGCCCAGTCGGAAGCGACCTTGGATGCAGAGGACAGCCAGGAACTGCGGCGGGCCCTGCGCGCCCTCATCGCGTCGCTTCGGCTCGAGCCGGGCGGGCCCCGGACCCAGCCCTAGCTCCCGGGCCGGACGAGCGCGCCCACCAGCTCCTCCCATCCCCTCTCCAGACGGGGCAGGTCCATGCCTTCCTCACCGCAGAGGTGGAGAAGCAGGCCTGCATCCAGGAAGGCCGTCAGCTGATATGCGGCGAGTTCCGGGTCAGGAACCGTGCCGGTCAGCCGGAGCAGTCCGGCCAGGTGTTCGCGTTCAAGGCTGCGGGACGGATGCTGGTAGCGGGTCCGGGGATCGACGTCGGCCGCCCGGGCCAGCTCACCGGTCACGTTCAGCGATGCCAACCGCGCCAGGCCGAAGGCAAACAGCCGGTCGACCGGAGGTGCCCCCGGCCCCAGCGGAGGCGGACCGTACAGATACGCGGTTCGGAAACCCTGCTCGGCATGGTCCAGAAGCGCCTGCATCAAGCCGGCACGGGACCCGAAGCGCCGGAATACCGTCCCCTTGCCCAGGCGTGCCCGCTCGGCCAGATCATCCATCGTGAAGGCATTGGCGCCGCTGGCAGCAACGAGTTCCAGAGCCGCCTCGAGCACCCGGTGGCGGTTCCGGGCAGCATCCACCCGGATCCCGCCGTGTGATGGTCCTCTCCCGTCCATGCGGGCCAGTGTAACCGTCGCGGGAATAAAATCGGACTGTAGTCCGCTTAAGTTCCCAAGAATAAAACCGTGTTCGTGTCCTCAATCCGGCACGGCCTAGACAGGAGTTCCCATTTTGAGCACCACCATCCTGACCCTCGTCGGCAGCCTCCGCGCCGGTTCGATCAACCGCCAACTCGCTGAAGCCGCAGCGGCCGGCGCTCCGGAAGGCGTCGAGGTGAAACTCTTTGAGGGGCTGGGCGACATCCCGTTCTACAACGAAGACATTGACGTGGAGGGACAGGTTCCTGAAGCAGCACAGGTCCTGCGCGACGCCGCCGCCGCCTCTGACGGGCTGCTGCTGATCAGCCCCGAGTACAACGGCACCATGCCTGCCGTACTGAAGAACGCCATTGACTGGCTGTCCCGGCCCTTCGGCGCAGGTGCCATCTCCGGCATGCCCACCGCCGTCATCGGTGCCGCCTTCGGCCAGTACGGCGGCGTTTGGGCGCAGGACGATGCCCGCAAGTCCGTCGGCATCGCCGGTGCCCGCGTGGTCGAAGAAGTCCGCCTGGCCATCGGCGGATCCGTAACGCGCTACGACGGTATCCACCCGCAGGATGATCCGGACACCGTTGCACAGCTCGGCGAGGCTATCCGCATCCTTGCCGACGCCTCTGTCTCCGCAGCCTAGGCAAAGAAGGCTCGCCAAAGCAGGCACAAGAAGAGGGACGGACCGTCACTGGTCCGTCCCTCTTCTGCGTTCCCGTCTTTCTCCTAGTACCAGACCTCGTCCGCCCAGGCCGCATCCCTCAGGTATTCACGCGCCGGACCGACATTCCAGGCTTCACCGTAGGGCGCCAGGACACCGCTGTTCTTCAGGACAGCCAAGACGTCGTCGGAGCAACCAAGAACCGAACCGAGTTCCTGCGCGTCCGCTATCACTACTTCCTCATGATCGGCCACCGGATGGGCCCCCTCCCATGCCTGCACGGTCAGCGCTTATCGAGCAGAACAGACTCGCGTTCCGGGCTCCAGGTGCGCGCATACAACCCCATGGCCGCTTCTTCGCGCAGGCTTAGGCCCAGCCGGTTCAGGAGCATATGGGCCTGGTAGACCGTCAGGTGCTGGGCGCTTCGGCTCAGCCGGGCTTTGTCCGCACGGTAGAGGTACGTGTCGATACCGCGGAACCAGCGGCGGCGCCAGTTTTCGACGGCGGATTCGGCCGCTGTCGCTGCCATCAGCCGGTGCGTCGGCATGACCTTTGCCCCCACCTGGACTGTCATGGCCTGCCTCACCCCGGCTGCCCGGGGGCCGAACCCCGCAGTGCAGCTGCGCAGGTGGCTGTCCCAGTAATAGTCCCAGGAAAGACGGCGGCGGTCCGGCCAGGCAGATGCCCTCGGACCCTTCATCATGCTTCGGGCCGCATCAAACAGCAGGAGAGAACCCAGTGCCCAGCGGTTTTGGACCTTGGGGAACCGCGCGGTGGCCCAGCTGGCCAGGTCCGAGGAAAGTTCGAAGACTTCCTCGGCAAGGGCTAGCCCCTCTACGCCGCCGTACTTCGCGAGGTCCGCCTCAACCCGCGGGTCCTGCGGATCGCTGCCTCCGGGGCTGAGCCGGTCCGTGGCCGGTTCGCTGAACTGCTGGCTGGTTTCCAGGTGCCCGATGACACCGCTGGATTGTTCCTGCAGCGCCACCAGCAATGACTGCAGCCGGTCCAGCGTGTTCGTACTTGCCAGCACCCGGAGTTTTACGTGCGCATGGACCGGATCCGTGCACCGGGTGAAATACCACCGCTGCGCCCCAAGGACCTGCGCCTGAGCCGCCAGCGGGGTAACCAGTTCTCCAATGATGCCGTCCGCTACATCGAAGCCCCCGGTATGGATGGAGAGTGACCACCAATGAGCACTTGGTTGCGTTCGTGAGGCTGGGCGAACTGCAGCTAGCTGGCTCATATGCATCTTTCCCCTCGGGGTGCGGTTACCGCCGCCTGGCGGCCTTGCAATTGTTCTGTTTACGAAAGGTCGGCCCGGTGCGGGCCTTCGGTTAGAACCAGTCCCAGCTCTTCATGATCGCTATCCCCCTTGGGTCTTGGGCTGTTGCTCAGCCGGCGCCTTGATTTGACTCCGAAAGCTTCCCCCGCCGCTGCACGGCCTGTAAATAGCCTCCGCTGCCCGGTTCCGGACATGTCCGGATGTGGACCCGAAAAGTACCGTGCAGGGGTCCCGGTCGCCGCACAACGGGCAACGCCGCCGCCTTTGCGCGGCAGGGGCAGCGCGCTGGCGCCGGTGTCATTAAGCGGCCATGTCCTGCATTACAAAGTGTGTTGCAGTCATAAAACACTTTTGCCACATCCGGACCGCAATGGGCACCCGCTGGGTAGGGTAGCTCTGGGGGCTTCAGCAGATCTTGGGGAAAGGATGCGCCGTGCTGTCTCAGGTGTCGCTCGACGTCTACCGCTTTGCCGTAAGCCGCCCGGGATGGACGGCGGAGGAGGCCTCCGAAGCCTTGGGGTACACCAGCCGGGTGATCGACACCGCCATCACGGAACTGACGGCACGCTGCCTTCTGCTCAAGCAGGCTGACGACTGCCCCAGCTACACGGCCGTCTCCCCCGATGTCGCACTCGCCGAACTGGTTGATCCGGACGAACGTGCCCTGCTGGAACTGCGCGGCAGGATCAACGCCCGCCGCCGGGAGATGGCCGCATTGACACCGGCGTACGCGGAGGCACGCAAACGCCTTGCTTCCGATTCATCGGTGGAGGTGGTCGAGGAGCAGGAAAAAGTCCAGCGGGTGCTGATCGAATATGGACGCAGTGCCACCGACCGTGTCCTGATTGCCCGCCCGGGACGGGGCGCCAATGCCGACATCCACGAGGAAAGCGTGCAAAAGGACCTGGACCTGCTGCGCAGCGGCGTGAGGCGGCAAACGCTGTACCACGCGAGCACACGCGACCATGTGCCTACCCGCAAGGCGGTGCAGATCATCACCGAAGCCGGCGGGCAGTTCCGCACCCTTCCGTACATGCCCCTGCGGACCCTTATCTTCGATGAGAAAGTCGCAGTCGTCGCCCGCGACCTGCATCCGGGCGACGTAGCCGGGCTGGTGGTGCGGGATTCCAACCTGATCCGGATCTTCGGACTGCTCTTCGAGTTTGCCTGGGGCCTGGCGGAACCCTTCCTGACCGACAATCCCGGCAGGGAGGACCTCACCAGCACGCAGCGGGCGGTCCTGACGGCGCTGGCGTCCGGTTACTCGGATGAAGCCATTGCCCGCCGGGTGGGGATCAGCGTGCGCACGTGCCGCCGCCATATCGCCTGGATGCTGGAAGAGCTGGGGGCCGAGAGCCGGTTCCAAGCGGGGATCAAGGCGCATAAGGCCGGCTGGATCTAGCTTCGGGGAGACCAGTGAACTAAACAGCCGTTGCATGACGGTTAACTTGCCGGGTTAGCATGGGGTGCATGACCCGCGAGGAATTCTCCGATGCCGTAGAACTACCTGTAGACACCATGGCCGCACTGGAACGTGCCGCCGGCTCCCACCGGCACGAAATGCTCTTCTCCAACCGCGCCTTCCACATCAAGCAGTCGGCCGTGCGCGATGTCTTTGACATCTCCATCCGCCCCGGCCTGATTTCCCTGGCCGGGGGCAGCCCGTACCTGCGGTCGCTGCCGCTGGAGGACCTGGGCAGGACCGCGCAGAACATCATCGCCGAGCACGGACTCGAGGCGCTCCAGTACGGCGGCGGACAGGGGATGGAAGAGCTGCGGGCACAGGCCTGCCAGGTCATGGCGGCGGAAGGGATCCTCGACGCCGATCCGGCGGACATTGTCATCACCACCGGCTCCCAGTCGGCCCAGGACGTGGCAGCAAAGGTTTTCTGCGACCCCGGCGACGTGATCCTCTGCGAAAACCCCACCTACGTGGGGGCACTGAATGCCTTCGAGGCCTATGAAGTGGACGTGCAGACCGCGCCGATGGACGACGACGGCCTGGTCCCCGAGGCCCTCGAGCAGCGCATCGGGGAGCTGCGTGCCGAGGGGAAAACCATCAAGCTGCTCTACACGATTCCCAGCTTCAACAATCCCAGCGGCGTCACGCTGAGCGCCGAACGGCGGCAGGCCGTGGTGGACATCTGCTCGCGCAACAACATCCTGGTCCTGGAGGACAATCCGTACGGCCTGCTGCGTTTTGACGGCGAGCCGCTGCCACCAATGCGGGCAGACAACCCGCAGGACGTTCTGTATCTCGGCTCGTTTTCGAAGATCTTCGCCCCCGGGGTGCGCCTTGGATGGGCACTGATCCCGCGCCATCTCTACCGCCGCTTCTATCTGGCCTGCGAAGCCGTGGTCCTCTGCCCTTCGCCGCTGACCCAGATGCTTGTTTCCGCTTACCTGCGCGACTACGACTGGATGGGGCATGTCCGGGATTCCCGGGCACTGTATGCGGAGCGCTGCGCCTCCATGCTCGCAGCCCTGGAGGAGCACATGCCCGAGGGAGTCACCTGGACCCGGCCGGACGGCGGGTTCTTTATCTGGCTGACGCTGCCCGAGGGCGTGGACAGCTATCCCCTGCTGTATGAAGCCATCGACGCCGGGACGGTCTTCATCCCGGGGGCAGCCTTTACCCCCGGAGAGGGCCCGTCCAACAAACTGCGGCTGGCGTTCAGCGCGGTGTCCTCCGAGGACATTGCCGAAGGCGTCCGCCGGCTGGCGCCGATCCTCACCGCCGCCGTCGCGGCAGCGACAGTCCGCTAGGCAACGACGACGGCGGTTCGGCGCCCGCGGACCGCTCACTCCAGCAGCAGGGCAGGCTCCTCCAGGATGGACGCGACGTCGGCCATAAACCGGGCCGACAGGTCGCCGTCGACCACGCGGTGGTCAAAGGACCCGCCCAGGGTCGTGATCCAGCGCGGCACCACCTGTCCGTCGACCACCCAGGGCTTCTGCTTGATGGTTCCGAACGCCACGATGGCCACTTCCCCCGGGTTGATGATCGGGGTGCCCGTGTCGATGCCCAGCGACCCGATGTTGGTGACGGTCAGGGTGCCGTCCCGCATATCGGCAGGCGGCGTCCGGCCTTCCCGGGCAGTTGCCGCAAGGGTGTTCAGGGCGACCGCAAGTTCCTTCAGCGAAAGATCCTGCGCCTCCTTGATGTTCGGCACCATCAGTCCGCGCGGGGTGGCTGCCGCAATGCCGAGATTCATGAAGTGCTTGACCAGGATCTCGTCGCCGGCCCAGGTGGCGTTCACCGACGGGTTGCGCGCCGCCGCCCAGATGACCGCTTTGGCCAGGACCAGCAGCGGCGAAACCTTGATGCCCTCGAAGTCCTTGGAGGCCTTCAGTCGCTGGACGAACTCCATGGTCCGGGACGCATCCACGTCCACGAAGATGCTGACATGGGGTGCGCTGAAGGCGCTTTCCACCATGGCCTTTGCCGTAGCCCTGCGCACCCCCTTGACGGGGATCCGTTCAATCCGGGCACCATCCGCCTCACTGCCCGGCGACCGGAACCCGCCCGCCGGCTGGCGCTCTGCCTCACGCTGCGCCTGGAAGCCGATCAGGTCCTGCTTGGTCACTTCCCCGCTGGCACCCGTGGCCGGGACGTCTGCCAGATTGATGCCCAGGTCCTTTGCGGCCTTGCGGACCGGCGGCTTGGCCAGCACACGCTGGGTCATCCGGGCGGCCCGGTCCTGCTCGGTTCCGGACGGCGCCGGCGTTTCGGACGCTGCCGGTGTTTCGGATGGCGCCGGGACGGGCCGGTCCCCCGCGGGAGCGGGAGCCGGCACCGTGCCGGAGGGGCGGCGCGGACGGCGCCGCACGGCATCAGGCTTGGGGCCGGTACCTGTCAGCGAGGCACGCGGAGCTTCTGCCGCAGGCGTCGGCGGGGCCTCCGGTGCCTCCGGGGTTTCCGGAGCCTCCGCGGAAACTGCGCGGTCCGCACGCGGCGTCGCGGTCCCGGATCCGGTGCCGACCGTCACGCTGATGATGGGCGTTCCGACGTCGACGGTTTCGCCTTCCTCCACCATGAGGGAAGACACCGTGCCGGCGTAAGGCGAGGGAAGCTCCACCAGGGATTTGGCGGTTTCGATTTCCACGATCACGTCATTGACGGCAACCGTGTCGCCCGGCGCGACCTTCCACTGCACGATATCGGCTTCGGTCAGGCCTTCGCCCACGTCCGGCAGGCGGAATGTCTTTTCAGTCATGGCATCTCGTTCTTGGTCATTGGCTGGGGCAGGAAGGGGCGCATCAGTATGCGAAGGAGCGGTCCAGCGCTTCCAGCAGGCGGTCGATATCCGGCAGGTAATGTTCCTCAACCTTGGCCACCGGGTACGGCATGTGGAAGCCGCCCACACGCAGAACCGGCGCCTCGAGGGACAGGAACGCGCGTTCTGCCACGCGTGCGGCGATTTCGCCGCCGATCCCGCCGAAGGTCGGCGCCTCATGGGTCACGATCAGCCGTCCGGTCTTGCGCACGGACTCCGTAACGGTGTCGAAGTCGATCGGCGAAATGGACCGCAGATCCACCACCTCCACGGACCGTCCGTCTTCTTCCGCAGCAGCAGCCGCCGCCAGGGCAACGGGCACCAGCGGACCGTACGCAACAATGGTGGCGTCGGTGCCCTCGCGGACAACGTGCGCGGAGAACGGATCAGACGTCGGCGCAGTGGTGTCCACGTCGCCCTTGAGCCAGTAGCGGCGCTTGGGTTCAAAGACGATGACCGGGTCCTTGCAGGTCACGGCCTGCTGAATCATCCAGTAGGCGTCCTGGGGATTCGACGGCGTGATGATGCGCAGTCCTGCGGTGTGGGCAAAGAGCGCCTCGGGCGATTCCGAGTGGTGTTCGATCGAGCCGATGCCCCCGCCGTAGGGAATCCGGATGACCACGGGGGCACTGAGCACACCTTCGCTGCGGGAGTGCATCTTGGCCAGCTGCGTGGTGATCTGGTTGAAGCCCGGGAACACGAATCCGTCGAACTGGATCTCACAGACGGGCAGGTAGCCGCGCAGGGCCAGACCGATGGCCGTGCCGATGATTCCCGATTCGGCCAACGGAGTGTCCATGACGCGGTCCGCGCCGAAGTCCGCCTTCAGGCCCTCGGTGACGCGGTAGACGCCGCCGAGCGATCCGATGTCCTCGCCCATCAGCAGCGAGTTCGGGTGCGCTTCGAGGGCTGCGCGCAGGCCGGCGTTGATGGCCTTGGCCATGGTCATGGTGGTGCTCATGCGTTGTGCTCCCGGGAGGCAGGCTGGGACGTGGCGTGGTCGGGGGAAGGGGCGGCGTCGTCGTTCGCAAACCCTGCCTCATACCGGCGGTGGGCATCCAGTTCCTCGCGGATCAGCGGATGGGCTTCGGCGTACACATCGGTGAAGGCATCCTCAAACCCAGGCGCCTCCATCTGCTGGACGCTTTCCCGGAGCCGGACGGCCATGGTGCCGCCCTCTTCCCGGAGTTCCTCGAAGAACGCGTCGTCCGCCAGCCCCTGGCTGCGCAGGTACTTTTCCATCCGGAGCAGCGGGTCCCGGTCCAGCCAGGCTTCCTCGTCGGCACTGAGGCGGTATTTGGTGGGATCGTCCGCCGTCGTGTGCGCGCTCATCCGGTAGGTAAAGGCTTCGACCAAGACTGGACCGGCACCGGAACGGGCGTGTTCCAGGGCCCAGCGCGTCACCGCATGGACAGCCAGGACGTCGTTACCGTCCACCCGTATACCGGGGAAGCCGTAGCCCCGCGCCCGGTTGGCCAAGGGGATCCGCGACTGGACCTCGGTCGGGACGGAGATGGCCCAGTGGTTGTTCTGGCAGAAGAACACCACCGGCGCGTTGTAGGACGCCGCAAAGACCATGCCTTCGTGCACATCGCCTTCGGAGCTCGCGCCGTCGCCGAAGTACGCCACCGTGGCGGCTTCGGGCAGCTTGGGATCCACCAGCCGGTCACGGGACATGCCCATGGCGTAACCGACCGCGTGCGGCACCTGTGCGGCCAGCACAAGCGTGTACAGGTGGAAGTTTGCCTCCCGGGGGTCCCAGCCGCCGTGCGAGATGCCGCGGAAACGGCGCAGCAGGTGGGTAAGATCCAAGCCGCGCGTGTAGGCGACGCCGTGCTCGCGGTAGGTGGGGAAAACGTAGTCCTGTGGCAGCAGGGCACGGCCGGAACCGATCTGCGCGCCTTCCTGGCCGGTGAGCGGAACCCACATCACGAGCTCGCCCTGCCGCTGAAGCGCAGTGGCTTCTTCGTCGAACCGGCGGACCAGGAACATGTCGCGGTAGAACCCGCGGAGCTCCTCGGGGGTCAGCTCCTGGATGTAACTGCTGTAGGTCTCGTCCTGCACCAGCTCCCCATCGATGGTGAGCAGCTGCACCATGTCCGGGACAGGGTTCTCCTCCGGAGCTCCCATGAGGGATTGCTCAATCCCGGCCGAGTCGAACTCACTGGCCGGCAAGTGTCCTACGTCCATGCCTACTCCTCGCCTGGACAGCCGAAAGCCGCACCGCGCTAGAAATATACCGCACCGGGAATATATTCCCGGTTCCGCATATATGGGGAAGTTACCTTCCAAAGCCTAACGACGGCGCGGCTCTCGCCCCTACCTAAGACACGCTAGGAAACGCGGGGGCCTTTTGTATAAGTCGCACATAATGCGAGGAACCGCGTATTGGCTTCCTCCTCGCCGATGGTGACCCTCACACCTTCGTTACCGAACGCCCTCACGGCCAGGGCCTGCTGCTCCGCCAGAGCCGCAAACTCGGGGGTATTCTCGCCCAGGCCCAGCCACACGAAGTTGCCCTGCGCGGCGGGAACGGACCACCCCAGAGCCTCCAGTCCCTCCACCACGCGTGTCCGTTCGGCCACTAGTCCTTGTATTCTCTCCACAAGTTGGTCGTGGTGCCGCAGGGAAGCCACTGCCGCCTGCTCGGCAATGGTGGAGACCGCAAACGGAACTGCCGCCACCCGGAGATGCCGGGTAACGGGAGCATGCGACACGGAGTAGCCCACGCGCAGTCCGGCCAGTCCTGCACCCTTGGAGAATGTCCTCAGCACCACTACATTAGGGTGGCTGCGGTACATGTCGATGCCGTTGACCGCATCATCGTCCCGTACGAAGTCCTCGTACGCTTCATCGATCACGACGATCACATGTGAAGGAACCTTATCCAGGAAATCCACAACCTGGGCAGTGGTCAGCACCGGGCCCGTCGGGTTGTTCGGGGTGCAGAGCAGGATCACCTTGGTCCGCGCGGTGACGGCCTGGGCCATGGCCTCCAGGTTGTGCGTGCCGTCGGCGTTCAGCGGCACCTGGACGCTTTGAGCGCCGGCCAGGCCGACACTGATGGGGTACGCCTCAAAGGAACGCCAGGCGTAGATGACCTCATCGACGGCTCCGTCCGGGTTCTGTCCCGCAAAGGCAGCCAGCAGCTGGTTCAGCGCTCCCAGACTGCCTGCGCCCGTCACGATGTCTTCCGCAGGGACATCAAGGAACGCGGACAGCTCGTTCCGCAGTGCGGTGGAGAGGGGGTCGGGATAGCGGTTCACGGCAGCGGAGGCGCTGATCGCTTCCAGCACGGCGGGCAGCGGCGGGTACGGGTTCTCGTTGGAGGACAGCTTGTAGCTCGGGAGTCCTTCGACAACCACCGGCGGCTTGCCTGCCTTGTATTGGGGCAGCGCCCCGATAACGGGCCGATGGGCAATGCCGGGTGCGGGAACTTCAGCTGCGTCGGTGTCATTCGTCATCATGGGCTTAAGAGTAACGGTCACTTTTCTGCCAGCATGGGGGCATGCTTTCTCTGTTGCTACGGATAGTCCTGAACGCAGTTGCCCTCTGGGTGGCCGGGTGGCTTTTACCCGGCCTGACGGTCACCGCACCCGCGGAAAGCCTCAGCGGCAATCCAACGGTGGATACGGCGGCTGCGTATCTTTTCATCGGCCTGATTTTCGGAGTGGTCAACGCCCTTGTCCGCCCCATTGCCCAGGGGCTGACACTGCCGCTGGCCGTTCTGACCTTGGGGTTGTTCCGCATAGTCATCAATGCCGCCATGCTCGAGCTCACGGCCTGGCTCAGCAGCTACACTCCCGTCCGGTTCGAGGTTGCTTCCTTCTTCTGGACGGCCATCCTCGGTGCCGTGGTCATCAGCCTCGTCTCCATGGTGCTGGACGCCCTCACCGGCAGCCGCCGCCGGACACGGGACAGGCGCTAGTAGCTGCAGCACCCCGCGGGAGGCGGCCGGGGCCGGGACCGGGGGCAGGGGCCGGGGCCAGGGAGCCTAGGGAGGCCGCCCCCCTTGGCCGCAGTATCAAGGCCCGACCGACGGACGGTATTCCTCCCCCGGTCCCGGTACGGGACTGCGCGGAAACCGCACCCCGCGCGGTGTGGGTTCGGGCGGCAGGTTACAGCGTGCCGGTCCGGTTTCCTGCCGGAACCGCGGCACGACCCGTACGGGCCGCTCCTGCAGTTCCTCGCGGGAGAGCCGGTAGAGGTGCCGGGTTGCAACGCTTCCGGCCGCAACCGCGGCGCTGAGCGAACCGAGCACTGCCTTCAACGAGGCGTCATCGCTGGCATCTGCGCGCGCTGCCCCCTCGCGGTAGTTGTCCAACCGATGCCCCGGCCCCAAACCGGCATTCGCACCCTCCGGAGTGGCCGCAGGATCGGTCAACGTCATTGTGACCCGGTCCGGCGTGTCCGGGTTCTGCCTCCCGTCAAGTCCGGGCACCCAGTCCTGAACGTGTTCCAGATGCAGTGCCGCCAATCCGGGAGGCAGGTCGGTGCCGCCGGTCGGGCTGCCGGCGGTCATCAGGAACATGACGTCATAGCCGCCCTCCTCGGTCAGGGTCACCGCAGCACGGGCGGCGTGGTCCCCGCCCTGGCTGTAGCCGGAGAGAATGACGGCGTCCCCCGCCTCGGCTCCGGCACGCCGCAACGCCTCCGCCACTCCTGCCGTTACGTAGCGGCTGTCTTCGACGGTGGGCTCGAAAACACCCAGCAGGTCGAAGGGGTTCTCGCTCTCCTTCGAAACGAACATGCCCTGCGTGCCCGGGAGCGTGACAACGAACGTCGGTTCTCCGTCCACCCCCACCGCCCGGATCACTTCAATCACGCCCGGCCGGTTTTCCTGTTTCAATACTTCTGAGCGTCCAAGGATCCAGGCGGCGCTTCCCTCTGCCCTGATCTTTTCCGGCTCTCCGGGAAGAGCCGACACCTCGACAGGGCGCAGCCCGCCCTGTCCCGCCGCGGTCAGCAGCACCCGGGCGGCATGCATCCCGGCAACCGAGACCGGATCCGCAAGGCCTGTTTCCGTTTGAAGGAGAGTGGGGAATCCCTCCGCCCGGGGGTAGGGGCCTCGCGCGAACCAGGGGTTCTCCGGAAAGAGGCCTTTGAACCGGATCTGTGCCTGGATCCTCCCTTCGGCCTCTGTATAGGCGCGGGCGCTCTCGCGCACCCCGTCCGCAAGTTCATCCACGGCGACAGCGGAAGTCCGCAGGGTGTGTGCTGCCTCCACGATCCGTGTCCTGACCCGGTCAGCAGACGCCGAACCGCCACTCAACGCACCGGCTTCGAGCCACAGCTCCGTCACCCTCTCTGCGAGCAGGCGCATACGATCCGTGGTCGATTCCAGCCGGCCGGCGACCCGGACCAGATCCTCATACTGGACCAGAAGACCTGCTGCGCCTCCCCGCACCGTGTACATCTTCGGATCCCGGTCTCCGTCGAACATGCCTGCCGCCCCCACGGGTTAGCTCCCCGAAGCGAACATGAGCGGATCCAGCAGCAGCTCGCTGGCGGCCGAGCGCAACTGTGAAGAAGCATCGGGCAGCCTCTGTGCCGTTGCCGTCAGTCCATGCCGGAACGCAGCAGCCGCTGGAGACACCCATTTAACGTCTCCGGCCGCGGCGACCTCGCGCTCCAACTCGTCCGTTTCCATTGCGAACGCCCGAAGTAAGCGTTCCGCCTCCTGGACGTACGCTGCAGCGGCCATTTGGTTCATTGTTTCCTCCCTTAAGCGACCGATGGTCCACCCGGCATGCCCCAGCCTGGTGACGCCGGGGCCAGACGGAACCCCGGCGGGAATGAGGCCGGTCCGTCAAGGGTGCCGGGCCTGTCCCCGGAGCGCGGCGTTCCGTGCACGTCCGGTGGAGACAGGCCCGGCCCGCGCGTGCGGAAACCCTGCTGTTGAGGACCAGTCACAACGGCCAATGAAAAGCGTGAAGCAGAGTCATACACCGGCAGCGATGCAGCGGCATGAAAGAATTGCCGCATGGCCGAATCTGAATCCCGTGTCTCCCTTGCCTCCGTGACTCCCGCTATTGCGCTGGGACCGCTGGACGGACGCTACCGCAGCGCCACCGCGCCGCTGGTGGACTACCTGTCCGAAGCCGCCCTGAACCGGGACCGGACGCATGTGGAGGTGGAATGGCTGATCCACCTGACCTCCAACGCTGTCCTGCCCGGCACCGGGCCGCTCACTGAAGAACAGCAGCGCCGGCTGCGGGACATTGTCTCCGGCTTTGACGGCAGCTCCGTGGCGGAGCTGGGCGAGATCGAAAAGCGCACCGTGCACGACGTCAAGGCCGTCGAGTACTTCATTGCCTCCCGGCTTCCGGCCATCGGCATCGAACACCTGACCAGCCTCGTGCACTTCGGCTGCACCTCCGAAGACATCAACAACCTCTCCTACGCCCTGGGCATCAAGGGCGCCGTGGAAAACGTCTGGCTGCCGGCCGCGCAGGCCCTGGTGGACCAGATCGCGGCCATGGCCGATGACACCCGCTCCGTGCCCATGCTCTCCCGGACCCACGGCCAGCCGGCCACCCCCACCACCCTCGGCAAGGAACTGGCCGTTACCGTCCACCGGCTTTCCCGCCAGCTGCGCCGCATCCGCAACACCGAATTCCTCGGCAAGATCAACGGCGCCACCGGCACCTACGCGGCCCACTACGCAGCGGCTCCGCAGACCGACTGGCAGCAGGTGGCCCGCAGTTTCGTGGAAGGGCTGGGCCTGACCTGGAACCCGCTGACCACCCAGATCGAATCCCACGACTGGCAGGCCGAACTCTACGCAGACATCGCCCGGTTCAACCGCATCCTGCACAACTTCTGCACGGATGTCTGGAGCTACATTTCCATCGGCTACTTCGCGCAGGTCCCCGTCGAAGGCGCCACCGGCTCCTCCACCATGCCGCATAAGGTCAACCCGATCCGGTTCGAGAACGCCGAGGCAAACCTGGAGATCTCCAACGGCCTGCTCGACACGCTCGCCTCCACCCTGGTCACTTCCCGGTGGCAGCGCGATCTCACCGACTCCTCTTCCCAGCGCAACATCGGCGTGGCCTTTGGACATTCCATGCTCGCCGTTTCCAACGTAGCGAAGGGGCTCGAGCGGCTGCACGTTGCCGAGCAGGTGCTCGCGGAAGACCTGGACGCCAACTGGGAGGTGCTCGGGGAGGCCATCCAGATGGTGATGCGTGCCGAGGCCGTCGCCGGGACCGAAGGCATGGAGAACCCCTACGAACGGCTCAAGGACCTCACCCGCGGCCACCGCGTGGACGCGGAGCGGATGAAGGACTTCATTGCCGGTCTCGGCCTTCCCGCCGATGCCGAGGCCCGCCTGCAGGGCCTCACGCCGGCACGGTACACCGGCATCGCGGAGAGCTTGGTCGACCACCTCAAGTAATCCGGGCCTGCGGCCCTTGGCTGTCCTCCGTTCCGGAGGCAGACGTACGAGAAGGCACGAATTACCGTTTTCGGCCTGGAAAACGGTAATTCGTGCCTTCTCGATTTTCGGCGTCTCGACCCTTGAACCTCAGACCGCTCGCGATATAACGTGATGTTCTCGAAGCGTTCCTTTGAAGATTCACGGCAGCAGT
Organism: Arthrobacter sp. Ms25; assembly: GCF_059090365.1. Classification (NCBI taxonomy): domain Bacteria; kingdom Bacillati; phylum Actinomycetota; class Actinomycetes; order Micrococcales; family Micrococcaceae; genus Arthrobacter; species Arthrobacter sp. Ms25. The sequence goes on along the minus strand of NZ_JBNHFP010000003.1, from coordinate 350,124 downwards.
CGGAAGGAAAAGGCCATGCGTAGATTCCATCCCTTTGTCACACCCGAGGCCACGGTGCAGGAGCCGCACCGCCACCACTCCCCCGGAGCCGGTGCAGGCAGCGGCGGCTTCGGCCCCGGAGGCCCCGGAGGACTGGGCGGATTCGGTCCCGGCGGACCCCGCGGCTTCGACGCGATGCCGCCGGGCATGCGCGGCCGCGGCAGGGGCCACCACGGACCGGGCGGACGTCGGGCAGGGCGCGGCGATGTACGCGCAGCCGTCCTGCTGCTGCTGGCCCAGGAGCCCATGCACGGCTACCAGCTGATCCAGGCCATCAGCGAAGGCACCAACGGCCGCTGGCAGCCCAGCCCGGGTGCCATCTATCCCACGCTGGCCCAGCTGGAGGATGAAGGCCTGGTCACCATCGAGGTCAACGGCGGCCGCAAACTGGCCAGCCTTACCGAGGAAGGCCGGGCCGCCGCGCAGGCCGAAACCTCAGACCCGTTCGGCGACTTCAACAGCGCCCACAGCGGCCCGGACCTGCGCGCCCTGCTGCACGAGCTCGCAGCGGCCACCCGCCAGGTCGGGATGGCCGGGGACCCGGAGCAGGTAACCGCCGCCGCGGCCCTGCTGGGCGAAACGAAGCGGTCCCTGTACCTGATCCTTGCCGGCGAAACCCCGGACGGGGCAACGGACTCCTCCGAAACCTGACCAACATCCGGGCCCAGGACCCTGAGGGGACCACGGAAAAGTCCGGAACAGGAGCGAGCACCGCCAAAAACGGCGGGGCCGGGCACAATTGCCCGGCCCCGCCGTCGTCGTTAATAAGCGAACTAGTCCGCCGCGGCCAGCTGGCCGCAGGCGCCGTCGATTTCCTTGCCGCGGGTGTCCCGGACCGTGGTGGGGACGCCCGCGTCAATGAGGTGCTTGATGAATTCATCGATGACCTCGGGCTCCGGGGAGGTCCAGATGGAGCCCGGTGTCGGGTTCAGCGGAATCGGGTTCACGTGCACCCAGCCGCGGCCGCGGGCATTGAGCTTCTTGGCCAGCAGGTCAGCGCGCCAGGCGTGGTCGTTCATGTCCTTGATCAACGCGTACTCGATGGACACGCGGCGGCCGGTGACGCGGTAGTAGTTGTACGCGGCGTCCAGCGCCTCATCCACCTTCCAGCGGCTGTTGACCGGGATCAGCTCATCGCGCAGCTCGTCGTCGGGCGCATGCAGGCTCAGCGCGAAGGTCACCGGGATGTTCTCCTCGGCAAGCTTCTTGATGGCCGGGACCAGGCCCACGGTGGAGACGGTGATGTTGCGGGCGCTCATGCCCAGGCCCTCCGGGGCCTCGGCGGCCATGCGGTGGACTGCGTTCATCACACGCTTGTAGTTGGCCAGCGGCTCGCCCATGCCCATGAACACAATGTTGGTGACGCGCTCGGCGTCGTGCCCGCCGTCGCGCCGTTTGCCGCCCAGGCCGCCCTCGGCGATCACCCGGTTGGCCTGGACAATCTGGTCCAGGATTTCCGCGGTCGACATGTTGCGGGTCAAGCCGGCCTGGCCGGTGGCGCAGAACGGGCAGTTCATGCCGCAGCCGCACTGGCTGGACACGCACAGGGTGATGCGGCCGGGGTAGCGCATCAGCACGGACTCGACGAGGGAACCGTCAAAGAGGCGCCAGAGGAACTTGATGGTGTCGCCGTTATCCGTGGTCAGGCGCTTGACCTCGGTGAGCAGCGTCGGGAACATCTCCCCCACCAGCTCGTCGCGGCGCTCCTTCGGGAGGTCGCTCATGGCCTCGGGATCGGTGGTGTAATGCTGGAAGTAGTGCACCGAAAGCTGCTTCGCGCGGAAGGCGGGCAGGCCCAGGGACTTGAGCTTCTCCTGGCGTTCGGCCAGCGTCATATCGGCCAGATGAGCCGGCGGCTGGGACACACGCGGCGATTTGAACTGCAGCAGGGGGCGGCCGTCGGGCTCCTTGGCCTGTTCCCAACCCTCCGTGGCGGGGCGGACCTGCGGTCCGGTGGCGGTGGGAACCGAGCGGACACGGCGCTGCTCGGACTTTTTGGCGGGGGAAGAATCGACAGTTGACATCGCCACTATTCTCGCACGGTTCGCATGTGCGGAACATTCCTTTTGCCGGGGCGGCACACTTCGGAAACACGGCCGAAACTACGGGCTCCTAGCGTGAAGGGCATACCCCCTGGCCGCTGGAGGCAGCATGTCGGATTTGCGACCCTTTTCCGGATTCCGTCCCTACTCAACCCCGCACCTGCGGATCCGCGACGTGCCCTGGAGCAACCCGGTGGGCGCGGACCTCCGCGAAGCCCAGCAGGCCGAGCTGGAGGCCCGCTACGGAACCCCGGAACAGCGTCCGGAGCCCCCGCGCGGAACGGATGCGGCGGCCTTCCTCATTGCCTACGAGCGCAGTACGGGCCAGCCGCTGGGCTGCGGCGGGCTGCGCCGGCTGGATCCGGCGACGGCGGAAATCAAGCGCGTGTACGTCCTGCCCTATGCGCGGGGGTCCGGAGTGGCGACAGCGATCCTCCGGGCGCTGGAGGCACGGGCCCGGCAGATGGCCTTCGCAATCCTGCTCGCCGAGGCTGGGTCCGCGCAGCCGGACGGGCAGCGGTTCTATGAGAATGCCGGCTACCGGGTGGTGCCCAACTTCGGCCCGTATATTTCCTCCGACGGGTCCACCTGCTACTCCAAGACCATCGGCGCGGCGCTGGAGCACCGGCACTAGGCCGCCGGTCGCCTAGTAGTCGATCCGCTCCGAAGCCGCGGTCCAGGCGTTAAACGGAGCCATGGCCGGAGCGCCTTCCACGGTCAGCTGGGTGACCTGCAGGGAGCGCTGTTCCAGCGGCGTCTCAAAGTACTCGTAGAAGGCCGCGTCGTCGAAACCCGCGCCCGCGGCGTCGTGCCTGTCCGCAGCAAACACCACGCGGTCCACGCGGGCCCAGAGCGAGGACGCCAGGCACATGGGGCACGGCTCGCAGCTGGTGTAGAGCACCGCACCTGTGAGGTCGAAGGTGCCCAGGGTGGCACATGCGTTGCGGATCGCGGTGACTTCGGCATGCGCAGTGGGATCGTTGGTAGCGGTCACCCGGTTCACGCCTTCGAAGGCGGCGCCTTCCGCGGTGACGACGACGGCGCCGAACGGCCCGCCGCCGTTTGCCACGTTTTCGGTGGCCAGGCGAACGGCCTGAGCCAGGTAGATCTCGTCGGTAGTGCTGCTCATTGGCTTCTCCCTAGGTGTGTCCTGCCAGGTAGATAGCCGGAGGTGCCGGCCCGCCTTCGCAGCTGCGAGGTTAGCAGTTATTGCTGGACAGACGCACAAGGGCCGGACACATTCGGCGGCGCTGCGGACACAGCCGGCAACCTTCCGGCTACCCGTTGTCAACGGCGGAAGGCAGTGGGAATGTGAAGAAGCAGCGTGATCACCCGGACATACATCCGCCGCGGGTTCTCCGCCATGAAACGCACCCGCGGGCTTCCCGGAAGGAACAACCATGGAACGCATGATTTTCCCGAACCTGCCGGTCGCTGACCTGCGGGCTGCAGAGAACTTCTACCTGGGCCTGGGATTCGCCAAGGACCCGCGGTTCAGCGATGAAAACGCCACCGCCGTCGTCATTTCGGACAGCATTGTGGTGATGCTGCTGCGGCAGGACTTCTACCAGGATTTCCTGCCCGAAGGGGATACGCCGCATTTGGCTTCCGCAGGCAAGGAAGTGCTGAACTGCATCAGCTGCGACAGCAGGGACGAAGTGGACAGCTTCCTGGCGGCCTGCACCTCCGGCGGGGGTGCCATGTACGCCCCGGCCGAGGAACACATGCCCGGAATGTACAGCGGCTCGGCCACGGACCCCGACGGCCACGTCTGGGAATTCATGTGGATGGATCCCGCCAGCGTGGAACCGCCGGAGCGGACCTTCGAGGTTTCCTCCAACTCCACGGTCCAGGAGCAGAATTCCGCACTGTGACCGGGATGGCGTGCATCCCGCCGCAGCGCGTCGGCCTACTTGACCGCCCCCATGGACAGGCCGCGGACCAGCTGCTTTTGGGCCACCCACCCGGCAATGACCACCGGCAGCGAGGCCAGCACCGAGGCCGCTGAAAGCTGTGCCAGGAACAGTCCTTCACTGGTCATCTGGGACACCAGGAACACCGGCACGGTAGCCGATTGCCCTGCGGTGAGGATCAGCGCGAAGAAGAACTCGTTCCAGGCGAAAATCACGCAGATCAATGCCGTGGCGGCAAGGCCGGGGGCGACCATGGGCATCAGGACCCGCCACAGCGTCTTCATCAGTCCTGCCCCGTCCATCTGCGCCGCCTCAAGCACTTCCCCGGGCACTTCCAGGAAGAACGAGCGCATCATCCACACGGCAATGGGCAGGTTCATGGAGGTGTAAAGGACCACGAGCGTCCACACGTTGTCCAGCACCTTCAGCTGCCCCGCAATGACGTAGATCGGCATGATTACCGCCACGACAGGCAGCATGCGGGTGGAAATGAAGAAGAACAGCACGTCGGACGTTTTCTTCACCGGACGGATGCTCAGGGCATAGGAGGCCGGCACCGCTAGGAGGATCACCAATATGGTGGAAACGCCGGTGGCGATGGCCGAGTTGGCGAAGTAGCTCCCTGCCCCGCTGCCCAGCACGGCGCGGTACTGGTCCAGGGTGGGAGCGAAGAAGAACACCGGCGGATCGGAGGCGGCAGCGGACTCCTGCTTGAAGGAGGTCAGCACCATCCACAGCACCGGCGAGAAGAAGATCAATGCCAGCACCCACGTCACGGTGGTCAGGATGGGCCCGGAGTTGAAGCGCCTGGCCGGCTTCCGGACCGTCCTGGCGGTGGCGGTTGTCTCTTTCCCGGCGGGAGTGGGGGCAGCAGTCTGGGTAGCCACGTCGTCAGTCCTTTACGTCGAAGCTCTTGAAGATCAGGCGCAGGGCCAAGGTGGCCACAATGATGGTGGCAACAACGACCACCACGCCCATGGCAGCGGCCTGGCCAATGTCAAAGCCCAGGAAAGCCCGCTGGTAAATGTAGAACGGAAGGTTGGCGCTGGCCGTCCCCGGCCCGCCGGCGGTCATGAGGTAGATCTGGTCGAAGGTATTCACGACGTAGATGGCCCCCAGCAGGATCCCGAGTTCTATGTAGCGGCGCAGCTGCGGCAGCGTCACCGAAATGAAGGTCCGCCACCACCCGGCTCCGTCCACCTGGGCCGCTTCCAGCACGTCCTTGGACTGCGCCTGCAGTCCGGACAGGACCAGCAGCATCATGAACGGCGTCCACTGCCACACCAGCGCCATGAGGATGGATGCGATGGGGTGCTGCGAGGTCCAGTCCACCGGGGAGATGCCCACGAGCCCGATCACCCAGTTCAGCAGGCCGTAGCTCGGATTGAGGATGGAAATGGACCACAGCAGGGAACTGGCCACCGGCATGATCAGGAACGGGGTGATCAGCAGTGTCCGCACCACTCCCCGGCCTACAAAACTGCGGTCCAGCAGGATGGCGAAAACAATGCCCAGCAGCATCGCGAAGAACACGCAGGCGACGGTGAAGAGGACGCTGTTCAGCGCTGCTCCGCGGAACGTCGAGTCGGAGAAGATATCAATGTAGTTCTCCAGGCCGACGAACTGGTTTCCCTCCGGCCGCAGCAGGTTCCAGTTCTGCAGCGAGTACCAAATCGTAAAGAGGAACGGTACCTGTGTCACGATCAGGGTGAAGATCAGGGCCGGCAGCAGCGGCAACCGCCGCCTCCACCCTTCGGCAGAGGACATCCCTCCGCCTTCCCTTTCCGTTGCGGCCTTCCTGGCCCGGACCTGCTGCCGCTCTACCAAGGTGGACATTAGCCGCCTCCGTCCTGGTAGCTTTCCGCCACCGTTTCGGCGTATCCCTGGGATTGCTCCAGGGCTTCCTGTACCGTCTGCTGCCCGGCGATGGCCGCCGAAATCTGCTGCGCCACACGGGTGCCCAGATCTTGGAACTCCGGGATGCCGACGAATTGGAGCCCGGGGTAGGGCACGCCGTTTACCATGCTGTTTTCCTGCGAGGCGCCGGCCATGGCATCGAGGGTCGGCTCGGCATAGGCCTCGGCAACCTCGGCGTATTCCGGGATTTCGTAGGTGGAAAGCCGGCTGCCGGGCGGCACCCGTTCCCAGCCGATTTCCTCTCCTACCAGCCGGATGTATTCCTTGTCCGTCATCCAGGAGATGAAATCCCAGGCGGCGTCCTTGGACTCGCTGGTGGAGGGGATGGCCAGGGACCAGCTGTAGAGCCAGCCGGCGGACTCGGTTTCCTGGACGGGCGCCGGCGCGTAACCGCTTTTCCCCACGACCAGGGACGATGCCGGGTCCTCGATGGACGACACCATGGCCGTGGCGTCGTACCACATGGCAGTGTTGCCCTGGCTGTACAGGGTCAGGCAGTCGCCGTAGCCGCTGGTGGCGGGGCCGGCCTGCCCGTAATTCTGCACGAGGTCCACATAATCGGTCACGGCCGCTTCCACTTCGGGCGCATCAAGGGTGGCGTTCCAGTCCTGGTCGAACCAGCGGCCGCCGTAGGTATTGATCATGGTGTCCAGCGGTGCCATGACCTCGCCCCAGCCGGCGAGCCCCCGCAGGCAGATTCCGGACATGTTGTTGTCCGGGTCGTTGAGCGTTTCGGCGAATCCGCGGATGTCTTCCCACGTGGGGTTCTCCGGCATGGTCAGCCCGGCTTCCTCGAAAAGGTCCTCCCGGTAGACCAGGAAGGAGGACTCTCCATAGAACGGAACGGAGTACAGGTCCCCCTCGTAGCTGAGCGCCTCACGGATGGTGGGGACGAAATCATCGGGGTCATATCCCTCGGTGGAATCTGCGTAATCCTGGAGGTTTGTGATCCAGCCGTTTTCCGCCCACATGGGTGTTTCATAGTTGGAGATCATCACCACGTCGAATTCCCCGCCCTGAGTGGCGACGGAGGCCGTGATTTTGGCGCGGGCCTCGTTTTCCGGGAGTGAGACAAAACTGACGTCAACGTCCGGATACCGGGCCTTGAATTCGTCCTGGAGCGTGATTGCGTCCTGCATCTGCGGGTTGGAAACAATAGCTACGACAATTTCGTCTTTGCCCTCAGCCTCGGTGCCTCCGCAGCCGGTCAGCACGAGGGCAGCGGCAGCCGCCGCTGCCACACCGGCAGCGAGCCGGGATCGGCCGGGGCGGCTAAACCGCCTGCTGTGTCGGAATCTCATCTGGTCACCTTTGCTCATTTGAGATATTGGTACCGCTCACGTGAGCGTGAGACTACTTCTATCCGCCCGGGCGGACAAGATCCAACCCTGCGATATCCGGGAAAACCAGTAAAGCGTCCTGCCGCCGGACAGGGTTACCTGCGTTTTGCGCGAATTCGGCGTAGTCACCGGCCCAATAACGCTCCCCGGAATGGTAGTAACTAATCCCAGACGGACAACGTGCAGCGTGTTTCCATAATTACTTCCACTGCGCCCCCCTCCCCCGAGTTGATGATCAGCCGCATTGACATCTGCGAGACCTCCTTCAGCGAGGACAGGTGGGTGCCGCCGCACGGGATGCCCACCGCGCCGTCGGGCAGCGCGCAGACCCAGCGGCGCATGCCGGTGAGGAGGTCCGATTCCCGCTCGATGCGCACGTCCGCACCGGAGGCCACCCACTCGCTCAAGGTCGCGTTCACCCCAGCTTCCACGGCGGCCGGATCCGACAGCAGTGCTTCGGGCAGGAATCCCTTCCGGCGCAGGGACTTTCCCAGCCGGTACACATCGACGGAACCGTAGGCATCGATGGTGGAGGTCTCGATTGCCAGGGCATCGAAGTTCGGGTTGCCCGCCGCGTCGGCCTGCACGTCTTTTTTCCAGGCATCAGCCAACTGCTTGTTCAGGGCCAGCGAGGCCAGATGGCACGCGGTGTGCCCGGCGGAGAGTGCGGTCCGGTGATGGCCGTTCACTTGGACCTCCACCCGCTGCCCTTCCGTAATGCCGGCGTTCCCGGGCAGCACATGAACCACCAGGAAAACCCAGCCCTCGGTGCCCTTGCGGACCGGGATGTCCGCGCCAAGGAACAGCGCGGAACGGTCCGTGGCGCCTACGACGCAGTCGAGCACGGGCACCTCCCGGCCGTCCGGCGTCGTCAGTGTTGCCTGGTCCGGCCCCTGGTCCGGCCAGCCGGCGTCTACAGGGTGCACGGGCGTGGCGTCCAGAAGTACCGCCAACCGCCCGTCGGGCAGGGCTTCGACGTGTTGCACGGTTGCCGTGCCGGTCAGGGCACCGGCGGGATAGGTGACGGTGGTATCGATTTTCGGGAGGGTCATCCGGCCCAGCGTACCGAACCGGACGGCACGGAGTGTGAGCGCCGCCACTGGATTACGTTGTGCGGCGGATCTGCGGTAAAGTCGTAACCACGCCGCGGGGTGGAGCAGTTCGGTAGCTCGCTGGGCTCATAACCCAGAGGTCGCAAGTTCAAATCTTGCCCCCGCAACCAAGTAAAAAGATCCCGATCCGGACACCGGATCGGGATCTTTTTTGTTCTGCCAGCTTTAGCCGCGCAGCAGCGGAAGCAATTCGGGCCAGGAGCTGATGACAGCTGCGACGCCGGCTTCCTCGAGCTCACGGCGCCGCTGTTCCCGTTCAGCCGGAGCCACGAAGCGCAGGTTGCCGATGACCTGGCATCCCGCGGCTACAGCCGACTGCGCACCGGGAAGCGAATCCTCAATGGCCAGGGTTTCACCGGGGGTGAGCCCCAGTTCCTTAATGGCATGCAGGTATACCGCCGGATCCGGCTTGCTTACCGGCGTCGGGAGGGAATCCTCGGCGCTGAAGACCCGCTCCGGCGCGAAGAACTGTTCCAGGTCCGTCGCCTCAAAGCACTTCTGCAGCCGCGACAGGGCGCTGGAGGACACCACGGCGAGTCCGTAGGTCTGCGCCAACGCGCCCAGGACTTCGACGACGTCGGCGTCCGGCTCCAGCCGCTTGTTCAGGTAGTCGCTGACCACCCGCTTTTCCTCGGCGATCCACCGCTCCAGGTCTTCCTGGCCGAGCTCGTGCTTCGGTGTTCCCCACTGCCCCGTTCCTGCGGACAGTTCCTTGGCCAGGGTCCGGAAGTTCTTGCCCGTGGTGGCCAGGCGCAGCTGTTCCGAGTTGAAGCGCTCCTCAATGCCCAGCTCCGCAGCCAGATCATTGGTGACTCCCACCGATGCCTCGAAGGCGATCTCTTCGGACGGAAACAGGTTACCGTCCGCGTCGCAGAGGATGGTGGTGACTGCAGCGGGATTAAGTGTCGTGGTCCGGGTGGACATGCTTAGTTCCTTTCGGCTTTCAGGCTCTGTTCGATGGTCTTGCGCGCCCCGTGGGTCCGAAGGGCGTCAACTGCTTCCTGCAGTTCAGCAACAAAAGCCTCATTGCCGCCCAGCTCCCCGAAGATGGATTCATCCGCAACGAAGGCGCGGACGTCCCCGTTCGCGGCGAGGGGCCGCAGGTCCTCCAGCAGCGCATCCTGGACATCGATGGGATTTCCGTTGATGTCCTTGCCGCCGAGGAACTCGATCCACCCTGCCACCGTAAGTACCAGCAGACGGTGTTCCCTGCCGGCAGCGAGGGCTTCCCTCAGGGAGGGCAGGACATAGGAGGGCATCTTCGTGGAGCTGCGGCGGGCCAGGCGTTCCAGCTGGTCGCTGATTTCCGGGTTGGAGAACCGGGTGATGAGTGTTTCCCGGTACTCGTTCAGGTCCATCCCGGGCACCTCGGGCAGCAGCGGAATGATTTCGCCCATGAGCCCGTGGATGTAGGCGCGGACGTCGTCGTCGCGCATCGCTTCGTCGCTGCTGCCGTGGGCCAGCAGCGAGCCAAAGTACCCCAGGCCGCAGTGGCTTCCATTGAGGAGTCGGGTCTTCATCAGCTCAAAGGGCTCAACATTCTCCACCATCTGCGCACCCACCGCATCCAGCGGAGGGCGTTCGTTGCAGAACTTATCTTCGATGATCCACTGCCGGAACGGTTCGGTCAGGACAGGCCAGCCGTCCTCAACGCCGAACTCTTCCGCAATATCGTCCCGGTCTTCCGGGGACGTGGCCGGGGTAATCCGGTCCACCATGCTGGAGGGGAAGCAGACATTCTCCTCGATCCAGTCCGCGAGTTCCGGCTCCTGCAGTCGGGCAAAGGACACCACTGAGGTGCGGGTGGTCTTACCGTTTTCCTGGACGTTGTCACAGGACAGGATGGTGAAAGGTTTGATACCGGCCGCCCGCCGGCGCCGCAGGCCCTCGACGAGGTAGCCGAAGACGGTTTCAGGCGCTCCGTCGCTCGACAGATCCCGTGCAATCTCCTCGTCCTCGGCCAGGAACTCTCCGGTATGGGCATCCACGGGATAGCTGGTGCCTGTGACGGTGAGCGTCACCAGCCGCGTGCTCTCGGCAGCCAGCGCAGCGAGGACGGCTTCGGGGTCTTCCGGCGCGTAGAGGTAGTCAACAATGGATCCGACAATCCGGGCGTGGTGGTGGTCCTCGCCCCGCTCGACGACGGTGTAGAGGTTGTCCTGGTTTTCCAGCACGTCCTTCATCTCGCGGCGGTGCAGGCCCACGCCGATGATTCCCCAGTCCTGGCTGATTCCCCTGGCCGCAATCTCGTCAAAGTAGACCGCCTGGTGGGCGCGGTGGAATCCGCCGACGCCGAAATGGACGACGCCGGCACGCAGCTTCCCGGGGTCATACGACGGCACCTCGACGGCGTCATCCTGCAGCGGCAAGGTTGCGGCCTCCAGCGGGATTGCGCCGGTTGCGGGGCCGGACCCGTTGGATGTTTCCAATGTTGCGTCAGTCATTTTTCTTTTCCTCGATCGTCATGTCCGTCATCTGGACCGGATTCCCCTGCTGAAGACGCAGAAAAAGGACTCGGAAACGGTGGGCACGGACACACCTGGACGGAAGCCTTCGTCCTGCCAGTTCCTGAATCCGTCCCTCGTTTATAAGGGTACTGATGATTGGATGGCGGCAACAAACTTAGTGGCTTCCCTCACATATCCGCAGACACCCCGCGGGACTCCACAGCGGGTCGCCGGGTCGAACCGCGCCGGCGGGAGTAGCATTCCGGGCAAAGCGGATCCGGCACAGTGGCCGGTCAGAATAGGCGGAATCCAATGGTCACGAACTACGGCGATTATCAGCTTGGCATTTACCTGAACGGCGCACGGGGCGTACTGCCGGACCTGCCGATGGACTCCGCCGCCATGGAGGACCTGGCCAAAAGCAGCATGGACCCGCGGATCCTGGGGTACGTGGCAGGCGGCGCCGGAAACGAGCAGACCCAGCGGGCCAACGTCGCGGCGTTTGAGCGGCTGGGCATCATGCCCCGGATGCTGGTGGGCGCTTCCCAGCGCAGCATGGGTATCGAACTGTTCGGGCACCGGCTGCCTTCGCCCCTGTTCTTCGCACCTGTGGGGGTGCTGGGCGCGGTGGCCGACGACGGCGACCTGGCTACCGCTGCGTCTTCCGCCGAGCTGGGCATACCGATGGTGGCGTCCACCCTCTCGCAGGCTCCGCTGGAACAGGTCCGGACCGCCACCGGAGAAACCCCGGGCTTCTTCCAGCTCTATCCGCCGGCCGACCGGGAACTGGCGGAATCCCTGGTGCGCCGCGCGGAAGCCGCAGGCTACTCCGGCATTGTGATTACCCTGGACACCTGGGTGAACGGCTGGCGGCCCCGGGACCTCAGTGCAGCCTACCTGCCGATGCTGTCCGGCCAGTGCCTCGCCAATTACCTCACCGATGACCGGTTCCGGAAGCTCCTCGCCGAGCAGGGATCCACCGACCCCGCAGCGGCGGTGATGCTGTGGGCCTCGCTGTTCGGCAACCCCACCATGACCTGGGAAGACCTGGAGTGGTTCCGTTCCCTGACGTCACTGCCGATTGTCCTCAAGGGCATCTGCTCCCCCGAAGACACCCGGCGGGCCCTCGACGGCGGGATGGACGGCATCTACTGCTCCAACCACGGAGGCCGGCAGGCCAACGGCGGGATAGCCGCCATCGACTGCCTGCCCGGCGTCGTCGAGGCGGCCGACGGCGCCCCGGTGCTCTTCGATTCGGGTGTACGCTCCGGCGTCGACGCGCTGCGGGCACTGGCGCTCGGGGCGACAGCCGTGGGCATCGGCCGGCCCTATGTCTACGGTTTGGCGGCCGGCGGACAGGCCGGGATCACCCACGTGATGCGCAGCCTGCTCGCGGAAGCGGACCTGACCATGGCGGTCAACGGGTATCCGGACCTGGACGCACTGCGGGGCAGCCTGCACCGACTCTAGGGATCATCGGAGCGGGCGACGTCGTCGGGGCGGGCTAGGGAGCCGGCGGGTACCCGACCCGCGGCCACCACTGTGGCAGCAGGTGGCGGAGGGAACCCAGCCAGCCCTCGACGTCGTCGTCGTCGGAAAGCACCCACTGCTCCACCCACGACGCGTAAGCTCCGCCCAGGTAGGCGGCAACGGCTTCCAGGTTGGCGCGGGGCACCACGCCGTGGGCCTGCCAGACGTGCAGCGACAGAAGGAACCTGCCGGCCAGACCGTTGGCCATGACCCCGAGAAAGGTCTCGGTGTGGAACAGCGCGCGGTACACGCGCGCCTCGGACTTGGTGTGCTGCAGGATCCGCCGGACGGAATCGATGTACATCAGGTTGATTTCTTCCACGGTCCGGCCCGTGCCGCGCTGATCCACGTCCACCGTGCCCAGCCGGTCCACGACTCCGGCGTAGACGGAGGCAGCGAAATCGAAGATGTTCCGGTGGTGGCCGTAGAACGTGGTGCGGTGCACCCCGGCCTGCCTGCAGAGCTCCGAGACACTGATGTCCGCCAGTTCATGGTCCCGCAGCAGCTCCCACAGGCCGGCCTGCAGCGCTTCCCGGGTGCGGGCCGTCCGGGGCTCCAGCGGGCTGGGGCGCCGCTGCGGCTTGGGGTCTTCCGGTGCAGGCATGGAAATTATCTTCTCAGATACACCGAAGGGCCCCGCCGAAGCGAAGCCCTTCCGTGCCGCGGCGCTGGGGGACGCCGCAAGCTTTTGATATATCCCGGCTAGTGGTTGGCCAGGCCTGCGGTCTCGCCGCCGTCGACCACAAACTCGGCACCGGAGGAGAAGCTGGAATCGTCGCTGGCCAGGAAGAGGATCATCTTGGAGACCTCTTCGGCTTCACCCATGCGGTGCAGCGCGACGTGGTTCATCGGGTTTTCCATGCCCTCGGTCATGGGAGTCTTGATGACGCCCGGGTGAACGGAGTTGACGCGGATACCGTACTTGCCCAGATCCAGGGCCACCGACTTGGTCAGGCCGGTCACCGCGTACTTGGTGGCCGTGTAGCCCGGCAGTTCCACGAATCCCTGCAGTCCGGCGGTAGAGGAAATATTGATGATGGAGCCGCACTTGGACTCCTTCAACGCCGGAACAGCAGACTTGATTCCCAGGAACACGCCGTTGAGGTTGATGTTCACAATCAGGTTCCACTGCTCGATGCTGTAATCCTCGATGTGGCCAAAGTTGGCAATGCCGGCGTTGTTGACCAGCACGTCCAGTCCGCCGAACTCGGTAACGGCTGTCTGCACAGCAGCGTCCCAGTCCTCGGCCTTGGTGACGTCTAGATGTACGAAGCGGGCGTTATCCCCCAACTCAGCGGCGGTCTTCTTACCGTCGTCGTCGAGGATGTCGCCGATGACGACCTTGGCACCTTCAGCCACCAGCAGGCGGGCATGCGAGGCACCCATGCCCCGTGCGCCGCCACTGATCAGTGCCACTTTGCCGCTTACGCGTCCCATTACGTACTCCTTATGTTCGTTTCTATCCTGCCCTATTCAACACATGTAGAAGAACTCGTCATTCCCTGGAACTCGAAATGTGACGGAGGAGATAGCAGCTTCCCGCTGCTCCCACCCGCGCATCGGATGAAAACACCGCCGCCCGGCAGGGACACCGGTCCCACTTCGCCGGCCGCGCCCGCCCGCGCCTGTCGGCATATGGTTGCAGGGGAACGCACATCCCGTTTCCGTGCGAAAGGACGCCATGAGCGAGGAACGCCGCAGCGAAATCGGAGAAACCGAAGCACCGGTGGAGGACGAACTAAAGCAGTCCTTCGACAACACGGTGACGGAAGGTGCTGAACGGCTGCACCGCACCTTCCGCACCATCCTGGTAACCGGGGTGTTCGGGGGCATGGAGGTTGGCCTCGGCGTGATGGCTTATCTGGCCGTGATGCATCAGACCGGAGACCACCTGCTGGCCGGCCTGGCGTTCAGCGTGGGACTGATTGCCCTTTTCCTGGCCCACAGCGAACTGTTCACGGAGAACTTCCTCATGCCGGTTGCCGCCGTCGTCGCCAAGGAAGGAAGCGTGAAGTCGCTGGGCAGGCTTTGGGGCGGAACCCTGCTGGCCAACCTGGCAGGCGGATGGATCTTCATGTGGATCGTGATGCAGGCCTTCCCGCAGTGGGCGTCCACCATTGCCACATCGGCCACGCACTTCACCGACGCACCCTTTTCACTCCAAACCGTCGCGCTGGCTGTCCTGGGCGGCAGCACCATCACCCTGATGAGCCGCATGCAGCAGGGCACCACCTCGGACCCCGCAAAAATCGCGGCCACCGTGATCGGCGGTTTCCTGCTCGCCGGGCTGCAGCTCTTCCACTCGATCCTGGATTCGCTGCTCATCTTCGGCGCCATCATTTCCGGAGCCGACATCACGTACCTCGAATGGCTGGGCTGGTTCGGCTACACCCTGCTCTTCAACATGCTCGGCGGGCTGGTGCTTGTTACGGCGCTGCGCCTGGTGCGCACCAAGGAGCTGCTGTCCCAGCGGCGCCGGGACGCACCAGGGAATCCCGATGCTGCCCGAAAGGATGCCTGAAACGTGCCGTGCGACGTGGGATTGCGCACTGCTCCGCCGCGCCGAGACCGGACACTTGCACCGGGGGGATAAGCTGGCGGGACAGCGCGGGGAACGTAGGACCGACACTTATTGGCCATGCCGTCAACCTTTCGGACCCTATCCATACCCCTCGCCTGGAAATTGACTCCTTCTCTATTGCCCGCCAGCCCTGCCGTCACCCTGCACCCGTGACCGGCATGGCCAGGTCCAAGCGGTCTCGGGAGCCCGCTTCCGAAGCATGCTCGGAACCATTGAAAAGAGGGACGTCATTTTGAACTTCACCGTCGGGCAGACCCTGGTGTACCCGCACCACGGCGCTGTTACCGTGACCGATATTTCGCCCATGGTCATCAAGGGAGTGGAGCGGGAAACCCTGACCTTCCGCGTCCACGCCACGGAGTTGACCATCAAGCTTCCGGCCGGCAACGCCGAAGACGTGGGAGTGCGCGCCGTCATTGACGACGGCGGCGTACAGGCCGTCTTTGCGGTGCTGCGCGGCCCCGTGGGAATGGAGCCGGACAACTGGTCCCGCCGGTTCAAGGCCAATGAAGGCAAAATGTCCACCGGCGAGCTGCACCTGATCGCCGAGGTCGTCCGTGACCTATGGTGCCGGGAACGCACCCATCCCCTGTCGACCGGCGAGAAGCGGATGTTGCTGAAGGCCCGGCAGCTGCTCGTTTCCGAGCTTGCCCTGGCCCGTTCCTCGTCCCTGGAAGACGCCGGCGACCTGCTCGATTCCGTCCTCATGGAAACGGTTGGCGAGCCGGAGCTGGCGACCAGCTAAAGCACGTCCCTTCCCCGCTTCCCGGCCGCGGTTCACGCCGCCGGGAAGCGCGGCGGAGGCACCGGAGCCGCCGTTTTGGACCAAGGCGGGGCGGCGTTGTATCAAGGAAAGCAGGAGGGTTTCCGCTTCCCGCGCAAAGCTCCTCCGCTGCGGATCAAGAGAACTTCGAGGGCCTTGATGCCAGGGCCCGGAAAGGCGCCCGTGAACTTTCCCTGCACCTGTTTTTGCCAGCCCGTGCCCGGCACCGGCCGGCTGGGGATTGAGATCTATGACCCGTTCTGCCTGGTGCGCCAGCACAGGGTGGCCGCGTCCACCAATCACGAGCCCACCTATAGACATGGTCAGGGCAGCTGGTAGGGAGCCGTGGCGTGCGTCCGGAAAGCAACCTGAATGAAACCTTGGAACTGCTTACAGGCTCATCCTGTAACATTCCTTGGACTATGGATGACCCTCCTTCACATAAACCCATGCCCCTCCCCGTCTTGACCGCAATGCAGACTGTGCCCACTCCGGCTGCACCGGCTATCACGAGAGAGGGGCAGCCCCATGTATGAATGGCTCATGGTCGGCGTAGGTTTGCTCCTCACCGTCGGCACCGGACTGTTTGTCGCCTCCGAGTTTTCACTCGTCAACCTGGACCGCGCGGAGCTTGAAGCCCGCCGCGACAAGGGCGAAAAACGCCTCAACCCCACCATCAACGCGCTGAAGATCACCTCCACGCATCTTTCCAGCGCACAGCTGGGCATCACGCTGACTACGCTGCTGACCGGATACACGTTCGAGCCGGCCATCAGTTCAATGCTCCGTTCCCCGCTCACGGCCCTTGGCCTTCCTGAAGGCCTGGTGCCCGGCGTTGGTGCCGTTGCCGGCATTTTCCTCGCGACCATCTTCTCGATGATCATCGGCGAACTCGTACCGAAGAACTTCGCCCTGGCCCTGCCCCTGGCAACCGCCAAGCTCGTGGTGCCTTTCCAGACCGTCTTCACCACGGTGTTCAAGCCCGTGATCCTGCTGTTCAACAACACGGCCAACGCGATCATCCGGTCCTTTGGCATTGAGCCCAAGGAAGAGCTGTCCGGCGCACGCAGCGCCGAAGAGCTGAGCTCCCTCGTGCGGCGTTCGGCGCTGGAAGGCGTGCTGGACCTGGACCACGCCGTGCTGCTGAACCGCACCCTGCGGTTTGCCGAGCACTCCGCGGCCGATGTCATGACACCGCGGGTCCGGATGCGCACAGTGCATGAGTCGGATACTGCGGAGCAGGTCGTGGCCGTTGCCACGGCAACCGGCTATTCCCGTTTCCCCGTGATCGGACGCGACCCGGACGACGTCCGCGGTGTCCTGCACCTTAAGCAGGCCTTCGCCGTTCCGCTGGCTGCCCGAGGCACGGTCACCGCCGCAGAGCTGATGGTGGAACCCCTGCATGTGCCCGAGTCCATGGGAGTGGACACCCTGCTGGGACTGCTGCGGGCCCAGGGCCTGCAGGTGGCCATCGTTTCCGATGAACACGGCGGAACCGCCGGAATCGTGACCCTTGAAGACCTCGTCGAGGAAATTGTCGGCGAACTCGAGGACGAACACGACCGCGCCCGGGTAGGCGTGGTCCGCACGGGCCGGGCCATCACGTTCGACGCCGCGCTGCGGCCGGACGAGCTCCTGGACCGCACCGGCGTCGAGGTTCCGGACGGCGAGGAGTATGACACGATCGCCGGCTTCGTCACGGACGAACTGGACCGCCTGCCGGAACTGGGCGACGAAGTGGAAATCGAGGGCGGCACGCTCCGCGTGGAGCGGGTGGTCCGGAACCACATCGAACGCCTGCGCTTCACTCCTTCGGGATCCCTGGAGGCCCCGGTAAGTGCCCACGACCGCATTGTTGACTCGCTGACCAAGGAACTGACCCATGAGTGAATACCTGCCCGGAATCATCTGGCTCGTAGTGCTGCTGGTGGTCAATGCCTTCTTCGTCGGCGCTGAATTCGCCGTCATCTCCGCCCGCCGGTCGCAGATCGAGCCCAAGGCCGAAGCCGGAAGCAAGGCCGCGAAAACCACCCTGTGGGCCATGGAACACGCCACCCTGATGCTGGCCACGAGCCAGCTCGGCATCACCGTCTGCTCCCTGGTGATCCTGAACGTCTCGGAACCGGCCATCCACCACCTGCTGGAGATACCGCTGGGCCTGACCCCGCTGTCCGCAGATGCCATCGGCATCATTGCGTTCGTTGTGGCGCTGCTGTTGGTCACCTTCCTGCACGTCGTGGTGGGCGAAATGGTGCCGAAGAACATCTCGTTCTCCGTGCCCACCCGCGCTGCACTGCTGCTGGCCCCTCCCCTGGTGATGGTGTCCAGGATTGTCCGTCCGATCATCTGGACCCTGAACGGAATCGCGAACGGCGTGCTGCGCCTGTTCAAGGTCGAGCCCAAGGACGAAGCAACCAGCTCCTACACGCTGGACGAGGTTGCGAACATCGTCCAGCAGTCCACCCGGGAAGGTGTGCTCTCGGACCGCAGCGGCACCCTGACCGCAGCGTTCGATTTCACGGAAAAGACCGTGGCCGACGTCGAGGTGCCCATCGCGCAGATGGTGCTGCTGCCCGAGACCGCCTCCCCGGCGGAGTTGCAGCAGGCCGTGGATATCCACGGATACTCCCGGTACATCCTCACCAATCAGGACGGGGATCCCGACGGCTACCTTCATTTGAAGGACGTTATGGACCTCACCACGCCGGACGAGTTTGCCGCACCCGTGCCGTCCAAGCGCATCCGCCGCCTGGCCTCGGCGTTCCGGGACGGCGAGCTGGAAGACGCCCTGGCCACCATGCGGCGCACCGGTGCCCATGTGGCACGGGTCTTCGACGCCGAGGGCAACACCACCGGCGTCCTGTTCCTTGAGGACATCATTGAAGAGCTGGTGGGTGAGGTCCAGGACGCCACCACCGTCTAGGGCCTAACGGAAGCGTTTCCACCACGGCCGCCGCTGCTCCGGTTCCGGAGCAGCGGCGGCTTCCTTTTCGGCGGCTGCAGCCTTCCGCTCCCGCCAACGCACGACCTCCTGCTCGACGTCGCGGGGAGAGGTCACCACCGGCGGGCCGCCTTCGAGCTGGCGGCGGGCATCGATCACCCGTGCATTGAAGTCCGCCAGGATGTCCCGGACCTGCGACTCGCTCCACCGGGTGTCCAGCCGGGCATCGAGCTCGGCGTCTTCGGTGCGGAGCAGGATGGCTCGAGGGCCCAGCCCGGTCACGTTTTCACGCTGCATCAGGCCCTTGATCCACCAGTCCGGATCATGGCCGTCGCCCAGGTTCGGGATAGGTTTCCCGGCGTATTTCAGGTTGTCGAAGTCCCCCCGCGCCATCGCGTCGCGGATCAGGTAGTCGGCTTTGGCGCCGTCGTCGACCTTCCGGCGCTTGTGCTGCAGCTCTTCTTCCGCCGCGGCCGCCTCCAGGTCTTCCCCGTCCATACCTCCGCCGGAGGCTGCCCTCAGCCGGGCCGCCCGTTCCATCCTGCGCCGGTACTGTTCCACGCCTCTGCTGTCCATGCTCTCCTGCCGCCTCAGCTCTCCTTTGTGAATGCCAACAGGGCCGGGGCCCGCCGGTATTCCTAGGATGAACTACTTCCGCAGCCGCCGCACCACCGCACCGACGGCAGTGGCCGCCCCGGCGCCCGCAAGCAGCCAGGGCCCGCCGACCAGGATCGGATCGATCCACTGATGGTTGACGTCGGCCCGCTTCCGGCCCGCCCGGGAGGAGTACCCGTGTCGGGTGAATTCGCTCAGCACGCCGGTCTCCGTGATCGGGTTGTCGGGGTGGAGGGTCGCGAAGGACGCCAGGTGGCTTTCCACCGCGTCCACCCGGTCCGCAGCGAGGAGGATCAGCCAGTGCGCGGCCCGGGCCTCGCTGAACCGGCGGTAGGCATAGCGGCGCATCACGCCGGACAGGCCCTTCGGCGGGCAGGAGGTGCCGAACACAGGGGTGAGGAACTTGTGCTCGATGGACCGCTCCCGCGGGTATTTTTCCTCCTGCCGCTCCGGGAATTCCCAGTGGGCTCCGCTGAGGGTGGGGTCAAACTGCAGTTTGGGCACCGCGGGGCGGTCCTTCGGGTCAAGGTCGGCACCCCAACCCGGGATCCGGGCGCGCAGCTCCTCGCTGGAGGGAGTCAGGGCCGGTTTCTGCGGCGTATAGGCCATGTCGGTGTCCTTCCTTTCAGGAGCCGGGGATGATGACGGGCTTGATGCAGTTATCCAGTTTCGCGGAGAACATGTGATAGCCCTCGGCAATGTGTTCCAGCGGAATCCGGTGCGTGATGATGTCGCTTGGCTTGAGGTAGCCGGCCTTGATGTGTTCGAACAGGCGCGGCCACTGCCGCTTCATCGGTGTCTGGTTCATGTTCAGCGTCAGTCCCTTGTTCAGTGCGTCTCCGAACTTCACGGCGCTGAAGACCGGGCCGTAGGCGCCCATCACGGAAATGGTGCCGGCCTTGCGCACCGAGTCGATGGCCCAGTTCAGCGCCACCGGGGAGCCGCCCTGCAGCTTGAGCTTGGTTCCGGTGACATGCTGCAGGAAGTTGCCGTCCGCTTCGGCACCCACGGCGTCAATGGCGACGTCGGCACCCAGGTGGTCGGTGATCTTCTTCATGTGCACCACGATGTCGTCATACTCGGTGAAGTTGTAGGTTTCGGCGTGCGCGAACGTCCGGGCCTTTTCCAGCCGGTAGTCCAGGTGGTCAATGACGATGACGCGTCCGGCGCCCATCAGCCAGGCGGACTTGGCGGCGTACAGGCCCACCGGTCCGGCGCCGAAGACAACTACGGTGTCGCCCTCCACAATGTCCCCCAGCTGGGCACCGAAGTAACCCGTGGCCAGCGCATCGGTGCACATCAGGGCGTCTTCTTCGTCCATCCAGTCCGGAATGAGGGAGGGCCCGACGTCGGCAAACGGGACCCGGACGAACTCGGCCTGGCCGCCGTCGTAGCCTCCGGTGGTGTGCGAATACCCGTAGAGGCTGCCCACGGCCGTGGCGTTGGGATTCACGTTGTGGCAGTTCGAGTAGAGCCCGCGCGCGCAGAAGTAGCAGGAACCGCAGTAGATGTTGGCCGGAACCATGACCCGGTCGCCGACCGAGAGGTTCCGGACGGAGGACCCGACCTCCTCGACCACGCCGATGAACTCGTGCCCAAAGGTGTGCCCGATCCGGGTATCGGGCATCAGGCCGTGGTAGAGGTGCAGATCGGATCCGCAGATGGCCGCCCGGGTGACCCGGACGATGGCATCGTTGGGGTGCTCGATCGGCGGCATGTCCTTCTCTTCCACCCGTACTTTGTAGGGACCTCGGTACACCATCGCTCGCACTGGGCAGTCTCCTCGTCTGACGTTGAATCCGGCCCCTTAACCATAAGCAGACTTAGTAACTTTGCAAGCCTGCAGCAGGGCCGGCGGTCGGAAGCGTCACGGTGAACACTGTCCCCTGTCCGGCTTCGCTGCTGAAGCTGATGGTCCCGCCGTGCTCTTCCACGATCCGGCGGGTGATCACCAGACCGAGCCCTGCCCCCGGAATGGCTGCGGTCAGTGCCCGGCCGGACCTGAAGAAGCGGGTGAAAACCTGTTCCTGTTCCTCCGCCGCCATGCCGATGCCGTTGTCCGCCACTGCAATCACCACTGATTCACCCTCTTGCCGGGCCGATACCTGCACCTTTCCCCCGCCGGGTGAGTACTTCACCGCGTTGGAGACCAGGTTTTCCAGCACCACCCGGATCCTTTCCCTGTCCACCGTCGCCTGCAGATCCGGCGGCACGTCGACGGTGAACTCCACTCCGCTCGTCCGCGCACGGGGGCCGAAGGAATCCACCGCCGCATTCACCACCGCGGTGAGGGACGTCTCCCGCAGTTCCAGCGCCTCGTTTCCGGCCGCCACGGAGAGGAGGTCCGTGACCAGCTGCAGCAGGCGTTCGGCGTTCCGGACGGCGGTCTGCAGAGCAGACTCGACGACGTTGGGCAGCTGGTCCTCCTGCTCAAGTGCCATGTCGAGGTAGCCCAGGATGGAAGTGAGCGGGGTCCGGAGTTCGTGCGAGACATTCCCGATAAACTCGCCCCGCGCCGCCAGCGCGCGCACCAGCTGGGTGACGTCGCTGAAGGCCAGGACCGATCCCGAGAAGTCGCCGCCGTCCGGCACCCGGCGGGCACTGACGCTCACGGCCATCTGTCCCCGCCCGGTGCCGATCCAGACGATCTGCTCGGAGAAGGATTCCCCGGACATCGCCCGGCGGATGGGACGTTCCCCGTCCGGGAGGACAGTCTTCCGGTCCGGGCCGTAGACCGGCCAGGTGCCGCCTCCGAAACTGTGGGTTTCCAGGGGTTCGCCGGAGGAGAGGAGGGGCCTGCTGCTTTCCATCCGGGCGTTGGCGAGGATTTCCCTGCCCTCGTCATCTATCACCAGCACGCCTACGTCCACGGTGTCCAGCACGGTCTTAAACAGCGATTCCCGCTGCTGTGCCCGAAGTTCGGCGGCACTGCGGGCAGCCTCCGCCTGCTGCAGCGCATCACGGACGCTGCGTTCGTCGTCCCGGCTTCCTGCGGGGACGGGAAAGACGGTGATCAGGTCAACGGTGCTGCCGCGGGAGTCCATCCGGACCGCGGAGATCCAGGCCGGCAGCCTGGCCGTGTCGGGCGCGAGGAAATCCGCGTGCAACTGTGCCGCAGGTCCTGCAGACAGCGCCCCGCTCCATCGCTCGTAGCCGGGCTGGTCCCGCGGTGAAAGCAGGTCGGTGAAGAATGTCCCGGCAAGGGCCCTCCGGCTCCTTCCGGCCCAGCCCGCAAAAGTGGAGTTCGCCTCCAGAATAATGCCGCGTTCAGAGACAATCACGTACCCCGACGGGGAACAGTCAAACAGCGTGGACCAATCCGGAATACGGGCCCGTTCCCGGCCGATGCGCGGAAAACGGCGGGAAATCAGGGGCATATCAGACCTTGGGATAAACAAATGATCAGGGAGTTTTCCGGGAACCCGCATTTACCAATGCCAATTGCGCCTCGTGCCCGGCCAGTTAATTTATCAACCTATTTGCAATAAACGAAAATATGACGGTTTCCCTGCCGCGCCTCAGCGGCTCCCGGGGGGCTAGTCCGACTCCCCCGCACGGTGCCGGACGGGCCCGCAGTGGCTGCACGCGGCACCGGGATACTACTACCAATGGGGCACTTCCGGGTGGGTTCCGGGCGTCTTGGCAGGCAGGAACTTTTGGCGGTGGACACGGCCGTCCAAGTGGGAAAGACTTCCATCCCGGGACGCGCTGCAGGAGGCGTTCCTGGAGGGGTGGCCCGGCAGCAACAGCACCGAAAGGGATGGCCATGACTCAGCCAGCCGCACTCCGCACCCCCTCCCGCCCCTCATCCCGCCTCGCGTGGTGGAACCTGACCGTTGACGCCGGCGGTTTTGAACTGGCCGACCGGATTATCGGCGACCTTGTGACACCCCTTATCGCACAGGCACGGCTGTGGGGAACCGAGCGGTGGTTCTATACCCGGCGCATGCAGCCGTCGAATGCCCAGGTCCGGCTTCGAGTGCTCGCCCCGCCGGAAACCCTGGACCGGCTCAAATCCCTGCTCGGCGCCCTGCAGGAACAGTCCGGAGATCCGGTGCGCAGCCTCGCGGTGGAGCATGAGTTCAGCGATCCGGTGTTGGACCGTACCGTCGGCACGGACGCGCTGCTGCCATCGGTGGAAGCTGATCTGGCCCGCTATGGCGGAGTTGACGGGCTTGCCCTCGCGGAAGAGGTTTTCGAGCTTTCCTCCGATCTCTGCCTCTGGGCAACGGCACGGTTTCCAAAGGCGCAGAACCGCTCAGCCCTCGCTTCACTCCTGCTCTTTGATTCCGCCTACGCCATGATGAAGGGACCACGTGCGTCCACGTGGCCGGACCGCCGCCGGGTCTCCTGGGAGTACTACTGGGACAGCCATCTCCACAGCTGCACCGCAACAGACCCGCGGGCCGCGGGCGTGCAGAAAGCCACGGGGGCACAGGCCCAGGCACAGCTGATGCCCGTCCACCGGCTGATGATGGCCACTGCCTCCGAACCGGCCGTCACGAATTGGCGCCGGCGCTGGCTGCGCACGATAGACGCCTATCTATACCGGGCAGACAAGGCCGGAGCCAGCCGCAGCGCCCAGCACCTCACCGTGTACCAGGCCCACGGCCTGCTGAACCGGCTGGGCTTCACGCTTCGCCAGGAGGCACTCATTGGTGTTTACGCCCGGACGTGGAGCAGGGAGAAAGAGACCGAACTCGCGGAGGCCACCTAGCGCCGTGTCGGGGCGGAACGCCCGCAGGAAACCACTGAGCTGGATAGACTCGACTCATGGAAATTGCTCCGGAGCGCGGCTCCGTCGCCGCTGAACTGCAACGGCTTATCCTGCAGACCGAATCGGTCGAGTTCTTCCTTGAAGGCTTCGCGTCGCACGCGGCAGACCTCTTCAGCGGTGACGTTGAAGTCCTCGCGGGCGTCACGCTCCTTCAGAACAAGCAGGGAACCACCGTGGCCAGCAGCAGTGACGGTGCCCGGGCACTGGACGAAGTCCAGTACGGCTTCGGTGACGGACCCTGCCTGCGTGCCTCCCGGACCGGAAGAACCATTCTGGTGGAGGACGTCCGCACCGATCCGCGCTGGCCCGAGTACGCGGATGCCATCCGGGACCGCGGGTTCTATTCCATTCTTGGCGTTCCGCTCATCCTGGGCACCGACGGCGGGGCCGGGCTGAACCTCTATGCCCGGGAACCCGGCTACTTCACGCCGGACCTGGTGCAGCGGGCGGAAACCTTCGCCGCCGAGGCTGCGGTTTCCCTTCAGGTGGCGGTCCAGATCGCCCGGCACAAAAGCACTGCCGACCACCTGCGTGCGGCCATGGAGGCCCGGACCGTCATTGACCTTGCGGTGGGGATTGTCATGGCGCAGAACAAGTGCGGCCAGGAAGAGGCATTTGGAATCCTCCGCGGCGCCTCCAGCAACCGGAATGTGAAACTGCGCGACATCGCCCAGGGAGTGGTGAAGTCCGTAACGTCACAGAAGGCGGAAACCCACTTCGTTGACTAAGGCAGGGACTGCCCGCCGGCAGCCCCAGCCCTGGCCTACCTCCGTTGCTCTGGTTCCGGACGGGGTCAGGCTACGCCCGGAACCGGAACCGGTACCGGACAACGGAAAGCGGCGCTCAGGCTCCGTCCACCAGCTCGGCGACGGCGGCCCGGGCACCGCTGCGGTGCAGGGTTCCGAGGACTGCCAGGTACTCGTCGGTGAACCGCGCATCCTGTGAGAGGTTGGCGAAGAACTGCTGCTGGGCAATAAAAGCCAGCGGATCCTCCCGGTTCCGCGCAGCCGCTGCCATCACCTCGTCGCGCCGGTTGTCGACCACGCGGATCGGTTCGCCTGCCTCGTCCACGCCCTCGGCGTAGCGTGCCCACGAGGCAATGATGGCGGCCGACCGGGAAGTTTCCCCGCCGGCAGCCACATTCTCCCGAACCACGGGGACCAGCCACTTCGGGATCCGGTCCGAACTTTCGGCACACAGGCGGGCGAGGGTGTCCTTGACGTGTTCATTCCCGAAGCGCTGCAGCAACGTCAGCTTGTAGGCACCCAGGTCCACGCCCGGCACCGGAAGCAGAGTGGGGGTTGCTTCCAGATCCATGTAGTCCAGAAGGAACTGCGCCAGCTGCGGATCCCGTGCGGCTTCGTGCACGTACCGGTACCCCGACAGATAGCCAAAGTAGGCCAGCGCCTGGTGGCCACAGTTCAGCAGCCGCAGTTTCATGCGTTCATACGGCTCGACGTCTTCCGTCATGCTCACCCCGGCGTCTTCCCAGGCCGGCCGCCCGCCGGGAAAGGCGTCCTCCAGCGCCCACTGCGCGAAGTCCTCGGCCACTACCGGCCAGGCGTCCTCCACGCCGAACTCCTCGGCGAGCAGGGCACGGTCCGCGTCGGTTGTCGCAGGAGTGATCCGGTCCACCATGGAGGAAGGAAAGGAGACCGCCTCCTGCACCCACTCCCCCAGCTCGGGATCCAGCAGCCGGGCGAACTCGCCAAAGGCCTTGCGTGCTACCTCGCCGTTGCCCGGAACGTTGTCACACGACATCACCGCGAACGGTGCCACCCCCCGGTCCCGGCGCCGGCGCAGCGCTTCGGTCACCAGGCCGAAGACGCTCGAGGGGACCGCTCCCGGCTGCAGGTCCGCAGCGACGTCCGCAGACGCGGGGTCGAACTCGCCGGTGGTGTCGCTGATGTTGTAGCCGCCCTCGGTGATCGTCAGCGAAACGATCCGGGTGGCCGGTGCCGCCATCTTCTCAATGACCGCTTCGGGATCTTCCGGTGCGAACAAATACTCGGCAATGGAGCCGATCACACGGGCTTCCCGGAGACCATCGGGGTGCTTCAGCATCAGGGTGTACAGGCAGTCCTGGCTATCCATCACGGTTTTCATGGCGGCGTCCTGCGGCAGGACGCCTACGCCGCAGATGGCCCAGTCCAGGGCTTTACCCTCGTTCATGAGCCGGTCCAGATACATGGCCTGGTGCGCCCGGTGGAACCCGCCGACGCCGAAATGGACAATGCCGGTGGTCAGCCGGGAGCGATCATAGCGGGGCCGGGGCAGTGCGGCCGGCAGGTGGGGAAGGAACTCTTCACTGAGCTTGGTCATAACGCCGCCTTAGGCAAAGGATTCCGCTCAATCTACCAGCTTTGACCGGGACACCCGGGTAAAAACCGTCCTGCGGCGTGCCTGGCGGCTCTCACTCCACGGCGTGGGCATCCAGTTCGATAAAGGCCCAATCCGGCTCGGCCAGGATGGGGTCAATAACCGGCCCGCCGGCCTCGGCAATGCGGTCCTGGACCTTGGGCGGCAGGCCTTCCTGGCGGAGGTTGTGCCTCAACCAGTCCTTGGCCGAACCGTCCAGGTACGGCCACCAGCGCTCGATTCGGATAGGTTCCACAGCAGCCCCCTTCAGCGTTGCGTAGGTCCACGGTGACACCGGCGGTGAGGGGGCGCAAGGGGGCGCCGAAAGAGCTGCGGCGCTACCCGAAAGTAGCGCCGCAGTTTCGAAAAGCTCAGTCCCGGACGCTGATCGATTCCAGTGCGGCGCGGGCCTCTTCGGCCAGGGAAGCGGGAATCGGGGCGCTTTTCGCCGCGTCCGCGGAGGCCTGCTGTCCCTCCTCGCTGACCACGTACTGCCCGAAGGTACGCACCCGTTCCACAAGATCGGCGTCGTCGTAGGAACTGCAGTAGATCTGGTAGGACACCAGCACCAGCGGGTAGGCTCCCGGGGCGGTGGTGCGCCGGTCCAGCTGCAGCGCAATGTCGTGTTCCCCGCGTCCGGGGACGCGCTTGGACTGCTCGACGGCGGTGCTTGCCGCCTCCGCACTGATCGGCACGAATTCGGTCCCGACGAGCAGATTGGCGGTGCCCATCGAGTCGTCGATCACGGAGTCGTCAGCGTAAGTCAGGGCTCCCTCAGTGCGCGTCACGGTGCTGACGACGCCGGAGCTTCCCTGTGCGTTTTCGCCCTGCAGCCCGCCCGGCCAGGTCCCGGACGGTGCGTCCGGCCAGGCCTCGGGTGCGACCTCGTGCAGGTATTCGGTGAAGTTCTCGGTGGTGCCCGAGTCATCCGCACGGCTGACGGGAGTGATGCGGGTGCCGGGCAGCTGCACGTCCGGGTTGAGCGCGGCTATGGCCGGATCGTTCCAGGTTTCGATTTCTCCGCGGAACATCCGGGCGATCGTGACGGCGTCCAGGTTCAGGGATTCGATGCCGGGGAGGTTGAACGCCACGGCAATCGGTGAAATGTAGGCGGGAATGTCCAGCGCCCCCTCCGGCCCGCAGACTGCCTTGGCATCCGCCATTTCCTCGTCCTGCAGATAGGCGTCGGAACCGGCGAAGTTCACCGCACCAGCCAACAGGGCGCTGCGCCCTGCACCGGAACCGTCCGGAGAGTATTGGAGCTGGACCTTGGGATGCAGCGTCCCGAAACCGGCAATCCAGGCATCCATTGCAGGACCCTGGGCGCTCGAACCGGCGCCGGACAGCACTCCGCTGAGGGTGGAGGTGCTGTTCTCGGCTGCTTCGCGCTGGGCATCCCCAAGGGGGTAATCGGATCCGCAGGCGGTCAGGGCAAGCGTTGCCAGCACCACCGTGGCCAGGGAACGGGCGGGGCGGATTGGGCGCAAAGGGTGTCCTTCCAAAGAAGCGGCTACGGCGTCCAACGCCGGGGAGGCAGATGCTAAAAGCTGCCCTTTCAAGGCTAGCGGGCAATCGGCCCCGCCTGCCAACTGAAAGCCCCGTTCCTCCTTGCGCAGCGGCGCTCCCGGCTGTCCCTGGCCCAGGGCGGCCGGCGGCCCTGTCCCTCGTCTTTTCGCTGCTCTGCACCTGGAACACCGGCAGGAACGCTAGCCGGCAGCAGGGGCCGGAACCGCATACGCTGCACGGGTCCAGAGGTGGAACAAGGCATAGGAGCGCCAGGGACGCCACGGCTGGGAGAGCTGCGCCGCCTCTCGGCCCGTGCCCACGCCCAGGGCCCTTTTGAGCACCAGGTCGTCCGCCGGGTAGGCGTCACGGTCCCCCAGCACCCGCACGGCCAGGTAATCCGCCGTCCACGGCCCGATGCCGGGCAGGGCCAGCAGGCCCGCGCGCACGGCTGCCGGCTCCGTCCCGGGGCGCAGAGCCAGGCCGGCTGCGACGGCTTCCGCCAGCGCCGAGAGGGTCCGGGCACGGGCATGGGTGATCCGGACCGCGGACTGGATGGCGGCGGGCGGCACGGCGGCGAGCCGCTCGGCCGTCGGAAAGGCGGACAACCCGTCCGGGCCCGGTTCCCCGAAGGCCGCAACCAGCCGGGCGCCGAACGTCCGGGCAGCCGCCAGGGATACTTGCTGACCGAGGACGGTCTGGACCCCGGTTTCAAAACCGTCCGTGGTGCCCGGCACCCGGAGGCCGGGATGCCGGTTCACCAGGGGTTCCAGCAGGTCGAAGCGGGACAGGAACGGGTCCACCACCTCCGGATCGGCGTCCAGGTCCAGCCAGGCCCGGACCGCCGCTACCAGTGCGCCTTCTTCGGCGGCGGGCAGCACGGGCAGGTCAAGCATGACCCCGGCTTCCCCCAGGGACACGGCCACGGCCACCGGTGCGGACGGTCCCCGGAGGAGCCGTTCCACCCGGGCGCCGTCGTCGGTCCGGGTAACGCGCTCCAGGCCGGGCACGGCGTGCGCGGCCAGCGCACTGGCAAGCGGTTCCCAGGCGAAGGGGCCGCGATGCGGCAGCCGGCGCACCCGCCTGCCGGCCGCAGGAGCGGTCACGACAGCCCGGTCATGCGCAGGGTGATGTTGATCCGCCCGGCGGGCAGGCCGGAGGACGGATCAGCGGTGCCGGCCAGCGTCCGCGGAACCCCGTGGAAGGCGAACCGGGAAGGGCCGCCGAACACGAACAGGTCACCGGATTCCAGCTCCAGATCGGTGTAGGGCCGGGTCCGCGTCTCGGTGTTGCCGAACCGGAAAACGCAGGTGTCCCCGATGCTGATGGAGACCACCGGGGCGCTGGACTTTTCGTCCTTGTCCTGGTGCATACCCATGTGGGCACCCTCGGCGTAGTAGTTGATCAGCGCCGTGTCGGGGGTGTAGTTTTCCGGCCGGTAGTCCTCGCGGGCATAGCTGCCGTCCGGCTGGCGGTAGGCCTCGCGGAGCGCGTCGCGGCCCAGCTCGACCAGCCAGTCCGGGACTTCGGCTACGCGGCCGCCGCCGACGTCGTCGGCCGTCCGCGTGTACTTGTAGGGCTGCCAGTGCCAGCCCAGGCACACGGTCTGCACGGACATGGTGTGTCCTCCGGGGAGGACGGCGGCGCGCATGGGCACCGGGCCGATGGCCCACTGCCGGCACGCCTGGACGATCTGCTGCTGCCGCTCCGGCGGCAGCCAGCCGGGCACGTGGACGGCGCCGACGGCGGGTTCGGATCGGTCGCGGGGAAACAGGGAGTTGCTCATGCAGCGGCTTCCAGGTCGAGGAGGATTTTCTTGGCGGCAGGGCCGCCGCGGTAGCCGCCGGTGGTTCCGTCGGAACGCAGGACGCGGTGGCAGGGGATCACCAGGGGCAGTGGGTTGCGACCGCAGGCGGTGCCCACTGCCCGGACGGCACCGGGGTTGCCGGTCAGGACGGCGATGCCGGCGTAGGTGGCAGTGTGCCCATAGCCGATCTGCTGCAGTGCCTGGACCACGGTGCGCCGGTACCCGGCGGTGAGCCGCAGGTCCAGGTCCAGGTCGAACCTGCGCCGGGCGCCGTCGAAGTACTCGCGGAGCTGGGCGGCGGGCCGGGCAAGGCGATCCGGGGCTTCGAGGATCCGCGGACTGATCCGGGCGCCGAGGTCCGCCAGCACGGCGTCCACACCCTCGCATTCGAAGGCGACCCGGACCAGGCCGGCGTCGGTCGCGGCAAGGATGAGCCGTCCCACGGGGCTATCGATGACCGTGTAGGCAACGTCCAGCAGGCCGGCCGAACCGGCCTCTGCGGCCAGGCGGGAGTGCAGGGCGGCGAGGACTGCGCCTTCGCCGGGATCGGGGTCCAGGAAGCCGGCGCCGGCCAGTCCGGTGCCGGAGCTCTCAAAGGATGCCATGGCGGTCCTCCTCGTACAGGGTGCGTAGTTTCTTGATCCCGTCCGCTGCGGAGCGGCGGCACGCTGCTTCGCTGCCCCCGAGCAGCCGGGCGACTTCGGCATACGGCAGGCCGGCGAGGTGGTGGTAGGCCAGCGCCTCCCGCTGGCGTACCGGCAGGGTCTTCAGTGCCGACCACAGTCCGTCCGTGTCTGCCGGCGCGGCCCGCGTCGGTTCGGGGACATCGTCCACCGGCACCGGGTTGCGGGCTGCGGAGCGGTGCTGGTCCACTGCCTTCCGTTTGGCGATGGTCACCAGCCAGGCCTGGACATTCGCGCCGTCGGGCAGGTCCGGGTAGGCGCCCAGGGCAGCGAGGAACGTTTCCGACCAGGCGTCTTCAGCCTCATCCGGGCCCAGGACGGCGCGGCAGACGCGCAGCACGGCGGGGCCGTGCTCGCGGACAATCTGCTCAAAGGGTTTCACTTCCACATACGGTAGACGTTTTCCGGCGCCGGTTTGTGAGCCGCGGCAACGGAAAAGTTTCATCCCCTCGACGGCGGTGGCTAGACTTCCCTCTACGTTGCATCGATCAAAGGAGATCACCCCCATGCATAACCTCGCCGGCATCCTGACCGACACGGTGGCACGCTTTCCGGAGCGGACAGCACTCAAACTCGATGACACCGTAGTTACCTATGCGGCCCTGGACGCCATGAGTGCCAAGGTGGCCGGCCTGCTGGCCACCCGCGGGGTGCAGGCCGGAGACCGCGTGGCACTGGTGATGCCGAACATCCCGCAGATGGCGTTCCTGTACTTCGGCGCGCTGCGCCACGGCGCCGTCGTCGTTCCCATGAACCCCCTGCTGAAGGCCCGCGAGGTGGCCTACCACCTGCAGGACTCGGGCGCCCGGATCGCCTTCGCCTGGGAGGGCGTGGCCGCCGAAGTCGCCGCCGGGGCGGAAGAAGCGGGCGGGGTCGAGGTGGTCTCCGTGGACTCGGGGGCGTTCCTGCAGCTGCTGGCCGGTGCGGACAGCCGCACCGACGTTGCCGAAGTGGATGACCAGGACACCGCAGTGATCCTCTACACCTCCGGCACCACGGGCCGGCCCAAGGGCGCTGCGCTCACGCACCGGAACCTGCTCACCAACGCCTATGTGGCGCAGTCGCTGCTGAAGACCGTGGAGACCGACGTCCACTTCGGCGGGCTGCCCTTCTTCCATGTCTTCGGCCAGACCGCGGCCCTGAACTCCTCCGTCCTTTCGGGTGCGTCCATCAGCCTGCTGCCGCGGTTTGATGCGGGCAAGGCCCTGGAAATCATCGAGCGCGACGGCGTCACCATCTTCGAGGGCGTTCCCACCATGTACGTGGGCATGCTGCGCCATCCTGCCGTCAAGAGCACCGATCTGTCCTCCCTGCGCGGAGCGATCACCGGCGGTTCGGCCATGCCGCTGGAAGTCCTGCACGAGTTCGAGGACGTCTTCGGCATCGAACTCCTGGAGGGCTACGGGCTTTCGGAAACCTCGCCGATTGTCTCCTTCAACGTGCCCGGCGGGAACCGCCGCGCCGGATCTATCGGCAAGCCCGTGGCCGGGACCGAGGTCCGCATGCTCGACCCGGACGGCAATGACGTTCCGACCGGCGAGGTCGGTGAACTGTCCGTCCGCGGCGACGGTGTCATGAAGGGCTACTGGAAGAACGACGACGCCACCGCGGCAGCCATCCCCGACGGCTGGTTCCGGACCGGGGACCTCGCCCGGTTCGACGAGGAGGGCAACATCTACATCGTGGACCGGAAGAAGGACATCATCCTGCGCGGCGGTTACAACGTCTATCCGCGCGAAATCGAAGAGGTGCTGTACGAGCACCCGGCCGTGGCGGAAGCCGCCGTCATCGGCATTCCCGACCCGCTGCACGGCGAGGAAATCGCCGCGGTGGTCGGACTCCGCGAGGGTACGGCACCTGCCGACGACGCAGCACGGGACGCGCTGATTGCGGACATCCAGCAGTTCACCAAGGACCGGCTGGCGGCGTATAAGTATCCGCGGCGCATCGAGCTCACCGACGCGCTGCCCAAGGGCCCCACGGGCAAGATCCTGAAGCGGGAAATCAAGGTTTCCACGCCCCTGGCGGCGGACTCGTCCGGGGCTTAGGTGCGCCGGGCACCTCGGCGTAAGGCCCCTGCGGGGCCGTGAAGTGTGCGGCCCCCGCAGGGGGTCGCGCCGTCGGTAGTTAGGCGTAGGGTTCGACGTCGGCCGCTGCCTCGCCGGGGAGTCCTGCCGGTTCATCGGAGCGGACCAGCACGACGCCGGCCACGATCAGGCACCCGCCCGCTAACTGGACGGTGCGCGGCAGCTCGGAGAGCAGCAGCCACGCCCACAGCACGGCGAACAGCACCTCGGTCAGGGACACGAACGAGGCGACCCGGGAGCCGAGGGAACGGGCGGCGATGATGCCCGTGACATAGGCCAGTACCGTCGACAACAGCACCAGCCCCGTCAGCGGGACCCACCATGCGGTCTGCCACCCTGCCAGGTCCACCTCCGTGGTGCTGAAATCCAGGGACAGGATGCCGGTGAAGCCCAGCACCGCCATGGTGGCGCCGCCCACGAACATACCTCCCGTTGCGAGCACCAGCGGCGGGAGGGAATCGTTCTGCTTCGCAGTGATGAAGAAATAGCTGGCCAGGCAGACCGCTGCGGCAAGCCCCCAAAGGACTCCCACCGGATCAATGCGTGTGCTGCCGCCCAGGTCCAGGACCAGCACCAGCCCTGCCACGGCGGCCAGTGCGCCTAGGACCGTGCGCATGCCGGGGCGGCGGCGGGTCGCCGCCCAAATCCACAGCACCATGAGCACCGGGGCCAGGAACTCCAGCAGCAGGGCCACGCCCACGGACAGGCGTTCCACCGCGTTGAAGTAGAAGAACTGGCACCCGGCCACCCCGACGAAACCGAACAGCACGATGGTGCGCCAGTTACTCCGGACCTGGCCCCAACGTCCGCGCAGGACGAGTGCAGTAGGAACCGCCAGCACGAGTGCTGCTCCGAGCATCCGGGCGGCAACGGCACCGGTAGGGCTCCAGCCGGTTTCCAGCAGCGATTTCGCAAAGGAACCGGAGAGCCCAAACACTGCGGACGATGCCAGCGCCACAAAGATCCCAGGGGCCCCCGGACGCAGAGCTGCACGGCTGCCTTGTGTCCGCACCCGTGCCATGGATCTCCCTGGGGTCTACGCCGGCCCGTGACTCGGCAGTCCGGGGATTACGACGGCGACGCTACCCCGGCTGACTGGGCGTTTCAATAAGCTCTTCGTACAGACAATTCACCCCTTGTCATTCCGGAAGGCACGAACTATTCTCGGCGGTGTCTGCGACGGGAGCCTTTGGCCGTTGCAGGTATTGCTTGTGTTGGCGCAGATTCAATGCGCACACCACATACGACTTCAGCAGGTTCAGTCTCGTACCCTCCGCATTCTCGAGTTGCCGCAATTACCAGCAGGGAAGCGCCGGAGGTCGACGTTTTTATGGGGGAAAATTTCATGCAGGAACATTCACGCACTATTTCGGCACGGGTGGGCGCAGTAAGCGCCGTAGCTCTTTTGGCAGTCAGCGGCGCATTGATTGCCGGCCCCGCGATGGCTGTTGAGGCGGATCCCACAGCTGATCCCACGGTCTCCCCGTCACCCACCGAGACGTCGGAACCGACGGAGACCTCCGTCCCGACACCGGAACCCAGCGGCACCGCAACGCCGACGCCGGAACCCACGGGCACGGCCACGCCGACGCCGGAACCCACCGGCACCGCCACGCCGACGCCGGAACCCACGGGCACGGCCACGCCGACACCCTCCGCTCCCGCGACGCCGCCTTCGGTGACATTGGAAGCCCCGACGTTCACCAATCTGGTGGACGGCTCCGTCATTAAGACCAACCAGATCATCTCGGGCAAGGCACCGGGGGCAACCTCAGTGGAACTGACGGCCAACGGCGCGGTGCAGTCCGTTCCGGTCACCGAAGACGGCTCCTGGGAGATCGGCGGACCCACGTTTGTACCGGAGGGAGGCAAGCTGAGCATTTCCGCCGTCGCCGTCAACGGCGAGAACAGGTCCGATGCTGCCACCCTGGAGCTGACCGTCGAGAATGCCGCTCTGCCTGCTCCCAGCATCGCCGCCGAAGGCCGCATCGTGGAACCTTTCCAGGCCGTCAGCGGTAACGGCGTCCCGGGCACCACCGTAACCGTCACAGTCGCCGGCGACGGGGCCGGCGAGACAGTGGTCGTCACCGCAGAGACCGGAGATATGGGCATCTGGGAGGCAGCCCTCCCGGCGCCGCTGGGCTACGGACGCTATGAACTGAGCGCCATACAGGCACTCGAGGGCAAGGAAACCTCCCCGGCCGGCACGAGCTCCATCACGGTCGTCCCCGCTGCTCCCGTAGTCACCTCACCGGCCAATGGGTCTGAGATTCCGGTCAATAAGCTTCCGGCCGCCATCACGGGTACCGCTGCACCCGGTGCCGAGGTTGAGCTTGTTGTCGACTACGACATCGACGGCGGCGCGGACGTGACGGAACTGCCCATCCAGGAAACCTTCGCTGATGCCAGCGGCAACTGGTCAGTTCCGATGAATGCCGTGGGCGAGGGAGCCCACAACATTGTTGCCGTTCAAGGCATTGAGGGACAGGTTTCTGAATTCTCCGAAACCACCTTCACTGTCACCGCAGCTGTGGTTGAGCCCCCGGTCACGGTCAACCCTGTACCGGCCGGCAACCCGGGAACGGGCGGCACCCCGGGAACGGGCGGCGGACTGCCCGACACAGGCGCTGCGAACCTGGGTCTGCTGGCTGGAGGCGGAGCAGCCCTGCTCACCGCCGGCGGTGCGGCCCTGCTGTTCAACCGCCGCCGCAATATGGCCTCCGAGTCCTAGGAATCCCTAAGCGGTAACGCGGCGGTCCCCGGCAATAGCCGGGGACCGCTTCTCTTTTAAAACCCA
The DNA here is from genome assembly GCF_059090365.1 of Arthrobacter sp. Ms25. Classification (NCBI taxonomy): domain Bacteria; kingdom Bacillati; phylum Actinomycetota; class Actinomycetes; order Micrococcales; family Micrococcaceae; genus Arthrobacter; species Arthrobacter sp. Ms25. The sequence continues at coordinate 314,872 of NZ_JBNHFP010000003.1, read as the reverse complement.
GTTTCGTGGAACTCCTGCGCCGGTAGTCCGGCAAACAAAGCGCTTCAACAGCACCCTTGCCATACCTGGAGATGACCGCTATTCTCGGGCGTGTCCATGATCTTGGCCACACAGTAATGTGTTTTCACTCGCTTTACTTCAGTAAGTGATTTCCCGCAGAACTGGCCAATATCTCGCACACTCAGTTTCAGTCTCATTACCTCCGCAGTCTCCAGGCGCCTCATGTGCGCCTGCATGGAAATGCCGGAGGCCGATGCCTTATGGGGGAAAAATTTCATGCAGGAAAGTCCACGCCCGATCTACGCACGGGTAGGCGCCCTTAGCGCCGCGGCCCTCCTGGCGGTGAGCGGCGCCTTCATTGCCGGTCCGGCCATGGCCGATACCGGCGATGCTCCGCAGTTGGCCACCACCGAAACCCCTGCAGATGCACCCCTGCAGGGCTCCGAAGCTCCGGCCGAGGGCACCGGTGAACTTGCTCCCGGTCTCGCGGAAGCACTAGAGCGGGACCTCGGCATGACTGTCGAGGAGTTCGTGGCTGCCGGCGAGCTCGGCAAGAAGGCCTCGGATGCCCTCGAGCAGCTGAAGGCCACCGAAGGCTTCGTTGGCATCGAACTCCTCGAAGGCGGCCTGGTGATTACCGGCAGCGGCGAGGAACTGGAAAAGCTAGCCGTTGAACTCGACGCCACTGTTGTTGCGCCCTCCGGTCCCGTCGAGGAGACACCAACCGAGACTCCCACTGAGACGCCCGAAGCCAGCGAGACTGCGGCCCCGGAGCCCACTAAGGCCGAAGCCCCGGAGACCAAGCCCGTTGCGGACGAAGAAACTGAAGCTCCCGCCGAAGCCAAGCAGGCCTCGGATCTCCGTAGCCTCCTAGCGGAATACGCCGCTGCCACGGGCAGTGCAGATCAGCTCCACTCCGTCAGCGGCAGTGCAGCCGAAGGGTTTGTCCTCAAGGTCGCAGCTCCTGCTGAGCCATTGGATGCGCCGATGGCTGCCCGCAGCACGTCTGCACCGATGACGCCGCAGGAATTCGATGCGCTGTACTCGAACGTCACCCTCACCTTCGACCATTTGCCCGCGATGAAGCTTCAGGACATCGCCAACGGCTCCGGCTACCTCTTCGAGGTGGGTGCAGATCTCGCCGCCTGCTCCATTGGCTTCAGCGCACACAATGCCGACGGGGACGATGCCGTTATCACTGCCGGGCACTGCCCGGAGGGATCCACGTCCCCCGTAACTGTCCTTGAACACTATGACTATGCCCTGGGCCTCTTTGGCGCCTACACCTTCAACGGCACCGAGGATAACCCCAGCACGGATATCGCCGTCATCGACGACATCAACCCCGAGCTGGACCTGCTGCCGGAAACGCTGCAGTGGAAGAGCGCCGATGACCTTTCCGCCACCACGGTAAACGTCACCGGATCCACTTCCCCCGTTGAGGGCGCACCCATCTGCAAGTCCGGACGCACCTCCTTCTGGAGCTGCGGCACCATCACGGATAATGACATCCTCGTCAACGTCGACCAGGGAACGTGGGTTGAATCGTTTGCAGCAGATCTGAAAGCCGAGCAGGGCGACTCCGGCGGATCGATGATCTCCGGCAACCTGGCTGTGGGCGTTGTCAGCTCCGGTGTACTGGGTTCCAATATCGTCTACGGTGCCGATCTCGATCGCGCCATGGCCGCGATCCCCGGTTACAGCATCGCCATTCACCTTGATGCCCCGTCGCTGACCAGCCCGGAGAACGAGGGCACGGTTGAAACCGATGCCGCCATCACCGGCACCGGTCCCGCCGGCAGCACCGTCAACGTGACCATCGACGGGGAAGACGCCAAGGCAGAGACCGCTCCCGACGGCACCTGGACGGTGAAGGCACCGACCCTGGTTCCGGAAGACAAGACGATCGAGATCACCGCGCAGGCCGTCAACGGCTTCAACAAGTCCGCGGTCAGCGAATTCGAACTGACGGTCAAGGAAGCTCCCCTGCCGGCGCCGGTCTTCACGACCCCTGCCACGGTGCTGCATTCCATCGAGACCATTGAAGGAACCGGCGTAGCCGGCGCTACCGTGGTTTTGAACGTGCCGGGCGACGCCGAGGAAGAAGACGTAGCTGCGGCTGAAGTCCTCGACACTCAGGTCGACGACGAGGGCAACTGGTCCGTAACCCTCGAGGAGCCGCTGACGTACGGCGTCTACGAACTGTCTGCCACTCAGGGCAGCCTTGCAGGCAAGGAAGACTCGGGGGAAACCACGCTGAACCTCACGGTCGCACCCGATGCACCCGTGATCACCTCCCCCACTGACGGCCAGGAGTTCGTGGAAGGTTCCCTCCCCAAGGAAATCACCGGTACCGGCACCGCCGGCTTCAGCGTGACCGTTGAGATCGATGACAACGCCCTCGAGGCCGTCGTCGTCGACGAAGACGGCACCTGGTCCGTCCCGATGAGCGACCTGAACGCAGGCGGTCACGGAATCCGGGCCGTTCAGATCGTCAATAGCGCTCCGTCAGCCGACGCGTTCGCCAGCATCATGGTCACGGAAGCTCCGGTTGTCGTAGATCCCGCACCGGCAGCCAACCCCGGACCGGGTGCAGGCAACGGCGGCGGCAACGGCGATCTGCCGGACACCGGCGCCGCCAACCTCGGCCTGCTGGCCGGTGGCGGAGCAGGCCTGCTCGCCGCCGGTGCTGCAGCACTGCTATACAACAAGCGCCGCCGGGTTTCCGTGGACGCCTAACCGGCTGACAGCACCAGCGGTAGACAACTGAAGCGGGTCCCTGCCAACGGCCGGGACCCGCTTCGGCTTAAGCTACAGTTCCGCACAGGAGGAATCATGATCCGGAACCGGACCCAGTACCCGCTCCACCTGCCTTCCACCCGTGCCCTGGCCGGGGCTGCCCTGGCGGCCGCGGTCGCCGCGGGCGCGATCAGCGGCTGCGCCGCGCAAACCGGAGGGCCGGCCACCCCGTCGGATTCCCCGTCTGCTGCGTCCTCCGGGACTGCTGCCCCGGCCGGACCCGGCACGCTCACCCCACCCATACCCGGATCGGACGCAACTATGGCAACGGATGAACCCGCCGCCCACCTCCTGGTACTGCATGCTCAACTCAAAAACGAACTGGGTTCCGAATACGCCGACGCCTGGATTGACGGCGGCGTCCTTCATGTCGCAGTAACAGCCTCGTCTGCCGAGGCCAAGGTGCGTAACGCCGGTGCGGAGCCCGTCCTCGTGGCGTTCAACGCTGACGAACTGCAGCAGGCCCGGAATCAGGTGCAGGCCTGGCTTGCGGACAAACCCGTTCCGGACCTGGAAGTGCACTCGATCAGCACCAGCGGACGCACCGGCACGGTGCTCGTCAAGGTCCCCAAGGAGCAGGTGGCTGCACTGCAGGCAGCAGCCGACGAGCAGTCGCCGGCCGGCAACATCCCGGTGATTGTGGAGGAATCCGTGGGAATAGCAACCCCGCTGTCCACAAACTAGGGACAAGCCCGGCAGAACCGGCAGCGGGACTACGTGCAGGCCTAGGGTGGATGGGTCAAGCAGGCGGCGCCTCCCTCCCACCTGCCTGGATCTTTGCCATGGAGCAACACCTGCTCGCCCTTGTCAGCCGCCGCACCGCCTGGATTGCCCTCGCCGCCTGCGCGGCGTTCTGGCTGGCCCTCGGCCTCGGGGTCTTGGAAGCACCGATGGGCACCCCGCCTACCCTGATGTTCCTCTGGATGTACTGCAGTCTCATGATCGCCTTGGGAAGCGCCCTGGTGGCTGTGGCCGCCGTCGCCGCGCTGGTCCTGAAGCGTTCCGCTGGCGGTGCGGCAGCCGGAACCGGTCCCGCCGTGAGGGAGGACGCGAGCCGTTCGCGGCGCTTATACCTTCTGCTCCGCCGAGAGCTCAAGAAGCAGTAACAAAACAGGTGGTCCCGCCTATTGATAACCCGTGACTGCTCTGGTGTTCTGATCAGCAGGTCCAGCAGCGGGCCGTACCTGCTGCTGAAAACCCCGGCTGCTCATGAGCGCTTTCTCCAGTGTTCCGTCCTCCCTGCTTCCGTTCGAACAAGCCCGCCAGGCACGCGGTGACCTGCAGCAGGCACTGCACAACGAACTGGTCCTCCGCTACCGGGACATTGCGGAAAGCGCGGCCGCCGCCTACACCGGGAAGGGACGGGAACTGGCGGACCTGCGCCAAGTCGCCTACATGGGACTCATCAAGGCGGTCCGCCGCTTTGATCCGGCGGTCGGCCCGCACTTTCCGGCCTTCGCGGTTCCGACCATTCACGGAGAACTCAAACGCTACCTCCGGGACCACTCCTGGGTGGTCCGGCCGCCGCGGCAGCTCCAGGACCTGCGTACCTCCATTGCCAGGCTGCAGCCGGAACTTCTGCAGACGCTGGGACGGGAGCCGTCGCTCCGGGAATTGTCCCAGGCTTTGGGTGCCGCCACGAAAGCCGTCTCGGAAGCCTTGAACTGCCAGAGCAGCCTTCGCCCCGAATCACTGGAAGCCCTGGCGGACACCGGCGGCGCTGAACAATGGGCAGTGGCCGACGGACGGCTGGAACGTGCCGAGAACCTTGCCATGCTCCGGCGCGCGGTGCGGAACCTGACCGATCAGGACAAGGAGCTGCTGTTCCTGCGGTATTTCCACGAGGAATCCCAGCAGGCCATCGGAGATCGGCTTGGCCTCACGCAGATGCAGGTCTCCCGCAGGCTGGCGCGGATTCTGGTGCGGCTTCAGCACGAGCTGCTGGGCGCGCCCGCCTCACCCAGCCAAACGGCCTCCCCCGCGGCCAGGGAGAGCGCAAGCGCCTGACCCGGCTGCTAGAGCGCGTCCAGCTTTTCCACTGCGGCCAGGACGTCCTCCACGGTGACGGCCAGCAGTGCCGGATCAGGATCCGGCGCGAAAGTCTCCCCGCGGCGCCGGGTGTCGTCGGTCAGGGCAATGTGCGGCCCAGGCGGCGGCCCCCATTCGCTGACCGGCGCGGGGCCGAAGAGGACCACTGACGGGCGGGCGTAGGCAGAGGCGAGATGGGCGGCACCGGTATCGGCGGAAATCACCAGCCGGGCCCGGGCGATGACGGCGGCAAATTCCTCCAACCGGAGTTCACCGGCCACAACGTGCTCCGGCGCCAGCCCGGCGGCGTCGGCCACCGCGAGCGCCCGGTGCCGCTCGGAGCCGCTGCCGGTAAAGAGGATCGGGGCGCCGGCGGCACCCAGTTCACGGGCGACGGCGGCGAACCGTGCCGCGGGCCACAGCCGGCTGCCGTAGGCCGCCCCGACGTGGATCACCACCGCTTCCGGTGCCGCCGATACCGCCGCCGGCGGGTCCAAACGGTAATCCAGCGGATCCGCGGGGATGCCGTGCCAGGACAGCAGGTCCGCCCACCGCTCACGTTCATGCACGCCGTCCTTCCACGGCGGTCCATCCCAGCCGGGTCCGGCATGCCCGATCCTGCGGGAGGGCTGTACCGCCTCAAGCCTGCTGCAGCTCTCCGGGCCGCTGCCGTGGAGGTTTACGGCAATTTCCACCCGCCCGGGTTCGAGGGGAATCGGCACATCCAGGCCGTGCAGGGGAAGCAGGTCATCCACCGCCCCGGTCAGCGGCAGGACGGGTCGCAGCCAGTCCTGCGCCGCATAGCGGATGCGGTGCCCGGGAAAGGCCCGCCGCAGGGCCTTCAGGGCCGGAACTGCCACCAGGAGATCCCCGAGTTTCAAGGCCCGGAGCACCAGCAGTTCGGGACGGTCGGCCTGCTGGGGCATGATCGCGGTGTCCTTCCGGTGGGGTAGCTGCTGCGCGGAACGTGCACATCCTGCCAGAACCCTGTGCTGCTGGGTACGGGTGGGACACGGGTGCACCGTGGCCAGGAAGTGACCGGCGGGATGTTTGGATTTCCTTCCAGCGGGGAACAGAAGCGGTATGGAGTCCTACCCGCCGCCGCGTGCCGTCCTGTTTGACCGGGACGGCACGCTGATTGTCGACGTGCCCTACAACGCGGATCCCGCGCGGGTGCGGCCCATGCCGGGCGCCTCCGAGGTTCTGGTCCGGCTGCGGCGTGCCGGCGTGCCCGTCGGGGTGGTCACCAACCAGTCCGGCATCGGCCGGGGGATGCTGTCCGCAGAAGAGGTGGCGGGAGTCAATGCCGCCGTCGAAGCCCTGCTGGGGCCGTTCGATGTCTGGGAAATCTGCCCGCATGCCCCGGATGACGGCTGCACCTGCCGCAAGCCGATGCCCGGCATGGTGCTTCGGGCCAGCCGCCGTCTGGGGCTCGAGCCGGCGGAAGTGGCCGTCGTCGGCGACATCGGGGCCGACGTCGAGGCCGCGGCAGCCGCCGGTGCACGGGGCGTGCTGGTTCCCACCCCCGTCACCCGCGCCGAGGAAACCGCCGCGGCGCCGCTCGTGGCCGGCGACCTCACCGAAGCCGTGGCGTTGCTGTGGGGCAGCCGATGAGCCGGCGGGTCCTGGTGGCCCGGCTCGACGGCGCCGGTGACGTGCTGCTCGCGGGCCCGGCTATCCGGGCCGTGGCGGCCGCACCGGGAGTGGAAGCGGTACTGCTGTGCGGTCCGCAGGGGGCGCCGGCCGGACGGCTGCTGCCCGGCGTCACCCAGGTGCTGGAGTGGTCCTGCCCCTGGATCCTGAACCCCGCTCCGGAACCCTCCACGGACCTGTTTGAGGCGCTGGCGTCAATGGTCCGCTCCGCCGGAGCCGACGAAGCGGTGATCCTCACGTCGTTCCACCAGTCCCCGCTGCCCCTGGCACTGCTGCTCCGCGAAGCGGGAATACGTGTCATTACCGCCGCGTCCACGGATTACGCCGGAGCGTTGCTGACGACCCGGCTCAAACCCGGGGAGGACTTCCCCGAAGACCAGCCCGAAGCGGAGCGAGCGCTGCGGATCGCCGCCGCGGCAGGTTACCGGCTGCCCGCCGGCGACGACGGCCGCCTGCGGCTGGGCCCGCTGCCGGACGTCTCGCATCTGGTGGGCTCCGGGCCCTACGTCGTGATGCATCCAGGCGCTGCCGTGCCGGCCCGGGCCTGGCCGCCGCTGCACCATGCCGCCGCCGTCGAATTGCTTACCGCTGCCGGTTTCCGTGTGGTGGTCACCGGCGGCCCGGGCGAAAAGGAGCTGACGGCCACCGTTGCGGCGGTGGCCGGACTCGACCTGGGCGGACGCACCGATCTGGCCGCGCTGGCGGCAGTGGTGGCCGGAGCGGACGCGGTGGTGGCGGGAAACACCGGACCGGCCCATCTTGCGGCGGCCGCAGGCACCCCGGTGGTCAGTCTCTTCGCACCGGTGGTCCCCGCCGTCCGGTGGGCCCCCTACCGGGTGCCGCTGGAACTCCTCGGCGACCAGCACGCCGCCTGCAGCGGAACCCGTGCCCGGACCTGCCCGGTGCCCGGTCACCCCTGCCTGTCCGGGGTTTCCCCCGAGCAGGTGGTGGAGGCCGTCCAGCGCCTGGTCACCGGGGTGCCGTCGCTGCAGACCCACCGTGAAATGAGGCACCGATGAAGATTCTGCTGTGGCACGTGCACGGCGGCTGGATGGAGGCCTTTGTCCGCGGCGCGCACGAGTACCTGCTCCCGGCAACGCCCGCCCGGGACGGGTGGGGGCTGGGACGCGGCGGCCGGCCCTGGCCCCGGTCCGCTGTGGAAGTAGCCCCGGAAGAGCTCCGGACGCAGCAGATCGACGTTGTGGTGCTGCAGCGGGTCGAAGAAATCGAGGCCTGCACCCGCCTGCTCGGACGGCGGCCCGGCCGGGACGTTCCGGCCGTGTTCCTGGAACACAACACGCCGCGCGGCAGTGTGCCCGAGACGCGGCATCCGCTCGCCGGCCAAACGGCAATCCCGATCGTGCACGTCACGCAGTTCAACCGCCTGTTCTGGGACAACGGCAAGGCCCGGGCCAGGGTGATCGACCACGGCATTCCCGATCCCGGCTACCTCTATACGGGGGAACGCCCGCACCTGGGCGTGGTGGTGAATGAACCGGTGCGGCGGGGCCGGGTAGCGGGGACCGACCTGCTTCCCGCCTTCGCCCGGACCGCTCCGCTGGAAGTCTTCGGCCTGGGCACCAAGCGGCTGCCGGCGTTGTTGGGCACGGACCGGCTGCTGGTCCGCGGCGACCTTCCTGTAGCCCGGCTGCACCGTGAGCTGGCCGGTTGCCGGGCCTATCTGCACCCCATGCGGTGGACGTCGCTGGGCCTGTCCCTGCTCGAAGCCATGCATCTGGGCCTGCCGGTGCTGGCCCTTGGAACGACCGAGGCCGCGCGGGCAGTTCCGCCGGAGGCCGGGGTGGTAAGCAACGATCCCGACGAGCTGCGCCGCGGAGCTCGCACGTTCCTGGCGGATCCGGCGCTGGCGCGGGCCTGCGGCCGGGCCGCCCGGCAGGCTGCGCTGGCCCGGTACGGGCTGGACCGGTTCCTGGCCGACTGGGACGGACTCTTCGCGGAGCTGCTATCAGAAAAGGCTTCCGGCACATCGACGGCGGCAGGACCCGTACCGGCACCGACAGGAGGGGGACAACAGTGAAAATCTCAATGGTGTCCGAACATGCAAGTCCGCTGGCCGCGCTGGGCGGGGTGGATGCCGGCGGCCAGAACGTGCACGTGGCCGCGCTCTCCGTGGCACTGGCTGCCCGGGGACACACCGTGCAGGTCTACACCCGGCGGGATGATCCCGGGCAGCCGGACCGGGTGCAGGTGCAGGACGGACTGGAAGTGGTGCATGTGCCCGCCGGCCCCGCCCTGCCGCTGCCCAAGGATGACCTGCTGCCGTATATGGGGCAGCTGGCCTCCGGGATCCTCCGCGACTGGGGAACCGAACCGCCCGACGTCGTGCATTCACACTTCTGGATGTCCGGCCTCGCAGCGCTGGAGGCGGCCGGAAAGGTACCGGACGGCGGCGTGCCGGTGATCCACACCTTCCATGCCCTGGGCACCGTGAAGAAACGGCATCAGGGCAGCGACGACACCTCGCCGCCGGAGCGGACCTGGCTGGAACCCTCCGTGGGGCGGCGCGCGGACCGGGTGCTGGCCACCTGTTCGGATGAAGTCTTTGAACTCAAGGCCATCGGCGTGCCCGGCAACCGGATCTCCATTGCCCCCTGCGGCGTCGACCTGTCCCTCTTCTCGCCCCAGGGACCGGCGGAACCGCGCGGACGGCGGCACCGGATTGCCGCCGTCGGCCGACTGGTCCCGCGCAAGGGCGTGGACCTGGCCATCCGCGCCCTGGCGTTGCTGCGGGATGAGGGACTGGAAGACGTGGAACTGTTGATTGTCGGCGGCTCCAGCGACAGAGCGGGGCTGGAATCGGACCCGGAGGCCCGCCGGCTGCTGTCCCTCGCCCGGTCCCTCGGCGTGGCGGACCGCGTACTGCTCCGGGGGCAGGTGCCTCGTGAGCAGATGCCCGCGGTGCTGCGCAGTGCCGACGCGGTGGTGTGTGCGCCCTGGTACGAGCCGTTCGGCATCGTCCCGCTGGAGGCCATGGCCTGCGCGGTGCCGGTGGTGGCCTCCGCCGTCGGCGGCCTGATCGACACCGTGGTCCATGGCAAGACCGGGCTGCATGTGCCGCCGCGGGACCCGGCAGCCCTGGCCGAGGCGCTCTCGGAATTACTGCAGAATCCCCGCTACGCACGGCGGCTCGGGACGTCGGGCAGCCAGCGTGCCTCCGCCCGGTACTCCTGGGACCGGGTGGCACTGGACACGGAGAAGGCCTATCAGCTGGCGCTCGGGGTCGCGGCCCGGCCCGGCCGGCTGCAGCCGCTGGGAGGGAAGGCACTGTGAGCATCGAATCATCAACCACGGCAGCACCGGCGGTTCCCGGTGCGGGGCCGGAGCAGGCGGTGCTGGACCATCTGGCGAACGCACAGCCCGCCTTGCTGTCCGTCCAGCGTCAGGCCGCCCACCTGACGGACTGGGGTATTGAGCTGGCCGGCCGCCTGCTGGCCGGGCACCGGCTGCTGACCGCGGGAAACGGCGGGTCGGCTGCCGAAGCACAGCATCTGAGTGCGGAACTGGTGGGACGGTTTGCCGGCGAGCGCCGTCCGTTTTCCGCCATCGCCCTGCACGCGGAAACCTCCGCAGTGACGGCCATCGCCAATGATTACGGCTTCGAACAGCTTTTCGCCCGCCAGGTGCTGGGGCACGGCCGGCCCGGAGACGTCCTCATCCTGTTCTCCACCAGCGGTGCGAGCCCCAACCTGCTGGCCGCCGTGCAGGCCGCGCACCGTGTGGGACTGCGGACCTGGGCGCTCACCGGTCCCGCCCCGAATCCGCTCACCGCAGCCTGCGAGGACTTTATTGCCGTCGACGCACCGGCGGCGAACGCCCAGGAAGCCCATCTGGTTGCCCTGCATGCGCTCTGCCGGTCCTTTGACGCCGAAATCGAACGGCGCAACAGTGCAGGAGGAACACCGTGAAGACGATCGTAGTGGTGGGGGACGTGCTGCTGGACACCGACATCACCGGCTCGGCGCAGCGGCTCTCCCCCGACGCGCCCGTCCCGGTGGTGGAAGTGGACGACGTCGGCCGCCGGGCCGGCGGGGCGGGACTGGTCGCGCGGATGCTGGAGCGGGACGGCCGGCAGGTCCATCTGGTGACGGTGTTGCCCGACGACGACGCCTCCGGACTGCTGCGCTCCGCCTTGGCGGGCATCCCGCTGACCTGCGGCCCGTCGGACGCCCCCACCCCGGTCAAGACCCGGGTCCGGGCCGGAACGCATGCCGTGGTCCGCTTCGACTCCGGCTGCTCCCCCGCCCCGGTGCCCGAGGTCACCGCACAGATGCTGTCCGCCGTGGCGGCCGCCGATGCGGTGGTGGTCGCCGACTACGGCCGCGGGCTCACCGCAAATCCTGCCCTGCGGGACCTGCTGGAGGCCCTCGCCGGACGCATCCCCGTGGTCTGGGACCCGCATCCGGCCGGAGCTGACCCGGTACCCGGCGTCGCGGCCGTCACCCCCAACCTGACCGAAGCCCTGCACGCCGCCGGGCAGGCGCCGGACGGGATTCCGGCGGCACTGCGGGCAGCCGAACAGCTGCTTACCCGCTGGCAGAGCCGGTCGGTGGTCATCACCATGGGGGCACACGGGGCGCTGGCCCTCCCGGCGGAAGGCCTGGCGCAGGTCCTTCCTGCCCCGAAAATCTCCGCCGATGACCCGTGCGGGGCCGGGGACCGTTTTGCTGCTTCCCTCACCGCCCGGCTGCTCGACGGCGCCGGCCTGGAAGCCGCCGCGGAAGGCGCGGTACAGGCTGCCGCCGCCTTCCTGGCTGCCGGCGGCGTGGCCGGCCTTGAAACCGGAGAACTCCTGCGCATGCCGGGTCCCGAAGCCCCGGACCCCATGGCCACGGCGGAACGGATCCGCGAACGCGGCGGAACCGTGGTGGCCACCGGCGGATGCTTCGACCTGCTCCATGCCGGTCATGCCCGGACCCTGCTGGCAGCCCGCAACCTGGGCGACTGCCTGATTGTCTGCCTCAATTCCGATGAATCCGTGCGCCGGCTCAAAGGCGAGGCGCGCCCGATTATCGGCGCTGCGGACCGGGCCGAACTGCTGCAGTCCCTGGAGTGCGTGGACGGGGTGCTGGTCTTCGAGGAGGACACCCCCGCGGCGGTGCTCGAACGCCTGCGGCCCGACATCTGGGTCAAGGGCGGGGACTACCGCGAAGACCAGCTCCCGGAGGCGGCGCTCATTCGCTCCTGGGGCGGGGAAACCGTCACCGTCCCGTTCCACCCGGCCCGGTCCACCACGGCCCTGGCCTCCGCGCTGGCGAAGGTCGGCTGAGCACAATCCGCCCTTGGACACCATCCCCGAGCAGCAAAGGAAGAACACCGTGAACAGCACACCCCAACAGCAGCAGCCCGGCCGGGTCCTGGTGACCGGCGGCAACTCCGGTCTGGGCGCAGCCGTCGTCTCGGCCGTCACCGCCGCGGGCGGCACCGCCGTCGTCCTGGACCGCGACATCAGCGGCGTGGCCGGAGCGAAAGCCTTCCAGACGGATGTTGCCGACCGTGCCGCCGTGGAGGCGGCGGTGAGCCAGGCCGCGGCCGACCTCGGCGGCCTGGACGCCGTGGTGACCGCCGCCGGCATCGACCGCTGCGGGCGGCTGGAGGACGTGGCGGCGGAGGAATGGGAGAAGGTCATCGGCGTGAACCTGCTGGGCACCGTGTCCGTGGTCCGCGCGGCGCTGCCGCATCTGCAGCGCAGCCACGGCCGGGTGGTGACCGTCGCATCCTCGCTGGGCCTCAAGGCCGTGGCCGATGCGACGGCGTACTGTGCCTCGAAGTTCGGCGTGATCGGGTTCAGCCGGGCGCTGGCGGCCGAGACCCGCGGCCAGGTGGGGGTCACGACCATGATTCCGGCCGGGATGAAGACCCGCTTCTTCGACGACCGCACCGAACAGTACCGCCCGCAGGATGATTCGCGCCTGAACGATCCGGAGAATGTGGCCGCGGCGATCCTCTTTGCACTGGGCCAGCCGAAGGGCAGCGAAGTACGGGAACTGGTCATCTGCCATGAGGAGGAGGAATCCTGGCCGTGACCGGCACCGGGGCCCAGGCGGCAAGCCCGGGCCCCGCGACCGCGCCTCCGCTCAGGCAGCCGCTGGAGCGGCAACGGCTTTGGGCTGCCGCGTCTTGGCACCGAACAGGGCCAGCGCCAGGACACCCACCATCCAGGTTCCGGCAATGAAAATGAACACGCTTTCATAGCCGCTCCTGTTGTACAGGGCAGCAATGATCAACGGACCCGCGGCGTTGGACAGCCGGCCGAATCCGTAGGAAACGCCGGTGCCGAGCGAACGGCCCCGGGTGTCGAACAGTTCCGGCGAGTAGGCGTAGGCCAGGGCCGTGTAGCCGCGCTCAAACATGTTGACAAGGAAGCCGAAAACGACAATCAGGATCGGGTTGAACGTCAGGCCGTACATCAGGCCGCACCCGGCAATCAGCGTTCCGAAGACGGCGAGGCACCACTTGCGTTCAAACCGGTCCGTGACCAGGGAGGCAACGAAGGAGCCCAGCGGTGCGCCCACGGTGGTCAGGGCTACGTAGAAGATGGAGCTTTGCACGCTGAACCCCTCCTGGGAGAGCAGCGTAGGGGCCCAGCTTGAGTAGCCGAAGAAACCGATGGTCTGCGTCACCCAGACAACGGTCAGCAGGATGGTGGGGCGAAGGTACTTTTTCTGCAGCAGCAGGGTCAGCGGCGCCTTGGGCTGCGGGGCGACGACGACGGGGTCGGCAGGGATTGGCAGGCTGCCCTTTTCCGCGGTAACGCCGGCCTCGATGCTTTGCAGCACCGCTTCGGCTTCGTCGTAGCGGCCCTTGCTCTCGTACCAGCGCGGGGATTCCTTGAGGTGCCGGGCGAAGAGGATGAAGAAGATGCCCAGCGCTCCCCACAGGTACACGAGCCGCCACGACCAGTCCGCCATGGGCACCACCCAGGCTGCAATCAGATTGGTGACCGGGGTTCCGCAGATGCCGATGACGAGCGCGTAGGCCTGGTACTTCCCCCGGACCGCTGCGGGAAAAATCTCATTCACATAGACGACGGCGACAACGGTCATAGCTGACAGGCCCGCCGAGGTCAGGACCCGGAGAACGCCCAGGGAGACAATGTCCCAGGCAAACGCCGTCGCAAACGAAAAGAACGCGAACCACAGCGTGGTGGCGGTCAAGGCGTTTTTCCGCCCCCAGCGGTCGGCGATACCGCTGGCCACGATCGAGCCGAAAAACATTCCGACGAAGGAGAGCGAGGTGACATAGGCGATCTGGTTGACGGTGACCCCCCACAGCTCCACGAGTTTAGGCGCGGTGGTGGCAAAGGAGTTGATGTCCGCAAACTCGAAGAAGTAGGCGAAGGACACGGCCACGAGGGTGACTTTGTGGAACCGGGAAATAGGCAGCCGGTCAAGACGGTTTGCTGCGTTGGAATGCCGCACTTGGTGCACCTTTTCGAAAGTTGGAGGGGTACGGATCAGGCGTCTTCGCCTGGCCAGTACAGGGACATCGGATTCGCCACGAGAAGTTTCTGCTGTTGCTCGGCCGTCACGGCAACCCGGGGGATGTAGTCAACGAGCAGCCCGTCGTCGGGCATGTGGCCCGTCAGGTTCGGGTGCGGCCAGTCGCTGCCCCAAAGCACGCGGTCCGGGAACTCCTCGACCACCCGCCGGCCGAAGGGAACCGCGTCCGCGTAGGGACGCTGTTCACCGTCAAGGGCCGGCGGGCCGGACAGGCTCAACCGTTCGGGGCAGCTGACCTTCACCCATGCCTCATGCCGCTCCACGAAGCGCAGGAACCGGGAGAATTCCGGTCCTCCCACGGGTTGGGAGACGTCCGGCCTGCCCAGGTGGTCAATCACCAGCGGCGTGGGCAGGGAGGCGAAAAAACCCTCCAACTCCGCAAGTTCCGTGCCTTCAAAGTAAATGACTACATGCCAACCCAGCGGCGCGATTTTGTCGGCGATGGTTTTCAGGTCATCCTGCGGGGCCGCACTGACCAGCCGTTTCAGAAAGTTAAACCGCACCCCCCGCACGCCGGCTCGGTGCAGCCGGCGGAGTTCGGCCTCGGACACGTCCGGGCGGACGGTGGCGATACCGCGGGCCGTCCCTCCGGATGCCTGGACGGCGTCGACCATTGCACTGTTGTCCGCGCCGTGGCAGGTGGCCTGCACAATCACGCTGCGGCTGGCGCCCAGGTGGTCCCGCAGGGCGAACAACTGCTCCTTGCCCGCGTCACAGGGGGTGTACTTCCGCTCAGGGGCATACGGAAACTCGCTGCCCGGCCCGAACACGTGGCAGTGCGCGTCCACCGTGCCGGACGGGAGCCTAAAGCGCGGAACAGAAGGGGCCGGATTCCAATCCAGCCACCCGGATGTTTTTACGAATTCCTGGACCATCATCCTCCGTCTGTAACGCGGGTCACATGAGCCGCTTTCAGAACAGAGTAGTTGTTGACGAGATTGTTGACAATACCGCCAACTTTTTTAATGTTGCTGACTCGAGCCGTGCTGGCGAACTCCGCCACTGAAACCGCTTATGCTCGCGGGGAATAACAGTTCATTACATGTTTCGGGGGGCTGCGTGACCGTTGACCAGGCTGTTTTCATTGGCGGACGGTCCGGGGTGGGGAAAACTAGCACAGCAATGGCATTGCATTCCCTGCTGTCCGGGCGCAGAATCCGGCACTGCGTTATCGAGGGCGACAATCTGGACCTGGCGTATCCCGAACCATGGGAACACGGATTGGCGGCACGGAATCTGCGCGCCATGTGGGCAAACTACCGAGAGCTCGGATATCACCGGCTGATCTACACCAACACCGTCAGCGTTCTGGAAATGGATGCCCTGGCGGCCGCCATGGGGATTGTCCCGCAGGTTCGCGGCATCCTGCTCACCGCCACAGACGAACACGCGTTGGAGCGGCTCTCCCGGCGGGAACGCGGAGCGGAACTGGAGCGGCATGCCGCCCGAAGCAACGCAGTGGCGAAAACCCTTGCCACGCAGGCACCGTCGCACGTTCTGATGCTGGAAACCGACAATAAGACGGTCGAGCAGGTTGCCGGCGAAATACTGGCCTACCTGGGCTGGTGATCCGGATGCGGCAGGACGACGTCGTCTGCGGCACCGTCGTCGTCCCGCTCCCCGGGCTCCCAGCGCAGCAGGTCACCGGGCTGGCACTCCAACACCTCGCATAAGGCGGCGAGCGTGGTGAACCGCACCGCCTTTGCCCGGCCGTTCTTCAGCACCGCCAGGTTCGCCGGGGTGATGCCGATCCGCTCGGCCAGCACGCCCACAGGCATTTTCCGCTTCGCCAGCATCACGTCAATGTCCACGATGATGGGCATCAGATGACACCGCCCAGTTCGCTACGGAGCCGGGCCGCCTCGGCAGCCGTGGCGACGGCGGAGGCCAGCAGGGCACGCATCACCACGATCAACAGGGCGCCGGCGGCAACGGTGACGCCCATGCCGCCGATCAGCAGGACGACGCCGGGGGCCACGCCCTCACCCGGCGCCAGGACGGCCCCCAGCGCAAAGAGGAGCAGGGCCGCAGCAATAACGGCACCGATGATCACATCCACGAAGCGGAAGGCAGCCGACGAGAACACCGTCCCCCGGCGCACCATGGTTAACAGCCGCCAGACACAGACCAGGCAGACCTGGAAGGCCAGGATACCCAGCACCACGATCAGCAGCACCGGCACCCGGACCGCTTCGGCCCCGGCCTCGCCCAGGTCCACGCCGAACAACGGCACCATCACCGCCTGGACAAAGACGGTGCCCAGCAGAACCAGCACCAGGACTATGCGCAGTGCAAGGATCGTTGCTTTTCCCATCACGCTCTCCCTACGGGAAGCACTTCATCGATTGAGGAACAACCAATACTTATCGACAATCGAGAGATCCCGCAAGGGGTCGGGGAAACATAGGCCCGGACCTCCCACGGACCGGGGCTGGAGTGGCGGAAGTGGCCCCACCCGCAACATCGGCACCATTACGTGGGACTCTCCGCAGGGAGGCCGGGAAGGGCACCCCTAAGGGGCCGCATCCACCACCCTAGTGGTGATTGCCGTCCACCCGGTGGCGGTCCCGGCCGGGTAAACATTCCCATCCTCCAGCACCACGCTGCGCTCACCGATCATCAGCCCAGTGTCCGGGTCGATGATGATCTCTTCCCGGAATCCCCGCTCGGGTGAGCCGATTCCCAGCGAAATGCCGGAACGCCCGTCGAGCGCCGCTTCCCGGTCAATAAGGGTGACCCCGGGGATCAGTGCGGCCGCCTTGTACAGCGCGGCACGCAGGTCCGCCGGGATGGCGCCGGTCCGCAGGGTTTCGGCAATCCTGGCAAACGCTTCCTCGTCCGGGGTCTGGCCCCCGCCCGCATTCCCTTCATAAAGCAGGTCCAGCAATTTCCGGGGGTCCCGGGGAGCACCATCCACCGCTTCCTGCAACGGCATGTCATTGAGGACGCGCTGCGCCGATCCGCCGAACTCCCCTCGCGGGGCGCGCGTCACGTCAACACTGTCGGATTTCCCCGCTCCAACGCGTTCGGCCTCCTGCCTGGACCCTTCATCGAAGAACTGCTCCGGTTTGGACGGTTCACGGATCCACACCCATTCCCCGGTCCGGTCCGCGGGGATGTACACCTGGTGGTCCCGGCGGGTCAGCCACGAGAACTCCTGCCCCTCCGGCGTGACAGTGGAGGTGGTGCCCACCATGTTGGTGTCAACCAGCAGGTACTGGCCGGGTCTCAGCACGGGGTCGGAGCTAGTAATGGTGGCCGCTGCGGCCTCAGTGAGCACCTCGGCCGCCTCCGCCGTCGCACCCGGGCGCTCATCGGAGCGGACAACATCCACCGCCACCAGCGCGGCAATCAGCGCTGCTGCCGCGGAGACAGCAAGAGCGGTGCGGCGCCAGGGCCGGCGGGGGTGCAGGACCGGTGCCGGCTCCCGCGCGGCTTCTTCCTCGGCAACTCTTTGCATCAGATTCTCCCGGCCTGCGGCGAGGACGTCCGGTGGCACGGTTCCGGTGGTATTACGCGTGGCGCGGAGCAGGTGCAGTTCGTCCATGATCACTGTCCATTTCGTCGAAAAGAGCAAAGCCGAGATCCGTCCGGAGTTTTCTCCTGGCACGGTTAATGCGGGAGCGGACGGTGCCGAGGGGTACGCCCGTGGCAGTGGCGATTCCGTCATAGGTCAGGTCCGCCCAGGCATAGAGCAGGATGGCTTCCCGGTCTATCGGAGCCAGTGCCGCCAGCGCGGCACCGATCCGGGAGCTGTCGCCGTCGGCGTCGACCTGCGCGTCCACCGCGTCCAGCCCGTCGGGGGCATGGCCGCGGCCGCCGTTCCGGGCCAAGGCCCGCAGCATCCGCGCTTCCGCCCGGTGATGCCGGCGCAGCAGGTTGGTGGCAATGCCGAAAAGCCAGGGCCGCACGGCTTCTGCGGACCCGGCAAACACCGCCCGCCGTTCAAAGGCAATCAAGAAGGTTTCCGCCATAACGTCCTCGGCGGCGAAGTCACCGGCACGGCGGGCCGCGTACCGGTAGATGTCCGGTGCGTGCCGGTCATAGAGTTCCCCGAATATGGCGGGGACGCTGCGCGAGCCCTCCACAATCTCTTTGTCTGTGTTCACAGCCTGTAATGCCCGCTCACCTTCAAAGGTTCACGGTTCCCCCGGTTTTCTTTTCTGTTTTCCTGGACACCGCATTAAACGACGACGGCGCCGCCCGGACTCGCAGGGAGTCCGGCGCGGCGCCGTCGGGCGGTGCTTGTGCTGACTAGAGCTTGGAAGCAACCAGGCCGGTCAGGTCGACCAGGCGGTTGGAGTAGCCCCACTCGTTGTCGTACCAGGCCACAACCTTGACTTCGTTGCCCATGACGCGGGTCAGGCCGGAGTCGAAGATGCTCGAGGCCGGGTCGCCCACGATGTCGGAGGAAACAATCGGATCCTCGGTGTAGGTGAGGATGCCTTCCCAGCGCGGGTCCTGTGCGGCCTTGGCGTAGGCGGCGTTGATCTCCTCGACCGTGGCTTCCTTCTCCAGGGTGACCGTCAGGTCGGTGACCGAGCCGGTGGGGACGGGAACGCGGATGGCGAAGCCGTCCAGCTTGCCCTTCAGCTCCGGCAGGACCAGGCCGATGGCCTTGGCGGCACCGGTGGAGGTGGGCACCATGTTCAGGGCTGCGGCGCGGGCGCGGCGCAGGTCCTTGTGCGGGCCGTCCTGCAGGTTCTGGTCTGCCGTGTAGGCGTGCACGGTGGTCATGAGGCCCTTTTCGATGCCGAAGGCGTCGTTGAGGACCTTGGCCAGCGGGCCCAGGCAGTTGGTGGTGCAGGAAGCGTTGGAGATGATGTCGTGCTTCTCGGGATCGTAGTCGCCGTCGTTCACACCCATGACCACGGTGAACGCGTCACCCTTGGCCGGTGCGGAGACCAGGACCTTCTTGGCGCCGGCGGAGATGTGCTTCTGGGCATCCTCGGCGTTGGTGAAGAAACCGGTGGATTCGATGACGATGTCCACGTCCAGTTCGGCCCAGGGCAGGTTGCCCGGATCGCGCTCGGCGAGGACCTTGATGGTGTGTCCGCCGACCACCAGGTTGCCGTCTTCGACGGTGACCTTCTCGGCCAGGCGTCCGGCAACCGAGTCGTACTTGAGCAGGTGGGCCAGCTGCGCGGGATCGCCGAGGTCGTTGACTGCAACAACCTCGAATCCTTCACCGTGCTGCAGTGCTGCCCGCAGGTAGTTGCGGCCAATCCGACCAAAACCGTTGATTCCGACGCGTACCGTCATGGGGGCCTCCTTGATGCCAAACCTAAATTTAGGAACTAAATTTATTGTCTCCTATAATTATGCTGTTATTGCCGCCACACGTCAAAGGCCACACCCATGGATGCCTCCGCGAACACTCCGCAGCTGCTGCGCCGCACCAACCTGCGCGCGGTGCTGGAGGTGCTCCGTGCCGCCCCGTCCGCCACCGGCACGGACCTGATCGAGGCGACCGGACTGACCCGGGCAACCGTGATTGCGGTGTGTGACGACCTGATTGCCCGGGGCTGGGCCCGGGAAATGGAGTCCCCCCGTGTCGACCGACAGAAAGGCCGGCCCGCGCGCCGGTTTACGTTCAACGAAAGTGCCGGCTACGTGCTGGGGCTCGACGTCGGCATTGCCTCCGTCCGGGTGCTGGCTGCCGACCTCGCGGGCGCCGTCGTCGGTGAATCCGAGGCGCGGTTCCCGCGTCACGGCGGGGAACCGGAACAACGACGGCGGGTGGTCGTCGAGGCGGTTGACGCCGCCCTGCAGGACGCAGGAATTTCCTCCTCGGCCGTGCTGTGTGCCGGGATGGGCATCGCCGCCCAGGTTACCGGTGCCGGCGAGGTCGCACCCGGGCAGGACGTGGCGCCGATGTTCGATCTTGGACTGAGCTCGACCTTCAGTGATTCCCGAGGCTGGCCGCTGCTGGTGGAGAACGATGCCAAGCTCGCCGCCCTGGCCGAACGCTGGCGCGGCGTGGGCGCAGGGGAAGACAATCTGGCGGTAATCCTGGCCGGCGAGCGCCTGGGCAGCGGCATCATCGAGTCCGGCCGCCTCCTGCACGGCGCATCCGGCGGAACCGGCGCCATGGGCGCCCTGGACCTGGTGGAAGGAGTGGGCAACGAGGACGGCATCGCCAAGCTCGCCCGCCTGTGGGGCAGTGCCGCCCTGAAGGAAGGCCACAACGGCCGGATCCGCGACCTCGTGGGACCAGCCACCAACCGGGCCTCGGCACGTCTGGTGTTCGAAGCGGCCGAGGCGGGGGACCCGGTGGCCGAGGAAATCCTGGACCGGATTGCCCGGCGGATGGCCCGTGTGCTGGCACTGGTGTCCTCGTTCTTCGACCCGCGGCTCATTGTGATCGGCGGCGCCGTCGCCGCGTCTGCAACTGCCCTGCTGCCCGCCATGACGCGGGAACTGAACCGGTACGTAGTGAAACCGCCCCGCCTCGCCGTCTCGGACCTGGGCACCATGCTCGTACCCACCGGTGCGGTACGCCTGGCCCTGGACTACGTGGAGACCCACCTCCTGGACCTGGTGCCCGAACCGCGCCGGGAGTAGGCCGGCGGCTAGCGCAGTTCCTGGATCCGCAGCTGGTTGCCGGCGGGGTCCCGCAGCGCACAGTCCCGCGCACCCCAGTCCTGCTCCATGGGCTCCTGGACAACCTCGGCTCCCCCGGCGACGGCGCGCTCGAACGCCGCGTCCAGATCAGCAGTGGCCAGCAGCATCCCGGCATAGGTGCCCTTCGCCATCATTTCCTCGATGGTCCTGCGCTCGGCGTCAGTGACGCCGGGGTCCGCCGCGGGCGGCTCCAGCACAATGGAGGTTCCGGGCTGGTCCGGTGGACCTACCGTAATCCACCGCATGTCGCCGTATCCCACGTCGTTGCGGACCTCGAAACCGAGTACGTCGCGGTAGAACGCCAGCGACGCATCGGGGTCCGTCTGGGGCAGAAAAACCGCATTGATGGAGATGTCCATGGCACTCACCCTCTCTGGGACGGCGGGAACCGTCCGGCCTGCTTCCTGATCGGTCGTTGCACCCTGCGTCTCACGCACCCCGGGAGGTCCAGCTCCTGTGCCGCCGCCGCACGGCGATAGGTTGCCGGCGGCACACCCGTCAACTCAGTAAACCGCGTGCTGAAGGTACCCAGGGACGAACACCCCACGGCGAAGCACACCTCCGTGACGCTCAGGGAGGTGCAGCGCAGCAGGGTCATGGCGCGCTCTATCCGGCGGGTCATGAGGTATGAATACGGAGACTCGCCGTACGCCAGGCGGAACTGGCGGCTGAGGTGTCCGGCCGACATGAACACCCCGGCGGCGAGCGCTTCCACATTCAGGGGTTTGTCATACTCCCGGTCGATACGGTCGCGCACCCGGCGCAGCCGGGCCAGGTCCGCCAGCCGGCGGGAATCCTCCCGCGTCCGGCTGGCTTGTCGACCCCTGTCCACGGTTGCTGATTGGGTACTCATTGGATGCTTCCCCGTTGCTGGCTTATCCGGTGTTCCATAAGGCTAACCACGGCCGGACGGGAGATGCTTCTTGATTCCTGACCGGTTTTGGGACTGCATCAACTACGCCGGGGCTGACCCGTCACCGGCGTCGCTGTCGGATTCCCGGTCCTGATCCGTCCCGCCGTCGTCGTGGTGTCCGTCGTTGTGGTGACCGCCGTCGTCGTGGTGATCCCCGTAGTCCCGGCCGCCGTCGTGCAGTCCTTTACCCTCCTCGGGCCCGGCGGCATCCCCGTCCTCGGCGTCCTGCCGGTCCCTGCGGTCGGGATGCTGCCCCTGGTCATCGGTGTCGTGGTCCTCGGTGTCATGGTCACCGTCCCGGCCATCGGCATCCTGCCCGTCCTCGGTCCCCTGCCCGCCCTGCTCATCGAACCAATCCCGGCCCTCGCCGTCCCCGGCGTCCTGTTCCTGGGTCGTAGTGCCGGCCTGCTCGACTTCGGCGTTGTCCGCCACCGCGGTGCCCGCGAAGAAGCTGGCTGCCAGAAGGCCAACGCCGGCCAGGGCGCTCCCGCCCCAGACAAGGCCCTTCCTGGCTCCGCTCCCCATACCCATAGTGTCTGTCACCTCCGAATACGTGCTTCGCTTACAGCTCCATTTTCGAACCGGATCCTTTGAGAATCCTTGAAAGCTTCGATGGGGCGGCTGCGTACAGGGTTCCGCGCCAGCATCCGGAACGGCCCCACCGACGCCGGCGGAACGGCCCGTAAAACCATTGACTTTTTCAATAAAAGGCTGTTTCAATGGTTTGCAGATGTGAACTAGCTCACGACGAAGGAGTCTTGGTGAACCTGGGAATCGGTTCCTGGCCGGCGCGGCGCGCAAAGGTACGCCCGCACGATCCCGCGATCGTGTTCGAGGGACGCGAGTGGACCTACGCCGACGTAGACCTCCGCGTGCGCCGCCTGGCCAATGCCCTTGCCGCGTCCGGCATCCGCCGGGGCGACCGGGTGGCGTACGCCGGCTTCAACCACCCCGCGCTGCTGGAGACCTTCTTCGCGGCGGGACTCATCGGTGCCGCGTGCGTCCTGGTCAACCCCCGGCTGCGGGAGGCGGAACTCGATTACATCCTGCGCGACTGCGGCGCCAAGACCGTGGTCTATACCCGGGAACAGCAGCAGAACGCCGAGCACCTGGCCCGCGGGCTGGCCGGAACGGCATGGCTCAGCGTCGACGGAGGCGGACCGGGGGAATTGTTCGAGGACTTCCTCACCGCCGGGAGCGACGATCCCGTCCCGGACGGGGTGGATCCCGAGGACCTCGCGTTGATTATGTACACCTCCGGCACCACCGGCAGGCCCAAGGGCGCGATGCTCTCGCACCGGAGCCTCTTCTACCAGTACGTCAATGCCCTGATCGGCGTCGATCTGCGCCAGGACGAAGTGCATCTGGCCGTGGCACCCCTGTTCCACATTGCAGGCCTGAACATGATGACCCTGCCCACCTTCACCCTGGGCGGCCGTATCGTGATCCACCGTTCCTTCAAACCCGACGCCGTGCTGCGCGAAATTGCCGGCTCCGGAGTGACGTCCACCTTCATGGTGCCGGCCATGCTGGACGCCCTGAGCGCAGACCCCGGGTTCGCCGCCGCGGACTTGTCCTCCGTACGGGGCATCATGGTGGGCGGGTCCCCGGTGCCCGAACGCATGATCCGGACCTGGGCAGAAAAGGGCGTGGCCATCATGCAGGGCTTCGGCATGACCGAGACCGCTCCCGGCGTCTGCATGCTCGAGGCCCGCGACGGCGTCGCCAAGGCCGGATCCGCCGGCCGCCCGCACTTCTTCACGGAGCACCAGGTGGTGGATCTGGACGGCAGGCCGGTGCCGCCGGGGGTGCCGGGCGAGGTCATCGTCAGAGGCCCCAACGTAATGTCCGGCTACTGGAACCGTCCGGACGAAACCGCCCAGGCGCTCGAAGGCGGCTGGTACCACTCCGGGGATATCGCCGTGCTGGACGAGGACGGCTACATCTACATCAAGGACCGGATTAAGGACATGTACATCTCCGGCGGGGAGAACGTCTATCCCGCCGAAGTCGAGAATGCGCTGCTGAACATCCCCGGCGTCCGCGACGCCGCCGTCATCGGCATTCCGGACGACAAGTGGGGCGAAACAGGGATGGCCTTCATTGTCCTGGAGGAGGGGGATCCCCGCAGCGGCGAGGAGCTCCTTGCCGAACTGCGGCGGCGCCTGGCGACCTACAAACTGCCCGGGCAGATTCGGGTAGTAGCCGAACTGCCCCGCACGGCCACCGGAAAGATCCAGAAACACGTACTGCGCGCCGAAGGCTAGGGCGCCGGACGCGATTGCACCTTCCCACCATCACGCACCCCCGTTAAGGAAACCGCCATGTCCACAGCTTCTGACGCCCCGGCGTCGCCGGCGCCCCGTACCGGCAAGACCGAGGCCCGCAGGGTCATCCTCTCCAGCTATCTCGGTTCCACCATCGAGTTCTATGACTTCCTGCTCTATGCCTCCGCCTCGGCGCTGGTATTCCCGCAGGTCTTCTTCACGGACCTCGATCCGCTGGCCGGCGCCATCGCCTCGTACGGAACGTTTGCCGCCGGATATCTTGCCCGCCCGCTGGGCGGCGCCGTCTTCGGGCACTTCGGCGACCGCCTGGGGCGCAAGAAAATGCTCATCCTGTCCATGCTGATCATGGGCATCGCCTCCACCCTCATCGGACTCATCCCCGGCGCCAACATCATCGGCTCCTGGGGTGCCGTCATCCTGATCCTGCTCCGCGTCTGCCAGGGCATTGCGGTGGGCGGCGAATGGGGCGGCGCCGCACTCATGGCACTGGAACACTCGGCTAAGGGCAGGCGCGGCTTCGCCGCCTCCTTCACGAATGCCGGCGCTCCCACCGGCGCCGCACTGGGCACCTTCATCCTGGGCCTGTTCGCTGCCATGCCCGAAGACCAGTTCCTCTCCTGGGGCTGGCGCATTCCGTTCCTGCTCTCCGCACTGCTCCTCGGCATCGGCATTTTTGTCCGGTCCCGGGTGTCCGAAAGCCCCATCTTCCAGGAAGCGGTGGCGCGGGAAGAAGCCCAGCGCGGCACGTCCAAGCCCAAACTGCCGATCCTGCAGGTACTGCGCCGTCCGCGCGCGCTGATCTTCACGATGCTGGCCGGCGCCTCCGGTTTCGCCCTGCAGGTTTTCCTGGCGACTTTCGCGGTGAGCTACGCCGTGGAGCACGGTGCGGAACGCCAGCCGGTCCTCTACACCTTCGCGGCTGCGTCCATCCTCAGCGTTGCCTTCGTCGTGGCCATGGGCCGGCTCTCGGACCGCCTGGGCCGCCGGCCGGTCATGGTGGCCGGACTGGTGCTGTTCATCGCCATGATCTTCCCGATGTTCACCTGGCTGGCCACCGGGAACGTCTGGCTGATTTTTGCGGTGTTCATGCTGGGACTGCTTTTCCATGCCGCTATTTACGGCCCCCTGGCCGCCTTCATCTCCGAACAGTTCGGCACCACCGCCCGCTACACCGGCGCCTCCCTGGGGTATCAGCTGGCCACGCTGCTGGGAGCGGGCTTCACCCCCGGCATCCTGTCCTCCATCTACGCCTCCTCAGACAAGTCCACCGGACCGGTGGTCTGGTACCTCGCAGGCATGGCACTGATCAGCGCGGTCTTTATCCTGCTGACGCGCGAATCCAAGGATTATGACCTGGCAACACACGAACACTAACCGGCACCGCGACAACGCAGCGCCGCACCTCTCCGTCGAGGTGCGGCGCTGCTGCTGCGGTACGGGCGCGGGAACGCGCTAGAACGCGACCTGCTGCAGCAGCCGGCGCAGCTCGGCGCGTTCGGCGGTGGAAAGGGAGGACATGGACGCATCGGTGGCGCCGCCGATGCGTGCCTTCGCCTCGGCATAGAGTTCCTGCCCGGCAGCCGTGGGCACAATCACCTTGGACCGGCGGTCCCTCGGGTCCGTCCGGCGTTCGACGGCGCCGCGCCCCTCCAGTTCGTCGATGATGGCCACGATCTGGCTGGGATCCAGAACCAGGAACTGGCTCAGCTCCCGCTGGGTGGGGGTACCGCCGCTGCAGGCCAGGGAGAGTACCGAGTAGTGGCGGACCTTGAGGCCCAGATCCGCCAGCCTGCGGTTGGCCTCGGCGGACCCCATGGACGCGGCACGCGCCATGAGGAATACCGGCTCCGCCCCCAGATCGGCTGCGGCGAAGCGGGTCTCGTCGGCTGGGCCGTCGGGAGAGAGGATCATGGAGTGTTTTTCCTTAGGCAGGCGCGGTCTCGGAACTCATCCTAGGAGATGCGGGCGTCGAACAGATCAGTGATCTTCTAAACTGTTGACTTTTTCAACGATATGTCATGGAATGGTCAGCAGGTCACGTGGCCACCGTCACACAGCGGCCTGTCCAAGCAAAGGAGCTTCGCACATGAGCACTGATTCCACCGGCGCACTCGCCGGAAAGGTCGCCGTCGTCACCGGGTCGGGCCAGGGCCTCGGCCTGGCCTACGCACAGGAGCTGGCCCGCCAGGGCGCCGCCGTGGTGATCAACGACGTCGTCCAGGACACTGCGGACCGCGCGGTCGAGTCCATCACCTCGGCCGGCGGCCAGGCCGTGGCCGTCGTGGTTCCGGTGGGCACCACTGAAGCCGCCACCGCCCTGGTGGACGGTGCCGTGCAGGCTTTCGGCCGGCTGGACATCCTGGTGACCAATGCCGGCGTGCTGCGGGACAAGTCCGTGCTGAAAATGACCGATGAGGACTTCGACCTGGTCATCCAGGTGCATCTGCGCGGCACCTTCACCTGCGCCCGCGAGGCCTACCGGTACTTCAAGGACAACAATGTGGCCGGACGGATCATCGCCATCGGCTCCCCCACCGGCCAGTACGGCAACTTCGGCCAGACCAACTACGCCGCGGCGAAGGCGGGCATTGTGGGCATGGTCCGCACCTGGGCGCTCGAAATGAAAAAGGCCGGGGTCACCGCCAACGCGGTCATTCCCGTGGCCGCGACGGCCATGACCGAAACGGTGCCGTACTTCCGCAGCGCGGTGGAAGCGGACCGCAGAGGCGAGCCCATGCCCGGGTTCTTCCGCAAGGACCTGGGGTTCGGCACGGCCGCCGACGTCGCGGGCCTCATCGCCTACCTCGCCTCCGACGACGCCGCGGGCATCACCGGGCAGGCGATCGGCGCCGGCGGCGACCGGCTGCAGATCTTCTCGCACCCGGTGCCCGTGGTGACCGAATACCACGAGGGAGGATGGACGTTCGAGGTGCTGCGCGAGCAGTTCCCGGCCCTCATCGAGGGCAACCTGCAGCCCGTCGGCGAGAAGCTGCCGCCCCTGCCCGAAGAGCTCGAACCGCAGGCCCGATAGAACGGAGACCGTCTTGCGCTACGAATACGGCCTGGACCTGGCCTCGCTGGATGCCATCGACATGCACGTGCATATCGAATGCTCGGACCACGGCCATCCCTCGCTGCCGGCACCGCTGACCGAAGCGTCCGCCAAGTACTTCAAGTCCGAGGACCGCAGCCCCTCACTGGACACCATCGCTGAACGCTACCGCGCCTGGAAGATGGCCGCCGTCGTCTTCACCGTGGATGCGACCACTGCCCTGGGCCATGAACCGAACTCCATCGAGGAAATCGCCGAGGGCGCCGCACGCAACAACGACGTCCTGATTCCGTTCGGGTCCGTGGATCCGCTGCAGGGCAGCCGTGCCGTAGACCGCGCCCGGATGCTCGTCGAGGACTACGGCGTCAAGGGCTTCAAGTTCCACCCGTCGCTGCAGGGCTTCGACCCGTCGGATCAGCAGTTTTATCCGCTGTATGCGGCGATCTCCGCCCTGGGCGTGCCGGCGCTGTTCCACACGGGACAGAACGGCATGGGCGCCGGCCTTCCGGGCGGCTACGGCATCAAGCTGGCATATTCCAACCCCCTGCTGCTGGACGCCGTCGCGGCTGACTTCCCCGACCTGCAGGTCATCATGGCCCACCCCTCGGTGCCATGGCAGGACGAAGCCAACTCCATTGCCACGCACAAGGCCAACGTGTGGATCGATCTCTCCGGCTGGTCGCCGAAGTACTTCCCCGAGTCACTGGTCCGCGCTTCCAACACCATGCTGCAGGACAAGGTCCTGTTCGGCACGGACTATCCCCTGCTGACGCCGCAGAAGTGGCTCGGCGCCTTCGAGCAGCAGAGCTTCAAGGACGAGGTCCGGCCGAAGATCCTCAAGGACAACGCCGTCCGCCTGCTCGGCCTGGAGCGGACGGTGGGCCCGGCGCCGTCGTCCGCTGCGACGGGAGGGACCGCATGAGCGAAGTGCTGACGGAGGCCCGCCTGTACGCGGACTGCGATCCCCTCAACGTTGAAGGACGGCTGACGGAGGCCGAGAAGGCGCCGCTGCGCCGTCTGCGCCGGGCATTGGAGGAGCAGGCCGCTCCCCTGCTGGCCGAATACTGGGAGGCCGGGGAATTCCCCCACCAGCTGGACGCCCCGCTGCGGGAACTGAACCTCATGGCGCCCCCGGAGCTGACGGCCGCAGGAGCCGAGCCCCGGGCCCTCTACCACGGCTTCCGGATCTTCGAACTGGCGCGTACCGACGCGTCCCTGGCCACCTATTACACGGCGCAGGCGGGCCTGTTCCGCACCGCGTGCCGGGTGGGCGGCACTCCTGAGCAGTTCGCCGAGTGGGACCCGCGCATCACCTCCTTTGCCATGACCGGCGTCTTCTGCCTGACGGAACCCGGGCACGGCTCGGACATCGCCGGCGGTCTGGCGACGACGGCGCGCCGCGAGGGCGGCGGATGGATCCTGGACGGCGCGAAACGGTGGATCGGCGGCGCATCCACTGCCGACTACCTCGCGGTGTTTGCCCGGGACGAGTCGGACGGGCAGGTCAAGGGGTTCCTCGTGGACCGTGAGGCGCCCGGGGTGCGGCTGGAGAAAATCCGCGGCAAAACCTCCCTGCGGATGATGCAGAACGCGGATATCCACCTCGACGGCGTCCGGGTTCCTGAATCCCTCCGCCTCGGCAACGTGAATTCCTTCCGGGATGTCGCGGCAATGCTCCGGGTCATGCGTTCGGACGTGGCCTGGATTGCCACGGGCATCCAGGCCGGCGCCTACGAGGCGGCGCTGCGGTATGTCCGCCGCCGCGAACAGTTCGGCCGGCCGCTGGGAAGTTTCCAGCTGGTGCAGGAAAAACTTGCCCGCATGCTCGGCAACGTCACCGCCTCCCTGAACCTGGTGGCCGGGCTGGCCGAACGGCAGCAGGAGGGCATTTTCCGGGATGAAGATTCCGCCCTGGCAAAGATGTGGATCAGCCTGCACATGCGCGAAACGGTGGCACTGGCCCGCGAGCTGGCGGGCGGCAACGGCATCACCCTGGCCGCCGACGTCGCCCGTTTCCATGCCGACGCCGAGGCCGTCTATTCCTACGAGGGAACCCATGAAATCAATGCGCTCGTGGTCGGCCGGGCAGTCACCGGCACCAGCGCCTTCACCTAGGCCGGGCCCATCCGGACCGGGCACCACCGAACAACACCCCCAGGAGACAGAACATGACTGAAGCACCCGCCGCCGCCAAAACCGTTGTCGCTTTCGAAGAGGTCAAAAACCTCGTCGAAAAGAACCTCGGCTACTCCGATTTCCGCGAAGTAACCCAGGGCCAGGTGGACACCTTCGCCGATGCCACCGATGACCACCAGTGGATCCACGTGGACCCCGAGCGCGCGAAGGACGGACCGTTCGGCGGTCCGATTGCGCACGGCTTCCTCACCCTGTCCCTGCTGATCCCCATGTGGGTCGAGCTGCTGGACGTCACGGGGGTCAAGACCAAGGTGAACTACGGCCTGGACAAGGTCCGGTTCACGTCCCCGGTGAAGGTTGGATCCCGCATCCGGATGAGCGCCGTCATCGCCGACGTCCAGGAAGTCAAGGGCAACGGCCTGCACGTGGTCGCCGACCTGACCATCGAGATCGAGGGCGAAGAGCGTCCCGCGGTCATTGCCCGGTTCCTCAGCCGGCTGTACGCCTAGCCCGCGAGGTGCAGGCGGCTTAGCGCCAGTAGTTGTTCGCGGCCGCCACCGTGGCGAACTCCACCGCAACCACATGCGAGGCCGCAATAATGCCGTCCGGGTTGTTGGCGTAGGCGTCGCGGATGATGTGTTCCGCCTGCCCGTCCGGCTGGATCGCAAAGGCGGTCTGCATCGCCATGTTTACCGCCAGCTGGCGCCCCTCTTCGGGGGTTGCGCATTTAAGGGAATTGTTCGGAACAAGTTCCATGATGTCCGTCCTGTCTCAGCGGGTTGGCGGACGCCGGCGGATGCACCCGTCGCCATCAGTTTCAGGCCCGAGGAAGCCGCAGCTCAAGTGCTTGCACCGCTTTGGTGCCCACGTCCGCGCTATTAACCTTCGGGCCGCCTCCCTGCAGCGACCGCAGAAAGGCATGGACTTTCACTGGACACCTGTCTACTCAAACTGGCATGATGTGGGTCACGTCACATATCAGAGGAGTTCGAGTGGACCTGCAGGACAAGATTGCCGTCATTACCGGAGCCGGTTCGGGGATGGGCCTGGCGGCCGCCCGGGCCTTCCTGGCCGAGGGCGCCACGGTCTACGCGCTGGATATCTCCCAGGAAGCGGTAGACCGTGAATTCGCCGGGGAACCGCACGCCACGGGGATGGCCGTGGACATAGCCGACTCGGCTGCCGTCACCGCCGCCTTCCGCCGGGTGGCGGATGAGCAGGGACGCCTGGACGTGCTCATCAACGCGGCCGGCGTAAACACGCCGCACCGGCAGGCCACCGAGTGGCTGGACGGCATCAACCACCGGATGCTGGCGGCCATGAAGGCCGGGGAAGCCTTCAGCCCCGAGTTCATTACGGAGATCCCGGACGAGGACTTCGACCGCGTCATGCGCATCAATGTGTACGGCACCTTCTACTGCCTGCGTGCCGCCGTCCCGCTGCTGAAGGCCGCCGGCGGGGGCGCCGTCGTCAACTTCGCCTCGGTGGCCGGACTCGTGGGCCTGCCCATGCCCACCTACTACCCCGCGTCAAAGGCCGCCGTCGTCGGAATGACCCGCACCACCGCCGGTGAGCTGGCTCCGTTCGGCATCCGGGTCAATGCCCTGGCGCCGGCGGGCATCAACACTCCCCTGCTGACCCAGTCCGGAGAGGAGCACGTGCAGGCGCTGCTGGCGCTGCAGCCCCTCAAGCGGCTCGCGGAACCGGAAGAGATTGCCCGGACCCTGGTCTTCCTGGCCTCCGACGCCGGCGCCCACTACACGGGGCAGGTGCTCTCGCCGTCCGGCGGCGCCCTCATGTCCTGACCCGCATCAAGCTTCCTCCGCCACAGACCGCAGCACCCCCGGAAGGCACCATGATCACCACCGTTGAGGGATTGAATTCCTCTGCCCTGAAAACCCTTGAAGACACCATCGAAGCCGACATCCAGCGCGGGGACTACGACGGCGTGAATATCATCGTCGCCCGCCACGGCCGGATCGGACTGCAGGGCAGTTACGGGTTCGCCGACCGGGAGTCCGGCCGGCCCACTGCACGCGGCGATGTCTACCGCATCCTGTCCATGTCCAAGGCCTTCACCAACACACTGGCCTACCGTGCCCTGGGCGAGGGCAGGCTCGCACTGTCCACCCGCGTCGTCGACCTGATTCCCGAGTTCTTCGGAACGGACCGGTTCCGCGCGGTGCGCAAGGACAAAATCAACCTCGCCCACCTGCTCACGCACCGCTCCGGGATGCCGGCCACCCCGGATCCCGGTCTCCCGGCGGAACGCTTCGGCGTCCTGGCCGACGTCATCGCCGCCCTGGGCAGCGTGGACGTGGTCAACGAACCCGGCAGCAACCTGAACTACGCCCCGTCCATCAACCACGCGTTGATCGGCGAAATGGTGCGCCGGGCCTACGGCTACGAGCACTTCCGCGACCTGGCGCGGGACCTGGTCTTCGAACCCCTGGGGATGCACGACACTGCCTTCGGGCTGCCCTCCGGGAAGAGCGGACGTGCGGTCCCGCTGAAGGTCTACGTGCCCGACGACGGCTGGCTGGCGCCGGAGGATATCGAGTGTCTGAACACCTACATCACCGAAGACGCCGAGATGCCCTGGGTCGGGGCCACCTCCACCGTGGACGACGTGTTCCGGTTTGCCGAACTGTTCCGCAACCGCGGCGCCGTCGCCGGCGGGCAGCTGCTGGCGCCGGCAGTGATCGACGCTGCCACCACGCTGCAGACCGGGGACATGCCCAACGACCTGTATGCCGGCATTGCCGCCATGCGGGGCTGGGAAACCCCGCGCGGCAACTTCGGACTCGGTTTCTCCCTGTCCGGCACCGGCACCGCCCCCACCTTCTTCGGCCCGTTCACCAGCCCCCGGACGTTCGGGAACTACGGTGCCGGCTCCACGCTGTTCTGGGTGGATCCGGAGCGTGACCTCACGTTCGTGTTCCTCTCCTCCGGTGTGATGGATGAAGGCGAGAACGTGGCCCGCTTCCAGAAAATGTCGACGCTCGCCGTCGCCGCCGCCCTCTGACCCCGCTTCCAAGGAAACCGCCATGACCGCTGCTCCAGCCGCTCCGTCCAAGTGCCCTGTGGCCCACGGCTTCGACGCCATGGGCGACGCCTATTACCGTGATCCGGCCGCCCACTTCGCCGAAGTCCGTGACGAGACCCCCACCTTCTTCTATCCGCACCTGAACGCCTGGATTGTCACCCGCCGCGAGGATGCCCTGACCGTGCTCTCCGACTGGCAGAAGTTCTCCTCCGCGTCGAACGGAGGGCTGATCGAGGTGCCGGAGGCCTACCAGTCCACCATTCCGGCCGAACTGATGTCCCGCATCCTCGTCGGTTCGGATCCGCCCGGCCACACCACGGCCCGCAGCGTGGCCCAGCTGGGCTTCCTGCAGGAACGCATGGACGCGCTGCAGCCGGAAATCGAGTCCCGCGCGCACCGCATCATCGACGGGTTCGAGGACCAGGGCAAGGGCAACCTGCTGGAGGACTACTGCCTCGAGCTGACCACCCAGACCCTGATGGCCCTGATGGACCTGGACTACCAGTATGACCCGATGATGCGGCAGCTCCGCGACGATTTCTTCCAGATCCTGGCCTCGGCACAGGAACCGTTCCCGGAGCCGAGGCGCTCCGAGGTCTGGAAGCGCTATACCGAGGCCAACCTGGTGCTGCGGGACATCATCGAATCACGCCGGGATTCACGCGCCGGCGACCTGATCAGCGTGATGGCCTCCGCCCGGAACGAGGACGGCGGATATGCCCTCGGCGCGGACCAGATCGCCGTGCACCTGACCGAGTTTGCCGCGGCAGGCACCGACACCACCGCCCAGGCCATGGCCAACGCCGTACTGTTCCTGGCCGCAAACCCGCAGTCGCGGGAGGATGCCCTGGCCGAACCCGAGCTCTGGCCGCGGGTCTTTGAGGAAACCGTCCGCCGCCGGCCTTCCTCCACGTTCGCTTCCCGCCGGTCCAACATCGACATTGAACTGGGCGGTGCGCAGATCAAGGCCGGGGATATGGTCTGGCTGGCCCTTGCCTCGGTCAACACCGATCCGGCCCACGTGGACAGCCCGTTTGCCTTCGACATCCACCGCCCGGATCCCACGGACCATCTGGCCTTCTCCACG
The DNA here is from genome assembly GCF_059090365.1 of Arthrobacter sp. Ms25. Lineage (NCBI taxonomy): Bacteria > Bacillati > Actinomycetota > Actinomycetes > Micrococcales > Micrococcaceae > Arthrobacter > Arthrobacter sp. Ms25. The sequence goes on along the minus strand of NZ_JBNHFP010000003.1, from coordinate 281,726 downwards.
GGCCGGCACAAGTGCCTGGGCAATCCGCTTGCCCGGGTCCAGGGCGCCGCCGGACTCAAGGTGCTGTACGAACGCCTGCCCTCGCTGCGGCCGGACGACGCCGACGCCGTGGACTTCGTCCGGTTCGCCCTGCTGCCTGCGCGCCGTTCGCTGAACGTGCATTGGGACGTGGCGGACGTTGCCCGCTCCCGGGAACGCGCCGTGCGCACCCTGAACCTGCGCATCCTCGAGCGCAGGGAGGAATCCGACGGCGTGGTCTCCCTGCTCCTGGGCCACCCCGACGGAGGCGCATTGCCCGGCTGGAAGCCCGGTGCCCACATCGACCTGCATGTGCCGGGCGAGCCGGAGACATTGGTGCGCCAGTACTCGCTGTGCTCGGATCCGGACAACACCTCCGCCTACCGGGTGGGCGTGCTGCGGTCCGACGCCGGACGCGGCGGCTCGCTCGCGGTGCACCGCACCCTGCACCAGGGCAGCACGGTCACCGTGTCCTGGCCGCGGAACAACTTCCGTTTCGCGCCGTCGCCGAAGTACCTGTTCATTGCCGGCGGCATCGGCATCACCCCGATCCTGGCGATGATCCGGGAAGCGGAGGCCTCCGGCGCCGAGTGGGAACTGATGTACGGCGGACGGACACGCACGTCGATGGCGTTCCTGGAGGAACTCGCCGCCTACGGGGACCGGGTCACCCTGGTGCCGCAGGACACCCACGGACTCATGGACCTGCCGGGGCTGCTTCGCGATGTCCGGGAGGACACGCTCATCTACTGCTGCGGACCCGAACCGGTGCTCCGGGCCGTGGAAACCCATTCCGCCCACTGGCGCAAAGGATCCCTGCGGGTGGAGCGGTTCGCCGCGAAAACACTCGAGCGCACCGAACCGGACAATGCCTTCGAGGTGGAATTCGCCGCCTCCGGCGTCACCGTGGAGGTGGGGGCGGACGAAAGCATCCTCGAGGCCGCGGACCGGGCCGGGCTGCCCGTCATTTCCTCCTGCCGGACCGGTACCTGCGGCACCTGCGAAACCCGGATCACGGCCGGCCGCGCCGACCACCGCGATTCGATTCTCACTCCGGACGAGCAGGACGCGAACGAGACGCTGATGATCTGCGTCTCGCGTGCCGAACGGGGCTGCCCCCGGCTGGTCCTGGACCGGTAAGCGGGTGGGTCGGTCCGCCTACCGGACGGTAAAGCGGTCGGCGAAGAGGCTCATGAGCTGGCGGGCGAGCGCATCGAGCACCAGCTCATGCCGGTCCTGGTGTCCGCGGACATAGAGGAAGTAGAAGTTGCGGTCCAGGCTCATCATGAACGTCACCAGATGGGTCTGGAGCTCTTCCCGGTCCTGTTCCGAGGAGCAGGACCGGTAGAGCTGGCGCATGGAGCCGCTGACCCGGCGCAGCATGCCGAGCCACTCGTCCGCCACCGCGGTGTCCGCTGCCATGGCCTGTTCCATGGCAGCGAATTCGATGCTGTACCGGGACCAGAGCTGCCGGGTATCCACCAGCCAGCCGCGCAGGGCAGCAAAATCATGCTCCGGCAGCTCGTCCAGCCGGCGGTAACCGTCAGTAATTTCCTCTTCAATGTCCCGCATCTTGGCCATGACCAGTTCCGGCTTGTTGCGGAAATGCAGGTAGAGATTGGCCCGGCTTCCGCCGGCGGCAACCGCAATCTGGTTCATGCTGGTGGCGGAAAACCCCTGCTCCTGGAACAGCCGCATGGCGGTGTCGATGAACCGCTGCCGGGTTTCGCTCCGCTGCTGCTCGCGCAGGTTCATCGGCTGCCCGCCGCGCCGCAGGGAACGCCGCCGGGCAGCTGACGGAACGGCCGATAGCAAATGTGCATACCCCGACCTTAGCGGGCCGGGGCTTCCTCCCGGCGCTGTCCCAGCAGTTCCTCGACGTCGGCCCATACGTCGGCTGCCCGCACCCGGGCCACAAACGAGTCATCATGTTCACACCGCTCCGCCGTCCAGCCGACCTGCGTGACATCCGCCTTGCAGACGGGGCACTCCGACACCCAGGACATGTGCACCCGGTGCCGGGCGCGGCCGATGGCCCCGGCGTTGACCACGTTGCCGAACCAATAGATCCCCACCGTGGCTGCGCCGACGGCCTGGGCCAGGTGCCGGGGCCCGCTGTCGTTACCCACCATCACGGCGCTGGCCTGCAGCAGGCCTGCGAGCGTGCCGATGCCCAGGTCGCCGGCGACCGAACGGATAGGTGCATCCGGGCCGGCGACGGCGAGCGCGAGGTCCACAACCTGCTGCGCCAGGTCCCTGTCGGCGTCGTCGCCCACCACCACTACCTGGCACCCCCGGCCGGCGGCATGCACCGCCAGCTCCGCGAAGTTCGACGCCGGCCACCGCCGCCGCGGGTCCGTGGCACCGGGATGAAGGGTCACCAGCCGCCGGCCCGGCACCAGCAGGGCCCGCGCCGCCGCGGCCTCGCCGACGTGGACGGACAGCTCCGGTTCCAGGCTGACGGGAGCGGCACCGGCCAGTCCGGCCACCTCCAGTGCCCGGAACACCTCGTGCTGGTAGTAAATGTAGGGAACCGTGCGCTCCAGGGCGGCGGCGTCGGGGGTGCGGGTTCCCACGGTGTGGCGGGCCCCCAGACCCAGTAGGAAGGGGTTGGAGTTGCGGCCGCCGCCGTGCACCTGCACCGCCAGGTCAAACCCCTCCTGCCGCATCCTGCCCAGGAACGCCTCCACGGCCTGCGGATCCTCCGGTCCGGAGGCAATTCCGGGGGCGGCCGGCAGCACCTCCACCCGGTGCACCGGTCCCGGACGCCCGCGCAGCAGCGCGGCATGCAGCGCCGTGCCGAGCAGCGTGATGGACGCGGCCGGGTACGCGGCGGCGAGCGCTTCGACCGCGGGCAGCACGAACATCAGGTCCCCCAACCCTCCGCCGCGAAGTACCGCGATTTTCCCGACGCCCGGGAACCGTGCTCCCACCGGTCCCACACCGCGGCGGAATCCGTGCTGCGGCCCGTCAGCTTGGGCTTCCCCCTGCCGTCCTTGCCCTTCGGATGACGACGCCTGCGTTGCCATGTATGTCCTTCGGTCGCTGCCGCCGGGTCTGCTGGCCACCACCCTAGGGCCGGGTGCCGCACTGTCAACGGGTGATCCTCCCACCCGCCGCATCCGGCCGGCGGTTGCTGTCCCGGGTCAGGGCTGGCTTCCGAGCGGTGCCGGTGCGGTGGATGAACGGACGATGAGCCGTGTGGCCAGCTCAACCCGGGTGGAATCCGGGGTATCCCCGCCCATTTCGCGCAGCAGCGCCCGGACGGCGGTCCGTCCCATCTCACGCAGCGGCTGGGCAACGGTGGTGAGCTGGGGCACCGCCTGCTCGCCGATGTAGGTGCCGTCGAATCCCACCACGCTCAGGTCCCGGGGAACCGAGATGCCCTGCAGGCGGGCCCGGCCGAGGACACCGAGGGCAATGCTGTCGGAGGCCGCGAAGACGGCCTGGGGCGGGCGCTCGAGGGCGAGGAGTCGAGCCAGGGCCCGGCTGCCCGACTCTGCACCAAAGTTGCCCGCCAGGACATAGTCCTCCTCGAGGGGAATCCCGCGTTCCAGCAGGGCGGCCATGTAGCCGTGCTCGCGGTCCTGGCTGCACTCTGCACTGGCCGGACCCCCGATGAAGCCGATCCGCGTGTGCCCGAGGTCCAGCAGATGCTCCGTCGCCGCCTTGCCGCCTGCCCAGTTGGTTGCGCCCACGCTGGACACCCCCGGCCCCGAGGGGTTGATCGGATCGATGACCACCACGGCGATGCCGCGGTTCTGAACCGTTTTGATTTGTGCGGAGGACCACCGTGAGGTGACCAGCAGGAGTCCGCGCCGGCCCATTCCCCGCATCCGTTCGGCCTTGTCCTCCGCGGGATGGCGGGTCGGGCGGGTCGTGGAAAGCACAACCTCGGCCCCGTTGCTTTCGGCGCATTCGAGGATCCCGTCCATGACCTCGGCGTAGTAAGCGCTGGTAACACTGTCGACCACCACCTCGATGGTCCGCGGAAGCGTCGGTGCCGGCGTGCGCCGCTGGCCGGGGGGAAGGTAGCCGGCACGGTCCAGCACATCGAGGATCCGCCTGCGGGTGGCTGGAGCGACGTCGCCCCGGTTGTTGACCACCTTGGAGACCGTAGGCACCGAAACGCCTGCCAGCGCCGCGACAGAAGCAAGCGTCACCTTGCCCCGCATGTTTCCTGCATCAGGCAACGTTCCGAAACCTTTCGATCGATGTCCGGCCTCCCCGTCTCGGCCAGGAGCCTCCGAGCGGCAAGCAGTGTGGCCAAGAAGCCAAAGCAACTGAATGGGATCAAACCCTTGACGGAAGAATGTGATGTAGATAACTTTACCCCCGTTAGTTGTTTTTATCGAAAATTTTTCGATATCTCTTCCGCAGCGTGGCGGTCAACCGCCGTGTACCCGCGGAGTTGACCCGCCCACTTCAGCCAGCCGGCATGCCGCCGGTTGAGTCGACTTACGGAAGAACTGATGATCATGAAGAAACGCACTTCCCTGATGGCAACCGCCTCCGCGCTCACCCTTGCTGTTGGCCTGGCGGCCTGCGGATCCGGCGGCCCCTCCGACCCCGCTGCGGACTCCGAGTCTCCGAGCATGTGGGCGCTTACCGGCAGCAGCGAAGATATTTTCCGCTCGTCGGTGGAGCGGTGGAACGAAGAAAATGCCGATGACAGCATCAACCAGGAATTCTTTGCCAACGATGCCTACAAGACCAAGGTCCGCACCGCCATCGGCGCCGGTGAAGGTCCAACCTTTATTTACGGCTGGGGCGGCGGCGTCCTGAAGTCCTACGTCGACGCGGGCCACGTCAGCGAACTCGACCAGTTCCTGGCCGACAACCCCGAGGTGAAGGACCGGTACATCCCCTCGGTGCTGGAAAACGGCGTGATTGACGGCAAGACCTACGCCCTGCCCAACAACAACATGCAGCCGGTGGTCCTGTACTACAACAAGGAACTCTTCGAAAAGGTCGGCGTGGAGCCGCCGCGCACCTGGGACGAACTGATGGCGCTGGTGCCCAAGTTCAATGAGGCAGGCATCGCCCCCTTCTCACTTGCCGGCCAGTCCAAGTGGCCCAACCTCATGTGGCTGTCCTACCTGGTGGACCGGATCGGCGGCCCCGAGGTGTTCCAGGCGATCCTGGACGGCAAGGAAGACGCCTGGTCAGACCCGGCAGTCATCGAGGCACTCACCAAGATCCAGGAACTGGCCGACGCCGGCGGGTTCATTAACGGGTTCTCCTCCATCGCTGCCGACGCCGGCGCCGACAGCGCACTCCTCTACACGGACAAGGCAGCCATGATGCTCCACGGCGGCTGGATCTACCAGAACCTGAAGAAGGACGCACCGGACTTCGTCGAATCGGGGGACGTCGGGTTCGTCACCTTCCCTGCCGTTGAAGGCGGTGCCGGCGATCCCGCGAACATTGTCGGCAACCCCGCGAATATGTGGTCGATTTCCGAGACTGCCTCCGACGAGCAGAAGGAATCGGCGCTCAATTACCTCAAGGACGGCCTGTTCAGCGAGGAATACACCCAGGCCATGATCGATTCGGGGGCTGTCCCCGCGGTCAACGGGATTGAAGACCAGCTGGCGGCCTCCGAGGACAAGGACTTCGTGGAGTTCGTGTACGGCCTGGCGCAGGACGCCCCGAGCTTCCAGCTCTCCTGGGACCAGGCGCTGAGCCCCGCACAGGGTGACGCCATGCTGGCCAACCTGGACCAGATCTTTCTCGGCGAAATCACGCCGGAGCAGTTCGCCGAGAACATGAACGCAACCCTCGGCAAATGAGCACCCTGCTGAAACCCAAGCCGGGCATCCCTGTACGGGGTGCCCGGGCCGAGGGCCCGTCGGCCTGGATGGTCGTCCCGGCCCTGGTCTTCTTCCTGACCTTTGCCGTCATTCCGCTGCTCGGCGTCGTCTTCCTCAGTTTCACCCGGTGGAACGGGTTGGGCGAGATCACGTTTGGCGGCCTGGAAAGCTGGCGTATTGCCCTCACGGATTCCGTGACCCTGAACGCCCTGGTCGTCACGGTGAAGATTCTGGTCTACTCCCTCCTCGTGCAGGTTCCGGTCAGCCTCCTGCTGGGTGTCTTCACGGCCGGAAGGCAGCGGTACCGGGCCTTGCTGGCGGTGCTGTACTTCGTCCCCCTGCTGCTTTCCTCGGCGGCGGTTGCCATCGCCTTCCGGGCCCTTCTGGATCCCAACTTCGGGGTGGGGCCGGGCCTGCGCATCCCGGCCCTGGCACAGGACTGGCTGGGCAACCCCGATCTGGTCCTGTTCATCGTGGTCTTCGTCATTGCCTGGCAGTTTGTCCCCCTGCACACCCTGATCTATCAGGGCGGGGTGCGCCAGATCCCGGCATCGTTCTACGAAGCGGCGCAGATCGACGGTGCGGGCCGCCTGCAGCAGTTCTTCCACATCACGCTGCCACAGCTGAAGTACACGGTGATCACGTCGTCAACCCTGATGGTCCTCGGATCCTTGGCGTACTTCGACCTGATCTTCGTCCTCACAGCCGGCGGGCCCGGATATTCCACCCGGCTCCTGCCCCTGCACATGTATCTCACGGGTTTCCGGGCCAATGATATGGGCGCGGCCAGCGCCCTGGGGGTCATCCTCGTTGTGATCGGACTCGGGCTGGCCCTCATTCTGCAGCGGCTGGGCGGCAGGAACCGCGGCGCCAGCCAACTGGAAGGATCGTAATGGCACTGGTTACCGAGTCACCGCAGACACACGAACCCGTCAGCCGGCCCTCACGGCGGAACCGCGCCGCCAGGCGCACCCCCAATATCCTCGGGGGGCTGGGCGGCTGGGTGTGGCTGGCACTGATCATTCTTCCCATTTACTACGTGGTCATCACCAGCCTGAAAAACCAGGCCGGCTTCTTCGGCAGCAATCCGCTGGCGCCGCCCACCGAGCCGACAATGGCGAACTACCGGACCGTCCTGGAAGCGGATTTTGTCCGCTACTTCTTCAACAGCGTGGTGGTGACGCTGGGCAGCGTCATCCCCGCCGTCGTCGTTTCCTTTATGGCTGCGTACGCGGTGGTCAGGGGAACCGGGCGCATCATTGCCTCGGCCCACACCCTGTTCCTCCTGGGGCTGGCCATTCCGCTGCAGGCAACCATCATCCCGATCTACTACATGATTACCCGGGCGCACCTCTACGACACCCTGCTGGCCCTGATACTGCCGTCCATAGCGTTCGCCATTCCGATTTCGGTGCTGATCCTGTCGAATTTCCTGCGGGACGTCCCGCGCGAGCTGTTCGAATCGATGCGCCTTGACGGCTGTTCGGAATTCACCATGATGTGGCGCCTGGCCCTCCCGCTGGTCCGTCCCGCGGTGGTCACCATCGGCATTTACAACGCGCTGAATGTCTGGAACGGTTTCCTTTTCCCGCTGATCCTGACCCAGAGTCCGGACATGCGGGTGCTGCCGCTGTCCCTGTGGACCTTCCAGGACGAATTCACCGTCAATGTGCCGGCGGTCCTTGCCGCCGTGGTGCTTTCCACGCTTCCGCTGGTGGTCCTGTACGCGTTTGCCCGCCGGCAGCTTGTCAGCGGCCTCACGGCAGGGTTCAACAAGTGAGCGGGGACACCGCCGGCATGGCGGCCTCCGCTTCCAAGCCCGCCCTGCGGATAGGGATGGTGGGGTACTCCTTCATGGGGGCCATGCACTCCCATGCCTGGCGCACGGCGCCGCGCTTCTTCGACCTGCCGATGCGGCCGGAACTGGCCGTGCTCGCCGGCCGGAACAAGCAGGCCCTGGAAGCCGCCGCAGAGAAAACGGGATGGTCCGAGACCGTCACGGACTGGCGGGCCCTGGTGGAGCGCGACGACATCGATCTCATCGATATCTGCACTCCGGGCGATACCCACGCGGAAATAGCCGTGGCCGCCCTGGCGGCCGGCAAGCATGTGCTGTGCGAAAAGCCGCTGGCCAACACGGTGGAGGAGGCCCGCCGGATGGCTGCCGCCGCCGAGGCTGCCCGGGACGCGGGGGTGTTCGCGATGTGCGGTTTTTCGTACCGGCGGACCCCCGCCCTCACGCTGGCCCGGCGGCTGGTGGAGCAGGGCAGGATCGGTACCATACGGCACATCCGGGCCCAATACCTGCAGGACTGGCTATCCAATGAGCTGGCTCCCCTGACCTGGCGGCTGGACCGCAGCAAATCCGGTTCCGGGGCCTTGGGAGACATCGGCGCCCACAGCATCGACGCCGCCCAGTATGTGTCCGGCCTGCCCATTGTCGGCGTTTCGGGCATTCTGCAGACCTTCGTCCATGAACGGCCCGTTGGAGGCACCCTGGTCGGTCTCGGCGGAGCGGGGGCCAGCGACGGGGCGAAGGGGCCGGTGACCGTGGATGACGCCGCTGTTTTCACGGCCAGGTTTGCCGGGGGCGCCGTGGGCGTCTTCGAAGCCACCCGCTTCGCCCTTGGCCGTAAGAACTCGATGCGCCTGGAGATCAACGGCAGCCTGGGATCGCTGGCGTTCGACTTCCAGAACATGAACTCGCTGGAGTTCTACGACGGCTCCGAACCGCCGGAAACGGCCGGATTCAGGACGATCAACGTCACCGAGCCGGAACATCCCTACACGGCCCACTGGTGGCCCTCCGGCCATGGCCTGGGCTACGAGCACGGTTTCATCCACCAGGCCGCGGATCTGGTGCAGGCGATCTCCGCCGGCAGCACGCCGTCGCCGTCCTTCGCCGAAGCCCTGCAGGTCCAGACCGTCCTCTCCGCAGTAGAGCAAAGCGCCGGGGCCGAATCGACGTGGCAGCATGTCTGAGCCGCTAAGCCCCACCCATAGGAAAGAGACCCGATGACGAACAAACAGGCCCTGATTGTCCGCGGCGGCTGGGACGGCCACCAACCGGTTGAAGCCACGGAACGGTTCATCCCGTTCCTGCAGGACCGGGGATTCGACCTCCGGATCGAGGAATCCCCCAAAGTCTATGCAGATGCGGACTTTATGGAACGGGTTGACCTCATCGTGCAGTGCAACACGATGAATACCATTGAAAAGGACGAATTCCACGGCCTCCGGGCAGCAATAGAGGCCGGTACCGGCATGGCCGGATGGCACGGCGGAATTGCAGACTCCTACCGCAATGAAGCCGATTACCTGCATTTGATCGGCGGGCAGTTCGCCTGCCACCCCGGGAAACACCCGGACGAACGGAAAGGCGAACAGGCCGACAATTACGTCCCGTACCGGGTCAATATGCTGCCTGCGGCCGCCCACCATCCGATCACCGAAGGCATCGGTGATTTCGATCTGGTCACCGAACAGTACTGGGTGCTCACGGACGACTACATCGATGTCCTGGCCACCACCACCCAGGCCGTCCGCGAGTGGGATCCCTGGCACCGTCCGGTCACTTCACCGGCCATCTGGACCCGGCAATGGGGCAAGGGCCGCATATTCGTCTCCACCCCGGGACACCGGGTGGAAATCCTTGACGACGCCAACGTGCGTCAAATCATCGAAAGGGGTTTGCTGTGGGCGAGCCGTTGAATGTGGGAATCGTCGGCTGCGGGGCAATCTCGGGGCAATACCTCGACACCCTTCCTTCGCTGCCCTCCGTCCGCCTCAAGGCAGTGGCTGATCTGGACGAACGCCGCGCAGCTGCGGTGGCGGACACCCAGGAGAATGTCCGGGCACTGACGGTGGACGAACTGCTGGCGGACCCGGAGATAGACACGGTCCTCAACCTCACCATTCCCGCCGCGCACGCCGAGGTGGCTGCACGGGCAATTTCCGCGGGGAAACACGTGTACGGGGAAAAGCCCCTCGCAGCGGATACCGTGCAGGCGCGCCATGTGCTCGACCTGGCGCGGGCCGCCGGTGTCCGGGTCGGATGCGCGCCGGACACGGTGCTCGGCACGGGCATCCAGACAGCCCGCAAAGCGGTGGACGAGGGCCTGATCGGACGGCCCGTTTCCGCCGTCGCCACCATGGTCACCCCCGGACACGAGCGGTGGCACCCGAATCCGGATTTCTACTATGTGCCGGGCGGCGGGCCGCTCCTGGATATGGGCCCGTACTACGTCACCGCACTGGTTACCCTGCTCGGCCCTGTCACCTCGGTGATCGGGGCGGCCAGCCACACCCGTGACCGGCGCACCATCGGAACCGGTCCGCGCACCGGCCAGACAGTACCGGTATCCATCGACACGCATGTCACCGGGGTGCTGGTCCATGAGTCCGGAGCCCTCTCCACGCTGATCATGAGTTTTGATGCGGTGAAGACCCGCGCTTCCAATATTGAAATCCACGGTGAGGAGGCCAGTCTGACCGTCCCCGATCCCAACTACTTCGACGGGGATGTTTCGATCTTCGCGCTCGGTGGCCCGGGCGGGGCATGGGAGAGCCTGCCCCCCGGTGCCGGGTACATCGGTGCGGGCCGCGGCTACGGACTCGCCGATATGGCGCTCACCCCGGCAGGCGAACAGCACCGTGCCAACGGCGACCTCGCCTACCACGTCCTCGATGTGATGGAATCCCTGCTGCGCTCGGCCGCGGAGGGTGCGTCCATTCCGGTTCGCAGCACCGCGGAACGTCCGCAGGGGGTGCCGCTTACGTCCCTGTCGCGGCTCGCCGTCCCGTAGCCGGCCGTTGCAGGCTGCACTGGTCCGCGTTGTCTGAACCTCCCCCAAAGGGGGTACGGGAGGTGTACAACGCGCGACAAGGAGCAGCATGTCCCCCACCATCGATCCTTCCGCACAGCACCAGCCGGCCTCTCCGGGAACAATCACCGCGGCGGCGGCCCCGGGTGCAGGCGCGGCCGCGATGAGCGCCGCCGTCGTCGGAGTCCAGGCATGACCCGAGGATGGCGGCCCGGGGAGGTCCGCAGCCTCACCCCGGAGCTGCCGGGGCGGCTCGCGGCGGCCTCCCTGCGCGTGGCCGTCATCGGAGATGTCATGCTGGACGGCTGGTGGACCGGGATCACGGAGCGCTTCTGCCGTGAGGCTCCCGCTCCCGTGGTGGATGTACAGCAAAAGAACTACGCACCCGGCGGTGCCGGAAACACCGCCATGAACCTGCAGGCACTGGGAGCACGGGTGCGGCTTGCCGGGCTGACCGGAAGTGATGGAGCCGGGGAACGCCTGCGCGGGCTCCTGGCCGGGGCGGGCGTGGACCTGCGCGGGCTGGTACGGCACCGCGGCGTGGAAACTGCCACCAAGTACCGGATACTTGCCGGGGAACAGGTGCTGTTCAGGCTCGACGACGGCGGCGGCTTCCCGGACGAGGCGGCGGACCTGCTGGCCGCCTCGGTACCCGCACTCTTGGAGGATGCCGATGCCCTGGTGGTCTGCGACTACGGCACGGGCCTGCTGCACGGGAGCGTCCGCGATGCGCTGGTGGCCCTGCGCGGCGGCCGGCTGACGGTAGTGGACGCGCACGACGCCGCGGGATGGGCGGATCTTGCCCCTGACCTCGTGACCCCCAATGCCGCAGAAGCTGCGCTGCTGCTGGGCGGACCGAAGTCCCTGGGACCGGACCGGGCCGCTGCGGTCCGTGCCGCGGCCCCGGAACTGCTGGCCGCTGCCGGCGCCGCGGCGGCCGCTGTCACCCTGGACCGTGACGGCGCGGCGGTCCTCAGCGCCGACGGCGGGTTTCACCGCACCTGGGCCCGGCCCGCCGCGGAAAAACAGGCGTCGGGAGCCGGGGACACCTTTGTGGCCTGCCTGACGCTGGCCCGGGCCGCCGGCCTGCCGTTGTCGACCAGCGCCGACCTGGCGCAGAACGCCGCGGACATTGTGGTGCGGCGGCCCGGCACCTCGGTGTGCAGCACCGCAGACCTGGAACAGCACCTGGACAGTTTTGCCGACGCCGCCCTCAGCTCCACGGACCTCCTGGCCCGGACCGCCGCTGAACGGGCAGCGGGACGCCGGATTGTCCTGACCAACGGCTGCTTCGACGTCCTGCACCGCGGACACACCCGGTACCTGAACCAGGCCAAGCAGCTCGGCGACGTCCTGGTAGTGGCCTTGAACAGTGACGCCTCGGCCCGCCGCCTGAAAGGACCCGGCCGTCCGATCAACCCGGTGCATGACCGGGCCGGGATCATTGCCGCGCTGAGCTGCGTGGACTACGTGACCGTGTTCGACACCGACACTCCCATTCCGCTGATCCGGGACCTGCGGCCGGATGTTTACGCCAAGGGCGGTGACTACTCCGCCCAAATGCTGGCGGAAACCCCGGTGGTCGAGGAATGCGGCGGACGCGTGCTGATCCTGGATTATGTCTCCGACCACTCCACCACGGCCTTGGTCTCCCGGATCCGTTCGGGTCATGCCGGTGACGGACCCGGCGGGGCTCCTGCCGGGCAGGGCGGCGACGAGGGAACGGCCGCCGGAGGGCGCGGCAGTCCCGGGGATCCGCCGTGACCCGCCGTTGGTCCGGCGACTGGGCGCAGCCACCAGACACTGCCCAGGACCCGCCCGAAGTGGAAGTCCTCATTCCCACCCGCGACCGGCCGGCCGAGCTGGCGGTCACCCTCGCCGGGCTGGCCGCGCAGGACGGGCCGGACTTCGCCGTCGTCATCAGCGACCAGAGCACCGACGTCCCGTCCTGGAACGCTCCCGCCGCCGAAGCGATGGTGCGGGTGCTGCAGGCGCAGGGCCGCCCGGTCCGGCTGCTGAGGCACCTGCCGGCCCGCGGGCTGGCCGAGCAGCGGCACTTCCTGCTGGGGCAGGCCGCAGCTCCGCTGGTCCTCTTCCTGGATGACGATGTCTGGCTGGAACCGGACATGCTGGCCCGGTTGACCGCGGCCCTGGCTGCTTCCGGCGGCGGGTTCGTGGGCGCCGCAGTCCAGGGACTGTCCTATCTCGGTGACCGGCGGCCCGGAGAATGGCAGCCCTTCCAGCTCTGGGAAGACGGACAGGTGCAGCCGGAGCGGATCCGCCGCGGCCGGCCGGGTTTCTCCCGGTGGACCCTGCACAACGCGGCAAATCTGGCCCATGTGGCTTCCCGTCTCCGGATGCGGCCCGGAGAATGGCAGCTGTACCGGGTTGCCTGGGTGGGGGCCTGCGTCCTCTACGACCGGCGGGCGCTGCTGGCCTGCGGTGGCTTCGGCTTCTGGGACCGGCTTCCGCGCGGGCATGCCGGAGAGGACGTGGCCGCGCAGTGGCAGGTGATGGAGAAGTTCGGCGGCGCCGGGATGATTCCCTCCGGTGCCGTGCACCTGGAATCACCTACCACCGTCACCGACCGGTCCGCAGACGCGGCCGGACTCCTGCTGGGAGGCGGGGCAGACGACCCGCCCCTCGGCAACCCACTGCACCATCAGTAACCCGACACAAAGGAGAACACATGGCGGACAAACCCAGCCCGATAGACGTGCAGAAATCCCTCGGCGGCCTGGATTATCCGGCCTCGAAGGACGACATCGTGAAAAAGGCGGAGGGATCCGGCGCTGAAGGAGCCGTCCTGGAGGCGCTAAGGAACCTGCCGGAGCGCCAATACGACGCGCCGACGGACATCAGCAAAGAGATATTCGACTAACCGGTTCCCGCTGATCAGGCGGTGGGATCGGTGGGACGGGAAGCGTCTTCCGTCGCATCCGGGGTGGATGCCGCCGGCTTGCCCACATTTCCCGCGCCGCCCGGGATCTTGGCTGAACTGCGGTGGATGCCCGAACCCTGGCTCAGGTGCTCAGGGTTCGGCTTCTCCGTCATCAGCAGCAACGAGGAAATCAGCAGCGAGGCAATGAACGCGATGCCGACGGCGATGAGCCCGAGGTCGAACCGCAGTTCCTTCTCCGCTCCCCCGGTGGCGAAGATCATGGTGGCAACGCCGGCAATCAGCGCCAGCACGGCGGAAAAGATCAGCGGTGCCTTTACGGAGTTCCGCTCCTGCGGTCCGCCGGTTGAGCTGTTCGCCACTATCTTTGCCTCCTGCTGCGTTGGGGTGGCGCGAAATCGGTGCGTACTGCACCACGCGCATTACCTAGTTTACGGCCTATGCCCGGGGTGCAGCCGCGGAACGGGAATCATGCCGGGCACCCAGCGCGGAAAGGGCCACGATGACGGCCGTGATGATGGCCGCACCTCCGGTCACGCCGAGCAGCGCACGGGCTCCCAGATCGTAGAAGACCGGTACCAGGACACCGGCAACCAGTGCGGCCCCGCCGGTGATCAGCCAGTCACGCGCGGGCAGGAAATCTTTGCGGTTTCGGACCCACAGGAAGATTTCCACGGCTCCGCCGAGGATAAGGGCGGCAGCTGCCGCTCCGCGGAACGCCTCGGCCGAGGCGAAAACCAGGGTGGCCGCACCGGCAAGAACGTAGGCAGCGGCTTCCACCAGCAGCAACGCCCGGACCTTGCCGTGCCCCCGGGCCGCGGTCAGCATGGGCCAGAGGGCGGCGCCGGTGAGCAGCAGATACGCGCCGCCGGCGAAGGCCAGGACGGACTCAGTGGGCTCCTGCCAGAAAACGGTCAGCACGCCGTACACGGCTGCCACCGCCGACCGGACCAGCATGGGTCCCCAAGGTGCCCCGGGATTGGATGCGCCCACTGCAGAGCCTCCGCTTTCACTGTCGCCGTCATATCGGTGGCCGGTTGGCCACCGTCAAGCTTAGTCGCTCGCAGCCCGGGGACCGGAACCGGTAACCATCCAGGCGTCCTGCCGGGCCCGCCAGGACAAGGTGATTGCACGTGCGCTCATGTACCCGAGGGCGAAGGCTGCCCAGAGCCAGGCAATCCCGCCGGGGCCGGACAGGCCGGCGCTGTGCACCCAGATGAGCAGCGGCAGGTAGGCAGCCAGGTTCAGCATTCCGGTGAGGGCCAGGTATCTGGCATCCCCCGCCCCGATCAGGACCCCGTCCAGCACGAACACCAGCCCGCAGATGGGCTGGGAGACCGCCAGAACCCAGAGTCCGGCGTTCATGGCCTGCTGCACCCCGGCGTCGCCGGTGAAGAGCACCCCGGCCACCGGTGCCGCCAGGGCCAGCAGTGCCCCGGTGATGACGCCGAACCCGACGCCCCACAGGATCATCCTGCGGGTCAGTGCCCGGGCCAGCACGGTGTCCCCGGCACCCAGCTCCTTGCCGATCATTGCCTGGGCTGCGATGGCCAGGGCGTCCAGCGCGAACGCGAGGAAGGTAAACACCGTCATGACCAGCTGGTGGGCGGCGAGGGATTCCGGTCCCTGCGCGGTGGCCACGAGGACCGTCGCAAGCACCGCGGCGCGCAGGCTCAGCGTGCGCAGCATCAGCCACGACCCCACGTGGGCGGTGGCCCGGATTCCTGACGCTGCCGGCCGCAGCGGCACCCCCTGTGCACGGGCCATCCGCGCCACCGCAACCAGATAGAACACGGCCATGCCCCACTGCGCAATGCTGGTGCCCAGCGCCGAGCCCGCCACGGACAGGGAGAACCCGTACACCAGCAGGTAATTCAATCCGACGTTCACGGCAAATCCGGCCGTGGCGACCACCAGCGGCGTGCGGGTGTCCTGCAGCCCGCGCAGCACGCCGGTGGCGGCCAGGACCACCAGCATGGCTGTCAGTCCCGGCATCGAAAAGCGCAGGTAGTCCACGGCGTACCGGTGCACGTCGCCGGCTGCGCCCATGGCGGCGCATAACTGCGGGGCGAACACGTACCCGACCGTGGAAAGCACTGCGCCGAGCACCGCGGCCAGGGCGATGCCGTCCCGCCCGGCGGCGAGCGCCTCAGGCTGCCGGTTGCCGCCCAGGTGGCGCGCCACCGTGCCGGTAGTGGAATAGGCCAGGAAGACCATCAGCCCGACGGCGGTCTGCAGGACCGTGGATGCGAGGCCGACGCCGGCCAGCTGGGCCACGCCGAGGTGGCCCACTATGGCGGAGTCGGCCAGCAGGAACAGGGGTTCGGCAATCAGCGCACCCAAGGCCGGCAGGGCAAGGGCAAGGATGCGGCGGCTGAGCCGCCGCGAAGAAAGATCGGCTTCGCTCTTCACACCCTCCAGCCTACGTTTGAAGTCCGCCGCCGGGTGCGGCGCGGACCGCGCCGGGACCGTCGCCTTCCCCGCCCTCAGAGCGCAGGACCAGGACGGCCGCCACTGCTGCGGCCGCGAGCAGCACCCCCACAAACACCACCAGGGACCGCCAGCCGCCCTGCTGGAAGCAGTAGCCCCCAACCCAGCCCAGCAGGCTGGACCCGGCGTAGTAGAAGAGGTTGTACAGCGAGGAAGCCTGCGCCCGCCCTTCCCGGGCGAGCAACGGGGTCCAGCCGGAGGCAATCGAGTGCGCAGCGAAGAAACCAGCGGTGAAGACCAGCAGTCCCGCCACAATGGCCGGCAGGTTGTTGGCGGCAGTCAGGGCCAGGCCGGCCGCCATCGCACCGATGGACACCAACAGCACCGGTTTCCGGCCGCCGCGCAGCCGGGCCGCCAGGGTTCCCGCGGCCCGGGAGGACCAGGTGCCGGCCAGATACGCGAGGAACAGGGAGCTGGCCAGGCCCTGGGACAGTCCGAAGGGCGGCGCCCCCAGCCGGAAGCCCAGATAGTTGTACACCGCTACAAAGCCGCCCATCAGCAGGAAACCCTGCAGGTACAAGGCCAGCAGCCGCGGATTGCGAAGGTTTCCTGCCAGCCGGGCGGCCAGGCCGTGCCCGGGGACTGCCCGGCGCAGGGGGACAAAACCGCGCTGGCGGGGTGCGGTAAGCATGAATACGGCCGCCGCCCCCGCAGCCAGAAGGCTCACGGCGGCCACTCCCACCCGCCAGTTAGCCAGTTCCGCCAGCGGCGCCGCAAGGATCCGGCCGGCCAGACCGCCGATGGTGGTGCCCGAAACATAGGTCCCGGCGGCCAGGGCAGCATGCAGCCGGCTGACTTCCTCACTGAGGTAAGCCAGCGCCACGGCCGGTATTCCACCCAGCGCAGCACCCTCGAGGAAGCGCAGTCCCAGCAGCACCGGCAGGCTGGGGCTCAGGGGAACGGCCAGGCCCAGCACCACCGCGGCAATGATCGCCAGGCGCATGGCGGGCAGCCGTCCGAACCGGTCCGCTGCCGCGGACCAGGGAATCACGGTAACGGCGAGACCGAGAGTTGCCGCGGAAACCGTCAGTGCGGCCGAGGACGCGGTGACCCCCAGATCCGCGGCCAGCTCCGGCAGGACCCCCTGCAGGGAATACAGCTGGGCGAAGGTCGCCACTCCGGCGGCGGCCAGCCCCACCAGGACGCCGCGGTACCCGCGGCTGCCGCGGCGGTGCCCGCTGAAATCTCCGGCAGGGGGAACCCCGGGGACTTCCGCCGGCATCTTCACTGCCGGCCCGTTGCTGCGGTGCCGGCGGGACCGGTGCCGGCAGGGCCGGTGCCGGCAGGGCCGGGGCCGGCGTGGCCGGGGCCGGCGTGCCCATCCGCCGCGGGCGCATAGGCCGGCACAGCGGCCAGCTCTCCGGCAAGGTTTCGGCGGGCCTGCTCCTCCCAGAGCCGCCGTCCGAGCGGCGTGCGGTAGAGCGGATCCGCCGCGGCCAGCTGCCGCACCACGCGCCGTCGGCCGGCGGCGAACTCCGCGGCCGAAAGGTGCCCGTATTCGGCCCGGACGGCCTGCACGTACGCAGCGTAGCGGGCGGGTTCGCGGCCGAGCACCGCAAGGTCCGCATCCGTCAGCAGTGCGCCGTGGGCATCACCCTCCGCCGGGTCATGGCCGGCGGTCAGGCGGACCAGACGGGCGCATTCAGCGGCCGCTGCTGCGGACACGCCTGCAGCGGGCAGCAGCTGTTCGGCCATCCGTGCGGATGCCTCCTCGTCGGCACCGGCCCGGCCGGTGTACACGGCGTCGTGGAACCAGGCGGCAAGCGCCACGGGAAGGGGAACATCCCCGCCGGTGAGCAGTTCCAGTGCCTCCAGGACCTGGAGCAGGTGCCGGCGGTCATGGTAGCGCCGGTGCGGTTCGTTCCAGTGCTCCAGCAGGCGCCCGCCCAGCTCCGGAGCGGCCGGCAGCAGCCTGTTCCACCGGTGGCGCAGCGGTGCAGCGAGGGCGGACGGGCGTTCCCGTGCCGGGATCCGCAGTCCGGAGGCAATGAGGATACGGACCAGGTCCCCGCCGCTGACGGGTACGGCGCCCCTGGCCACGAGCGCATCGTAGCGTTCCCTGGGCACGTCGTAGTGGTCGCCGTCGAACGCCCGCGGCGAGATGCCCGACGCCGCGGTGAAGGCGTGCAGCTCGTCCAGTCCGGTGTCCGAGACCAGGTGGGAGAAGAGGGTGTTGTGCGCCGGCCACATCGGCGGATCAATGTAGATCATGGGCACCGGGCTTCCGGCCGCAACAACAGCATCTTCCATGTCTATCGCACCCGCGCCTGCAATTTCCACGCCGACTCCCGGCCGGTTGCGCGCCTGCTGCCCGGCGTTTTGCACAAACCCTTGTCCGGGTGGCTCCCCGGTGCTGGAATAACCGCATGGATGCCGTGCCCGAAGCCGTACCCGCCGCTGTACCCGCTGCCGGATCCCCCGGCGTGTCCACCGTGGTCGCTATTGGCACACGCAAGGGACTGTGGCTGGCCACCAGCCCCGACCGCCGCACCTGGGAGGTGCGGGGGCCGGAGTTCCCCATGACCGAGGTTCCTTCCCTCGCGTTCGACACCCGGAGCGGGACCCCGCGGCTGCTGGCCGGAGTGCGTTCCGAGTGGTGGGGCACCAACGTCGCGATTTCCGATGATTTGGGGAGGACCTGGCAGGAGCCGGAACAGGCAGCCATTGCCTTCCCTGAGGACACGGGGGCATCCCTGGAACGCATCTGGCAGCTGGCACCGGACAGCGCAGACCGGCCCGGCGTGATCTGGGCGGGGTGCGAGCCGATTTCGGTCTTCCGGTCCGAGGACGGCGGGAAGCACTTCGAGCTGGTGCGGGGCCTGTGGGACCATCCGCACCGCACCCGGTGGGGCGCGGGTTACGGCGGCCCGGCTGCGCATACGGTCCTGCCAAGCGCGAACGACGATTCGGTCCATGTGGCTATCAGCAGCGGCGGCGTGTACCGGTCCGATGACCGGGGCGAGACCTGGGATGCCTTCAATAGCGGCATCACCGCGAACTTCATGCCGGAGAAGTACCCCGAATTCGGCCAGTGCGTGCACAAGGTGGCGCGGGACGCGGGGAATCCGCAGCGGCTCTACGCCCAGAACCACGGTGGGGTCTACCGCAGCGACGACGCCGGCGGACAATGGGTTTCCATTGCCGAGGGGCTGCCTGCGGACTTCGGGTTCGTGATGCTGGCCCACCCCACCCGGGCAGACACCATCTGGACCATTCCGCTGGGCTCGGCCGGCGAACGCAATCCGCCCCAGGGCCGCCCGGCGGTGTTCCGCAGCACCGATGCCGGC
Organism: Arthrobacter sp. Ms25; assembly: GCF_059090365.1. NCBI lineage: Bacteria > Bacillati > Actinomycetota > Actinomycetes > Micrococcales > Micrococcaceae > Arthrobacter > Arthrobacter sp. Ms25. The sequence continues at coordinate 262,396 of NZ_JBNHFP010000003.1, read as the reverse complement.
GGAAGCTGGGAGCGGTTCGACGCCGGTCTTCCGGCCTACGATTTCAACGCCGTCCTGCGCGATGCTGCCCATGTGGACGACGCCGATCCCGCCGGCATCTACTTCGGCACCCGGGGCGGCGAGGTTTATGCCAGCGCAGACGAGGGCGAGACGTTTTCCCTGGTGGCCGCCAATCTTCCGGATGTGCTCTGTGTCCGCGCCGTTGCAGCCTGACGCCCCCGGCCAGACCGGCGTTGAGCTGCTGCTGCCCGCGGCGCTAGCCGATGCCGCGGACGGGCGGCGCCTGCTAACCCTCCGCCCGGGGCCCGGACCGGCAGGGGACGCCACGGTTGCTGACGCACTGGCGCTGCTGCAGGCGGGTTTCCCCGGCGTGTACCGCCGGCTCTGCGATGAGGCCGGAGACCTCCGCCGTTATGTGAACCTCTACCTGGACGGGCTGGACATCCGGGACCTGGACGGCGTCGCGACCGCACTGCCGGACCATGCCGAGCTCCTGGTGCTGCAGTCCATCGCCGGAGGCTAGCGGGTTAAAAGGGCAATGGGCGCTTCCGCAGTCAGCGGAAGCGCCCATTGTGCTTCGATCTCCGCCCGAAGGCGGAATTGCTACCGAAGACTCACTGTGCCGTCATTAGGCCGGCAGCTGCAGGGTCTGACCGGTGAAGATCAGGTCCTGGTGGATGACCGTGTCCAGGTTGGCGTTGTACAGCGCCTGCCAGCCGCCTTCGATGCCCAGCTTCTCGGCGATGCCGGAGAGGGTGTCGCCGGCCTGGATCACGTAGGTCTCGCCGGACAGGGCCGGGGCCGGGGTCTGGACCGGAGCGACGGCCTCAACCGGGACGCTGGTCGGAGCGGCCTCGGCGACCGGAGCGGGCGCCACGTAGGTCTCGACCGGAGCAGCCTCGGCAACCGGAGCGGGCTCGGTGTAGGTCTGAACCGGTGCGGGCTCGGCAACCGGAGCAGGCTCGGTGTAGGTCTGAACCGGAGCGGGCTCGGCAACCGGAGCCTGCTCCACCGGAGCGGCCGGAGCGGGCTGGGCGGCCTGCGGGTTGGCGGTGGCGCCGGTCATGCCCAGCTTGGCGGTGCAGGCAGGCCAGGCGCCGGGGCCCTGTTCGGCCAGCACGCGCTCGGCTACGGCAATCTGCTGTTCGCGGCTGGCATCGGCTGCGTTACCGGTGCCGCCGAAGGCTGCCCAGGTGCTGGGGCTGAACTGCAGCCCGCCGGAGTAGCCGTTGCCGGTGTTGATCCCCCAGTTTCCACCGCTTTCGCACTGTGCGAGGGCGTCCCAGTCCATGGAGGCTGCGTTGGCCGGAGCGGCCATGCCGACGAGGCCGGCAGCGCCAGCACCAGTGATGGCGGCGGTAGCCAGACCGCGGCGTACGATACGACGGATCTTCTGGTTCTTCATAAGTCTGTTGCTCCCATTGGGTTCCACCTGCGCTCATCCCGTCCCCGGGCGTCTGCACGCCGTCGCCTTCCCCATGTGGATGGAGGTCTTCGTCGATGCCACGCAGCGGCGACGTGCAGTGGACGCGTGGCATCAGGCTTTTCTGGTTTGAGGCCGCACCCAAGTTGGTGCCGGCCGCCGCCGGCTTTGATTTCATCCGGCGGTCCAGCCCTCGATCGGGGCCTTAATCAAGGTAGGGGAGCACTCCGTCGATATCAAATCGATATCAAGCATGCACGAATCGTTATCTTTCCCAGACCCGCGGAAACAAGCGGAAGAAGTACAATTCCGGCGCAATATTGTCAGCTTTGTCACATAATGCGCCCTGTGGTCCCTGTCATGCATTCGGCATGGTAGGGACCACATTAAAAAACGCCGTCGGCGGGCATCCGAAAGGATCCCCGCCGACGGCTATTCACAGCCTATTTCAATGCGTTCGAAGCCTTGCGCTTGTTGAAGACATCAAAGCCCACGGCAAGGAGCAGGACCAGTCCCTTGATGAACTGCTGGTAATCGATTCCCACCCCCAGCAGCGACATGCCGTTGTTCAGCACGCCCATGATCAGGCCGCCGGTGATGGCCCCCACAATCGTTCCGACGCCGCCGGTGACTGCTGCCCCGCCGATGAAGGCGGCAGCAATGGCGTCGAGTTCGAACAGGTTTCCGGCCCCGGGGCCGGCGGAGTTCAGCCGGCCGGTGAAGATGAGTCCGGCCAGGGCCGCCAGCACGCCCATGTTCACGAACAGCAGGAAGTCCACCCGCTTCGTGTTCACGCCGGAAAGGTGGGCGGCCTGGAGGTTCCCGCCGCGGGCGTAGACATGCCGGCCGAACACCGAGCGGTTCATCACGGCGCTGTAGGCGACGACCAGAATTCCCAGCACTATCAGCACAATGGGCGTTCCGCCGCGGGAGCTGGCCAGCAGGTACGTGAGTCCGAGCACGATGACGGCGCTGAAGACCAGCCGGGTAAGGAACCAGGCCCGGGGCTCGTCATCCAGGTTCAGCTTCATCCGGGCAGCCCGGCCGCGCAGCTGGCTGGTCACCAGGAGTGCGGTGGCCAGCACGCCCAGACCTACCGTGGTCCAGTCCAGCAGGTTGGTTTCGGGCGGGAATAGCCCCGGGAACAGGGAACCGCCGCCAAGCTGGCGGTACTCCTCGGGAAAACCGGTGATCCGCTGGTTACCCAGGAGGATCTGGGTCAGCCCGCGGAAGACCAGCATGCCTGCCAGGGTCACGATGAAGGCGGGGATGCCGATATAGGCCACCCAGTACCCCTGCCAGGCACCCACCAGGGCTCCCACCACCAGTGACGCTGCGAGCGCAGCCCACCACGGCATGCCCCAGTCACGGATCATGATCCCGGACATCGCCCCGACGAACGCAGCCACCGAACCCACGGAAAGGTCGATGTGCCCGGCGACGATGATCATGACCATCCCGATGGCCAGGATCAGGATGTAGCTGTTCTGCACAATGATGTTGGACACGTTGTCCGGCTGGAGCAACGCGCCGCCCGTCAACACCTGGAAGAGGGTGACGATGACCAGCAGTGCAACGAAAATGCCGATCTGCCGCAGCCTGCTGGTCAGGAACCGTCCCGCATCCCCCAACCGGGACGCCTTGGGGTTCCTGGTGCCGAGAGCCGGATCCCCGCCGGCAAGAGTGGAAACCATGGTTAGTCCTTTTCCTGGGTCATGTACTGCATGAGTCGCTCGGGCGTGGCCTCGGCGATGGGAACCTCCGCGGTGATCCTGCCCTGGGCCAGGGTGTAGATGCGGTCACAGATCCCGAGGAGTTCCGGCAGTTCGGAGGAGATGACAACCACCGCCTTCCCCTCTGCGGCGAGCCGGTTGATGATGGTGTAAATCTCGTACTTCGCGCCGACGTCGATGCCGCGGGTGGGTTCGTCCAGGATCAGGACGTCCGGATCCGCGAACATCCATTTGGACAGGACCACTTTCTGCTGGTTCCCGCCGGAGAGCTTGCCGGCGATGGAGGTCACGGACGGCGCCTTGATGTTCATGCTCCGCTGGTAGTCCTGTGCCACCACCGTTTCCCGGCCGCCGTCGACCCAGCCCCTGACGGCCAGCCTTTCCAGGGCGGAGGCGGAGACGTTCCGTTTGATGTCCTCGATGAGGTTCAATCCGTAGCGCTTGCGGTCCTCCGTGGCATACGCGATCCCGTGCCGGATCGCCTCCTGCACCGTGCGGGCGCTGATTTCCCTGCCGTTCTTGTACAGCTTTCCGCTGATATTGGACCCGTAGCTTCGGCCGAAAATGCTCATCGCCAGTTCGGTGCGCCCCGCCCCCATGAGCCCCGCGATTCCCACGATTTCCCCGGCACGGACCGACAGGTGTGCTCCGTGGATCACGGTCCGCGCGTGTTCCCGGGGATGATGGACCGTCCAGTCCTCCACCCGGAGCACTTCCGCGCCGATCTCGGGGGTGCGGTCCGGGTAGCGGTTCGTCAGTTCGCGGCCCACCATCCCTTTGATGATCCGTTCCTCGGTCACGGTGCCCTCGTGCAGGCTGAGGGTTTCAATGGTGCGGCCGTCCCGCAGGATGGTCACGGAATCGGCAATGGCCCTGATCTCGTTGAGCTTGTGGCTGATGATGATGCAGGTGATGCCGTCCTCCCGCAGCCCCCGGACGAGGCCCAGCAGGTGCGCGGAGTCTTCGTCATTGAGGGCGGCCGTCGGTTCGTCGAGGATCAACAGCTTGACGTCCTTGGACAATGCCTTGGCAATCTCCACCAGCTGCTGCTTTCCCACACCGATGTCGCCGGCAGGGGTCACCGGATTGATATCCAGGCCTACCCGCCGGAGCAGATCGGCGGCGCGGACGTTCGTCTCGTTCCAGTTGATGAAGCCGCGGGCAGACCGCTCATTGCCCAGGAAGATGTTCTCCGCCACGGACAGGTAGGGCGAGAGTGCCAGTTCCTGGTGGATGATGACAATGCCGCTGCGTTCGCTGTCCTTGATGTCGCGGAACGTCACCTCGGTTCCGTCCAGCCGGATCTCCCCCTCATAGCTGCCGTATGGGTAGACCCCGGAAAGAACCTTCATCAGCGTGGATTTTCCTGCCCCGTTCTCCCCGCACACGGCATGGACCTCGCCGCGGGACACGGCAAGGGTGACGTCCTGCAGTGCCTTGACACCGGGGAACGTTTTCGTGATTCCCGTCATTTCCAGAATGTGGTCGCTCACGCGGGACCCTCTCTGTGCTGCCGAAGTGCCTGGATGGTCCGGACCGGATTCCGGGGGCGGGCGGGTGCCGCCCCCCCCGGCGCCTAGTCGAGGTCGGACTCCTGGTAGTAGCCGCTGTCCACCAGGACCTCCTCGTAGTTGTCCTTGGTGACGATCTGCGATTCGAGCAGGTAGGAGGGAACCACCTTCACGCCGTTGTCATAGGTTTCGGTGTCGTTGGTCTCCGGTTCCTCCCCCTGCATGAGGTCATCGACCATCAGGACGGCACGCTTGCCCAGTTCGCGGACGTCCTTGAAGATCGTGGAGTATTGCTCGTCGCTGATAATCGACTGCACCGACCCCACTTCGGCATCCTGTCCGGTGATGACCGGGAGGTTGTCCCCGGAGTAGCCGCCGGAGCGGAGGGCGGAGATGATGCCGATCGAGAGTCCGTCGTAGGGGGAGAGCACGCCGTCGAGCTGCTGGCCGCCGCCGACTGTCAGGAGATCCTCCATCCGGTCCTGGGCTGTGTCCGGCAGCCAGCGCAGGATAGCCGCCTGCTCGAAGTCGGTCTGGCCGCTGGGAACCTTCAAGGTGCCGTTGTCCAGGTAGGGCTGCAGGGTGTCCATGGCGCCGTTCCAGAAGAAGGTGGCGTTGTTGTCATCGGGGCTGCCGGCAAACAGTTCCACGTTGAACGGCCCTTTCTCGCCGGTTTCCTGGCCGCTGGCGTCCAGGATCCCCAGGCCCGTGAGCAGCGAGGTTCCCTGCTGGACTCCCACTTCGTAGTTGTCGAAGGTGGTGTAGTAGTCCACGGTGTCGGATTCGTTGATCAGCCGGTCGTAGGCAATGACGGGAATGTCCTGGGATTCCGCCGTCTCGAGCACTCCGGTCAGGGTGGTGCCGTCGATGGAGGCGATCACGAGGGCCTCGGCTCCGCCGTTGATCATGTTCTCGATCTGAGAGACCTGGGTGGGGATGTCGTCGTTGGCGTACTGCAGGTCCACCTCGTAGCCAAGGTCTTCCAGCTGCGACTTGACGTTCTCGCCGTCGGCAATCCAACGTTCGGACTGCTGGGTGGGCATGGCCACGCCGATTTTGGCTCCTTCGTTGGATTCTCCGGCCTCGTCACCGCCGCCCCGGCTTCCGGAGCAGGCGCTGAGGCTTAGCGCCAGGGCCAGCGACGTGCCTCCGATGAGGGTTTGTTTCAGTGTCAGTGCCATCTGTCTGCCTTTCGTGGGCCGTACCTAGGTGGGGGGAGGCAATGCGGATCAGAGTTTTTGTGCAAGCCGGTAGTACGCGGCGTTCCAGCGCACTTCGCGCTGGAAGCCGCGGAGGGTGGTGGACGGGTCAATCAGCAGCAGCTCGACGCCGGTCATTTCGGCGAAGTCCGTGACCACGTCCGCGCCGATCGCCGTACTGAGCACCGTGTGGTGCGCCGCGCCTGCGGTGAGCCAGGCGGCGGCCGACGTCGTCAGGTCCGGGTGCGGGCGCCACACGGCGCGGGCAACGGGCAGGTGCGGCAGCGGCTCGTCCGGCGGCACTACGTCCACGGTGTTGGCCGTCAGCCTGAACCGGTCACGCATATCGGACATGGCGACGACGACGCCCGGGCCCGGGTCGGTGTCGAACACCAGCCGCACCGGATCCTCCCGGCCACCGATGCCCAGCGGGTGGATTTCGAGGGAGGGTTTCCGCGACGTCAGGGTCGGGCAAATCTCGAGCATGTGGGCACCGAGGATCTTCTCCTCGCCCGGGACCAGGTGATAGGTGTAGTCCTCCATCAGGGAGGCGCCGCCGGGCAGGCCGGCACCCATGACCTTCGCGGCGCGGACCAGCATGGCGGTCTTCCAGTCCCCTTCGGCACCGAAACCGTATCCATGCGCCATCAGCCGCTGCACGGCCAGCCCCGGCAGCTGCCGCAGGCCGCCCAGATCCTCGAAGTTCGTGGTGAAGGCCCCGAATCCGCCGTCTTCCAGGAACTGCAGGAGCCCCAGTTCCTGGCGGGCACCGTAGCGCAGCGAATCGTGCCGGGCCCCGCCGGACCGCAGTTCGGGCGCGACGTCGTAGAGCTCCTCGTATTCGGCGGCCAGTTTGTCCACGGCGTCCTCGGGCTGGGCCTGGACAACCTCCACGAGGTCGTTGACCCCCCAGGTATTGACGGAGACACCGAACCGGATCTCTGCCTCGGTCTTGTCCCCCTCGGTCACTGCGACATTGCGCATGTTGTCCCCGAAACGGGCAATCCGCAGGTCCGCGACGGCCGCCCGCCCGGCGCAGGCCCGCTGCCAGGACTCGATTTTCCCGGTGACTTCGGGAGAGGAGGCGTGCCCGACGACGATCTTGCGCGGGATATCCAGCCGGGTGGAGATGTAGCCGAACTCCCGGTCTCCGTGCGCCGCCTGGTTCAGGTTCATGAAGTCAAAGTCGATCTCCCCCCAGGGCAGGCCGACGTTGATCTGGGTGTGGAGGTGGAGCAGGGGCTTGCGCAGGGCGTCCAGCCCGTGAATCCACATTTTGGCGGGGCTGAAAGTGTGCATCCAGGCAATGACGCCGATCACCCCGTTGTCCGCATTTGCGGCCAGGGCGGCTGCCCGGATGGAGCCGGCATCGGTCAGGGTCGGCTGCCAGCGTATGCGGACGGGTAGGCCGGCAGCCTCCAGCAGTTCGACTATGGCCCGGGATTGCCCGGCGACCTGGCGGAGGGTCTCGTCCCCGTAGAGGTCCTGGCTGCCGGTCAGGAACCAGACCTCGTACTCGTCAAGGGTGGTGGTCAGTGGACTCACGTCAGTGCACTCCTGGGGTCGAGGGGGCCACGGTCGGCTGGGCCGGCGGGGTGGAAGGGGCCGCCGGTGCGGCGGAAGGGGCTGGGACGGCCGCCGCCGGCTGGCCGTAGACATGCTGGTAGCGGTGGAACAGGGTGTCGATGTCGCCGGGATCGATGGGCACCGGTTCGCCGAGCTGGCGGGAGAGGTGCACGGTGCGGGCGACATCTTCGAGCATCACCGCTGCCTTGACGGCGTCGCGGGCATTCCGGCCGATCGTGAACGGTCCGTGGTTGCGCATCAGCACCGCACGCGAACGGTGCCCGGTGAGGGTTGAGACAATCCCCTGTCCAATGGAGTCGTCCCCGATGACGGCGAAAGGCCCCACGGGGATGTCCCCTCCGAATTCATCGGCCATGGCCGTCAGGACGCAGGGCACGGGTTCGCCCCGGGCCGCCCAGGCTGTGGCGTACGTCGAGTGGGTGTGGACCACTCCCCCGACGGCGGACATATGCCGGTAGACGTATGCATGCGCGGCGGTGTCGCTGGAGGGTGCCAGGCCGGAGCCTGGCGTACCCGGTACCGGCCGGCCGTCCGGGTCGCACAGGATCATGTTTGCAGCGGTGAGCTCCGCGTAGCCCACGCCGCTGGGCTTAATGACGAAGAATTCCGTGCCTGGAACGCGTTCCGAAATGTTGCCGGCGGTCCAGGCCACCAGTCCGTACCGCACCAGTTCGGCATGCAGGGCGGCCACCTCGGCGCGGACCCGGGCAATGTTTTCCTCACGTTCCGTGCTCATGCCGGAACCTGCCCGGTTTTGCGGGCCGATCGCCGCAGCCCCTTCAACCGCCGCATGACGTCGTTGCCGCCGCGGCCGAAGTAGTCGTGCAGGGCCATGTACTCGGCGTACAGCTGCGCGTAGCTTTCCGCGCGGTCCGGGTCCGGAAGGTATGTCTGCTGCTGGACCCCGCCCATGGCCGCGGACGCGGCCCGCACATGCGGATAGGCGCCGGCGGCTACGGCCGCGTGGATTGCCGAGCCCAGCGCCGGTCCCTGGCCGCTGCGGATGACGGAGATCGGCATGTCCAGGACATCGGCGTACACCTGCATCAGGAAGCGGTTTTTCACGAGCCCACCCGCCGCTATGAACTCCCTGACGGGGATGCCTGCGGCGGCGAAGGTTTCGACAATCGTGCGGGTTCCGAAGGCGGTGGCTTCCAGGAGGGCCCGGTAGATCTCGTGCGGCAGGGTGGCGAGGGTGAGCCCCACCAGCAGCCCGGACAGTTCATGGTCCACCAGCACTGACCGGTTGCCGGACTGCCAGTCCAGGGCCAGGAGCCCGTGGGCACCCACCTCTTCCCCGCTCGCCTGCTCGGTCAGCAGTTCATGCACGCTGAGCCCGCGTGCGGCGGCTTCCTCCACCAGTTCCGGAGGTACGAAGTGCGCCGTGAACCAGGCAAAGATGTCACCGACGCCCGACTGCCCGGCCTCGTACCCGTACAGCCCGTCCACGATCCCGCCGTCGACCACTCCGCACATCCCGGGCACCTCCACCAGGTCCTCGGAGCTCATGACGTGGCAGGTGGAGGTGCCCATGATGGCCACCATCTGCCCGGCGGATGCAGCCCCGGCGGCAGGGGCGCAGACGTGGGCGTCTACGTTGCCCACTGCCACGGGGATGCCGGCCGGCAGCCCGGTCCAGGCAGCCGCTTCGGCGGTCAGCACTCCCGCAGCCGAACCCAGCGCACCGATCCGGTGGTCCAGCTTCTCCGCGACGAACCCGGCGAAACCGGGGTTCAGCGACGCCAGGAAACCGCGGTCCGGATAGCTGCCGTCCTGCAGGATTCCCTTGTACCCGGCCGAGCAGGCATTGCGGACATACGTGCCGGTCAGCTGCCAGACAATCCAGTCGGCAGCCTCAACCCAATGGTCCATGAGCCGGTAGAGTTCGGGGTCCTCTTCGAGCAGCTGAAGGGCCTTGGCGAATTCCCACTCACTCGAAATGAGGCCGCCGTAGCGCGGCAGCCATGCTTCACCTCGTTCCTCCGCAGCCCGGTTGATGCGGTCCGCCTGGGCCTGGGCGGCATGGTGGCGCCATAGTTTTACGTAGGCGTGCGGGCGGCCCTCGAACCCGGAGAGTTCGTTCAGGGGCGTCCCGTCAGCGGTCACCGGGACCATGGTGCAGGCCGTGAAGTCGGTTCCGACGCCGATGATCGATTCCGGAGCGACGCCTGCTGCCCGGACTGCTGCCGGCACGGCTTCCCGCAGGACCTCTATATAGTCGGCCGGAACCTGCAGCGCCCAGTCGGGCGGCAGCGGTTCCGAAGTGGCGGCCAGCACCGTATCCATCACTCCGTGCCGGTACGCGGTGACAGCGGATCCCATTTCCGCGCCGTCGTGCACCCGGACCACGACGGCGCGGCCGGAGAGAGTGCCGTAATCGATGCCCACCACATAGGCGGGTTCAGCGTTGGTCTGGCTCACGGTGACCTCATTGTCATCTGGACCGCCGATCGGACGGGTTTCCCGCCTTCATGTGAACGGTCACATTTTGTTCGAGCCAACGTACCGCGGGACCTCGGCGCAGACAATACCCCTAGGTAACGCTTTGATTACGGGCCGGGAGGGGCGGCGGAGCGTGCCGCCGGGAAGACGGCGCCGCCACCCGGTTCCGGTGCGGGCTCAGGAAACCGCACGGGTTGCCGCGGCTGCTGCTGACGCCCGCAGGATAAGCCGAGGTGCCACGTCCCCCACGCTCACCGGATCTTCCCCCCGCAGTTCCGCCAGCAGTACGGCAACGCAGCGGCGGCCCAGCTCGGGGAAATCCTGCCGGATGGTGGTCAGCGGCGGCAGGAAATGCGCGGCCTCGGGCACATCGTCGAAGCCGACCACGCTGAGGTGTTCGGGCACCCGCAGCCCGGCATCCGCATAGGCATGCACCAGGCCCAGGGCAATGTGGTCGTTGCCGCACACCACGGCGGAGAACCGGCGCTGCTTCCGCAGTTCCAGTCCCACCCGGTACCCGGAGTCCGCCGTCCACTCGCCGGCCGGCAGCACCGCGGGTTCCAGGTCCCAGGCCGCCATCTCCTCGAGGTATCCCTGCCGGCGCGCCTCGGTTTCCACCCATTCGGCCGGCCCGGGCACATGCACCACCCGCCGGTGTCCCAGTTCCAGGAGGTGCCGGGTAGCCAGCCGCGCTCCTGCCACCTGGTCCACCGACATGCGGTGGTCGTCCCCGTGCAGGGAATGCACCGTAACAAACGGGATCCGGAGGGAAAGCTTCTCAATCGCTTCGAGGGTCCGGGACTGCGGCGCCAGCAGCACCAGGCCCTCCACCGCGTGGCTCATCAGCCGGTCCAGCGCCGCTTCGATGGAGCGGGGGTCCGCACTGTCGATGTGCGCGGCGTCCACCACGTAGCCCGCATCGTTGGCCGCCGTCTGCACTGCCTGCAGGCTTGCCGTCAGTCCGTATTCAGCGCCAGAGGCCACCAGGGCGCCGATAATCCGGGACTCCTTGGTGACCAGCGCCCGGGCGGCACGGTTGGGGCGGAACTGCAGCTCCTCCATGGCAGCGAGCACGCGCTGGCGGGTACTCTCGCGCAGATTCGAGTGCCCGTTGATTACCCGGGACACCGTCTGGTGGGACACCCCCGCCGCGGCGGCGACATCGCGGATATTAGGGGCACGGCGATGGGACACGGAGCCTGCAATACCCTCACTGGTCATAGGAAGAACGGTACTCCACGACGGCGCCCCGGGGACGAGCCGCCGGAGGGGCCCCACCGGCATATTTTCGGCTTCTGGACAGTGGCTGCCGGCCGGGTCTAACGTTGGACCTCGTGCTCACATTCTTCAATGCGTTCAAGCGCATTCTGGTCGGGCGTCCTTACGGCAACGAACGGCTCTCGCACACCCTCCTCCCCAAGCGGATTGCGCTTCCGGTCTTCGCCTCGGACGCCCTGTCGTCAGCGGCGTATGCACCCGATGAGATCCTCCTGACCCTGGCACTGGCCGGCGTCGCGGCAGTGACCCTTTCCCCCTGGGTAGGGCTGGCCGTCATCGTCGTGCTGCTCACCGTGGTGGCGTCCTACCGGCAGAACGTGCACGCCTATCCGTCCGGCGGCGGGGACTACGAAATCGCAAGCACCAATCTGGGCAAGCCCGCCGGCCTGACCGTCGCATCCGCACTGCTGGTGGACTACGTGCTCACCGTCGCCGTGTCCATGTCCTCGGCTGCCTCCTACCTGGTGACGGCCATCCCCGCCCTGCACGGCACGCAGCCCACCATCGCCGTGGTCGGCGTGGCGGTGCTGGTCCTGGTGAACCTGCGCGGCATCCGCGAGGCCGGGGCCTTGTTTGCCGTACCGACCTATATCTTCATGGCCTCCGTGCTGGGCATGTGCCTGACGGGATTCATCCAGTTCCTCAGCGGAGACCTGCGCCAGGCGCCGTCGGCGTCCTTTGAACTGGTGCGGGAATCCGGTTACGACGAAGGCCTTGTAGGTCTTGCCGGCGCCCTCCTGCTGCTGCGGGCTTTCTCCTCCGGAGCGGCCGCACTCACCGGCGTCGAAGCCATCAGCAACGGTGTCCCGACCTTCCGCAAGCCCAAGAGCGCCAATGCGGCCACTACCCTGCTGCTCCTGGGCGGAATTTCCGCTGCCATGATCGGCGGCATCATCGCCATGGCAAACCTGACCAAGGTCCACGTGGCCCAGGATCCCGCCACCCAGCTCACGTCCAACGGTTCCCCCGTGGGGGACGAATATGTGCAGCATCCGGTGATCAGCCAGCTGGCGGAGACCATCTTCGGAGGCGGCAGCATCGCCTTCTACATCGTGGTGGCCGCCACCGGACTGATCCTGGTGTTCGCGTCCAACACTGCGTTCAACGGTTTCCCGGTGCTGGCCTCGATCCTGGCCAAGGACGGGTTCCTGCCCCGCCAGATGCGCACGCGCGGGGACCGGCTGGCCTTCAGCAACGGCATCATTTCCCTGGGCCTGGGCGCCCTGGTGCTGATCATCGCGTTCGAGGCCGATGTCACCCAGCTGATCCAGCTCTACATTGTCGGGGTTTTCGTGTCCTTCACCGCCAGCCAGCTGGGCATGATCCGGCACTGGACGGGGAAGCTGCGCACTGAACGGGACAAGGACGTACGACGGCGGATGCGGCGTTCGCGGGCGATCAATTCCATCGGCTTCGGCATGACGGCATTGGTGCTGGTCATCGTGATCGTCACCAAGTTCACCCACGGAGCGTGGATTGCCCTGCTGGCCATGGCCGTCCTGTACGTGATCATGTACAGCATCCGGGTGCACTACGAGACCGTTGCCCGCGAACTGGCACTCAATGACAATGACTCCGGGCTGGCGCTGCCCTCGCGGGTGAATGCAGTGATCCTCATTTCGCAGGTACACAAGCCGGCGCTGCGGGCAATTGCCTACGCGCGTGCCTCCCGCCCCTCCAGCCTGAACGCGATCATTGTGGACCTGGACCCGGAGGACACCCGGCGCACGTTGGACGAGTGGGAGCGGCTGCAGATCCCCGTTCCGCTCACGGTGCTGTCCTCGCCCTACCGGGAAACCATCTCACCCGTGCTGGCGTACCTGCGCGATGCCCGCCGCAATGCCCCGCGGGAACTGTTCGTGGTCTACATTCCCGAATACGTGGTGGGCCGCTGGTGGGAGCAGCTGGTGCATAACCAGACGGCCCTGCGCATCAAGGCCCGGCTGCACTTCGAACCGGCCATCATGGTCGCGTCCGTGCCGTGGCAGCTGGCCTCCAGCCATGATGCCCACGGAGAGCCGGCGGGCGGTCCCGGGGCGTCAAACCGGGGCTAGTTCCGCCGCGGCCCGATCTGCCGGCGGTTACTCTCCGGCCCGGCCGGCAAGCACCGACCGGTAGGCGTACTCGGTGAGCCGGCCGTCCTGCACGGCCTGCTCCACGGCCGCGAAGGAACGCGGACCGGCGTCGTTGCTGTAGGGGAAGTGGATGAGCTCGGCAATGAGCTCCCACTCCTCGGCAATGGAATCAATGAGGTCACCGGGGGTCTCTTCAGCTGAGGGGCCGCCGCCCAGGACGGTCCATGCGTCGTCGGGCACCCGGTAGGCCTGCAGCCGGTCCAGGTCCGCCTCGAGTTCCGCCAGGGAGTCGTATTCGGTCTGTGCCGCGGGCGGAACGGAGCCGTCCGGTGTCGCCAGCTGGCTGACGAAGGTGGTCTCCGAGGACGGGTAGATGGAGGTGGGCACAGGTTCGCCTTCCTCCAGGTACGCCGGCAGCTGGGACGGCATCCAGTACCAGGCATCGCCCTGGTCCGGCCCGCCGGGCTGGTCCCGCTCGCTGATCCAGCCCCGGGCGGCCAGCAGCGCCTCTGCCTCATCGCTGAAGTAGGCCGTTTCGCCGCGCAGCATGGCGTTGACCTCGTGCTCGGCCCGGCGGGCCTGCTTCTTTTTGGAGACGGCTTTTTTGCGGGGCTTGGACTTGGGCATGCGAGATCTCCTGGGGCGGTGGGGGAAGCGGTTGGGGCAGGCGGACGTTGTTCCGGCGGCTAGAAGCCGCTGCCGCCTTCAACGGCCATGTTCGAGAAGCGCGAGTAGTGGCCCTGGAACCCCACCACGATGGTCTTGGTGGGGCCGTTACGGTGCTTGGCCACAATGACGTCGGCCTCGCCGGCGCGCGGTGATTCCTTGTCGTAGATGTCCTCGCGGTGCAGCAGGATGACCATGTCCGCATCCTGCTCGATGGAGCCCGATTCACGCAGGTCGGAGACCATGGGCTTCTTGTCGGTGCGCTGCTCGGAGCCTCGGTTCAGCTGCGACAGGGCGATCACGGGAACTTCGAGTTCCTTGGCGAGCAGCTTCAAGGCACGGGAAAACTCCGAAACCTCCTGCTGGCGGGATTCCACGCGCTTGCCCGAGGACATCAGCTGCAGGTAGTCCAGCACCACAAGCTTGAGGTCGTGGCGCTGTTTCAGGCGCCGGCACTTGGCCCGGATTTCCATCAGGGACATGTTCGGGCTGTCGTCAATGAACAACGGGGCGTCATTCATGCGGCCCATGGTGGTGGCGATCTTGCCCCACTGCTCGTCCTTGATGGTGCCCTTGCGCAGGTCCTGGAGCCCGATGGTCGCTTCGGCCGAGAGCAGGCGCATGGCGATTTCGTTCCGGCCCATTTCGAGCGAGAAGAAGACGGTGGTCATGTTGTTCTTGATGGCCGCGGAGCGGGCAAAGTCCAGCGCGAAGGTGGACTTACCGACGGCGGGGCGGGCCGCGATGACGATCATCTGGCCCGGGTGCAGGCCCTGGGTGAGCTCGTCGAGCTCGTAGAACCCCGTCGGCACGCCGGTCATGCCCTCGCCGCGGTGGCCTGCGGACTCGATCTCATCCACCGTGCCCTCGATAATGTCCTTCAGGGGCACGTAGTCCTCGGCGGTGCGCCGCTCGGCCACGGCGTAGATCTCGGCCTGGGCGGCGTTGACGATGTCATCCACCTCCATGCCCTCGTTGGAGTAGCCCAACTGGACAATCTTGGTGCCTGCGCCGACCAGGCGGCGGAGGACAGCCCGCTCGCGCACGATTTCGGCGTAGAAGCCGGCGTTGGCAGCGGTGGGAACGGACTGAATCAGGGTGTGCAGATAGGCCGGGCCGCCGATGCGCCCGATCTCGCCGCGCTTGGTGAGTTCATCCGACACGGTGACGGCGTCCGCGGGTTCTCCGCGGCCGTAGAGGTCGATGATGGCCTCATAGATGGCCTCGTGCGCGGGACGGTAGAAGTCCAGGCCCCTCAGGACCTCCACGCAGTCAGCAATAGCGTCCTTGGAGAGCATCATGCCGCCGAGCACCGATTGTTCGGCGACAAGGTCCTGCGGCGGTGTCCTCGCGAAGTCCGGACTGGATGGTGATGCCGGGGAGTCCGTATGCGTGAGCGACACTGTGACCCTTTCCATAAAGGCTAAGACGTTTCGATCCCTGCCCTGCCGGAGGGCTTGCTTATCTCTATCAGTCCGCACTGACGTTCGGCCCGAAGGGCGGCGGCGTTGCTGACGGATCCGAGCCGGCGGACATGCGTCTGAAGAAGGGATTCACCCGCAACCGTATGCCTACCGCGCCCTCCCGACAAACGAGTTATCCACAGGCCCTGTGGACACTCTGTGCATAACGCGGCGTGTCTTGTGCACAGGCTGGGCATAAGCATGTGGATAAATCAGCAATATTTCCACAAAAGCGGCTCTGACTAGGAGAAACGCTTGTCCACACCTGTGTAAACAAACTATTTTTCCGCCGCGCCCGACCCCAGTTGCCATGTTGACAGCATCCCGGAACAGGCCTAAGGGTGGCGAAATCCACAAAAGGCACCCGAGATATCCACAACTCCCGTCTGCGGATGGGGGAAAACGCGGCCCTGCTGCCGCGGCGGCGGGGAACAGGGCAGGAAGGCGAGGCGCCGCAACGTAAAAAAGCACCCCCCGGCCCGACGGGCTGGAGGGTGCTTTCTTGGCTGCGTTGAACGCTAGCTGGCAACGACCTCGAGGTCGATGACGGCAGCAACGTCGTCGTGCAGGCGGACGTTGGCCTGGAAGGAACCAACCGACTTGATGTGCGTCGGCAGTTCAACCTTGCGCTTGTCGATGGCGCCGAGGCCGGCGGCCTCGACAGCAGCGGCAACATCTGCGGGCTTGACGGTACCGAAGAGGCGTCCGGACTCGCCGGCCTTGACGGTCAGCTTGACCGGCTTGGCGGAGAGGGCGGCAGCCTGCTTCTGAGCATCTTCCAGGGAAGCGTGCTCGCGGGCAGCGCGGGCAGCCTTGATGGACTCAACCTGCTTCTCGCCACCCTTGGTCCAGGTCAGAGCGAAGCCACGGGGCAGGAGGTAGTTACGTGCGTAACCGTCCTTAACCTCGATGACGTCGCCGGCAGCGCCGAGACCGGTTACTTCGTGGGTCAGAATGAGCTTTGCCATGAGTTAGGTTCCTTTCCTTTAGCCGCGGCCAGCGCCGGAGTAAGGCAGGAGAGCAACTTCGCGGGCATTCTTGATTGCCTGGGCGATCTTGCGCTGTTCCTGCACGGACACGCCAGTTACGCGACGGGCGCGGATCTTTCCGCGGTCGGAAATGAACTTGCGCAGCAATGCTACGTCCTTGTAGTCGATGACGGTGATGTCAGCGGCCTTCAAGGGATTGGACTTTGGTTTGGGCTTGCGAAGTTCAGCCTTAGCCATCGTGGAGCTCCTTATGTCTAGTGGAGCCCGTGGATACATTTCCACGGGATGGGCTCGACGGCGGTTGCCGTCTGAGGATGGCGTCCGAAGACGCCGGGTGAAGTGCCGCTGCTCCCGGATGGGGGTAGCCGCGCTTCGGATGAAGCGGTTTAGAAGGGCGGATCGTTCGAATCCGGACCGCTGCCCCATCCACCGGAGTTGTTGCCGCCCGCAGGCGCTCCCCAGGGATCGTCAGCCGGTGCGGACTGCGCCTGCTGCTGGCCGCCGCCCCAACCGGAGTTGGAGTTGCCGCCGAAGCCGCCGCCGCTGTTGCCGCCGAAGCCGCCGCCGCCACCGCCGGAGCGCTGGGTGCGGGTGACCTTGGCAGAGGCATAACGCAGCGAGGGGCCGATTTCGTCGACCTCAAGCTCCATCACAGTGCGCTTTTCGCCCTCTTTGGTTTCGTACGAACGCGACTTCAGGCGGCCCTGGCAAACTACGCGGGTTCCCTTGGTGAGGGACTCGGCGACGTTTTCAGCAGCTTCACGCCAGACAGACGCACGGAGGAACAGCGTTTCGCCGTCCTTCCACTCGTTGGACTGACGGTCGAAGGTCCGCGGGGTCGAAGCAATGGTGAAGTTCGCCACTGCCGAACCGGACGGAGTGAACCGCAGTTCCGGGTCGTTGGTTAGGTTACCGACGACGGTGATTGTTGTCTCGCCTGCCATGAAAGCCTCCTGATATCAGTACGGGTTGCCGGAAATTATTCTGCGGAAACCTTTGCAGCGTCCTTAGCGGCCTTCTTGGCATCCTTCTTCGAGATCTTCTGCTCTTCCGGGCGGATGATCTTGGTGCGCATGATGGTCTCATTAAGGCTCAGCTGGCGATCAAGCTCGGCTGCTGCTGCAGGCGTACCGGTGAAGTTAACCACCGCGTAGATGCCTTCAGTCTTCTTCTGGATTTCGTAGGCCAGTCGACGACGGCCCCAGATGTCTACCTTGTCGATGGTTCCGCCATCGTTGCGGACAACATTGAGGAACTTGTCGAGCGAAGGCTCGACGGTACGCTCTTCGACCTCGGGGTCGATGATTACCATCAGTTCATAAGCACGCATTTGTGAACCCACCTCCTTTGGGCTATACGGTCACGGCATTTCCGTAACAGGAGGTTCTTTTGCGTTGTCTCCCCCTCGGCAGCGGCTGATCCGCAGCAGGGGAGGAATCTGCCGACCGAAGCCGACAGCACAGACTTTCTTATCCTATCCGATTTCCCGGACCGGGATTGGCACGCCGGGATCTGCACCCGGCGCGCTACCCCGTCAGGCCGCCCCGGCAGCGAAGAACCGCTGGGCTACGGTGGCCAGGCGCAGGGGATCCTGGACACCGGCCATTTCCCGGGCCGAGTGCATGGAGAGGACGGGAATCCCAACGTCCACCGTGCGGATTCCGAGCCTGGTGGCGGTCAGGGGTCCGATCGTGGACCCGCAGGGAACGGAGTTGTGGGAGACGAATTCCTGATAGGGCACGTCTGCTGCGGCACAGAGGGCCGCCCAGCGGGCCATGCCCGGCGCATCGGTGGTGTAGCGCTGGTTGGCGTTGATCTTCAGCAGCGGCCCGCCGTTGAGTACCGGGTGGTTGGCGGGATCGTGGCGCTCGGCGTAGTTGGGGTGGACAGCGTGGCCCACGTCCGCGGAAATGCAGAAGGAGGCGGCCAGGGACCGTGCCCGGTCCGCTGTGGTGGCGCCCAGTCCGTCGCTGATCCGGGTCAGGACGTCTTCGAGGAACGGCCCGGCGGCACCCGAACGGCTGCCGCTGCCGACCTCTTCATGGTCGAAGGCTGCAAGCACGGCAACCGGTGCATCAGGCGCGACGTCTGCCGCAATGAGGGCAACGATGCCGGCGTGGACGGAGGAAAGGTTGTCCAGCCGGCCCGAGGCGAAGAACTCTCCTTCGGCTCCAAAGACCTGCGGTGCCTGGGTATCGGCAGCGACAATGTCGTAGCCGCCGATGTCCTCCGGTGCCAGGCCGGCTTTTGCAGCCAACAGCTCCAGCAGGTCGGAGGTGGAAGGGTCCCCCAGCCCCCACACCGGATTCATGTGCTGCTGCTTGTCCAGTTTCAGTCCCTCGTTCACGGCCCGGTCGAGGTGGATGGCCAGCTGCGGGAAGCGCAGCAGCGGGCCGGTCTGCACCAGCCGCTCCTCGCCGTCCAGGGTGACCATGCGTCCGGCAAGCTGCAGCTCCCGGTCCAGCCAGGAGTTCAGCAACGGCCCGCCGTACACCTCGACGCCGGCCTGCAGCCAACCAAACCGGCCGGTGGTGGGCCGCGGCTTGAGCTTGAAGGACGGGGAATCGGTGTGCGTCCCCAGGATCGAGAAACCGGTGGCGGGGCCTGCCGCCTCGGGAGTGACCCAGGCAATTAACGCGCCGTCGCGCACGACAAAGAATTTTCCCGCCGAGCGGGGGAAGTCTCCGGTCTCGAATACTTCGGTGAACCCTGCTTCAGTGAGGCGGCGTGCGCCTTCTCGTGCAGCGTGGAAGCTGGAGGGGGAGGCGCTGACAAACGCGCCGAGGTCATTTACGTGGGCCAATGCGTCAGACATGCTCTGATTCAACCAGAGGGCCCGGCCCCGGCGTAACCGCCGCCCGTCCCGGGCGTAAAAGAACCCCGGCGCGGCACGCGCCGGGGCTGTGGAGGAGCTGTTGGTGGAATCCGGTGGAGGCGGAAACGGCCGTTCTTCCGCGCCGCCCCCACCGAAGCATGGTGACCTATACGTCCCGTTTCTTGGTGACGATCAGGGAGGTGATCAGCAGTACCGCAGCCCACGCGGCGAGGACCAGGCCGCCCTGCAGCTGGGTGAGGTCCCCTTCGCTGATGGGACCGGCCGCGACCAGCTGGGTTCCCGCGTTGCTCGGCAGGAACCGTGCGGCATCGGGGATCCAGTCCGCCAGGTTCTCCACGATGGCCACGACCAGCGGCAGGACGAAGATGATGCCGATGGCCGTCACCACTCCCCCGGCGGTGTTGCGCAGCAACGTGCCGATGGCCATCGCGAATACGGCGATAAGCGCAAGGCACGTTCCGGTGTTGAGGATGCTGGCAAGCACTCCGTCATCGTCCAGGGACAGGCTGAGGTCCGCGCTGCCCAGGATCGGCTGGGCCACCAGGAAGGAAATGAAGGCTGCACCGGCACCAACCACGAAGGAAATCAGGGCAATGAGCAGGTTCTTTGCCAGCAGCGCCGGTGTCCGCTTCGGAACGGCGCTAAACGTGGACCGGATCATTCCGGTGCCCCATTCGGAGGCAATGAGCACCACGGCCAGGGACGCGATCAGCAGTTGGCCGAAGAAGAGCCCGCTTGACGGGATGTCCCGGACCAGGCTGTCGGCCGGCGGCGGGCCCTGCGGTGCCGCGGCGTCGTCGGGAACGGCAGGTGCGGTCGCGGCGTCGTCGGGGACGGCCGGAGCGCTTTCGCCCGCTGCTGCCGGACTGCTGGTGCTGGTTCCGCCGCCGAATTCATTGACGATCTGGGCGGTGCCCCAGGCTGCCAGGGCAGAAAGCCCCACCATCACCAGGACGGTGATGGCCAGGAGGATCACGGTGGAAGGGACCGTCGTGATCTTGATCCATTCCGATTTCAGGACACGGAAGAAGGTGACTCCGGGACCGGAGGGGCCCGTCGGCTGCGAGGCTGCGGGGTTCTTGGATGTCGTAACGGTGCTCATGGTTATTTCCCCTTCCCGGATACGGTTCCCGCAGCGGCAAGCTCCTGCGTCCGGTCGTGGGACCGGTATTCCACGTCATCCCGGGTCAGCTCCATGTAGGCGTCCTCGAGGGACACCTGCAGGGGCGTCAATTCGTAGACCAGTATCCGGCGGTCCAACGCCGTCTCGGCGATCCTGCGCGGTTCCACGCCGGTGATTTCCAGCAGCCCGTTTTCCTTTTCGACGCCGGTGACTTCCGGGCCGGTCAATGCCTGCAGCAGTTCGCGGGGGCTGTCGGTCCGGACAAGGACGCGGACCGCGTTCGAACCGGCAATGATGTCGTCGATCGGCGCGTCGGCAATGATCTGGCCGCGGCCGATCACTATCAGGTGGTCCGCCGTCTGTGCCATTTCGCTCATCAGGTGCGAGGAAAGGAAAACGGTGCGGCCTTCCGCGGCAAGTCCCCGGGCCATATGCCGGACCCAGAGGACACCCTCCGGGTCCAGCCCGTTGACCGGTTCGTCCAGGATGACGGTATGCGGATCTCCCAGCAGTGCAACGGCAATGCCCAGCCGCTGTCCCATGCCGAGGGAGAAGCCGCCCACCCGTTTCCGAGCGACGGGGGCCAGCCCCGTGAGGTCAATCACCTCATTCACCCGGGCAGTGGAGATGCCGTGGGTGGCCGCCATGGCACGCAGGTGGTTGTAGGCGCTGCGCTTGGTGTGCACGGCCTTCGCATCGAGCAGCGCACCGACCTCGCGGAGCGGGGCCTGGTGCCGGGCATACGGCTTGCCGTTCACCAGCACTCGTCCGGAGGTAGGAGTATCCAACCCCACGATCATGCGCATGGTGGTGGATTTCCCGGCACCGTTCGGGCCGAGGAAGCCGGTGACCTTGCCGGGCTGGACGGTGAAGGAAACGTTGTCGACAGCGGTTTTTTCGCCGTATCGCTTGGAGAGGCCGGATGCCTCGATCATGGGTGATCCTCACGTTGGGAAGCAAAAGCTTGGGGGGCTACCTCCACCATAGGCGGCCCGCCCCCGGACGTGACCGGTCCAAGGGATGAATCAGGGGTCCCCCTTAGGGATGACTAGGGGTTTCCCGGACCGGCTTGGTCGATGCCTCCGGACCGGTATTCGGCCTCACCCCGGGTCAGGTCCATGTACGCGTCTTCCAGCGATGCCTGCTGCGGTGTCAGTTCCGTGACAAGGATCCGCCGCGAGAGCGCGGCCTCGGCGATGCCGCGGGCAGACAGCCCGAGGACTTCGAGCTGGCCCGGAGCAGGGCGGCGCACTTCCACTCCCTGGGTGCCGATTGCTGTTGCCAAGGCGTCGACGTCGTCCGCGCGCACCAGGGTGCGGTCCCGTCCGCTGCCGGCGAGGACCTGGGCCATGGGCGCGTCTGCCAGGATCCTGCCCCGGCCGATCACGATCAAATGGTCGGCGGTAACCGCCATCTCGCTCATCAGATGGGAGGAGATGAAAACCGTGCGGCCCTCCGCCGCCAGGCCCCTGGCCAGATGGCGGACCCACTGCACGCCCTCCGGGTCCAGACCGTTGACCGGCTCGTCGAAGATGAGGGTCCGGGGATCCCCCAGCAGGGCTGCGGCGATGCCGAGCCGCTGGCCCATGCCCATGGAAAAACTGCCCACGCGCTTTTTCGCCACCGGGCCGAGGCCGGTCAGCTCGACGACTTCCTGGATGCGGGTCTTGGGGATCCCGTGAGTGGCGGCGAGCGCCCGGAGGTGGTTGTACGCCGTCCGTCGAGGGTGGACCGCCCTGGCCTCCAGCAGCGCACCCACCTCCCGCAGCGGCGCCTTGTGGGCGGCATACGGCAACCCGTTGACCACCACGCTTCCACCCGTGGGGTGGTCCAGGCCCATGATCATGCGCATGGTGGTGGACTTGCCGGCCCCGTTGGGGCCAAGGAACCCGGTGACCTTCCCGGGCTGGACGTCGAAGCTGACCGCGTCCACAGCCGTCTTGCCGCCGAAGACCTTGGCGAGGTTCCGGGCCTCGATCATGGTGGATCCTCGTTTCGCTGCTGCTACCGGGAACTGATGGATTCAAACTTGCGTACCGCCAGGGGAACAAAGACCACGAGCATCACAGCCGAGCCGATCAGCACCGTGGCAACGGCGTTCTGCATGGGCCAGGTCTCCGGCACGGGAGTGCTGCCCAGGTTGCCGAACAGCTCGCGGACGGCCTGGACCAGCGCCGAGACCGGATTCCAGTCTGCAAAAGCCTCGAGCGGGCCCGGGAGGGTGGAACTTTGGACAAACGCATTGGAAATGAAGGTGATGGGAAACAGGATCATGAAGGATGCGTTGTTGATGGTCTCCGGCGAGCGCACCGACATACCCAGCAGGGCCATGACCCAGCTGAAGGCGTAGGAGAACAGCAGCAGCAGGCCAATGGCGGCCACGAACCGGCCGGGGGTGCTGTCCACCCGCCAGCCCACCAGCAGGCCGGTGCCCATCATGATGAGCATGGAAATCCCGTTGAGTGCCAGGTCGGCGTTGGTCCGGCCGATCAGTACCGCCGATGGGCTCATCGGCAGGGTCCGGAACCGGTCGATGATTCCCTCTTTCAGGTCCTGCGCCATGGCCGAGCCCGAGAACGTGGATCCGAAGACCACGGTCTGCGCAAAGATGCCGGCCATCAGGAACTGGGTGTAGTCGGTGCCGGCGACAGCAATGGACCCCCCGTACACCTGGCTGAACAACAGGACGAACATGATCGGCTGCAGCACGGCGAAAATGATCATGTCCGGTGACCGCTTGATCTTGATCAGGTTCCGTTTGGTGACTGTCCACCCGTCCTGCGCCCAGCGGGCGGGAAGGCTGGGTGCGCCCGTCCGGAGCCCGGTTGCTGACACTGCGGCGCTCATCGGTTCGCCTCCTCTTTCTCTGCCGTTTCCTCTTCCGCCGGGCGCCCGGTGAGCTGGAGGAAAACGTCATCCAGGGTGGGGCGGCGGATGCCGGCGTCGTGCAGTTCGATGCTGCCCGCCTCCAGCTCGGACAGGACGCGCTGGAGCGCGGCAGGGCCGTCGACGACGGCGACCTCGAGCGCGCGGCCGTCCCCTGAAACGTGCGGTTCGCCCGATCCGTGCCGGCCCAGGATGGACAGGGCCTCGTCTGCATCGCTTTGGTGAACCAGCGCAACGGCCACCCGGTGTCCGCCGATCCGGGCCTTCAGGTCATCAGAGGTTCCCTCCGCGATGACCTTCCCCCCGTCGATCACGGCAACCTTGTCTGCCAGCTGGTCTGCCTCCTCCAGGTACTGGGTGGTCAGCAGCAGCGTGGTGCCCCGGGCCACGAGATCGGTGATGACCCCCCAGAGCGCAATCCGGGACCGTGGATCCAGCCCGGTGGTCGGTTCGTCAAGGAACAGCACGCGTGGCTGGTTGACCAAGGCACCGGCGAGGTCCAGCCGGCGGCGCATGCCGCCGGAATAGCCCTTGACCGGCCTGTTGCCGGCGTCGGTGAGTTCGAACATGTCGAGCAGCTCGACCGCTCTTTCCCGCGCACGGCGGCCGGGCAGATGGTAAAGGTGTCCCACCATGTCCAGGTTTTCCAGTCCGGTGAGGTTCTCGTCCACGGCCGAGTACTGGCCGGACACACCGATGACGCGGCGCACCGCCTTGGGATCGGCGGCAACGTCAATGCCGTCAATGACGGCAGAACCGGCGTCGGGGCGGATCAGGGTGGTGAGGACCTTGACGGCGGTGGTTTTCCCGGCCCCGTTGGGGCCAAGCAGTGCGGTAACGGTTCCTTCGGGGACGGCAATATCGAGCCCGTCCAGGGCATGGACAGGTCCCGATTTGGAGGAGTAGACCTTGGTCAGCCCCTCGGCGGAAATCAGCGGCGCGGTGTCTGGCGAAAAGGACATGCGTCGAGGGTAGGTCCCGGGAAGCTTCCGTGCCCGCGTTATGCGGACAGGATCGGTCCGCAGCCTAAACGGATTCGGGCTTGGCCTTCTGCTCGGCGGCAGCCGGGGCAAAAGCAATGGACACCAGCATGGCCGCGCCCACCACCAGCAGGGCGTTGCGGATGCCCCAGTGCTCGCCGAGGAAACCAAGCACCGGCGGGCCGACGAAGAAGGCCATGTAGCCGATCGTGGATACCACCGACACCCGGCCCGCCGCATGGACCGGATCTTCCCCGGCGGCCGACATGCCCATCGGGAAACCCAAGGCCGCGCCGATGCCCCACAGCACGGCACCCACGGCGGCGAGCACGAGGTTGGGGGCGAACACGAAGAGCAGCAATCCGGCAAGGGAGGCGCTCATGCACACCCGCAGGGCCGGCACGCGGCCCATCCGGTCGATCAGCCGGGCGCCGAACCAGCGGGTGAGGGTCATGGCCGCTACGAAGACGGCGAACATCACAGCGCCGGTGGACTCGCTGGTGCCCAGGCCGTCCACTGTTGCCTTGGCCACCCAGTCATTGGCTGCGCCTTCAGTCAGTGCTGCGCCCAGGACGACGACGCCGATCAGGAGCGTACGTCCTTCCCGCCAGGCACCGAACCGGGAGGGCTTTGCCGGTGTTTCACCGGCAGCGGCTGCAGGGGCCGGATGGGGAAGCTGCAGGAAGTTCCGCGGCACGATCAGCACCACTACGCACACCACGGTCAGGATCGCCAGCAGGTGCAGGGACAGCGAAACCCCGGCGGCGGAAAGGCCGGCGCCGATCAGGGCGCCGGTAAAGGAGCCGGCGCTGAAGGCCCCGTGGAACCTCGGCATGATGTTCCGGTTCAGCCGGCGTTCGACGTCGGCGCCCTCCAGGTTCATGGCGACGTCCCAGCCGGCGATACCGACGCCGAACACGAGCAGGCCGGCGGCGGTCAGCGGAATCGACCCGATATGCAGACCCGCCGCTATTGCCAGTGCTGCCGCCGCCGATGTGACGCCGCCGGCCCGGACGGTGCCCGCGGTGCCGATCTTCTGCGCCACCGAACCGGCCAGCGGCAGCGCCGCAACGGATCCGATGGCGGAGAACAGCAGGAGCAGGCCGACGCCTGCGGCGCCGATGCCCAGATCCTGGGCGGCGGCCGGAATGCGGGCCGCCCAGCTGGCGAACACCAGCCCGTTGAGGCCGAAGACCGTGAAGACGGCTATGAGTGCTTTCCTCAGGGCTGCTTCGCGGTCAACGGCGGCACCTTTGATGGACTGTGCACTGTTTTCGTTCACGCTGTTATTTTCCCTTATCGCGCGCGGTCAACTCGTTGCTCGTCCCAGACCGGTGTCTCGGATTCATAGACCCTGCCGTCGGAGCCGAACACCAGGAACCGGTCGAAGCTGCGGGCAAACCAGCGGTCGTGGGTGACCGCCAGGACCGTCCCCTCGAAGGCGTCGATGGCCTTCTCGAGTGCCTCGGCCGAGTGCAGGTCCAGGTTGTCCGTGGGTTCGTCCAGCAGGAGCAGGGTCGCACCGGAAAGCTCCAGGAGCAGGATCTGCATCCGTGCCTGCTGCCCGCCGGAGAGCGACTCGAACTTCTGCTCGGAAGACGAGGCCAGGCCGTAGCGGTCCAGGGCCCCGGCGGCGGCTTCGCGGCCCAATCCTGACCGGTGTTCGTCGCCGCGGTGCAGGATGTCCAGCAGGGTCCGGTCGGCCAGGTCCGGGCGCATCATGGTCTGGGCGAAGAAGCCCGGCCGGATGCGGGCACCCAGCTTCACCGAGCCGGCGTGCGGCACCGGGGCGATCTCGACTTCCGAGACCGGCTCGTGTTCTTTGTCCGGGTCGCTGCCGCCCAGCGCCAGCAGGCGCAGGAAGTGGGATTTTCCGGAGCCGTTGGAGCCGAGCACGCCTACCCGGTCCCCGAACCAGATCTCGGTGCTGAACGGCTTCATCAAACCGGTCAGTTCCAGCTTCTGGGCGACGACGGCGCGCTTCGCCGTGCGGCCGCCGCGCAGCCGCATCTTCACGTTCTGCTCAACGGGAAGGGCTTCGGGCGGTCCGGCTTCCAGGAACTTGGCCAGCCGGGTCTGGGCTGCGTGGTAGCGGTTGGCCATGTCGGAGCGGAACGCGGCCTTGTTCTTGTACATGTTGACGAGTTCCTTGAGCTTGAGATGCTCCTCGTCCCAGCGCCGGCGAAGTTCCTCGAACCGGGCGTTGCGGTCCTCGCGCGCTTTCACGTAACTGCCGAAGGCACCGCCGTGGATCCAGGCGGAGGCACCGTTAATGCCCGGTTCCAGCGTCACGATGCGGGTGGCCGCGTTGTCCAGCAGCTCCCGGTCGTGGCTGACGAACAGCACCGACTTCTTGGAGGCGGCAAGCTTTCCCTCGAGCCAGCGCTTTCCGGGCACGTCCAGGTAGTTGTCCGGTTCATCCAGGAGCAGGAGCTCGTCGGGTCCGGCGAAGAGTGCTTCCAGGACCAGCCGCTTCTGCTCGCCGCCGGAAAGTGTTGCGGCCCTGCGGTGCTGCGCCCGGTCGAAGGGCAGCCCCAGCGCGGCCATGGTCACCTCGTCCCAGACGGTTTCCTGTTCGTAGCCGCCGACGTCGCCCCATTCGGTGATGGCGGTGGCGTAGCGCATCTGGGTGGGCTCGTCGTCGTGCTCCATCATCGCCAGCTCCGCCGCATCCACCTCGCGGGCCGCGGCGGCGAGCGCCGGAGGAGCGGCGGAGACGAGCAGGTCACGGACGGTGCTGTCATCCCGGACCTGTCCGACGAACTGGCGCATGATCCCCATGTTCCCGGAGCGCGAGACCGTGCCTTCGTCCGGCAGCAGGTCGCCGGCGATGATGCGCAGCAGAGTCGTTTTGCCGGTGCCGTTGGGTCCGATCAGCGCGGTTTTGTGCCCGTCGCCGACCTTGAAGCTGACGCCGTTGAGCAGCTGCCGGCCGTCGGAGAGGAAGTAGTCAATGTTGGATATGTCGAGGTGCGCCACGTATCCATCCTGCCATTTCCGGTGCCTGCCTCTCCGGTCGCCGGGTGCGCTCTGCCGGGCATACGATGAAAACCCCCGAAAACTAGCGAAAGCAGGACCGAAATGATCTTTATTACCGTCAAGTTCCTCGTCAAGCCGGAGTGGACCGAGCGCTGGCCCGAACTCACGGCCGGTTTCACGGCGGCCACCCGCGCCGAGCCCGGGAACCTCTGGTTTGACTGGTCGCGCAGCCTGGAGAACCCGAATGAATTTGTCCTGGTGGAGGCGTTCAAGGACGATGCCGCCGAGGCGCATGTGACCAGCGCGCACTTCCAGCAGGCCATGAAGGACATGGTCCCGGCCCTGGTGGAGACCCCGAAGATCATCAACACCGTCATTGACGGCGAAGAGTGGTCGCGGATGGGCGAGCTTACCGTCGAGTAGGCCCGCTTTAGGGGCAGCAGGCCCGGCCGGTGCTCCCGGGTGGTCCCGGCGGCCGCTTCGGGCAGTGCCCGGTCATGGGAAACCCCAGTCGGTTCCCCATGACCGGCCGCCCGCCGGCGTGCGGCGGTTGCCTGCTGCTAGTCGCCGAACGTGATGTTGATCTTGTCTCCCTGGATGTCGACCATGGCCGGCATCGAGTAGAGCTCAACGGTTCCCTTCTGCGTGCCCCACTCGTTGCCCTGCTTCATTTCGGCTTCCAGGGTGAACTGTCCGTCCTTCGCCTGGAGCGGGAACGGATAGGCCGGGTCGCCTTCAATGGACTCGTACGTGGGTTCCTTGGTCATGGTCCACTTGATGTTGCGGAAATTATTGGGGTCTTCGCCGTCCGCCTTGTTGGGGCATCCCCGGGGCTGCAGTTCCGTGGACTTCATGCAGGTTGCGAGGTGCTCCTTGGTCTGGGCCTTGATTTCCTCGCGGGCGGCGTCCGTGAGTTCGGGCCGGTAGCTGACTTCCAGCATCTCCGGCATTTCCTCCGGGTCGCCCACACCCACACTCACCTTCTCTTCACCGCTGTAACCGACGTACTTGGTGCCCTTGGGGGTGTTGAAGGTGTAGTCGCCCGGGTAGACCGAGAAATACTTGGATTCATCGAACCCTTCAATAGCGACGCCGTTCACGGCCAGTTCCGTGCTGTCGCCGTCCACCCGATACGCGATTTCCGACTCCTGCAGCGGTGAGGTCAGCTCCCACTTTTCGAAAAAGAGCGCCGCATCCCCCGCCGACGTCAGGTCAAAGGTCACGGAGGTGGTCTCCTCCCCCTGTTTTACGTCCGCGGTCACTTCGGCGAAAATGCCGGAGGCTTCCACGTCGGTTATTTCGAATCCGCTGATCCGGTTGGTGGCCTTTGAGTAGATCTCGTTGGTCATCAGGGAGAAATCCTGAGCCGAGTAGTAGCCGTTTTCTTCGTCGTAGGCCGCGACCATGTCCATGGCGCCTTCGACGTCGCCGTCGACTACCGCCTGGAGGTACGCCTCAACCTGCAGTTTCGGGTTGTACTTCTCGCTGAGGTGGTTGTACATGAAGAACCCGCCGACGACCAGGAGCACCAACAACCCGCCGACAACGCTGCCGGCGATGATCAGGCGCTTGCGCAGCTTCGGGTTCGGCTTCTTCGGCGCGGGTGCGGGCGGCGGGCGGTGAAAGCCGGCTTCCGGCGGCACCGCGTAGGGCGACTGCTCCGGGGCGGGGGCGCCGGGCGGCGGCTGGGCCCCTTGGTATCCCTGCGCGTCAGATTTTGGGCCGTGGCTATCCATGTGTCTGTCCCCCCATGACTTGTTCCCCCCGGGTCACGTTCCCGGCGGCGGTTCCGGTACCCGATAACATACAAGGTTTTGCGAGGTCGGTCACAATCGGAGGAAACCGCCCGGCTCCCGGTTCCGCCGTGCCTGCAGAAGCAGGCGCGCAGGGTCTCCCTACCCGTTTCCCCCGGGGGCCAGTGCGGGTACCGGCAGCCCGAACACGTCCTTCAGGGCGAGCCGTGCGGCGTGCAGGCCGCCCATCCCGTGCACTCCGGGTCCGGGCGGGGTGGAGGCGGAGCTGAGGTAGACGCCGGGAACCGCGGTACGCCAGGGCTTCGGCGACAGGACCGGGCGGATCAGCATCTGGGTCAGCGTCACGGCCCCGCCACCGAAGTCTCCGCCCACGTAGTTGGCGTTGTACCGGGCCAGGTCCGCGGCCGTGGTCACCTGCGACTCGACAATGACGTCGCGGAAACCGGGGGCAAAACGCTCGATCTGTGCGGTGACTGCCTCGGTCATGTCCACCGTGGATCCGGCGGGCACGTGGCAGTAGGACCAGAGGACGTGGCGGCCTTCAGGGGCCCGGGTGGGGTCGAAGCCGCTGGGTTGGGACAACAGCACATAGGGCCGGCGCGGATGCCGTCCGGAAGCGACGTCTTCCTCTGCCTCAGCCAGTTCGGCCCGGGTGCCGCCCAGGTGGGCGGTTCCCGTACGCGCCATCTCCGGGTTGGACCAGGGCACCGGACCGGAGAGGATGAAGTCCACCTTGCACGCGGCGTTCCCGTAGCGGAAGCGTTCCAGTGCCTTGGCGTAGCGCGGCGGCAGCCGGTCCCCGGCCAGCTCCAGCAGTACCGACGGGGAGACGTCCAGGATGACGGCCCGGGAGTCGGCCACCTCGTCCAGGGACGTGATCCGGTGCCCGGTGGAGATTTCCCCTCCGTGCGCCCGCAGGTCCTCGGCCATCGCGTCGGCTATGGCCTGCGAACCGCCCACCGGGATGGGCCAGCCCACGGAGTGGGCCAGGGTTCCGAGCATCAGTCCGCCTCCTGCAGAGGGCAGCGAGGGCATTTTGCCGACGGGGTGCGCAGCGACACCGGAGAGCAGGGCGGGGGCGGCATCTTCCACGAACCGGCGGTTCCACAGGGGTGTGCCCTGGTCCAGCGCGGCAAGCCCGAAGCAGGCAAGCGCAATCGGATCCCTGGGAACACTCAGGAGGGAGCCCATCAGCAGTTCGGTGACAGCCTCGCTGCTCTTCACCAGCGGTTCCATCAGGCGCCGGTAGGCAGCTCCGTCGCGCCCCAGCCCGTCCACGGTCCGGTCCAGGTCCCGATACGCCAGTGCTGCGCGTCCGCCGTCGAGCGGTGAGGCGTATGAGACTTCCGGAACCACCAGTTCGATGCGCCGGTCCAGTCCGAAGCTGCGGAAGAACGGAGAGGCAAGGGCCATGGGGTGCACTGCGGAGCAGATGTCGTGCAGGTGGCCGGGTTCCATCAGTTCCTTGGTGCGGCTGCCGCCGCCTACCGTGGACTCGGTTTCGAACACACGGACCGAGAGGCCGGCCCGGGCCATGATGACCGCCGCCGCGAGCCCGTTGGGACCGGAGCCGACCACACTGACATCGCTCATTAAGCTGCCTCTTCACCCTTCCGGCCGGTGATCCGGCCCGCCATCCCCTTGGCGGAGGCCGGGAGGCTGCGGATCATCCCGGGTGCCTGCCGCCGAAGTTTCAGGGCGTTTGCCACCAGAGAGTACCGGAGCGGATGCAGCGGAATGTCATAGGTGGTGGGAATGGTCACTACGGTCTTGGAGAAGTTCCGCTTGAACGTGGTGACATTAATCAGGCTCGGATAGTTGTCGCTGACGATGCCGGTGAGGCCGCACGCGGTGTTGCCTGCCTCCTTGAGGACCTTGAACGCCTCCCAGAGCAACAGATAGGGTGCGTTGGTCTTGCGGGCGCTGTGTGAACTGGCCGCAAAGTAGTAGACGGAGTAGCCGCGGTACTCGGTGGTGATCAGCCAGGACACGGGCTGTCCGTCCATGTAGGCCACCATGAGGCGCAGATGGTCCCCGAGTTCGGTGAGCAGGGTTTCGTAGAAGCCGGACTCGAAGCTGGAAAAACCGTCCCGCGACGCCGTTTCCTCCATGATCGGGAAAAGCTCCGTGCGGAACACCTCGGCCCAGCGGCTCCGCTCGATGGTCTGGACCTTGACGCCCAGCTTCTCGGCCTTGCGGATCAGGTTCCGCGCGTTGGAACGGAAGGACGCGAAGATTTCATCCGTGTCCGGGGTCAGGTCGACCACGATTTCCCGTTCATACCAGCCGTGCTCCAGCGGTCCGGTGACGGGCGGCTGCGGGTTCGCGATCTGCATGCGGATGTACAGCGGGTCCACGGCGGGGTCGGCCCGGAACTGTTCCTGCACCGTGGAGACCAGCCGGGCTTCGGCGTTGTGGGTGCGTTTGGTGAACCAGGTGGGGCCGTTGACCACTACCAGCGACGGACGCAGCCGTCGTTCCGACCGGAGGTAGCTCGCCGTGGCGACCAGGGTAGGTCCGTCGTAGTAGGCCCAGATGCCGTACGGGCTGCGGCCCAGCTTCCGCTCAAAGTCCGCCCAGTATGGAGTCTGCTCCAGCGGGATCACCACATCGGGGTGCGCGGCGGCGAGCGCCTCGAACTCCTCGTGGCTGAGCTGCTCGGAACGGTATGGAACGGGGGTCACTGTGCTTCTTTCGCCGGGGCCGCATGCGTTTCCAAGGATACCGGCCTTCTCCGCCGCAGGACCCAGCGGTCGGGGGCGCCGTCGAAGGGTCCGCCCTGCGGATCATCGACCCCGCCGCGGCGCACCGGATCGCCGTCGGGCTCCAGGATGTCGGAAACCACCCGGTACATCAGGTAGACGGTGGCGAGGACATGGCCCAGGACAGCCAGCACGTAGTAGGGCGAATCCAGGTTGTTCTGCGGGGCGCCGCCGGACGTTTCCTTCGCGAGGTAGAGCCAGATGGCCCACCAGTGCATGACCTCGAAGAACTGCCAGATCAGGAAGTCCAGCCACCTCGGCCGGGCCAGGGCGGCCAGCGGAATGAGCCAGAGGACAAACTGCGGCGAATAGACCTTGTTGGTGAGGATGAACGCGGCGACAATCAGGAAAACCAGCTGCGCCAGGCGCGGCCGGCGCCCGGACCGCAGCGCCAACACGGCAATGCCGACGCATGCCAGCGCGAAAAGCAGGTATGCCACCACATTGATGAACTCCGCGCCGACGCCGGTTCCCCCGGCTCGTTCCACGGTCAGGTTCCACGCGAACCACACGGAGGAGTAGCCTGCCGGACGGTCCGCCGTGAAGGACAGGAAGAACCGCCAGGACTCAAAGTCCCGGAGCATAAACGGAAGGTTGACCGCCAGCCAGGTGCCAGCCGTGGCAGAGAAGGCCAGCACCGCCGGACGCAGGCGCATTGTCCGCAGCGCGAGCACCAGCACGGCGCCGAGGATCAGCACCGGGTAGAGCTTCAATGCGGTCCCCAGCCCGATCAGCACACCGGCCGCCACCGGGCGGTTCCGGGCGAAGGCCAGCATGCCCAGGGTGGCAAGCATCACGGCGAAGATGTCCCAGTTGATGAACATGGACAGGATCGCCGCCGGGGCTACTGCCACCATTGCGGCGTCCCAGGGCCGGCGGCCGGACATGCGCATAGTGGCAATCACCGTCACAATCCACGCCGCCGTGGCCAGGACGGCGTTGACATCGAAGTACTGCAGGGACCTCAGGGCCGTGCCTCCCTCCCCTGGCACCACCAGGGCGGCGGCCCCGGCCAGGAGTCCCAGCAGGACCGGATACTCGAAGAAGGTCCCCTCCGTGAGGAACGGAAAGGCGCCCTCCCCCAGTCCCCGGGTACGGAAGAGCTCCGGCCAGTCCGAATAGCACGCGGAATAAAACTGTTCCTGAGTGCCCCAGCCGCCCGCCCGGCAGGGCGTTTTGACCAGGACAGCCAGCAGTGCGGAAACCGTGGTCATCAGGATCAGCACCCGTTCCACGGTAAAAAACCCCGGGGAAACAATCCCCGGAGCGGCGTGGCGGCCAAGCGGGCCGCCGATGCCTTCCGTGAACTTCCGCAGGAAGGGATCGTTGCGGGAGGGCACCACAATGCGCTGCGGACCGCGCCGGGGATTGGGCTGCATGGGTCCAGTATCCACCAGGAGACCCGGTAAGCCGCGGCGGACCGTTCCCGGGGACCGCAGCATTTTCACCCCGGAATCCGGGTCCAATCCGACGCTGTGATGCCAAGCACGTAGACTGTGGGGGTTGCCTGCGCCCGCGGCGGGCGCTCAACATTTTCTTCAAAGGAGAACCGTGTCCGAGAACCC
The DNA here is from genome assembly GCF_059090365.1 of Arthrobacter sp. Ms25. Lineage (NCBI taxonomy): Bacteria > Bacillati > Actinomycetota > Actinomycetes > Micrococcales > Micrococcaceae > Arthrobacter > Arthrobacter sp. Ms25. Next base: position 229,145 of record NZ_JBNHFP010000003.1, on the reverse strand, counting down.
CATTCGGGTGGCCATTGTCGGTGTTGGAAACTGCGCAGCTTCGCTGGTGCAGGGCGTCCAGTACTACCGCAACGCCGACCCCAGCGAAACCGTCCCTGGCCTGATGCACGTCAAGTTCGGCGACTACCACGTCAATGACGTGCAGTTCGTGGCCGCTTTCGACGTCGACAGCAAGAAGGTCGGCCTCGATCTGGCCGATGCCATCGGCGCGAGCGAGAACAACACCATCAAGATCGCCGACGTTCCGCAGACCGGCGTCACGGTCCAGCGCGGCCACACCCTCGATGGGCTGGGCAAGTATTACCGGGAAACCATTACCGAATCGGATGCCTCGCCGGTGGACATCGTCGCCGCCCTGAAGGACAACGCCGTTGACGTCTTGGTCTGCTACCTGCCGGTCGGCTCGGAACAGGCAGCCAAGTTCTACGCCCAGTGCGCCATCGACGCCGGCGTTGCCTTCGTGAATGCGCTGCCCGTCTTCATTGCCGGCACCAAGGAGTGGGCTGACAAGTTCACTGCGGCCGGTGTGCCGATTGTCGGCGACGACATCAAGAGCCAGATCGGCGCCACCATCACGCACCGCGTCATGGCGAAGCTGTTCGAGGACCGCGGCGTCATCCTGGACCGCACCTACCAGCTGAACGTCGGCGGCAACATGGACTTCAAGAACATGCTCGAGCGCGAGCGCCTGGAATCCAAGAAAATCTCCAAGACCCAGGCGGTCACCTCCAATACATCCGCCGAGCTGAAGGCCGACGACGTCCACATCGGCCCGTCGGACTACGTTGCCTGGCTCGATGACCGCAAGTGGGCCTTCGTCCGGCTGGAGGGCCGCAACTTCGGCGACGCCCCGGTGTCCCTGGAGTACAAGCTGGAGGTGTGGGACTCCCCCAACTCCGCCGGTGTCATCATCGATGCCGTGCGTGCCGCCAAGATCGCCCTGGACCGCGGCGTCGGCGGCCCCATCCTCTCGGCTTCGAGCTACTTCATGAAGTCTCCGCCGGAGCAGTACAACGACGACATTGCCAAGGAAAAGGTGGAGCAGTTCATCCGCGGCGAGGTGGAACGCTAAGTCCCCCCGGCAGTATCAGGCCCCGGCCCCGGAACATCCGGCGCCGGGGCCTTGCCTTCCCCGGGCACCGCCCGGCCTCCGCCCCGCGCGGACTGCTCAGATGAGTCCGCTCGGCGTACCGTCCGCGGCTACCCCCATCCGCAGCGCGGCGGGCTCCTTCGGCAGGCCCGGCATGGTCATGACCGCCCCGGTCAGTGCAACGATAAAGCCGGCCCCCGTCTTAATGGACAAATCCCGCACGTGCAGGGTGAAGCCCGACGGCGCACCCAGCGCTGCTGGATCGTCGGAGAAGGAGTACGGGGTCTTCGCCATGCAGACCGGCAGGTGCTCCAGGCCCCTTGCCGCAATCTCCTCCAGCCGGCGCAGGGCCGGCAGGGCAAATTCGACGTCGGCCGCACCGTAGATCTCCCGGGCAACGGTGCGGATCTTCTCCGCCACCGGCAGCTCGTCCGGATACAGGAACCGGAAGTCCGCCGGCCGCCCCAGCGCGCCGAGCACCGCCGCCGCCAGGTCGTCGCCGCCCGGTCCCCCGCCGCCGTGCTCCCACACTTCCGCCACCGCGGCGCTGACGCCCTGCTCGGCGCACCAGTCCAGCAGCCAGCGCACTTCAGCATCTGTATCGGTGGTGAAGCGGTTGACCGCCACCACGGGGTTGATCCCGAACCGGCGGACGTTGTGCAGGTGCCGGTGCAGGTTTACGACACCGGCCTGCAGCGCCGGAAGGTTCTCCTCCGCCAGGCCGGTCCTGGGCACGCCGCCGTGCATCTTCAGGGCACGGACGGTGGCCACCACCACCACGGCATCCGGGGCGACGTCCGCCACCCTGGACTTGATGTCCAGATACTTCTCCGCTCCGAGGTCCGCTCCGAATCCGGCTTCCGTCACAACGAGGTCCGCGAGCCGCAGGGCCGCGGACGTGGCAATGACCGAGTTGCAGCCGTGCGCAATGTTGGCGAACGGGCCGCCGTGGACGAGCGCCGGGGTACCGGCCAGTGTCTGGACCAGGTTCGGTTTCACCGCGTCGCGCAGCAGCAGCGTCAGGGCACCCTGGACGCCGAGGTCGGCAACGGTGACGGGACGCCGGTCATAGGTGTAGCCCACGGTGATCCGGGACAGGCGTTCGGTGAGGTCCGCCAGGTTCCGGGCGAGGCAGAAAACGGCCATCACCTCGGAAGCCACGGTGATGTCGAAGCCGTCCTGCCGCGGCACGCCCTGGGCGGGACCGCCCAGGCCGATGACCACGTCGCGGAGGGCACGGTCGTTCATATCCAGGACCCGTTTGATGGTGATGCGCCGGGGATCCAGGCCCAGCTGGTTGCCGTGGAAAATGTGGTTGTCCACCAGCGCGGCCAGCGCGTTGTTGGCCGAGGTGATGGCGTGGAAATCGCCGGTGAAATGCAGGTTGATGTCCTCCATGGGCACCACCTGGGAATAGCCGCCGCCGGTCGCGCCGCCCTTCATGCCGAGGACCGGACCCATGGACGGTTCGCGCAGGGCAACCATGACTTTTTCGCCGGCCCGGTGCAGGGCATCCGCCAGTCCCACCGTCACGGTCGATTTCCCTTCGCCGGCAGGCGTGGGGCTCATGGCAGTAACCAGGACCACCCGTCCGCGGGCCGACCCCTCCGGCAGGAGGTCCGGATCAATTTTCGCCTTGTACCGTCCGTAGGATTCCAGCGCGGCGTCCGGAATCGACGCGGCGCGGGCAATCTCCGTGATCGGCAGCAGGCGGGCCGCCCGGGAAATTTCGAGGTCCGAGGGCATATCGGCACTGATACGCATGGTCTGCGTTCCTTCCGCTGTGCCGTCAACGGATTCGCTCGACGGCTGCTGGTCGTTGGATGCAAGCCAAGCTATCAGCAGTGCGGACGCTGTGGCCCCTTACTTACGCACCGAGCGGCTGGAGAACTGCTCGGCCGCCTCCCGGTAGCTTTCCGCCGTCAGCATGGCCGTCCGGCGCCAGCCGAACGCCTGGGCATGTGCCGCGGCGCCTTCTCCCAACATACGACGGCGGTCGGCGCCGTCATAGAGCGCCTCCAGTTCCGCGGCCCACCGGCCCGGAGCGTGGCCGTCAACGAGGACACCGCTTCGTCCGTTGCGCACGGCCATCGGCAGTCCACCCACGTTCGCGGCCAGCACGGGGGTGCCGCAGGCCTGGGCTTCCAGGGCCACCAGGCCAAACGATTCGCTGAAGGACGGCACGGCAACGACGTCGGCGGCACGGAACCAGGCTGCGAGCTGGTGGGGCTCCACCGGGGGCCGCAGGGACACTGTGTCCTGCAGGCCCAGCCGGCGCACGAGCGGCACCAGATCGAGGACGGAGGATCCGCTGCCGGCGCCGAGGATGCTGACCCGCAGGGGAATGTCGGGACGGCGGCGGCGCAGCTCCGCGGCCGCCTCCACCAGCACCTGGGGGCCTTTAAGGCGCTGGATCCGGCCGGCAAAGACAATGTGGAAGACGCCGGGGAGGAAGCCCAGCCCGGCCTGCACCCCGGGCCTGCCGCGGGGTGAAAAAACGTTCAGGTCCACGCCGGGAGCCACCACATCCACAGCCGCCGGATCGGCGCCGTAGAGCGTTTCCAGTTCGGTGGCCTCGGTGCTGGTATTGGCGATGAGGCGGGTGGCGCCGCGCACCACCTGCTGCTCGCCGTCGATCCGGATCTGCGGTTCGGCGGCCTCACCCGGCTGGGCCTGGAGATTCTTCACGCGGGCCATCGTGTGCATGGTGTGCACCAGCGGGAGGTCCCACTGCTGTGCAACGGAAAGTCCTGCGGTACCGGAGACCCAGTAATGGGAGTGCACAACGTCGAATCCGCCGTCCAACAGGAACGGCTGCGCTTCGGCTACGGCCTGGGCCAGGTCGAGATAGGGAAGCTGTTCCTTAGGTACCTTGCCGACCGGACCCGCAGTAACGTGGCGGACGGTCACGCCCGGTGCCAGCTCGACGTCGGCGGTCCGGAGCGGGTCGGTGGCCCGGGTGAAGATCTCCACCTCGGTGCCGGCGCGGGCCAGTTCGAGGGCCACCGAACGCACGTACACGTTCATGCCGCCGGCATCGCCGGAGCCCGGCTGTTCAAGCGGGGAGGTATGCAGGGAGAGCATGGCCACACGCTTGACCTGGGGCACCTTGCTCCCTTCCGAACTGAGAATTTCTTTATCGACTTTATAACGCCGCGGGGCCGGGCTTTGTTTCCTGTTGGCTGGGCCACTTTTCTTCCCGTCTCCCGGTGCCCGGCACAGCACTGCCCGGCACCTCGCAGGGAGGGCCGGGCAGCGGCGGCTGGGCCAATCCGCGCGGGACTTACTTGACGGAGTTGAAGTAGTGCATCAGCAGGTGCCCCTGTTTACCGTTCAGGGCCGTGTCCATCCGGGCATCGCGGACGGAACTGGAACGGCGGTAGGAGTCGAGGAGCCGTTTGAGCATTGAATACACCCCCTTTGCTGCGCGCTGCAGGACAGGAACGGGGCGTTCCGGAGGCCTGGCACGGGGCAGTAATCCGCCGCTGCCACCGGAAGTGTCATTGGCCCTCCGGACCGGGTCTGCGGGACCGGACCGGGTGTTTTCGGGCAGGGTTGTATTGGGCATGGGGAATTTAGGCATTAAAATCTCCGAGGGAAATACCCGAAAAGGGTGCAGGAAATACGGAAGTTGAATATGCGCGTAAATGACGCACTAGCCATTGAAAGGCAGCGGTAATTAAGTCAGGGCGATCTGCGGGTAAATACCCGACCATGACTTGTGATGCCGTTCAAAAGGAAATGCCGGCTGCTGATCCGCATAGGGATGACGGCTCCGCCAGGCGGCTCTATTGGAAGGAGCTGCACTGGAACGGGAGTGCCGGAGGAGTTATGCGGGTGCGCCGGTGGCGCTGGATGGCTTGCCGGGTCGGCAGCGGTTATGCGCGCGGCGTGCGTGCCGCCGCGGTAAACCGCGCGGATGGCCAACCGGAGAGAACCGAAGACGGTGTCTGGGGCTTCCGGAAGGACGGCCGGAGATTGCCGCCGGTCACAATGATCTGCATGCCATGAATGTTCATCAATCTCCACCTCCTGTACGCGGTACCCGGGACACTGGACGCTGATGCAGGTCTGCATAAGCAACTGCACAGACAGGTAATCCAGTTCGGTTTATCGGGCGGTAAATGTGCCCGTAAAAGAAAGGTACAACACGTTCCCGGCCCTGCCAAGCACTTTTCGGTATATTCCTGAAAAAAGTTTATGTCGGCACGGACCGGGCATTCCGAAACGCGGTGCTAGAGGTTCCAGCCCACGACGGCGGGGGTGTGCTTATCCCAGCCCAACGTGCAGACCGCCGCGGTGCTCAGCGCGAAATGCCGGCCCATCTCGGGTGCCAGACCCAGCCAGCGGGCGGCAAGGATCCGGAGAAAATGTCCGTGAGCCACGAGGAGGACCTTCTCCACCGGCGTCGCCTCCGGGTCACGGTCCATGTCGGTGCCGCAGCCGGCCTGCACGGACGAGATAATGCGGTCTGCCCGTTCGGCCACCTGCGCCAGGGTTTCCCCGTTGGGCACTCCGTCCTTCCAGATTAGGTAGCCCGGATTTTCGGCGCGGACCTGGCGGCTGTTGCGGCCCTCGTTGTCGCCGTAGTCCCATTCGTGCGCATGGGGAACCACTTCGGCGTCGGGGTAACCCACCAGCTCCGCGGTGCGGCGGGCACGGGCCAGCGGCGAGGTAAGCACCCGGTCGAAGGTCACCGGGCCGATCTTGCTCCGTGCCGCCGTGGCCTGCGCTTCACCTTCCGGGGTGAGCGGAATGTCCGTCAGGCCCGTGTAGTTGCCTTCGCGGGACCATTCGGTTTCCCCGTGGCGCAGCAGCCAGAGCCGGGGCAGCCGGGTGCCTGAGGGAGTCAGGTCCGGGACGGCCGGTCCGAAGTTGTCCCCGTTGCTCATTTGCTGTCCTTTTCCTTCGTCCCTGGTGTGTCCGGATCCCCGGAGGGTTCCTGCTCCTTTGTATCAGGTATTGTCCCAGCGGCAGCAATCGGGTTTTCGGGCTGCTCGGTCCACCAGGCGAGGAGCAGCCGGGCGGCTTCCTCCTCGCTGCGGGGGCCGTTTTCCATCCGTTCCTCCAGCAGGAAACGGTAGGCACGTCCCACCACCGGCCCGGGCCGGATCTGCAGCAGGGCCATGATCTGCCCGCCGTCCAGGTCCGGGCGGATGGCAGCGAGCTCTTCCTGTTCGGCCAGGGCTGCAATCCGCTGTTCCAGGTCGTCATAGGCGAAGGCCAGCCGCTCGGCCTTGCGCCTGTTGCGGGTGGTCACATCGGAACGCGTAAGACGGTGCAGGCGCTGCAGCAGCGGTCCGGCGTCGTTGACGTACCGCCGCACCGCGGAGTCGCTCCAGCCTGCGTCGCCGTAGCCGTAGAAGCGCATGTGCAGCTCCACGAGGCGGGCAACAGCCTTGATGGTGTCGTTGTCGAACCGCAGCGCCTTCATGCGCTTGGCGGTGAGCTTGGCGCCTACGCCGTCATGGTGGAGGAAACTGACGGACCCGTTCGGTTCGAAACGGCGGGTGGCCGGTTTGCCGACGTCGTGCATCAGCGAAGCGAAGCGCAGGACGAAGTCCGGCGCGGGCACCGGACCGTCGCTGGCGGTTTCCAGCTCGCAGGCCTGGCGGAGGACGGTCAGCGAATGCTGGTACACGTCCTTGTGCCGGTGATGCTCGTCGATTTCGAGCCGCAGGGCCGAGACCTCGGGCAGCACGTAGTCGGCCAGCCCGCTCTCCACCAACAGGTTCACGCCGGTCCACGGGGCCTTGCCGCAGATGAGCTTGGTGAGTTCGTCCCGAACCCGTTCGGCGGAAATGATCTCGATCCGCCCGGCCATGTCCCGCATGGCGTCAAAGACCTCCGGGGCCACTTCGACGCCGAGCTGGGAGGCGAAACGGGCGGCCCGCATCATGCGCAGCGGGTCATCGGAGAACGACGTCGACGGCGCACCGGGGGTGCGCACCATGCCGGCGTGCAGGTCGCGGGCCCCGCCGAAGGGATCCACCAGTTCCATGGACGGCAGCCTCAGGGCCATCGCGTTCATGGTGAAGTCGCGCCGGAACAAATCGTCTTCGAGTTTGTCGCCGAAGGCCACGGCGGGCTTGCGGGAGGCGGGGTCATAGGCATCGGCCCGGTAGGTGGTGACCTCCACCTGGAAGCCGTCCTTGCGCATTCCGATGGTGCCGAACTCGCGGCCGATCTCCCAATAGGTGTCGGCCCAGCCCTTGATGATGTTGACGATGGCGTCCGGGCGGGCGTTGGTGGTGAAATCCAGGTCGGGAGAAACCCTGCCCAGGAACAGGTCGCGGACGGGACCGCCAACGAGCGAAAGCTCATACCCGGCGTCCTCGAAACGCGCACCGAGTTCCGGGATCACGTCGGGTAACGGGGACTTCAAGGCCGAACTATCAAAAAGGTGCACCATAGTGCTTTAAGCCTGCCAGATAAAACAGCGAAGACCGACAACAGCGCTTCCCTGCTGCGCAGACACGCCGGGGGTTTCCGCGTCCGCTCCGGGAGCCTGGATAACAGTCATCATCGCCGGGCAAAGATCGTTACAGTGGGAGTATGGCCCATCCCGTACCGAGCGCCCCCAAAAGGACCCCGTTGACAGCGTCAATGGGCGGCGCAGGTGCGCATTCGGTACATGCGCCCCTTCCCACCGTCGAGGAAGTTTCGGCCGGCGGGATTGTGGTGGATACCTCAACCGCGCAGCTGCAGGTCGCCATTATTGCCCGCCTGAACCGCGGCGGCCGGTTGGAATGGTGCCTGCCGAAGGGCCATCCCGAAAACGACGAAGACAACCAGGCCGCGGCCATCCGTGAAATCGCGGAGGAAACAGGCATCGACGGCCGTATCCTCACCGCGCTGGGCAGCATCGACTACTGGTTTACGGTGAGCGGGCACCGCGTGCATAAGACGGTCCACCACTTCCTGCTGGAAGCCTGCGGCGGGCACCTCACGATCGAAAACGATCCGGATCACGAAGCCGTGGACGTTGCCTGGGTTCCGCTGGCGGAACTCGGCCGCCGGCTTTCCTTCCCCAATGAGCGGCGGATTGCCGACCTCGCCCGGGAGATCCTCCCCCGCTTCCTCTGAGGCTCCGCACCCGGTGCCGGTTGAGGCAATCCGGACCGAAGGTGAGAACATAGGGTCACGATGGCCGAAAAGACTATAGCCCCCAGTACCGCGCGCTCCAGTGCCGTGATGGCGGCCGGAACCCTGGTTTCCCGCCTCCTTGGACTCATCCGCACTGCCCTGTTGGCTGTGGCCATCGGCAACACCGGACTGGTCAGCGACGTCTTCAGCTCCGCCAACGTGCTGCCGAACTTTATCTACCTGATGGTCGCCGGCGGCGTGTTCAATGCGGTGCTGGTCCCCCAGATCATCAAGGCCAGCAAGCGGCCGGACCGGGGGAAGGAGTATGTGTCCCGGGTCCTGACGCTCAGCCTCGTGGTGCTGGCCGGCATTGCGCTTGTGGCCACCGTCGCGGCCCCCGTCATCCTCTCCACGGTCCTGTCGCTAAGTGCCGACCGGCTGGCGCTGGCCACGACTTTCGCCTATTGGCTGTTCCCGCAGATCTTCTTCTACGGCGCCTACGCGGTGATCGGGCAGATCCTCAATGCCAACGGCAGGTTCGGGGCCTATATGTGGGCTCCCGTGGTGAACAACGTGGTTGCGATCGCCGGACTGATCGTCTTCATCGCGTTCATCGGCCGTGAGGAGACGTCGGCGTTCTCGCCGGACACCTGGACCACGCAGGCCACTGTGATCCTGGCCGGCAGCACCACCCTCGGCATCGCCCTGCAGGCCCTTGTCCTCGTGTTCCCGCTGCGCCGGCTGGGACTGGGGCTGCGGCCCTCCTTCGGGCTGCGGGGCGTGGGGCTGCGCGAGACCGGCAAGGTGGCCAAGTGGACCATCATCACCATGCTCATCGGCAACGGCGCCTACCTGGTGTACACCAATGTGGCCACCATCGCCTCGGACGCGCGGCCCGAGTACCTGGCCATGGGCCGCGAGATTGCCGGACAGCTGAACCTGGAAACAGCGTCGATGCTGTACATCATTCCGCATTCGGTCATCACCCTCTCCCTGGCCACGGTGCTGTTCAACAACATGTCCCACGCCTACGCGGAAAAGAACTACGACGGCGTGCGGGCCACCCTGTCCCAGGGGCTGCGGGCCATCGGCGTGGCCACCGTCTTTTGTTCCGCCGTGCTGATTGTCCTGGCCGGTCCCATCAGCATCTGGTTCAGCGGCGGATCGAATGTCTCGGCCACCCTGCAGGCACAGGTCCTGGTACTCCTGGCCGTCACGGCACCTTTCCTCAGCGCCACCTTCCTGATGAACCGGGCCTTCTACGCCAGCGAAGACGCCAAGACTCCCATGATCATGCAGGTGATCCTTTCGGTCCTCGGCGTGGCCCTGGCCCTGGGAGCAGCCGCGCTGCCGCCGGACCGGATCATCTTCGCCCTGGCCGCGGCCTATTCGGTGGGCAACGTTGCCGCCGTCGTCGTCAGCCACATTTTCCTTCGGCGCAGCCTGGGCGATTACGGCGGAGCGGGGATCTTCGATGTGCATGTCCGCCTGGTGGTCGCGGCCCTGGGATCGGCCGCCGTCGGCTCCGCTGCGCTGGCACTGATGGGAGGCTATTCGACCGATGGGTTCGCCTGGCAATCCATCCCCTCCGCCACCGTGGTGATGGTGGTCTGCGGGTCGCTGATGGCCGTTGCGTACTATCTGCTGCTGCGTGTCCTCAAGGTCTCGGAGCTGGATGCGTTCCTTGCGCCGCTCCTTGCCAAACTCCGCCGTACTCCCTAAAGTGCCGGCTCCGGCTTTCTCGGTGTGACAGGTAGCATGGGAACAAAGCAGGCAGTTTAGGACTGCGGCGCCAGGCCGTGTTCCGTGTCGGTGGACAAACATCCGGATTGGCACCTGTCAGACTAACCTCACGCAGTCTTATTGCCGTTTTCATGGGAGGAACACGTGCCACAGTCGGTAGACGTCGGTTCAGTACTGGGCGGCCGTTACAAGGTGACAGCCCAGGTACTCACCTCGGCGGAGCAGGATCTGGTGCTGGACGGTGTGGACCAGGTCCTCAACCGTTCGGTCAGCATCCTTGTAGCCGCGCCCGTGAATGCCAGCCAGGTCTCTGCAAGTGCCCGTGAGATTGCCACCGGCGAACGCCACGGCTCCGTGCAGGTGCTCGATCTGGGCGTCAGCGACGGCCGCACCTACCTTGTCACGAACAACGCCAATGCCGCGGATCTGCTGGATCTCGTGATCGAGCGGGACGCCCCCTACGTGGAGCCGTTCTTTACCGACACCCTCGGTTCGGAAATCTTCGGTATGCCCCGTTCACACGAACCGGAAACCGATGATGAGGACTATTACGAGGAGCGCGAGCCACGCAGGCCACTGCTCCCCGGCGCCCATAAACCCAAGCTGCCCCGGTTCGGCCGGAACAGCGCCGGTGCCGGCGCGGTAGCCGGTGCCGGATCCGCTGCTGCGGAACGCAACCTCGAGTTCGGGGACGCCGCCGACGCCCCGGCTGAGGCGGCCACCGGCGGTGCCAATGTTCCCCCGGCACCGACAGCCCGGCCCAAGCAGGCCGTTCCCCCCGCGGCGCCCAAGGTCACGAAATGGGAAGAGGACGAGTCCCAGGCGGTCCCGGTTCCGGAACGCGGTTCCCGTTCGGCGTCGACCTTCCCCAAGTCCGCCGTGGCGGCGGGCAGCTACGACGGTGACGGCTACGACTCCGGCGACGACGGCTACGGCGCTTCGGACGACGAGTACGACGACGGCGCCAAGGACGAGCCGAACCGTAAGTCCGGCCGCGTGCTGATCGGCGCGGTCCTGAGCCTCGTGCTCGTGCTGGCCGTGGTCCTCGCCGTCTCGCAGCTGGGCAAAATGGGCGACATGTTCGCCTCCGAGCCGGACGCAGGAGCTTCCTCCGCACCCACGCAGGAGGCCGCACAGGAAGCTCCCGACGCCGGCGAAGCAGCGCCTGCACCGGCACCGGCGCCCGAAATTACAGGTATCAGCCGCTTCGTGCCGGGAAACACGCAGCTGGATTCGACGAACGACGGCGCCCTGCCGCAGATCATCGACGGCAATCCGTCCTCCTACTGGTCCAGTTACGTGTACGCCAGCGACACCTTCGGCGGACTCGCGCCGAGCCTGGCCCTGGTTGTGGACCTGGGCAAGGAATCCGCGGTCAACGAGGTGAACATCACCCAGTTGAACGGCACGGGCGGCAGCTTCTCCGTCATGCTCAATGACACCCCGGATCTGGAGGGGGCAACGTCGGTGGCCCAGAGCGGCTTTACCGGCCCCACCACCAGCATCCCGGTGCCCAAGACCGACGAGCAGGCTGCCTCGGCACGCTACGTCATCGTTAACTTCACCCAGCTGCCGCGTCTCAACGGAGTCCAGGCCGCCTACCCGTGGGGCTTGAGGATCGCTGAAATCGGAGTGTCCTGACTCCTGGGCTGTTCCGGCGGCGCCGCGGGCATGCCCCGGGCACGGCACCCGGAATAAGCTGGACACGATATCGGTTGTGCAGGGTGATCCACCGAGGAACCGGCCCTTCGCATCCGGTCCGATTTTTCAGTTCGACACTGTAGTTCAACAAGGAAGAGGAACACCCCCGTGAGCACCGCAAACCCCGTTGCCACCGACGGCGCCGCAGCCGGCGACGTCCGCGAGGTCATCATCGTCGGCTCCGGCCCCTCCGGATACACTGCTGCCGTCTACGCGGCGCGTGCCAACCTGAAGCCGCTCCTGATCGCCGGCTCCGTCACCGCCGGCGGCGAGTTGATGAACACCACGGACGTCGAGAACTTCCCCGGGTTCCCCGAGGGAATCATGGGTCCGGACCTGATGGCGAACTTCGAAAAGCAGGCTGCGCGCTTCGGGACGGAAATCCTTTTCGAGGACGTCACCGAGGTAAACCTCGAAGGCGACATCAAGACCGTCACCATCGGCACCGGTGAGACCTTCCGCGCCCGGGCCATCATCATCTCCACCGGTTCCGCGTACCGTGAACTCGGGCTGCCCGATGAGAAGCGCCTCTCCGGCCGCGGTGTGAGCTGGTGTGCCACCTGCGACGGGTTCTTCTTCAAGGGCCAGGACATTGCCGTCGTCGGCGGCGGAGACTCCGCCCTCGAAGAGGCCCTGTTCCTGACCAAGTTCGCTTCCTCCGTGACGGTGGTCCACCGCCGGGACAGCCTGCGCGCCTCCAAGATCATGCAGGAGCGGGCCCTTTCACACGAAAAGATCCGCTTCGCCTGGGATTCGGAAGTAGCTGCCATCCGCGGTGAGGACAAGGTCACCGGCCTCGTCCTGCGCAACACCAAGGACGGCTCAGAGTCCGAGCTCAATGTCACGGGCGTGTTCGTGGCCATCGGCAATGACCCCCGGGTGGACCTCGTGCGCGGCCAGCTGGAGCTGACCGAGGAAGGCACCATCGCCGTCCTGGGACGTACTTCCAAGACCTCGCTGCCCGGTGTCTTCGCAGCAGGCGACGTCATCGACCCGACCTACCGGCAGGCGATCACTGCCTCCGGTTCCGGCTGTGTGGCCGCCGTCGACGTCGAGCATTACCTTGCCGACCTCGGCGACTCCGTCTCCACCGCAGCGGAGGTTCCCACTCCGCCGGCCGAGGCTGTTTCCGAACACGCAGCCCTTTAGTTCCCGTTCTTGTTAGGAGAGCAAAAAATGAGCAGTGCAAAAGCAGTAACCGACGCTTCCTTCGGCACCGACGTCCTGACGTCGGACAAGCCGGTCATCGTTGATTTCTGGGCCGAATGGTGCGGCCCGTGCCGCATGCTGTCCCCCATCCTCGACGACATCGCCGCGCAGTACAGCGAAAAGGTCGACGTGGTCAAGGTCAACGTGGACGAAAACCCCGCGATCGCCGCGCAGTACGGCATCACCTCCATCCCGGCCGTCTACGTGTTCCAGGGCGGTGAGGTTGCGGCGACTTCCATCGGCGCCAAGCCGAAGCAGGTCCTGGAGCAGGAATTCGCGGCTTTCCTGAAGTAAATATCAATGACTGTGCATGGTGAAAGCCTGCGGAGGCTGGATGCCAGCCGGCGCGTAGTGACGCTTCGTGAAGCGTTGCTCCGCGCCGGCGTCACCCTCTCCTACCTGGCACCGGACGCTGTAAACGATCCAACCATTTTCGATGACCATGTTGACGCCGCAGTCCGTGCTTTCCAGCAAAGCCGCGGCTTGATCGTTGACGGGGTTGCCGGTCCGGACACCCAGCGTGCGCTTTCCGAAGCACAGTTCCGGTTCGGGGACCGCACCCTGAACTATGTTGAAGGCGCGCAGCTGCGGGGCGACGACGTCGCCGAGCTGCAGCGCCATCTGTCCCACCTGGGCTTCTATTACGGCCACATCGACGGCAGTTTCGGCGTCCGCACCCGGTATGCGGTTGCTGAACTGCAACAGAACCTCGGACTGCCGGGCAGCGGTGTGTGCGACGGTGACACCATGCGGTCCATGTCCCGGGTAAACCGCGCCATTTCTCCCAGCCAGGCGTTCGCGCTGCGTGACTACGAACGGTTGGACCGTTCCACTGCCGCCCTGCGCGGCCGGGTGATTTCCGTCAACACCGGCCGATCCCGCCTCCAGTCCCCGCATGCTGCCGAACGGCTCAGCGGGGACCCGTTGACGGAGCAGCTGGTCACCACGGACATCATGGAGCGCGTGGAACGCATCCTCCGGGAGTTCGGTGCCCGGCTGGTTCCGCAGCAGCGGGAGCCCCTGCGTGAACAGGGGTCGCGGAGGAACACCCCGAGCCTGAACCTGGACATTCACTGCGATTGGCTGGACCAGCAGGCCGCCTCGGGCATGGCCGCATACTACTGGGGCCTGCCGGGCACCGGCGAGGCGCGCTCCCCCATCGGCCACCGCGCCGCTGTGCTCCTCATGAAGGAGCTCGGTGCCCGCACCGACCTGGACAACCTGGGCGTCCACGCCCGGACCTGGGACACCCTGAAGGTACCGGGAGTGCCGTCCGTAGGACTGGATCTGGGCTACCTGAGTAATGCACACGACGCCGAACGGCTGGCCGACCCGGTGTTCCGCCAGACGGTGGCCGATTCGATCGTGATCGGCATCCAGCGTCTGTACCTCCTGGAGGAGGAAGACCAGCCAACGGGGACACTCGCGCTGGACGACGTGCTCAAGTTCAATCCGATGGAAGAACCGGCCGCCAGCCGCGTCTCCGGTTCCTAGCCGACGTCATCGTTTCCCCGGAACGCCCCTTGCTGATGCAGGGGGCGTTCGCTGTATTAGCGGGTGGGCTTCCCCCGGGGCCGGACGCCTAGCCGGGGACCTTTGCCGTGATGAATCCCTGGGCGTGCCGTTCGTGGGCAACGGCAGCGCGCTCCAGCCTGATGCTAACGAGGAAACCGGCGTCTTCCAGGCATGCAGAGAGGTGTGAAACGTCGTGGAGGTTGGCGATGAGGTCCACTTGGTGCCCGTAGGCATTTAGCATCCGGCGGGCACCCGTTCCCGTGTGGAAACCCAGCAGCAGCGTTCCGCCGGGACGCATAATCCGGTTAAACTCCGCGAATATCCGTGGCAGTTCCGCCGGCGGGGTGTGGATGATCGAATACCAGGATAGGACCCCGGAGAAGGTATCCGACGGGTACGGCAGCGAGGACAGCTCCGCGACCGTAAACTCCCGGTGCGGATGGGCGTGCCTTGCCAGCCGGACCATGCCGGGTGAGATGTCGCATCCGGTGATAGCCAGTGGTGCCAGGGCCTCGAGGTAGGCAACCATCCGACCGGGACCGCACCCCGCGTCCAGCACGTTTGCCCCCGGGCGAAACGACCTGGCGAATTCCCGCACCAGCGCCAGTTCGAGTTCGGTCTCCGGATCCCCCTTCCCGCCGGCGGTGGGAACCATCTGCGCATACGCGGGGCCGACGACGTCGTACACCCGGGCAACGTCGCTGGCCGTACCGCCCGTGTGTTCATCCTCCATGGCACCAACGTACCGTGCCATGCTTCTGCCATGAGGACACAGGTCACGCTATGAACAACCAACCGGACGGCACAATCGGCCTTTCACCCAATGAACAGGCGGTGAGGGCCATGCTATCCGCCGAACCGGAGCTGGTGGATGTGCTTCCCGCCGGTGACGCAGTTCCGGACATGGACAGGAACACAATTCTTGTCTCGGGACCGTTGATGCGCTGGCAGGAGTACACCGGCTGCCAGCGCCAGGCCGTCCTTGGCGCGGCGGTCTTCGAAGGGCTGGCTACCTCCGAAGATGAGGCCGATGCGTTGCTGCACGCAGGCACCATCCGGCTTGCCTCCTGCCACGACCATGACGGCGTCGGGTCCCTGACCGGAGTCTGCACCGCTTCAATGCCTGTCCTCGTGGTGCGCGACCGACTGTCAGGCAGGACCGCCACGTGCCGGATGAACGAGGGCCCCGGGACACAGGCCTTGACGTTCGGATCCCGCGGCCCTGCCGTCAATGCCAACCTGGCCGAAATCAGGGACCAGGTGGGCCCCGCCCTCGGCAGGATCCTCCGCGCGGCTCCGATGCCTCTCCTGCCCGTCATGGCATCGGCCCTGGCCATGGGCGATGAACTCCACGGAAGGTCCAGCGCCGCGGGGCTTCTGTTCCGGAATGCCGTCCTCGAGCACATTGTGTCGGGGCCACCACTTGCTCCCGACACAGCCGCGTTGCTGGCCTACCTCAACACCGCGGAGTTCCATTTCCTGCATGTTGCCATGGCGGCGGCAAAAGTAGTGACCGGTGCCGCGGAGGGTATTTCCGGCAGTTCGATCGTGACGGCAATGGCGATGAACGAGAAGGAATTCGCAGTTCAGGTCTCCGGGGTTCCCCGCCGCTGGTTCCGGGCACCGCTGCCGCCCGTGTCCGGGCTTCGGTGCAGCCTCCTGGCCCCCTGGACCCCCGATGACGTGGGCTACAGCGGAGGCGACAGCCTCATCATGGAAACGCTCGGCCTGGGTGGCGCGGCCGCCGCAGCGGCTCCGTTGCTGAGCCGAGAGTCCGTGGGCACTCCCGCAGAGATGATGAACCTGACCACCTCGCTGTACGCTGTAGCCCTGACGGAGCATCCGACGCTGCGGATTCCCGTACTGGGTAATCGCGGGATTGCCTGCGGTTGGGACGCGGCTTCCATTGCCGCACAGGGGATCGTTCCCCCAATACATCTCGGGGCCACTCTTCGCGGCGGCGGGCTGGCCGGCACCATGGTGTTCATGCCTCCGCTGCAACCCTTTATTGATGCCCACGAACACTTGAAGACCATCTCCGGGCGCCCGTGTTTCACGTGAAACACTCCGCGGAAGAGGAAGCAGTGCGGAACATTGAGCCCGGTTTCCTACTCGAAAAGGCGCACCCTGAGGACGCCTGCGTCACCGGCGGTCCAAGCCGGAGCACCCGGCGGCTCATTGCCGGCGGCGGACACCTCCTACGGTCTCTGCTGAAAGATGGGCGGACCGGCCGGGCAGCAGGTGGCAGGCCCGGACCCATGCTGAGTCGCATCGTGCGGACGTGAGCCCCTGCCGCGCCCTCACCCAGGTTCTGCCGCTGGTATTGAGGAAGGTGCCTCGATTCTCAGATGGCTAGAGTTCATCCCTTTTTTCAGCAAGCGACGTACATCGCCTTCCCCCTGGCTCCTTGGGCCTCGCCTCCCGCCTACTGACCTTTTGTCCCTTCCCTTCCTCTCCGCCCTGCGGTCCTGAGGCAGCTCCCGAAGAACACCAGACGTTCTACTGAAGGATTTCCTGAAGAGGCGTTGCGCTCCGTCCCGACACCTCCAGAGGTAGGCATGGGCATCCATACAACACGCACACGGTGTGCAAGCGGGGCGGTCTCTCTAAGGGCCTTGCCCCATAGGCGCCCTAAACAATCGCGGTTGTCATCCAGAGCAACTGCCCGTGGGGCGCAACGAGCGAGCGCGAAGCGCGGTGCAGGACCGTCCCTGTGCTTATTGCCGCTCATAGCGTGGCGTTGCCATACGCTCCTTTCACCCAGCGGAAATGGCCTGCATGCACCAGTTGTCGCAAGCGCCCGGGCAGCTGCGGTGTGACACGAATTGGGCGTTCCCAGACTTTGGGAGGCCTGCCGAGCCGGACGCGGGGCAGGAGAGTGCCGTTCGCCCTTCCCATGGTGGAGAACGCGCGGCCCCTCTCCGCGCAGCGACCTTCAGCTTCCATAGATCCGACGACATGTCCTGCTGTTGTACGGGGAGGAAACTGCTTTCGACCCGGTGCGCCAGCAGCAGGCTCAGCGGTCAGTCTCGGGTTGTGCGGGCGAAGATGCCAGCACGTGTCGGAGGTCGGAACTTTCGTTCAGGACACTGCTGGAAGCCGCGCATGTAGCGGGCCCGGAGTCTTACCGACCGTCCTGACGCTACCCAGCCGGTGCGGATGGTGATCACGTGCTTTTCCTGGTGTCCGAATCCGGGCATCCCGCTTCCGGCCGTCAACAGCGAACTGACGGCCCAGGCCAAACCGGCGGGGGAACCTCCATCGCGAACCGTACTGAGACGGACGGCGCAGGGGCTGCGTTTCGGACCATGGCAGTAGGCGTATTGAGTACGAACGCGTATCGAGCACGAACTCAATCCATCCGCTTCCTGCCCCACAGGCCCAAGTGATCGATGGTGTGTGAGCGGTACCAACCCATCGCTAACAGACATCACCCCTTCCTCGCCGCCCTCTCCCGACCGCGGGTTCCCCACCGTGTATACGTTATCCGCGTGGGGCCACCGACTCGAACAGGTCGTGCGACGGTTTCGCTGTTTGTCCGCCCCGTCGCATCATCCTGCCGGTCGTCCCGTTTCACGTGAAACAGGCCTTACTGCCGCAAACAGCGCTCCCACCGCGCTACACCGGCCAAGATCATATGACTCGCGATTGTCGGAAACGCTATTGAGTTGGCTTACGACCCCAGGCGACCGCCGTGGAACACCCTGGCTGATGCCCTGTCAGGCGCTCAGCTGCTTGTCGAGCCGCCAGCGGGCTGTCCCTACAGGCGGCGTGGGAGGCTTCGATTATCCGGAGTTTGTCTTTCCCTTTGCGCTGCTCACATTGAGCCGCTGGGCGCGGGTGTCTTGATACGACTGCAGACGTTTCACGTGAAACACGTCAGCGATTCATTCTGCTGTCGACAACACCAATATGTGTACGGCCACTTCAAAGCGCACATGGTGAGGAATGTGTGGTGATGTTCGCCTACGGGGTGTGTTAGAGCTGCCCCGGAGGCACATGGCTCATGGCGGATAAGGCTGCGCGCAGCTGATGAAGTCCCGTGCGGGGCCCGTACTTGCCCCGGCAGATACCGTGCCCCGCATATCTACGGTGGGTGCGGGGAGTTCCTCGATCAGTGGAGGACAGGCCAACTGCGCAGCTGGCATCCGTACTCAGCGGGTAGGGATGAGTGGTCAACCAGCTCGGTGCTCGCCCCGTGTTGGTACGCCGGGAGGTTGTAGAAAGTCCGCCTGACCTGTCCCGCCATCCGAGCTGGTCGTGACTAAAGGCATCGACCGGGGGCATTCGATATCAGGCACTACTAGCGAAAAAGAAGGTTTCACGTGAAACAGTGGTCGGAAGACAAGGACGACACTGCACCTGCCGCGTTGGCGTCTTGCATCGCCGACCCGCGATACGACGCCCATCTCACCAGGTCGCCACAACGAGGTTCAGCTCCGGGTCCATCCACCTATCCACCTTTCCACCATCAGTGTCCAAGCGGATGCATGCTGCCGAACATACGACCGAATTCAGCTGCGAGAGGCCTTGGCTTTACCCCCGGGCACAACCCGCCTCGCATCAGGACGGTGTGCCCCGCGCTTTCGGTGGGACGTTTCACATGAAACGGTCGCTGCAGATCCACAAAAAGACATAGGGCTGAGCTGTATTGATCCTTATAGGGGCGCTTTCTAGGCGTCAGAAGCACCCCGCGCCAGTTGCATTCCTCGGCCCGCCATGACTTTCTCGGCGTTGCCGCAGTGTGGTAGCCAAGTCCGTCTCCCTTATAGCCAGACCACGGATCCCTGGGAGAAGGAATCCCGCTGCAAACCCGGTCCCGAGTCTTCGGCGGGTACAGCGGACCCAAGTCTCACGTATAACATTCGGATGGCCGCTGGCGCAGAAGTACGCTCCGCCCTAGCAACATGTCCTACCGGGCGGGAAGTCCCTCGCCTCGCCGCTAGTGACGGTTCACCATACCGGCTGTGTCGCGCTTGGAAACTGCCGGTCACCGATCGCCCTTGTCCGACGGACGCCCCCTACTAATCGAAGCATCAGCACCTCGTCCGCAGGACGAGCCGACGATCGGGACGGTTACGGGTACCCTCAATGTCTGCCATGGGGCTTCAATCCCGGATTTGGCGAAGTGTTCCCACGGCTGCGTAATGCCAATCAACTTCAAAGCGCCAGCTTCAGTAGTCACCGCACAAAAAAGACGGGCCGGCGTTTCACGTGAAACACCGGCCCGCCCTAGCAGTTCAGCGGGAGGCAGTACCTACTCACTCGGAGCAGCAAGGACACCCATGATCCTGTTGAGGTCGTCCACGCTGGCGAACTCAATGCTGACCTTGCCCTTACGGGCGCCCAGGGTGATCTTGACGTTGGTGTCGAGTCGGTCTGCCAAAGAGGTCGCCAGGTAGTCGAGCCGTTCATGGCGCGCTCCCAGTTTGGGCTTAGACGCCTTAGCCGGCTTCCGGAGTCCGTCGGCAAGTGAGACGACTTCCTCGGTGGCTCGAACAGACAGTCCCTCAGCTACGATCTTCTGCGCCAGCTTCTCCATTTCGGAGGGATCGCCAAGTCCGAGCAGGGCTCGCGCATGTCCGGCCGACAGTACACCTGCCGCGAGGCGGCGCTGTACCAGCGGAGGAAGCTTCATCAACCTCAGGGTATTGGATACCTGCGGTCTGGACCTGCCGATACGGTCAGCGAGTTCCTCGTGCGAGCAGCCGAAATCGTCCAGCAGCTGCTGATAAGCGGCCGCCTCTTCCAGCGGGTTCAGCTGGCTCCGATGCAGGTTCTCGAGCAGGGCATCCCGGAGCAAGTCCACATCCTGGGTGGAGCGGATGATCGCAGGTACCGATTCCAGCCCGGCTTCACGCGACGCACGCCAACGTCGTTCACCCATCACAAGCTCGTACGGATGTTCGGCGTCGTCCTCAGCGGACGGGCGGACTACAATCGGCTGCAGGACTCCAATCTCGCGGATGGAGTGCACCAGTTCGGCCATATCGTCTTCGTCGAAGACGGAACGGGGCTGCTTGCGGTTTGGATGGATGGAATCGATGGGCAGTTCGGCAAACGTTGCCCCCGGTACGCGGACAAGTCCCGTATCGCCGACTTCACCTGGCAATGTTTCACGGGAAACATCGGCCGTCTGCTCGACGCCCCGGCCCTCGGGGGCGCTCTGGTGCCCTGTGGCTTCCGTCCCGGCCTCAGGGGCGGATACAGGAGCCTCGACGTCCGTGTCGGCCCTGGAAGCCTTCTCAGGACTGGTACCTACAGGCTTTGCGGAGTCCTTCCCGGCGTTTTTCCCGGAAGACTTCGCTGTTTCCTTCGCCTGCCGGTCATCCGTGCTTCCAGACTTCGGGGTGGACCCGCCGTCGGTCGCCGAGCGCGAGGTGCGCGGCTGAACACCGGCGGAAACAGGAGCGGAAGCACCACCTGCAGATCCGCCCTCTTCCCTCCCGGCGGCAGTGCCGGCCGCAGCCGACGAACGTGACGCTGAGCTGCGTGTGGTTGACTTCTTTGCCGGACCGCGCAGTGCGTCCTTGTTGATGCCGGCACCGCGCCGGGGCACGGCGCCTCCGGACGTACCGGCGGAAACCCGGGTGTCGTCCGCGGCGAAAAACAAATCAACTGGGCGTCCGGAAACAACGTATGCCTGATTCTGGTTCTCAGTTTCCTCAGGCTCCGCGCTGCTGGGGATCAATGCTCCCAGACCACGGCCTAAACCACGACGCTTCTCGGCCATGGGTATGTCCTTCCCTTATGCACGCCTGTCAAACGGCACGGATTGATTGTGAGAGTAGTCTAAGGCGCGAAACCCGGCTGGCAGCCGAACCCCGCCGGGGTGTCTCTAGGCGCGCTGGGCTATCTCCGCAGCCGCTTCCAGATAGGACAAGGCGCCCGTAGATGACGGGTCGTAGGTCATGACCGTTTGCTGGTAGCTGGGGGCTTCCGAGACGCGCACCGAACGGGGAACAACTGCGTTCAGCACCTGATCCGGGAAGTGCTCACGGACTTCCGCAGCAACCTGTGCGGCAAGATTGGTCCTTCCGTCATACATCGTCAACAGAATGGTGGAAACGACCAGATCCGCATTGAGGTGCTTCTGGATCATCTCAATATTCTTCAGCAGCTGGCTGAGACCCTCGAGTGCGTAGTACTCGCACTGGATGGGGATCAGGACTTCCCGTGCTGCAACAAACGCGTTGACGGTCAGCAGGCCCAGGCTGGGAGGGCAGTCGATGAAGATGTAGTCCAGCCGCTCGAGACCCTGCTTTTCCCGTTCGGCAGCATAGACGTTGATGGCGCGGCTCAGGCGCTGCTCACGCGCAACGAGGGAAACCAACTCGATTTCCGCTCCGGCCAGGTGGATGGTCGCGGGAGCGCAGATCAGATTGCTGATATCCGGGCACTGCGCAACTACGTTGCCCAGCGGCAGATCGTCAATGAGCACGTCATAAATGCTTTCCACCTCGGCGCGGTGGTCAATGCCCAGCGCCGTCGAGGCGTTTCCCTGCGGATCGATATCAATCACCAGGACGTTCTGCCCCGCTGTCGCCAGGGCCGCTGCGAGGTTGACCGTGGTGGTGGTCTTCCCAACGCCGCCCTTCT
Organism: Arthrobacter sp. Ms25; assembly: GCF_059090365.1. NCBI lineage: Bacteria > Bacillati > Actinomycetota > Actinomycetes > Micrococcales > Micrococcaceae > Arthrobacter > Arthrobacter sp. Ms25. The sequence continues at coordinate 207,202 of NZ_JBNHFP010000003.1, read as the reverse complement.
GGTTGCTCACCGTGATGATCCGCGTCTGGGGCGGACGCGGCAGAACGCGGCCCCGCAGCTTTTCGCGGCGGCGGTTTTCGCTGGCCAGTTCCCGGGCCAATGGGGTGCTCTCGTCCATCAAGTCCATAACGTCTACCGATGCGGGCGCGGGCGCGGCTTCATCGGATACACCACCTTCGATAGCTCGGGGGGCCGGCGCAGGCACGGCACTGCTTTCAGTCTGGGCGGGTTGCGGCGGCTCTACCGCCGCTACCGTTTCACGTGAAACAACAGCCGGTGGTTTAGGAGCCGCAGCCGCTTGCGGTTGCTTTCGGCCGAACGAGGCAGACAGGGCAGAACCGAGTGCGGCAAAAGGGGGAATTCGTTTTGCGGCAGAATCACGCGCACTCACCTGGTCATGCTCACTTTCCAACATAAAGCGTTAAGGCATTAGTCCATCTAGACTATCCGCTTCGCCCGCATTCCCCGGGACCGGCGACGGTGTGTGCATGGAAGCCAGGGTGTCAGACGGCTCACCCTACGGAGATACGCACCACCGTGGTCGGTTCCTCCAGCACATCGGAACCCACGGTCACTACCGCAGTGTCCTTTCCGCCGAGCTTGCGGATCGCTTTCGCGGCTTTCTGCACTTCCTCTTCGGCGCTGCGCCCCTTGATCGCCAGGACCTGCCCCTTCCCGTGCAGCAGGGGTACGGTCAGCCCGGCCAATCCGCCCAGTGCCGAAACGGCGCGCGCCGTCGCCACGTCCACGTTCACCTCGTCGACTACCTGCTCGGCACGTCCGCGGATCACCCGGACGTTGTCCAGGCCGAGGTCGGCAACTACCTCGTTGAGCCAGATGACCCGCCGTTCGAGCGGCTCGATAAGGGTCATGGCCAGATCAGGCCGGGCAATCGCCAGGCACAGTCCCGGCAATCCCGCACCGCTGCCGACGTCGGCCACTGTGGCGTTGGCGGGGATCAGTTCCGCGACTACAGCACAGTTCAACACATGACGGCTCCAGAGCCTCGGAACCTCCCGGGGCCCGAGCAGGCCGCGTTCCATGCCCGACGTCGCGAGGTGCTCCACGTACCGCCGGGCAAGGTCCAACCGGTCACCGAAGATTGTCCGGGCGGCGTCCAGCTCTGCGGGCGTTGTTTCAACCACTTACTTGATATTCCTTGTCTGCACTGCCGGATGGGATAACTAAGATGCAGGCAGGGATACGACGATGTGGCGGTCCGCGCCTTCACCTTCGGATTCACTGACCAGACCCAGTTCAGCGACGGCGTCGTGAACAATCTTGCGCTCATAGGCACTCATGGGTGCGAGTGCCACTTCCTTACCGGTGTCCTTCGCACGCTCGGCTGCGTCCTCCGCAATGGACTGCAGCTGCCCGCTGCGCTCCTCGCGGTACCCGGTAATGTCCAGGACCAGCCGAGAGCGGTTCTCCGTAGCCGTCAGCACCGAGAGCCTGGTCAGCTCCTGCAGTGCCTCGAGAACTTCGCCCTCACGTCCCACCAGGGCCTGGAGAGCCGCGGCGTCGCCGTCTTCGGATACTACGGAGATGTACGTCCTGCCGTTGCGCACCTCGATGTCGATATCGCCGTCGATGTCAGCAATGTCCAGGAGTTCCTCGAGGTAGTCAGCGGCTACGTCGCCCTCTTCCTCAAGCCGCCCAGTACGCCCCGAAACAGGCTCCGCAGCGTCCTCGAGGGGAGCTACGGGATCATCAATGTGCTCTGGGCTCATTTCCTTTTCCTGTTCTTCCGCTGAGGCTGAGTGCGCTGGCCTTTCGGTGCCGCAGGTACTTCAACGGGCGTTTCGCCCTTCTTCTCTCCGAGGAGCGGGGCCATCGGCAGGCCCTTGCGGGCACGGCGCTCTGCCAGGGCCTTCGCCGCCGGCGAGCCCGGGGTGGGCATCCGCCGGATGACGAAGAACTGCTGTCCCATGGTCCACAGGTTGGTGGTGGTCCAGTAGATAAGCACACCAATGGGGAAGTTGATGCCGCCGACGCCGAAGACGATGGGCAGTACGTAGAGCATCATCTTCTGCTGACGCATGAACGGGCTGGCGAGTGCCTCTTCGGACATGTTCTTCGACATGATCTGCTTCTGCGTGATGAACTGCGAAGCGGTCATGGCCAGGATCATGATGATCGAAAGCACGACAACCGAGAAGTGGCCTTCGTCGCCGAATCCGTGCAGCAGGGAGGACGACAGCGGGGCACCGAAAATGGTGGCCTCGTCGAACTGCTGGATGGCGCTGTGGGACAGCGCGCCCTGGCCCTTGCCCTGGGCGTTGGAGGTCGAAATTCCGTTCAGCACCTGGAACAGGGCAAAGAAGAACGGCATCTGGATCAGCATGGGCAGGCAGGCCGCGAACGGGTTGGTCCCGTGCTTCTTGTACAGGGCCATCTGCTCCTGCGCCATTGCCTGGCGGGAGAGCTGGTCGGTCTTGCCCTTGTACTTCTGCTGCAGCTTGCGCAGGTCCGGCTGCAGGGACTGCATGCCGCGCTGCGCCTTGATTTGCTTGACGAAGACCGGAATCAACGCGGCGCGGATCACGATCACCAGGCCGATGATGGACAGCGTCCAGGTCCAGCCGGATGCGGCATCCATCCCGATGGCGACAAAGCCCTCGTGGAAGATCCACATGATCCATGACACTACCCACTTAAAGGGGAACAGTATCGTCTCGAAGAAACCCATTTACTCTCCTCAGGCCGCCGAGCGGCTGTCTTCGTCAGCTGGAATCACGGGGTGATTCAGCACAATGATCCTCGGGACCTTCGTTGTGTCCCAAATCCGGTGTCCATCAGGTACGTGGTCCACTCCGCCGTCGTTCCACGGATGGCAGCGGATCAGCCGCCGGAAAGCCAGCCAGGAGCCCTTGACGGCTCCATGAACGGTGACTGCTTCGAGGGCATAGGCGGAACACGAGGGGAAAAATCGGCAAACCGGGCCGTACAGCGGCGAAACGGTTTTGCGGTAGGCCATGAGGAGGCCGATCAGGACCATCCGGGGAAGGTTCCATACAAAACGGGCAACAGCGATCAAGGCCCTCGACGGATTCGATCCGGAGTCCCTCATCTCTGGCTCATCCTTCCTCACCTGGCATGTCTAAAGCTGCGAAAGTTTGGCTATACAGGCGTTCAAAGCACCGTCGTAGTCGGCACGGAGCTCGGGCCACGACGCCGAGGCAGAAGCAGGTAGGGCCCGCACCACTACGTCCAGGCCGGTCGGGTGGAGAGCGAGGCTCTGCGCTGCCGCTTCCCTCAGTCTTCTCTTAACGAGGTTGCGTGTCACGGCGTTCCCGACGGATTTGGCCACGATGAAGCCGATGCGGCTCGGTTTCTCACCCGTAGGCACCGCATATAGCACTACGTTCCGGCGCCCACTTCGGGCACCGGAACGTACAGTACGAGAAAAATCTGCCGACACCCTTACCCGGTTCCGTACGGCCAGCATTAGGACCACCTGGAATCCGGGCTAGAGCTGCGCAGAGGCAGCATCGACAAACTTTGAGGTTATTTAGGCCGACAGTTCGGTACGGCCCTTGCCGCGGCGTGCAGAAAGGATGGCACGGCCGGCACGGGTACGCATGCGAAGGCGGAAGCCGTGCTTCTTGGCACGACGGCGGTTATTCGGCTGAAAAGTCCGCTTGCTCACGGTAGTTACTCCAAGACAATCTTGAGTCGCGCCGGCACTTGTTGCGACAAGGGGGAAGAACAAGCGGCGCTTTTTTCATGTGTCTGTCTGTACTCGCCCGGACCTGGACCCTGATTTCCAGAACCCCTGCAGGGCATGTGTGAGTACAGATAGCAGACACAAAGGACTACTCCACGGTATGGGAGACGGCGACACCAGTCAAACCGGGACGGGGCAGGGGGAGGCGGGTGGCCGTTGTGGAAATGTGGACAGCCTGTGGACTGGTTGTGGATAGCCGGGCACCCTGCTGTGTACGCAGGTTTTTCAACAGCTGTGGACAACCGCTGTGGGTATCCCGACGTCTTCGCCGCTGTGAGACAGCCGACAGGCCTGTGTACAGGCGGATTTCCAGCTACCACCACGGGAAATCATCCTCTAGGCTTGGCGACGGGTACTTTATCCACTATCTGTGTATAACTCTGTGGATGAAGTGCCAGGATCCCCACCGGGGTCCCAGGTGTTCTTAGACAGCCGCACGGCGTCATGAGAGGTTTTTGTGGGTACGGACGAAATCAACGATGTTGGCAGTTCCTGGCGCAAGGTCATTCGCACCTTGGAGACCGATGACCGGGTTACTCCCCGACAGCGTGGATTCGTGGTGCTGGCACAGGCCCAGGGTCTGATCGGGACCACCCTCCTGGTGGCCGTGCCCAACGAACTGACCCGCGAAGTGCTGCAGACACAGCTGAAGAACATCCTGGATGAGGTTCTCCGCGGTGTCTTCCAGGCCGACATCCAGTGCGCGTTCGTCATTGATGCCGATCTCACCCCGGTCACCGAACCGGAACCGGAGCCTGAAGAACAGCCGGCCGCACCCAGCCCCGTCCCGTCCGGGGAAAGCGGCGCGCCTTCCCCTACGCCGCCGAGCACCAGCCAGGAATTCGGCCGGCTGAATCCGAAGTACGTCTTCGAGACCTTTGTTATCGGCTCGTCCAACCGGTTTGCCCACGCGGCCGCCGTCGCCGTCGCTGAAGCTCCCGCCAAGGCCTACAACCCCCTGTTCATCTACGGAGACTCCGGGTTGGGCAAGACCCACCTGCTGCACGCCATCGGGCACTACGCCCGCCACCTCTACACCGGCATCCGCGTCCGCTACGTGAACTCCGAGGAGTTCACGAACGACTTCATCAACTCCATCCGCTATGACGAGGGCGCCAGCTTCAAACAGCTGTACCGCAACGTGGACATCCTGCTGATTGACGACATCCAGTTCCTAGCCAATAAGGACGCCACGCAGGAAGAGTTCTTCCACACCTTCAATGCCCTGCACAATCACAACAAGCAGGTGGTCATTACCTCCGATCTTCCGCCGAAGCAGCTCTCCGGTTTCGAGGAACGGATGCGGTCCCGGTTCGAGTGGGGCCTGCTGACGGACGTCCAGCCGCCGGAGCTTGAAACCCGAATCGCCATCCTGCGCAAGAAGGCCATCGGAGACAGCTTGAGCGCGCCGGACGACGTCCTGGAATACATCGCCTCCAAGATCTCCACGAATATCCGTGAACTGGAGGGCGCACTCATCCGTGTGACCGCGTTCGCGAGCCTGAACCGGCAGCAGGTGGATGTGGGACTGGCCGAAATCGTGCTGAAGGACCTGATCACCGATGACGGCGCCCAGGAGATTACGGCAGCTTCGATCCTTGGCCAGACTGCCGCCTACTTCCAGATCAGCCTGGAGGAACTCTGCAGCAAGTCCCGGACCCGCACCCTGGTGACCGCGCGCCAGATTGCCATGTATCTCTGCCGTGAGCTGACCGACATGTCGCTTCCCAAGATCGGGCAGGAACTCGGCGGACGTGACCACACCACCGTGATCCACGCGGACCGGAAGATCCGTGAACTGATGGCCGAACGCCGGGCGATCTACAACCAAGTCACTGAGCTGACGAACCGGATCAAGCAGCAGCAGCGCGAAGCCTGAGCTGGCGGGAATATCAGCCCCGAAGGGGCTCAAAATTAACATTTGTGGACAAGGGTGTGGATAACCCGGTGGACAACCCCTGTTTACGCACACTTCCCTGTGGATACGCGGAACCCTCGAAAAGTTTCCAACAGCCCCGGACACCGGCGCTGCAGTAGATCCACAGGTTATCAACAGGCTTAAACAGCAAGGACGCGGTCGACCAAGGGGTTATCCACAGTATCCACAGGAGTTATTAACACTACGGATCTTAAGAAATTCGGTTCCACCAAATAACAACTAAGCTTTCGGCACCCTCGAACCCACCGACACATCGGGAAGAACTCATTGGCCAGTCGCACTGCCGGGTGCAGCAGGCTCCTGCGGAACCACAGCAGTGCAGCCAAGCACCGGAGCGGGCTAAGCTGTCACAGAGTATGGTTGTCATTCGCGTATACGCCTACACGGTCCGGCTTGCCGGGTAACTCCCGTATCAGCACGGACCAGACCCGTCCGCGGATGCTTCGAACCGTTCCACCCACACATAGCTCTCCCCGAGTTCAAGACAAGATCAGTTGTACTGAGAAGTACGTTGCGAAAGGCGGCACCCTTCAGTGAAGTTTCGAGTTGAGCGGGATGTCCTGGCCGAGGCCGTCACGTGGACAGCACGTTCTCTGTCCCCGCGCCCGCCGGTTCCGGTCCTTTCGGGGCTGCTTATCAAGGCTGAAAACGGTTCGCTGAGCATTGCCAGCTTCGATTACGAGATCTCCGCGCGCCTGCACATCCCTGCAGATGTCAGCGAAGAAGGCACCATCCTGGTCTCCGGCCGCCTGCTGGCCGAGATCTGCAGAAGCCTTCCCTCGGCTCCGGTGGAAGTCGAGACAGATGGTGCGAAGGTCACGCTGACCTGCCGCAACAGCCGGTTCAATCTCGCCACCATGCCTGAAGCGGAATATCCGGAACTTCCCGCACTGCCCGAGGTGAGCGGCGTCGTGGACGGTGACTCCTTTGCCCAGGCTGTGTCGCAGGTCATCATTGCTGCCAGCCGGGACGACACCCTGCCGATCCTCACCGGCGTACGCATGGAAATCGAAGATGACCTCATCACCTTCCTTGCCACCGACCGGTACCGCCTGGCGCTGAGGGAACTGTCCTGGAAGCCGGCTACACCGGGAATTTCCACCAGCGCACTCGTCAAGGCCAAGACCCTCAACGAGGTGGCCAAGACCCTCGGCGGTGCAGGGGACCTCAACATCGCACTGTCCGATGACAGCGAGCTGATCGGTTTCGAAAGCGGCGGACGGCGTACGACGTCGCTGCTGGTGGACGGTGACTACCCCAAGATCCGCTCGCTTTTCCCCGAGAACACGCCCATCCACGCCACCGTGGAAACGTCCGCACTGGTGGAAGCCGTCCGCCGTGTCTCGCTCGTGGCCGAACGGAACACACCGGTGCGCCTGGCCTTCACCGACGGCCAGCTCTCCCTTGACGCAGGTACAGGGGAAGATGCCCAGGCATCCGAAGCACTGGAAGCAGCGCTGGTCGGCGACGACATCACGGTCGCCTTCAACCCGCATTACCTGAGCGAAGGCCTGAGCGCGTTCCCCAGCAAATACGTCCGTTTCTCCTTCACGACGCCGCCGAAACCGGCTGTCATTTCGGCCCAGGAAGAGCTCACCGGTGACGATCAGGCCGATTACCGATACCTGCTGATGCCGGTGCGTCTCCCGAACCAGTAGTTTCCCGCCGCCCGCCCGCCGGACCCTTCAGCAGTTTTACTGCCGGAGAAGCGGGCGGCAGCAGGAAAAAGCGGCGTAACAATGCCGGCTTAACACAATTTGACATTGCCTGTCGGGGCGGAGTCCGATTTCACCCCCCGCCCGCGGCAGCTCCGGCAGGTTCAACGGACAGGAGAGGACCAGGAACCGATGTACGTTGACCACCTGTCCCTGACCGGTTTCCGCAGCTACCCGCAGCTGGACGTGAAGTTGGAACCGGGCGTCACGGTTTTTGTCGGCCCCAACGGCACCGGGAAAACCAACATTGTGGAGGCCATCGGCTATCTGGCCACGCTCTCTTCCCACCGGGTAAGTACGGATGCTCCGCTGGTGAACTTCGACGCCGGGCAGGCGCTGATCCGGGCGCGCCTGGTGCGCGGATCACAGGCCACCGGCGTGGAGCTGGAGCTGAATCCCGGCCGCAGCAACCGGGCCCGGATCAACCGTGCCAATCCGGTGAGGGCCCGCGACATCCTCGGTCTGTGCAGGACAGTGCTTTTCGCGCCGGAGGACCTGGCACTGGTCAAGGGCGATCCCGGCAGCCGCCGGCGGTTCCTGGATGAACTGATCGTGTCACTGGTGCCGCGCCATGCGGCGACACGGTCGGATTACGAGCGCGTGCTGAAACAGCGGAATGCCCTGCTGAAATCCGCCCGGGCGGCAGGACGATTCACCTCCGCGCATGAGGCAACGCTGGATGTCTGGGACCAGCACATGGCGGTGGCCGGCGCGCAGCTGGTGGCGGCCCGCCTTGAAGCGCTGCAGCGGCTGCAGCCGCACCTTCAGTCCGCCTACCGCGACCTGACCGACGGTTCGAAGGCCGCCAGGGCCGTGTACCGTTCCACGCTGCAGGGAACCGTGAACGACGACGGCGCAGTGGAGGGAACGCAGGACCCGGACGAGCTCTACGCCCTGGACGTTGCAGAACTGACCGAGCGGTTCCTGCAGGCGTTTTCCGCCAACCGGCGCCGGGAACTGGAACGCGGCATTTCCCTGGTGGGCCCGCACCGCGACGAACTCGAACTGATCCTGGGACAGGCCCCGGCCAAGGGGTATGCCTCCCACGGTGAAACCTGGTCCTTCGCCCTGGCCCTTCGGCTCGGGTCCTATTACCTGCTGACCAGCGACGATCAAACGCCCGGGGCAGGGCCGATACTGATCCTGGACGACGTATTTGCGGAACTGGATGCCTCCCGCCGGCAACGGCTGGCAGGTATTGTCGCCGGCGCCGAGCAGGTGCTGGTCACCGCGGCCGTGGGCGACGACATTCCGGAGGCACTGGCGGGACGCGTCATCAACGTGATTCCGGGAGGCGTCAGTGTGCCCGTCTCCTGAGCCTGTGCTTCCCGGCGAAGAACCCGAGGACCGGCCCGACGCCGCTCGGGAGCAGCTCAACCGCATGCGCCAGGCCGCACAGGCCCGGGGGAACCAGCCCCTCCCGCCGACCCGCCGCAAGAGCGGCCGCAGCAGGCAGGCGCCCTTCATCCCGGGAGAGTACGTCGGCCGGGACCCGCAGGGGCTGGGGAATGTCTTCACCCGCTTCGTGAATGAACGGGGCTGGAATTCCCCGGTGGCCGTCGGATCCGTGATTTCCCGGTGGGAGGAACTGGTGGGAAGCGAGGTCAGCGCCCACTGCAAGCCGGAATCGTTTTCCGACACCACGGTGCAGGTACGGTGCGACTCCACCGCCTGGGCTACCCAGCTTCGGCTGCTGCGGGACACCCTCATTGCCCGTTTCGACGCCGAACTGGGGCCCGGCGTCGTCACCAAGATCGAGGTCATCGGACCGGCCGCACCCAACTGGCGCAAGGGACTGCGCAGTGTCAAAGGGCGGGGACCCCGGGATACCTACGGGTAGGAACAGCCGCCGGCACCTGTCTCCGGTACCGCACCCGGACCGGGGACCGCGCCCGTACAGGAGCCGGTTAGGGGCCGGAAAACCCCCGGCCCCGTATCCGTCCCTATCCGGGGCGCTGCGATTCGCTTCAAACCGTCATTAGTGGCCTGTCAGAGGGTGTTTTGGACGGGTTTGCACCCCGCGGCGCGGTAGAATTGAGAGTGGAGATGCCTGTCCGCTGGGGAGGCTTCAATTTCTGACGAACACAAGAGGAGTCGACAGCACCTGTGGCTAACGACAATGAGATGGACAACTCAGAGGTAACACCAGAGGGCCACGCCGCACCGGAAAAGGCCACCCCCGTGGAATACGGCGCGAGCGAGATCACGGTCCTGGAAGGTCTCGAGGCTGTCCGCAAACGCCCGGGCATGTACATCGGTTCCACCGGCCCCCGCGGCCTGCACCACTTGGTGTACGAAGTGGTGGACAACTCCGTCGACGAGGCGCTGGCGGGCTACTGCGACCACATCGAAGTGGTCCTGCAGGCTGACGGCGGCGTCCGGGTGACCGACAACGGCCGCGGCATCCCGGTAGACCTTCACCCCACCGAAGGCATTCCCACCGTCCAGGTTGTCATGACCATCCTCCACGCAGGCGGCAAGTTCGGCGGCGGCGGTTACGCCGTGTCCGGCGGCCTGCACGGCGTCGGCATCTCCGTGGTCAACGCGCTTTCCGAGCGGGTGGAGACTGAGGTACGCCGGCAGGGCTACGTCTGGCGCCAGAGTTTCGCGAACGGCGGGCACCCCGTGGGTGACCTGCGCCAGGGCGAAGAAACCACCGAAACCGGCACCACCCAGGTTTTCTACCCGGACCCGGAAATCTTCGAGACCACCGAGTTCGATTTCGAAACCCTGCGCGCCCGTTTCCAGCAGATGGCCTTCCTGAACAAGGGCCTGCGCATTCGGCTCACGGACGAGCGGACGCTGGAGGAGGAAACCGAGGAAATCGCCGAAACCACCGACGAAGACGCGGCTCCGAAGCACCGTACGGTGGACTACCTCTACGCGGACGGTCTGCTCGACTACGTCAAGTACCTGAACTCCGCGAAGAAGGTCGAAGTTGTCCACGACGACGTGATCGCCTTCGAAACCGAAGACTCGGACAAGAAGATGGCCGTGGAAATGGCCCTTCAGTGGACCACCGCCTACTCCGAGAGCGTCCACACGTACGCCAACACGATCAACACCCATGAGGGCGGAACGCACGAAGAAGGCTTCCGTGCGGCCATGACGTCCCTGATCAACCGGTACGCCCGCGAGAAGAACATCATCAAGGAAAAGGATGACAACCTCACCGGCGATGACATCCGCGAGGGCCTGACCGCGGTTATTTCGGTCAAGCTCGCCGAACCCCAGTTCGAGGGCCAGACCAAGACCAAGCTCGGCAACTCCGAGGTCAAGGGCTTTGTCCAGCGGGTGGTCACCGACCAGCTGGGCGACTGGCTGGAACGGAACCCGGGCCCGGCCCGCGACGTCATCCGCAAGTCCATCCAGGCTTCCCAGGCCCGCCTCGCCGCCCGCAAGGCGCGTGAATCCACCCGCCGCAAGGGGCTGCTGGAATCCGGCGGCATGCCGGGCAAGCTCAAGGACTGCTCCTCCAAGGATCCGTCGAAGTCGGAAATCTACATTGTGGAGGGCGACTCCGCAGGCGGTTCGGCAGTCCGCGGCCGCAACCCCGAAACGCAGGCCATCCTGCCGCTGCGCGGCAAGATCCTCAACGTGGAGCGCGCCCGTCTCGACCGGGCGCTGAGCAACGCCGAAGTCCAGGCCATGATCACCGCGTTCGGCGCCGGGATCGGCGAGGACTTCGACGTCGAAAAGGCCCGGTACCACAAGATCGTGCTGATGGCCGATGCCGACGTCGACGGCCAGCACATCACCACCCTGCTGCTGACGCTGCTCTTCCGCTACATGCGTCCGCTGATCGAGAACGGCTACGTCTACCTGGCCCAGCCGCCGCTGTACCGCATCAAGTGGTCCAACCACGCCCACGACTACGTCTACAGCGACCGTGAGCGGGACGAGGTCATCGCCCGCGGGCTGGCCAACAACCAGCGGCTGCCCAAGGACAACGGCATCCAGCGTTACAAGGGCCTGGGCGAGATGGACTACACCGAGCTCTGGGACACCACCATGGACCCCGAGCACCGGACGCTTCTGCAGGTCACCATGGATGACGCCGCTGCAGTGGATTCCGTCTTCTCGGTATTAATGGGCGAAGACGTCGAGTCCCGCCGCAGCTTCATCCAGCAAAACGCCAAGGACGTGCGCTTCCTGGATATTTAGCGGATTCAGTGCCGGCGACTGGCTGCCGGAGAGCATGGACTTGAGCGACTTAGAAACGGAAGCAGAATTATGAGTGATGAGACTCCCGAGGTAACCGGGGACGAGACTCCCCTGGCCGGGACCGCACTGACTGACCGGGTTGAACAGATCGACCTGCAGACCGAGATGCAGCGTTCCTACCTTGACTACGCCATGGCGGTCATCGTGGGACGCGCGCTGCCCGACGTGCGGGACGGTCTGAAGCCCGTGCACCGCCGCGTGCTCTACGCGATGTTCGATGGCGGCTACCGTCCGGACCGCTCCTTCAACAAGTGCGCCCGCGTGGTCGGCGAGGTCATGGGCCAGTACCACCCGCACGGCGACTCAGCCATCTACGATGCCCTGGTCCGCCTGATCCAGGACTGGACCATGCGTTACCCGCTGGCCCTGGGCCAGGGCAACTTCGGCTCCCCCGGCAACGACGGCGCTGCCGCACCGCGGTACACGGAAACCAAGATGGCTCCGCTGGCCATGGAAATGGTCCGGGACATCGACGAGGAAACCGTCGATTTCCAGGACAACTACGACGGCCGCAACCAGGAACCGACCATCCTGCCTTCCCGGTTCCCGAACCTGCTGGTCAACGGCTCCTCCGGCATCGCCGTGGGCATGGCCACCAACATCCCGCCGCACAACCTGCGGGAAGTCGTCGACGGCGTCCAGTGGTACCTGCAGAACCCTGATGCACCCAACGAAGAGCTGCTCGAGGAACTGATCCGCCGCATCAAGGGCCCGGACTTCCCCACCGGCGCACAGATCCTGGGCCACAAGGGCATCGAGGACGCCTACCGCACCGGCCGCGGCTCCATCACCATGCGCGCCGTGGTCAATGTGGAGGAACTCCAGGGCCGCACCTGCCTGGTCGTCACCGAACTTCCGTACCAGGCCAACCCCGACAACCTGGCCGTGAAGATCGCCGAACTGGTCAAGGACGGCAAGATCACCGGCATCGCCGATATGCGCGATGAAACCTCCGGCCGCACCGGACAGCGCCTGGTGATCGTGCTCAAGCGCGACGCCGTGGCCAAGGTGGTCCTGAACAACCTGTACAAGCACACCCAGCTGCAGGACAACTTCGGCGCCAACATGCTGGCCATTGTTGACGGAGTGCCCCGTACCCTGAGCCTGGACGCCTTCATCCGGCACTGGGTCACCCACCAGCTCGAAGTCATCGTCCGCCGCACCCGGTACCGGCTGCGCAAGGCCGAGGAAGCCGCGCACATCCTGCGCGGCCTGCTCAAGGCCCTGGACGCGCTGGACGAGGTCATCGCCCTGATCCGCCGCTCCTCCACGGTTGAGGACGCCCGGAACGGCCTGATGGGCCTGCTGGAAATCGACGAGATCCAGTCCCAGGCCATCCTGGACATGCAGCTGCGCCGGCTCGCCGCCCTGGAACGCCAGAAGATCCAGGACCAGCACGCCAAGCTCGAAGCCGAAATCGCCGAATACAACGTCATCCTGGCCTCCGAGGAGCGCCAGCGGTCGATCGTCAGCGAGGAATTGCAGGAAATCGCCGACAAGTACGGCGACGACCGCCGCACGCATATCCTCATGGGATACGACGGCGACATGAGCATGGAAGACCTCATTCCCGAAGAGGAAATGGTGGTCACGATTACCCGCGGCGGCTACGTCAAGCGCACCCGCAGCGACAACTACCGCCAGCAGGCCCGCGGCGGCAAGGGCATCAAGGGCGCCCAGCTGCGCGGGGACGACGTCGTCGAGCACTTCTTCGTCACCACCACCCACCACTGGCTGCTGTTCTTCACGAACCTGGGCCGGGTCTACCGGGCCAAGGCCTACGAACTGGCCGAGGCCGGACGGGATGCCAAGGGCCAGCACGTGGCCAACCTGCTGGCGTTCCAGCCGGAGGAGCGCATTGCCCAGGTCCTGGCGCTGCCGGACTACGACGCCGCTCCCTACCTGGTGCTTGCCACCAAGCGCGGGCTGGTCAAGAAGACCCGGCTGGCGGACTACGACACCAACCGGTCCGCAGGCGTCATTGCCATCAACCTGCGCGACGGCGACGAACTCGTCTCCGCGCAGCTGGTCTCCGAGACGGATGACCTGATGCTGGTCTCCCGCATGGGCCAGTCGCTGCGATTCACGGCCACCGATGATGCGCTGCGGCCGATGGGCCGGGCCACCTCGGGCGTGACGGGCATGAAGTTCCGGGAAGACGATGAGCTGCTCGCGGCCGACGTCGTCACCGAGGACTCATTTGTCTTCACCGTGACCGAGGGCGGCTACGCCAAGCGCACGAGTTCGGACGAATACCGTGTCCAAGGCCGCGGTGGCCTCGGCATCAAGGTGGGCAAGCTCGCCGAGGAACGCGGGCACCTGGTCGGCGCCATGGTGGTCCAGGAAGAGGACGAAGTCCTGGTGGTGATGCAGGGCGGCAAGGTTGTCCGTTCCTCCGTCACCGGCGTGCCGGCCAAGGGTCGGGACACCATGGGCGTTATCTTCGCCAAGCCGGACAAGAATGACCGGATCATCGCGGTTGCCCGGAATTCAGAGCGCGATCTGGGCATCGAGGAGGACACTGCGGCCGCGGACGGAACTTCCGTAGCCGCCCTTGCAGCCGCCGGGGCGGCGCCTGTGGAGCCCACAGGCGATGAAGTACCGTTGTCTACAGACGAAACGGCTGCGTCCGACGCGCAGTCAGCACAAGATGGAGGTAGCGAGTGAGCTCGACCAACCCAAGCCCCAGGTCGTCCTCGGGCGGCGGGCCGCGGGTGAAGGCCCCTGCCCGTCCTGCCCAGCGTCCTGCCGGGGGTCAGAGCACCTCGGGTAACCGCCCGTCGCTGGTGAAGCCCGCTCCCAAGGCCAAGGCCCGCAAGGCCCGGCTGCTGGTCAGCAAGGTGGACCCCTGGTCCGTCCTGAAGATGGCATTCCTGCTGTCCGTGGCGCTCGGCGTCGTCACCGTGGTCGCTGCCATCGTGCTGTGGACCGTGCTGGACCTGACGGGGATCTTTGACCGCGTCAACACGCTGCTGGGTGAAATTGCCGGCAGCGAGTCCGGCGGATTCGATCTCCGTGACTTCGCATCGCTGGGACAGGTGGTTTCCTTCGCCACCATCATCGCCGTGGTGAACGTTCTGCTGCTGACGGCGTTGTCGATGCTCGCTGCCGTGCTCTACAACATTGCCTCCACCCTCGTGGGCGGCATCGGTGTGACACTCACCGACGATTAGCAAGGGGGTCCGGAAGCGCCCCGCCAGGCGCTTCCGGAACCCGCACGGGGCCCGATTTGGCACCCGGGCGAAGGTACGGTAAAGTTTTATCTCGGCCCGAAAAGGTTCGGGGCGTATAGCTCAGGCGGTTAGAGCGCTTCGCTGATAACGAAGAGGTCCCAGGTTCAAGTCCTGGTACGCCCACGGAACACCTCTAGAGGTGGACCACGACGGCAAGGAGGATTCCGTGAAGAAGTTGCTCGCTGTTACGGCAGCGGCGGCAGCGGGAATCTTTGCCTTCAAAAAGTGGCAGGAAACTGCTGCTGAGAAAACCGTTTGGAAGGAATCGACCGACAAGGTCGACTGAGGGCCAAAAGGATGTCCTGGTTATAACCGCCGGCAAAGGTGGGTTATACTGGATAAGTTCTCCTTTCGGGGGCATGGCGCAATTGGTAGCGCACCTGCTTTGCAAGCAGGGGGTTCGGGGTTCGAGTCCCCGTGCCTCCACCGAAACAGAAGGTCCCCGCTCTCAGGAGCGGGGACCTTCTGCTTTTTGTGCCTGGTCCGCCGTCGGCCACGGCACCGCCGGACGGGTGCACTGCACTAGTGTGGGCCTGTGAATATCTTCCTTGCGGTGATCGGCGTTCTGGGCGTCTCCGCATCCGGTCCCATCATGGCGGCAACCGCCGCTCCCGCCCTGGCCATCGCGTTCTGGCGCAACGCGCTCGGCGCGGTTGTGATGGGCGGCCCGGCCCTCCTGGGCCGCCGCAGGGAGTTCGGGCAGCTCACCGCGCGCGACTACAAATGGACTGCCATTGCCGCTGTGGCGCTGGCCCTGCATTTCGCCTGCTTCATCACGTCCCTCCAGCTCACATCGGTTGCCGCCGCCACGGCGCTGGTCTGCCTCCAGGCGGGCTGGATTGCGTTGTTCAACGTGCTGCGGGGCATCCGGGTCCCGCCACGGGTGCTGGCGGGGCTCGCGGCCGCCTTCGTCGGCGTCGTTGTCATCTCCGGGTTCGACTTCGGGGTATCGAAGGAAGCACTTATCGGGGACGTGCTGGCAGTGGCCGGCGGTGCCCTCGCCGGCGTCTACACCATCGCCGGAGGGAAGGCCCGGGAGTCCATGTCCACGGGTACCTACACAACACTCTGCTATGGAGCCTGCGCGGTGCTGCTCCTTGTCCTGTGTGCGGCCTTCCGGCAGCCGATCGTGGGGTTCCCGCCCGCCGCATGGCTGGGCATCCTCGGGGTGACGGTCGTGGCGCAGATCCTGGGCCACACGGTGTTCAACCACCTGCTGGCGGTCATCAGCCCGCTGGTGGTGTCCATGATCATCCTGCTGGAGATTCCGGGAGCAGCCATTCTGGCGGCCGTCTTCCTCCACGAGCAGCTTCCTGCCGGCACATATGCGGGACTGGCACTTATTCTGGCGGGCCTGACGGTGGTCGTTGCGGGCCAGGGCAGGATCCGCAGACGGTCCGGAGCACCGGCCCAGCCGGTGCCTCCCGCGCCGCCTGCCCTGGGCGGAGACACCGTATAGGCGGCATTTCCGGATACACAAAGGAGGGCCCCGCCAGCGGCGAAGCCCTCCCTCTGTATCGGAACCGGCTTCCCAGCCGATGTCCGAACGATATTGCTACTTGCCGGTGTTGTTCTCGGAGTGCGCACCGGAGGGCTTTGCAGCTCCCTTTGCATCGCCGGCGGTTTCCTTGCTGTGCTTGCCGGCTTCAGCATCCTTCTCGCCGGAACGGGCCGCGGCACGCTCTGCGGCTTCCTTGATGCTGGCGACAGTCTCCGCAGTGTCGGAAGGGGCGGGAGCAGCGGTCTCCGTGGCCTTCGCAGCAGGCTTGGGGGCCTCCGCCTTGGGTGCTTCAGCCTTGGGGGCGGCTGCCGGCTTAGCCGTGGCGGAAGAGCCCGCGCCGGCCGGAGCCGTTGCCGGAGTGGTGGCTGTCGGCTTGGGTGCCGGAGTGGCGGCTGCCGGCTTGGGAGCCGGAGTCTTCCACGGGTCCTCAACCGGACGGGAAGCGCGCCAGGCGGCTACGCCGGCCGTGAGTGCAGCAGCAATGATGCCGAAGACCAGCCAGCCCTTGCCGCCGCCCTTCTGGCTCTTGCGGGCCTGCTTGGCCGCCTGTGCAGCGGCCTTCTGCGCACGCTTCAGCGACTTCTTGTTGCCGGTGACCTTGGCGACGGCGGTCTGGACGGGCACGTTGGCAGCGGTCAGGCTGCGTGAAACGCTGTCTGCGGCGACCCCGATGCGCGTCGACAGGGCGGGAATGTAATCGTCAACAACCCGGTCCTTGGCAGTGTTCAGAGCCGGAGTGGCACGGTCCAGCGTGCCCTGGATGCGGGGAGCGGCCTCCTCCACGGCGTGGCTGATGCGCGGCCCAACCTTCTCGAGCCCGCCCTGGATGCGGGGCGTAACGGTGGCCACACCCTGGGCGATTTCGTCGGCAGCACGCTTGATGCCGTCCTGGATCTTGGGGGATGCCGTTTCGATCCCTTTTTCGATGCGGGGAACGGCCCAGTCGCGGGCTGCTTCGACCTTGGGTGATGCCCAGTCGCGGGCGGTCACGATGCCTGCAGCGACGTTGGCTTCGAGATCATGGGTGATGCGGTCCTTCTTCAAAACTACCTCCCGGGATAGTTGTCGTTTCAGCCTTAGCCTACGTGTTCCGGCGGGTCTCTGCTATCGAGGACCCTGGCGGGGCGCGGTTTTCACTGTGCGCTGAACCAGGCCGTTTCCGCCCGCACGCAGATGTGCCGTGGAAGAATGTCCTTATGACTGCTATTCCTACAGCAAAAGCAACCATCCACACTTCCATGGGCGACATCCGTGTCGATCTCTTCGGAAACCACGCCCCCAAGACAGTGAAAAACTTCGTGGGTCTGGCTACCGGCGAGATCGAGTGGACCGATCCGGCGACGGGCGAAAAGACCAACCGCCCGCTCTACGACGGAACGATCTTCCACCGCATCATCAAGGACTTCATGATCCAGGGCGGTGACCCCCTGGGCCGCGGCACGGGCGGACCGGGCTACCAGTTCGACGACGAGATCAACCCGGATCTGGACTTCTCCGCTCCTTACAAGCTGGCCATGGCCAACGCAGGCATCCAGATGGGACGCGGCACCAACGGCTCGCAGTTCTTCATCACCTCCGTACCCACCACGTGGCTGCAGGGCAAGCACACCATCTTCGGTGAAGTTGCCGACGAAGAGTCCCGCGCACTGGTTGACCAGCTCAACGCTGTTTCGACCGACGGGCGCGACAAGCCGACCGAAGACGTGGTCATCAACAGCATTACCGTCGAACAGCTCTAATCGAACCGGCGGTGCCCCGGCCGGACCTTCCGGCCGGGGCCTTTCGTCAATATCCGGGAGTTCCAGCAATGTCATATGGTGTGCCGGCCGAGGTGCCGGCTTCGCAGGTGCCCGTGTGTCCCCGCCACCCCGACCGGGTCAGCTACATCCGCTGCCAGCGCTGCGGACGCCCGGCATGCCCGGAGTGCCAGCACAATGCCGCCGTGGGTGTGCAGTGCGTGGACTGTTTCAATGAGCAGCGCAAAGCGCAGCCGACCTACCGCACCTCCTTCGGCGGCCGCGTGTCGCCCAGCGGCAAACCCCTGGTCACCATCACCATCATGGCCATCTGCGCCGTCGCCTACATACTGCAGCTGCTGCTTCCCGACTTCACCCGCAGCTTCTTCTTTGCCCCCGTGCTGACGGACTCCCAGCCCTGGCGGCTGCTCACCTCCGCCTTCCTGCATTCACAGGGCAGCGTCCTTCACATCGCCTTCAACCTGTATGCCCTCTGGTTCCTCGGCAGCAGCCTCGAACCTCTGTTCGGCCGCGTCCGCTTTGCCCTGCTCTACGTGATTTCCGCACTGGGCGGTTCCGTGGGCGTGATGTACCTCGGCGATCCCGTTACGGCGGTGGTGGGAGCCTCCGGAGCCGTCTTCGGCCTCTTCGGCGCCCTGTTCGTCGTCATCCGGCAGCGGCGGGGGGAGCTGCGCTCCCTGCTGATCCTGGTGGCGGTGAACCTTGTCCTTGGGTTCGTGGTGCCCGGCATCGCCTGGCAGGCACATGTCGGCGGCCTCCTTACGGGTGCGGCCACTGCAGCCATCCTGGCCTATACACCGAGGGGCAGGCACCGTTCTGCGATCCAGTTTGCCGGACTGGCCGGGATAGTCCTGCTGCTTGTCGCAGCCGCTGTGTTCTGGCCCGCTCCCGTCCGGATCATCCCGGGTTAGCCACTCCCTTCGCGTACTGTGCCCGCCGTGAGCCACGGCGGGCACAGCCGTTTAACCCGGTCCACAGCGGGCGAAAGTTATCCACAGGGATACCCACAGTGTTAATAACCTACATGGTTGTAGTTTTGGGACGCCAAGCCCGATCCACAGGGTTATCCATAGGCTGAGCAGACTTACACACATGTAATTCCACAGGTGTGGATAACCTGCTTCCCTTTATCTGCAAGGAACTTCCGACGGTAACCCACAGAGTTTCCCACACCTGTGGATAACTCCGTGCACAACCTGTGAACAACAGGAAAACCGGGGATAGCGGCTGCCGCGCCCACAAAAAAGGCTTCCCCGTGCCGGAATCGG
Source organism: Arthrobacter sp. Ms25 (assembly GCF_059090365.1). Taxonomy (NCBI): domain Bacteria; kingdom Bacillati; phylum Actinomycetota; class Actinomycetes; order Micrococcales; family Micrococcaceae; genus Arthrobacter; species Arthrobacter sp. Ms25. The sequence goes on along the minus strand of NZ_JBNHFP010000003.1, from coordinate 187,838 downwards.
CAAGGGGAAGCCCGGGGGAAGGCGGGGCATCAGCGCCAGCGCGTCGTCATCAGGAAGCCCACGATCGCGATACCGAAGCCCACCAGGATGTTGCTGGCACCGAAAGCGGGCACGGGATACTGGCCCTGGGTGATGTAGTAGGTGATGATCCACAGCAGGCCCAGGATCATCAGGCCGAACATGACCGGCTTGTACCAGACGGGGTTCTCTTTGGGGCCGGATACGGCCCGCTCCGGGGCTGCGGGACGGGAAGGCTTCTTGCGGGACCTGGACTCAGGCACGGATCCTCCTAGGTGGAACCGGCTCTGCAGACGCCGGTGGTTGTATTCATGGTCGTGGACAACCGCAGCCGGCAGGGGGAAGTCTCCATCCCCGCGCAGACCTGTTAGGGTCATCCCTATTCTGATTATCCTAGCGAATTCCCCGGCCGCGCTGTCGCCGGTTCCCTGAGTCCGTGAAATACCGGCACCAGCTAGAGGAGAGCATTGGCTGAGCCATCCGTTACCACGCTGCAGCGCACCCGCGGGCGCCGTTCCTCCTCCCGCCGTCCGGGCGGAAAGGGAAGAATGGCCGTGCAGGTTTTCGGCGAGCTGCTGATCACGCTGGGCATCATCCTGGCATTGTTTGTCGCGTGGCAGCTCTGGTGGACCAACCTTGAGTCGGACCAGGCGCAGCAGGAAGCCATTGACGGGTTGTTCGAGGATTTTGACCTGCCGGAAACGCCGGCGCCGGCAGCATCGCCCCAGGAATACGGGGATCCGGTGGTCATGGAGCCGTTGAGTACGGAAGGCGAGACATTCGCCGTCGTCTATGTGCCGCGGTTCGGCGGGGAGTATTCCACACCGGTAACCAACGGCGTCGGAACGGCCGTGCTGGACACCCTGGGGCTTGGACACTATCCCGCCACCGCCATGCCCGGCGGCGTGGGCAACTTCGCGGTGGCCGGCCACCGGCAGACCCACGGCAAGGCCTTGGACCCGATCCATACCCTGGTGCCGGGCGACCATATCTACGTGCAGACCGCGGACGGGTACTACGACTATGTCTACCGGAATACCCAGATAGTGCTTCCGGACCGGGTCGACGTCCTTGCTGCCGTCCCCACGGACCCCGCAGCCGTCCCCAGCGAGAGATTCCTGACGCTCACCAGCTGCAACCCGCGCTTCGGGTCGCAGGAACGCATCATTGCCTATGCCCTGATGGACTCATGGCAGCCTTTGTCCGCGGGACCTCCGCCGGCCATTGCCGACGCCGTTGCCGCCAATGCCGCAGGAGGCCGCTAAAATGTACGGATGGTTGTTCCGGCACCTTCCCGGGCCGCTATGGGTCCGCGTCCTGCTCTCCGCGGCATTGATTGCCGCGGCAGTGCTGGCTCTGATGGAATACGGTTTCCCCTGGCTTGCCGAGATCAACATCCTTCCCTCTTTGACGGATTCAACGATTGGCGGTTCCTAGCACCATGAGCACCCGGATACTGGTGGTCGATAACTATGACAGCTTTGTCTACACGCTGGTGGGCTACCTTCGGGAACTCGGGGCAGAGACCACGGTCATCCGCAACGACGACCTGAGCGTCGAGGAAGCAGTGGAACTGGCTGCCAGCCATGACGGTGTGCTGGTCTCTCCGGGGCCGGGAACACCGGGCGAGGCGGGCGTCTCGGTTGACCTGATCCGCTGGTGCGGAACCACTGCCACTCCCATGCTCGGCATCTGCCTCGGGCATCAGGCCCTGGCGGAGGCCTACGGCGGCACCGTTACGCACGCACCCGAACTGATGCACGGCAAGACCTCGCTGGTGGAACACAACGGGGAGGATGTCTTTGCGGGGCTTCCCAGCCCCCTGACGGCCACCCGCTACCATTCCCTGGCGGCGGTTACCGACAGCATCCCGGCCGAGCTTCGGGTCACGGCGAGGACCGCCAGCGGGATCATCATGGGGCTGCGGCACGCGTCAGCACCCCTGTCCGGAGTGCAGTTCCATCCGGAATCCGTGCTCACCGAGGGCGGCTACCAGATGCTGGGCAACTGGTTGGAATCAGCCGGCCTCACTGCAGCGGCGGCACACGCCGCCACCCTGAGCCCGCTGATCAGCACCCAGTAAAGTACCGGCGCTGACCGGTTACCGCCGTCCCGGCGGGGTGGCCGGCGAACCGGACGGCGACGGCTTCGGCTCCGGGGTCGGTTCCGGAGCCGAAGCCTTGGCAACCGTCAGGACCACCGAACTTCCCGGAACCACGTTCGTGCCGCCGGGGACGCTTTGCAGGATGACCGTCCCCGGCGCTGCATCCTCGGATTCAACTTCCGTCAGTTTGGGCGTCAACAGCAGTGCCGGGTCAAGCAGCGCGGCTTCCGCCTGGGCTGCCGGCATCCCCACGAGCTCCGGAACCGTCACCAGTCCGCTCGAAACGACAATGTCGACTTCTTCCTTCACAGGGACCGTTTCGCCGACGGCGGGCTCGGTGCCCAGGACGCGGCCTTCCTCCATGGTGGAACTGTTAGCCTTCTTGGTGGCTCCACCGGAGAGGCCGAGGCCGCGGAGAGCATCCCGGGCGCCGGATTCCGTCATTCCCACCAGATCCTGGGGAATGGTCACGGTGGAGGGCCCTTGGGAGATGTAGAGCGTGATCGACTCATCCTTGGGCACGTCGGCGCCGCCGGCCGGGCTGGTGCGGATGGCCAGGTCCTCAGGGACGCTGTCGCTGTATTCCTCCGCGATCCGAGGCGGCCCGAAGCCCGCGTCGATGATCTCGTTCATGGCATCGGTCTGGGATTTGCCCTCGACCTCAGGCACGGTGGCAGTAACGGGGGCCGCCGGTTCGGCGTTGAGCATGGTCCACCCGACAAATCCGCCCACGGCAAGAACCAGGACGAGCAGGACGCTGAAAACGGTGATCCAGGCGCGCCGGCGTGCCTTTTGCCGGGGTTCGCGATCACCGGTGGAACCGATGTCCAGGACCGAACGGCCCTCATGCCCGGAAGATTCCTCTTCTGGCTCCGCCATGAGCGAGCCTCCGGCGAGGACTTTGGCCATGGCGCGTGTGCGTGGTTCTTCCTCTGCGGGAGGATCAATGGCAGCCGTGGCGGGTGCGGAAGAACCGGGCACCGGGATCGCCTGGGTCGCCGCGGTGACGGGTCCGCCGTCGCGCGCCGAAAGCAGCGCTTCACGGAATTCGCGGGCAGTCTGGTACCGGTGGTCCCGGTCCTTGGCGAGTCCGCGTTTCAGGACATCGTCCAGCGCCGGCGGAACCTCGGGGTTCAAGCTGCTGGCCGTGACCGGCTGTTCACGCACGTGCTGGTAGGCCACGGAGACCGGGCTGTCACCGATAAACGGAGGCCTGCCGGTGAGGAGTTCAAAAAGCAGGCAGGCCGCAGAGTAAAGGTCACTGCGGGCGTCCACGGCTTCGCCCCTGGCCTGCTCGGGCGAAAGGTACTGCGCGGTGCCGATGACGGCCTGAGTCTGGGTCATGGTGGCAGCGGAGTCCGCCATGGCACGGGCAATGCCGAAATCCATGACTTTCACTCCGCCGTCCGCCGTCACCATGACATTGGCGGGCTTGATATCCCGGTGGACGATCCCGGAGCGGTGGCTGTAATCCAGGGCCGCGAGGACACCGAGGGAATAGTCGATGGCCTTGTCGGTACTGAGCTCGTCCGCCTTGATGAGGTCACGAAGGGTACGGCCCGGAACATACTCCATCACGATGTACGGCAGCCGCACATCGTCCCGCCCGGAAGCGGACTCCTGGTCCCCCGTGTCGTACACGGACACCACGGAGGGGTGGTTCAGCCCGGCCACAGCCCGTGCTTCGCGACGGAACCGGGACTGGAACAGGGGATCCCGGGCCAGGTCGGGGCGCAGTACCTTGATGGCCACGGTCCGGCCCAACCGGATGTCACGCCCCAGGTAGACGTCGGCCATTCCGCCGCGTCCAATGAGTTCACCAACCTCGTACCGCCCGTTCAGGACGTTGTCGGTGTTGAGGGTGGGCTGCCCTCGAAGGAATTCTGCGCTCATGGTCTCTTAGTTACTGCCTGTGGGGCCGGTCATGCTGGCGCCGCCCGACTGGCCCAGTTCGGTCCCGCTGTTTCCGGCGTTACCGGCATTACCGTTTTCGGGGTTCCCCGAGTTGCCGGCGTTGTCTGCGTCATCCGCCGGCGCCGTCGACGGGGAGGGCGCCGGGGCGGTCTGGGTCGGGACAGGCGCCGGCGCAGACGGGGCGGCTTCTGCAATGTAGTAGGTGACGGAGGATCCCCGCGGCACGGCGGAGCCCTCTGCGGGATCGGCCCCCACCACGGTGCCCGGCGCGGCATTGGACTGCTGGGTGCCGCCGTTGACCGGCACCAGTCCCGCATCAACGATACGCTGGCGCGCTGCCGCCTCCTGCTGTCCGGTCAGGGCCGGCACCGAAACGAGTTCCGGGCCCGAGGAATAGACGATGGTTACGGCGTCCCCGCGCCGGAGCGTCCCCGAAGGATCAACCTCGATGACGGTGCCCTCGGGGACATCTGCATCTGAAACCGGAAGGCGTTCCACCTGGAGGCCCAAGGCGACCAGTTCCGAGTACACGTCATTGACGGGCCGGCCCTCGTATGCGGAGGAGTCAACGCGGATCTCGTCCTCGGGGCTCTCGCTCGGGGTAGGGGTCTTGGACGGCGAAGAGCTGCGGGAGGGGCTGGCGGAGCTGGCCGCGGGAGCCGGATCCTCGTCACCTTCGGAACCGGTGATGACGAAGAAGGCCACAACGCCGGCCAGGATCAGCACGAGCAGGGCAATCAGCGGAATCGTCCAGGGGCTGCGGCGCTTTTCCTCCGCAACGTCTGCCTGGCCGCCGTCGTCATACTCGTCTTCGTCGGACCACTCACGGGACGCAGCCAGTTCACCCGTACGGGCGTCCCCGGCAGCTACCGTGGCGCCGGCAACGGTGGGCAGGGCCGACGTCGACGGCGCCGTGTCCACCACACGGGTCGCGGAAGTGCCGGTGGTGGGCACCGGAGCCGTGACCGCACCTGCGGAGGACCCGAAGAGCAGCATGCCCGGCACGGCCTCCTGCGCGGCGCTGATGTCTCCGCGGCGGATGGCAGCGACGGCCAGGGCAAGCGACTCGGCATCGGCGGGGCGATCCGCCGGGTCCTTGGCCAGCATGGACATAATCAGCGCACGGACCGGTTCCGGAATGGTTTCCGGCAGCGGCGGCGGCGTGTCGTTGACCTGTGCCAGGGCGATGGCGATCTGGGATTCACCGGAGAACGGACGGCGGCCGGCAAGGAGTTCGTAACCGATGACACCAAGCGCGTAGATGTCGCTGGAACCCGTGGCCTGCTGGCCCGTCGCCTGTTCCGGCGCCAGGTACTGGGCGGTGCCCATAACCTGTCCGGTGGCGGTCAGCGGCACCTGGTCGGCAAGGCGGGCAATGCCGAAGTCGGTGATCTTGACCTTGCCGTCGGGCATGATGAGCAGGTTGCCCGGCTTCACGTCCCGGTGCACCAGACCCTGGTTGTGGGCCACCGCCAGCGCAGTGGCAACCTGGCCGATGATCGACAGGGTGCGGTCCGGGGAGAGCACCTTGTCGCGTTCGATGATCGTGGACAGCGGCTGTCCGGGAACCAGTTCCATGACCAGATACGCGGAACCGTCCTCTTCGCCGTAGTCAAAGACATTGGCGATGCCGGGGTGGTTCAGCAGCGCGGTGTGGCGTGCCTCGGCCCGGAAACGGTTGAGGAACCCCGGGTCTCCGGTGTACTCCTCCTTGAGGATCTTGATGGCAACAATGCGGCCCAGGACAAGGTCCCGTGCCTTCCAGACCTCGCCCATACCGCCGATGGCAATACGGTCGGTCAGCTGGAATCTGCCGCCTAAGGTGATACCCGATGTAGGCCTCACTTATTCAACACCGCCTCTAGGAGTTTCTGCGCGCTTGGAGTGGTCAATTGGGCACCGGTCGTCAGATCCACGTCTTCCATGACGACGGAAATGGCTACCTGCGGATCGTCGGCCGGCGCGAAGCCGGTGAACCAGGCGTTGTCTCCCCGGCCGTCAACCTGGGCGGTGCCGGTCTTTCCGGCCACCTTGAAGCCGGGCACCTGGGCGGATTGAGCCGAGCCGTTGTCGACGACGCCTACCATCCACTCGGTGATCTGGCGGGCCGTGTCGGGGCTTACGGAAGTGTTCAGTTCCGTGGGATTCGGTTCATCAATCACGGACAGATCGGGAGCGCGGACGCTGCGGATCAGGTTCGGGGTCATCTGCACGCCGTTGTTAGCGATCGCCGCGGAAATCATGGCGACCTCCAACGGAGTGGCGGTCACGCTGCCCTGGCCGATGGAGGCAAGGGCCAGCTGTGCCTCATCCTCGTTATCGGGGAAGTGGCTTGCCACCACCTCGTTCGGGATGGACAACGGGGTGTCGAAGCCGAACTTCTTCGCCTGCGCTGCAATGTTGTCCTGGCCCAGTTCCATCGCCACCTGCGCGAAGACGGTATTGCAGGACCAGGCAAGGGCGAAGGCGAAGTCCGCCTCGGACCGGGCACCGCAGGCGCCGGTGGTGAAGTTCGGGAGCGAGATGTTGGTGCCGGGCAGCGGCAGCTCGGCCGGGTTGGGAATGATGGAATCGGCGTCGTACTTGCCCGATTCCAACGCTGCCGCGGTGTCCACGATCTTGAAGACGGACCCTGGGGCCAGCAGGGACTGGGTGGCCGGGTTCAGGTAGGGAGACAGGCCCGGCGTAGACGTCAATGCCTCCATGTTGGCGCCGAGCACTGCAGTGTCGTGCCCGGCCAGGAGGTTGGTGTCATAGCTCGGCTTGGACACCATCGCCAGGATGTCTCCGGTCTTCGGATCCATCATGACAATCGAACCGCGCTGGCCGTCCGGAATGAGGTCGTAGGCCAGTTGCTGCAGTTCGGGGTCGATGGTCAGCTCCACCGAAGCGCCTTGGCTTTGGGCACCGGAGAAGAGCGCGACCAGCTTGTCGTAGAACTGCTGGGAGCTGTTGCCGGACAGCTCGGCATTCATCTTCATTTCCAGCTGCGTGGTGCCGTTCAGGTTGAAGAAACCCGTCAGGTGCGAGTACAGCTCCGGATTGTTGTAGATCCGCTGGTAATTGAACTGGTCGTCCGAGGGGACGGACTCCGCGATGGCTTTGCCGTCCACAAGGATGGAGCCCCGGGGCTCCCCGAAATCCCTGTAGATACCGCGGTTGTTGTTGGGATTGCTGTTGAGCTCGCCAGCGGCAAAGAACTGCACATACGTCAGCGAACCGAGAATGAGCACGAACATCGCCAGGGCCACTACCCAGCTGTTACGGATAGCCTGGTTCATTCGTCTCCTTCCTTAGGGGAACGCCGGGTGCGCGCGGAGGCGCCGGACGGGGATTCGGCCATGGCCGGGACCATGTCCGTGGCCAGCGGGCCGGTAGGTGCAGGCCTGCGGGCGGCATTGGAAATCAGCAGCAGGAGCGCCACGATGATCCAGTTGGCCAGCAGCGACGATCCGCCGGCAGACATAAACGGTGTGGTCAGACCGGTCAACGGGATCAGGCGCGTGACGCCGCCGATAACCACAAAACACTGCAGGGCGATGGTGAACGACAATCCGCAGGCCAGGAGCTTGCCAAAGCCGTCCTTGGTTCCGAGCGCGGCCCGGAAGCCGCGGGAGACCAGCAGGACGTAGAGCAGCACGATTGCGAAGATACCGATGAGGCCAAGTTCCTCGCCGAGGGCAGCAATAATCATATCGCTGTTCGCAAACGTCACGAGATCCGGACGCCCCTGTCCCAGCCCGGTCCCGACCAGCCCGCCGCTGGCCAGTCCGAACAGTCCCTGCACCACCTGGTGGCTGCCGCCGATGCTGTTGTACACCTCGGGGTCGAAGGCATTCAGCCAGCCGTGGATGCGCAGCTGCAGGTGGCTGAACAACTGGAGGGCTACGAATCCGCCCGCGGACAGCAGGCCCAGGCCGATCAGCACCCAACTCACCCGGCTGGTGGCGACGTAGATCATGGCCATGAACAGGCCGAAGAAAAGGATCGACGATCCAAGATCGCGTTGGAACACCAGGACGCCGATGCTGACGAGCCAGGCCGCGAGCATCGGGCCAAGGTCCTGCATCCGCGGCAGCTGCAGCGGTCCCACTTTCCGTCCCGCGAGCAGGATGAGGTCGCGGTTTGTGGACAAATACCCTGCGAAGAATATAGCCAGGGTGATCTTGGCGATCTCACCGGGCTGGAAGGTGGCGGAGGAGCCGACCCTGATCCAGATCCGCGCACCGTTGATTTCCTGGCCCAGACCCGGAATCAGCGGCAGCAGCAGCAGGGCCGCGCTGACGATCAGGGAGATATAGGTGTACCGGCGGAGGATCCGGTGGTCTTTGATCACGAACAGCACGGCGATACCGGCGGCCACGGCCACGGTGCTCCACAACAGCTGTCGGTCCGCGGCGTTGGTGCCGTCAGAGATGTCCAGCCGGTGGATCATGGCCAGCCCAATGCCGTTCAAGGCGGTGACCACCGGAAGTATTACCGGATCGGCATATTTGGCCCGGAAGCGGAGCACGAGGTGGAAGACAACGACCAGGGCCATCAGGGTGCCGCCCTGGACCCAGAAATCCGAATCGAAGGCGCGGTCTTCATCCAGGCCGACAATCATGTTGGCGCCCACCGCTACGAGCAGGGCAACCAGGAGCAGGAGAGCCTCAATGTTGCGGCGCGGCTTAGGCACCGTGAGGATGTCCGACATTAGCGCTCACCTCCGCAGGCGTTGTTTTGTTCCGTGTCCGGCGCGGCACTCGGGGTGGCCGAAGCACTCGGGGTGGGCGTTGCGGTCGGAGCCGCCGTATCCGAAGGAGGACACAGCACGGCCTTGGCGGTGTCGCGTAGTTCGCTGACGATTTCACCGGCGTGCTCAAGGTCCCGGGCGGGAAGGGTATCCTCCACCCGGTTGCGGTGATATTCCGAGAGGCTGTCCACCGGAATGTCGGAAATGTCAGTCACATGCGAGAGATGGATGGGTCCGACGGTTTGGGAAACACCGTTGTAGATGGCGACCCGGTTGTCATAGGACCCGACGTAGTAGCGGGTCTGTGTCCAGGTGTAGCCAAGCCAAACCACCGCGGCCAGCAGGAGGGCCGCGATGGTCAGGAACGCGGGCAGCAGCCAGCGCTTCCGGCCGGACCGGGGTGAATCCCCGGTCTCCTGCGGCTGTTCGGTTTCGGCCTTGTGCGTGAGCATGCGGGCGGCCCGGCGTTCGGCGGAACGCTTGGTGACAATCGGAATTTCCCCGGTCTCGGTGGCCAGGGAGGCCGCACCAACCAGGACATGCGGGCGGGAGGAGAGATCCTGGCGGATGAGTGCCGCGCGTTCCCGTTCGCTCTCCGGGTCCTCCGGGTCTGTTTCCGGTGCGTCTTCCACCGCGGGCGGCGCAGCAGCGGCCACGGCGGCGGGGCTGGCGGGGCGGGAGCCGTGGTCAGGGGAGGGCACTTCGGAGAGACGGGCGGTGACGGGGCCGGAGCCGGCGTCGGGGTCATCGGCGATTTCGATGACCGCAACGGTGACGTTGTCGGGAGAACCGCCGGCCAAAGTCAGTTCAACCAGGGTGTCCACGCATTCCTGCAGGTCCGCGGTGCCGCGGAGGACCCCCTCAATGTCAGCATCCCGCAGAACGGCGGTCAGCCCGTCCGAGCACAGCAGCCAGCGCTCACCCGGCTCCACCTCGAACGTGGCCAGATCCAGTTCCGGGCTGGCGTCGACGTCCCCGAGCACGCGCATCAGGACATTCTTGTGCGGGTGGACTTCGGCCTCTTCGGGGCGCAGGCGGCCCTCGTCGATGAGCCGCTGCACGAAGGTGTGGTCGATGCTGATCTGCTCGAACCGGCCGTCTTTGAGCCGGTAGGCGCGGGAATCACCGATGTGCGCCAAAGCCAGGCGCTCCTCGTGGAGCAGCAGTGCGGTGACGGTGGTTCCCATCCCGGACAGCTGGGGGCTGGTGGTCACCAGTTCGGACAGGAGGGAATTTGCCGCCTGGATTTCATCGGCAAGGACCGTCAGCGGTTCCTCTTCGTGGACGGCACTGTCCAGATGGACCAGATCGAGCACGGTGGAGGCGGAGGCAACATTGCCTCCAGCGTGTCCGCCCATGCCGTCGGCAACCACGGCGAGGTAGCGGCCCACGTAGGCGGAATCGTCATTTTTGAAACGAACCATGCCGACGTCGGACCGTGCTGCATATCGAAGAACCAAGCCCACCGTCAGGGCCTCAATTCAATGACCGTCTTGCCGATGCGGATGGGTACACCGGGGTCGACGGGCAGTGCCCGGGTGAGTTGGCTTCCGCCAAGGTAGGTTCCGTTGGTGGAGCCGAGGTCCTCGATGAACCAGCGGCTGCCCTGGGGGAAGAGGCGGGCATGGCGGCCGGAGGCGTAATCGTCTTCCAGTACGAGCGTTGCTTCCTGCGCCCGTCCGAGCAGGATGGGGCTTGCCGACAGGTCGAGGGTGGTGCCGCGCAAGGGGCCTTCCGTTACGACCAGTTCGCGTGGCGTGACTTTGCTCGGGGCCGGAACCCGCTTCTCCAGGCTGGGGTCTTTCCGGATCTGGCGGGCCGTGGGGGTCCCGGTCCGGTTACGGCTGCCGACGGCGAGGTCGCGCCGGATAGCCCCCACCACGCTGATAACCATGATCCACAGCAGGATCAGGAAGCCGTACCGCAGGAGTGTTTCGGTTAATTCGCTAAGCACTAACGTCCCCCGGTCCGGACGGGGAGCAACCGGAACACGATCCGGGTGCGCCCCATGGCGATGGTGGATCCGTCGGTAAGCACTGCTTCACCTTGAACTTTCTGGCCGTTGACGAAGCTGCCGTTGGTAGAGCCCAGATCGATGGCCCTGCTGGCCCCGTTCTCGGTGCGGATCTCCAAATGACGGCGGGAAACTCCTGTGTCGTCTACGAGTATGTCGGCTTCTGATGAGCGCCCCAGAACCACGGAGGGCGCGTTGAGGGTGTAACGCTGGCCCTCGACATCCAGGACGGGCTGCATCCGTGCGGACGGGCCCTGCCGCGGCGCCGGCGGAGAGGGGACCCGGGGCTGGGCGGACGAGGCCTTTTCCGTGGAGGAATCCACCTCGAGCACGCCGGCTTTAAGCGAAGAATCCCGGGTAAATGAAACCCGGACCGGACCCTGGAGCGTGTAGGACTGGCTGCGGGCATGCTTGATGACTACGTCGCAGAGTTCCTCGGCCAGCGGTGCGCCCCACTTCTGCGCCTGGGTGAAATCGGGACTGGAAAGCCGCACCGTAAAGACGTTGGGGGCCAAGGTCCGGCCCTGGCCCAGGACCATGGAGTGCTGGTCGAGTTCCCTGCGGAGTGCGATGGCAAGCTCCAGGGGCTCCACACGGCCGGACGAACCGGATGAGAAAGCTCCTCGGACGATCTTTTCAATGCCGCGTTCGACATTGTCGAGTAAGCCCATGTCCGTCTCCTTCCGTGTCCTGTCCGATGAATTGCGGCGTCTGCAGCATCTGCCTCCGGCACCGGGATGCGGGCCGAACAGTCCGCCGGACTGGTTCCGGCAGGGCACAGGTACATGCGTCCACTCCGATACTACTGGTGAGCGCAGATAAATGTCTTACCGCGGCTCCCGGGCGTCCCGCGTGCCCCCGGGGGCCGATCCTCGGATGCAGATGGAACAGGGGCACCTCCGGGCGAGGTCAGGGAGTGCCCGTTTTCCCCGTAAAACCGCGGTTTTTGAGCCTTCTGATGAGCCGTTTAGGTATTTCGGAAAAATGCCGGTATGCTTGATTCTGCTGTTCCCGAGGAATCACAACGGATCACCGAATCCGCAGGTTACCGAGGGAAACCATTTTGCGCGAGTGGCGGAACGGCAGACGCGCTGGCTTCAGGTGCCAGTGTCCGAAAGGGCGTGGGGGTTCAAATCCCCCCTCGCGCACATATCAGGAAGAACCCCGGCCATGCGGCCGGGGTTCTTTTTTGTCTTCCCGCCGGCCGGCGCAGGGACTATGGGATCTAAAGAGAAGGACCGCGCAGCCACTGCGCGGTCCTTCTCTACTTGTGGCTCCTGCCTGCGGCAGCTCCTAGGCGCCGTCGGCCTTTTGCGCTTCGGCTTCCTTGACGCGCCGGGCTTCGGCACGCACGGCAGCGAAGCTGGCGCGTTCTTCCACCAGCCAGGCCGGCGGCTCGGCCAGCAGCGCCTTGATGTCCTCGGTGGTCAGCGCCTCAGTCACTCCGGCGCGGGTCAGGCCGCCGATCGAGACGTTCAGCTTCTGGGCCACCACCGGACGCGGGTGCGGGCCGTTGCGGCGCAGCTCGGTCAGCCACTCGGGGGGATTGGACTGAAGTTCGTCGAACCGGGCCCGCGAAATAGGCCCGTCCTGGAAGTCCTGCGGCGCTGCAGGCAGATAAATGCCCAGTTTCTTGGCTGCCGTGGCAGGCTTCATGGATTGGGGGGATTTCTCGGTGGTCATAGTCCAAGGGTATCCGCCTGCCGAGCCTGGGCCCGGTGGGCTAAGGTGTTCTGATGCCCACAGACACATCAGCATCCCTGCAGGGGGCGACGCCGCGGCCGCTGACCGTGGCCTACGTACCGGGCGTGACGCCGGGCAAATGGATCACCCGCTGGCGGGAACGGCAGGAGCAGGAGCTGCGCACGTTCCAGTGCGAAGAGTCCGCAGCGCTGGCGGAGCTCGGCTCAGGCCGGGCGGACCTGGCCTTTCTCCGTATCCCCGCCGAAGGTTTTGTCCGGCCGGACGGCGTGGACATGATTCCGCTCTATGAAGAACAGCCGGTCGCAGCTGCCTCGAAAGACCATCCGCTGGCGGCCTTCGACGCCGTTGACCTCACGGATCTCGACGGTGAAACGGTCCTGGACATCGAGGCCATGGGAGGACCAGCCACCGCGCTCGAGGTTGCCGCTGCCGGCAGCGGAGTTGTGATCCTGCCCATGTCCGTGGCCAGGCTGCACTCCCGGAAGGACATTGAAGCCCGGCCGGTCAACGGGGTAGCGCCGACCCGGATCGGCATTGCCTGGCTGCAGGAGCGGAACGGTGCGGACATCGAGGAGTTCATCGGTGTGGTGCGCGGGCGGACCGCGAACTCCTCCCGCCAGCCCTCCATTCAGGCTGAACAGCAGTCTTCGGCAAAGAAGCGGACCAAGGAACGGCAGACGCGGAGCGGGGCCAAACCGGCGCCCAAGTCCGGCGGCCGTCCCGGGGGCAAAGCCAAAGGCGGCGGAAAGAGCGGAAAACCGCGCCGCAGCCGGTGAACTCCCGGCCGCTCCGGCACCGCTGACACGCGGCGGTGCCGGGAGTAGCCTGTGGCGGATGCGGATCAAAATGAGCGGTATCCATGTGATTGACCCGGAACGCGCCTACGGTTTCTACACCGGCACCCTCGGCCTGGCACCTTTGATGGCCATGCCCGAATACAACCTGTTCATCGTTTGTTCGCCCGAGGATCCCGGGGGCCCGGGACTGCTGTTGGAGCCCAGTGACAATCCGATTGCCGAAGCCTACCGGTCCGGGCTTTACCGGGAACGGCTGCCGGTGCTGGTGCTAGGCGTTCCCGACGTGCAGGCCGAGTACGAACGGCTATCCGGGCTCGGCGTCAAATTCCTCGGGGAGCCGACCCTTGATGCGACGGGTGCCCAGGCAATCTTCGATGACGGATGCGGCAATTACCTCCAGCTTCACCAGGACTAAGGTCCCGGTGTATTCCTAACGCTCACCCAGCCGCGGACGCAGGCGGGATTCCTCCATATCCAGCAGCCGCTGCGCCTCCGACAGGGTGCGGGAAGCGAACCGTCCTTCCCGCCGGGCCAGCAGCAGCTGTACCCGTTCGGCCTCGACGACGGCGCGGCGCAGCGCCCGGTATTCGAGCTGCGGTGTCGGATCCTCGCTTTCCCCCAGCGCACGCACCCGCTCCCACGCCAGTTCGCTGCGGAGGAAGGTGTCCTGCCGGACCTTTTCGACCACGTCCGGGTCCACGTCCTGCCGTACGCCCGGGCACTGCTCCGGCCGGTCCAGGACTGTGAGTCCTACCCCGGTGAGCTCGTCCAGCAACTTTGCGAGCTCCTTCTGGTCCGCCGCCGCGTCCCGGCCCTGCACGCCCAGGAGGCGGATCAGCCACGGCAGGGTGCCGCCCTGCAGCAGCAGGGTTGCCACAGCCACGGTAAAGGCGATCAGAACCAGCTGCTCGTGGTACGGAGTCTGTTCCGGCAGCGACTGGGCGGCGGCCAGGGTGACAACCCCCCGCATGCCGGACCAGGAAATCACCACGCCTCCGCGCCACCCCAAACCCTCGCGGCTGAGTTGTTCGACGTCGGCCCGGCGCCGCAGGTAAAGCAGCTCGGCGCGCCGGTGCCGCCTGCGCTGGCGCTCATCGCGGAGCCCGCCCGCCTTGGCCTGGTCCAGGCCGCGCCGGAACCGCCTGGTCCGGCGGTCCTGGTGCCGGACCTTCAGCCGGAGCAGGTAGATCAGCGGCGTCACCCAGGCGAACCGGAGCAGGATCAACAGCGCCGTCACCGCCAGTCCAATCAGGACGGCATCACGGACCGGCAGGAGGCCGGTGTCGATGTTCTCCACCAGATGCCGAAGCTCCAGTCCCATCAGCAGGAACACGCCGTTCTCCAACAGGAACTGGATGGTCCGCCAATTGATGCTGTCATTAATCCGGGCCTGCGCCGATAACGCGGAGGCGCTGTGGTGCCCGGTGTACAGCCCGGCAACAACAACGGCGAGGACGCCGGACGCCCCGGCTTCTTCGGCCGGAAGGAAGGCAATGAAGGGGACTACGAAGGAAATGGCCGTATCCAGGACCGGGTCCTGGAGCTTTGACCGGACATAGACCGTGGCTGCGCCGACCGCCAGGCCGACAAGGACGGCGACGACGACGGCGAAGCCGAAGTCGCCGATTCCCGCCCAGATACTGGACAGGCCGCCGGCGGACGCTGCGACGGCCGAGCGCAGCAGCACCAGGGCGGTGGCATCGTTGACCAGCCCCTCGCCTTCGAGCACCGTGACGAGGCGAGGAGACAGGCCCAGCCGCTTGCCGATCGACGTGGCGGCGACGGCGTCCGGCGGGCTGACCACGGCGCCCAGCGCCACTGCGGCGGCGAAGTTCAAACCCGGCAGCAGCAGATACAGGAGCAGCCCCGTGGCGAACGCCGAAAACAGGACGAGGAAGACGGACAACGAGGAAATGGCGCCGATGTTGCGCCGGAAGTCCACCACGGGGACGTTAACCGCCGCGGCGTAGAGCAGCGGGGGCAGCACGCCCATCAATATCCATTCGTGCGGAATGGAGAACTCGGGCACGCCCGGGGTATAGGACAGGGCCAGCCCCACCACCACCAGGATCAACGGCGCTGCTATGCCCAGGCGCCTCGAAAAGGCCGCGACGGCCACAATGACGGCAACGCCCACTACGGAGATTAGACCCAGATCCACATTGCAACACTAGCCCCGGCGCGGCCTGCTTTCCGCGGGAGGACCGGGGCTAGGTATACGGAGACCATCCGGTCAATGCGGTCATGCCGTCCACCGTGACGCCGAAGATCGCGTAAATGGTCACGGGCACCATCAAGGCCCATTCCCGCCAGGATCCGGCCGCGCCGATCAGCGGCAGCGAGAAGGCGCCGCTGCTCCGCCACAGCCGGCTGACCACCGGAAAGCGGACCAGCGAACGCGGACGCTTGATCCGCAGCGGCCACAGGATCATGACGCCTTGATGGGTGAGGAGGTCACCGACAATATGTACCGCCACGCCCAGCCCCACGGCGACGGGCAGCCAGTCATTGTTTTCCGGCGCGTACACGGCAATGAACACGGAGAAAGCCAGGGCAAGGAACCAGCTGCGGGCCGGCCCGCCGGCTATCTTCAATGCCTTGAGCGCGAATCCCATCAACAGGACGGACAGGATGCCCGCGCCCACCGCGACGGAGCCGAAAACAGGAACGTCGGCAGTGACCCGGCCAAGCGCCGTCGCCAATGCCACGAACACGGCCAGCCCCAGCAGCGAATGGGTGCCTCGGCGGTGCCCTCCGCTGAGGGCCTCCGTGAGCCGGGCGAGGATTTTGGTGAGCGGGGGAAGGGAATGGGCAATGGTGCCGCTGTGATGATCGAGGTCCGGCAGCAGTGCCGCGCCCGCGGTCAGCAGCGCTCCCGTGACGACGCCGAGGGGCGTCACCGGATACCAGCCGAAGGCGTGCGGAGCGGTGGAGGCAACGGCAACCCAGGCCGCAGCGCCGCTAGCGGCATGGTGGCCACCCATCATGGTTGAAAAGTCCTTCCAGAGGGCGGTGCAGGCGCCAAAGAATGTATCGAAGCTATCCATTTTTCCACGGATTCGACGGTCCTGCGTTTGCTGCGCACGGACGCTAGGCTGGAACAGGTTCCTTCGCCGATATAGGAGGACCGCCGACCCTACAGCAGTTCTTCTATATGCATTTTCAGGCATATAGCGCTTGGATACCGGAAAGACGCGGATTATGAGTGAACAGCCCGGAGCGCCGGCTGCCGTCCTGAACGCCCGGATCATCGAGACGCTGGGGCGGGACATCACCTCGGGCGTACTCGCACCCGGTGACAGGTTGACACTCGAAGGGCTCCAGCAGGAGTTCGGTGTGTCCCGCACCGTTGTCCGCGACTGCATGCGGATCCTGGAGGCGATGAACCTGGTGTACTCCAAGCGGCGGATCGGGATAGTGGTCCAGGAACCCGAATTGTGGAACGTCTTCGATCGCCGCATCATCAAGTGGCGCCTCGCCGGGCCCGGCAGGGCGGAGCAGTTCCGGACACTGACCGAGCTGAGGGCGGGCGTGGAACCGGTGGCGGCGGCTGCCGCAGCCCGGCACGCCGGACCGGAGGCACGAACGCGGCTGGTGGCCCTGGCCGGGGAACTCAGGGGGCTCGGGGAGGCAGGGGAACTGGACCGGTTCCTGCAGGCCGACATCGAATTCCATACGCTTCTGCTGCGTGCCAGCGGGAATGAGATGTTCGCGTCGCTCCAGGACGTGGTCGCCGAGGTGCTGGCCGGCCGGACCCGCCAGGGGCTGATGCCGCAGCATCCCACCGAAGCCGGCCTGCGGGGACACCTGCTGGTGGCCGAGGCAGTCTCCGCGGGCGACGCCGCCGCTGCGCTGGCGCACATGTCGGCGCTCCTGGAAGAGGTACGGCAGGCGGTAGCCGGCTAGCGGCGGGTGCCGCAGTCTTCAGGGCCGGATAGCCCAAGAACGACAAAGCCGGCGCACCTCGGGGATCGGGCTGCGCCGGCGGGAAACGCGTTCCTAGCGGGTCGGTTCCAGGTTGCTGTCCTCCGGGGTGACCACGGAGGCCGTGGCGGAAATGTTTTCCGCATCCACCATCCAGGCGTACTGCTCCAGCTTGGCAATGAAACCGTGCAGGATGTCCGCGGTGGTCGGGTCTTCCTCGTCGACCTGGTCATGGACGGTGCGCATGGTCTTCACGACGGCGTCCAGCATGGCAACCACGTGCGTGACAGTGTCGCGGGTGTCGACCAAGCCGGCCGGGAACGGAGGCAGGCTGGTGCCGTTAGCCACCGCGACGCTGCGGCCGTCGGGGACGGCGCGAAGGGCGCGCATGCGCTCGGCGAGCTCATCGGCGAAGATACGCGCGTCGTCAATGATCTCGTCAAGCTGCAGGTGCAGGTCCCGGAAGTTCTTGCCCACCACATTCCAGTGGGCCTGCTTGCCCTGCAGGTGCAGTTCGATCATGTCCACCAGGACAGCCTGCAGGTTGGTGGTCAGCTCTTCAGATGCCTTCATGTTTTCCTCCAATGGTGACGAAAAAAGAGTACTGAATGCACCCTCCGAAGAATCCGGTACTGCGTTGCGGACATCGTCCGGACCGCTGCTTCGGCGGATGGATTGTTCCCCAGCCTAACCCCGGGGTACGGCCCGTGCCAGAACCGGCCGGCTCCCGGGGAAGCCAATGTAAGTAACCTTACTTCTAGTTGAAGTGCCTTGTCCTCCTGTGTACGGTGAGGAAATCGGGGCCAGCGGCAGAAGGCCCGGCCAGACGCAGGATTCGCACTATCGGAGGGACAGCATGACCACCGTAGAAGAGTCAATCAACGTATCAGTACCGGTGACGACCGCCTATAACCAGTGGACGCAGTTCGAGTCCTTTCCGCACTTCATGGGCGGCGTCGTCTCGATCACGCAGCTGTCCGACACCACCACCCACTGGGTAACCAAGGTCGCCGGTGTGGAACGCGAGTTCGACACCGAGATCACCGAACAGCACCCGGACGAGCGGGTCGCCTGGAAGAGCACTGACGGAAAGTCCCATGCCGGCGTCGTCACCTTCCACCGCCTCGGCGACGCCGAGACCCGGGTAACCGTCCAGCTGGACTGGGATCCGGAAAACTTCATTGAGAAGGTGGGCTCCGCGGTCGGCGCCGATGACCGGCAGGTCAAGTCCGACCTCGCACGCTTCAAGGAGTTCATTGAAAGCCGCGGTTCGGAAACCGGTTCGTGGCGCGGAAACGTTGATGCCCCGGGCAATGCCGCCACCGGACCCTCGGGCAATGCCGCCACCGGACCATCCGGCACTGCGGCACCCACCTCCACCGATACGGCGCACCTTGCGGCGGCTCCGGACGCGGATCCGGCCATGGATGATCCGGAATCCGGCGGACCCCGGGCCGGCCTTTAGCCACTAACGCAAAGAACTGCGGATGCCCTGCACGGCATCCGCAGTTCTTTGGTTTAACCGGACCCGGCTATCAGGCGGGGTCGAGGTCTTTCACCGAGGGGCCCTCGAGCAGCGTTCCGCCGGCCGCGAAACGGGAGCCGTGCAGCGGGCAGTCCCAGGACTGCTCGGCGTCGTTCCAGTTCAGGACGCCCTTCTGGTGCGGGCAGATAGCGGAGACCCGGTTGGTCACCCCTGCCACGGTGCAGACCCCTACGGGCTTGCCGTTTTCCCGGGAGACCACGCCCTGGCCCTCCGGCGGAGCGGCATCCGCGGTCTTGGCCAGTCCGGCGGCCCAGCCGGTGAGCATGGAAAGCCCCACCTCGGCGTTGTCCTTGAGCGTTGATGCCGCGTCCAGGGGAGCCACCCGGGGTTTGTAGAGCTCACGGGCCCACGGGTTCTCTCCACCGAGTATCTCCGCGCTCAACGCCAGCGAAGCAGCAACGGCGTTGGTCATGCCCCACTTGTTGTACCCGGTGGCCACGTAGATGTTCGAGCCCATGAGCGGCAACTGCCCCACATAGGGCAGGCTGCGCGCCGGGGCATAATCCTGCGCGGACCAGGCGTAACTGGCGGCGCTGCCCACCGCGAAGTTCTCCACGGTCCAGTCCACCAGGTCATCCACCAGTTCCTGGGTGTGCTTTTTCCGTCCGACCGTGTGGCCGTTACCGCCGGTCAGCAGGTAGGAAATGCCGTCTGACTCCGCGGTCCGCAGCGAACGGGTGGGGGTATCGACGGAGAGATACATTCCCTGCGGGACCTGGCCCGTCACAGGCAACGCGACGGCGTAGGAGCGCTCCGGTTTCAGCACCGCGAAGTAGCCGCCCCGGTCCAGGATCGGGATGCCGGTGGCCAGCACCAGATGCCGGGCGGTCACCTCGCCCTTACCCGTTCCGACCTTGATGCCGGTGCCTTCCTCATGCCGGGCACCGGTCACCCGGACACCTTCGATGAGGATGCCGCCGTGCTTCCGGTAGTCCTCTGCCAGCCCCGCGAGAACCGCCAGCGGGTGGATCTGCGCCTGGTCGCGGAGTCTGAGCGCACCGGTGGTTGCGAAGGGAAGTTCGGTCTCCGTGGTGAACTCGACGTCGAGCCCTGCCGCCTCGGCGGCCTCCTGTTCCTTCCGCAGGCTCTTGAGCCCCTGCTCGGTGGTGGCGTAGGTGTAGGCATCCCGTACCTCGTAGCCGATCCCGTTCTCATCGCAGAAACGCAGCAGCCAACTTTGCCCCTGGCGGTTGGCTTCCACATACTGGCGGGCGATTTCCGCGTTGTGGTGCGAGGTGATGCCGGACAGCTGGGTTCCCTGCAGCAGGGAGACCTTCGCCGTGGTGTTGCCGGTGGTGACGGCGCCGACCGTGCGTGCTTCCAGGACGGCCACCCGCTGTCCGCTGCGGGCCAGCAGGGCCGCCGTGGTCAGGCCGGTGAGTCCGGCGCCGACCACCACGGTGTCGTAGGCTGCTCCGGGTTCAAAAGGATCGGTGGGTATGGCGGGTGCGGTGTCGAGCCAAAGAGATTTCACTATCCCTCCCGCCATTCGTTGGAGGTGATGTGCGAGCCGCCCTGCGGGCCCATCTGGAGCATGCCGCCGTCGACGGCCCACGTGGCGCCGGTGACATACGACGACGCCGGGGAGGCCAGGAACGCGACGACGTCGGCGATTTCGGAGGCATGGCCGGGTCGGCCGAGGGGAATGCCCGGACGGTCCTCGGATTCCGGATCAACGTCTGCTGCGTCGTTCATCGGGGTGGAGATTTCACCCGGCTGTATGGAATTGGCAGTGATGCCGTAACTGCCCAGCTCCAGGGCAATGGTCTTCATCAGCCCGCCCAGCCCGTGCTTGGACGTGGTGTAGGCGGCTGCACCCACTCGGGGCTGGACTTCGTGCACGCTGGTGACGGCGATAAGCCGGCCGCCGTTGCCGGCAGCAACCATGCGCTGAGCTGCCCGCTGGAGACAGACAAACGCCCCGCTCAGATTGGTGTCCAGGGTGGTCCGCCAGGAGTCGTAGCTGAGCTCGAGGAACTTCTCGCCGTCGCCGGTCCCCGAATTGTTGACGAACACGTCCAGGCCGCCCAGCTGCTCGGTCAGCGAATCCACTACGTCGCCGCAGCCCGGGAGGTCGGTGGTGTCCAGGCGCGCAACGACGGCGTTGCGCCCGTGGGAGCGGACTTCCTCCGCAGTCTCATTCGCCCCCTGTTCGTCTGAATGCCAGGTGATGCCCACATCCAGCCCGGCTTTCGCCAGCGCCACCGCGGTGGCACGTCCTATCCCGGAATCAGAGCCGGTGACTATGGCGGTTTTCGGAGCAAAACTCATTGGTTCCCCTTCGTGGTCACTGAAAGTCAGTATGCTTCCCACCTTGCCCCAATTGTGCAACAGTTTAAAGTCCTGATCACCGAATCCTCCCGGTCCGGTCCTCCGGTGCTGCGGAGCAGAGGAGTTCTCATGGCATACTCCAGCTACAGTTCCGGCGGCCTCTCAGCGCGTAGGACCAGTGCGCAGAAAGCCGCCCTTGCCTTCGGTATTGTCTTCCTGCTGATCGGCGCCCTGGGGTTCATTCCCGGGGCCACCATCAATTACGGCCAGCTGTATTTTGCCGGTTA
The DNA here is from genome assembly GCF_059090365.1 of Arthrobacter sp. Ms25. Classification (NCBI taxonomy): domain Bacteria; kingdom Bacillati; phylum Actinomycetota; class Actinomycetes; order Micrococcales; family Micrococcaceae; genus Arthrobacter; species Arthrobacter sp. Ms25. The sequence continues at coordinate 166,524 of NZ_JBNHFP010000003.1, read as the reverse complement.
CGCTTCGGAAGCCGCGCTTCTGGGTATTTTCCAGGTCTCGGTGCTCCACAACGTGGTCCACATGCTGCTGGGATTTGCAGGGCTTGCGATGGCCCGGCGGCATTCCTCCGCCCGGCTCTATTTGCTGGGCGGAGGCATTCTCTACGCTGTGCTCTTCATTTACGGCCTGCTCGTTCCGCTGGACTCTGATGCCAACTTCGTTCCGTTTAACACGGCGGACAATTGGCTGCACGCGGTCCTGGCCGTGGCGATGATCCTGCTGGGTATTTTCCTCGGCCGGCAGAGCGAGGGCGGGTCCTACCGGGGCAACCCCAATCCCGGCGAAGGGTCGATTCCCAACTAGGCCTTCCGCGCCGTGCGGTATCTGCAGGGCCGTTGCCGGGTTTGACCTGCGGCGGTGAGGTGCTGGCAGACTGGTTCCACGAGACCCGCCCGCCCCTGGGGGGTCTAGTCGAAAGGAACCTGAGTTGTCCGCCGCACTGATGGTCATTGACATGCAGAACGCCTACTTCGAAAGCCCTGAGCTGGCGAAACATCAGGAACGGCTGGTGGAAAAGACCAACGAGCTCATCGGCTGGGCGAAAGCCGCCGGTGTTCCGGTGCTGATGGTGTGCACGGAGCATGAGCGGGATAAGTCCACGTGGACGCTGAGCATGCTCGATGACGACCAGGGGTTCATCTTCAGCGGAAGCGCCCAGGCCGACTTCGTTCCCGGCCTTGATTACGCGGATCTCCCGCGTCTGGTGAAGACCCGTGACAGCGCCTTCGTAGGCACCGACGTCCTCCTGCGGCTGCGGAACTGGGATGTGGAAACCCTGGTCCTCGCCGGCGTCGCCACCCACAACTGCGTTGCGCAGACGGCTGCTGACGCCTTTGCGAATAATTTCCGGGTCCGGTTTGCCCGGGAGGCGCTGGCCTCCACGAATGACGAGTATGAAGAAGCCGTCCTGCGGGTGCTCTCGGATGAGTACCGCCAGCCCGTGGAGAGCAACGCGGACCTGAAGGACTTCTTCGCCGGCTGCGCCCCGCAGAGCTGACCGGACCCTGGAACCGCAGGTGGAAACCGGTGTCCGCCCCGGTTAGCGTAGGTGCATGGACACACAGGAAATTCAGCAACGGATTCAGGAACTTGTCGAGCAGGAACAGGCCCTCCGCGAGGAGGATCCCGGAGCGGAGCCCCAAAAGCACGCGGCGGAGCTGCGCCGGATAGAGGAACAGATCGACCAGTACTGGGATCTGCTCCGTCAGCGGCGGGCCAAGATCGACGCCGGCCAGGACCCGGACGAGGCGCAGGAGCGCCCCGTTGGTGAAGTCGAGGGGTACCGCCAGTAGGTTCCGGGGCCGGGCCCGGCGGCCCCTCCCGCAACCCGGCGCCCGCTGCCGCGCCTACTTTTTTGCTGCCGCGGGGGCCGGGTTCTCCCTGCCGGTGACCTGGCGCAGCAACGTAGCCGCGCCGACGCTTCGGCGGAACCCGCTGTCGCCGCCGAAGGTTTCCCCGAGCGCCCAGAGAATCAGGCAGCCTTTGCTGAGGCTCTTCAACAGTCCGGCATTGCGGGGGGTCAGTGCCATCATGGACGCCGCGCCGAACACCCCCCAGCCGATAAGGGGGCCGTTGGGCACCTTGAAGATGGTCTGCCGGCCGAACTGATCCGTGAAGAAATTGCGGGATGCCATGGTGTCTAGGCGCCTTTCCGGGTTTTAGCGGTGCTCTTTGAGTTCTTTGAGGTCGAGGTCCTGGACTTGGCGGGTGTCTTTTTGGCGCCTTCGTCGTCTTTGCCGGCCTTGTCGGTGCCGGAACCGCCCTTGGCGCCGCGGTTCTTCTCCACGCTCCGGCGCAGGGCCTCCATGAGATCCAGGACCTTGCCGCCTTCATCCTCCTCGGATTCTGAACCGAAGGTTTCCTCCGTGTCGAGTGAATCCCCCTGTTCGAGCTTCGCGTCGATGAGGGTTTTCAGCTGTTCCTGGTAATCGTCGGTGAACTCCGAAGGATCGAAGTCCCCGCTGAAAGAATCCACGAGGGCCGAGGACATTTCCAGTTCCTTGGCCGAAATGCGGACCTTTTCATCCAAGGAAGGGAAACTGGCGTCCCGGACCTCGTCCTCCCACAGCAGGGTCTGCAGGGTCAGGACGTCGCCGCGCACACGCAGGGCGCCCAGCCGGCTCTTTTGCCGGAGCGAGAACTGCACAATTGCCGTACGGTCAGTGTCCTCCAGGGTGCGGCGCAGCAGGACATAGGACTTTGTGGACTTGGAATCCGGCTCCAGGTAATACGTGCGGTCAAACAGGATGGGGTCCACCTGTTCACTGGGCACGAATTCCACGACGTCGATTTCCCGGCTTTTCTCCACGGGAAGGGAGGCCAGGTCCTCGTCGGTAAGGACCACGGTCTGCTCGCCGTCGTCGTATGCCTTGGCAATGTCCTTGTACTCCACCACCTCGCCGCAGATTTCGCAGCGGCGCTGGTAGCGGATCCGCCCGCCGTCCTTGCCGTGCACCTGGTGGAGGCTGACATCGTGGTCCTCGGTGGCGGCATAAACCTTGACCGGCACATTAACCAGGCCAAAGGCAATGGCACCTTTCCAGATCGCTCTCATGTAGTCCAGTGAACACTAACTTCCGGTTCCGTTGCCAGAGCCGGGTTTCCCTGCACGTGCCTCCAGGAGGCTCTTCCATAGCAGGCGGTACACGGTCGGATGGGAAAAATAGGCGGTGTGGGACTCCGGAAAGGGTTTGCCGGAGTGCACCTCGCTGTCCGATACGTTCATTTCCCGGCCGGCGAAAACCCGTTCAGCGCAGAAGGAAAGCAGGTCGCGTTCATCCCAGAAATTCACCCACGGAACGGCCGGGCCCGTGCCGCCACGCCCCGGCCCCAGATAGGCAAGGGCGTCGAGCAGGTAAAACCACGGAGCCGGGGAGCCCGCGGTGACCAGCAGGTCCGCCCGGATGCCCTCTGCCTGCGGGGAGCTGAGCAGGTCAACGGCCGCAACGGAACCGAGGCTGTGGCCGAACAGCACCACCGGCGCGTCCTGGTCCGTGCCGCGGAGGGCATCTGCAATGCTGGCGCGGGCTGCGGGACCGTGGCGCAGGTAGAAAGCGATTTTGCCGAAGAAGGTACCGGCGGCATCGGTCAGGCGGATCCGGTGCCTGATACCTGCGTCCGTGAGCACCCGCAGGACCAGATCCTGCAAGGTTTCCCCCAGGAAAGCAGCATCCGGGGCAGCGGGTGGAGCACCGGCTGAGGCTGCCTGCCTCAGCGGATCAGCGGCGCGAAGGTCCATGCCGAAGAGCGCCAGCGCCAGGGACGCGTCGGAGACGCCGGGTGGATCATCGGCCACATACCGCGGAGGAAGTGCCGGAGTGAAGCTGATGTCATCGGGTGTCCCTGCTGCCCAGTCAACCGCCAGCACGCGGTATTCGGACAACCCCGGCACCTCGGACGCCTGTTCCCGGATGCGGTCCGTCAGCTGCGGGTTGGGCCTGCCGGTCCCCGGCAGGAAGACCAGCGTGCCCGGCTTCTCTGAGGGGAACACAGGTTCCACGGCTGTCTCCTTCGCGACTGCGGCATCTCCGCCGGCTGCTGGAGCAGCGGTTTTCGCCGCGGTAGGGACACTTTTCCACGCCGCCGCTCCGGCCGCCAGTGCCGGGGCAGCGTCAGGCGACCGGACTAAAGACGCGGGTCTGCATGATGACATCACCCGGGCCCTGCAGATCCACGACGAGGCCTTCTCCGCTCTTGAGGGAGTTGAGGATGCCGGCCGACTTGCGGGTCCTCATCTGGACGCTCGATTCCCAGCCCACGAGGTGGCCGGTGTCGAGGGTGAACCCCTCACCTGCTTTCAGGGAGACAACATCCAGGGCGCCGTAGGAGGAAACCAGGAGGTTGCCCTGGCCGCTGACCCTCAGCACAATCAGGCCGGACCCGGAAAACATGCCGTTGAGGGAAGCATCCGGGCCTACGTCAAGGTTCCCGTCGTTGGCCAGCCAGGCGCCCTTCGTCAAACGGAACCCCGTCGCGTTGTCCACGGCCACGGAGACCACGTCTCCGACGGAGTTGGAAATGACATCCACCCAGCCGCCATGGGCGGGAGCAGTGAAAACCGTGGTGTGGAAGCTTTCTCCACCCATCATTTTCCCGAGGCCCTTCATGAACCCACCGTCGGCTTTGGCGGTAAGGGTGACTCCGTAGGAGTGGGCCATCATTGCCCCCGGCTGAACTTTTATGGATTCATTCGGAGCAAGAAAGCAGCGGGCGACGGCATAAGCCGGGCTATGGCGGATTTCTACTTGCACAATTACCTCTTAGCGGTCGAATTGAATGGCTTTCACCGGGAATGTTCCGAATCCTACGGGAAAGGTTTCCGGAAACCGGCGTTTGTGGGGAAAGTTTTGTGCCGGATTGTTCGCGGTTGAAACATTGCTCCGGCGGATTCCTTCCGATCCGTCCAGCCCCCGCCCCGGCACGTGGAGGCACCCCCGCCCCGGCGCGCGGAGACGCCCCTCGAAGGCGGATAATGGGTGCAGTCAAGGAAGGCGGTGCCATGGAAACGACACCCGGAACCGGCCCGGCCCGCGTTGAACTTTCCGTGGGGCAGGTGGCCGAACGCAGCGGGGTCAGCGTTTCCGCTCTGCACTTTTACGAGCGGCAGGGCTTGCTCTCCAGCCGCCGGACCCAGGGGAACCAGCGGCGCTATGACCGTTCGGTGCTGCGCCGGGTAGCCGTGATCCGCGCCGCACAGCAGGCCGGCATTCCTCTGGCCGTCATCAACCGGGCTTTTGCGGAGCTTCCCCCGGACGGCGTGCCGGACCAGGCCGACTGGCAGCGGCTTTCGGCAGCCTGGCAGCAGGAACTCAATACCCGCATCCGCCATCTGCAGGCACTGCGGGACCGGTTGGGCGGATGCATCGGCTGCGGCTGTCTCTCATTGGCGCAGTGCCGGTTCGTGAATCCCGACGATTCCGGCACCGGCACCGGCGCACGAGCGCTGGATCTCTAAACGATTTGACCTCAACTAAGGTTGAGGTTCTAGCGTTGTGGAATACCCCTGACGGGTTGATCTGCGGAAGGACACTAATGACGCGGGATACGGCTCTGTGCGAGCGGAATGTGACGGATGCATTCAAGGACGCCTTTCGGGCACATCCAGCGGGTGTAGCCATTATTACCGCCGGCGGCGGCAGCGGTCCGGTGGGCCTGACCGCCTCTTCGGTTTCCTCCGTGTCGGCAGAACCGCCGATCCTGTCCTTCTCCCTGGCCTCGACGCAAGGGACGGCCGGCGTAATTGCCGGATCCGAGACCGTCGTCGTCCATCTCCTTGGAGCCGCGAATGCGTCACTGGCGGCACTGTTTGCCCGCCAGGGCGCAGACCGGTTCGGCTCCACGCCAATCCGGATGCTTCCCGGCGGCGAACCTGTCCTGGAGGAAGCCCCCGTGGCGCTGCGGTGCCGGATCGAGGGCAGGATCCCCGTGGGGAGCTCCGTCCTGATTGCCGCCACCGTCCTGGAGATCCTGCCCGGCAATACGGACCAGGAGCCGCTCGTCTACCACAACCGGACGTATCACCGCCTTGGCGGGCACTCGGTGCTGGGCTCGGCAGGGCAGGTTGCTGCTCCAAGCGGCCAGTAGCGGATAATCGGGGTTAGGACCCGTCCGGCGACTGCCGGCGGGAAGCGACCCGCCGGGAGGCACGGCCATGGCCAAGAAAAAACTTCGGGATCTGAGCAGCGGACAGAAAAAGGGGCTCGGTGCCCTGACCGGGCTTCAGGTCCTACTCGCGGCGGCCGCACTGCGGGACCTGAAGCGACGCCCGAAGGACCTCATCCGGGGCCGGCGTGGATGGTGGATGGCTGCATGCGGCATCAACTTCGCCGGCCCCATCGCGTACTTCCTCTTCGGCCGGAAGTCCGCCTAGGCATGGTGCGTTCCCGAAAGGCCGGAACACAACCGCCGGTGCTTGAACCGGTCCGGCTGCAGGATCTCTCCGACGGCGCTGACGTCGCGGTAGGCAGCCATCAGGAAGCGGTCGCCTGGGACGGAACATCTTTCGCCGGAGCTGAGCTGCGCGGAGCGGTGTTCTCTGAATGCAGCCTCACCGGGGTCAGCATGGACAACGCCGACCTCACCGCCGCCCGGTTCCTGGAATCAACGTTGCAGGACCTGTACGCACCCGTTTTCAGGGCAGCGAAAAGCGCTTTCAAGGACGTGGAAATCTCCAATCCACGCCTGGGCTCCGCCGATCTTCACAGCGGAATCTGGAACTCCGTCCGGATTGAGGGCGGCAAGATCGACTTCCTTGACCTGCGGGACTGCAGCTTGACCAATGTGCTGGTCTCGGACTGCATTATCGGGGAATTGGACCTCGAAGGCGCCCGCCTGAAGCGGGTGGCGTTCCGGAACTGCCGGATCGATTCGCTGCTGCTGGGCGGCGGCACGGCGGAGGACGCGGACCTGCGCGGATCCGAATTCCGGAGCGTTGGGAAAATGGACGGACTGAGGGGCTTCACCGTGGACGAACAGCAGCTTTTGCAGTTGGTCCCGCTGCTCGCGGCCCAGCTGGGCCTGCGCGTGGAAGCCTAGGGCTGGCCCGCGTACTGGTCCCAGGGAATGTTCCAGTCGCCGTAGCCGTCATCAATGGAGACCGGCCCGGCTTCGGTGTTCAGCACCTGCACCACATCTCCGGCATCGAAGGTGTCGTAGAAGTACTTGGCGCCCTCGGCGGACATTCCTACGCAGCCGTGGGAAACGTTGATCCGCCCCAGGGCACCCACGGCACCGTCGAGCGCCTGGTGGACGAAGACGCCGCTGCTGGTCAGGCGGCTGGCCCAGGACGCGTCAAACGGTTCGTAGTAGTCGGGATCTCCGGGGGAGAGCCCGATGCTTTCGGCGCGGAAGGGCAGCTTCTCATGCTGGCTGACGACAACCTGGTAGCCGGACGGCGAGGGCCAGGTCGGCTCGCCGAGGGTGACCGGGAAGGTCCGGACCAGCTGCCCGTCGAGGAAGACCTGCATGGTCTTGGTGGCGTTATCCACCACGGCAAGGCGGGTGTTGTGCGTGTTGAACGTGCGGGTCTCGTTGAAGTTGCCGATCATGCCGTTGCCGAAGTCCACGCCGAACAGCTGCATGTCCACGGTAACGGCGCTGTTGGGCGCCCAGAAGGCTTCCGGCCGGTAGCGGACCCGGTTGTCCGTAATCCAGAAGAACGCTCCGGCCTGGCCGGAGGTGCTGGTCACCGTGATGGCCTGCTCCACCGCGTCCTTATTCGTAACGGGTTCGCTGAAGGTGATGTCGATGGGCTGGCCCACGCCCACACTCGCGGCGTCCTGCGGGTACATGAAGGCATTTGCCTCATTCGCCGGGAGCACGGTTTCAAAGCCGTGTCGACGCGTGGTTTCCTTGCCGGCGGAATCGGTGAGCACTACTTCCATGCCGTATTTGGTGTTGAACGCCAGTGGAGCATCGGCGGTCCAGGTGGCTCCGTCGGCGGACAGCACGCCGGAAACGGGTTCCCCGCCGGCCTCCGGCTTCAGCGTCACCTTCTCGATCTCCCCGTTGACGGCACTGACGGAGGGAGCATCTGCCGGGTTGACGCCCACGGCACCGTCAGCCGGCGTGGTGGTGATGGACACCGGGGCGGCCTGGACAGAGGGCGTCGCCGACGATGAAACGCCCGCCGAAGGGGCGGTGGAATCCGCTGGCCCGGCGGAGCAGGCAGTTCCTCCACCCACAACCAGAACGGCCGCTACGGCCACGGCCATCGGCCACTTGCGGCTCTTTTTGTCCTGCACAGCCAGGTCCCCTCAAAGTATCCACCGGGGCCGTCAGGCAGACGGAAACCGGCACTATGGCAGATGAGCCGGCTGGTCCGGCGCCTATTATCCTACCGATGATATTAGCTTCTGAGGATATCCGGGACACCGTTACTGAATTGCCGCTTATGCCGTCGGCGCAGGACCCTCCAGCCGCGCTGCCTGCCGGGTGATGTTTTTCGCCATGGAGGGAAAGATCAAACCGTGGAAGGGTGCAATAACCCACCAGTACAGTTTCCCGGCAAGCCCTTTCGGGAAATAAATGGCCCGCTGCCGGTACATGCTTCCACCTGCGCCGTCCGGGTCCACGCGCATTTCCAGCCAGGCCTTGCCCGGGACCCGCATCTCGGCGCGTAGCCGCAGCAGGGTCCCGCGCTCCAGCAGTTCCACCCGCCACCAGTCCACCACGTCACCGGTGAACAGGGTGGTGGGATTGCGCCGGCCGCGGCTCAGGCCGGCCCCGCCCACCGTCTTGTCCAGGATTCCGCGGATGGCCCACGCCATGGGCAGCGAATACCAGCCGTTACGGCCGCCCACCCCTTCGATGACCTGCCAGACCGCGGCCGGGTCCACCGAGGCGCGGCGCTGCCTCGAGTCCACGTACACGGTCTGGCCCGCCCAGTCCGGATCGCTCGGCAGGGGATCGGAGGCGAGATCGGACGACGCCGAGGCGTTGGCCCAGGTGGTCTCCACCTCGCCGCGTTTCTCCTTGCCCAGGGCCCGCCGCACGGCGTCGTGGTAGTCCGTCAGCCCGCCGTTGGGCAGCGGCACGAAGCGGTCAATGTCGTGTTCCTTGGCCACGGCGTCATGCTGCAGGGATTCAACCAGCGGCAGCGACATGGCCCGCGGAATGGGCGTCACCAGGGCCACCCACAGGCCCGCCAGCCGCGGGGCGGGCAGCGGCAGCGCGTAGATGCGCCGGCGGGGCAGCCCGGCCTCCTCCGCGTACCCGTTCATGATTTCCGCGTAGGTGAGGACTTCGCGTGAGCCGATGTCGAAGGTGCGGTTCACATCAGCGGGAATGTCCACCGCCCGCACCAGATAGTGCAGCACGTCCCGGACGGCAATGGGTTCGATCCGGCGCCGCACCCAGCTCGGTGCCGGCATGACGGGCAGCGTTTCCGTTAGGTGCCGGATCATCTCGAAGGACGCGGACCCTGACCCGATGACGACGCCGGCCTGGAACACCACCGCCGGCACCTCGCCTTCGAGGAGGATGCGCCCCACTTCGGTCCGGGATTTCATATGGGGCGACAGCTCGCCTTCGGGGTGCAGTCCGCCCAGATACACGATCCGCTGCACGCCGGCTTCCGCAGCGGCATCGGCCACCAGATGCGCAATGGCCGACTCCTGGTCGCTGAATCCCTTGCCGGAGGCCATGGAATGCACCAGGAAATACAGCGTGTCGATGCCGGTGAAGGCTTTTGCCGCGGATTCCCGGTCGGAAAGGTCACCCTGGACAATGTCGACGTCCGCTGCCCACGGCACATCGGAAAGCTTTTCGGGGGAGCGGGCCAGGACCCGGACGCTGTGACCGTCCTCGAGCAGCAGCGGAACCAGCCGCCCGCCGATGTAGCCGGTGGCACCGGTGACCAGGACCTGCTGGCGTTCTGTCATTTTTCCAACATACACACGCGTTGCCCCCGGTGGTCAGGTCCGTGCGATGCTCTGCGCGAAACGTAGTGAAGGTCGCCGGTGCCGACCACGGCACTTGCGCGGCAAATTGATAAGCCCCCTGATGAAATACTGGCATTTGTCCGGCATCCCGGTAAGACTAGGGGGCATGGCGACAGGTGGAGGAAAGAACTCGGAAACCGTCAGCGTGGAGGGGCACCGGCTCCGTCTCACCAACCTGGACAAGGTGCTGTATCCGGAAGCGGGCACCACCAAGGCGGACGTGATTGCCTACTATGCCGCCGTGGCCGAGTACATGCTGCCGCACTCGCGCAACCGTGCGGCGACCCGCAAGCGGTGGGTGCACGGCGTGGGGACGCCGGAGCATCCCGGACAGGTGTTCTTCCAGAAGAACATTGAGGACTCCGCGCCGTCCTGGGTGAAGCGGTTCCCGATCGAACACAAGAGCGGCACCAACATCTATCCGCTGGTCAACGACCTGGCCACGCTGACGTGGCTGGCCCAGTCCGCAGCACTGGAAATCCACGTGCCGCAGTGGCAGTTCGGTCCCCGCGGGAAACTCGGCAACGCCGACCGCATGGTGCTGGACCTCGACCCCGGCGAAGGCGTGGGGCTGGCCGAGTGCGCCGAGGTGGCCCGCCTGGCCCGGGCCATCCTCTCCGATATGGGTCTGGATGCCCGGCCCGTGACGAGCGGCTCCAAGGGTATCCACCTCTACGCCGCACTGGACGGCAGCCAGAGCTCCGACGACATCAATGCGGTGGCCCATGAACTGGCCCGCGCCCTGGAAGCCGACCATCCGGATTTGGTGGTCAGCGACATGAAGAAGACGCTTCGCAAGGGCAAGGTGCTGGTGGACTGGAGCCAGAACAACGGCAACAAGACCACCATCTGCCCTTATTCGCTGCGCGGCCGGTTCACTCCCACGGTGGCTGCACCGCGGACCTGGGAAGAACTCGAGAATCCGGATCTGGCGCAGCTGGACTACACCCAGGTCCTGGACCGTATCCGCGACGGGGCCGAGCCGCTCGCCGGCATGGAAAGCGGTGCCTTCGACGGGGAGGCGCTGGAGGAAGCCACGGAGGCATCCGACGAGGCATCCGGTGAGGCTCGGTCCGCCGGCGGCGGCGCGGACCGGCTGACCAAATACCGGAGCATGCGGGACGCTGCGAAGACACCGGAGCCGGTTCCGGAGGAACCGTCCACCCCGTCCGAAGGCAACAGCTTCGTGATCCAGGAACACCACGCCCGCCGGCTGCACTGGGACTTCCGGCTCGAACACGACGGCGTGCTGGTGTCCTGGGCGCTGCCCAAGGGCCCGCCGTCGACCTCCGGAAAGAACAACCTGGCCGTACAGACTGAGGATCATCCGCTGGATTACGGCACTTTTGAGGGACATATTCCCAAAGGGGAATATGGCGGCGGGGACGTCACCATCTGGGATCACGGCACCTATGAGCGGGAGAAATGGCGGGACGGCAAGGAAGTCATCGCCGTACTGCACGGCCAGCCCGACGGCGGCCTGGCCCGGGAAGGTGCCGCCGACCGCCGCTACGCGCTCATCCATACTGGTTCGGGCGGGGACAAGGCGAACAACAACTGGCTGATCCACCTCATGAAGGACCAGCCGAAGCCGGGGGAAATGGGAAAGCCCGAAGTTCCGGAGTCCACCGCTGCTCCCTCGGGCGGGCCCGCGGATGCGCCGGAATCGCCCACGGAGTCGGTGGCAGCCGCAGCCCGGACCCGGCCGGCCACGGCTGCCGCCCCGGCGAAAACCTCGTCCGTGGACACCGCGAAAGTGGCCCGCGACGCGAAAGAGGCATCGGTGCCCTCGCTCGAGCCGATGATGGCCACGCTCGGCAGCCGGGCCGAGATCAATGACGACGACGAGTGGGCCTTCGAGATGAAATGGGACGGTGTGCGTGCCGTTGTCACGGTGACGCCGGAAGGCACCCGGCTGATCTCCCGCAACGGCAACGACATGACGGCCGCTTATCCGGAGCTGCAGGACCTCAGTGCACACCTCAACGGCGAGCGTGCCGTGCTGGACGCCGAGATCGTCGCGCTTAACAAGGCGGGGCGCCCCGACTTCGGGCTGCTGCAGCCCCGCATGCACCTGACTCGGCCCCGGGACATCGCCGCCGCCGCGGGACGAACGCCCGTGCACCTGATGGTTTTTGACCTGCTCTGGCTGGACGGGAACTCGCTGGAGGACCTCACCTATGAGCAGCGCCGGGAGATCCTCGAGCAGGCGGTGGAACCCGTCCCCGACGGCCACCTCCAGGTTCCTCCCGCCCTGGACATGTCCCTGGACGAGGCGGTGGCAGCCAGCAGGGAACTGCAGCTGGAAGGCGTGATGGCCAAGCGCCGCAGCAGCACCTATGCCCCCGGCCGGCGCTCGAAGAACTGGCTGAAACTGAAGAACCAGCTCACCCAGGAAGTAGTGGTGGTCGGGTGGCGCCCCGGGCAGGGCAACCGGCAGAACAAGGTCGGCTCCCTCCTGGTAGCCGTACCGGACGGTGTCGACCTGAAGTACATCGGCCGGGTGGGCTCCGGCCTGAGTGAGAAGGACCTCGCCACCATCGGTCCTCGCCTGAAGAAAATGTCCCGCAAAACGGCCCCGCTGGACGATGTGCCGTCCGCCGATGCCTCCGACGCCCAGTGGGTGCGGCCGGCGCTGGTGGGAGAAGTGACCTTCTCCGAGCGCACCGGCACCGGAAAACTGCGCCATCCCGTCTGGCGCGGCCTGCGCCCGGATAAGAAACCGTCCGACGTCGTGGTGGAATCCGTCTAACCGCCCGCCACGGCGACACCGACTGGAAAGGATCCTCAGATGACCGAGACCAGTGCCGCCTCCGCGGAGCGCATCCCCGGTACCGAACCGCATTCCGACAGTGCCCTGGACGGCGTGGATGCCTGGTGGCGGGCAGCGAACTATCTTTCCGCCGGGCAGATCTACCTGCGCGATAATCCGCTGCTGCGCCGGCCGCTGGAAGCCTCCGACGTCAAGGCCCGGCTGCTGGGCCACTGGGGGACCACCCCCGGGCTGAACTTCATCTACGCGCACCTGAACCGGCTGATCCGCGAGCAAAAACGCAACGTCCTGCTCATTACCGGACCCGGACACGGCGGACCGGCGAATGTTGCCAATGCCTGGCTGGAAGGCACCTATTCGGAGATCTACAGCCACGTGGGCCGCGACGAAGAGGGCCTGCGCACCCTGTTCCGGCAATTCTCCTACCCCGGCGGAATCCCCAGCCATGCGGCGCCGGAGACTCCCGGTTCCATCCACGAAGGCGGGGAACTGGGCTATTCCCTGGCCCACGCCTACGGCGCGGTCTTCGACAACCCGGATCTGGTGGCCGCCACGGTGATTGGCGACGGCGAGGCCGAAACCGGCCCGCTGGCCGCCAGTTGGCATTCCAACAGCTTCCTCGACCCGGCCGTGGACGGAGCGGTGCTGCCCATCCTGCACCTGAACGGCTACAAGATCGCCAACCCCACCATCCTGTCCCGGATGCCGGAGGAGCAGCTGCTGAAACTGCTCGAAGGCTACGGCTACCGCCCCTACGTGGTGACGGTGGAGGATCCCGCTGCCGTCCGGCAGGCGCACGAGGACTTCGCAGCAGTGCTGGAGACCTGCCTGGCGGAAATCACCGCAATCCAGGCGCCGTACCGCACCGGACAAATGGCCGCCGTAACCCCGGACATCCCCGGCGCTGACGCGATGGAGCAGCACGCTCCGCGCTGGCCGATGATCGTGTTCCGCTCGCCCAAAGGCTGGACCGGACCCGGCGTGGTCGACGGGCTGCCGGTGGAAGGCACCTGGCGGGCCCACCAGGTGCCGCTGTCCGAAATACACGACAATCCCGAACATCTGGCCCAGCTGCAGGAATGGCTGCAGTCCTACCGGCCCGATGAACTGTTTGACGCAGACGGCCGGCTCGTCGACGAGATTGCCGCGCTGGCCCCGGAAGGGGACCTGCGGATGAGCGCGACGCCGTACGCCAACGGCGGGCGGCTGCTGCAGGACCTGCACCTGCCGGAGTATGCCGACCACGCCGTGAAGATCGACCATCCGGGCTCGGAACGCGTCAGCCCGATGTTTAACCTTGGTGGCTACCTGCGCGAAGTGATCCGGAAAAACCCATCCAATTTCCGAATTTTCGGCCCGGACGAAACCGCGTCCAACCGGCTCCAGGCCGTCTACGACGTCACGGACAAGGCCTGGCAGCAGCGGATTGACGAACTCGACGAGCATCTGGCCCGCAGCGGCCGCGTGGCGGAGGTGTTGAGCGAGCACCTGTGCGAGGGCTGGCTGGAGGGGTACCTGCTGACCGGCCGGCACGGTGTGTTCAACTGCTACGAGGCTTTTGTGCACATTGTCGATTCCATGTTCAACCAGCATGCCAAGTGGCTGAAGGTCAGCCGGTCCCTGAGCTGGCGCCAGCCCATTGCGTCGCTGAACTTCCTGCTCTCCAGCCACGTCTGGCAGCAGGACCACAACGGGTTCTCCCACCAGGACCCCGGCTTCATTGACCATGTAGTGAATAAGAAAGCCGAAGTGATCCGGGTCTACCTGCCGCCGGACGCCAACACCCTGCTGGCCGTGGCGGGGAACATCCTGGCCAGCCGGGACCGGGTCAACGTGGTGGTCTCCGGCAAGCAGCCGGCCCCGGTGTGGCTGGATCCGGAGCAGGCACTGCTGCATGTGGAACGCGGCATCGGCATCTGGGACTTCGCCGGCAGCGAAGGTTCCGGCACCGGCGTCCGGACCGAACCCGACGTCGTCATGGCCTGCGCCGGCGACGTGCCCACGCTGGAAACGGTGGCGGCTGCGGCGCTGCTGAAGGACCAGCTGCCGGAACTGAAAATCCGGGTGGTTAACGTGGTGGACCTGATGGTGCTGCAGGATCCGCGCGAGCATCCGAATGGACTGCCCGACCGTGACTTCGACACGCTGTTCACGCAGGATAAGCCCGTGATTTTCGCCTATCACGGCTATCCCTGGCTGATCCACCGGCTGACCTACCGGCGCACCAACCACGAGAACCTGCACGTGCGCGGCTACAAGGAGGAAGGCACCACCACCACGCCCTTCGACATGGCCATGCTGAACCAGATTGACAGGTTCCAATTGGCCATCGACGTGCTGGACCGGGTAGCGTCGCTGAGATCGACGCAGGCGTCCTTCCGGCAGCATTTGCAGGACGAACGGGCACGTGCCCGGCAGTACACCCGCGACGAAGGGCAGGATCCGCCGTACATCACCGGCTGGAACCTGCAGGAAGCAGAGCAGGACACGCCCGGCTAAGTTGGGCGCGGTACGCACAGGCTTCGGCGCCGGCCCACCGGCCGGCCGCCGTGGAAAAAGTACGATCCATCCATCGAAGGAGAGTTTCTTGACCACTGATCAGACGAGCGTTGTAGTTTCCCGGGTCATCGATGCCTCGGCAGCGGACATCTTCAACCTGCTGTCCAACCCCGAACGCCACCACGAGCTGGACGGTTCCGGCATGGTGGTTTCGGACGAGAAGACCGACCGCATCACCGCATCCGGCCAGGTCTTCACCATGAACATGCACAACGAGAAAATGGGCGACTACCAGACGGACAACCACGTCACCGGATACGACCACAACAAGATCCTCGCCTGGCAGACCGCTCCGGCCGGCACCGAGCCCAAGGGCTGGCAGTGGGTCTGGGAACTGCAGCCGGAGGGTGCTGACTCCACCGAGGTCACCCTGACCTATGACTGGTCCCACGTCACGGACAAGGACACCCTGAAGCAGGTCTCCTTCCCGATGGTGTCCAAGGACGACCTCGAGGAATCCCTGAACAAGCTCGCCGCGGCGGTTTCCGGAGCCTAGGGGCTTTTAGAACGTACGACGGCGGCCGGTGCCTTCCTTCGGGAGGGCACCGGCCGCCGTCGTTGTAGGGTGGCGCCATGATCCGGAAAGCCACACCGCGGGATGTCCCCGAGCTCGCACGGCTCCGGGCAGCTTGGACGGTTGAAGCCGGTGGGGATGAGCCGGCGGACACGGCCTTCGAGGGTGCCTTCCGCAGCTGGCTGGCGGCCAACCCGCGGACCTTTTTCGTAGCTGACGACCCGTCGGGGCACCTGATCGGCATGCTAAACCTGTCGGTCTTCGAACGCATGCCGAAACCCGGCAAACCGACGTCCGTCTGGGTCTATCTGGCCAACGCCTATGTGCTGCCCGCGAACCGCAATGCCGGAGTGGGCGGTGCGCTGGTGGAGACGGCCCTGGCCTTTGCCCGGAGCATCGGGGCGGCCCGGATGGTCACCGCACCCTCTGATGCGTCAAAGGACTTCTATGCCCGGCACGGCTTTGAAGC
Source organism: Arthrobacter sp. Ms25 (assembly GCF_059090365.1). Taxonomy (NCBI): domain Bacteria; kingdom Bacillati; phylum Actinomycetota; class Actinomycetes; order Micrococcales; family Micrococcaceae; genus Arthrobacter; species Arthrobacter sp. Ms25. The sequence goes on along the minus strand of NZ_JBNHFP010000003.1, from coordinate 150,729 downwards.
GGCGGAGGAACTGGCGGTGTACCGCTTCTGACCGGGCCGGAAACGACGACGGCGGCCGGCCCCCTCCGAGAGAAGGGAACCGGCCGCCGTCGTTGTAATTCAGCGGAATTAGACCGCGGACCAGCCGCCGTCCGAGGGCAGGATGGCGCCGTTAATGTTGACGCCGTCGTCGCTGAGCAGGAACGTGATGGACGCTGCCAGCTCCTCGGCGGAAGCCAGGCCCGGAATGTTGACGCGGGCGGGGGTCAGGCGGGCTTCGCCGTACTCGCTGGTCTTGCCGCCCATCGGAATGCCGGTGGCCACGCCGCCCGGAGCAACTGCGTTGACGCGGATGCCTTCCTTGGCGTACATGAACGCGGTGCTGCGGGTAATGCCCACCACCGCGTGCTTGGATGCCGTGTAGGCCACGCCGGATGCCGAGCCGCGCAGGCCGGCCTCCGAGGTGATGTTCACGATTGAACCCTTGTGCGCTTCGAGCATGGTCGGCAGCACGGCGCGGGTCAGGCGCATCAGGCCCTCCACGTTCACGGCAAAGATCTTCTGCCACATGGCATCGGAGACCTCGTGCAGCGGGCTGAAATCGTCATTGATGCCTGCCACGTTGGCCAGGCCGTCAATCTTGGCGCCGGAAGCTTCCATGATGCGGTCAATGGCGGCGGCGTCGGTCAGGTCTCCTGCAACCGGAACAATGGCCTCGCCCAGCTCTTCGGCGAGTTCCTTGATGCGGCCTTCGGCAATGTCGACGGCGATGACGCGGCCGCCTTCACGGGCAATGCGGCCGGCGGTGGCGCGGCCGATGCCGGAACCGGCACCGGTGACGATCACGGTGCGGCCTTCGAAGCGGCCCTCAACGGTCGGCAGGACGGTTTCGGCGATCTCGGGCATAACGCCGCCGTTGGCGGCCTTCACGAGTTCATCCACTGCAGCCTGCGGGAACTTGCCCTGGCTGAGGTCAACCAGCTGCTGCAGCTTCATGGTCAGGGCGGGGCCGAGGGTGTTCTCGTCACTTCCGGCCTGCGCAAGGAAACCGCGGATGGCGGGGCCGCCGGCGGGGTGGTCGAGCCACTGCTGGACGGTGTTCTGGGCGGTGATGGGCTGGTTTGCCACGAGCCGGTCCTTTCAATTCAAGGGGCGGCCGTAGTCTGCGGCCGCTGTGTCGCTGGCAGCTAGGCGTGTGGGTTACACGTGTAAGTTGCCTGTATCGTCAGAATACCGGAGAAAACCGGAAGAACTAAGCACGTAGGAGTCCGGAGTCCGGAGTCCGGAGTCGGAACGCTGCAGCGCGCAGAACGGGAAGGATACGGCCGGAATGAACCGCAGGGTCACGTCCAACGACGTCGCACAGGCTGCGGGCGTTTCCCGCGCCACCGTCAGTTACGTGCTCAACGGCCGTGCCGGGCAGAGTATTTCCTCCGCCACCCGGGAACGGGTGCTGGCCGCAGCCCGCGCACTGGGGTACACGCCGTCGACGGCTGCCCGCACCCTGCGCCGCGGCCGTAGCGACCTGGTCCTGATGCTGCTGCCGCCCGAGCCCCTGGGCCGGGCCCTGGCCATCATGATCGACGCCGCCTCCGAGGAAGTGGAACGGCAGGGGCTGCGTCTGGTGGCGCACCGGCTGCCGGCGCAGGGGGGAGCGCCGTCCCTGGTGCAGTCGCTGGCTCCGGCAGCGCTGATCCTCATCACCCCGCTCCCGGAGCCGGAACTGGCAGCCCTGGCGGGCAGCGGCATTAAGGTGGCGTCCCTACACCAGGCGCTGGAAGACCCGCTGGCGCCGGACCTCGGCATTGGGGCATGCCAGGTACAGCACCTGGCAGCGGCGGGACACCGGCGGATCGGCGTGGCGGTTCCACCGGAGTCCGGTTACGCCTGGCGGGCGGATGTCCGGCTGGCGGCCATTGCAGACGCCTGCAACCGGCTTGGCCTTCCGCAGCCCGACGTCGCCCGGCCGGGCCTGGACGCAGGGGAGGCGGCTGCCGTCGTCGACCGCTGGAGAGCAGGACCACAGCCGGTGACTGCAGCCTGCGCGTTCGACGACGAGCACGCCTTTGCCCTGCTGGCCGGGCTGGCCGCGCGCGGACTACGTGCACCGGAGGACCTGGCGGTGATCGGTGCCGAGGATATTCCGCTGGCGTCGCTGGCGGTTCCGCCGCTGACCACGGTACGGATGGACGCCCGGGAGCTGGGGGAGCGCTTCGCCCGGACGGCCGTGGCGCCACGGGACGGGCAGGTATCCGGGGCGGGCACCGAGGTGCAGCCGGACGAGCCGGCCCTGCCTTCGGTCCATCTGGTGCGGCGGGCTTCGGCGTAAGCCGGGTCCGCCGGCGGGCGGCATTCAGCCGTGCGGCCAGTCCGCGACGGCCCGCTCGATGTCCCGCCGCTTGGCTGCCGGGACCCGCTCCACCAGGTCGATGACCGGTCCCGGTGCCGCCCGGGAGGTGCGGGGCAGCCGCCAGGTACCCACTGCCACGCCGTCGTCGAGCACGACCGGCCGGAACACTCCGTTCCCGCCGGGAACAATGGCCGTCAGCATCCCAGGGCTGGCGACCAGGGACCGGTCCGCATAACCAAGGATCCACTCGTCGAAGGCCGGCAGCAGGCAAATCCCGGAAGGGCCCGGAATCTCCGGATCCCCGATAATCCAGGCCGGGCGTCCGTCCACGTCCACCTGCACCAGGTCCGGCACGGAGACCGCCGCCTTCCGAACCAGGGTCTTGGGCAGCTTTGTCCACCACGCCAGGTCGGCCTCGGTGACCGGACCGCGGGCCAGGACAAAGCCGCGGACCGCAGCGGTGAAGTCGTCTCCGGTGGCAGTCTCCGGGTCGGCAGCGGAGCCGGGCGGGGTGAACGTCAGGAGCTGCTCGGCGCCGGACCCGGCAAACCGCCCCCAGTGGGCCAGGCCTTCCACGCAGAGGTGCATCAGCAGGTGGTAGCCCCGGCCGTCGGCGGTATCGATCCCCGCGGCGTCCCAGAGTTCCAGTACTTCGGCGCGCCGCAGCGGCCGGTCAATCAGGGCTTCGCGCAGGATGGAACGGGCGCGGGCGAGCACCGTCTCGTCGAGGCCAAGATCCGACCGGCGCCGGGCGGCCATCCCTCGGGTCCGCTCACCCGTGACCGACAGCAGGGTTGCCAGATGCTTCGGCGTGGTGGCGAAGAGGGTGCCGCGCATCGGCCAGCTGCGCACCAGCTCGCCGCGGTCAAAGGCGTCCCGGACATCCTGCACGCTGGTTCCCGGGCGGGAGCGGACGGCAATGGCCCGCAGCACCCCGGGCAGGTCCTGGCCCTGCAGGGCCACCGCGCGGTCCACCACCTCGGTCGGGGAAAGGTGTGACCCGCCCACCAGCTGCGCGGCGTGCCGCATCCGGCGCGCGTCCTGTCCGGAAAGGGAAACTGCCACGAGGTAAAGCTATGCCGCCGCTGCAAAGCCGGCAAGGCCCCCGGTTACGCCTGCCTGCAGCTCCTACTGTCCCTGCTCCGCCTCGCGCGCCCGGAAGGTCTGCATCTGCCGGTAGCGCCTGCCCAGGGACTCGCGGCGCGGTTTGACCGGTGCGTCTTCGGGCTCGGCGGTGAGGTCAATGTGTTCCTTGCCGAACCGCCACAGCAGCAGGTCATCCAGCAGCCGGTCCGGACCCGGGGAGTAACGGTGGTCCAGGGCGGCCCGGACCTTGGTGATGGCATCAGCCTGCAGGAGCCCGGCCAGGTCCATGGTGGTCTTCATACCGTGTGCGGCCAGCAGTTCCGCCGCCCAGCCCCAGTCATCCCCGGACTTACGGTTCACGTGCGGCAGCAGGGTCATCCACACGTCCCGGATCCGGTTAGGGGTCAGCGGGGCGCTGCCCTCGCCCTCCTCGTCCCAGAAACCGGTGACGGTCTCGTAGCGCTCATGCAGTTCGGCGAAGGCCGTTTCCACCGTTTCCAGCATGGCTGCGGTAGCGGTGAACTGGCGGTCGAAATACGGGCTCCAGGCACGGGGGTCGCCGGCCTTGAACCGGATGTCATGCTCGATTTCGGACCAGGCGTGGGCCAGCACGGTACGGATCTGCACCTCGAACAGGTAGCTGCCGTTAGGGCGCTGGTCCGGTTCCAGTAGCTTGTGGAACTCCCGCACGGTTTCATTCTGGATGGTTCGCAGGATCAGGTGCCGGCTGGAGTAGCCGTAAGTGCCGGATTCAATGGAGCCGATGTCCTTCTCGCGGTCGCCGCGGCAGTCGAACTCCGCCCGCTGGCGCTTGATCAGGTTGGCCGCTTCATCCACTTCGTGGGGCAGTGTCATGATGATGCGCAGGCCCACGAGGTCCGTGAGGTTGCGCAGCGGATCCGGGAACAGCAGGGAGGGCAGTTCGCCGGGGTTTTCCGGGGGCAGCATCCGGGAGGCCTTGTCCCGGAAGGACTCCACTGACTTGGTCCGCGAGGCTATGAATAGCGGCTTAACCGGACTGTCGGCGAAGACAGTGCGAAGATTCGCTTCCATCTCCGCGGTCACCGCTTCCAGTCCCGGCCGGACCCGGGCGTACTCATCGGTACTGGCCTGGACTACGGGCCGCAGCCGCTCATCCAGTGTGTCCCACGCGCTCACGCTGTTTTCCCTCTCCCCTGCCGCCGCCAGGTACGGCGCTTGTCCACAGTACCGATAGGCTCCCTCCCAGATTAAGCCCCGCAAGCAGAAGGATCGTCATGCCAGCAGCCGCCCTGCGCATCCCCTACGGCCCGGACCCGGACCAGTACGCCGAACTGACCCTTCCGGAAAGGGATGTGCAGACAGCGGTGGTCATCATTCACGGCGGATACTGGCGTGCCGCCTATGACGCGGAACTGGGCCGGCCGCTGGCGGCAGACCTGGCCGCCCGCGGGTTCGCCGCCTGGAACCTGGAATACCGCCGGGCCGGCAACGGCGGCGGCTGGCCGGGAACGTTCGAGGACGTCTGCGCCGGGATCGATGCCCTGGCGCCGGCGGCACGGGAGCACGACGTCGATCTCTCCCGGGTGGTCCTTCTGGGCCACTCCGCCGGCGGCCACCTGGCTGCTCTCGCAGCAGCCCGGACGGGTGCACCGGAGCCCCTGGCCGGGGTGGTGCTCCAGTCCGGGGTCCTGAATCTGGCCCAGGCCCACGAACTGGGCCTGAGTGACGGAGCTGTGCGGAACTTCCTGGGCTGTCCGCCGGACCAGGATCCGCAGCGGTACCGGGACGCCGATCCCATCCATGCCCTGCCGTTGCCGGTTCCGGCCTGGGTGCTGCACGGCGAGGATGACACCACGGTGCCGCTGAGCTGCTCCAGCAGCTGGGTGGACGCGGCGCTGGCCAGCGGGGCCCGGGCGCAGCTGCGCACGATCCCCGGCGACCACTTCGCCATGATCACCCCCGGCACGCCTGCCTGGGCCGCCGTCGTCGGCGCAGTCCATGAAGCCGCCGGAATAGCTGTTTCTTAAGGAAACCGAATCATTGCTCTGTTAGGTTGGAAGTGTGCTTACTGTTATTGGCGAAGCCCTTGTGGATGAAGTAGTCAGCGACACGGCGCCCCGGCGTTCCCACCCCGGCGGCAGCCCGCTGAATGTCGCCGTGGGCGTGGCGCGGCTGGGGCGGCCCGTGCAGTTCGTGGGCCGCTTCGGTTCCGATACCTACGGAGCGATGATCGCCGAACATCTCCGGGCCAATTCCGTGCTGACGGCCTTCGAAGCCGATGACCTCCCTACGAGTGTGGCCACCGCCGTGCTGGATCCGGCCGGCGGCGCCAGGTACACCTTCGACCTCGAGTGGACGCTGCCCAACCTGGACGTACCGGCGCTGCTGGACGGAACCACCATGGTGCACACCGGGTCCATCGCCTCCATGCTCTCGCCGGGGGCGAACCACGTGCTCCACGCCGTGGAACAGGCGCGACCGGGCTGCACCGTCACCTATGATCCGAACTGCCGGCCGACCATCATCACCGATGTCTCCTACGCCCGGGAACAGGCCGAAAAATTCGTGGCCCTGGCCGACGTCGTCAAGGCCTCGGACGAGGACCTGCAGTGGCTCTACCCCGACGAGCCGGCGGAGGAGTCCGCCAGGCGCTGGCTCGCTGCGGGCCCGTCGCTGGTGGTAGTCACCCGGGGATCCAAGGGGCCGTGGGCCGTGGCCGCAGCCGGTGAATGCGAAGTGGGTGCACCCACCGTCAGCGTGGTGGACACCGTAGGTGCCGGGGATTCCTTTATGTCCGCACTGCTGGTGGGGCTGATGGATCTGGAGCTCGACGGCGGCGCCCGCCGCAGCGACTTGGCCCGGATCGGTGTCGGTGCCCTCCAGGAACTGCTCTCCTTCGCGGCACGCGCTGCAGCCGTCACCGTTTCCCGTGCCGGAGCCAACCCGCCCTACCGCCGCGAAGTTCCCTGATCCTGCCGCGCACCGCGGCCCCAAGCCAACTACCCGAAAGGAAATCAGTGGAAAGCCGAGACCCGTACGAGGCACTCCCGCAGGTGCCCGAGTTCACCGTTAACAGCGAAGAATTCGCGAACGGCGGCACCTTCGCGCCGGCGCAGTACAGCGCCAAGATGGGGGTAGCCGACGGCCGCGACGCCTCGCCGCAGCTGGCCTGGTCCGGCTTCCCGGAGGCCACCCGCAGCTTCGCCGTCACGATGTACGACCCCGACGCACCGACAGCCAGCGGCTACTGGCACTGGGCTGCGTTCAACATTCCGGCCTCGGTCACCAGCCTTCCCGCGGATGCCGCCAATACCGGCCAGCTGCCGGAAGGCACTGTACAGCTGTCCAATGACGCGGGATTCGCCGGATTCGTGGGTGCGGCCCCGCCCGCAGGGCACGGCCGGCACCGCTATTTCGTGGTGGTCCACGCGGTGGATACGGAGGAACTGGACGTTGCGCCGGACGCCACACCGGCTGACTTGGGGTTCGCGCTCTTCACCCACACCCTGGCTCGCGCCACGATGATCGGAACCGCTGAAATCCCCGAGGGCTAGGGTTCCCAAGGGGGACATTCCCGTACCCGCGGCCGGAAGTAAGCTGGAGGCATGCAGGGGCAGCGGGGGCCGGTACGGCTGATAGCAAGCGACATGGACGGCACCATTGTGGGTGCCGACAACAGCATCAGCGACCGGACCGTGGAGGCCTTCCGGGCCTGCATGGCTGCGGGAATCGAGGTTGTCTTCGTGACGGGGCGTCCGCCCCGCTGGCTGGACCCGCTGCGTGAGCGGATCGGACATGCAGGTACCGTGATCTGCTCCAACGGGGCCATCACCTACGACCTGGCCGCCGAGCGGGTGCTCTCCACCCGGCTGCTCCCGCTGGAACAGATGTTCGACGCCGCGGAGGTCATCAGGAGCCTCTTCCCGCGGGTACGTTTCGCGGCGGAGACGGTGGACGGCCTGCATCTGGAGGATGGCTTCGTGGACAGCGGTTCCGTGGAACTCCTGGGCGGCATAGTCCCAGGCCCGCTGCGGGAATCCCTGGCGGGCCAGCCCGGCGTGGCGAAATTCCTGGCCCGCGGTGCCGACATCTCCCCGGACGAGTTCCTGCGCCGGGTGGCACCGGCGGTGTCCGAACTGGTGGAAACCACGCACTCTGCGCCGCGGATGCCGCTGCTGGAAATGTCCCTGCCCGGCCTCAACAAGGCCGCCACGCTGGCCAACTACGCCGCGTCGAAGGGTATCGGCGCGGCGGAGACCATCGCCTTCGGTGACATGCCCAATGACATCTCAATGCTGGACTGGGCCGGCCGGGGCTACGCGATGGCCTCCGGCCACCCCGACGCCCGCGAGGCGGCCGACCATACCGCGCCCGGTTTTACGGACGACGGCGTGGCAGTGATCCTTGAGCAGCTGCTCGATGTTCGGGAAGCCTCCTCAGAAGCTGGTGCGCGGTAATCACCACCGCCAGCCAGGCCGCTCCCAGTGTCCAGGCCACCAGTACATCCGTCAGCCAGTGGTGCCCGAGATACACCCGGCTCAGGCCTACCGCGAATGTGAAGACCGCTGCCGCCAGGGCAGCGGAGACCTTCGCCCAGCGGCTGTGCACATGCAGGATCACCAGATAGGCCAGGATCCCCGCGATCACGATGGAGTTCAGCGTGTGCCCGCTCGGAAACGAGGCCGAAGACTCATACGGCGGCACGGCGTCGGCCAGATCGGGCCGGGTCCGGCCGATCAGTGCCTTTCCGGAAACCGTCATGAGCAGGGATCCCCCGGCAGCGGCGGCAGTCAGGATCAGCGGCGTCCAGGAACGCCAGCGCAGGCACATCACCACCAGCACGATCCCGGCAATAATCGGCATGCCGACAGTGCCTGCAAGGTTGGTGAAACCGGTGACGGCGGCATCCAGTGCCGGGGTGCGCAGTCCCAGCGCGGTTTCCAGTGCCGGCCGGTCCAGTCCGGCGATGCCGTCGGCATCGGTGACCGATTCATAGACCTCTGCGGAGACCAGGGTCAGGGCAAGGGCCGGAATCAGGCCGGCAGCGAGAATGACGAGCAGGGTCACATGCGGCGAGGTGGCGCGGCTGATCGCATGCAGGAAGCGTCTGAGCGGGTTTGCGGCGGGAGCGGGCTGCTGCCCGGGATCGATGCTCATGGGTCAAGTATGCCAAGACGGGCGGACAGCCAATCCAAGTTGTTCTCCAGCCCGGCCCGCCAGACCTGCCAGGAATGTCCACCGGGAAGCTCCTGGAACTGCACATCCGCGCCGGCGGCCCGGGCTGCCTCGTACACCTGCCTGCCTTCCGGGGCATATACCTTGTCCTCGCGGCCGACGACGACAATGCCGGCAAGGTCCGGAAATGACATCCGCCGGAACCGGTCCACCGCATTCTGGTCCGCGAAGGCGGCTTTGTCCCCGTTGAAGTAGGTGTCCAGCAGTGCCTGCTGCCCGTCGGCATCCGTGGGCTGGTTTTCGCCGGAAATGTCCAGGAATGTGGGATAAACGTCGGGGTGGTTGGCGGCCAATTGCACGGCGCAGGTGCCCCCGAAGGAATACCCGGCGATCGCCCACTGGTGCGCCCCGGCGGTTCCGGCCCCCAGCTGCTGCTGCACCCAGGCGGGCAGGTCCCGGGCCAGGTAGGTTGCCGAGTCACTGACCGTGGTGTCCAGGCACAGCGGCCAGTTCGGGTTGGAGTCGTTGCTGGCATCGGGCATCACGACAATCGGAGCCAGGCCGTCGTGATGCGCGGCGAAGCCGTCCATCATTTCGGCTATCCGGCCGCTGACCAGCCAGTCATTCGGGGAACCGGGCTGGCCGTGGATCAGCACCAGCACCGGGAAGCTGACCGCTCCCGGATCCGCCAGGTAGGCCGGCGGCAGATAGATCAACGCCGGGTGGGAAGCGTACCCGGAAGAGGCGGCCGGAATCTCCGCGCGGTAAACCCTGCCATCGCCGGGCATATCGGGCGGCGGGGACCAGGTGTTTTCTGCGGCTGCTGGCCGGTCCGCACCGGGGTCGGCCGGCCGGGGCAGGGGATCGTCCGTGGCCGACGGCGGATTCAGGAGCGAACGCACGGTGGGGTACTGGTGGTAGGCAAGGTTCACTGTGCAGGCCAACGCCAGCAGGAGGCCGAGCGCGGCTGCGATGCCCGCCAGGCGGCGGGACAACCGGGTACCTCGAACGGCCGGCAGCCCGACGGCCAGTTGGAGACCGAGTATGACCAGAGCGGCGTAGAGGTAGAGGATGCGCGGAAACGAAGCATTCCACCAATGGAATATAACTTCGGCCAGCAGGTAAAGCAGTGCCGTGCAGGCAACCGCCACGGCGGTATGAACCAGGATCCGGCGCAGCCCCAGCTGCCGGGCGGCTATCAGGAGCCACAGAAGAGCCGCCGCGCCCAGGGCCAGGGCAAGGGCGGGGAGGATCCCGTCCACCAGGGACAGCGTCATGACCGTGTCCTCACGGGGCCCGGTCCATGATCCGGCGGGCCAGGGCCAGGCCCTGCCCCAGGGAGAGGCCCGGAACATAGGCCCGTGCCAGGGCATTGGCTATGGCCGGCAGGGCCGCGGGGTCCGGATAGGCCATGAATAAGGGCACGTATTCCGGCGAGAACTTTGCCTTGAACGCCAGCAGGGACCGAAATCCGTACACCGGTTCCAAGGTCTGTCCCAGCCGGTCCAGCAGCCGGTCCATTATCGGCGGCACGTCCTCCGCTTCGCTGTTGTCCGGATCCCCTTTGGCGCGGGCCAGCGGCGCACCCGAAAGGCTGAGCACGGAAAAACCCTCGTCCTGCAGCGACAGCGCTGCGGACGCTATGAGGAAATCCATCCCCAGCCGGAAGCCGCTGCTCCGCCGGCGCATGAAATCCAAGGTCCAGCCCGCTACCGCTCCGTCCCGGTAGACCGGGAGCCATGACGTCACCGCATGCACGGTTCCCTCGTCATCTACGGCCAGCAGGCAACGGACCTCCGGGTCATCGACTTCCTCGAGCCCGCCAAGGGTGAAACCCATCTCCGGCATATCCTTATCTGCCACCCATTCCTCCGAAATGGCGTGCAGCTGGTCCTTCACCGCCAGCGGAGCCGCGGGGTAACGGATCCATCGGGCCCGGATGCCCAGTTTGCGGGCGGAGTTCATGGCCGTGCGGAGGTCCTGGAACTTTTTTCCCCTGAACGCGAGCGAACCCAGCGGAAGCAGGGTTTCCTCGGCTACCTGGAACGAATAAAAACCCAGCCCGGCACTGTAGTTTCGCACCTGGGAACCCACGGAGTAGAAGCAGGCCGTGGTGCCGTTGGCGGCGCAGAAGGCAGCGAAACCTTCCACTGCGGTGCGAAGCTCGTCCCGGGGTCCCACGGGCTCCCCGACGCTCAGCGCCACGCCCAGATCCATCCGGTACGCCACATACGAATTCCCGCTCGGGGAGAACCAGTAGTTGTTTCCCGCCCAGAGCGTCATCCAGGCCATGGTGCTGCCGCCGTGGGTCCGAAGCAGCGAGCGGGCCCGGTCCGCATCGGCAGTGGCCGGACTGTAGGGCGGCTCCAGGAAGGAGCGCAGGAGCAGTGCACAGACAAGGACCCAGAACACCACTCCCACGCCTTCATACAGGAGGACGGCCGGAAGAGTCTCCGGCACGAGGCCGGGGGCACTGCTGGACACTTCGAGGACCGGAAGGAAACGCCCGGGGAGATCCGCTGCAAGCTTCCCCGGCGTGGCGGTAGGTGAGAAACCGTTCCGGTTCACCAGGCCCGCACCCAGATAAAGCGCCGCAAGCAGCACCGCCGCCAGGGCTGCGGTACCCGCCAACCGCCGGTAGGTCCCGGCCGGCGCGGAAACTGAGAAGAGCCCGCGGGTCAGGGCAAGAAGGACCAGCACCGCAAACGGAACGGCCATGGGAAGCAGCAAGGCAATGTAGTGTCCGGTGCCGCGGCCCAAAGTGCCAGGGTTTTCCCCGGCCAGGAGACGGGTGATCCGCACGGTGGCCAGCAGGGTCATGGCTCCCTGCAGGAGCAGAGCGGCAAGCCAGGCGAAGCGCCGCCCCCGCCGCAGGCCGTCCGAAAAAACAGCCAGCAGCACCAGCGGCAGTGTGGCCAGGAAGAACGCAGCGGGGCCGGCGCGCAGCTGGATCCGCGCGGCGGCACATCGCGCCGAATCTGCAGCGCCACCGCAAACCTGTTCCAGGTCTGCCGGAGTCCGCACCTCAACGTCCGTGAACAGGTACCGCAAAATGGACAGCGGCCCCACGGCCTCACTGCTGAGGGCGCTGATGACCGGCCCCGCAGCGGAGGCCAGCACGGCCAGGGAGACCAGTACCCGCGCCTCGCGCCGGCTCGTGGCCAGCCTGCGTGGAATCACCGGGCGGCGGCCCGCCAGGAACGGTCCGGCCACTGCGCCGGTGCCGGCCGCTGCCAGGACCGCCAGGCTGGAGAAGCTTCCGCCGTAGAGCGCCAGCAATATCAGCAGCGTGAACAGGGTGAGCCGCAGGCGGCGGCGCCAGAGGGTTCCCAGCAGCGCGCTGGCCGCCGCCCCGGCCGCCGCCAGGAAGGCTATCGGGCCCACATAGGATTCGGAGACGAGCGCGCGGGACCAGTCGCCAATGGACGCGCTGGTCAGCCGGGCAAAGCCGGCGGTCAGCAGCAACCCCGTGACCTGGCCGCCGAAACCGGCCAGCAGGAACCGCCCGGTCCCTAATAGCCGTTCGCAGGGAGGGCCGGCCAGCAGCGCGAGAAGGGTGCCTCCGAGATAGCCGGCCGGGCCCTGCGCCCAGAAACAACACAGAACCAGAGCCAGTGGATTCGCGGACTCGCTGTCGACGGAAACGGTCGCCCAGGCCAGCAGCGGCCCCTCCGGTCCGCTGCCCAGCGAGGAGGTGAGCGCCCCCAGAATCCAGAACAGGCCAATGAACGTGAGGGTTGCGGGAGCTCTGCCGGCACTGCCGAGCAAGCGCCGGAGCGGCCGGCTTGCTCCGAAGCGGCGCCATACGGGAAATTTGTCGGGCACGGTACTGACCTCCACGGACCACGCCGGCGGCAGGGGCTGCCGGTTGAAGTGCTGTCAGTCTAGGCGCGTGCGCCTGCCACGGTCCGCACTGCGGGCATGCCGGCCGTTGGTAAGGTACGAATGTGTTGGCAACTTACCCATATTTCCGTGCGCCCCGGGACACCAGGGCGACCGCGGACCCTGAACCGTCGCCGGTTCCCCTCGCCCTGGCTCACCGGGGCTTTTCGCCCGACGGCTACGAAAACACCCTCGCAGCTTTCCGCGCCGCCGCGAAGCTGGGCATCGGCTATCTGGAAACGGATGTGCGCACCAGCCGTGACGGCATCCTGATGGCCTTCCACGATGCGACCGTTGACCGGTTGTCCGGCGGTGTGGCGGGTAAAATCAGCCAGCTGACCCGGAAGGAACTCAGCGATGTGATGGTGGGCGGATCGGAGCAGATCCCCACCTTCGAGGAACTCCTGAGCGAATGGCCGCAGATGCGGTTGAACGTGGACGTCAAGGACTCGGCCGGGGCGGCACTGCTGGCCGCCCTGGTGGAAAAGCATTCAGCCCATGACCGGGTCCTCGTCGCGTCCTTCTCGGACGTCCGCCGCCTGCGCACCCTGCGCCGCCTCAGCAGGCCGGCCGCGAGCTCGGCCGGCAGCGCCCTGACGGCGGCGCTGCGCCTGCTCGCTCCGCTGGGAGCGGCCGGGATCCTCGCCCGGCTGGGCCGTTTCCAGTGCGTCCAGGTTCCGTTGCGGTTCGGCCCCATACCCGTGGTGACACCGGGTTTTGTCCGTCGATGCCACCGCGCGGGAATCCAGGTGCACGTCTGGACCATCAACGACGAGCACACCATGAACCGGCTGCTCGACCTGGGCGTTGACGGAATCGTCACTGACCGTGCGGACCAACTTGTACGCGTACTCAAAGACCGCGGGCAGTGGAGGTAGCGCGTACGTAGTGCCCTTTTGTCCGTTCCGGCTGGCAGGATGAAGGCATGCGTGTAGTTATTGCCCCGGACAAATTCAAGGGATCGCTTAGCTCGGCCGAGGCCGCTGCGGCTATGGGTGAAGGGGTGCTCGCGGTTTACCCGGATGCCGAGGTCACCGCGGTTCCCGTGGCCGACGGCGGCGAGGGCACCCTAGAGTCCGCACTGACCGCAGGAGCGCAGCCCCGCACCGCCCGGGTCCGCGGGCCGCTGGGGCGCGACGTCACCGCCGTCTGGGCCCTCGCGGGCGATACGGCGATCATTGAAACGGCACGGGCCAGCGGTCTGGCCCTCGTGGATCCCTCCCCGGAGACAGCACTGGCCGCCACCAGTTACGGCAGCGGACAGCTGATCGCCGAGGCACTCGACGCCGGTGCCCGCACCATCATCCTGGGCATCGGCGGCTCGGCCATGACCGACGGCGGATCCGGGGCGTTGACTGCCCTGGGGCTGAAAATCCTTGATGGGGACGGTGCACCGGTTCCCCTCGGAGGAGCCGGTTTGCTGCACGCCGCTTCCCTGGAGGCCGCCGGGCTGGATCCGCGCCTGGCGGAGGTGGACCTGAAAATTGCAGCCGACGTGACTAATCCGTTGCTCGGCTATGAAGGTGCGGCATCGGTCTTCAGTGCCCAGAAAGGCGCTGGTGCCGCGGAAATGCAGGTGCTCGAAGACGGGTTGCGCAACTGGGCAGGGCTGCTGAAGTCCGCGACCGGCGCCGACGTTGATATCCCCGGCGCCGGTGCGGCCGGCGGTTTTCCCTCCGGGTTCCTGGCCTTCACCACGGCGTCGCTGAACCCGGGATTTGAACTGCTCAGTGCCTTTACCGGACTGGATGCCGCGCTGTCCGGCTGCGATCTGGTGCTCACGGGCGAAGGGTCCCTGGACGAGCAGTCGCGCTACGGCAAGGCGCCGTTGGAGGTGGCAGTCCGCGCCCGGAACGCCGGGATCCCCGTGGTCGCCGTGGCCGGCCGGATCACCCTGGTGCCGGACCAGCTGCAGGAGTACGGCATAGTCGCCGCGGTCAGCCTGCTCGACGTGGTGCAGCGGCCGCAGGATGCGATGGACCAGGCGGCAAAGTACGTCGCGGAGGCCACCCGGCAGGTCCTGGAAGGAGCCTAGCTTCCCGGATGCCTAGCCCAGGCGGCTGGGTGTGGCTCCGGCGTCCTCCTGCGGCTGGTCAGGGTCCGTGCCCCTCCAGCGGGCGATTGCCTGCATGCCGTGATAGGCGATCAGGGTGGCCCCGGTGCCCAGGGCAATGCCGCCGAATTCCAGTCCCGCCACTATCCACGTGAAGTTCGCGATGGCAATGATCAGGCCCAGCCCGGCGGTCGAAAGGTTGATCGGATTGGAGAAATTCACCCGGTTGTCCACCCAGATGCGTACCCCGAGGATGCCGATCATTCCGTAGAGGACGACGCCGGCGCCCCCCAGCACCCCGCCGGGCACCGTGGCGATCATCGCGCCGAACTTCGGGAACAGGCTGAGCAGGATGGCCACGATGCCGGCCACCCAGTATGCCGCCGTGGAGTACACCCGGGACGCGGCCATCACGCCGATGTTTTCCGCGTAGGTGGTGGTCGCGGACCCGCCGCCGGACCCGGCCAGCATGGTGGCCACGCCGTCGGCCATCAGCGCCCGCCCGGCGTACGGGTCCAGGTCCCGGCCCGTCATTGCGGCCACCGACTTCACATGGCCCACGTTTTCGGCCACCAGGACCAGGACCACCGGAACGAAAAGGCCGATCACCGAGAAATGGAAGGTGGGGGACTGGAACTCGGGCAGCCCGATCCAGGCGGCGTCGCCGATTGCCTGGAAATCGACCTCGCCCTGCAGCATTGCCGTGATGTAGCCGGCCACCACCCCGACCAGGATCGACAGCCGGCCCAGGAACCCCTTGAACAGGACGGTGGTCAGCAGGATCACCACCACGGTGACCGTGGCGGTCAGCGGGCCCTTCTCGAAATTGTCCCTTGCCGAACCCGCCAGGTTCAGGCCGATCAGGGCGACGATGGTGCCGGTAACAACCGGGGGCATCAGGACCTGGATCCAGCGGGTACCCGCCAGCTGGGCTGCGAGTCCGACCAGGAAAAGGGCAAATCCGGCCATGATGATGCCGCCCAGGGCCCCGCCGGGTCCGTGCTGGTTGGTGGCGGCGCCGATCGGTGCAATGAACGCGAAGCTCGAACCCAGGTAGCTGGGAACCCGGCCCGCGGTGATGATCAGAAACAGGAGGGTGCCGATGCCGGAGAACAGCAGGGTGGTGGCCGGCGGAAAACCGGTCAGGAGCGGCACCAGGAAGGTGGCGCCGAACATGGCCACTACGTGCTGGGAGCCGATGCCGATGGTCCGCGGCCAGCTGAGGCGCTCCTCCGGGGCGACATAAGTGCCCGGGCGGATGGTTTTGCCGTCTCCGTGGAGGGTCCAGTCCATACCGAATCTGCTCATGGTGGTGCCTTCCGGAGAAAGGGGTGTTTAGACAAAATTCTAGCCGTCCTTCAGAACCGGGGTGCTACGTTGCATAAGAAGCATGCAAGGTCAGGGCGTGGCCTTGATCGCAGACCGACCGGACGATGGAGCAGCATGAGTATTTCAGTTGCAGGACGCGTTGTCCTGATCACCGGCGCAGCCATGGGCATGGGGCGCCTGTATGCGGAGCGCGCCGTACGCGGGGGCGCTGCGGGCGTGGTGCTGTGGGACCTCAATGCCGAGGCCCTTGCCGACGCTGCCGCGGCGCTGCGGGAACTGGGCACATCAGTGATCCACCCCTACGCGGTGGACGTTGCCTCCCTGCCGGACATCACCGCCGCAGCCGAGCGGGTCATCCGGGACGCCGGGGTTCCGGACATCCTGGTCAACAACGCCGGAATCGTGCGCGGCAAGTACTTCTGGGAACACGCACCGGAGGCGGACATCGACGCCGTGATGCAGGTGAATACCCTCGCTCCCATGCAGGTGGCCCGGGCTTTCCTGCCCGGCATGATCGAGCGGCGCACCCCCGCCCGCATCCTCAATGTTGCCTCGGCTTCCGGCACGCTGTCCGTTCCGAAAATGAGCGTCTACACGGCTTCCAAGTGGGCGGTCATCGGCTGGAGCGATTCACTGCGCCTGGAACTGAACGAGTCGGGCAACGGGCACGTTGCCGTGACCACCCTGATCCCCAGCTACATTAAGACCGGGATGTTCGAAGGCGCGCGGGGACCGCTGCTGACGCCGCTGATGGAACCGGAGTACGTGGTGGACAGGGCCTGGGAAGCCATGCTTGCGGGGAAGGCGCGGCTCCAGCTGCCGTGGACCGTGGCACTGGGCAGTGCCCTGCGCAACGTCCTGCCGCAGCCGGCCTGGGACGTGGTGGCAGGACGCGTCTTCAAGGTCTACCAGTCCATGGACCACTTCACCGGCCGGCGGCCCGCCGCACCCCAAGTACAAACCGCACCAAAGGAAAGCACCCAGGCATGAGCAAAATGGTCCCGGCTTTTACCGGAACGTCCTCCAGCGATTCGGCCCCAGGTTTCCCGGATACTTCACCGGCAGCCGTTCCCGCCGTGCTGGCTCGGGTGCGGGAAACCTATGAATCCGGTCGCACCCGGCCGCTCGGGTGGCGGCGGCAGCAGCTCCAGGGACTGGTCCGGTTGTTCTCCGAGCGGGAACGGGAGTTGGCCGATGCGCTGGCCGCGGATCTGGGCAAGAATCCGCTTGAAAGCTACGTCACCGAGCTGTCGCTGGTGCGGGCGGAAGCCGAACACGCCCTGAAGAACCTGGAGAAGTGGACCCGGAGCCGCCGCGTTCCGGTTCCGGCGGGTCTTCAGCCGGCCTCGGCCCGGACCGAACCGCAGCCGATGGGCGTGGTGTTGATCATCGGTCCGTGGAACTATCCCGTGCAGCTGGTCCTGGCCCCGTTGGTGGGTGCCCTGGCCGCCGGGAACGCCGCGGTGCTCAAACCCAGCGAACTGGCCCCGGCCACGTCGGCCGTGCTGGCGGACCTGCTGCCGCGTTACGTTGATCCGGCCGCCGTAGCCGTGGTCGAGGGGGGCCAGGAGGCCAGCACCGCCCTGCTGAAGGAACGCTTCGACTCGATCTTCTTCACCGGCGGGGAGCGGGTGGGCAGGATTGTCCTGCAGGCCGCAGCCGAACACCTGACCCCGGTCACCCTGGAACTGGGCGGGAAATCCCCGGCGGTGGTACTGGACGGCAACTGGTCCGCGGTGGCACGTCGCCTGGTCTTCGGAAAACTGTTGAACGCCGGGCAGACCTGCGTGGCACCGGACTATGTGCTGGTGACGGAAAAGGCTGCACCGGCACTGAAGAAGCACCTGGTCCGGGCCGTTACGGAGCAGTTCGGCAAGGACCCGTCCCGCAGTGCGGACCTGGGGCGGATTGTCAATGAACAGCATTGGGAACGGCTGGTGGGGCTGCTGGACAGCGGCACCATCCTGGCCGGCGGGCGCAGCGACCGCGGCACGCTGTACCTGGAGCCGACCATCCTCACGGATGTGGCACCGGATTCGCCGGTGATGCAGGAGGAAATCTTCGGACCCATCCTGCCGATCATTCAGGTGAAGAACCTCGAGGAGGCAATGCGGTTCATCAATTCCCGGCCTGTTCCGCTGGCCGCCTATCTGTACAGCAACTCCGCGGCGGACCGGAAAACGTTCGAGGACGGGGTCCGGGCGGGCAGCATCAATCACAATGCCAGCACCGTGCAGCTGGCGGTGCCCGGCCTGCCGTTCGGCGGTGCCGGTGCCAGCGGGACCGGCGCGTACCACGGGAAGTACACCTTCGACACCTTCAGCCAGCTGCGGCCGGTTTTCACCAAAGGCACCCTGCTGGACACCCTCCGGTTCGCCTACCCGCCCTATACGGGGCTGAAAAAACGGCTCCTGCGCAGGCTGCTGTAACCCGCTGCCGATGCACGGAAGGGGCGCGCCGGCGGGTGCACCCCTTCCGTGGACCGGGCGGCCTAGGAGATCACACCGTCCACAATGGCCTTGGCTTCGGCCTGGACCTGGTGCAGGTGCTCCTCGCCCTTGAAGGACTCGGCATAAATCTTGTAGACGTCTTCCGTGCCCGACGGGCGTGCAGCGAACCAGGCGTTCTCCGTGGTCACCTTCAGTCCGCCGATGGGTGCGCCGTTGCCCGGCGCCTCGGTCAGGCGGGCGGTGATTTCCTCGCCGGCCAGGCTGGTGGCGGTGACGTCCGACGGCGAGAGCTTGGCCAGCGCTGCCTTCTGTTCCCGGGTGGCGGGGGCGTCCACGCGGGCGTACTCCGGGTCGCCGAACCGGGCGGTCAGCTCACGGTAGCGCTGGGACGGGGTCTTGCCGGTCACGGCCGTCATTTCCGAGGCCAGCAGTGCCAGCAGGAGCCCGTCCTTGTCGGTGCTCCACGGCTTCCCGTCGAGCCGGAGGAAGGACGCGCCGGCGGATTCCTCGCCGCCGAAGGCCGTCTCCCCGGACAGCAGGCCCGGAACGAACCACTTGAAGCCCACCGGAACCTCCATGAGTACCCGGCCCAGGTCGGCAGTAACCCTGTCGATCATGGAGGAGGAGACCAGGGTCTTGCCCACCATGGCGTCCGCGTTCCAGCCGGAACGGTTGCGGTACAGGTAATCGATGGCGGTGGCCAGGTAATGGTTCGGGTTCATCAGACCCGCATCGGGAGTGACAATGCCGTGGCGGTCCGCATCGGCGTCGTTGCCGGTGGCAATGTCGTAATCCCCGGCCCTGGAAATGAGGGAGGCCATGGCATACGGGGAGGAGCAGTCCATGCGGATCTTCTCGTCCCAGTCCAGGGTCATGAACGCCCACTGCGGGTCGACGTTGGGGTTGACCACGGTCAGGTTCAGCTGATGCCGTTCCGCGATGGCGCCCCAGTAATCCACCGAGGCCCCGCCCAGCGGATCTGCGCCGATGTGGAGTCCGGCGCTGCGGATGGCATCCAGGTTCAGCACCGCGGGCAGGTCTTCGACGTAGTGCGCCAGGAAGTCATAGGTGCCCACCGAGTCGGCCAGGCGTGCTTCGCCGAGGGGAATCCGCTTCACCCCTGACAGGCCGTTTTCGAGCAACTGATTGGCGCGGTCGGCAATCCAGTTGGTGATGTCCGACCCGGCGGGTCCGCCCGTGGGCGGGTTGTACTTGAACCCGCCGTCTGCGGGCGGGTTGTGCGACGGGGTGACCACAATGCCGTCGGCCTGGTCCGTGCGGGTGGCGTTGTGCACGAGGATCGCGTGGCTCACGGCCGGGGTGGGGGTGAACCCGTTGCGCGCATCGATCTGCACGTTGACGCCGTTGGCGGCCAGGACCTCCAGCGCCGTGTTCTGCGCCGGTTCGGACAGGGCATGGGTGTCTTTGCCCATGAACAGCGGTCCGGTGATACCGGCAGAGGTGCGGTATTCCACGATGGCCTGGGTGATGGCGGCAATGTGCTGCTCATTGAAGGCGCCGTTCAGCGAAGAGCCGCGGTGGCCGGAGGTGCCGAAGACAACGCGCTGGGCGACGTTGGAAGGATCCGGCACGACGTCGTAATAGGCGTCCAGGAGCGCGGTGAGGTCTACAAGGTCGGAAGGTTCGGCGCGTTGGCCGGCACGATTAGACATACCCCTAAGCATGCCAAAGAAACGCCGCAGGCGGCAGACGCAGGCCTGCAGGTGGAAATTCCGTGCGCGGCCGTATGCTCTATCCCAACGCCGCAGATCGGCGGCAAAGCGGGGGAAGGGCAGGTGGATGGCTTCTTCGGGGACTTCCGCCCGGGCCACGGGCGCCGGCACGCCTGCCGGAATACTCCGCGGCACCCGGATGATGATGGTGTTCTTCAACGCGGCCTACCTTTGCGCCGCACCGGTGTTCTGGTTTTTCTGGACGCAGCGGTCGGCATTCGCGCTGCCGAAGTGGGCGGAAGACACCGTGGGTTTCGCCAGCGGTCCGCTGCCCGCACTGGCCTTCGCCGGGGCCTGGATCGCGGCGTCGGTCCTCTTCGGGCGGGGCCGGCGGCAGGCCGGGGCCACGGCGTTCAACACCGTGTGCGCGCTGGGTGGCCTCGCGGCGGCCACCGCGATGCTGGTGCTGACCAGTGCCGGGCTGGACGGCTGACCGCGCGCCGAACGAGGTAAAGGTGCGGCGGTGGAATCCCTCCGCCGCACCCACCCGGCAGGTCAGCTGTGCTTGTCCTTGAAGTTCTCGTTGTCGGAATTCAAGCCCTGTGCGAGGTTCGAGTGCACTTCCGTCCGCGGGTCGGAATGGTCCTGGCTGCCGCTGCCGTCGGGGACTTCTTCCGAGGTCTGCACCAGGTTCTCCATGGCGTTCTCGATCGGGTTCGTGGATTCCGTCTTCGGATCGTGTGCATTCGTGTCAGCCATAATGGCCTCCTCTGCTGTGAACCATAAGTAACCTTACGGTTCCACTCTAGACCACTGAAGCCGGCCGGCGCCGCTGCCCGCTTACCAAAGCCGGCTGCTGGCGAGGCGGGCACCGGCCCCGAGCGCTTCCAGCTTGGCGGCTGCGATCTGCGGATGCACCCGGCCGCCCAGGCCGCAGTCCGTGGAGGCAATGACGTTTTCCCGCCCCACCAGCCGGGCAAAACGTTCAATGCGGTCCGCTATCAGTTCCGGGTGCTCCACCACGTTGGTGGCATGGGAGACGACGCCGGGAAGAATGATCTTCCCGTCCGGCAGCTTGGTGTCTTCCCAGACCCGCCATTCGTGCTCGTGCCGTACGTTCCCGGCCTCGAAGCTGTAGGCACCGGCATTGATCTGCAGCAGGGTGTCCGCCAGGTGGCGGAACTCAATGTCGGTGGTGTGCGGTCCGTGCCAGGAACCCCAGCACAGGTGGAAGCGGATCTGCTCTTCGGGCAGCCCCCGCAGGGCATAGTTGAGCGCCTCCACCCGGATCTGCGTGAAGCGCAGGTAGTCCTCAACCGAAGGTTCCGGATTGATCTGGTCCCAGTTCTCCGCAATGGACGGATCATCGATCTGGACGATCAGTCCGGCGTCGACAATTGCTTTGTACTCCTCGCGCATCGCATCCGCGCAGGCGTAGATGAACTCCTCCTGCGTGGCGTAGTACTCGTTGGCTATCCGGGAACAGGAGCCGGGGGACAGGGAGGCGAGGAAACCCTCCGTTGCACCCGTGCCGGCCAGGGCAGCCTTGAGGTTGGCAATGTCGCGGGCTACGGCGTCGTACCCCGTGTATTCCACCGGTCCCGTGACCTTAGGAAAAACCTTCTGCGGCCCTGTGGTGATGCCCGAGGACGGGTCGGTGTAGGCATCGGCGAAGCGCTGACGGTCGCGGCGGTCCCCGAAACTGGTCAGGACAATGGCGCCGGGTGCGGAGCGGTGCGGCTCCATGTCCCAAATTCCGGTCTCGGCAACACTGAGGCCGCTGAGCCGGGAGAAGGAATAGGACCACCACGCGCCGTAGTCGACGGCGGAGGACATCGCGTGCCCGTATTCGCCGTCGTTCGGGATGTCGATGCCCGCTGCCTGCTGGCGGCGCACCAGGTCGGCGACGGCGGACTGCAGCAGTTCGGCGTAGCCCTCCGCGGTCGCCGGGTCGGCGGCGCGGGCGGCGTTCGCGGCGATCAGTTCGGGTGTGCGCGGGAGGGAACCGGCGTGGGTGGTCAGAATGCGGTCGGTGCTTTTGCGCATGGCGGTGATCCTTAGGAATCCGTGCTCTTGCCTGCACCGGGCGCCCAGGGGGCGGTGCAGGCCGCTTCGTCATCCGAACCACCCGCGAAGCATGGGGTTGGTGCACGGCCAAGTCGGAGCTTGGCGGCCGTGTCTCCTGAAGCTGGACCCATCGTAGCCATGCTGCCGGGATGCGGCCAAGAAGATGACGGCACGCAAAAAAGGACGGCGGCCCCGGAGAATTCCGGTGCCGCCGTCCCAGGCGCGTGGTGCAGGTGCGCTAGCGCACGCCGCCCATGAGCTTCTTGATCGACGGCGTGGCCACAGCCAGGGCGATGCCGAGGATGATTGCGGTGACGCCGCTGAAGGTGAAGTAGCTGACTTCGGTTGCCGGGTCGTAGAACTGTGCCAGCCAGCCCGCCATAGTGGTGCCCAGGGAAACGGACAGGAAGAACAGCGCCACCATCTGGTTCCGGAAGACTTCCGGCGCCAGCTTGGTAGCCACGGACAGGCCAATCGGGGACAGGAACAGCTCAGCGAACGTGAACAGCAGCAGGATGCCGGCCAGGGCCAGCAGCGGGGTGCTGTTCGGTGCGCCGCCCGAGAACGGAATGAAGGCCAAGAAGGCGAGGCCCATCACGGACAGACCCATCGCGAACTTCAGCGGGGAAGACGGCTGACGGTCGCCCAACTTGGTCCACACACCGGCGAACACGGCAGCGAAGATGATGATGAAGACCGGGTTGATGGACTGCACCCAGCTCGGCGGCATTTCCCAGCCGAAGATCGTGCGGTTCAACGAGGAGTCCGCGTACAGCGCCACCACCGTGAACTGCTGCTGGAACAGGGCCCAGAACGCAGCGCTGGCAATGAAGAGGGGGATGAAGGAATACACCCGCCGGCGCTCCACCTGGTTCACCTTCTTGCTGCCGAGGATGACGACGAAGTAGGCGACGGCCGCCGTGATGGCCACGATCGCCATAACGACCGCGAGGTTCTTGGCAGTAAGGATGTTGAACACGACGGCCAGCACAATGACCACCAGGGCAGCCGCTGCGATGAGGCCGACCTTCATGTACTGCTGCTTCGGCAGCGGGTTGGCCACCTGGTGGGCGGATTCGGGCAGGTTCTTTCGGGTCATCCCGTACTGGATCAGGCCGATGGCCATGCCGAGGGCGGCCAGGCCGAAGCCGATGTGGAAGCCGTAGCGGCTCCAGGCCAGGCCGGTCAGGATCGGGCCGATCAGGGCGCCGATGTTGATGCCCATGTAGAAGATGGAGAAGCCGGCGTCGCGCCGCTGGTCTTTTTCGTCGTACAGGGTGCCCACGAGCGAGGTCGCGTTGGCCTTCACGCCGCCGGAACCCACGGCGATCAGGATCAGGCCGGTGGCCAGTCCGACGGCGCCGGGCAGCACGGCCAGGGAGATGTGGCCCAGCATGACCAGTGCGGCAGCGTAGAACAGCACCCGTTCGGCGCCGAAGACGCGGTCCGCCAGCCAGGCACCGAGGATGGTGGAGAGGTACACGCCACCGCCGTAGGCGCCGACCAAGGAGACGGCAATGGCTTCGTCAATGCCGAGGCCGCCGTCGGTAGTGCTGTAGTACATGTAGTACAGCAGGATGCCCTGCATGCCGTAGAAGGAGAATCGCTCCCACAGCTCAACACTGAAGAGGTTGGCCAACATCCGGGGATGGCCGAAGAAGTTTTTACGCGCTTCTTTTACGCCTGGGGTACTGGGGGTATGGCTCACGCGTTAATGTTCCCACTCCCCGGAGGGGCAAAAGCAGCCACATCCCAAAGATTCCGCCGAACACTAGGCAGCTTTTTGGCAGCTTATGTTGAAGGTCACAGGAAAATGGGATGATTTTGCCCGCGTTACATGCATAAGCCCCTGCATGACGCGCGGATTTGCGCGGCGGGTCCGGAATTCCCCCGCCGCCGTGCGGGTTGGAAGGGGTATGGCCAGCCTCAGCGTTCCCGTCTCCATCCTTGACCGCGCCAACTCCCGGGAAGGATTTTCGGAGGCCAACGCACTCGGTGCCGTCCTTAACCGCGCCGAATCGGCAGAACAGCTGGGCTACCGGCGCTTTTGGGTGGCGGAGCACCACGCCGTGGCCGGGATTGCAGGTTCGGCACCCGCCGTCCTGATAGCCGCCCTGGCCGCCCGCACCAGCAGTATCCGGATCGGCTCCGGCGGCATCATGCTGCCGAACCACGCACCGCTGGTCGTGGCAGAGCAGGCAGCTACTCTGCAGGCGCTGCATCCGGGCCGGATCGACCTCGGTCTCGGCCGCTCCATCGGTTTCACTCCGGCAGTGCGGACAGCGCTGCGGGCGGGACAGGCCGAAGCGGAACAGTTCGAGGAGCATGTGGGCGAGCTGCTGGCCTACCTGGACGGCACCGCGCCGATCACCGCCCGCCCGCAGGACGGCGGGCAGACGCCGGTGTTTATCCTCGCCACCGGAGCAGGAGTGGAAATAGCCGCCCGCGCGGGCCTCGGCGTCGTCCTGGGCGGCCCGGCACTTTTCCGGCGGAACAGCGCCGGGCAGGCAGGGGCCCTGGAGCGGTACCGTCGGGCCTTCCGCCCCTCCGGCCGGTTTCCCCGTCCCTACGTGCTCGCGGCAGCCAACGTTGCCGTGGCGGGCAGCGAAGGCGAGGCAAGGGACCTGCTGCTGCCCGAGGCGCATGCCCTCGCCGATTCCCGGACCAAGGGAGTGTTTCCCGCCCTGTCACCCGCGGATACTGCCGCCGAACTGTCCGGACGGCGGCAGGAGCTGGTCCTCAGCACTTTGGAAACCTCGGTCTACGGGACCGTCGGACAGGTATACCAACGGCTCGAGGACCTGGTGGCGTCCTCCGGCGCGGATGAACTGCTCGTTACCGGCGGCGCCTTCGACGTCGAGGGACAGCGGGAATCCGACCGGCTGCTGGCCGGCCTCTTCTAGGCCCGCCGGCGTCAAAACCCCAGCTGCGCCGCCGCGGCCAGCAAATCCGCTTCGGCGCCGGGGCGCCCGATCAGCTGGATGCCCATGGGCAGGCCGGCCGCGGTATCCACGACCGGAAGGGTGATCGCCGGCAGACCGCAGACGTTCACCATGGACGTGAACGGGGAGTACCGGCACTGCCGTGCGTAGTCCTCGTCCGCCCGCTCTTCAGCGCCGGCGTCGTCGCTGGTGTACCAGCCGACGGGCCGCGGTGTCATGGCCAGGGTGGGCGTCAGGATCATGTCATAGGCACTGTACTGGCGGATCGTTTCGGCTTCGAAGGAGCGCAGGACGTCGACGGCGGCCACCAGGTCCGCGGCGCTGCGGCCGAGGGCGCGCCGACGCATGACTGCCGCCAGGTCCGTCAGCCGTTCCTCGCCGCCCGGCGCCAGCGCGGCTGTCGCCAACCCGGCCGTCCACACGGTCCGGAACGCATCCGGATACTGCTCGTCATAGACCAGGTCCGTGTCCACCACGTCATGCCCGGCACCGGCCAGGGCCACGATACCGGCCTCGAGGGCAGAGACCGCTTCAGGCTCAAGCCGGATGTCCAGCCTGGATTCGAAGGGTGAGCGGGTGCTGACCCCGATCCGGAACCGGCCCTCGGCCCGCAGGGCGGCAGCGAGGAAGGTGCCCGTGACGGATGCGGCGCTGGTGGCCCGGTGGTTGGGCTCATTCACCATCGCATCCAGCAGCAACGCGGCATCGGCGGCACTGCGGGCCAGCGGACCGGCCACCACGAACTGGGCCAGGTCCTGCTGCGCGGAGCCCGCCGGAATTCTCCCGCGGTTGGGTTTCAGCCCCACCAGGCCGGTTGCGGCCGCCGGGATGCGCACCGAACCGCCGCCGTCGGTTCCCGGGGCGAAGGGAACCAGGCCGGCGGCGACGGCGGCTGCACTGCCGCCGGAGGATCCGCCGGGGCTGAGCCGGAGGTCGCGGGGGTTCCGCGCCGGCGGCCCCACCCGGTTTTCGCTGTAACTGCTGAGGCCGAATTCCGGCACCTGCGTCTTGCCCAGGCTGATGGCTCCGGCCCGGCGCAGGACTGCCGGCAGGGGGGCGTCCTTCTCAGCGATCCACGGGTCCAGGGCGGCGCTGCCCATGGTGGTGCGGACTCCGGCAACATCGGTCAGGTCCTTGTGCGCCAGCGGCATCCCGTGCAGCATCCCTAGGGATCCGCCGGCGGCCCGGTGCGCATCCGCAGCCCGCGCCTCCGCCACGGCGAGTTCCGGCGTCGGCGTGAGGAAGGCACCCAGTTCCGGGTTGAGTTCCTCCATCCGCCGCAGGTAATGGACGGTGACTTCCTCGGCGCCCAGCGTGCCGGCGGCCAGGGCATCCCGGAGCTCGACGGCGGTCATCTCGTGCGGAGCGGGCATTGCAGGCCTTTCGGTGCGGGCGGGGTCCGGACGTTAGTTCTCACGAACCGCGTCCCACTATAGGCTGGACAAAACGGCACCGTATCCGGGACCGGGTGTGCCCCGGAACCGGAGGACGGCCGAGAATCCGTACGACAGTGAGGCCAGCAATGAGCGACATGCAGAGCGTAACCGTAGACACCATTCCCGAGGGTGCCAGGATCCTGGACGTCCGGGAGGACTACGAGTGGGAAGCCGGCCACGTCGACGGCGCCCTCCACATCCCGCTGGACCGGCTGCCCGACGCGCTGGAGGACCTGGATCCGGACCAGGACCTGGCGGTCATCTGCCGCACCGGCGGCCGCAGCGCCCGGGCCACCCAGTGGCTGGAGGCCAACGGCTACTCCGCCGTCAACGTCAACGGCGGAATGGGGGCATGGCTCGAGGCGGGCAAGCCCATGGTTTCCGACAACGGGCAGGAACCGACCGTTAAATGACGCACGCCGCCGACGCCCGCCCCGCCCCGCACCACCCCGGCCCGCTGGGGGAAACCGTGGTTTACGCCTATCTCGGTCCGGAGGGGACCTTCACGGAGGCTGCCCTCCTGACGGTTCCGGGTGCGCAGGACTCCGTCCGCCTTCCGGCACCCAGTGTGAACTCCGCACTGGAAATGGTCCGCTCCGGGCAGGCCACTGCCGCAGTGGTGCCGATTGAAAACTCCGTCGAGGGCGGCGTCAGCGCCACCCTCGACGCACTTTCCGCCGGCACCTCGCTGCGGATCCTGCGGGAGATCCTGGTCCCCATCACCTTTGTGCTGGCGGTGCGCCCGGGCGTGGAACTGGCGGATATCCGCACGGTCTCCACCCATACACACGCCTGGGCGCAGTGCCGGGAATGGGCCGCGGCGAATATTCCCGAAGCGGAATATCTCCCGGCATCCTCCACTGCCGCTGCCGCGGTGGAACTCGGCGGCACTGACCCGTCCTTCGATGCCGCGATCTGCGCCCCGTTGGTGGCGCAGCGGCTCGGGCTGGACGTCCTGCGGGAGGATATCGGCGACGTGCGTGATGCCGTCACCAGGTTCGTGATGATCAGCCTGCCCGGCCTGCTTCCCGAACCTACCGGCTCCGACAAGACCACCCTGGTGGTTCCCCTGCCGGAGGACCACCCGGGAGCCCTGATGGAAATCCTGGACCAGTTCTCCACCCGCGGGGTGAACCTGAGCCGGATCGAGTCCCGTCCCACGGGTATGTTCCTCGGCGATTATTTCTTCAGCATCGACGCCGACGGGCACATTGCGGATGCCCGGATGGCGGATGCGTTGAAGGGCCTGCACCGGATCAGCCCGGAACTGCGTTTCCTCGGGTCCTATCCCCGGGCGGACCACCGGGAAACGGAAATTTCCCGGCATACCAGTGACGAAGCGTTCCGGGCCGCCGACGTTTGGCTCGACTCCCTGCTGAACGGATACTAGGGCTAGGGCCGCGGTGAAACCGGTCCGGTGAAAGGGTGCGCACCATGGCTCGACTGAGACGCAGCAACTGTGAACATCCCGGGTACACCCGGCGGCGGTGGGGCAAGGGTTTCAGCTACCGGGACATCCGCGGCCAGGTCATTACCGACCGGACGGTCCTGGCCCGGATCCGTTCCCTGGCGATCCCGCCGGCATGGACGGAGGTCTGGATCAGCCCCTATGCCAACGGGCACATCCAAGCCACGGGAACGGACGGCGCCGGCCGCAAGCAGTACATCTACCATCCGCACTGGCGCGAGATGAAGGACCGGGAGAAGTTCGACCGCGCCCTCGCATTCGCCCAGTCGCTTCCGGCGGCGCGCCGGCTGATCACCAAGCACCTGCGGGCCGAAGGCTGCGGTTCCGAACGTGCCCTGGCGGCTGCCCTGCGGATTGTCGACGCCGGAGCGCTGCGGGTGGGCGGGACCCGGTATGCGGAAGCCAACGGCTCCTACGGCACCACGACGCTGCGGATTGAGCACGTGAACCTGGACGGCAGTGAAGTACGCTTCGACTTTCCCGGCAAGAGCGGGCAGGAGTGGCACACCTCCATCAAGGATGCCGACCTTGCCGCGGCCATCGAACCCATGCTTGCCCGTCCGCAGGCGGACACCGCCCTGGCATACCTCGGGGCGGACGGCGCCTGGCACAGCGTGGATGCCGCCCAGTTGAACGCCTTCCTGAAGGAGGTAACGGGAGGAGACTTCAGCGCCAAGGACTTCCGCACCTGGCAGGCCACGGTAGTGGCTGCCATGTCCCTGGCCCGGCTGGCGCCCGAGGCCACCACCAACCGGACGAAACAGAAGGCCGTGGCGGCCACGGCCCGCGACGTTGCAGACCACCTGGGCAACACTCCGGCCATCGCCCGCAAGTCCTACATCGACCCCCGGGTTGTGGACCGCTTTTTCGACGGCCAGGTCATCCCCGTCACCGGATTTTCCGCTTCGGAGACCGCGGTGCGCCTGATGCTCGAGGATTAGCCGGGTTTCCGCAGGCAGCGGCAATAAGTATGCTGATGGAAGGCGCGCGCAGTATTGGCGCACTGGACAACCACCCCAAGAAGGAAGGTGCCGGCATGAGCGAGTACCCCAACGAAGAAGAACAGCTCAAGGACCCGAAGCCCAGCGGTGTTTCCACCAATGATGACAACTACCGCGGCGATGTCGGCGACCAGGGCAACGACATCCGCTTCGCCGAGGAAGAGGCCCTGATCCGCGAGCAGGCCTCCCCGTCCTCCCTGAACGAGGATGAAGGTAAGTACACCGCCGCGGACGGTGCCAAGACGGACCCGGACCGCGAAGGCGGCTACACCGACTCCGAGGGCACCCAGGACGGCAAGTAACGCTTTCCGCCCGACGGCGCCGCACCCCAGGGTGCGGCGCCGTTTCCATGCCCGGCTCTAGTCCGCCGGCGGCAGGACGGGCGAAGGCGGCACCCGGACCAGCAGGGCGCCGGTATCCACCTCCACGGTGATGGCGGTGGCGGGACCGGTCAGGTCGCCGTCGAGCTGGGTCTGCGTAGGTTCCGCGACGCTCACCGCGACTTTCCGAACCCGGTGGTGCCGGATGACCGGAAGGTCCTTGGGGTAGCGGGTCATCACCTTGCCGGCCACCCAGGCCCAGCCCAGGACGCTGCGCGGGCTCATGATGACCACGTCCAGCAGCCCGTCGTCCACCACTGCGTCGGGAATGAAGTCGATTCCAGCCGGCAGCCGTCCGGTGTTGGCCACCAGCACGCTGTGGACTTTCTGCGACTGCGCCGGCCCGTCATCGAGGCTGACAGTCATCCGGGTGCGGCGTCCCGGCAGCAGCCGGACGCCGGCTTCGCTGTAGGCCAGCCAGCCCACCCGCTTTTTCAACTCATCCCGGGTGGCAGCGATGACCTGGGCATCCAGGCCGATCCCGCCCATCACCAGGAACGCGTTGGAGGAGCTGCGTCCTGACGCTGAGTCCTCCAGCAGGATGGTTGCCATGTCGATCCGCCGCACATCCCCGTGCAGGGCATTGCGGATGTTTCCGGCCAGGTCCGCGACGGAGATGTCCAGGTTCCGGGCCAGCAGGTTGCCGGTGCCCAGCGGAATCAGTCCCAGTGCGGCACCGGAGTGCGCCACCGCGCGTGAGACTTCGCGGATGGTGCCGTCGCCGCCCGCCGCGAGGACGACGTCGGCCCCGGACTCCAGGGCCTGCAAAGCCTGCAGGTAGCCGGGGCTGTCGACGGTGGTTTCCAGGATCAGCGGCGGATCCCAGCCGGCGAGTTCGCAGGACGCCCGCAGCAGCGCTTCTGCGTCGGGTGCCAGCGCCTTGACCGGGTTAATGACCATGGCGACCCGCTGGTGCGCTGCTCCCCGCGGGGCGAAGACCGCCGCATCCGCGGCCGCCCGCCGCCGGCTTCGGGTGCCGGCAACGGCCCAGGTTGCGGCGGAGGCCAACAGCGCAGCCACGAGGACAAGGAGGAGCGTAATTTCGACGGGCATGATGCCTCCCAGAATAGCCGCCGCACGGCACGCCAAAGGCCGGGAAGGTTTTCGGTACTCTTGAAACGTGATCGATGTAAATGAGCTCCGCGAAAATCCTGAAAAATTCCGAGCCTCGCAGCGCGCCCGGCTGGCCGACGAGGGCGTTGTGGATGCGATCATTTCCGCCGACGCTGCCCGCCGTGACGCCCGGACCCGCTACGAGACCCTGCGCGCCGAACAGAACGCCTTCGGCAAGCGCGTCGCCGCTGCGAAGGGTGAAGAGAAGCAGGCGCTCCTGGCCGAGGTGAAGGAACTGGCCGCCGCGGTCAAGGCCGCCGGTGCCGAGGCAGACGCCATCCAGGCCGAATCCGATGCGCTGCTGCGCCGGATCCCGAACCTGGTGTCCGACGGCGTTCCCACCGGTGGGGAGGATGACTTCGAGGTCGTCAAGACCGTCGGCAAGCCCCGCGACTTCGAGGCTGAAGGCTTTACGCCCCGCGACCATCTGGAAATCGGTGAACTGCTGGGTGCCATCGACATGGAACGCGGCGCCAAGGTTTCCGGCTCCCGCTTCTACTTCCTGCGCGGCGTCGGTGCCCGGCTGGAACTGGCATTGCTGAACATGGCCATGGACCAGGCCGTGAAGGCCGGGTTCGTCCCCATGATCACTCCCACGCTGGTCCGTCCCGAAACCATGCAGGGCACCGGTTTTGACGTGGCCCACGACGCCGAGATCTACCGCCTGGCCGAAGACGACCTGTACCTGGTGGGCACCTCCGAGGTGCCGCTGGCCGGTTACCACGCCGACGAGATCATGGAGCTCGACGGCGGTCCGGTCCGCTACGCCGGCTGGTCCTCCTGCTACCGCCGCGAAGCCGGCTCGCACGGCAAGGACACCCGCGGCATCATCCGCGTCCACCAGTTCAACAAAGTGGAAATGTTCGTCTACACCCGCCCCGAGGACGCCGCGGAAGAACACCAGCGGCTGCTCGCCTGGGAAGAGGAAATGCTGGCAAAGGTCGAGCTGCCCTATCGGGTCATCGACACCGCCGCGGGCGACCTGGGCATGTCCGCCGCCCGGAAGTTCGACTGCGAAGCCTGGGTCCCCACCCAGAACGCCTACCGCGAGCTGACCTCCACCTCGAACTGCACCACCTTCCAGGCCCGGCGCCTGAACATCCGTGAACGCCAGGGCGAGGGCAAGGGCACCCGCGCCGTGGCCACCCTGAACGGCACGCTCGCCACCACCCGGTGGATCGTCGCCATCCTGGAGCACCACCAGAACCCGGACGGCTCGGTCAATGTCCCGGCCGCGCTGCAGCCCTACATGGGCGGCCTGGAAGTCCTCCCGGTCCTCTAGTACCACTCCACAACGGCGGGATCGAAGGGCAGTTGCCGTTCGGTCCCGCCGTCGTATGCCGGCCCGCACCGCCGCTGTCCTTCCCCTCCGGTCCGCTCCTGTGCCGGCTGTCCTAGCCGCTATCCTTGCCCATCTGCTTAGATAAAACGATGACAACTTTGAGCACCGCTGGCATCGAAGACCAGCGAACCCGAGACAAGCGACACCTGGTAGCCCTCGACGTAGACGGAACCCTCGTGGACCACGACGGCCACATGTCCCAGGGCGTGCGCGACGCCGCACGAAAGGCCCTGGAGGCCGGACACCACCTGGTGGTGGCCACCGGCAGGTCCTACGGCGCCGCGCTGCCCATCCTCGAACTGCTGGGCATGACCAAGGGATACTGCGTCTGCTCCAACGGCGCCGTGACCCTGCGGCTGGATCCCTCCCTGGAAGACGGCTACGAAGTGATGGACCGGGTGGTTTTTGACCCGAAACCGGCCCTGGCCGCGCTGCGGGAGAAGCTGCCGACGGCCAAGTTCGCCCTGGAAGATGCCGACGGGCGTTTCCTTTCCACCGAACGATTCCAGGACGCCAGCTTCGGCGTCGAAGCCCTCGCCGTGGACTTCGAAGCCATGCTGGAGGCACAGGCCGTACGCGTGGTGGTCTTCAGCACGGACAGCACCGCGGAGGAATTCGGTGACGCAGTGGAGGCGATCGGCCTGCATGGCGTGACGTATTCCGTGGGCTGGACTGCCTGGCTGGACATCGCCGCATCGGGTGTCACCAAGGCCAGTGCCTTGGAACAGGTACGGCGCCGGCTCGAGGTCGATCCCACGCTGACCGTTGCCCTGGGTGACGGCCGCAACGACATTGAGATGCTGGATTGGGCCGCCCGCGGAGTGGCTATGGGACAGGCGCCGGACGAGGTACTGGCAGTGGCTTCCGAGGTCACCGGCACGGTGTACGAGGACGGCGCGGCCAGCGTGCTGGCGAGCGTGCTGGAAGGCGCGTCTTGAGGTAGCAGTCCCTCGCCGGCGGGTTAGGCGTAGGGGAGCGAAGCCGGCGGAAGCGAGGCCGGGCCGTAAACCAGGCCCAGCAGCCGGGCAGCGGCCGGGCGGGTGGCCCATTCCTCGCTCCAGTGCGACCGGACCACTGCCTTGCTGACGGCCTGCGCGGTGATGCCCAGTTCCTGGGCGACGAACTTCTGCTGCCCGCGCGCTCCCGGGGTCATCAGGTCCAGGACCTTCCATTCCGCCTCGGTCCGGGCGGCGACAATGAGGCCCAGCAGCCGCAAAACGGCCTCGGCCTCGGCTGCCAGTTCCGCGTCCGGTCCTTCCACGGCCAGCGGGATCCGGTCCCCGGTGCGCTGGGCGCGTTCCACGGCCCGCCGCGAGTAGACCAGCCCGTAGCCGTGCGCCTCCTCGAGGTTCGCGGGCAACGGCACCTGCAGTTCACCCACCCCGATGCCTACGTGCCAGCGCCGCTGCCGGATGGCCGCCAGCGCGGCCTCGACGGCAGTGGCGGCATCACCCAGCACACCCTGGGCCTCGTCTCCGACGGTGCGCTGGAAGGGCACTTCGGCCGGCAGGTGCCGCAGGGAACGGATCAGGTCCGGAACCAGGTCCCCGACCTCCCGGGAGTCCCGCTGGTTGATGGTCAGCACAAAATGCATGGCATCAGCATGTCAGACCGACCCGGAAAACAACCGATTGCGGCCCGCGCCCTGCAGGAAAACCTGCCGGCTCGGCCATGCCGGTATAGTCGGCCGCATGACCAGCAGCCCACCCCGGCAACCCGGACCGGACCGACCCTCAGTGATGCCGTTGCTGTTCGGCGCGGGAGTTATCCTGCTGGGTCTCTGGGTGGCCTGGCTCACCTCCAGCTGGGTCGTCCTGGCGGTTGCCGTCCTGGTGGCGGTTTTCCCCGCCAGGACACACGCGGGAGACCTGCGCGCGTGGGCGCGGCGACGGGCCCGCGGCAACTGACGGTTCGGGATTAAACGCCGACGGCGGCCGCCCCCGCAGGGGACAGCCGCCGTCGTACCGGCCGAGCCGATAGGAAGAACTAGTTGTTGACGGGATTGGCGTCGACGTCGCGGCCCTGGGCCTCGTCCTCTTCATGCCCTTCGCCGTGTACCTTGAAGCGCTCCAGGGAGGCCTTGACCTCGGCTTCGGCGTCCTCGCGTCCGGCCCAATCAGCGGCTTCAACCCACTTGCCCGGCTCCAGGTCCTTGTACTTGGTGAAGAAGTGCTTGATTTCATCCAGCAGGTAGTCGGACACGTCCGAGATGTCCTGGATGTGGTCAAAGCGCGGGTCCACGGGAACGCACAGGACCTTGGCGTCTCCGCCGCCGTCATCCACCATGTTGAACACGCCGATGGGCCGGGATTCCACCAGGACGCCGGGCATCAGGTCGAAGTCCTGCAGCATGACCAGGGCGTCCAGCGGATCGCCGTCTTCACCCAGCGTGTTTTCGAAGTATCCGTAGTGGGTGGGGTAGGCCATGGACGTGAACAGGATGCGGTCCAGGCGCAGGCGGTGGGTCTCGTGGTCGATCTCGTACTTGACCCGGGATCCCTTGGGGATCTCGATGGTGACGTCGAGCTTCATGGGCGTTTCTGGCATTGCGACTCCTCACTGGCGTGGCCCGCGGAGGAACCACTGGAAAGACTGGCTGTCGATCATGCGCCGGCATGCCCCGCAATAGGTCGGGGCAGATGCCGGCGTCGGTCTAGTCTTAAAGATATATGTCCTGTGCACCGATCGTGCGCAGGCCGGAAACGGGCCGGACACCCCGGCGGAAATGAAAGAGTCGGTGGGACATGTCTCGGATGTTCTCCGGCGCGCTGCTGGCCCTGGCTTTCGCAGTGCTGCTGGTTCCGCTGGCCTGCTATGTCCTCCCGCCGATTGCGCAGTCCCTGGCCGAACCGCCGCTGCAGCGGGCCGAGGTGGTGCCCCGCCACCAGCAGGCACCGACGGCGCTGCCGGACGGCGGATACGTGTCCGCGCCGAAGGCATCCGATCCGATGCCGGACCCGGAGCAGCTGGGCCGCCTTCTCGACGCCGAGCTGGCCGTGGAGGGCAGCGGCACTTTCTCGGCAGTGGTGCAGGATGCGCTCACCGGCGCCGTGCTCTATGAGCGCGGAGGGGCTGCGGGGCTGGCCCCCGCTTCCAGCCTCAAGGTCCTGACGGCCGCCGCGGCACTGTCCGCCATGGACGGCGGCACCCGGTTTTCCACGACGGTGCTGCCCGGAAAGGAACCCGGAACAGTCGTCCTGCGCGGCGGCGGCGATGTGCTGCTGACCGCGGGAGCTTCGGACCCGGACTCGGTGGCAGGCCATGCCGGACTGGCCACCCTGGCGGAGCGGACCGCGGCGGCGCTTGCCGCGGAAGGGACTCCCGGCCCGGTGCAGGTCCTGGTGGATGACTCGCTGTTCACCGGCCCGGCGCTCTCCGCTGCCTGGGGGGAGGCCGACGTCGAGGCCGGTGAGATCGCGCCGATCCATTCCCTGGCCGTCAGTTCGGCCTGGGCGCAGGAGGGCAGCGGCCCGGGCCCCCGGGTCGACGACGCCGCGCTGTCCGCCGCCGAATCCTACCGTTCCGCGCTCGCTGCCGCACTCGCGTCCGAGGGCATCGACGTAGAGCCGCAGGTGAAACGCGGCACCGCTGCAGACGGGACCGATGCCCTCGCGGAAATCCGTTCGGCGACGCTGGCCGAGCAGGTGGAGCACATGCTGCTGACCTCCGACAACTACCTGGCCGAAGTGCTGGCCCGGCTCAGCGCATCAGCTACGGGCCGGGAGGCGTCCTTTGCGGGGGGAATTGAAACCGTCACGGCGGAGGTGTCCGCCCTTGGCGTGGACACCGGTTCGATGGCGCTCGCAGACACCAGCGGCCTGGCCGGCGAAACCTCGGTGTCCGCAGCCCAGCTGACCTCGCTGATGCGCATCCTGCTGACCACGACGGACTCCGATCTGCGGGCGGTGGCAGGCAGCCTGCCCGTTGCCGCACTCAGCGGAACACTGGCCGGACGCTATGACGGAAGCGCCGATGCCGGTGCTGCGGGAATCGTGCGGGCCAAGACGGGCACCCTGCTGGCCGTCACCTCGCTGAGCGGGTACGCCGCCGACGCCGACGGCCGGGTCCTTGCCTTCACCTTCATTGCCAGCGGACTGGAAGGAAATACCCGGCAGGCCCGGGACGCCGTGGACGCCGCCGCGGCGGTGCTGGCCGGGTGCGGGTGCCGGTAATACTGCCCGGACCCCGACCGCGGGGAGCCACTTCCCCCGGGATGGTGTGGAGCAAGAAGCCAATGTGGTCGAATGGAGCAATGCAGAGCAATAAGCGAAGCCGTCCCGCCCCTGTTCCCGCCGGGCCCGCCGCCGACGGCACGCCGCCGCTGGTGAACTGGGACCTGGCCGCCTCCACTGCCTCGGCCATGGTGGCTCCGGGACCGAAAATGTCCGCCCGCGAGATCCGCGAGGCCGTGGCGGACCTGCGTGCTGCCGCCGATGCCTCCGTGGCGCACGTCCACCGCATCACCGG
Source organism: Arthrobacter sp. Ms25 (assembly GCF_059090365.1). Taxonomy (NCBI): domain Bacteria; kingdom Bacillati; phylum Actinomycetota; class Actinomycetes; order Micrococcales; family Micrococcaceae; genus Arthrobacter; species Arthrobacter sp. Ms25. The sequence continues at coordinate 114,554 of NZ_JBNHFP010000003.1, read as the reverse complement.
GCTGGAAGCCGCCCGCGACCTGCGGGATTCGGACGTGCTGATCGTGGACCGCGCGTCCTGGGCCCGCGCGAACTCCCAGAGCTTCTCCGTACTGATGGGTCCGGCCCTGCAGCACCTGGCCGAAACCCGGCCGGAACAGCTGGCCGCAGCCAACACGGCGCTCGGCGGCACCATGACCGGAGCCCAGCTCGGCGCCATCCTTGCCTTCCTGTCCAGCAAGGTGCTGGGCCAGTACGATCCCTTTGCCGCCCTGGGCGGCGTCGGCAAACCCGGCGGGCGGCTCCTGCTGGTGGCGCCGAACATCGTCACGCTGGAACGCGAGCTGAACGTGGAGCCCGCAGACTTCCGCCTCTGGGTCTGCCTCCATGAACAGACACACCGGGTCCAGTTCGCCGCCGCTCCATGGCTGCGCGGGCACATGCTGGAGCAGATCAGCCAGCTCTCCAACGGCATGATGGACAAGGCCTCCACCATTTCGGAGCGGCTGGGCTCCGCGGTGAAGGCACTGACTGCCCCCAAGGGCGGACTGGACGCCGACGGGGTGCCCGCCAAGTCCGTGGACCTGCTTTCGCTGCTGCAGGATCCGGAGGACAAGGAACGCCTTTCCCACCTGACCGCCGTCATGTCACTCCTGGAGGGCCACGCCAACGTGGTCATGGACGCCGTTGACGCGAGCATCGTGCCCAGCGTCCGGACCATCCGGCAGCGGTTCAACAACCGGGGCGCCCGACGCGGCTGGCTTGACAGGTTCTTCCGCCAGATCATGGGGCTGGATGCGAAAATGCGCCAGTACAGCGACGGAGCGCGCTTTGTCCGGGCCGTCACCGACCAGGTGGGCATGGACGGATTCAACCGGGTGTGGGAGCGCCCCGAAAACCTCCCGACCGAAGCGGAGATCCACTCCGCGGACCTATGGATTACCCGGATGGGACTGTAACCGAACGTGCTCGACGAAGACCTCACCGCTTCCACCGGAGGCACTGCTGCCGGCGGCCCTTCCCGCCCCGCACCGCGGGTACGCAAACGGCTCCTTCCGACCCTGGGAGACGCCCGCAACAGCATCCGGGACAGCCTGCGCGACGCCGGGCTGAACCCGGGCGGGGAGCGTCCGCCGCTGGTTCTGGTCGCCTGCAGCGGAGGGCCCGATTCGCTGGCCCTGGCGCTGGCAGCCTCGTTCTTCTCCCGCCGCGGAGACTACCGGGTGGGCGCCGTCGTCGTAGACCACGACCTGCAGCCGGGCAGCGCCGACGTCGCCGCCCGGACCCGGGACACGCTGGAACGGATGGGACTGAATCCGGTCCTGGTGCGGAAGGTGGACGTTCCTGCCTCGGGCATGGGCCCCGAAGCGGCCGCCCGGAGCGTCCGCTACGCCGCGCTGGACGCCGCCGTGGATGAACTGGGGGCTGCCGCCGTACTGCTGGGCCATACCCTCGATGACCAGGCCGAGCAGGTGCTGCTGGGCCTGATGCGCGGTTCCGGCACGCGTTCACTGGCCGGCATGCCCGCCGTCCGCGGCAAATACCTGCGGCCGTTCCTGGGCCTGCGCCGGGAACAGACGCTGGAAATCTGCGCACATGCCGGGCTGGAGCCCTGGCATGACCCGAGCAACCAGGATCCCGCCTACGCCCGGTCCCGGGTCCGTACCGAGGTGCTGCCGTTCCTGGAGGAAAAGCTGGGCCCAGGGATCGCCGAAGCGCTGTTCCGTTCCTCACGCATCCTCGCTGCGGATGCCGACTATCTGGACGACGTGGCGGCGCGGACCTTCGAGTCCCTGCGGGCCGCCGCCCCGGCAGGCGGCGGGCAGGAATCCGACGAAATCCTGCTGCCGGAAGCGCAGCTGCGGGACCTTGCCCCCGCCGTCCGCCAGCGTGTCCTGGCCCTCGCCGCGCTCGCGCTGGGCGGGGCACAGCCCAGCTACGAGCGGCTCGCGGCCGTGCAGTCGCTGCTGCGCCGCACCGGGTCTGCCGGGCCGGTCCAGCTGGTGGGGAAAGTCAGCGTTTACCGCCAGCCGCGGGCCGCAGCCGTTCACCACGGTGCCTCAAGCTATGGCAATCTTGTTTTTAGGAAAAAGAGCAGCACCTAACATCCAAGCTGCAACACTTCGCACCCGGGAGTCATTCGTGGATTCACACGACGTCCAGTCAGATCTCAAGCACGTTCTCTACACCAAGGAACAGATCCAAACCCGGATCACGGAACTGGCGGCCGAAATTGACCGCGACTACGCAGGCCGCGACGTCCTCCTGGTCGGCGTGCTCAAGGGCGCCGTCATGGTCATGGCAGACCTTTCCCGCGCCCTCCACAGCCACGTCACCATGGACTGGATGGCAGTGTCCTCCTACGGCTCCGGCACACAGTCCTCCGGCGTCGTCCGCATCCTCAAGGACCTTGAAACGGACCTGCTCGGCAAGCACGTGCTGATTGTCGAGGACATCATCGATTCCGGCCTGACGCTTTCCTGGCTCCGCACCAACCTGGAATCCCGCGGCCCTGCCAGCGTGGAGATCTGCACCCTGCTGCGCAAGCCCGATGCAGCCAAGGTGGAAATCGACGTTAAGTATGTCGGTTATGAAATCCCCAACGAGTTCGTGGTCGGTTTCGGCCTGGACTTTGCCGAGCGCTACCGCAACCTGGACTTCATCGGCACCCTCGCGCCGCACGTTTACGAATAACGGCAACGCCCCGTTTCCTCCCTTCCCTTTGCGGGGACCGTCACGGAAGCTCTACGCCCTGAGGGAACTAATCCCCTCCCCGGACCGTGTTCTTCTGGGGGACCGTGTATAGCTAGTAGGTAAATTCCGCGCACACCAGCGTTGTTGACCAGGAGGGACGGGGCATAAGCCCTGACGACGAATGAAATCCAAGAACTTCTTCAAGGGCCCGCTCATTTGGATCGCGCTGGCAGTAGCCGCTCTTATGATCATCATTTCGAGCCTTTCCGGCAGCGGCGCCAAGCAGGTGGACACCAAGGAAGGCCTGGAGCTGCTTAAGGGCTCCGATGTCACGCAGGCCAAGATTTACGACGGCGAGCAGCGGGTCGACCTGACCCTGAAGGACGATGCTGCCAAGGATCAAGGCACCAGCGACGTGCAGTTCTACTTCGGTACTGCCCGCGGCGAGGAAATCGTCCAGGCGGTCAACGATTCCGGGGCAAACTTCACCGACCAGCCGGTGCAGACCAACTGGTTCACCAGCTTCCTGGGCCTGTTCCTGCCGTTCATCATCATCGGCCTGATTTTCTGGTTCCTGATGTCCCGCATGCAGGGCGGCGGATCCCAGGTCATGAAGTTCGGCAAGTCCAAGGCCAAGCTGACGAACAAAGACATGCCGCAGGTGACCTTCGCGGACGTCGCCGGCGCGGACGAAGCCGTGGAGGAACTCCACGAAATCAAGGAATTCCTCCAGGATCCGGGCAAGTTCCAGGCCGTGGGTGCCAAGATCCCCAAGGGCGTACTGCTGTACGGCCCTCCCGGCACCGGTAAGACGCTGCTGGCCCGCGCCGTCGCCGGCGAGGCCGGCGTGCCGTTCTACTCCATTTCAGGTTCGGACTTCGTCGAAATGTTCGTGGGTGTCGGTGCCTCCCGCGTCCGGGACCTCTTCGAACAGGCCAAGTCCAACGCCCCGGCCATCATTTTCGTGGACGAGATCGACGCCGTCGGCCGCCACCGCGGTGCCGGTGTAGGCGGCGGCAACGACGAGCGTGAGCAGACCCTGAACCAGCTGCTGGTGGAAATGGACGGCTTTGACGGCAACACCAACGTCATCCTGATCGCCGCCACCAACCGGCCCGACGTCCTGGACCCGGCACTGCTGCGCCCGGGCCGCTTCGACCGCCAGATCGGTGTGGAGGCCCCCGATATGCAGGGCCGCCTGCACATCCTCCAGGTCCACGCCAAGGGCAAGCCGATGGCACCCGGCGTCGACCTCGAGACCGTGGCCCGCAAGACGCCTGGCTTCACCGGTGCCGACCTGGCCAACGTACTGAACGAAGCGGCGCTGCTGACCGCCCGTTCCAATGCCGACCTGATCGATGACCGCGCCCTGGACGAGGCCATCGACCGCGTGGTCGCCGGTCCGCAGAAGCGCAGCCGCGTGATGAAGGAACTCGAACGCAAGATCACCGCCTACCACGAGGGCGGCCATGCCCTGGTGGCTGCGGCCCTGCGCAACACCGACCCCGTCACCAAGGTGACCATCCTGCCGCGCGGCCGGGCCCTGGGCTACACCATGGTCCTGCCGCAGGATGACAAGTACTCGGTCACCCGCAACGAGCTGCTGGACCAGCTGGCCTATGCCATGGGCGGCCGCGTCGCCGAGGAGATTGTCTTCCACGACCCGTCCACGGGTGCCTCGAATGACATTGAAAAGGCCACGTCCACGGCCCGCAAGATGGTCACCCAGTACGGCATGAGCGAACGGATCGGTTCGGTCAAGCTCGGCTCCGGCGGCGGCGAGCCGTTCCTGGGCCGGGACATGAGCCAGGAACGCAACTACTCCGACCAGGTTGCCTACGTGGTGGACGAGGAGGTCCGGCGCCTGCTGGACAACGCCCATGACGAGGCGTACCAGATCCTCACTGAGAACCGCGACGTCCTGGACCGGCTGGCCCTGGAACTGCTCGAACGCGAGACGCTGAACCAGGCCGAAATTGCCGAGGTCTTCTCCGACGTGCGCAAGCGCGATGTCCGGGAGGTCTGGCTGTCCAAGCCCACCCGCCCCGTGCACAGCATTCCGCCGGTCGTGTCCCCGAAGGAACGCCGCGAAGCAAAGGAAATCGGCGCACCGGATCCGGCCTCGGTTGCCCCGCAGGACCAGATTGCCGACGCCGACATCCCGCAGGACTTTGATGTGTCCAGCAACGGGCTGCCGCAGAGCAGCGGGAACGGCACCCACTCCGGCCGGAGCGGAGACTCCGGGAACGGGACCACGCCCCCGGAGGCCTAGGGGCCGGGCGGCCAGGCGGCCGCCCGGTACCGCCGGGGAACAAAGTCCGGGCGCGGTAGGATCGAGCAGTGACGGATTTCGATGACGACCTATTGACCCGCGGCGCAGCAGCGGATTCGCCGGTGGATCAGCCAAGGATTGAACGTGCGGTCCGGGAGATCCTCCTCGCTATCGGGGAGGACCCGGACCGCGACGGGTTAAGGGAAACGCCCAGCCGGGTGGCCAAGTCCTACACGGAGATCTTTGCCGGGCTGCACCAGAGCCCCTCGGATCTGCTGGCCACGACCTTTGACCTGGACCACGAGGAAATGGTCCTGGTCAAGGACATCCCCTTCTACTCCACCTGCGAACACCATCTGGTGCCCTTCCACGGCAGCGCGCACATTGGCTACATCCCTTCCCACGAGGGCAAGGTGACCGGCCTGTCCAAGCTCGCCCGCCTGGTGGACGTGTACGCCCGCAGGCCCCAGGTCCAGGAGCGGCTGACCACGCAGATCGTGGACGCACTGATGACCAATCTTTCCCCCCGCGGTGCCATAGTTGTTATTGAATGCGAGCACCTGTGCATGTCGATGCGCGGCGTGCGCAAGCCGGGCGCCAAGACCGTGACTTCGGCAGTCCGCGGCCAGCTGCGTGAAACCGCAACCCGCGCAGAAGCAATGAGCCTGATACTCGGACGATAGGACCACCATGGATTCACTCGCTGCCGCACCCGGCACCGGACCGGCAACCTCACCGCTTCCCGTGGTGCGCCCGGCCCGAAAGGCACGGACTCTCGCCGACCTGCCCGTTGACCGCACCCTGGTCATGGGCATCCTCAACGTCACCCCGGATTCCTTCAGCGACGGCGGACAGTTCGCCGATACCGACGCGGCAATCCGCGCGGGGCTGAAGATGCATTACGAAGGCGCGGACATTATCGACGTCGGCGGTGAGTCCACGCGGCCGGACTCCGTCCGGATTTCCCCGGAGGAAGAGCAGGAACGGGTCCTGCCGGTGATCGAGGCGCTGGTCCGCGCCGGTGCCCTCGTCAGCATCGACACCATGAACGCCGCCACGGCGGAAAAGGCCGTTGCCGCCGGTGCCGCAATCGTCAATGACGTGTCGGGTACGGAAACCGATCCGGACATGCCGGGCCTCGTTGCCCGCACCGGCGTCGCCTACATCCTGATGCACAGCCGCGGCAACGTCCGCAGCAACGACCCCAACGCCAGCTACGCCGACGTCGTCGACGAGGTGGCTGCCGAACTGCTGAAGGTCCGCGACCGGTTCTACGCCGCTGGCGTCGCGCCGGAACAGATCATCCTGGATCCGGGTCTGGGATTCTCCAAGAATGCCGAACAGAACTGGGAACTGCTGCGCGGCCTCGACCGCTTCGGCGCCCTGGGCCACCGCGTGCTGGTGGGGGCCTCCCGCAAGCGTTTCCTGGGCTCCCTGCTGACCAGCTACGGAAAGGCGGCCCAGCCGCTGGAACGCGACAACGCCACCGTAGCCGTCTCCGCACTGGCGGCATCGGCAGGTGTCTGGGCGGTGCGCGTGCACAACGTGCCGGCCAGCCTGGACGCGGTCAAAGTCACCTCAGCCTGGAAAGGATAGGCAGATGCCGACTACCTCCATGTCCGGCACAGCCGCCGGCGGAGCATTGCAGCGGGACCGGATTACCCTCAGCGGTATCACGGCCACCGGTTACCACGGTGTTTTCCCCGAGGAACGCCGGGACGGCCAGCCCTTCATTGTGGACCTGGTCCTCTTCACCGACCTGGGACCTGCGGCGGCCACCGACGACCTGACGCTGACCGCGCATTACGGGGAGGTGGCCGAGCGGGTGGTGGACGTCATCACCGGCGAGCCGCTGAACCTAATTGAAGCGCTGGCGGGCAGGATTGCCGACGCCGTGCTGGCCGGCTTCTCCGTCCTCACCGCCGTGGAGGTCACGGTGCATAAGCCGAAAGCGCCGATTGCGGTGGAATTCGGCGACGTTGCCGTGACCGTTTACCGGGAACGCCGATGAGCGCAGTGCATTCGATCCTCGCCCTCGGCAGCAACCTGGGCGAAAGCCGGGACACGCTCTCCACAGCGGTGGCCGACCTTGCCGACCACCCGCAGGTACGGCTGAGCGCGGTTTCCCCCGTGGTCCGCACCCGGCCTGTCGGCGGTCCCGAGCAGCCGGACTACCTCAACCTGGTGGTGGCGGTCGAAACCGACCTCGAACCGCACAGCCTGCTGGCACACTGCCAGGCGGTCGAGGCACGCCACCACCGCGAACGCATTGTCCGCTGGGGGCCGCGCACCCTCGACGTCGACATCATCACCTACGGTGACCTGCGCCTGGATGATGAGGATCTCACCATCCCGCATCCCCGCGCAGCATCCCGTGCCTTTGTCCTGCAGCCGTGGGCGTGGATGGAACCGGATGCACGGCTGGGCGCCGAGTCGGTGGCCGACCTGGCGGCCCGTGCCGAGGACCTTCCCGGACTCGAAATCTTCGAAGGAGAATGAGCCGGTGACCACCATCCGCTACCGGTGGCTGGCCGTCATCGGCCTCGCTACCGCCTTGGTGGGCTGGGCCGCAAACTCGTTCCTGACGCAAAACGGCTATCCCGCACCCGTGCTGAGCGCGGTGGCGCTGGTGGCCATCATCCTGGTGGCCTGTGCCACCCTCGTGCTCGGACTGCGGGTGCGCAGCTGGCGCAACGGCCGGCGGGACCGCGGGCTGGACCCCATTGCCGCCGCCAGGACGGTTGTCCTGGCGCAGGCCCTGGCATACGCCGGTGCCCTGCTGCTTGGCTGGCATGCCGCCGTCTTCCTCACCCAGCTGCCCCTGTGGTCGCTGCGCCCGGGACATGCGGCCACCTGGTCCTCCCTGGCAGTCAGCGCCGGCGGCATACTGATGATTGCCACGGGACTCACCGTGGAGCGGTTCTGTAAACTGCCGCCCGAGGACAAGGACGGCCCGGGCAGCGCGGCGGGGGAGGACACAGGCGATGGAGGAGAGTATGCCTAGCGAGGCAATCGACCCCGCGGCAGTGCAGTGGCAGCGCGTTTCGCCGAGATACCTGCGGCTGCGTCTGGTGAGCTGGGGCATTGAAACCGTCATCACGCTGCTGGTGACAGGCCTTCCCCTGGTGCTGCGCCTCACCGGGATCTGGCCCGGATACCCAGCGTGGCTGGCATGGGGGCTGCCCGTTTTCTTTACCGTGACGCTGCTGTGGCGCGGACTCCTGCTTCCCCGCCAAGTCCGGGCGATCGGTTACGCCGAACGCAACGAGGACCTGCTGCTTCGCCGGGGCATCTTCTTCCAGCGCACCCTCGTGGTTCCCTACGGCCGGATGCAGTACGTGGACGTGGCGGTCGGCCCCCTGGAGCGGGCCTTCGGGCTGTGCACGCTGAAACTCCATACCGCAGCCCCGGGAACCAACGCCGGCATTGCCGGACTGCCGGCTGACGAGGGTGCCCGCCTGCGGGAGCATTTGTCCGCGCGCGGCGAAGCGCAGCTGGCCGGGCTGTGACTGCCGGTGCCGCCCGGGGCCCGGGCGAGGACCGCGAAACCGCCGGCCTCACTCCGGCAAGCCTGCCGGAACCCGAATGGAAGCGGGTGCATCCGGTTTCCCCGCTGGTCCGCGGCTGGATCGCCCTGGCCGCCCTGGCTTATTTCGTCGGCAGGGACCAGGTGGAGTCCGGGTTTTCCGGCGGCGGCATGGAGCTGCCCGCGGGCAGGGCGCTGTTCTGGACGGTCCTGGCCTTGGGGATCTCCTTGGTGGTTATCGCCGGCGCCTTCTTCCTGTCCTGGTGGTTTACCCGCTACCAGCTCACCCCTGATCACATTCGGGTGCGTTCGGGCGTGGTGGTGCGCCGCCAACGCCAGGCCCGGCTGGACCGGGTGCAGGCCATCGACATTGTCCAGCCCTTGCTCGCACGGATTTTCGGGCTGGCCGAACTGCGCTTTGAGGTAGCCGACGCCGGTGAGTCGGCGGTGCGCCTGGCGTTCCTCCGCCTGGCGGACGCCCAACAGCTGCGGGCACGGATTCTCGAGGATGCCTCCGGTGCCGACGCAAAGCAGTCGGACGAGGGCAGCGGCGCCGCCGACGCAACGGTGCCGGGCGAACAGCAGGTCCTGGCGCTCTCGGCCGGACGCGTGATTGCCTCCGTCCTGCTGTCCGGAACCACCGTCTTCCTGCTGCTTGCCGTCGCAGGAGTGATTGTCCTGACGTCGCTCACGGGCGAGGCCGCGTCCATCGCAGCCATGGTGCCGGTCATTTTCGGTTTCGGAAGTGCGTACTGGGGCTTGTTCAGCTCTGGGTTCAACTTCCGTGCTTCCGTGTCCCGGGAGGGGATCCGGATCCGCTCGGGACTGCTGGACACCCGTGCACAGACCGTACCGCCGGGCCGGATCCAGGCCCTGGCGGTTCGGCAGCCGCCGCTGTGGCGGATCACCGGGTGGTATTCGATCTCCGTGAACGTTGCCGGGTACGGAGCGGGCGCCGACAGCGAATCCTCCGCCCGGACCCGGCTACTGCCCGCGGGCACCTCGGAGGAGGTGCTGCGGATGCTGGCCCTGGTGGTCCCCGATCCCGGAACCGATGATCCGGTGGGAGTATTCACCGCAGGTATGAACGGAACCGGCACGGCAGCGGGCTTCACCGTTTCACCGAGGCGCGCCCGCTGGCTGTCCCCGCTGTCCCGACGGCGGAACGGCTACCTGGTTACGGAAACCGCACTCCTGTCCCGGCACGGATTCCTGTGGCGCTCGCTTCAGGTGGTTCCGCACAGCAGGACCCAGTCGCTCGCCCTGGAACAGGGTCCCGTCGCCCGCCGTTTGCGCCTGGCGGACCTGGTCCTGCACTCCACACCCGGACCGGTGTCCCCGCGGGTGGTGGAAATCGACGCGGCCGCCGCCGGGCAACTGCTCCACGAACAGGCGCTGCGTGCCCGGACAGCCCGCCGCCGGGACCTGCCCGAACAATGGATGCGCGGGACCGGACCGTCCCTGGCGAAGTCCGCCCCGGACCCTGCCCCGGCCGCCCCGACGTCCACCCCTGTTTCTCCAGCACCCGTCTCCAAGGAGGAGCCTCCCCATGAACACCGCTGAGTCTGCCAGCGCCGAAGAACGCCGCCGCCGGGGCCGCCTGGGCATCGGCGTTATCGGTGCGGGCAAGGTCGGTGCCGTCCTGGGCGCTGCCCTGCGCGCAGCCGAGCACGCCGTGGTCGGAGTTTCCGCCGTGTCCGACGCCAGCCGTGAACGCGCCGAAAACCTCCTTCCCGGCGTACCGGTCCTTGAAATCCCCGACATTGTGGAACGCTCCGAACTGGTCCTGCTCGCCGTGCCGGACGATGCCTTGGAGCCACTGGTCTCCGGACTGGCCGCAACGGGGGCCTGGCAGGCGGGCCAGCTCGTTGCCCACACCTCCGGACGGTTCGGCACGGGAATCCTCGAACCAGCCCGGGCTGCGGGTGCCATCCCGCTGGCCCTGCATCCTGCGATGACGTTCACCGGGATGAGCCTGGACCTGACCCGGCTGGCGGACTGTTCCTTCGGCGTCAGCGCCCCTGCAGCCGTCCTGCCGATCGCCCAGGCGCTGGTGGTGGAAATGGGGGCGGAGCCGGTGGTCATCGACGAAGCGGACCGCGTGCTGTACCACGCAGCCCTCGCCCATGCCTCCAACCACCTGGTCACCCTCGCCTCCCAGTCCACGCAGGTGCTGGCCGGCATCGGCGTCGAACATCCGGACCGGCTGCTGGGCCCGCTGATGCGGGCCTCGCTGGAGAATGCCCTGGCTTCCGGCGAAGGTGCCCTCACCGGACCGGTGGCCCGGGGCGACGTCGGCACCGTATCCGCGCATGCGCGTGCCCTTGCCGACGCCGGTCCCGAAGACGTCCGCGACGCGTATGCCGCACTCTCCGCGGCCACCGCCTCCCGGGCCGTGGACCGCGGACTGCTTACCCCGCAGCAGGGCGAAGCCATCCTGGCCGCCCTGCGGCTGGACCCCGAAGAACCCTGACCCCCGGCAACCGTAGATAAACAGACAATAGAAGGACAGCGTTGAATACCCCCCGCCTCGTTACCACCGCCGCCGAACTGCGTTCCGCCACAACGGAACTGCTGGAAAAAGCAGCAGCCGCCCATCCCTCCCGCATCCCCACCCTCGCGCTGGTTCCCACCATGGGCGCCCTGCACGAAGGGCATGCCTCCCTGATGGGCGCCGCCCGGGCGGACAACGACGTCGTCACCGCCTCGGTGTTCGTCAACCCCCTGCAGTTCGACGACCCCGCCGACCTGGAGCGTTACCCCCGCACCCTCGACGCGGACATGGAGCTCCTGGGACGCTCCGGGGTGGACCTGGTTTTCGCCCCGTCGGAGGAGGAAATGTATCCCGGCGGTGCGCCGCTTGTGCGGATGAGCGCCGGCACCATGGGCACCCGCTGGGAGGGGGCCGTCCGGCCCGGGCACTTTGACGGCGTGCTGACCGTGGTCGCCAAGCTTTTCCACCTGGCAGCGCCGCCGGTGCCGGCACGCTTCCGCGCCTACTTCGGGCAGAAGGACGCCCAGCAGGTGGCCTTGATCCGGCGGATGGTCTCGGACCTCAACTTCGACGTCGAGGTCACCGCCGTGCCGATTGTCCGGGCGGAGGACGGGCTCGCCGAGTCAAGCCGGAACCGCTTCCTCGATGCAGGCCAGCGGCAGGCGGCGCTGGTCCTGTCCCGGGCGTTGAACCTGTTGAAGGAACGCGCCGCGGCGGGCAGCCCCCTGGACCTGGCCGACGCCGTCGAGCTCGTCTCGGCGCAGCCCGGAGTGGAACTGGACTACTTCGAGGTGGTGGACCCGCAGACCCTGGAACCCCTCGCGCAGGCCCCCGGCCGGCCGCTGGACGGGAATGCGCTGGCGCTGCTGGCTGCACGGGTCGGACCGGTGCGGCTGATCGACAACACGCTGCTTCCGTAGCAAAACCACCTGTACTCCGTGCGTACCCCTGCGGGCGCATGGAGTGCAGGACCGGAAGCGGTGCTTTGCTCTGTAAACTTAACAACCGTGACCACATCTAACCCCGTTCCCGAAGCCGCAGACACCTCCGAACAGATGCGCATCCGTGCCGAGAAGCGTGCGCGGCTGATTGACCGCGGGGACGAGGCCTACCCGGTAGGGGTGGAACGCACCTCCTCGCTGAAGGAAGTGCGCGAGAAATTCGGCCACCTGCAGGCTGATGAAGCCAGCGGCGAGACCGTGGGCGTGACCGGGCGCGTGGTGTTCATCCGCAACACCGGCAAGCTGTGCTTCGCCACCCTGCAGGAGGGCAACGGAACCCGGCTGCAGGCCATGCTCAGCCTCGCCGTCGTCGGCGAGGAATCCCTCGCGGACTGGAAGTCCCTGGTGGACCTGGGCGACATTGTCTACATCCGCGGCGAGGTCATTTCCTCCCGCCGCGGCGAGCTTTCCGTAATGGCCCAGTCCTGGTCGATGGCGTCCAAGGCCCTGCGGCCGCTACCGGTGCTGCACGCCGGACTGAGCGAGGAAACCCGGGTCCGCCAGCGCTATGTGGACCTGATGGTCCGCGACGAAGCCCGCGACATGGTCTACAAGCGTGCGGCCATCATCCGCGGCGTCCGGGACACCCTGCACGGCCACGGCTACGTGGAGGTGGAAACCCCCATGCTGCAGCTGGTGCACGGCGGTGCCGCCGCGCGGCCGTTCGAAACGCACCTGAACGCCTTCGACCAGAAGATGACCCTGCGCATTGCCACCGAGTTGTACCTGAAGCGCGCGGTGGTGGGCGGAATCGAGCGAGTCTTTGAAATCGGACGCATCTTCCGCAACGAGGGCGTGGACTCCACGCATTCGCCCGAGTTCACCACGCTGGAATGCTACGAGGCGTACGCGGACCAGTTCGTGATGGCCGAGCGGATGAAGGAGATCATCCTGCACTGCGCCGACCTGATGGGCAGCAGGAAGATTGAAACCGCCGCCGGCACCATCGACCTCGACGGCGAGTGGCGCTGGCTGGCTGTGTACCCGGGACTGTCCGAAGCGGTGGGTACGGAAATCACCCCGGATACCGATGCCGCAGTGCTCCGGGACATTGCGGAAAAGCACGGCGTGAAGGTGGATCCGAAGTGGGACGCGGAAAAGCTGGTCATTGAGCTCTTCGGCGAGATTGTGGAGCCGACGCTGCTGCAGCCGACCTTTGTCTACGACTACCCGCCCTCGGCCCAGCCGCTTGCCCGGCCGAACCGCAACGATCCGCGACTCATCGAAGCATGGGACCTCATCATCGGCGGCATGGAACGCGGCACGGCCTTCTCCGAGCTGATCGACCCGGTCATCCAGCGTGAGCGCCTGACCGAGCAGTCACTGCTCGCCGCCGGCGGCGATGACGAGGCCATGGCCCTGGATGAAGACTTCCTGAGGGCACTGGAATACGGCGCCCCGCCCATGGGCGGTATCGGCCTCGGAATTGACCGCCTTGTGATGCTTTTCACGAATACGGGAATCAGGGAAACAATTCTGTTCCCCCTCCTAAAGCCGGAAATGGGTTAGCCATGGAATATATAGAAGTACTTCTCCCCTCAATTTGTGTTGCAGCTCTCTTTTATTTCGTGATGCGGGCCCTGCTTAACTCGGACAGGTCGGAGCGGCAGGCCTTGGCCGAAGCGGAGCGGGAAGCTGACCAGAGTGTAGCCCATGAAGCTTTGAAGAATCCGGGCGAAGAAGACAATAAATAGCCAAGTACTTTGACGGGGCTTTGCTAATTGGGTCATACTCTAAGTGGTCTCATAATTAGTCTTCCCATTTTTAGCTGCTTAGGAGCCTGTCATGGCACAAAAGGTAAAAATCATTCTCGTCGATGATGTCGACGGCGGAAGTGCGGATGAGACCGTACGGTTTGCCCTGGACGGGTCACAGTACGAGATTGATCTGTCAAAAGACAATGCGAAAACTCTCCGCGATGCACTGAAGCCCTATGTTGATGCAGGCCGCAAGGTGGGCGGCCGCACCGGGCGTCCGCGCAGCTCGGGATCAGCCCGCAGCAATGAAGCAGCGCAGATCCGCGAATGGGCCCGCAAGAACGGCTACACCGTTTCCGAGCGCGGCCGGGTCAACAGCGAGATCATCGACGCCTACCGCGCAGCGCAGGGCTAGGCGTACCGCTTAGTCTCACGCCCACGGCGAACAAGCTCCTATTGCACCCCTGGGGCACGTAGCATCGAATTACGCGTTAGCTAGGAGTGTGCCTCATGTTTGAAAGATTTACCGACCGTGCCCGTCGCGTTGTCGTGCTTGCCCAAGAAGAGGCCCGCATGCTCAACCACAACTACATCGGCACCGAGCACATTTTGCTTGGGCTCATTCATGAGGGTGAAGGTGTCGCTGCTAAGGCCCTTGAATCCCTGGGCATCTCGCTTGGTGCTGTCCGCGAGCAGGTGCAGGAGATCATCGGTCAGGGCCAGCAGGCCCCGACCGGTCACATCCCCTTCACCCCGCGTGCCAAGAAGGTGCTGGAGCTCTCGCTCCGTGAAGCCCTGCAGCTCGGCCATAACTACATCGGCACCGAACACATCCTGCTCGGCCTGATCCGCGAAGGTGAAGGCGTTGCCGCGCAGGTACTGGTCAAGCTTGGTGCTGACCTGAACCGTGTCCGGCAGCAGGTCATCCAGCTGCTTTCCGGCTACCAGGGCAAGGAGCCCGTCTCCACCGGTGGCCAGCAGCAGGAAGGCCAGCCGGCCGGGTCCGTGGTGCTGGACCAGTTCGGACGCAACCTGACGCAGGCCGCACGTGATTCCAAGCTCGACCCGGTGATCGGGCGCGAGCATGAAATGGAACGCGTGATGCAGGTGCTTTCGCGCAGGACCAAGAACAATCCTGTCCTGATCGGCGAGCCCGGCGTCGGCAAGACCGCCGTCGTCGAGGGCCTGGCCCAGGCGATCGTGCGCGGCGACGTGCCCGAGACCCTCAAGGACAAGCAGCTCTACACCTTGGACCTGGGTTCGCTGGTTGCCGGTTCCCGCTACCGCGGCGACTTTGAGGAACGCCTGAAGAAGGTCCTCAAGGAAATCCGCACCCGCGGCGACATTATCCTGTTCATCGACGAAATCCACACCCTCGTGGGTGCGGGTGCCGCCGAAGGCGCCATCGACGCCGCCTCGATCCTGAAGCCGATGCTGGCCCGGGGCGAGCTGCAGACCATCGGTGCCACCACGCTGGATGAATACCGCAAGCACATCGAGAAGGATGCCGCGCTGGAGCGCCGCTTCCAGCCGATCCAGGTTGCCGAGCCCTCGGTGGCACACGCCATCGAGATCCTCAAGGGCCTGCGTGACCGCTACGAAGCGCACCACCGCGTCTCCATCACCGATGCGGCACTGGCTTCCGCGGCAACGCTGGCCGAGCGGTACATCAGTGACCGGTTCCTGCCGGACAAGGCGATCGACCTGATTGACGAGGCCGGCGCCCGCCTGCGCATCCGCCGGATGACTGCCCCGCCGGAGCTGAAGGAAATCGACGAGCGGATCTCGGCCCTGAAGATGGAGAAGGAGTCCGCAATCGACTCCCAGGACTTCGAAGGTGCCGCCTCCCTGCGCGACAAGGAGCAGAAGCTCCAGGACCAGCGCGCGGAGAAGGAACGCCAGTGGAAGTCCGGCGGCCTGGATGACATAGCCGAGGTGGATGAGGAACTCATCGCCGAGGTTCTGGCCAACTCCACCGGCATCCCGGTGGTCAAGCTGAACGAGGAAGAATCCACCCGCCTGCTGCGGATGGAGGACGAACTGCACAAGCGCGTCATCGGCCAGGACCAGGCCATCAAGTCCATCTCGCAGGCCATGCGCCGTACGCGGGCCGGACTGAAGGATCCCAAGCGTCCGGGCGGCTCGTTCATCTTCGCCGGTCCCACCGGCGTCGGTAAGACCGAGCTTGCCAAGGCACTTGCCGAGTTCCTGTTCGGTGACGAAGATGCCCTCATCACGCTGGACATGTCCGAATACGCCGAGAAGCACACCGTTTCTCGTCTGTTCGGTGCTCCTCCCGGATACGTGGGCTACGAAGAAGGCGGGCAGCTGACCGAGAAGGTCCGCCGCCGTCCGTTCTCCGTGGTGCTGTTCGACGAAGTGGAAAAGGCCCACTCGGACCTCTTCAACTCGCTGCTGCAGATCCTGGAAGACGGCCGCCTGACCGACGCCCAGGGCCGGATGGTGGACTTCAAGAACACCATCATCATCATGACGACCAACCTTGGTACCAAGGACATCTCCAAGGGCGTCATGACCGGCTTCCAGTCCGGCACGGACACGAAGACCGGCTACGACCGGATGCGGGCACGGGTCACGGAAGAGCTGCGCCAGCACTTCCGCCCCGAGTTCCTCAACCGTGTTGATGACACCGTGGTCTTCCCGCAGCTGACCCAGGAAGAGATCGTCCAGATCGTGGACCTGTTCCTGGACCGCCTGAGCCAGCGCCTGGCCGACAGGGGCATGACGATCGAGCTCACGCCGGCCGCCAAGGTGCTGCTCGCAACGCGCGGCTACGATCCCGCCATGGGTGCCCGGCCGCTGCGCCGGACCATCCAGCGCGAAATCGAGGACCAGCTCTCCGAGAAGATCCTCTTCGGCGAACTCAAGCCCGGCGAGGCCATCTCGGTGGACGTCGAGGGCGAAGGCGACGAAGCGAAGTTCACCTTCGTCGGCAGCGGCGTTCCGAAGGCGATCGAGGAAGCCACATCGGCCATCGAGGCCGGAGTCGGCGACTAGCATCACCTTGCAGGACCACGGAAGGACCCGGCGGGCGCACCGCCGGGTCCTTCCGTGTTAAGCGCGTCCGTCCGGCTGGGGCCGCGTAGTTTGGGCTCAGCCACCGCGGCCGTCCTAGACTGGGCCGGTGACTTCCGTACCCGCCATCACCATCCGCCGCGCACGTACTTCCGATGTTCCCGCCATCCGTGCACTCGTTGCTCCCCTGGCGGAGGAACGGATCCTGGTGGCCAAGGAGGCGGTGGCCTATTACGAAGCGCTGCAGGAATTCCGGGTTGCCGAGGACGCTGCAGGGCAGATTGTCGGCTGCGGCGCACTGCATGTGATGTGGGAAGACCTCGCCGAAGTCCGCACGCTGGCTGCGGATCCGGCCCTGCGCGGCAGCGGCATCGGCCACCGCCTATTGGAACAGCTGCTGGCCGATGCGGTGGAAATCGGCGTCACCCGGGTCTTCTGCCTGACCTTTGAAGTGGAGTTCTTCCAGCGGCACGGATTTGCCGTAATGGCCAACCAGTCGGCGGTGGATCCCGAGGTCTATTCCGAGCTGCTGCGCTCCTCGGATGAAGGTGTTGCCGAATTCCTGGACCTCGCCCGGGTCAAGCCGAATACCCTCGGAAACACGCGGATGATCCGCTCGTTCTAGTCTCTTGGCGGCCCCTTGGGCGTTCGCAGAGAGAGGAACGGAGGCTGCTGTGCTGGCGTTTTCCTTTCCTAACTGGATAAAGTCAGGGTACTTAGCATCATCAACGATCAGAAAGCGGGTTCAGCAATGGGCGCAGATGACAAGATGCAGAACAAGGCCGAAAACCTTGGCGGCAAGGTTAAGGAAGGCGTAGGCAAGGCCACCGGGAACGAAAGCATGGAAGCCGAAGGCCACGGCGACCAGGCCAAGTCGAGCCTGAAGGACGCCGGAGAAAACGTCAAGGACGCTTTCAAGGGCAAGTAGGGCTTAAGCGCCGAAGCGGGAGGGGTTCGCCCCTCCCGCTTTTTCGTGCCTTGAGCGGGTTTTTGTGTCCGGAGCGGGCCGGGGTCTTCAGGCGTGCGGACCCCTGTTGCACTCGTTCCGGCCCGGGTAGGGTCGGTGGGGAGAGGAGCCTTGGCACGCCCGCAGGGCCCTGGAGTCCGACCGCGAAGGAGCCCGGCGACATGAAGAAACTCATCAACAATCCCCGCTCGGTGGTGGCCGAATCGTTGGAAGGGTTCGGGCTGGCCCACCATGACCTCGTTGAGATCCATCTTGACCCGGACTACGTCCTCCGGCGCGACGTTCCGGTCCAGGGCAAGGTGGGGCTGGTCTCCGGCGGCGGCAGCGGCCACGAGCCCCTGCACAGCGGGTACGTCGGACGGGGCATGCTCACGGCGGCTGTCCCCGGAGCGGTCTTCACGTCCCCTACACCGGACCAGATCCTGCCGGCCATCGTGAAGAGTGACTCGGGTTCCGGTGTCCTGCTCATAGTGAAGAACTACACCGGCGACATCCTGAACTTCGAGACGGCTGCCGAACTGGCCGGCGTCGAAGGCATCGACATCCGCACGGTGGTGGTGAACGACGACGTCGCGGTGGAGGACTCGACCTACACCGCGGGAAGGCGCGGCGTGGCCGGGACCGTGCTGTTGGAGCGGATCGCGGGCGGAGCTGCGGACCGGGGTGACGATCTGGGCAAGGTGGCGGAGATCGCCGAGCGGGTGAACGCGAACGTGCGGTCCATGGGGGTCGCGCTGGCGCCGTGCACCGTGCCGCACGCCGGAGAGCCGAGCTTCACCCTGGCTGAAGACGAAATTGAAATGGGCGTAGGCATCCACGGCGAACCCGGCCGGCACCGGGTCCCCATGACCACCGCCGATTCCATTACGGACCAGTTGATGGAACCGGTGCTGAACGACCTTGGGGTCGCCTCCGGGGACCGGGTCCTGCTCTTCGTGAACGGGATGGGCGGTACTCCGCTGAGCGAGCTGTACATCGTGTACCGTCGGGCCGCCCAAATCCTGGCGGACAGAGGTGCCCGCGT
Source organism: Arthrobacter sp. Ms25 (assembly GCF_059090365.1). Classification (NCBI taxonomy): domain Bacteria; kingdom Bacillati; phylum Actinomycetota; class Actinomycetes; order Micrococcales; family Micrococcaceae; genus Arthrobacter; species Arthrobacter sp. Ms25. The sequence continues at coordinate 95,865 of NZ_JBNHFP010000003.1, read as the reverse complement.
GGAGCGTTCCCTGGTGGGCAACTACATCACCGCCCTGGAAATGGAGGGAGCGTCGGTGACTGTCCTGCGACTGGACGACGAGCTGACGGACCTGTGGGACTCGCCGGTGAACACCCCGGCACTGCGGTGGGGAGTATAGGAATGGCACTGGATGCAGCCTGGGCAGATAAATGGATGCGCCTCAGCGCCGCCGCCCTCAGCGAGAACCGGCAGCGGCTGACCACCCTGGACCGGGAGATCGGCGATGCCGACCACGGCGAGAACATGGAACGCGGATTCACCGCGGTAGTGGAGAAGCTGGACGCCGACGGGGCGCCGGAAACACCCGGAGCGGTGTTCAAGACGGCGGCCATGACCCTGATGTCCAAGGTGGGCGGCGCCGCAGGACCGCTGTACGGCACGGCGTTCCTGCGTGCCGCCACTGCGGCGGGCGGCGCATCCGCCCTCGGCCCGGATGAAACGGTGGCTGTCCTGACGGCGGCCCGGGATGGAATTGTTGCCCGCGGCAAGGCCGAACCCGGCGACAAGACCATGATCGACGCCTGGACGCCCGCCGTCGACGCCGCCGTTACGGCTCAGGGGGCTGGCTCCGGTCCGGTGGAGATCCTCACCGCCGCCGCGAACGCCGCCGAAGCCGGACTGGCCGGGACCGAGCCGCTCGTCGCCCGCAAGGGACGGGCCAGTTACCTGGGGGAACGCAGTGCCGGGCACCTGGACCCCGGAGCCGCCTCCACGGCGCTGATCCTGCACGCGGCGGTTTCGGCGGCGGAGGAGGCAGCGTGAGTGTGGGCCTGGTGGTTGTCTCGCACAGCCGGAAGCTGGCCGAGGGGGTCTGCGAACTTGCAGCCCAGATGGCCGCCGATGTTTCCATCGCAGCTGCAGGCGGCACCGACGACGACGGCATCGGCACCAGCCTGGAGAAAATCATGGCCGGCATTGCCGCGGCGGACTCCGGCGACGGTGCGGTCCTGCTGACCGACCTGGGTTCGGCCGTGATGACCGCCGAATCAGCCCTGGAATTCCTCGATCCCGAGCAGCAGCAGCGGGTCCGGATGGCGGATGCGCCCCTGGTGGAGGGCACAGTGGCCGCAGCCGTAGCGGCGCAGACCGGTAAACGCGTTGCCGACGTTGCCGCGGCTGCGGAGGCCGCCGGCGCCTCCTCCGCCCCCGACGGCCAAACCTCCGCCGCTGCAGGCGGTGCGGCGGCAGCAGACGGGGCGGCCGCGGACGGGAGCGGTGCTGCCGCAGCGCCGGAGCCCGCCGCCGAGGACACCGCCAGCGGCGCATGGACACTGGTTAACCCGATGGGCCTGCACGCCCGTCCGGCTGCGGCCGTCGCACAGCTGCTGGCGGACCTGGACGCCGAGATCACCATCAACGGCGTGGACGGCAAATCGGTGATGATGCTGATGACCCTGGGCCTGCGGCCGGGCGAAACCCTCAGCGCCACCGCAACCGGCCCTGACGCGGCCCGGGCAGTGGAGCTCCTGGCGGATCAGGTACGCAACGGATTCGGGGAAATCTGAGCCCCTCCGGTTACAGCGGCAGGGACACCCCGTTGGCATCTTCCGCTGCCAGACGGTCCGCGATCAGGCCGGCCAGAGCCCGCTCCATCTGCTCCTGCGGAGCCTGCAGCCGGTGCAGCGCTGCCAAGGGGCCCACTTCGGCTGCCAGCGGCGGGGTGCCCAGATCCACCGGAGCGTGCAGGAGAAGTTCCCTGCGGACCGGTCCCTCCGCCGAGCGCAGCACCGCCATCATGGCGCCGCGGACCTGACGGTCCGTCCCGGCCCAGGCCTGCCCCTTGGGCGTGTAGTGCGGCTCCGGCCTGCCCGCCGCCACCCAGGCGCAGCGGTCCAGTAGCGGACACTGCTCACACCGGGGGCTTCGCGCCGTGCACACCGTTGCGCCGAGTTCCATAACCGCAGCATTCCAGGCGACGGAGTCCTCAGCGTCGGCGGGCAGCAGGGACGCGGCGAGCCGCATTTCCGCTGCGGTGAGGGCGGGCGACGGCAGGGCATTGCCCGTGACCGCCCGGGCATGGACCCGACGGATGTTGACGTCCACCACCGTCTCCCGCCGGCCGAAGGCAAACGCCGCCACGGCGGCGGCGGTATAGTCGCCGACGCCGGGCAGTCCCAGCAGTTCCGGATAGGTAGAGGGAACCTCCCCGCCGAACTCCTCCACAATGGCTTTTGCAGCCGCGTGCAGCCGCAGAGCACGGCGGGGGTACCCGAGCCTGCCCCAGGCGCGGACGGCCTCGCCGCTCGGCTCCGAGGCCAGAGCCGCCGGCGTCGGCCACCGCTGCAGCCATGCAGTCCAGACGGGCAGGACCCGGGTCACGGGCGTCTGCTGGAGCATGATTTCGCTTACAAGGACACCCCAGGGTGTCCGGCCGGACTCCCGCCAGGGGAGGTCGCGGGCATTATCCGCAAACCACCCGGTGATACGACGGTGCAGTTCTTCCGTCCGTGAATCCATCCAACACTCCCTTGACCAGCATTACTGTACTAACCGGCGTGGTGCGCCCCGTAATCGAGGTGCCGGTCCCTAGCCTTGAACCATGAACGGGAAGGGAAGACCACAGCCGGCCGGAGACCGCTCCGGCCCGAGGCGCCCCAGCCCTGCCGTGTACCGTAGGCGGCGGCTGGTTGCAGGTCTCCTGGCCGTGCTGCTCCTGGCGGGGCTCGGCTTCGCCGTGGCCGCCGTGGTCCGTGCCCTGTCCCCGGAAGAACAGGCTGTGGCCACCGTCCCGGCTCCGACCCTTACGGCCCCGGCCACCGCGCCGGCGGCAGAAACCCCCGCAGCGCCTTCACCGAAGCCCGCTGGCAAATCTGCGGGCAAACCCGCGGAAAAGCCTGCGGATAAACCCACGGCCCAGGCCTGCCCCCCGGAGTCGGTTGCGGTGACGGCGGCCACCGACGCCGGAACCTACCCGGCCGGAGCCGCACCTGTGCTGACCCTGACCGTCACGAACACCGGGGACTCGGCCTGCGACATCAACGTGGGCACGTCCCAGATGGAATTCCTGGTGGCCAGTGGATCGGACCGGATCTTCTCCTCCGTTGACTGCCAGGAAGGCGCGCAGGACTACCTCAAAAAGGTTGAGCCCGGGGCATCGGAGACAGCCAACTTCACCTGGGACCGAAACCGCTCGGCTCCGGGCTGCGCTCCCGTGGCGTCCAACCCGAACCCCGGCTATTACGTCTTCACTGCCCGGCTCGGAGAAGCCAACAGTGAAGCCGCCGTTTTCGAACTGGAATAGTCCTACATAAACCGGTCGAGGAGGCTCGTTTCGGCAATCCGGGAGAGGCCCTCACGCACGGTGCGGGCACGCTGCTCTCCGATGCCGTCCACAGTCATTAAATCGTCGATGTTCGCCGCCATCAGGTTCTGCAGGCCGCCGAAGTGGTCCACCAGCCGGTTCGATACCGCCGGAGGAACGGATTTGATGTTGCTCAGGAGCCGGTAACCGCGCGGCTGGACCACGGCTTCGAGGGAGTCCTGGCCCGGCTGGAAGCCCACCACGGACGCAATTTTGCTCGGGTCGACCATTTCGGAGGAACTCATGCTCTGCAGCGTGGCGATCTGTTCCTCGATTTTGCGCTTGCCGTCATTGAGGTCGGCATAGTCGCGCAGGATCATTTCGCTGCCCGGTCCAAGGCCGGTGGTCAGTTCTTCCAGCTGGAGGGAAAGCAGGCGTCCGTCCACTCCGAGTTCGAGGACGTACTGGGAGATTTCCTCGGAAATCCGGCGGACCATTTCCTGGCGCTGGAGGGTGACCGCGACGTCGCGGACGGTCACCATCGCCTCGATTTCCAGCGCGGAGAGGGAATTGGTGACCTGGTCCAGCCGGGCACGGTAGCGTTCGAGGGTCGCCAGGGCCTGGTTGGCGCGCGCCATTACCGGCTCGGAACCCTCCAGGACGTGGCGCAGCCCGCCCACGTAGAGCTGGATGATCTGCATGGACTGGCTGACCGAGATGACGGGAAAGCCGGTCTGGATGGCGACCCGTTCCGCCGTGCGGTGCCGGGTGCCGGATTCGTGCGTTTCGATGGTGTGGTCGGGAACCAGCTGGACCGCCGCCCGCAGGATGTTCCGGGCGTCACGGTCGCAGACGATGGCGCCGTCCATTTTCGCGAGTTCACGCAGCCGGGTCGGAGAGAAGTCGATGCCGATGTCGAACCCGCCGGAACAGATGCCGTCCACTGTGCGGTCAAAGCCCAGGACGATCAGCGCACCGGTGCGGCCCCGCAGAATGCGCTCGAGTCCGTCGCGGAGCTCGGTCCCGGGTGCCACCCGCGCCAGGGTTGCCTTAAGCGCGTCTTCGGGACTGCGGGCCATGGTCACTTCCTTCCGGCCCGGGGGCCTGGACGATCTGGGCTAGGGCTTGCCCGTCCCTATACTAGTGGGATATTCGGGTACACTTTGCCACGCGTGAACCACGGCACGCGCTAGAAGAGCAGCTCCAGTGCCTCGGCCAGGGTGGAGACCTCGCGGACCTTGAAGCCGGCGGGGACATTTCCCGGTCCGTTGGGGGAAGCCGGAACCACTGCGTGGGTAAAGCCCAGGCGTTCGGCTTCGGTGATCCGCCGGCCGATGCCCGGGACCGGGCGGACCTCCCCGGCCAGCCCGACCTCACCGAAGGCAATGAGTTGGGCAGGCAGCGGCTTGTTCATTTTTGCCGACGCCACGGCCAGCGCCACCGCGAGGTCGGTGGCGGGTTCGCTCAGCTTCACGCCGCCCACGGTGGAGACATAGCTGTCATCCTTGGCCAGGCTCATGGAAGCACGCTGCTGCAGGACCGCCAGCAGCATGGCCACGCGGGAGGCATCCACACCGCTTGTAGCCCGGCGCGCCTGGGCGTTGCCGGTTTCGGCGACCAGGGACTGCACCTCCGCCACCAGCGGGCGCTTGCCCTCCAGGGTCACGGTGATGCAGGTACCCGACACCGGGTCCTTGGTGCGCGAGACAAAGAGGCCGCTGGGATCGGCGAGGCCTTCAATGCCGTCTTCGGTCAGGTCGAAGCAGCCCACCTCGTCCGTAGGCCCGTAACGGTTCTTGACCGCGCGCAGCAGGCGCAGCCTTGAATGCCTGTCACCGTCGAACTGGCACACCACATCCACGAGGTGCTCGAGCAGCCGGGGACCGGCAATGGAACCGTCCTTGGTGACGTGGCCGACCAGCAGGGTGGTCATATTGCGGGTCTTCGCGGCGTTGATCAGGGAGGCCGCGACCTCACGGACCTGGCTGACTCCGCCGGCGCTGCCGTCCACCGCCGTGCTGCTCAGGGTCTGCACCGAGTCGACAATCAGCAGTCCGGGGGAGACCTGTTCCACCTGGCCCAGGGCCTGGCCCAGGTCCGTTTCCGCACTGAGGTAAAGGTTTTCCGACACGGCGCCGATGCGCTCGGCACGCAGTTTCACCTGCGCCGTGGATTCCTCGCCCGTGACGTACAGGACGTCGCGGCCGAGGCCGGCGACGCGGGCGGCGACGTCGAGGAGCAGGGTGGACTTGCCCACGCCGGGTTCGCCGGCCAGCAGGATCACCGCACCCGGAACCAGGCCGCCGCCCAGGACCCGGTCCAGTTCGCCTACGCCGGTCGCCTGATAGGCGGCGGTGGTGGCGTCCACCTCGCCGATCCGCAGCGCCGGACGGGCCACTACGGTGGCGGCGGTGGTGCGGGCCAGGACTTCGCCGGATTCCTCCACCGTGCCCCAGGCCTGGCATTCACCGCAGCGTCCTACCCATTTGGCCGTAGTCCAGCCGCACTCCGAGCAGCGGAAGTTGGCGGTCTTGGGCCGTGCAGTCTTTGTTGCCATGAAATCAGGCTATCTGGCGGCACTGACACTTTTTTCCTGCAGGGTCAGACCTCCGAGAGGTAGGTAACCGCCTCTTCATGGGTGAGCCCGGTGGATTCGAGCAGGTCCACCACGAGGGGACGGAAGAGCATGATGAGCGCGTCGCCCTGCAGGTCCGTGATGCCCAGCGCCTTCGGATGCAGGCGGGTCCCCACCGCCGCCAGCTCGTTGCGGGCCTGGCGCAAGTGCCGGAGCCGGGCGTCCGCTCCTTCTCCGCCGCCGAGCGCGCGGGCAAGGACATCCACGGCATCGGCAGTCTCGTTCAGCACCTCCGACACGTTCTCGATCGCCTCGTCTTCGAGCGACGCATGGTTGATGACCGACGTCGTGCGGCGGGCGAACACCCGGCTGTTACGCACCGCCAGGTCCAGATAGCCGATGGAACCGCGCAGATCCCCCAGTTCCGCCAGATACCGGCGGTAGGCCGGGGAAATTCGGGCAACTTCCCGGGCATCCCGGACACTGCGCGCCAGGGTGTCGAGCTGGGGCTGGGTGTTGCGGGCCCGGACCAGGGCGTGCCAGGCAATGGTGGAGTCACTCTTCGCGATCGCTTCGGAACACTGGCGCAGCACCGTGGAGAGCTCATGCAGGAGCTCGCGGATATTGGACTTCGGCTCGCGGCGCGGATCCCGCGGCGCCAGCATGGTTACCACGAGGGCAAAGACGCCGCCGACGACGGCATCTACGCTGCGGGTAAAGACACCGCCGTCCGGGGCGGGAAGGAGCACCACCAGCAGGGACTGCAGCCCCAGCTGCGTCGTGAAAATGACGCCGCGGTCCAGGAAACGCGCCAGCATGACCGAGAAAAAGAGGACGACGGCGGCCTGGGCCAGTCCGTTGCCCAGCAGGGTGAGCAGGATTTCGCCGATGGTGATGCCCAGTGTGCAGCCGATTCCCACCTCCAGCACCCGGCGGGTGCGCGGTTCGCGTGAGAACCCCAGGGAGATCAGGGCGGCTGTCGCGGCGAACAGCGGGCCCTCATGCCCCAGCACGTACTCGGCAAAGGCGTACGCGCCTACGGCACAGATGGTCATCTGCAGGGCGGGGACCACGGAATTCCGGCTGCGCTGCAGTCCTACCCGTGCCCGGTTCAGCAGGAAGCTCCGGCTTTTGGCGAAGGAGCTGCGTTGGGGCATGACCCCAGTCTAGGGGGAGGCGGAGGCAACCTGTATCACGCGTTACATCCGGCGGCTGAGGATGTTCCCCGGGTGCCCGGCAGCCGTTAACTTTCCGTTCACCTTGCTTCGCCACGCTTGGACCGGAACGTGTTGGAGGTTCCACCCGCTCGACTGCTTTTCCGCACTCAGCTCCCGGCGCATCCGTGCCGCACAAACCCCTTGAAAGGGATCCGATGGTGAAGGTTTCGAATTTTGGCCGCACTGCATCCGCTCTGACCGTCGCAGTTGCCCTGGGCCTTACCGCCTGCGGCACCGACAGCGCCACACCGGCTCCGGCCGGTGCCGCTTCGGGAAGCTCCGTCACCGGCACGCTTTCCGGTGCCGGTGCGTCCTCACAGGACGCCGCCATGCAGGCCTGGATTGCCGGCTTCGGTGCCGCCCATCCGCAGGCATCGGTCCAGTACTCTCCGGACGGTTCGGGTGCCGGCCGGGAAGCGCTGCTGGCCGGCGGCGTCCAGTTCGCCGGATCCGACGCCTACCTTGATGACGAGGAAACCGCCGCGGCCGCGGAAGCCTGCGGTCCCGACGGCGCCATCCACATACCCGTCTACATCTCACCGATCGCCGTGGTCTTCAACCTTCCCGGAATCACGGAACTGAACCTCGACGCTGCCACCATCGCGGCAGTGTTCCGCGGCGACATCACTACATGGAACGACCCGGCCATTGCCGCGCAGAACGAGACGGCAGAGCTGCCGGAGACGGCCATCACGGCGGTACACCGCGGCGACGAATCCGGCACCACCAAGAACTTCACCGAATACCTGGCCGAAGCTGCACCCGAAAAGTGGACGGATGAGGCGGCAGGCGAATGGCCGGCCGGGCTGCCGAACGGGGAAAGCGCCTCCGGCACCGGCGGCGTCATTTCCACCGTGGCCTCCACTGAGGGCGGCATTACCTATGCCGATGCCTCGGCAGCCGGTTCCCTCGGCAAGGTCAGCGTAAAAGTAGGCGGGACCTATGTGCCGTTCAGCGCCGACGCCGCCGCGCTCGCCGTCGAATCCTCCACTGCGGTGGGCGGGGAAGGACGTCCGGAAGCGGACATGGCCATGGACCTGGACCGCGATACGGCGGAATCCGGCGCGTATCCCGTAGTCCTGGTGAGCTACCACGTGTTCTGCACCAGCTACGGGGACCAGCAGACCGTGGACCTGGTCCGCGCGTTCGGCAACTACGTGGTCAGCGAGGAAGGCCAGGCCGCAGCGTCCGACGCCGCGGGCAGCGCGGCGCTCTCCGGAGACCTGCGCAGCCGGGCCTCCGCGGCACTGGAAACCATCCGGGTGCGCTCCTAGCGCACCCATCCTGCCCCTCCCCGGTTCCGAAGCGGGGGAGGGCAGGGACCGCTGAACGGCGGAGTACCTACACTGATAAAAGAGTCTGCACACAACGCATTTCGAAGGGTTGAGCAGTGTCCAGCAAGTCCATAACGGGAGAAGGCGGCGCCGGCCGTGCCGGAGACAAGATCTTCTCCGGCATCACGGTGGCAGCCGGGTGCCTGATCCTCTTCGTCCTGTTCTGCGTGGCGGTTTTCCTGATGTGGCAGGCGCTGCCGACATTCCTGGCCGACCCGGAGGACATCTCCGGCGGCGGGTTCGGGCAGTACATCCTGCCGCTGGTTATTGGAACGGTCATTGCCGCCGTCATCGCACTGTTGATCGCCACACCGGTGGGAATCGGCGTCGCCCTGTTCATCTCGCACTATGCTCCGCGGCGGCTCGCGCAGGGACTGGGCTACCTGGTGGACCTGCTCGCGGCCATCCCCTCAGTGGTCTACGGCGCCTGGGGCATGACGGTGCTGGCACCGGCGCTGGTGGGCCCGTACAACTGGCTGGCCGAAAATGCCGGGTGGATTCCGATTTTTGCCGGTCCGGCCAGCCAGACCGGCAAGACCATGCTCACGGCCGGAATTGTGCTTTCCGTGATGGTGCTACCGATCATTACCTCCCTTACCCGGGAGATTTTCCTGCAGACGCCGAAGCTGCACGAGGAAGCCGCGCTGGCCATGGGTGCCACCCGCTGGGAAATGATCCGGATGGCTGTTTTCCCCTTCGCCCGCCCCGGGGTCATCAGTGCCGTCATGCTGGGACTGGGCCGTGCCCTGGGCGAAACCATGGCGGTGGCGCTGGTGCTTTCCTCCGGCGGGCTGATCGCCAGCCTGATCCGGCCGGGCAACCAGACCATTGCCGCCGAAATCGCCCTGAACTTCCCTGAAGCGTTCGGGCTCCGGCTCTCGGAGCTGATCGCTGCAGGGCTCGTGCTGTTCCTGATCACGCTGGCGGTCAACGTGGTTGCCCGCTGGATCATCAGCCGCCACAAAGAATTCTCGGGAGCCAACTGATGCTCGATACCACCTCCGCGCTTACCCGTCCGGGGTCCCTGCTGACCAAGAACCGGCTGCCCCGCTACACGCCGTGGATTGTCCTGGCCGCGGCGCTGGTCCTGGGTGCGGCCCTGTCCGCCCTGCTCGGTTTCTCCATTGCGTCCTTCGCGGTCTTCACCGCGGTGCTTTTCGTCATCGGCGGCACGGTCGCCACCTGGACGGTGGAGGGCCGGCGGCATGCGGTGGACCGGCTGGCGACGAACCTGGTCTGCGGCGCGTTCTTGCTGGCACTGCTGCCCCTGGTGTCGGTGATCATCACCGTCCTGGCCCGCGGCCTGCCCGGCCTCAGCCCGGACTTCCTATTGACCTCCATGGGCGGCATGACCGGCGCCGTGGACAATGCCACGATGGACAACGGGACCGCCGTACTCGGCGGTGCCTACCACGGCATTGTCGGCACCCTGCTGATCACCTTCTGGGCCACGGTCATCTCGGTGCCCGTGGGCCTGCTGGCCGCCGTCTACCTGGTGGAATACAGCCGGGGCGGAAAACTGTCGCGGGCCATCACGTTCTTCGTTGACGTGATGACCGGCATCCCCTCGATTGTGGCGGGCCTGTTTGCCGCCGCGTTCTTCGGGCTCGTTTTCGGTCCGGGCACCCGCACGGGCTTTGTTGCGGCCGTCGCGCTGTCCGTATTGATGATCCCGGTGGTGGTCCGCTCCACCGAGGAAATGCTCAAGATCGTGCCCAACGAACTCCGGGAGGCTTCCTATGCCCTGGGTGTCCGCAAGTGGCGGACCATCCTGAAGGTAGTGGTCCCCACCGCCATTTCCGGCATCGCCTCCGGCGTCACCCTGGCGATAGCCCGGGTGATCGGGGAAACGGCACCGCTGCTGGTCACTGCCGGCTTCGTCAACACCATCAACTTCAACGCGTTTGCGGGCTGGATGAGCACGCTGCCCACCTTCATCTACCGGCAGCTGATGAGCCCCACCTCCCCGACCAACACGGATCCGAGTACCCAGCGGGCCTGGGCGGCCGCCCTGATCCTGATCATCATGGTGATGCTGCTGAACCTCGGCGCCCGCCTGATTGCCCGGATCTTCGCCCCCCGGACCTCCCGCTAGCCTTGTAAAGCGATTCACCGAGAAGGAAACCATGTCCAAGCGCATCGACGTCAAAGACCTGAATGTCTATTACGGCAATTTCCTTGCCGTGCAGGACGTCAACATCACCATCGAACCCCGTTCCGTCACCGCTTTCATCGGCCCTTCTGGCTGCGGCAAATCCACCTTCCTGCGCACCCTGAACCGGATGCACGAGGTCCTTCCCGGTGCCCGCGTGGAAGGTGAAGTCCTGCTGGACGGAGAGAACCTCTACGGTCCGGGCGTCGATCCCGTGACCGTCCGCAGCCACGTCGGCATGGTGTTCCAACGGCCCAACCCGTTCCCCACGATGTCCATCCGGGACAACGTCCTGGCAGGCGTGAAACTGAACAACAAGCGGATCTCCAAGTCCGACGCCGATGCCCTGGTGGAGAAGTCCCTCACCGGAGCCAATCTCTGGAAGGAAGTCCGCGACCGCCTGGACAAGCCCGGCTCCGGGCTCTCCGGCGGCCAGCAGCAGCGGCTGTGCATTGCCCGCGCCATTGCCGTCTCCCCGGAAGTGATCCTGATGGACGAGCCCTGCTCGGCACTGGACCCTATCTCGACGCTGGCCATCGAAGACCTCATCGAGGAACTCAAGAGCGACTACACGGTGGTCATCGTCACGCACAACATGCAGCAGGCGGCACGGGTGTCGGACAAAACGGCGTTCTTCAACATTGCAGGCACGGGCAAGCCCGGACGCCTGATCGAATACGCGGATACCCCGGTCATCTTCAGCAACCCCGCCGAGCAGGCCACGGAAGACTACGTTTCCGGCCGTTTCGGATAGGCGCCGCCTACAGGAGCGGGCTGAGGGCCAGCAGCAGGATACCGCCGAGCACCGCGGTCACCGGTGCCGTGACCAGCCAGGTGACGAGGATTTCCCGCAGCGGAATCAAGCGGACGGTGGAAAAGCGTTGGTTGGTGCCGGCGCCGACGATGGCCGACGTCATGGTCTGGGTGCTCGAAAGCGGGATATGCAGCCACAGCGCGCCCAAAAAGAGCATGGTGGAGCTGACCGCCTGGGCACTCATGCCCCGCAGCGGATCCATCCGCACGAGGCGGTACCCCAGCGTATGGGTGATCCGCCAGCCGCCGAAGAGGGTGCCGCCTGCCAGCGCAAGCGCCGCGAACAGCTGCACCCACAGGGGGATGTCGGTTTCAAGGGTCTGGCCGGCTGCCAGCAGCGCGAGCACCACAACCGCCATGGTCCGCTGGCCGTCCTGGATGCCGTGTCCCAGGGAGAAGGCGGAGGTGAACACCGATTGCGCTATCCGGTTGCCGGCGTCGCCGCGGCGCGGAGAGCTGTACCGCATCAGCCAGGTCGCCGGGAAAACCAGCAGATACGCCAGGACAAAGGCGATCACGGGCGAGAGCAGCAGCGGCAGCGCTATCTGCTCCCAGATCAGCCGGTAGGACTCTGCGATGTTCTGCCCGCCCACTAGGGTCGAGGCAGCACCGGAACCCACGAGTCCGCCCACCAGCGCATGGGTGGAGGAGGACGGCATCCGCCGCCACCAGGTCCACACGCCCCATCCGCAGGCGGCCAGCAGTCCGGCAACCAGGATGCCCAGGCCCTCCGGACCGGCGGGCAGGTCCACAAACCGCACCGTCAGGGCAACGGCCAGGGCGGTGCTGACGAGGGCGCCGAGAAGGTTGAAGGACGCGGCCAGGATGATGGCAACCGTGGGCGTCAGGGCCCGTGTACGGACGGAGGTGGCCACGGAGTTCGAAGCATCGTGGAAGCCGTTGAGGAAGGCATACGCCCCGGCGAGCAGGACGACGCCGGCCAGGAGGACAGTGGCCACCCTAGGATTCCCGAACGAGGATGCCGCCTACAAACGTGGCGGCACGGCGGAGCTGGGCGGAGGTTCCGGATAGCTGGTCGGCCAGGTCGCGGTGCCTGGCGTAGGAAAGCGGCTTGTGCTCGCGCATCAGCTCCGCGGCCCAGATCCTGCGGGACCGCTCGGCCCGCCGGGCCAGCCGAAGCATCTCGATCCAGTACTCTTCCAGATCCTCCAGCGAGGCAAGCCGGCGCATGGCGGAAGCGGTAAGTTCAGCCTGCCGGCCAATGACTTCCAGCTGCTCGGACGCCCGGCGGGACACACCGGTGAGCTTGTAAAGGGCAATGGTGTCTGCGGAAGCATCCAGGCATTCCATCGCGTCCAGCAGGACCAGGGACAGCTCGTACAGGTCTTCACGGGGAAGGGGATTAATAAAGCTGGTCCGCATCTGCGTCATGAGGGCAAAGTGCAGATCGGTGGTTTCGGCATCGATCTGATGCAGCTGCTCGGTCAGCCGGTCGAAGTCCTCCGGTTCCGCTCCGAAAATCTCCGCCAGCACCCCGGTGCCGCGCAGCAGTTGCGACGCCATGCGCGAGAGCAGCTCCAGCCCGGCGTTCTCCTGGGGAAACAGTTGAAGTTTCACGCTGGATGCGGCTCGTCGGCTGGGGGAGCGGAAAAGGTTCTCACAGCGCCAAGAATATCCGATGCCTGCACCGGCGGGACGGAAAAGTCCGCGAAACGCCTCCACCGCACAGCAGGTGGGAAAGTAGCGGTGCCGGACCGGGAGCGCCTCTCGGCGGAAGGCCGCTCGAAGCGGCTCAGAGTTGAAGCCCGGGGGTTCCGCAGTCCGACACCGATTTCAGTTTTCTACGCTCGGACGGTGATGTCAACACGGCCCCGGGGGCAGCGGCGGCACTGTGGGGAGCGCCACTGCGGGGCACGCTGCCGGCCGGGCTGCGGCTAGTCGAGTTCTCCCCGCCGCCAGGCTGCAGCCGAGTGCTCCAGGTCCTCGGCAGTGCGCACCAGTTGGCGCGCATTGCGGGTCAGCAGGGTGGCGCGGTCGCCGTTGGAGGCTTCGGAGGAATCGGCGTGGTTGGCCTGGCCCAGGGCCACCACCCGGCAGAACGCGGCGAAACGCTCCAGGGCGACGTCGAAGTCGCCCTCGAAGGCGCCGGAAAGGATGGTGTCCGCCATGGCCTGCACTTCGTCGGCACCCAGCGGTTCGGCTACCCCGGCAACCACCTTGGATACCTGTGCAACGTCTTTGCCTGCGGCGTAGTAGGAAGCAATCCGTGCGGGGTTCCGCTGGATGGAGGCGCGAAGCGCGTATAGCCGCCAGAGTGCTCCGGGCAGGGACCGGGCGGGGCTTTCGGCCCACATTTCGGCCACCGCTTCGACTCCCTGCTGGTCGGTCAGTTCCACCAGGCGGCGGGTGACCTCCGGATCGGTACTCTTTCGGCCACGGTGGACGAGTGCCTGGGCGGCCAGATGGGCTGCCTCCGATATGCGTGCCGGATCGGCACCACCGGGGAAATTGGCGAAGTCCACTGGCGCAAGAGGCTTTGGCTTGTGATGGCGCGGTGCTGGATTGGACTCACTCATATTCGAAGAATACTCCGGGATTTATGCGGAATCGAGGCGCTCTGCCGGGCGACGCGAAGCGTTCGGAAGCTAGGTTTTCCACGATCTGAGTGGTGTGCGATAAAGTGGGACAGTCGGTCCGCATGCTGTTAAAGCCGCAGGCCGGTGGAGCGCCTATAGCTCAGTTGGTAGAGCAACGTCCTTTTAAGTCGTGGGTCGCAGGTTCGAGCCCTGCTGGGCGCACCGTACAAGAATGGCTTGTCTTCGATGAAGGCAAGCCATTCTTTTTTATCCCGCAGCGCGGTGGCTACCCGGCGGCTTCCTCCGAATCCCTGCGGGCCGGTTTCGGCACCGGACGACGGCGGGAGGTGTCGAACTTCATCAGCTTGTGGGTGCCGTCGCAGTAGGGCTTGATTGCCGACCCGCCGCAGCGGCACAGGGCCACGGTTTCCCGGTCCCGGGGCACGGGAACCCCGTCCGGCGTAACGATCTCAAAGTCGCCGCGGATCAGCAGGGGTCCGTTGGGGCAGGCCACGATGGACGCAGGCGCAGTGCCCTCCCGCTTGTAGCGGGCAGAGGCGGGGCCCGTCTCCGGAATGGCGTCCGTCCCTTCCGGGGACGCGTCCGGAAGACCCGTCACGGCGTCACCCCGGAAGCCGCTGCCGAAGCTGCGAGGGCCGCTTCGGCGGGTCCGGCGTCGTTCGCCAGGGGCACCAGCAGCGCGGACTCGCCCGCCTTCCAGGCGCGAAGCTGGTCTTCGCCGAGCAGCGCATCGATGGCCAGGACCGTAGCGGCACCGAAAACGATGTCCGCGAGCAGATGGGGTTCGGCCTCCGCCAGGCCGCCGGCCAGGTCCCTTGCGGCAATCTGTTCGTGCACGGCGTCGGCTTCCACGTGTTCGTCGAAGTAGTAGGTGACATCGTCGCTGAAGCCGTGCCGGCGGAACCCGCGGGCGTAGAACGAGTTGGGTATCGAGGACGTCATTTCAAAGGCCGCCAGGTGCCCGGCAATGGCACCGCGCAGGCGGCGGTTCAGCCCGAAGAGCGACATGGCGTTCGAGGATGCCAAAGTCAGTGCGGGAACCAGGTCGATGTAGTAGCCGTAACCGGAATCCAGGCCGAGGCCCTCCATGGTGATGCCGAACAGCTTCGAGTGCATCCGTTCGACCCGCCCTCCGCCGTACTCATCGGCCTGGATCTCCACCAGGGCAGCCTTGGCCCGGCCCACCGGCAAGCGCGGAATGGCCCAGCTGTGCGGATCCGCTTCCTTCAGCTGATAGACCGAGCGCAGGATCAGGAATTCGCGCAGCTGTTCCACGCTGGCCTTGCCGGCGATGAACCGGGACACGCTGGGGCCGTCGTCGTCCGCCGCCAGGCGAAAGAGAGTCTCCGCAACGGCTTCGCTTTCAGGTGCGGGCAGCTCGGGAACGGGCACGGTACGGCGCAGCACATCCTCGAAGGCGGTCTCCAGCCGTGCCCGGAGGCGGATGAGTTCAGGGTCCCACTCTGCCGCGTCCTCGACTGTGTCCAGTCCGCTGTAGTGCAGCTCGTACAGGCAGAACAAGGACAGCTGGAGGTCTTCGTCGCGGAGCAGGTCCGGGGTGGCAGCCAGCGCTTCGTCCACGAGCAGGTCCAAGGACTGCCGGGCGTCGGCGGAGCCTGGACCGCCGTGGTTCTGGAGCAGGTCAATCAAGGCGGCGCTGACGCGCCCCCTCGGGGCGGGAATCTTCATTGCTTTCCTTAAAGGGCGCGTTTTCCGGCGGGCAGGGAGGAACAACCCACAGGTCAGCATACTTGCTACGGCCCCCGCAGGCCGTTTGCCGGGCAGAAGCGGGCGGCATTGACCTTTCCCGCCGGGTTGGGTGCAATGGAGGCAAAGACGCGGTGCGTCGGGGAGGGGAGGTCATGGTCGAGACAGGTTTTTCACCGGTCCTTCCGCTGCTGCTGCTGGTCCTTCTGCTGGCCGCTGCCGCCGCCGGAATGGACCGGGCGTTCCGGACACGGGACGGGGAAAGCATCTTCTGGGCCGGATTGACCGCATTCTTGGCTGTCCTGCTCACCGCCGCGTGGGCGGTCGCCGCCACCCCTGCCGGATCCGCCGCAGTAGGCCTGGTTGTGGTGGCCGGGAGTATTGCCGCGGCGTTTTGGCTTGCCGGGCGGGACCGCCGTCGTCGCCGGCAGCGGAAAAGCCTGCAGCTCGAAGCAGCGCTGGCCGCGGTCGTAACGCGCCACCGGGACGTCCTCGCGCGGTGGAGCGCCTATGAACTGGACCCCTGGCTTGCAGCGGAGCATCCGCAGCTCCTCGATGTCCGTGCACCGGAAACCCGGAAGCTTATCCGGGCGATGAAAGCGGCTGAACAACTGCGGCCGGAAACAGCGTCCGCGCCGGAAGAAACGGCCGCCTATGCCGAGGCAGTCACGACGCTGGAAGACGCGCTGCGCCGGGCGGAAGAGGCCGCCCGCGGCAAACGCGCGGCATAGGTGGGCGTAGCCGGCGGGGCTGGACCGGGGTGGAATTGCGTGGCAGTCTCTGCCCATGACTACCAAAGACATCCGCATCTCGCGCAATGACGGACTCAGCCGCTACGAACTGCGGCTGGACGGCACGCTCGTCGGGATTGCCGATTACCGGATGGAATCGGATTCCGTAGCGCTGACCCACACGCAGATGGAACCGGACTACCAGCACCAGGGTTACTCTTCCCGGCTGGCGAAATATGCGGTGGATGACATTGTCGCCGGCGGGGACCGGGTCAAGCCGTACTGCAGCTACATGGCGGCCTACCTGCGCAAGCACCCGGAGTACAACCACCACGTTTCGTGGCCGCAGGACTGACCGCGCGGCAGTGACGGAACGGGGGGGCTCATCCGTGCTGCCCTTAAAGTGAAGCTGGCTTCCCGCTCTGCATATGGGGGGAACGCAGAAGGGGAAGCCAGTTCCAACAGTATAATTCCATTCGTCCGGGTAAATCCAATCGAGGGGGGCCAAAGATGGCGGTGTCTGCCAGGTCTTTCCAAAACTGGCGCACTGCAGTGGCTCCCGGCGAATCCAATGCGGACCTCTGCCGCAGGACCGGCATCAAGCGTTCCACCCTCGGCCAGCAGATTGTCCGCGGCAAGGTCGCGGAGATTACCGTTGTCCGGGTGGCCCGGGCCTACGGGAAAAACCCGATCGAAGCACTCTCGGATTTCGAGGAGTACTCCGACCTGCTCGGCGGACCCTGGCGGCCGGCTCCGGCGGAGCTGATCAGCCAGGTCTCCTATGTCTGCATCCTGCAGGTAGTCCTGGCCAGGGCCACTTCCGGACTCTCGAAGTGTCCGGACCCGGATAAGTATCCGCACAGGAACGCGATCCGCTCCTGGTTCGAGGCAGTGGACCCGGGAGATCTGCGCCAACGCCTAAGCGCCAATACCGGCGTCGCACCCCAGAATATTTCCGCGCAGCTTTCGGCCGGGCGCCTGGCGCCCGAATTGGCCGTGGAGGCTGCGCGGCTTGCCGGTGCCTCGCTCCCGGGCGGCCTGGTGGCCACCGGGCTGGTCACGCAGGATGAGGCGGGCTGGCCAAAGGAAGGCCGGCAGGAAGCGCTGGCCGCACTCAGCGATTCCGAACTCATCTTCCTTGCCCGGGACCGCCTCGAAGGGGTCGGAAAACAACTACGGAAGTATGAACACGATGTGGAGAATGATCTAACGCTCTTGGAGAATCTCGGATGAATATTGTTACCGCCATTCAGTACGGCGCACTGGCCGTTGCGGCGGTCTCCGCCCTGGTTCGTTTGCCGCTGGCAATCCGGGGCCGCAACCCAATGCTTTTCTGGGGCCTTGCCTTTACCACCGTGGGAGTGGCGCTCAGCATTCCGTCAATTTATCTTCCCGTGGACGCGATGCTTGGCGGAACAAACCTCGCCAACCTGATTCTCCGGTATGCGACCTACGGTGTCGTGGCATTGATTGGCGGCAGCGCAGCCGCCGCCTTCCGCGCTCCGAGGGTCCGCCGGATCATCCTGGGAGTACCCGGACTCGTAGTGCTGGCCGCGACAGTCGTCGCGACTACCGTGCTGTTCAGCATGGGCGACATGCCGAAATCCTCCCCGGGCCTCACCAGCTACATGACCCAGGACGCCGTCTGGAACTATTCGGTCATTGGACGGGTCTACCCCGCCTACATCGGCGCCTGCCTGATCATCCCGGCCTTCCGTATGGCCCTGACTGCACGCCGCATCCCGCTGCGGATCGGGGCGGCGCTGATAGGCATCGCCCTCACCGAACTGGTGGTCTGGTCGGCGCTGTGGGTCACCGGTCAGCAGACCGGCGTATGGGACTACATCCTGCCGCATTCCTCGGTGATTCTCCTGGCGGCGGGGCTTAGCCTGGTGGCGCTCTTCGGTATCGCGGCTAAAAGGCAGGAAAAGCAAAGTTTGCTTACTTCTAACTTGTCTTGGTGACAATTAGATAAAGTAGTTCACGTTTTCATGTTTGTGTGCCAGAATAATGAATATGTAACGTCCGCTGCCTGTGGGGGGTCAGCGTGAAGTTGCAACGAAGCCAACGGAACTGCCGTTGGCTTCGTCATTTCCGGCAATTGCCGGGCGTGCAAGGGCGGGACATTCATAGAACGGATGAGTGCCCCGCCTCTTGTCTGTCTACGTGGCGTCCAGGTCCGTTTCGAGGATCTTCGCAAGTTCCTCAAGGGCGGCTTCCGCCCCTTCCCCGTCCGACCGCAGCACTACAACATCTCCGTGTGATGCGCCCAGGCTCATCAGGGACAGCATGCTGGAGGCATCCATCGCCTCCTCCGCCGGATCGCCCTCCATGCCGATAGTCACTTCAACGGGCTGGGCCGCCGCAGCTTCCGCAAAGATCGATGCAGGGCGGGCGTGGAGTCCAACTCGACTGGCCACTGTGGCTTTGCGTTCTGCCATTTCGGTTCCTTCCGTGGTTTGCGCTGCTGGCTTCGTCCGGGCCTGCGGTCACAGTCCGAGCTGTTCGAGGACGGGCAGGCGGCTGCGCACAATCGTCCGTGCCTCAGCGGCGGAGTGTGCTGCCAACGCCCTGGCGGCCAGTTCCTTCGCCTCCTCCAGAGTCACGGATCCGAGGACGGTGCCGACGCCGGACAGCGCCCGGGGAGTCATGGACAGCGTATTCACGCCCATGCCGGCGAGAACGACGGCGAGTGCCGGGTCCGCCGCCGCCTCTCCGCAGACCCCGACTGTCCTCGCGCCGGCGGCCGGCTCCAGGGCCGTCGCGCGCGCTGCCCCGGCAACGGTGGCGGAAATCAGCTGCAGCACTGCCGGCTGCCAGGGGTCGTTCAGGGAAGCCAGCGAACCCAGCTGCCGGTCCGAAGCCATGGTGTACTGCGTGAGGTCATTGGTGCCCAGGCTGGCGAACCGCACCCGGGAGAGGATGGCTTCGGACATCAGTGCCGCTGCCGGTACCTCCACCATTACGCCGGGCATGCCAAGCCCGGCTCCGGCGCACATGACGGCGAAGTCGGCGGCTTCCTCGGCGGTGGATATCATCGGCGCCATGACCCAGACATCGGCAGTGTGCGCGCCGGCAGCAGCCGCGATGGCTTCGAGCTGGCGGGCGAGGACGCCGGGGGAGACGTAGTCGGTCCGGTAGCCGCGGACTCCCAGCGCCGGGTTGGGCTCCGTTGCGTCCGTCAGGAACGGCAACGGCTTGTCCGCACCGGCGTCGAGTGTCCGGATGACGACCTTGCGGCCGGGGAAGGCTTCGAAGACCGCCCCGTATGCGGCCACCTGTTCCTCGACGGTGGGTTCCGTATCGCGGCCGAGGAAGCAGAATTCCGTACGCAGCAGGCCGATTCCCTCGGCGCCGGCTTCCGCGGCGGCACGTGCGTCCTTTCCGGAACCGACATTGGCCAACAGGGGCACCGAAAAGCCGTCGGCGGTCGCTCCCGTGCCGTTGAATGCCGGAAGCGACGAGCGCGAGGCGTATTTCTGTGCCGAGGCGCGTTCCTCGTCGCCGGGTTCCACCACCACGGTTCCGGAACTGCCGTCGAGGTAGATTTCCGTCCCGTCGGCAACCCCGTCCGCTCCGGGCGCTCCCACCACGGCCGGCAGGCCCAGGGAACGGGCAAGGATGGCGGTATGGGACTGCGGCCCGCCCTCGCTGGTGACCAGCCCGATCACCATTGCCGGATCCAGTGTGGCGGTGTCGGCCGGGGCCAGTTCCACTGCCGTGAGGATGAAGGGGACATCGGAGGCGGGAATCCCGGGAGCCGGCAGCCCGTTCAGCTCGGCGACAATCCGGGAGCGGACATCGAGTACGTCCTGGGTCCGTTCCGCCATGTAGCCGCCCAGGCTTTGCAGCATTGCGGCCACCTCCATGCCTGCCTCCCAGATGGCCCGGTCCGTTGCCATGCCCGCGTTGATGTGTTTGCCGGCCGCTTTGAGCAGCATCGGGTCGGAGGCCATCATGGCCGTGGCGTCCAACACGGCCTTGGCGTCCCCCGAGGTCGTCTCCGCGCGGTGCAGCAGGTCACGCCGGACCGCTTCGGCGGCATCCTTGAGGCGGGCCTTCTCCCCGTCCACTGTGCTGCCCGGTGCGGGTTTCGCCTCGGCGTCGGGCTCGGGTACCGGAGGCGGCATCCGGCGCGACAGGCCGAGGACGCGTCCGGCGCTGACTCCGATTCCCTGGATGGTCCGCATCATCTAAGCCTTCCTTTTCGTCGGCAGTGCCTTACGCAATGGCAGGTTCCTCCGCCTTCTTCCGGGGCTTCACGTACCGCTTCAGGGCCACGTAGACGAAGCCGGTAACTGCCGCCCCCGCCAGGATGGCGACAATGAACATCAGGAGGTTTCCGATGGCGAAGAAGACGAAGATTCCTCCGTGGGGTGCCTGTGAGGTTACCCCGGTTCCCATGCAGATGGCACCGGCAACCGCCCCGCCCAGCATGGTGGAGGGAATAACCCGGAAGAAGTCGGAGGCGGCAAACGGAATGGCGCCCTCCGAGATGAAGGCGGCACCCAGCAGCCATGCAGCCTTGCCGTTTTCGCGCAGGGCCATGCTGAACTGGTTTTTCGCCAGCACTGTGGAGGCAAACGCCATTCCCAGCGGCGGGACCATACCGGCTGCCATGACGGCCGCCATGATTTCCCAGGGCACCTGGTTCTCGAAGCTGCCTTCCCCGAGGCCGGCCACCGCGAACGCATAAGCCACCTTGTTGATCGGGCCGCCCAGATCCGAGCCCATCATCAGGCCCAGGATGATGCCCAGCCCGATGGCTGCGACCCCCGTGAGGCCCGTCAGCCAGTTGTTCAGCCCCAGGGTCAAAGCGGCAATGGGCCCGCCCAGGACCAGCATCATCAGGCCGGAGGCGATGATGGATGCCAGGAGGGGAATGATGACCACCGGCATCAGCCCGCGCATCCACGACGGAACGTTCCAGCCGCCGATCCACCGGGCGGCGTAGCCGGCCAGCAGACCGCCGATGATGCCGCCGATGAAGCCGGCATCCATGAAGACCGCAACGGACCCGGCGGTGAAGCCCGGTGCTATGCCCGGCCGGTCCGCCAGGGCATAGGCAATGTAGCCGGCCAGCGCCGGCACCAGGAAAGCCAGGGAGAGGTTGCCGATTTTCCAGAACACGGCCCCGAGGTAGGGGATGACGCCTTCAGGGGGCGGGCTCAGGATCGAGGTGCCGTCGAGCATCCGGTCGCCGTTGGCGACGTCGTCCACCGAGAGGGAGAGCTCGTAGCCGCCCAGCAGGAAGCCCAGGGCAATCAGCAGGCCGCCGCCGGCGACGAACGGAATCATGTAGCTGACGCCGGTCAGCAGGGCCCGCTTGAGCTGTCCGCCGAACCCTTCCCCGCCGGACCCGGAGCCTTCCTCATTCTCGCCGCCGCCGCCTCCGCCCCCGGTCACCCGCCGGGCGTTGGGGTCGTTGACCGCGTTGAGGGCTTCGTCGATCATGACGCCCGGCTCGTCGATCCCGCGTTTCACCGGGCCGCTGATCACGGGCTTACCCGCGAAGCGGCCCTTGTCCCGGACATCGACGTCGACGGCGAAAATCACCGCTTCCGCGTTGCGGATGACATTGGGGTCCAGGGGAGTGGACTTGGCCGATCCCTGCGTTTCCACCTGCAGGTCGACCCCGCGTTCGGCTGCCGCGGCGGCCAGGGAATCCGCCGCCATGTAGGTATGCGCAATGCCGGTGGGGCAGGCCGTGACGGCAACAAGGTGGCGGGACCTGGAGGTATCCGTTTCGGTGGCCCCGGTGCCGCCCTCGGAGGCGGGGGCATTTGCCCCGTGGCCGCCGTCGTCCGTTCCACCCGGCTGCCCGCCGCTTCGGGAGCCGACATCGCTACCTGCGGCCGTGGCTCCGCCGGCACCTGCGGCTCCGGCACCTGCGGCCCCGGCAGCCGTGGCGCCGGTGGCCTGCCCCGCTGCCCCCGCTCGTCCGGCGCCTGCCGGCGACGGGCCGAGCCCGAGCGCCCCGTCCACGAGTTCCACAATCTGCGCCGGGGAAGAAGCGGAGCGCAGCGAGGCGGTGAAGTCTTTGCGGATGAGGGACCGCGCCAGCTTGGCGAGCAGCTGCAGGTGTTCCTGGTCTGCACCCTCCGGGGCGGCGATGAAGAAGACAATGTCCGCGGGACCGTCCTTGGCGCCCCAGTCCACGGCCGGGCGGATCCGGGCCATGGCAAGCGTCGGCTGAGTAACGGCAGCGGACCGGCAGTGCGGAATCGCAATGCCCCCCGGCACCCCGGTGGCGGTTTTCGACTCCCGGGCCATGGCATCGGCGTAAAGGTCCTCGTAGCTGGACGCCCGGCCGGCCGCCGCCACCCCCCGGGCCAGGTGGCCGATGACCGTTCCTTTGTCCGTGCCGAGGTTCTCGTCCAACGTAACCAGATCGGGTGTGATGAGGTCCGACATCAGCTTTCCTCCTTCGATGACGACGACGGCGGAGCCGCGGCGCGTTCGGCCGCTGCAGGACTGTGCGGGATTCCGCCGGTGCCGTTGAGGGTGGTGATCGTGACAGCTTCCGGATCGGTTGCCGCGAGGGTGGGAACGGTGGTTCCGGGCAGCGACGCCGCAGCAGCGCCGTGGGCTACGGCCTGGCGCAGGCAGTCCGGCGGCGCTCCGCCGGCAACCTCGGCCAGCAGGTATCCGGCCAGGGCCGAATCCCCGGCGCCGACGGTCGACCGGGCCCGCACCGGTGGACGGGTGGCCAGCCAGCTTCCGGCGGGGGTGACCAGGAGCGCGCCCTTGGCTCCGAGGGTGGCAAGCACGGCGCCGACGCCGCGTTCAATCAGCATTCCCGCGGCCCGCGCGGCCAGCAGGGGATCCGCTTCAAGGGCTGCTTCGGAGGAAAACCCCGTGGCCTCGCAGAGTTCCTCCGCATTGGGTTTGAGCAGGTCCGGGGCCGCCCCGTGGAGCAGTGCCCCCATCAGGGGCGGACCCGAGGAATCGATGGCTATGCGCGGCGCTGCAGAACCGAGCCGGTCCCTCACTGCATGCGCCACGGAAGCGTAGAAGTCCGGGGGCACTTCGGGAGGCAGTGAGCCTGCCAGCACCAGCCAGGACCCCGGTCCGGCGCCGCCGGCGGTGCAGGCTCCCACCAGCAGGGTAATGAGGGCTTCCTGCTCGGCCGGTTTCAGCGGCGGGCCGGGGGCGTTGACCTTGGTGGTGGTGCCGTCCGGCTCCGTGAGCGTGATGTTGCTCCGCAGCGGCGCCTCGATGGGCAGGTTCAGGTATTCAACCGAGGCCAGCCGCAGTCCGGCCATGACCGGATCGGCGTCGGCGCCGGGAAGCACGGCGATGGAGCGGACGCCGGAGACCGTGAGTGCCCGGGTCACGTTCACGCCCTTGCCCCCGGGTTCTTCTGCGGCTGACACGGCGCGCTGCACGGCGCCCCGCATCAGCTCGCCGGGGAGGGAAACGGTTCGGTCCAGGCTGGGGTTTGCGGTAAGGGTGAGGATCATGAAGGGGATCCGTCCAGGCCTGGCCTGCCGCGGCCGGCCGGTGTTTGGGGTTGGAACGGCGTGGCGGTGCGGTTCCCGGCTGTCGTGGTGGCTTCTCCCCGCATACGCTGCGGGCGGCAGCCACGCTTATTCGCTGATGCGACTTTACTTTTGGTGCCCTGCCCGTGGCAATGGGCTCCGGCCGGGGCTGCATCGGCAGCCTGCAAACGGCCGTGCACCGCTAGGCTGAACCGATGGAAAACGTGGCGTGGTCCGAGGCCCCCGGCCGACGGCGGGGACGTGAACTGGTGGTCCTGCTGCACGGGTATGGTTCCGGGGAACAGGCGATGGAACGGCTCTTCCCGGCGCTGCCGCCTACCGCGGTGGGGGCTGCGGTGCGGGGGCCGCTGGACGTGGGCGGAACCAGCGGGTGGTTCCTGCTGGACCCGCTGCTGAACTCCGACACCAGCGAGGTCCTGGAATCGGCCCTGATGCTGCTGGCCTGGCTGGACCGGATCCGGGCGGAGGAGGACTTCACCGGAATCTCACTCGTAGGGTTCTCGCAGGGGATGGCCATGGCGGGCACGCTCCTGCGGCTGCGGCCGCGGGATTTCCGGGCCGTTGTAGGGCTGTCCGGCTGGATTGCGCGCAATGAACTCCTGGCTGCCGCGGAACCGCTGCCGTCCCGGGTTCCGTTCTTTTGGGGACGGGACCGGCAGGACTGGGTCATCAGTACCGACGCGGTCGATTACACCCGGGAATGGCTGGAGGAAAACGCCGCCCTCACGGCACGGACGTATGCGCAAATGGGGCACGCCATCGGCGCCCGGGAGATCTCTGACGTGGCGGTTTTCCTTCGCCGATACCTTGCTTCCGACACGCCGTAGCGGTGGAATAGCCACGCGCGCCCGCATTAACTAACACAACCGCAGCCGGATGAAAACTCCCCGCAAACTACAGACTAAGCATGCTGATCAAGTAGGCTGGAATAAAGCGCGGCCCACAAGGCCACGCTGAAAATCACTGTCACTCACACAGCAAGGAGAATCAAATGGGTTTCATTGCGTTCCTTATTCTGGGTCTCATCGCAGGTGCAATTGCAAAGATGATCCTCCCGGGTCGCCAGGGCGGCGGCTGGATTGCCACCCTGATCCTGGGTGTTATCGGCGCTCTTCTGGGCGGCTGGCTCGGCGGGCTTCTGTTCAATGTTCCGCTCGAGAACTTCTGGTCCATCCAGACCTGGCTCGTTGCCATTGTCGGCGCCCTCATCGTTCTGGTGATCTACGGCTTCGTCACCCGCAAGAGCGGCAACCGCGCCTAAGTAGTGCTGACGCGCCGCTCACGCGGTGTGTTGATTTAGAGGGCGGGGTCCCGGCGGAATTTTCCGCCGGACCCCGCCCTTTGCTTTAGGCAAACCCCGATGGTGTTGACGTAATACCGTAGGTGCGAAGCCTGTACCGGATTTCCCCAAGGAGAGTTCTGTGAAGCGACGTAGTTTCAATCCCGCAGCCAAACTGGCTGGACGAGCCACCATCGGCCCGGACGGCAAGCCCAAGCCGCAGGTAGTGAAGGCCATCGAGCGCGCCGTGGAGGTCCAGCGGCCCCTGGTGCTGGCGAACATCCGCAGGATGCAGCGCAAGAATCCGTCCGCCAATGCGGCCGAACTGATCAGTATCCTGGACCGGCACTACCTCAACGCGGTTACGGGAGGCGGTGCAGCCATCGGTGCCACCGCCGTGGTTCCGGGCGTCGGCACGGCGGCTGCCCTTGGCCTGTCGGCTGCGGCAACGGTCGGTTTCCTCGAAGCCACTGCGCTCTACGCACAGTCGGTGGCTGAACTGCACGGAGTGCGGCTGGCCGATCCGGAGAAGTCCCGGACCATGGTCATGGCCATCATGCTGGGCGAAGAAGGAACGTCCATGATGCAGTCGCTGGCCGGACGCGGTACCGCGCAGACCTGGGGCAGCACCGTGGGCAGCATGCCGTCGGGCCTGATGGGCTCGGTGGGCAGCCGTATCCGCAAGCAGTTCCTCAAGCGCTTCATGGCCCGCCAGGGCACCGCCCTGCTGGGACGGGCCCTGCCGCTGGGTGTTGGCGCCGTCGTCGGCGGTGCCGGGAACCATGCCATGGGCAAGGGCGTCATCAAGGCGA
Organism: Arthrobacter sp. Ms25; assembly: GCF_059090365.1. Lineage (NCBI taxonomy): Bacteria > Bacillati > Actinomycetota > Actinomycetes > Micrococcales > Micrococcaceae > Arthrobacter > Arthrobacter sp. Ms25. The sequence goes on along the minus strand of NZ_JBNHFP010000003.1, from coordinate 69,923 downwards.
CGCGTGCAGCCTTCGGCGAGCCGCCGACGTCGATCCCCGGGCAGCTGGCCGGAGAACTGGACCAGATCGAGAAATCGGCCTAGGGCAGCTTCCCCTCAAGGAAAGAAAGGCCCGCCGGCATGATGCCGGCGGGCCTTTTGCGGATCTGGAACCTGCCTAGCCGAAAACCGCCGTGGCAACGGTGAAAATCGCCAGCCCGGCCAGCGATCCAACCACCGTGCCGTTGATCCGGATGAACTGGAGGTCCTTTCCCACCTGCAGCTCGATCTTCTCCGAAGTTTCCTGCGCGTCCCAGCGCTCCACCGTCTCCGTGATGACTCCGGCGATGTCCTTGCTGTACGTGCGGACCAGATAGCCCGCGGCGTCGGCCACATAGCCGTTCACCTTGGCCGCGAGTTCGGGCTCATTGATCAGCCGCGTCCCGAAGTCCTGCAGTGCGGACTTGAAGTTGCGGGTGAGCTCGCTCTCGGGGTCGTCCACCGCCGTCATGAGCGCGTTTTTGATGGTGGTCCAGGTGGAGGTCATCAGGTCCCGAACGCGCGGATCGTCCAGCACCTGTTCCTTGACCGCATCGGCCTTGGCCATGGTCTTGGGGTCTTCCTGCAGGTCCCGGGCCACTCCCGTGAGGTAGTTGTCCAGGGCTACGCGGAGCTGGTGGTTGGGATCCTCCTGCACGTCGATGAGGAACTTTTCGGCCTGGATCTGGACCCGCTCACCCACCAGGTCATCCACGAACGCAGGCACCCACGACGGCGACCGCTCGGCCACGAGCCGGCTGATCACCTGCGGATTGGCCAGCACCCAGTCCGCGAGGCTGTCCACGATCAGGTTCACCAGCTGGTGGTGGTGGCCCTCCTCGAAGATGGCCTGAGCCATCCTTCCGGCCGGAGGCCCCCACTGCGGATCCACCACGTGGCGGCGGAACATCGATTCCAGGACGTCGCGGACGGAATCGTCGTCGAGGACCCGGAGTGCTCCGCGGATCGCCGCGGCGCCCTCGGTAGCCACGCGTTCGGCCCCCTCGGGGCGGGCCAGCCAGGTCCCTGCCTTCGCAGCTACCTGCATGGAGTCGAGCTTGTTCCGGATGATGTCCTCGGCCAGGAAGTTTTCTTCCACGAACTGGCCAAGGGACGCCCCGATCTGGTCCTTCTTTTCCGGGATGATGGCCGTGTGCGGGATCTTCACCCCCATTGGATGCTTGAACAGGGCGGTCACCGCGAACCAGTCGGCAAGGGCGCCGACCATGCCGCCCTCCGCGGCGGCCCGCACGTATTCCAGCCAGGGGTATCTGTCCTGCAGGGCGAAGGAGAAGAGGAAGATGACGGCCAGGAGGATCAGCAGACCGGTAGCCAGCATCTTCATGCGCCGCAGGGCATAGGCACGCTGCTCGTCGGTAGGCGGGGCAACCACGCTCACGCGTGCACCTCCTTCGCGGATAGAGACATGTTCGAGGTTGACGCGTATTTCAATACCGCTCCCTAATCCAGTGCGGATCCCGCCGCCGGAAGTTCGGCGCGGGGCCACCCCAATCTAATCAGTGATTGCCGCGGCTGCGCTACGAGCCCGGCATCCGGTGCCCACCCGTGTGGTTGAGTAGTGCCATGGCATCCCCCATCGAGGATTATGCGCTGGTCTCCGATCTGCATACCGGAGCCCTGATTTCGCGGAACGGCAGCATGGACTGGCTGTGCCTTCCGCGTTTCGATTCACCGTCGGTGTTCGGCGCGCTGCTGGGGAGCAGCGACCACGGCAGGTGGCTGCTGGCTCCGGAAGATGCCGCTTCGCGCGTCACGCACCGCGGTTATGTCGAATCCACTTTCGTGCTCCGCACGCATTGGCACACGCCCACCGGAGCGGTCCGGGTCACGGATTTCATGCCGGTGAAGGACCGGCGGGCATCCCTGATCCGGCGGATCGAAGGCCTGGGCGGCAGCGTGGACATGCGGCAGGAACTGGAAATCCGCTTTGACTACGGCACGGTCATTCCCTGGGTTTTCCGGGGACGGAACGACGACGGCGAATACGTTTCAGCCATTGCGGGCCCCGGGGCGCTGGTCCTCCGCGGCCCCAGCCTGCCGGAAGCGGACAACCACCGCCACGTCGGCGTTTTCACGGTCCGGGCCGGGGAGTGCGTGGACCTGGACCTCACCTGGTACCCCTCGCACCGCCCGGTGCCGCCCCCGATGGATGTGGGCGCCGCCCTCGCCCGGACCACCGCCTACTGGCAGGACTGGGGCCGCCGCTGCCTGCGGGACGTCCCCTACGAACATGCGGTGCGCCGCTCCCTGCTGGTCCTGCGGGCCCTGACCCACGAGGACACCGGCGGGATTGTCGCGGCTCCCACCACTTCCCTGCCCGAGACCGCGGGAGGGGACCGGAACTGGGACTACCGGTACTGCTGGCTGCGGGATGCAGCCCTCACGCTCGAAGCCATGATGACCCACGGTTACGAGGACGAGGTCCTGCAGTGGCGCAGCTGGCTCCTGCGCGCAGTGGCCGGAGATCCGGAGGACCTGCAGATCCTGTACGCGGTGGACGGCGGGCGGGAACTTACCGAGCAGATCCTTCCGCAGTTTCCCGGTTATGGCTCGGCTGTGCCGGTGCGGATCGGCAACGGCGCGGTGCGCCAGTACCAGGCGGACGTTGTGGGCGAAGTGCTGGTGGCCCTGGACCGGCTGCGGGACCGGGGCGTGCCGGAGGACCACTTTTCCTGGCCCCTGCAGCGGGCATTGCTGACCTTCCTGGAAAAGCACCTGGAGGAACCGGACCACGGCATCTGGGAGATGCGGGGGACACCGCAGCATTTCACCCACTCGAGGGTCATGATGTGGGCGGCCTTCGACCGGGCCGCCAAGGCCGCCAGGACCTACGGACTGGACGGTCCCGTCGAAGTCTGGGAAGGCCTGCGGGACGGCCTGCGGGACGAGGTGATGGAACGCGGCTGGGACCCCGGAATGAACTCCTTCACCCAGTTCTACGGCAGCGGCACCGTTGACGCGTCGCTGCTCCAGCTGCCGCACGTGGGTTTCGTTGCCTACGACGATGCAAAGATGCTGGGCACGGTAAGCCGGCTGGAATCGGAGCTGCTCAACGGGTCCGGGCTGCTGCTGCGCTATGCCACCGGGACCGGGGTGGACGGACTGACAGCGGGGGAGAACCCTTTCCTGGCGTGCAGCTTCTGGCTGGTGGAACAGTACGCCCATACCGGCCGGCTGCCCGAGGCCCGGCGGCTGATGGACCAGCTGGTGGGGTACGCCAACGAGCTGGGCCTGCTGAGCGAGGAATATGATGCGGAAAACGCCACCATGGCGGGAAACTTCCCGCAGGCGTTTTCCCACCTGGCACTGGTCCGCGCAGCCGACGCGATTGCCGCGGCCGTCGCCGCAGAAGTGCCGCCCACGCCATCCCGGCAGGCGGCAGTCCCCACAACCGAAGGAACCCGATGAACCGACAGACGCTCTCAGCGGCGGCCATGGCGGCCCTGCTGGCCACCAGCGCCGTCAACCACTTCCGTAACCCGCGCTTCTACAACGCGGTGGTTCCGCGCAGCATCAGTACCGATGCGGAGGGGAAATATGGTGTGCTGACCCGGCGGCAGTGGACGCACATCAGCGGAGTCATTGAGTGTGCGGCCGCGGCTGGACTGCTGCTGCCGGCCACCCGGCGGGCGGCGGCAACGGCCACGGCGGCCATGTTCGTGGCTTTCATCTCGGGGCACATCACGGCGCTGCAGCGTGCCTTCAGCCCCCGCGGCGGCGGGAAGGAGAAGCTCATCCACAGCCTGCGGCTGCCGCTTCAGGTGCCGTTGATCCTCTGGGCCTGGAACCTGCGGAAGTAGCGCATGGCCACCACGCTCCTGCTGCTCTCGGACACGCATCTGCCCAAGCGCGCCAAAGTGCTGCCCGAGGTCCTGTGGGCGGACATTGACGCCGCTGACATTGTGGTCCATGCCGGCGACTGGGTGAACGAGGAACTGCTGGACCAGCTCTCGACCCGTGCCAGGCGGCTCATCGCCTGCTACGGCAACAACGACGGCGCCCAGCTGCGGGCCCGGCTGCCGCTGGTGGCCCGGGCGACGGTCGAGGAGGTGCGGCTCGCCGTCGTGCATGAGACGGGCCCGGCGCTGAAACGCGAAGAACGCATGGACACGGAATTCCCGGACACGGACCTGCTGGTCTTCGGGCACAGCCACATCCCGTGGGATTCCGTAACGCCGGGAGGGATGCGGCTGCTGAACCCCGGCTCCCCCACCGACCGTCGGCGGCAGCCGTTCTGCACCTATCTACGGCTGGTAATCGACGGGAGAACCATCACGCCGGATCTCCGGCGGCTTCCGCAGCGGGAGACCGGGCGTATCCGCAGTTAAAGCAGGCAGTTAAAGCAGGAAGCCAGGACCCGCACCTTGCGGCGGGGTCCTGGCTTGCTGCGGGCCGGTACCGGCTAGTTCTGGGTACCCGGCTGGAATACGACCTTGATGCAGCCGTCTTCCTTCTTCTGGAACTTCTCGTACAGCTCCGGTGCGTCCTCCAGGGAGGCCTGGTGGGTGACCAGGTTGGTCACGCCCAGCGGATCGGCGGGATCCTCGACCAGCGGCATGAGGTCATCCGTCCAGCGCTTGACGTTGCACTGGCCCATGCGCAGGTTCAGCTGCTTGTCGAACATGCTCATCAGGTTCATGGGGCTTGCCGTGCCGCCGTAGACGCCGCTCAGCGAGACGGTGCCGCCGCGGCGCACTGCATCGATGGCTCCGTGGAGGGCTGACAGGCGGTCCGTTCCGGCGGTTTCCATGGCCTTCTGGGCCAGCTTGTCCGGCAGCAGGCCCACTGCGGTCTGGGCGGCCTTGCCGGCAGGGGAGCCGTGGGCTTCCATGCCGACGGCATCCACTACGGAGTCCGGACCGCGGCCGTCGGTCATTTCGCGCAGCTCGTCGGCCACGTCCTTGTGCAGGTCCAGTGCCTCGACGCCGTACTGGGAGGCCAGCTTCCGGCGCTCCTCCACGGGGTCGACGCCAATGACGCGGTAGCCCAGGTGGGTGCCGATGCGGGCCGCGAACTGGCCGACCGGACCCAGGCCGTAGACGGCGAGGGTGCCGCCGTCGGGCACGTTGGCGTACTGCACGCCCTGCCAGGCGGTGGGCAGGATGTCGGAGAGGAACAGGTAGCGGTGGTCCGGGAGTTCGGAGCCGACCTTGATCGGGTTGTAGTCAGCAAGCGGCACCCGCAGGTATTCGGCCTGTCCGCCGGGAACGGAGCCGTACAGCTCGGAGAAGCCGAAGAGTGCGGCGCCGGAGCCCTTCTCGCGGACCTGGGTCACCTCGCACTGGGTCTGCAGGCCCTGGCGGCACATGAAGCACTCGCCGCAGGCGATCTGGAATGGAACCACCACACGGTCACCCTTTTTCAGGCTGGTGACGGCGGAGCCGACCTCTTCCACGATGCCCATGGCTTCGTGGCCGAGGATGTCGCCCGGCTTCATGTACGGCAGGAGCACGCCGTACAGGTGGAGGTCCGAACCGCACACAGCGGTGGAGGTTACCCGGATGATGGCGTCGGTGGGTTCCTGGATGGTGGGATCAGGAACCTGCTCCACGCTTACGGAGTTTTTTCCCTGCCAAGTTACTGCTTTCACGTGCGATCCTCCTGCTGGTTGCATTCTGAGTGCGTTGAAAGAACTAGTACCCATTGTGCCAATTCATAAGCGTACTGACAAAACCGGGCGGAAGTTCAACAGGATCGGGACCGGGCAAATAGGAAAGGCGGGAGGGTCCGTCAGGAGCGGCGGCCCGGGAGGACGCGCCACCGAGGAGCGTATTCCCGGGGGAGGGCGGTCTGCGGGGCGTCGGTGCTCTGCGGGCCGGCGAGGACGCGGGCATCCCGGTGCAGGATCATTTCCAGCGCGGCGTCATTGCCTAGGGCGGCGAGGGTTCCCGCACCGCCTGGATCGGGCTTCGTCCCGGCTTCGGGGGGAAGGTCGATCCGGACCCGCAGCGGCGGGCCGGCGGGCGCGGAACGCTCGACATCGCCCGCGGCGCCCCTGAGTACCTCCAGCGCTGCGGCCTCGATGCGTACTGCCCGTGTGAGGTTGACGCTGATGTTGGCCCCCAGGGTGGCCGTGTGCCGCAGGATGTTCAACAGGGTGCCGCAGCTGCGGCCCGTCAGTGCACCCCGGACCTCAATCGAGGCGGCGGAATTCCGTGTATCTACCTGGACCAGGACACGCAGCGGATTTTCCATGTCTTCTCCACGCCGACAGGTGTCCCCGGCCACTGCTTAACCGGGTATGCAACCGTACCAACGCGGGTGTCCTGCTGTCTCGGGGTTTCGTCTTTTTGCCGGTACCCGGGTAGGGAACCGGGGTTAGCGGGACGAGGCGGCCTCCTTGTTTCCCGCGACGACGGCGGCCGTCGCCTCCGCGATGGCCTCTTCCTCGTCGGTGGGCACCACCAGTACGGGAATGGCCGAATCCGCGGAACTGATCCGGCGGGCCTGCTTGCCGGGCGCCAGGTTGGCCTCGGGGTCGAGCCGGATTCCAAGCGGACCCAGTTGGTCCACCACCAACTGGCGGAACTTCCACCCGTTTTCGCCGATGCCAGCGGTGAAGACCACTGCCTGGGCACCGCCCACGGCCACATGGTAGGCGCCGATGTACTTGGCCAGCCGGTAGGCGGCCACGGTCAGGGCCAGCCGAGCCTGCTCATTGCCGTTGTCTGCCGCTTCCTCGATGCTGCGCATATCCGACTCGCCGGCCAGTGCCCGGAGCCCCGACTCCCGGTTCAGCAGGTCGTCGAGGGCATCGGCGTCGTAGCCCTGCCGGGCCAGGAAAATGAGGATCGAGGGATCAACGTCTCCGCTGCGGGTGCCCATCACCAGGCCCTCTAGGGGCGTGAACCCCATCGACGTGTCGATGCTCCGGCCCTCCCGGATGGCGGCCACGGAGGCGCCGTTGCCCAGGTGCGCGATAACGGCGTTGAACTCCCCGGGCTCGATGCCCAGGAAGCGCGCAGCCTCGGGGGCAACGTAGGCGTAGCTGGTGCCGTGGAAGCCGTAGCGGCGGATGCCGTGACGCCGGTACAGGCTGTCAGGCAGCGCATAGCGCCAGGCGTGTTCGGGCAGGGTGCGGTGGAAGGCAGTGTCGAACACGGCAACCTGCGGAATCTTCGGCCATTTGTCGTGCACCGCACGGATACCCATGGCGCTCGCCGGGTTGTGCAGCGGGGCCAGCGGACTGAGCCGTTCAATCGAACGGACAATCTCATTGTTGACCAGTACGGGCTCGCTGAAGCGCTCGCCGCCGTGCACCACCCGGTGCCCGACAGCGTCCACTGAACGTCCGTCCAGTTCATCCCGCAGGCGGCTGCTGAGTTCTTCCAGCGCCGCGGCATGGTCGGGGACCACATCGCCGATCCGGTCAATGATCCCCTTCGCCAGCAGCTCCTGGGTATCGGTCTCGCGGACCTGGTACTTCAGCGAAGAGGAACCCGAATTGATGACCAGAACAAGCATTTAATCCTCCTGTGCCTGCACCGCGGTGATGGCCACGGTGTTCACGATGTCTTCCACGGTGCAGCCGCGGCTGAGGTCGTTGACGGGTTTGCGCAGGCCCTGCAGGATCGGGCCCACGGCCACGGCGCCGGCGGACTGCTGCACGGCCTTGTAGGTGTTGTTGCCGGTGTTCAGGTCCGGGAAGATGAACACCGTGGCCTGGCCCGCCACGGAGGAGCCGGGAGCCTTGGACGCAGCCACGGAGGCATCCACCGCGGCGTCGTACTGGATGGGCCCTTCCACCGGGAGGTCCGGGCGGGCGAGGCGGACCAGCTCGGTGGCCTTCCGCACGCGTTCTACGGAGCCGCCGGTCCCGGAGGATCCGGTGGAGTAGGAAAGCATGGCCACCCGGGGCGTGACTCCGAACTGTTCGGCAGTAGCGGCGGACGCCAGCGCGATGTCCGCCAGCTGCTCGGAGTCCGGGTCCGGGTTCACTGCGCAGTCGCCGTAGACAAGCACGCGGTCCTCCAGCAGCATCAGGAAGACCGAGGAGACGATCTTGACGCCCTCCCGGGTCCGGATGAACTCCAATGCGGGCCGGATGGTGTTGGCGGTGGTGTGGGCTGCCCCGGAGACCATGCCGTCCACCCTGCCCAGCTGCACCATCATGGTGCCGAAATATGCCCCGTGGAGCATACGCTCGTGGGCGTCCTCCAGGGATACCCCCTTGTGCCTGCGGAGCGCGGCGTATTCCCGGGCGAACTCCTCGCGAAGGGCGCTGGTTGCCGGGTTGATGAGGTTGATATTGGAAAGGTCAATGCCCTCGCTTGCTGCCAGTTCCCGGATCTGGCTCTCCGGGCCCAGCACCGTCAGGGAACACACATCCCGCCGGCTGAGGATCTCCGCCGCCTGCAGTATCCGCAGGTCCAGTCCTTCCGGCAGCACGATCCGCTGCCGGCTGGCGCGGGCGCGCACGATCAGCTCGTTGAGGAACCGTAGGGGAGTGGTGGTGGCGGGGCGCGGAAGGGCAAGGCGCTCAAGCATCTCGGCCTCGTCCACATGCCGGGACCACGTGCCCAGGGCTGCGGCGACCTTCCGGCGGTTGCCGCTGGAAATCTCGCCGCGCACCCGGCTGACCCGGCGCGCTGCCGTATAGGTGTCCGTTTCGACGGCGAACACGGGAAAGGGTGCCGAGGCAAGCAGTTCCAGGATGGCGGGTTCCACCTCGATGCCGCCGGTGAGGATCATGCCGCTGGCCACGGGGAAGTCCGAGGAGAAGGAGGAGGCCAGGGTGGCGACCATCACGTCCGCGCGGTCCGCCGGGACGATCACCAGCGTTCCGTCCGAGAGCTGCGGGATGAAGTTCGCCACCGTCATAGCGGCAACCTTGACCGCCGAAACGTCGCGTTCAAGGGTGGAGCTGCCGGCCACCTGGCGGGCCTGCAGGGCGGTCTGCACTTCGGCAATCGAGGGCTGGGAGATTTCGCTCTGCTCGGGGAGGACGTACACCGGGCGTCCGCTGTGGCCGGGCCGAATGGCCGCGGTGACGGCCTCGACGTCGGACGGGGCGGCACGGTTGACCATCACGGCCAGCAGGTCGCACTTAGCGTCGGCCAGTTGGCGCCGGGCCACGTCCACCGCGTCGGCCGTCTCCGCCGCGGTGGCTTCCTGGGCGTTGACGACGGCGAGCACCACGGTGCCCAGGTCATTGGCCAGCCGGGCGTTGAGATCGAACTCCAGGGCGACGTCGTGCCCGGACAGATCGGTGCCCTCGACAATGACGACGTCGCAGTTCGCTGCGATCTCGCTGTAGACGGCCAGGCAGCGGGCATCCACCTCGCCCCGCTCTCCGGCCACCAGCAGCGCGCGCAGCTGCGCCCTGGTCAGGCCGCCGCGGCAGGTGGCGGGGCCAAGATCGAAGCGGCGCTGCATCAGCTCCACCATGGGATCCTGCGACGGATCGTCGCCCTCCACGATGGGCCGGAAGAAGCCGACCCGGTCTGCGTGCCTGCCCAGCATGTCCGCCAGTCCCAGACTGATCAGGGATTTGCCGGATCCGGGCGTCATGGCGCTTACATAGATTCCGCGGGCCATAGCTGCGATCCGTTCGTTGCCGGGATGAAACTCGGGTCCGCCGCCCGGGGAAGCCGAGTGGCGTACGTCATATCCATCCTCCCAAAAGGGTGCGGCACTTGCCAGCCAGCTCCCCTGTGCCGCTTCGCCGACCGGCGCTTCGTGGACTCCGTTGTCTCAGCATGTGAGACTAAAATAAAACCCGCATAACGCCGTGCCTACGATTAATCGGTTAGATTTTCCTTCAGACAAGGCGAGGAACCACGTGAGTCTCTTCCGTACCAAACCCATCGAGAGCTCCCTGGCAGATGCCGATGAGCCCGGCCGCCGGCTGAAGCGGTCGCTCACCACCTGGGACCTCATGATCATGGGCGTCGCGGTAGCCGTCGGCGCCGGTATCTTCTCGGTCGGCGCCCGGGCTGCGGGGCAGTTCTCCGGCCCGGCCGTCACCCTGTCGTTCGTGCTGGCAGCGATCACCTGCGCGCTGGCCATCATGTGTTACGCCGAGTTCGCCACCGCCATCCCCGTGGCAGGCTCGGCCTACGTCTTCACCTACGCCACGATGGGCGAGCTGGTGGCCTGGATCATCGGCTGGAACCTCATCCTGGAGCTGTTCACCGCAGCAGCGGTGATTGCCAAATACTGGGGCATCTACCTCAGCGAGGTCTTCGGGCTGATCGGCTGGGACATACCGGCAACGCTGGAACTGGGCGTGCTGTCGCTGACCTGGGGCCCGTTCCTGATCGTGGCCGTCTTTACCTTCCTGCTGGTCATGGGTACGAAGCTCTCGGCGCGGGTGGGCAACGTCTTCACCATCATCAAGGTGGGCGTGGTGCTCTTCGTGATCATTGCCGGCTTCTTCTACGTCAAGGCCGAGAACTACACGCCGTTTATTCCGGATCCGGTCTCCACCGCCACCGATGGAAGCTCCGGGGTACTCAAGCAGTCCCTGTTCTCCTTCCTGACCGGGGCCGCCCCCGCACAGTACGGACTGTTCGGTGTCTTTGCCGGCGCCGCCATCGTTTTCTTCGCGTTCATCGGCTTCGACGTGGTGGCCACCTCCGCCGAAGAGGTCAAGGACCCGGGCAAGACCCTTCCGCGGGGCATCTTCGCCGGACTGGCAGTAGTCACCCTGCTGTACATCGGCGTCTCCCTGGCCCTGACCGGCATGGTCCCCTACACCGCCCTGGCCGAGGCGGAAGACCCCAACCTCGCAACGGCCTTCGCTCTGGTGGGAAACACCGGCGCGGCCTCCGTCATTGCCGTCGGTTCCCTGATCGGCCTAACCACCGTGATCATGGTGCTGCTGATGGGCCTGGCCCGCGTGGTCCTGGCGATGTCCCGCGACGGCCTGCTGCCGCGCTCCCTCTCCCGGACCAGCGACAAGCACGCCACGCCGGCCCGTCTGCAGATTATCCTCGGCGTCCTGGTTGCCGTGGTGGCAGGGTTCACGCGGGTGGATGTCCTCGAGGAAATGATCAACATCGGTACGCTCTCCGCGTTCGTGGTGGTCAGCCTTGGCATCCTGGTGCTGCGGAAGAAGCGTCCGGACCTGCGCCCGGCCTTCCGGGTGCCCTTCGGCCCGGTGATCCCCGTCCTCTCGGCCGTACTGTGCCTGTACCTGATGACCAACCTGGCCGTGGAGACCTGGATCTACTTCGCGGGGTGGCTGCTCATCGGCTTCCTGCTGTACTTCGCCTACGGCCAGCGGCATTCCCGCCTGAACGAGAAGTTCTCCGACGTGGCCGCCGCGGGGGCCAGCCGGGACACGGCAGTCTAGGGGTTTCCTTCCCGCTGTCCACCGTCCGGGCCCGCGCACGTTGCCCTGCAATGTGCGCGGGCCTTTTCGTGCCCTCGGTGGCACACTGGGCAGATGCTTGTCGCCTTCTCAGTAGCCCCCTCCGGTACCGGCCCCGCCGGCGGACCCTCCGGTGATGCTTCGGTGCACGACGCCGTGGCCGCCGCGGTGCGGATCGTCCGGGAATCCGGCCTACCGAATTCCACCGACTCCATGTTCACCACCCTCGAGGGGGAGTGGGACGAAGTAATGGATGTCATCCGCCGGGCCACGGAAGCGGTCGGCCAGTACGGCAGCCGCGTGTCGCTGGTGCTCAAGGCGGACATCCGTCCCGGACACACCGGCGAACTGACCGGCAAGGTGGAACGGCTGGAACGGGCACTTGGCGGACCGGACGAGGACAGCGGGCACGCCTAGGCGGACGGTGGCCGGACGCACCGGCGGAACGGGAGCAGGAGATGTCGCAGTGGGAGCACGTAGAGGACTACCTCAGCAGCCGGCTGGTGCATCCGGATGACCAGCTGAAGGCCATAGTTGCCGCCACCGGAGCGGCTGGGCTGCCGCCCATCGAGGTGTCCGCCGCCCAGGGAAAGTTCCTGATGCTGCTGGCCCGCATCCTTGGGGCCCGGCGCATCCTGGAGATCGGCACGCTGGGCGGGTTCAGTACGGCATGGCTGGCCCGGGCACTGCCCGACGGCGGCGAGCTGGTTACCTGTGAATACGAGCCCCGCCATGCGGAGGTTGCCCAAGCCAATCTGGCCTCGGCCGGGGTGCTGGACCGCGTCAGCATCCGGGTAGGTGCGGCCCTGGACACACTGCCGACCCTGGCCGGCCCGTTTGACCTGTTCTTCATCGATGCGGACAAGGTCAACAATCCCGCCTACCTCGAGTGGGCGGTGAAACTGTCACGGCCGGGCAGCGTGGTTGTGGTGGACAACGTGGTCCGCGGAGGCAGCGTCCTGGACCCCGAGGGGGACGAGGCGGTGCAGGGCACACGTGCCGCCGTGGACCTGCTGGGCTCGCATCCGCGGCTGGACGCCACCGCGCTCCAGACAGTGGGGAGCAAAGGGTGGGACGGGTTTGCGCTTGCGCTGGTGCTGTGACGGTCGGGGGCGCAGCCGGCGCCGACTTAAGCTGGAGGCATGAGCTTTAACATCCGGCGCGCTTCCCCCGGCGACGCCGAGGACTTCGTGTCCGTCCACCTGCAGGCCTGGCGGGAAAGTTACGCCCATGTGCTGGGCGAGGACGTGTTCCGCCGCCGGGAAACGGACCGCCTCGCCGCCGTCGAACACCGGCGGGCTGCCCTGGCCGAACAGGCAGCCGATCCGGTCATCCGGAACTGGCTGGCCCACTCGGATGACGGACGGCTCCTGGGTTTTGCTTCCGCCGGTCCGGCAAGGGACAGGGACGTGGACGTGCCGTTGGAACTCTGGTCCATCTACATCCTGGCCGAAGCCTACGGAAAAGGAGTAGGCCAGGCACTGCTGGAGCACGCCGTGGACACGGAACCTGCGTACGTCTGGGTGCTGGAGGACAATGCCCGCGCCCAGGCGTTCTACCGCCGGAACGGATTCGTTGCCGACGGGACGTCCAAGGAGCTGCCGCAGGTCTGGGCCGGCACCGGCATGCTGGAAATCCGGATGGTGAGGCGCTGATGGGGCGCAAGCGTCCCGGCAAGGACCCGGTGGAAGCCGTTGCCGGCACCGGCCCGGTGGCCGGCACCTATTCCATTGATACGGGAACCTGCGAACTGGTTCCGGACTCGTTCAACCCCGACGGCTGGATCCTGATGATCAACGGGGTGCACAGCTCGCACATCGACCTCGCCGATCCGCGCCATCTGGACTTTGAATACATGCGCTGGATCGCCGCCCTGGTGGAATCTCGCTGGCGTCCGGACGCGTCACTGCGCGCCCTGCACCTGGGCGCCGCAGCGTGCTCGCTGGCCCGTTATCTCGCGGCCGTCTATCCCGGCGCCCGCCAGGTGGCCGTGGAACTGGACGGCCGGCTCGCCGAGCTTGTCCGCGGCTGGTTCGACCTGCCCCGGGCGCCCCTGCTGCGGCTGCGGGTGGGGGAGGCACGCGCCGTCACGGAAACCCTGCACGAGGACAGCCGCGACCTGGTCATCCGGGACGTCTTTTCCGGCGCGAAGACCCCCGTTCCGCTGACGACGGCGGAATTCACCGCGCAGGTGGCCCGGGTGCTGGCTCCGGGCGGCGTTTACGTGGTCAACTGCGGCGACACTCCGGACCTGCGGGGTGCCCGTGCCGAGGCGGCAACCATCTGCGCCGCTTTCGACTACACGGCGGCGATTGCGGATCCGGCCATGCTGAAGGGCCGCCGCTACGGCAACATCATCCTGGCCGGCAGTGACGCTCCCTTCGCCCAGGATCCGTCCCTGCCCCGCGCGCTGCTGGGAGGCGGGGTCCCGGCCCACCTGTGGAACGACGAGAAAGTACGCAGCTTCGCCGCGGGGGTCCGCCCGCTGCATGACCCGGCGGCCAATCCTGCCTAGATGCCGATGATCTCCCGAATGGGCCCGATGCCGAAGAACAGTGCGAAGGCTGCGGCCACTACGTACATCAGGGGGTGGACTTCACGGCCCCGTCCCTGGAACACGCGGATGACGGTGTAGGAGATGAACCCGGCGCCCAGCCCGTCGGCGATCGAGTAGGTGAACGGCATCAGCGTGAAGGTCAGGAAGGACGGCAGGGCCAGGCCGATGTCGGTCCAGTCGATCTTGCCCACCTGGGAGACCATCAGGTAGCCCACCACCACCAGGGCGGGAGCCACGGCCTCGAATGGCACGAGGTAGATCAGCGGCGTCAGGAACATGGCCACGATGAACAACAGTCCGGTCACCACCGAGGCCAGCCCGGTCCGCGCGCCCTCGCCGATGCCCGCGCCGGACTCCACGAAAATCTGGTTGGAGGAGACACCGGCGCCGCCGCCGGCCACCGCGCCCGCGGCGTCGACCAGGAGGACGCGCTCCACCCGCGGGATATTGCCGTCCTTGTCGATGCTCCCGGCCTCGGTGGCCAGGCCGACCATGGTGCCCATGGCATCGAAGAAGATGCTGAGCAGGATCACGAAGACCAGCAGCGACGCGGCCACTCCGCCCAGGGTCTGGAAGGCGCCCACAAGGCTGACGTCACCGATCAGGGAGAGGTCCGGGGCACCCCACTGCGGCATGCTCGGGGTTACCAGCGACCAGCCCGTCGCCACGCCGGCGCCCTGGCTGCCCGGCTCCGCCAGCCATTCGATAATGACGGCGAAGATGGTGGAGGCGACGATGCCGATGAGGATGGCGCCGCGGACCTTGCGGGACATCAGCACAATGGTCAGCAGCAGGCCGAAGACGAACACCAGCGTTGGCCAGCCCAGCAGTTGTCCGCCGTTGCCCAGGCTCAGCGGAACGGTGGTGCCCGCTGCATCCGGGTTGCGCCGGACAAAGCCCGCATTGACCAGGCCAACCAGGGCTACGAACAAACCAATGCCGACCACGATGGCGGTTTTCAAGCTGGGCGGTACCGCCCGGAACACTGCCGTCCGGAATCCGGTGAGGACCAGGATCACCATTGCCAGGCCGGCGATCACGACCAGGCCCATGACGTCCGGCCAGGTCAGGCCCTCGTTTGCGGCCACGGTGACGGCCACGAAGGCGTTGACACCCAGACCGGTGGCGATCGCAAACGGGTGCTTGGCCCAGATGCCCATGATGAGCGTCAGGATGCCCGCCACGAGGGCGGTGCCTGCGGCAATTGCCGGACCGGGCATGGTGTTGCCCATGGAGTCCTCGCCGCCGAGAATCAGCGGGTTAAGGACCACGATGTAGCTCATGGCGAAGAATGTGGCCAGGCCGCCGCGGACTTCGGTCGATATGGAGGAGCCACGCTTGGTGATCTCGAAGTAGCGGTCCAGCTTTGAACCCTGTTTGAGCATGACGCGTCCTCTGAAGTGACGTACGGGGATGGTGAGGGAAATCCTGCACTTAGATCTTATCGCGGCGGCGGGTCGGTGCCCCGGACCCGTGGCGGCTAGGCTGAAACAGTGATGAAATTCGTGCGCCATAACCTCGCCGCACCGGGCCTCGCCGCGGCGGCATTCCTGCTGGCGGTCTGTGCCGGGCTGCTGGTCTGGGCCCCGCCTGCCGCCGCCCATGACGAGCTGACCGGCAGCACCCCTGCCGACGGTGCGGTGCTGGATGCGGCTCCGGAGACCGTGGAGCTCACCTTCTCCAATGTGCCTGCGGCCATCGGCTCCCAGGTACGCATCCTGGATGAGGAAGGAATCGACTGGGCCGAGGGCCAGGTGCGGATCCTGGATAACACGGCCACCCAGCAGCTCCGGTCGGGAGCCCCGGCCGGCAGCTATACGGTCCAGTGGCGGGTGGTGTCCTCCGATGCCCATCCGATCGAAGGCGACTTTGCCTTTACCGTGTCCGGCAGTACGGCTGAACAGGCTGCCCCGTCCACTGCCGCACCCATGCCGGACACCACGCAAAGCCCGGTGCTGAACCGGTCCGACGACGGCGGTTCCCCGTGGCCGGTGATTGTTCCGGCAGCCGTTGTGTTGGTTGCAGTGGCAGTGCTGATTGCGCTGATCGTCCGCAGGCGGCTGCGCGAGGACTGACGCCTACGCCCGGAGAGGGCACTGCGGGGCAGGAACTCCGGCATCCGCAATGGCTTCTCCGGCTTCCTTGGCCTGCCGCACCAGCCCGTGGAGGGATGGCAGCAGGTTTCCGCCGACACCCACGAGATACACGCCGACGCTCCGCAGCGCGGCCGCAGCTTCGGGCCCCGTGCCCACACCCAGGGCGCGGGAGAGCCGGCGCAGGTCCGATCTGGAGCAACTGGTAAGCACCACGTAGTCGGCCAGCAGCAGTTCCCGGCCGGTACGGATTGCCCATTTGCCGGAACCGGCCGCGGGGGAAGGCAGCAGGCCGGCCGGAGCGGCCGGAGTCATCTCCTGGGCCGCGGAATCCTCCCGGACGTCCAGCCGGTGGCTGGCAACATAGGCGTGCAGTACGCGCAGCAGCTCCGCCCGTTCCGGGAGTACCTCCGGTTCGGCTGCTGCTTCCCTGATGGTGGCCGCGGCCGGCGCCGGTCCGTGGACCACTATGGAGTCCACGCCCTGCCGGCTCAGTTCGGCGGCCACGGCCAATCCGCTGAGCCCGCAGCCGATGACGACGGCGCCGGTCAGCTCCGTCGCTTTTTCCTCGTGTTGGCTCTCTCCATGCCCAAGGGAACCGATGTGCGCACTGGAATTCACGCAGGTGGTCCTTCCGACGGTCTGGGAACCTCCCCACAGGCTTCAAGGCGGAACCATATAGCCGCCGGCCCTGCCGCGGTAGCGTAGCCGGGTGCCACGCGCGGTACGCTACTGCCAAGGACAGCCGGAAGGTGTTCGCCGGCGAGGAACCGGAAGGGACGGCATATGACTGATTCGACCTGGAGTGCTGACAGCGCGGACGGGCCTGCGGGCATCGTCGCTGGAGTGGACGGATCCGACCAAAGCATCTGTGCCCTGTTCTGGGCTGCGCGCGAAGCGCGGCGGCGGCAGTGCCCGCTGCACGTGGTGACGGCGTACACGGTGCCTATCTTCGCCGCTTCCTCGATGGACGCCGGCTACACCACGGTGGATGACGCCATGATCCGGGACGGCGCCCAGCAGGTGCTGGACGAGGCAGTGGAGCGGATCAGCCACTACGGCATTGAAGTGATTCCCCGCGTGGAGACCGGAGATGCGGCAGCAGTGCTGCTGGAACTGTCTGAAGATGCCGACCTCATGGTGGTGGGCTCGCGCGGCCGCGGCGGCTTTGTCGGGCGCCTGCTGGGCTCCGTCTCCAGTGCCCTCCCCGCGCACGCGAAATGCCCCACGGTCGTGGTGCCGCTGCGGACCGCCGGACGGCTTCCCGACTCGGGAGTGCGGCCCCCGGCAAACTCGCCGGACCCGGACGCGGTGCACCGCGCCGTCGTCGTTGGCGTGGACGGCTCCGAACAGGGCCGCGCCGCATCGCTGGTCGCGGCCGAACAGGCGCAGAGCATGGGCCTGCCGCTGCGCATCCTGTGCGCCCTGCCTCCCTTCACCGGTTCCCTGGCCTGGGTGCCGGCCCCCTTGGACCTGGCGGCGCTGCACGCGGAACTGCGCGAACAGCTCGACGCCGGCCGGGACTGGCTGCAGAGCCACTTCCCCGGGCTGGAAATGTCCGTGGAACTGGTGGACGGTGCGCCGGGGGAGATCCTGATCGAACGCACCGCGAAGGTTGAACTCCTGGTGCTGGGGACCCGCGGCCGCGGGGGCTTCGCCGGCATGCTGATGGGTTCCACCAGCCAGAGCGTGCTGCACCATGCGAAGGGGCCGCTGATGGTCGTGCCGGACCATGATGATCCCCGCCTGCTGGACCGGCCGAACTTCGGACCCATGATCGCCGAGTAACCGGCGGCGGCTCAGGCGTGCTGCTGGCCTTCGTGCACGGCGTGGCTGGCCGGCTCCAGCTGGAACGTGCAGTGTTCCGTGTCGAAGTGGCTGCTCAGGCAGCGGGTCAGCCGGTCCAATACCCGGTCCAGGCCGTCAGGAGTGAGGTGTTCCTCCTCCAGCACCACGTGCGCCGAGAACACCGGAACCCCGGAGGTGATGGTCCAGATGTGGATGTCGTGCGCGTCCGACACCCCGTCCACGGAGACAATGTGGTCGCGGATCATGCCTACGTCCACGCCCTGCGGGGTGGCCTCCAGCAGCACGTCGATCACTTCCCGCAGCAGCGACCAGGCGCGCGGGGCGATCATCAGGGCAATCAGGATCGAAGCCCAGGTATCGGCCTGCTGGTAGCCGGTGGTCATGATGACGACGGCGGAAACCACCACCGCGGCCGAGCCCAGCAGGTCCCCCAGCACTTCCAGGTATGCGCCGCGCACATTCAGGGATTCCTTGCGTCCGGCATGCAGCACCAGCAGGGAGATGAGGTTCGCCAGGCCGCCCACGACGGCGAACGGCAGCATCAGTCCGGTGTCGACGTCGGGTTCACCGCCCAGCCTGCGGACCGCCTCGACGAAGATCACCACGGCAATCACGATCAGGAGCACGGCGTTGGCCAGGGCGGCCAGGACCTCGGCCCGCTGATAGCCGTAGGTCCGGCGCGTGGTGGCCGGCCGGGCGGCAATCCAGGAGGCCACGAGCGCAATGGAGACCCCTGCCGCGTCGGAAAGCATGTGGCCGGCGTCGGCAAGCAGTGCCAGCGATCCCGAAAGCAGGGCGCCGGCAGTCTGGACCAGGACCACCGAGAGGGTGATGAGGAAAACGATCAGGAGCCGCCGCCGGTGCTTCCCGGTGGCGGTGACTGCACCCAGCCCGTGGCTGTGCCCGTGATGTTCACTCATGCTTAAAGGCTAGCCCCAGCCCAGTTCGTGCAGCCGCTCGTCATCGATGCCGAAGTGATGGGCCACCTCATGGATGACGGTAATACGGACCTCGTCCACCACTTCCTCCCGGCTCTCACACATCCGCAGGAGCGGGCCGCGGAACACCACAATCCGGTCCGGCAGGGAACCGGCATCCCACCAGGAATCACGCTCCGTCAGCGGGGTTCCTTCGTAGACGCCCAGCAGTTCGGTGTCCGGATCCTCGTGCGGGCCCGGAACGTACTCGTCCTCGATAAAGACCGCCACGTTATTCATGGCGCGGGACAGGTCCGCGGGGATGGAGTCGAGGGCTGCTTCCACACAGGCCTCGAACTCGTCCGGATTCATCTCGATTGGCACCCCTCCACTGTAGTGGCGCAGCCCTCATCGGAACCGTTTTGGATATTCCGGAAATAAGCCCTATAGTTTTAGAGTCCACAACGGAGCGAAACGACTGGTTCACCAGCCGCTTCAACCCACGTGTGTTCTGTTGGCCCCCATCGTCTAGCGGCCTAGGACACCGCCCTTTCACGGCGGCGGCACGGGTTCGAATCCCGTTGGGGGTACTCAGGAGTGGTAAATCGGCCGGCGAAAGTCTGGTAGAGTTGACACTCGTGAAAAGCAAGGCCCTGTAGCGCAGCTGGTTAGCGCGCCGCCCTGTCACGGCGGAGGTCGCGGGTTCAAGTCCCGTCAGGGTCGCTCAGATTTTCTGAAGCGATTTGGAAGATCTCGGTGATCATCGGTTGATGATGCCAGGCTCTGTAGCTCAGTTGGTAGAGCGTTCGACTGAAAATCGAAAGGTCACCGGATCGACGCCGGTCGGAGCCACCAGCTAAAACCCCGTAGCTGTCTCGCAGGAGACAGGACGGGGTTTTTCTTTTGCCCGGACAGCTTCGCCTGGTCCCTGCCGTGCCCTTCCCGGCCGTCCAGCCCACGGCGTCGGCCGGCGCCGCCCTGCAAAACGTCCGGCTCCCGGGATACGCTGATCCCATGGATGAGCCCCGGAACACACCAGTGAACGCTCCCGTCACAGCTGCACCAGCCGCGCCCGCGCCGGCAACTCCGGTGCCGGCAGCTCCCGCACATGCCGTGGCAGGCACAGACGTCCCGGCTGCCGTCGGCGGTCGTACCTCCATCAGCGAGCAGGCGGTGGCGAAGGTGGCCGCCATTGCCGCCCGGGCCGTTCCCGGCGTCTTCACCCTGGGCAGCACTCCGGGCCGGGCGCTCGGAGCGGTGCGAGACGCCGTCGGCGGAACCAACGCAACTTCCGGCGTGCACGTAGAGGTCGGCGAACGCGAAGTGGCCGTTGATGTCAGCCTGGTGGCTGCCTACGGCAACGCCCTGACCGTGGTCGCGAACAATGTCCGTGCCGCCGTCTACGGTGCAGTGGAGGAACTGGTTGGCCTCAGCGTCGTCGAAGTCAACGTGGAAATCACCGACGTGCACCTTCCCACCGAGCCGGCCGGCACCGCACCGGCTGGCGGGGCCAAAGCGGTATAGGCTTCAAGACAGGTTCCTCGCATGGACGCGCACGTTATGGGGCAGGGAATGAGGCAGGGGAAATGAAACCAACAGTGGTGGGAATGGGCATCGGGGCCGTACTGGCTTTCGCCGCATTGATATTCGACTTTTGGGGCTTTCTGCTGACCGCCCTGTTCATTGGAGTTGGAGCGCTGCTGGGCCGCGCTGCCGAGGGCAAGATCGACTTCCGCAGCGTCACCGATGCGCTGACCGGCCGCCGCTCCTCTTCGTGAGCAGCGCCGGAATGACCATGCCGCTGGCGGAGGCCGGTGCGCCCCTGGCCGGGCACAACCGGATCAGCACCCAGGCGCTGACCAGTACTGCCAAAGCCGTTGCCTCCGAATACTTCGGCGTCCCGGCCCAGCAGGTGCGCGTGCAGTGGACCGATGACCGGGGACTGCTTGCGCTCTCCGTATCCCTGCCTATCGCCCTGCCGCCGCTGCAGTCACTCACCCCGGCCATGCTGCACATCGCCGGCGGCACAGTCTGGGAACGGGCCCACGCCGCAAAGCCTGTCCTGTTGCAACGGGTTGCCGAGCTCACCGGCTCCAGCCTGTCCCGCGTGGATATCCGCATCACCGGCGCCCTGCAGGCCGAGGGCAGGCGGGTGCAGTGAAGCAGGCGGACCACGACGTAACCGCCAGAATCCTCCGGCGCGAAACCCATTCCGCCCGCACCGCCGCGGCGGCTGTGGCTGCGGTGCTCGGCATCCTCTTCTTTGCGTACGTCCTGCTCGAATCGGTGCTCCAGGCGCTGGGCCAGGAGGCATGGCTGACCGACCCGGGGGCCCTGTGGCGGTGGCTGACGGACCTTCCCGCAGGATCGGACCCGCTGGTCCTCGGACTGTCCGGCGCCCTGATTTTCCTTGCGGGGCTGGTCTTTTTCCTGCCCGCGGTGCTTCCCGGACGCCGGGCCCGCTATGCGCTGCCCAACCCGCGTGCCGCCGTCGTTGTGGACGGCGAAGTGCTTGCAGCGTCGCTGGCCCGGTGCGCCCGGACGCGGGCCGGCGTCACACCGCAGCAGGTGCTGGTCACGGTGGGCCGGAGCGCGGTTGAGGTGCAGATCCGCCCGACATCGGGTACTCCCGTGGATGCAGAGGCCGTCCGGGCCGCAGTGGAGGACGAGCTGACGCTGACCAAACTGGATCCGCAGCCCGCAGTCCGGGTGCGGGTTGCTGAAACGGGGGTGATCGGACAGTGAATGCCACACCGCGGGCACTGAACCGCGTCCTGCTCGGCCTGCTCGGGCTGGTGCTGATGGGCCTCGGCGCCGGGCTGGTGCTTGTTTCCGCCTGGCCTGCGGCCGCGCGGACGTGGAACGGGTTCGCCGCAGACGCCGGAGAGGGCGTCGGCGCTGCCCTCTCGGCCACGGCACTGCCGGGCAGCAGCGGCAGCTGGATCTGGGTGGCACTGGCCCTGCTGAGCTTCCTGGGGATTATCGCGATGGGTGTATGGATGGCGGGGCAGGGCGGCGGCCGGACCGGAACGCTGATTTCGGAGTACAACGACGACGGTGCTCCCGGCCGGGTGGCGATCAGCGGAACCGTAGCGGAACAGGCCCTGCGCAGTGCCCTCCGCGAGAACCCGGACGTGACGGCGTCCGCCGTCAGCACCTACTCCGTGAAGGGGCGCAGCGCCCTGCGGGTGCGGATCACCCCGCGGCAGGGCGCCGCTCCGCACCTGGTCGCGGCCGACGCCACCGCCCTGGTGGAAACTCTGGATTCTGTCCTCGGACACCAGACACCGGTGCTGCTGAGCCTGGAGGCCGGGCGGCGGTTGCGGTTCAGCCGGGAGGACCGGGTCCGCTAGGGGACCTAGGAGGCCCGGGCCAGCTGCCGGATCGGAATCCAGCGCGAGGCCAGGCGGCGGTACGCGGCGGCCGCGCCCGTCATGTCGCCGTCGGCCAGCGACTCGATGCCCAGCCGCACATCGGAGGGGGAATCGTCCGGGAACACCAGATCGGCCACCGGGCCGTAATCCAGTTCCAGCACGGCATCCGGATCGAAAACCTCCAGCCACGCGGTCAGCTCGGCCAGTTCATCGAGCAGATCCAGTTCGGGAGCCGCCAGTGCCAGGGCGGCCGAGGCCGCACGTGCCCGGTCGATGCACTGCAGCACCGGTGCCGACAGGCGGACGGTCTGGACATGGCCGTCATCCTCCACCACCTCGGTGTGGTCCTCTTCATGCAGCAGGACAAACCAGCCGAAGGGGACGCCCCAGGTGGCGGAGCGGGTGTGCAGCTTCGCCAGTGAATCCGCAAAGGAGTCCGGGTCCAGCCGTGCCGCATGTGCTTCGCGGGCCACTTCCGGGACCAGCACGTCCACCAGCGGACCCCGGATGGACTCGCCCAGGGATTCTGCCGCCAGGGAGGTGCGCACCGCCAGCTGGTTCGGGCAGTACAACCGGTTGGTGACTCCTTCCTGCGCCGGATAATGCAGGACGCGGACCAGGTCCGTCGCGTTGTGCGGGAACGGGTCGGACACTACCCGCACCAGCCGGCGGACAGCGTCGGTGCGTTCAAGGACCTCGGTCTCGTGGCGTCCGCGGGCACGCTGCTCCATGATGGCCAGCTGCTGGCTGTCGTCAAAGGCGTCCAACGGCTCGTAGACGCGCAGATAGGAGACAAACGGAAAAGTGCGGTACAGCGACGGATGCCGCGCCATGGCTAGTCCAGTTCCACAATCACGGGGGCGTGGTCTGAAGCGCCCTTGCCCTTGCGCTCTTCCCGGTCAATCACGGCGCCGGTAACGCGCTTGGCCAGGGCGGGGGAGCCCAGGACAAAGTCGATGCGCATGCCCTGCCGCTTGGGGAACCGCAGCTGGGTGTAGTCCCAGTAGGTGTAGACACCGGGTCCGGGATTGAACGGGCGGACGACGTCGGCAAACCCGGCATCGAGGAACTCGGCGAAGGCCTGCCGCTCCGGCTCGGTGATGTGCGTGGCGTTCTGGGCGCGGAACCAGTCGATGTCCCACACGTCGTCATCCTGCGGGGCGATGTTCCAGTCACCCATCAGCGCCAGTTCCAGGGACGGGTTCTCGGTGATCCATTCCGCGGCGTGGTCCTTGAGGGTTTTCAGCCACTGCAGCTTGTACGGCATGTGCGGATCATCCACGGCCCGGCCGTTGGGTACGTAGAGGCTCCATACCCGCACGCCGCCGCAGGTTGCGCCGATGGCGCGGGCTTCGGCGACGGTGGTCTCTTCGGTCTTGCCGAACTTCGGCTGGTCCGGGAAAGTGCGCTCGACGTCGTCGAGCCCCACGCGGGAGGCAATTGCCACGCCGTTCCACTGGCTCAGCCCGAAGTGCGCCACCTCGTAGCCGTTCTTTTCGAACAGTTCCCAGGGGAAATTGTCGTCTTTCGCCTTGGTTTCCTGGATGGCCAGGACGTCGACGTCGGAGCGCTGCAGCCAGGCCTCAATACGGTCGGCGCGGGCGCGGATGGAGTTCACGTTCCAGGTAGCTATCTTCACACTGCTACGTTACCGAATCCCGTCGACCTCCACACTGCGCCCCGCGCCACGCGTCGCTGCGGGCGGCCGGAGGGGCCGCCCGCGGCGTGTGGAACGGATCAGGGCGCCGGGACTACTTCCACCACGTGTCGGCAACGGTGACGGGCACGGTGCGCTTGTGCCGGGTCATGACAAAGCGTGCCTCGATCTTTTCGGCGTCTTCGGCGGCGGTGTCCCCGCCTTCCAGGTAGCCGTCTATGGTGTCGTAGCTCAGGCCCAGCTCCGTTTCATCGGTCTGGCCGGGCTTGTCATCCAGCAGATCTGCGGTGGGGGCCTTGGCGATGAGTGTTTCGGGGGCGCCCAGTTCGGCCAGCAGGGCACGGTTCTGGCGTTTGTCCAGGCCGGAAAGGGGCAGCAGGTCCGCGCCGCCGTCGCCGAACTTGGTGAAGAACCCCGTGACGGATTCCGCACCGTGGTCGGTGCCGATCACCAGCAGGTTGTGCTGGCCGGCAACGGCATACTGGGCGGTCATCCGGACCCGGGCCTTGATGTTGCCCTTGTTGAAGTCGGTGATTTTCTCGCCGGTCATCTTCACATACTCGTCCTCGAAGCCGTCCACGGCCGGGCCCACGTTGTAGACCAGGGACTTGTCCGGGGCGATGAAGTCCAGGGCAGCCTGGGCGTCGGCTTCGTCATGCTGGACCCGATACGGCAGGCGCAGGGCGATGAACTGGGCTTCCGTTCCTTCTGCCTTCAACTCGTCTACGGCCAGCTGGGCAAGCTTGCCGGCGAGCGTCGAGTCCACACCGCCGCTGATGCCCAGGACGTAACCCTTGGCATGCGAGGCGTGCAGATAGTCCTTGAGGAAGTCCACCCGGCGGCGGATTTCCGCGACCGCATCAATAGTGGGCTGAACTCCCAGTTCGGCAATGATTTCCTCTTGTAGTTTCCGCATGGACCTCAGCCTATATCCGTGTCGCCCGCAGCGTCCGGGAAAAGGCCGCCCGAGTTGGACGGCCTGCCCGGTAGTGATTTGGTTCACTCGCCGCCATCATGGTTCCCTGATACCCATCGTGACGGGGGAGGGGCACGGATGGACAGCAATCCAGGCGGGGGCGCACCGGACCACGGCGAAGCCCGGGCCGGGTATCAGCGGCTAGTCGAAGCGGCCAACGCCGGCAATGCCGAAGCCATGAATAGCCTCGGAATCCTGTTCGCCCAGGAACAGGATCCGCCGAACCTGGAAGCGGCCCGCATCTGGTTCGCTCAAGCAGGCAACGCCGGCCACACAAACGCCATGTACAACCTCGGAACCCTGCTGGCTACCCAGCTGGATCCGCCGGACCTGGACGCTGCCCGCATCTGGTTCGCGCGTGCGGGAAACAGCGGACATGTGCAGGCCATGAATACCCTCGGAAACCTGCTGATACAGCGGGTGGAGCCGCCGGATCCGGAGGCGGCGCGGACCTGGTTTACACGGGCCGCCGACGACGGCCACACCCATGCCATGAACAACCTCGCGATCCTGTTGGCCGAGGGGATGGACCCGCCGGACGTGGACGGAGCCCGCCGCTGGTTTACGGCCGCTGCCGAAGCCGGCGACGTGGAAGCCATGACCAACCTCGGCACACTGTTGTTGGAACAGCTGGATCCCCCGGACGTGGACGGAGCGCGTGCCTGGTACGCCCGCGCCGCGGAGACCGGCAACATTCGGGCGATGGTCCGCCTCGGGTTCCTGCTGTCGGAGCAGCTGGATCCCCCGGACGTGGACGGAGCGCGTGCCTGGTACGCCCGCGCCGCCGCTTCCGGTGACATCCACTCACAGTTCAACCTGGCGCATCTGCTGCTCAACCGGCTGGACCCGCCGGACGTGGACGCGGCGCGTGCCTGGTACACCCGCGCCGCCGAGGCCGGCCACGTCGAAGCGATGACCAACCTGGGAAACCTGCTGCTGGAACGGCTCGATCCTTCGGAAGCGGACGCGGCCCGGTCCTGGTATCTGCGGGCGGCCGGCTCGGGCAACAGTCCGGGGAGCCTCGAGGCCATGAACAACCTCGGAGTCTTCCACGCGGACCTGAGCGATCCGCCGGATCTGGATGCGGCCGTCACCTGGTATCTGCGGGCAGCCGGTGCCGGGCATGTCAGTGCCATGGCCAACCTCGGGGAACTGATGGCGGACCGGGTGGATCCGCCCGATCTCGCAGCGGCACGCTTCTGGCTCACCCGCGCTGCGGACGCCGGCCATACGGACGCCATGGTCCGTCTCGGCTTCCTGCTGGCGCACCGCCTGGATCCTTCGGAGGCGGAGGAGGCGGCCCTGTGGAATACCAGGGCGGCCAAGGCAGGAAATCCGTATGCGATGTTCAGCCTCGGGGTCCGGTTCTCCGAAGAGCCGGAATCACTGGACCTGGAAGCCGCGCGTACCTGGTACACACGGGCTGCCGAGGCAGGCCATGTGGATGCGATGTACAACCTCGGGGTACTGCTGGCGGACCGGCTGGATCCGCCGGATCCGGCGGCGGCCCTCGAACAATTCACCCGTGCCGCCGAGGCAGGGCACGTGGATGCGATGTACAACCTCGGGGTCCTGCTCGCGGAGCGGCTGGAACCACGGGACCCGGATTCCGCACGGACCTGGTACGCCAGGGCGGCCGAAGCCGGCCATCTCAGCGCGGCATACAACCTTGGACTGCTGCTGCTGAACCGGCTGGATCCGCCGGACGTGCCCGGCGCACGTTCCTGTCTCACCCAGGCCGCCGAGGCCGGAAGCGCGGACGCAATGCTCCATCTCGGAATCCTGTTGGCAGACCGCCTGGATCCGCCGGACGTGCCCGGCGCCCGCTTCTGGTTCACTCAGGCAGCCGACGCCGGCCAGCAGGACGCGGCGCACAACCTACGTGTCCTGGCCAAACATCCGGATCCTCCGGCTGCGGACACGCTCCTTACCTGGTTCGGCGGCTTCCGCCGCCGCAAGACCTGAGCCGGCGGACATCCGGCGCAGCCGGCCCGATACGGACCGCGTCGCAAAAGGGACCGGAACACGAATGAGCCGGGGTCCGTCGCTAGGATTGAGCCATGACATCGCCCGCGATTGCCCCGTCCCGTGCCCGGCTGCTTGAACTGATCATGGAATTGGCGGTGGTGCGCGGCAAGGTGGTGCTTTCCTCCGGCGCCGAGGCGGACTACTACATTGACCTGCGCCGGGTCACGCTGCAGCACGAAGCCTCCGTACTGGTGGGCGATGTGATGCTGGACCTGCTGGATCAGGCGGGCATCGCGTTCACCAACGCGGGCGGCCTGACCATGGGCGCGGATCCGGTGGGTACTGCAGTCATGCACGCGGCCACCCGTACGGGCCGCGCGGTGGACGCCTTCGTTGTGCGCAAGGCGCAGAAGTCCTACGGCATGGGCCGGCAGGTGGAAGGCCCCGACGTCGCCGGGCGCAACGTGGTGGTCCTGGAGGACACCTCCACTACCGGCGGATCCGCGCTGGCCGCCGTCGAAGGCGTGCGCAACGCCGGCGGCAACGTGGTGGCCGTGGCCGTGATCGTCGACCGGAACACGGGCGCCAAGGAACGCATCGAAGCCGAGGCCGGCGTCCCTTACCTGTTCGCATTCGGCAAGGACGAACTCGGCCTCGAATAGCCGTACCGGCCCGGCCGGCTTAGATCGTATTGATCAGGTCAGCCACCGAGTTCATGATCTGCGTGGGTCGGAACGGATACCGGTTGATGTCTTCGCGCTGGGTGATGCCGCTGAGCACCAGCACGGTATGCAGCCCCGCCTCGATCCCGGCCACGATGTCGGTGTCCATCCGGTCGCCGATCATGGCCGTGGTTTCGGAGTGCGCGTCGATCTTGCGCATGGCGGACCGGAACATCATGGGGTTGGGCTTGCCCACAATGTAGGGCTCCATCTTGGTGGCCGCCGTGATCAGCGCGGCGATGGCGCCGGTGGCCGGAAGCACCCCCTCCTGCGAGGGGCCGGTGACGTCCGGGTTGGTGGCAATGAACCGGGCGCCGCCGAGAATGAGCCGGATGGCCTTGGTGATGGTGCCGAAGGAATAGGTGCGGGTCTCGCCCAGCACCACATAGTCCGGATTCGTGTCGGTGAGGATCATGCCGGCCTCGTGCAGCGCCGTCGTCAGGCCCGCTTCACCCACCACGAAGCAGCGGCCCGGGGTCCCGGCGTTCTTCACCTGGTCCTTGAGGAACTCCGCAGTGGCCAGTGCGGAGGTCCACAGGTTCTCCTCCGGCACTTCCAGCCCGGAGGCGCGCAGCCGTGCGGCGAGATCGCGCGGGGTGTAAATGGAGTTGTTGGTCAGCACCAGGAACCGCTTGGACGTGGCGACCCAGCGGTCAATGAGCTCCGCGGCCCCGGGGATGGGGTGGTTTTCGTGGACCAGTACCCCGTCCATGTCCGTCAGCCAGCATTCAATGTTCTCGTTTTCGCCCACGGTCTCCCATTTCTCGCGTACTTTGCTGCCCCGGCGGTCGGTGTCCTCCGCGGCCCGGACCCGGGCCACGGAGCCCCGAAGCGGGCGCTGCCAGTCTTTCACCTTAGGCTGGAAGGGTGATAGACAGCCCCTCAGAACTCCGTAATGACAGCACCGATGAAGCCGCCGCGCCGTTGCACCAGGTAGGGGTGGGCCCCTGGGAGGGGCCGCTGCCGGAGGGGGACCACTGGGATCCGGAGCTGCTGGCGAACGGGGACGCCCGGAACGTGGTGGACGAATACCGCTATTGGAAACACGACGCGATCGTGGCGGACCTGGACACCAAGCGGCACCCGTTCCACGTGGCGATCGAGAACTGGCAGCACGATTTCAACATCGGCACCGTGGTGCGCACCGCCAATGCCTTCATGGCGAAGGAAGTCCACATCATCGGACGACGCCGGTGGAACCGCCGCGGTGCCATGGTCACGGACCGCTACCAGCACATCCGCAACCACCCGACAGTGGAGGATTTCGTGGAGTGGGCGCGCGGCGAGGGCCTGCACATCATCGGGATCGACAACTTTCCCGATTCGGTCCCGCTGGAAACCTATGAGCTGCCGGAAAACTGCGTGCTGGTCTTCGGGCAGGAGGGCCCCGGCCTGAGCCCGGAGATCCATGCCGCCGCCGACGCCACCCTGTCCATTGCCCAGTTCGGATCCACCCGGTCCATCAACGCCGGTTCCGCTGCTGCCATTGCAATGCACGGCTGGATCCGCCGGCACGTGTTCGGCCAGAAGGTGAACTGAGAACCGTCTCCCGGAAGCCGCCGTCGTAATCGAGCGGAACCACCTGCTGCCGCGGGGGCACTTGTGGCTAGGATGTAAGGAGCCAACGAGGGCTGAAGGCCCTGCCGTATCGACCTTGGAGTCAGCATGCCTATTGCAACCCCGGAGATTTATGCCGAGATGATCGACCGAGCCAAGGCAGGGGGCTTCGCGTATCCGGCAGTCAACGTCACCTCGTCGCAGACGCTGAACGCAGCCCTGGCGGGCTTCGCCGAAGCTGGCTCGGACGGCATTGTGCAGGTATCCACCGGCGGTGCGGCGTACTGGTCCGGCGCCACCGTGAAGAACATGGTCACGGGCTCCCTCGCGTTCGCGGCCTACGCCAAGGAAGTGGCCAAGAGCTACAACGTGAACATTGCGCTGCATACCGACCACTGCCCCAAGGACAAGCTCGACGACTTTGTCCTGCCGCTGCTGGCCGCTTCCGAAGCCGCAGTGAAGCGCGGAGAAGACCCGATCTTCAACTCGCACATGTGGGACGGTTCGGCGGAAACCCTTGAGGACAACCTGCGCATCGCCCAGGAACTGCTGGCCCGCACCGCGGCCGCCAAGATCATCCTCGAGGTCGAAATCGGCACCGTGGGCGGTGAAGAGGACGGCGTGGAGAACGCCATCAACGACAAGCTCTACACCACGGTGGCGGACGGCATGGCCACCATCGAGGCCCTCGGCGACGGCAGCAAGGGCCGCTACATCACCGCGCTCACCTTCGGCAACGTGCACGGCGTGTACAAGCCGGGCGGCGTGAAGCTGCGCCCGGAAATCCTCAAGGAAATCCAGGACGAGGTGGGCAGCTCCATCGGCAAGGACCGCCCGTTCGACCTGGTCTTCCACGGCGGCTCGGGTTCCTCCGCCCAGGAAATCGCCGACGCCGTGTCCTACGGCGTCGTTAAAATGAACATCGACACCGACACGCAGTACGCCTACACCCGTCCGGTTGCGGACCACATGCTGCGCAACTACGACGGCGTGCTGAAGGTGGACGGCGAAGTCGGCAACAAGAAGCAGTACGATCCGCGGGTCTGGGGCGCCTCCGCCGAAAAGGGCATGGCCGCCCGCGTGGTCGAAGCTGCATCGAATCTAGGATCGGCAGGCAAGGCACTCTAATGTCAGATGAATTCCGCACCAACCTCCTCGGCCCGGACGCCACGTACCTCCCGGAGGAGCCCGACGTCGTCGCGCGCCTGGAAGCCGGTGACGAACCCGTGGACCTCGCAGCCCAGTTCCCCACCTCATCCCAGGTGTGGGCCGCGCTGGCCGATGAGGCGTTCGAAGAGGGGCAGAATGTCGAGTCCTACGCCTACGCCCGCGTGGGGTACCACCGCGGACTGGACTCCCTGCGCCGCGCCGGCTGGCGCGGCATTGGACCCGTGCCCTGGTCGCACGTTCCGAACCGCGGGTTCCTGCGGTCGCTGTACGCGCTGGGCCGGGCGGCGGCGGCCATCGGGGAAACCGAGGAAGTGGAACGGATCCGCAAGTTCCTCGATGATTCGGATCCGAAGGCCAAGGCGGCCATCGAAGGACTGTAGGTCCTAGCTCAGCAGAACGACGACGGCGGTCCCCGGGTTTCGGGGGCCGCCGTTTGTTTTGTCCGGGGAGCTTTTTGTCTGCCCAGGGGCCGTCGGGCGGGCACGGACCTCCCCGCAGCCGTCGATGGGCGCCTACGCTGAAAGGCCGGCCGAAAGGTGGTCAGCACATGGAAAAGTTCGACCTGAAACGGTCCTATCCGGAACTGTATGCGCCCCGGGGCGGCGACTTCACGCTGGTGGATGTGCCGATCATGCACTACCTCGCCGTTGACGGGCACGGCGACCCCAATACATCCGCCGAGTACACCGAGGCCATCGAGTGTCTCTACCCGGTGGCGTATTCGGTGAAGTTTTCCTCCAAGGATGAACTGGACGCGGACTTCACGGTCGGCCCGCTGGAGGGGCTGTGGCGGGCCGAAGATCCCGGGTCCTTTGTCCGCCGCGAAAAAAGCGCGTGGGACTGGACTCTGCTGATTGCCCAGCCGGAATGGATCACTGCGGAGATGGTGGAGGCGGCTGTTGCTTCCGTAGGTGCCAAGAAGAAGGTTCCGTGGCTGGAAGGGATCCGGCTGTTGACGCTCACGGAGGGGCTGGTGGCGCAGATCCTCTTCGTCGGCCCCTACGATGCCGAGGGTCCGGTCCTGGACCGCCTGCACTCGATCTGGATGCCGGAGCGCCGCCTGACGTTCAACGGCGACCATCACGAGGTGTACCTCAGCGATCCGCGGCGGGTGGTTCCGGAGAAGCTGCGGACCGTGCTGCGTCAACCGGTCCGGCCGGTGGCGGATTACGGTCCGCCGGGTGGAACGAGCTCCGCGTAGACCACGTAGTTGTCGTCAAAGCGGCCCGTTTTCTGGTCGTAGCCGTCGCAGGTGATCAGCCGGAGTTCCGGTCCTGCAGTGTTTCCGTATACCTTCTGCGTCGGAAATTCGTCCTTGGGATACTGCTCGCCACGAAGCACCGTGAACACCGCGGTGCTTCCATCCTCACGGGAAACCTCGATCCGCTCGCCGGCAGCGAGGCGGCGCAGGTCGGCGAAGATCCCGGGTCCGCCGCCCTCGGCATTGACGTGTCCCAGAAGGACAGCAGGTCCGGGTTCTCCCGGCGTGGGGGAGAGTTCGTACCAGCCCGCGGGCGAACCGGGTCTGCCCTCGGGCACCTCCAAGGCGCCCTGGTCATCCAGGCCCAGACGGATCAGCTTCGACGATGCCCCGATTGAGGGGATGCGTAAGGTCTCCGGCGGCGACTCCGGCAGGGCCTGGATGCCTGCGGGTGTGGAAGGGACGGCGGGGCTTCCGGGCGGTACCGAGGCGGTCGGCGCGGGAGAAGCCGGTGCCGGGGAGGCCGGAATGACCGCGCTCGGTGCCGGGGCAGCTTCTGCTGAAGCTGTGGTGCTGCCGGCGCTGACGGGGCCGGTGCTGGCGGTTCCTGCCAGGAGAAGTGCGGCCGCCGCAACCGCACCGAGGCGTCTGCGGCGGCCGCTGTCAGTGGTCCTCATGGTTTCCGCTTACCGGTCTCCGTTTATTTCTGGCCCGCGAGGCGGCGCCGCACCACGAACGTTCCGCCTGCTGCCGCAGCCAGCACCAGGCCTCCGCCCAGGGCCAGGACTCCGGCATTGGATTCCTCCGGCTCCTGCGTGATGCCAGTGTTGGCACCGCCTGCGGGTATGTGCTCCACCTGGGTATCAACCCAGGTGCCGTCCGGCTCCATGTGGCCCTGCCTCATGGGCACCTGGGCCATGGGTTTGGTGGGATCGTCGCAGCCGATGCCGTCCATATCCCTGTCCAGGTGAGCACCGTACCGGGGGTGTGTGTTGGGGATGTTGTAGACGTTCTCCGCTGCGGCTTCGTCGCAGTTGGCGTAGGGCGGCGGCGGAGGCCACGGTTTGCCGTCACCTCCGCCGCCTCCGCCCGGCCCCGCGGCCAGCGCCGGCGTCGCTGACAAAAGTCCGAATCCGGTGATGGCCGTCAGAGTCAGGCCTGCTGCTGTCTTTTTCATGGAAATCCCCTGCTTTCTGAGTAAAGAAGGGCACCCAGTGTTGGATGACTCTGAAAGCCTAGGGAGCCGGGTAATCGGGGCGCTTCCCCCAAGGACGAAATTGGGTTCCGTGCCGCCGAAATAGTTCGGCAAGGCAAAGGTTGCCCGAGTGCAACCGGTCCCGCGTCTGCCGAGCAGCAGATGGGCTTCCGCCGCTCACTAGGTGTCCCTGCTGTCCGGACAGGCCCGTCAGGGCAGGATCGTGGTGGTGACGGCGACAATCTGCGGTGCGGCCGGAACGGAGCTGAAGCCGAACTTCACCGGCGGCTCGACCGGACGCAGCCCGCCCAGGTCATTGCCGTTCCACGCGGCCGTGGCACCGGTCAGGGAGCGGATGGACCGTACACCGTAGAACTCCCGCCGGTCTCCGCCCGCTGATCCGGCCGTCTGCACGCCCGGGACCAGCAGTCCTGCGACGGGATTGATCAGCCGCAGCCACCACGGAGCCACGGCCAGCGGCGCCGGCACGTGTTCCAGCACCCGGCCCAGCAGGGTCACCGGGCCCAGGGACACATCCAGCCGCAGCGGCCCGGCCGCCACCCGGAGTGCTTCCGGGGAAAGCGCCGCGTCCACGGGTGCCACCACGGTCCGGTCAAACCGGTAGGTCCCTCCCACGTACTCCGCCACCGAGTCCGTGGGCGCGAGCAGCGTCCGCACGCCGTCGTCGTCCTCCGCCATCACATCCGTAAAGGAACCCAGCGGGGATTCGAGCCAGTGCCCCACCACCAGCCTCGTGCCGGAGGAGGTGCCCAGCCCGGCAATGTAGCCGCGGAATCGGTCCATGCGCCCACGCTACCCGCGAAGCGCGGAAGATGATTCCCTCCGGCAGTGGATAACCGGGTGAGCCACAGCATGATCGGCTAAACTTGGCAGGTAAGAGCCCCGCAACCTGCGCCGAGGCACGCCGTGACGGCACAAGGCGCTGGTCCAGGGGCGTTCTCATGCACGGTAGCGGATCTGCACCACGCAGCTCCCACGCCGTAACTAATGGGGGAGGATCCCATGCCAGCTATAGTCATCGTCGGCGCCCAGTGGGGCGACGAAGGTAAAGGTAAGGCCACCGACCTGCTCGGCGGGCGCGTCGACTACGTCGTCAAGCCCAACGGCGGAAACAACGCCGGCCACACCGTCGTCGTCGGCGGTGAAAAATACGAACTCAAGCTGCTGCCCGCGGGCATCCTCAGCCCCAACGCGATTCCCGTCATCGGCAACGGCTGCGTGGTGAACCTCGAGGCGCTCTTCACCGAGATCGACGGCCTGGAATCCCGCGGCGCGGACACCTCCAAACTGCGGATTTCCGCCAACGCGCACCTGGTGGCCCCGTTCCACCAGGTGATGGACAAGGTCACCGAACGGTTCCTGGGCAAGCGCGCCATCGGCACCACCGGCCGCGGCATCGGCCCGGCCTACATGGACAAGGTGGCCCGGCTGGGCATCCGCGTGCAGGACATCTTTGACGAGTCCATCCTGCGCCAGAAGGTCGAAGGATCCCTGAAGCAGAAGAACCAGCTGCTGCTGAAGGTCTACAACCGCCGCGACGTCGACGCCGAAGAGGTGGTCCAGTACTTCCTCTCCTATGCGGACCGGCTGCGCCCGATGGTCATTGACTCCACCTACGAGCTGAACTCCGCCCTGGACGAGGGCAAGGTCATCCTGATGGAGGGCGGCCAGGCCACCTTCCTGGACGTGGACCACGGCACCTACCCGTTCGTCACCTCCTCGAACCCGACCGCCGGCGGCGCGTCCGTGGGTTCGGGCATCGGCCCCACGCGGATCACCCGATCCGTGGGCATCATCAAGGCGTACACCACGCGCGTCGGCGCCGGGCCGTTCCCCACCGAGCTGTTCGATGACATGGGGCTGTACCTGCAGAAGACCGGCGGCGAGTTCGGTGTGAACACCGGCCGTCCGCGCCGCTGCGGCTGGTATGACGCCGTCCTGGCCCGCCACGCGTCCCGCGTGAACGGCTTCACGGACTACTTCGTGACGAAGCTGGACGTGCTCACCGGCATCGAGAAGATCCCGGTATGCGTGGCCTACGACGTCGACGGCGTGCGGTTCGACGAGATGCCGATGACGCAGACCGACTTCCACCACGCCAAGCCGATCTTCGAGTACTTCGACGGCTGGACCGAGGACATCACCGGGGCGAAGACCCTGGAAGACCTTCCCGAAAACGCCCGGAACTACGTGCTGGCGCTGGAAAAGATGTCCGGCACCCGGTTCTCCGCCATCGGCGTAGGTCCGGACCGCGACCAGACCATCGTGGTGCGGGACCTCATTAACGAGTAAACCCGCCACCCCGCGGAAGGCCCCGCAGCCCTTGAGGCTGGGGGCCTTCCGCCGTCTTACGGGGCGGACTGCAACGATCCGGTACCTTTCCCGGCTCAGACCAGCTGCAGGGAGGTGATGCAGGTGGGGCTGTCAGTGAAGGTGCTGATGCTTCCCGCGCCGGCACCCTCCGACGAGGCGATTTCCAACGACCCCGTAATTCCCTTCGGTAGCCAGAAACCGACAAACCCGTTGTCATAGGTCCGCACTGTTTCCTCCACGAGGACCGCACCGGTGCTGTCGGTGATACGGACGTCCAGCGGGGCATCCACCAGTTCCCCCTGGCAGCCGGTGAGGCTGTGGTTGAAGCAGTCGTGGGTTGTTGTGATCCACGGCGCCACGGAAAGGTAGAACTGGTCCTCGGGCATCGGCAGGAGGGTCTCCTGTCCGCCTTCCTGCACCACTACGGCATCGTAGGTGACCGACGCTTCCAGCCCGGACCCGCGGTCGTCATTGGTCCGGTCAAGGCGTTCAACAACCTCCCGGGTGTCCGCACCCGCCAGGCCGTAGTCCTCCAGCAAGGAAGCGGATCCGCTGCCGCCGGCGCAGCCGGTGATGAGGAGCAGGGCGGTACCGGACAGGAGCAGGCGTGCGAATTCCATCCTGCCAGCCTATCGATTCCGGGCTGAACACTTTTGTGACACCGCTGGCGTAAAGCAGGAACACGTCCACACCGAGAGTGATTTAGGATTTTTTCCCATGGGGGGAATTAACGACGAACTCATCAATAGCCTGCAGCGGGCCGTGGAAGCCAATCCACAGGAGACGATGCTGCGGCTGCATCTTGCCGACCTGCTGCTTCAGTCCGGGCGCGGTGTAGAGGCGCTGGGGCAGATCAACGCGGTGCTTGCCCGGGAACCGGGCAATGCTGCGGCGCTCGCACTGTTGGGCAGGACCGCCGCGGCCCTGAATCAGGGCACCGGGCAGGAGCCGACGCTTCCGGAGCCGGAGCTTCCGGATTTCGACCCCGAGCCCGCGATCGAAGACATGGTCGCCGACGACGTCGATCCCGGCTTCGATTGGCAGCTGGCTGAGGCCGACCTTGGGGCGGAGGTGCCGCCGCCCTTTGTCCAGCCGCAGCTGCAGCACGGGGACGCGGGTGCACCGCCGCCCCCGCTCGAACCTGCCGGCCCGCCGGTGACCCTTGCCGACGTCGGCGGTCTGCATGACGTCAAGAAGCGGCTGCATGAATCCTTCCTGCAGCCGATGAAACACGCTGAGATCGCCAGGGCCTTCGGCAAGTCGCTGCGCGGCGGCCTGCTGCTCTACGGCCCGCCGGGCTGCGGCAAGACCTTCCTGGCACGCGCCGTCGCCGGTGAGCTGGGCGCGTCGTTCGTGAACGTCACCATGACCGACGTGCTGGACGCGTACGTGGGCGGGACCGAGCGGAACCTGCATGAAGTCTTCAATGAGGCCCGGCGGCGCGCCCCGGCCGTGTTGTTCCTGGACGAAGTGGATGCCCTCGGCATGCGCCGCAGCAGCCTGACGGGTGGTTCGGCCTGGCTGCGGCAGATGGTGAACCAGATGCTGCTGGAAATGGACTCGACGTCCGGGGACAACGACGGCTTGTACGTCCTGGCCGCCACGAACCACCCATGGGATCTGGACGACGCGCTCCTGCGCCCGGGGCGCTTGGACCGGATGGTGCTGGTCAGCCCGCCCGACGCCGGGGCCCGGGACGCGATCCTGCGCTATCACCTTTCCAACCGGCCCATCGCGGGGATCGACGTTCCTGCGATCGTCTCGCGCACCGAGGGCTTCTCGGGCGCGGACCTGGAGCACGTGTGCGTCACCGCCGCTGAAAAGGCCATGACCGCGTCGATTGCAGGCGGCGAACTGTTCCCGATTTCGATGGAGCACATCGAGAAGGCGCTCGCCGAGGTGAACCCGTCCACCCGGACGTGGCTGGAGCAGTCCTCAAACGTGGTCCGGTTCGCGAACCGGGACGGCCGGTACAACGACCTCGCCCACTATCTGCGTTCGCGGAAAATGCTGTGAGCGCGGTCCTCGACCGGGACATCATCAGGTCCCGGGTTGAGGTGCTGATGTCCTCCGGCCGGGAAAACGACGCCCTCACCCTGCTCCGGGACCAGGCGCCCCACCATCTGGACGAACCGTGGCTGCATGAGGACCTGGCCCAGCTGTACATCATCCTCGAGCGCGGGGAAGAAGCCGAGCATGCCGCCCGCGAGGCGCTGGCCCTGGCACCGGACACGCGCGACGGGCTTCTGCTGCTGGCCGTTGCGCAGCAAAGCCTGAACGATTCCGCCGCAGCCCGGGAAACCGTTGCTGCGGCGGTCGCCGCGTATCCGCACGATGACGTGGTCCACCGGATTGCCGCGGGTGTCTACATACGTGCCGAGGAGGAGGCCGAGCGGGCCAGGGGCTGGAAGCACATCCAGCGGGCCCTGGAACTGAATCCGCACGATCCGGCGCATTATTCCGTTGCCGTGTACGCCAACACCGCACTGAACGGACCCGCCGAGTTGACCCGGCTTTACCTGGAGGAGGGCCTCGCCCTGGATCCCGGGTACCAGCCGTTGATCCTGGCTGCCGCCGCCCTGCGCGAGCGCCCGGCCGGCATGGACCCCGCCGCCATGGTGTCGTCACTGCTGGCCGTTAACCCGCTGGACCCGGATGCCCTGGAGTCGCTGCGCGGGGAGTTTTTCAGCCGGCTCGCCGGCGTCGCCTTCATCCCGTGGCTGCAGGTCCTCGCTTTTGGCTTCCTGGCCGGTTCGCTCCATAACGGGGGCACCAGCGCGGTGGCCGCCCTGGTGCTGGCGTTGGTGTTCCTCCCCGTGACGTTCGGCCAGCGGCTGCTTCACCACCGCCGTTACACGCCGGGCGGGTCCGGCAGGCTCCCGGTGGACAAGCGGCAGAGGCGGCGGGCGGCAGGAGCGCTGGCCGCCCTGGCCGCGGCTGCCGGAGTGTCCGGATGGATCTCCCCGGATGCCGGTGCAAGCGCGGCCCTTGCCCTGGGTCTTGCCGGAGTGCTGCTTGCGGTGCTCCTTGTCCGGGTGCTGGCGCATCTGCGCCGTTTCCCGTCCGGCTACGGCGCTGATCTTTTTCGGCGGAACCGGCATGCCTGGGGCGGGGCGGGGGCTGCTGTCGCCGCCTTCGCCGCCGCCACGGCCGGAACGATCTGGGCCGCCGCATCCGGGGGCGAAGCTCCGGCGGTATTCCTGCTGGTGGCGTCGGTGATTCCGACGGCGGTGTCAGTCCATCTATTCGAGGGGGCGGAGCGGGGGGCCATACCCTCGCGAAAGGACCCGGCCTTCGAGGAGTACCGGAAATGGCGGCTCCGGATAGGCCTGCGTCCGGTCTGGTACCTGGTGGCCGGTATTGTGCTGGGATTCCTTCCGCTGGCGTCCGATCCCCTCGGCGCGCACCCCCTGACCGGCCCGATGGCGGTAGTTGCCGGGGGTCTGACCCTGGCCCGAGGGGCCTACACGGCGGCCCTGCTGCTTGCCGCCGGGGAGCGTCCCCGCAGGCTCCGTTCGCTGCTGGTGATCCGGGCCGCCGGAGCGGGAACGCGCGTCCTGGTTCCCGCGAATGTCTTTGTCACCTCGGCATTGGTCATTCCCTTGGTGCTGCTTGCCCTCGGAACGGCCGTGATGGTCACCGGCGCCGGACCGGCTGCCTGGCTCGCCGACGTTGATTTGCCCCAGGCTCCGGATTTCCGGCAGGACCGGGACGCTCCGGAGATCCCGGATGTCCCCGGCCTCACGCCGGAGCCCCGGCCGACCTGGAGCGTGCCACGGCCAACGGACCTGGCCGCCGGCAGCTGAATCCAGGGCGGCGTCCAGACAGCTACCAGCGGTTCCGGGCCTCTTCAATCCAGCCGGTCAGCCCGTCCAGTGAATACTGCGAGCCGTCCGGGGTGCGCGCCGTCCCGGACCAGGTGCCGAACGCCTGCCAGGTCTGCGAACGGATGACGACGGCGTTCGTCGCCGCCGTGCGCCGGTGGAACGGGGTGAGGACGGCGTCGATCCACGGACCGTGCACGCGCCAGGGCGACGCCGGATCGGCGAGGTCGTAGGCAAAGTCCAGTTCGCCGTCGTAATGGTGCAGTCGCCCATCCACGACCAGGGCGTTCTCCGTGGCGGGAGTGCCCGCGGTCCACTTCCCGCCGATCTGCAGTCCGAGCCGGGTGCCGTCCACCGTTCCGGACCCCACTCCCCAGTTCCAGCGTCTGGAGTAGGGCCAGCGGCCGCGGCCGCGGTCCAGTACGGCGAACGAACCCTCCCCGCCCACTTGGTACTCCCGCCCGTCCACGGTCACGGAGCCGGACACCCGGCGGGCCACGTCCTTGAGTGTGTACTGGTAGCGGCGCTCGGACCACGGCACCACCACGGAAAGGACGTCCCCGTCCGCTTCGGCAAACAGATCCGCGGTGATCCGGGACGACGTCGCCTGCAGCCGGGTTCCGCCGTCGGCGTCGTGGAACCGCAGGCCGGATCCGCCGAAGGAGCCGTACGCAGTCAGCGGCGGCAGTGCATCCGGCAGGGAAACATCCGCGTAGGAGGGCAGCAGTTTCAGCGGGTCGATGCTGATCTCCTTGCCGGTGCTGCGTTCGAAAACGTAGAGCTGCAGCGTGGCGGCATAGTCCAGGTGGGCAATGGTCAGGCCGACGGCGAGCTCAGGGGTGAGGATGCCCCAGTACTCCCAGCGTTTGGTCCGCCAGCCGGTCCGGACGCCCGAGGGAACCACGGGACGGTGCAGGGCGCTGCGGGCAAAGCCCACCGCTGCCGGATTGAGCACGCCCGCCGGGCTGCCGAGGTCAACGGGGGTAGTGATTTCTTCCATGTCGCCCAAGTGTAGGGCGGGCGTAGGGTGAAGGGTGTGCCGGAGCACCGTCGCAGACCGTTGTGTCGGTTGTCCCGATCCGGCAGGGAGAGGCAGACATGACCAGCACAGCCACAGCCGCCGTCCTGCGCGGCACCAACGAGCCCTTCGAACTTGCCGAAGTTACGCTGGATGATCCCCGTCCCGACGAAGTTCTGGTCCGGGTGACGGCAAGCGGCGTCTGCGGCACCGACCTGGGTGTGCAGGCAGGCCATATTCCGTTTCCCCTGCCCGGGGTCCTGGGGCATGAGGGCGCGGGGGTCGTGGAAGCCGTGGGAAGTGCCGTGACCTCGGTTCAGCCGGGCGACCACGTCCTGCTGACCTTCACCAGCTGCGGGGTCTGCCGCAACTGTCGAAGCGCCCACCCGGCGTACTGCGTCGAATTCCTGCCCCGGAACCTCCTCGGAGGCGAACGTGCGGACGGCAGCTCCACCCTTTCGGAAAACGGCACTGACCTGCACGGGCACTTCTTTGCGCAGTCTTCCTTTGCCAATCTGGTCCTGGCCGATGAACGCGGTGTGACCAAGGTGGATCCGGCTGCGGATCTGTCCCTGCTGGCCCCCCTGGGCTGCGGCATCCAGACCGGCGCCGGAGCCGTACTGAATGTCCTGAAACCCGAGCCGGGTTCCGTGCTGGCCGTTTTCGGTGCGGGTCCCGTCGGGCTGGCAGCAGTGATGGCCGCCGCCCTGTCTCCGGCCACGCGGATTATCGTGATGGACCTGGTGGATTCACGGCTGGAGCTGGCCCGGGAACTGGGGGCCACCGACGTCGTGAACTCCGGCACTACCGATGCCGCCCAGGCGCTGATGGAACTGACCGGCGGTGAAGGCGTGACCCACGCCCTGGAAACCACCGGCAGCGTCAGGGTTGCTGAAACTGCCGCGTCGGTGCTGGCCCCACTGGGCAAGCTCGGCCTCATCGGGGCACCCGCCGCCGGGAGCACCATGAGCCTGGACGTGAACTTCATGCTCAATGGACGCCAGATCCTGGGCATCACCGAAGGCGATTCCAATCCACAGCTGTTCCTGCCGGCCCTGGTGGACCTGGTGCAGCAGGGCCGGTTCCCGTTGGACAAGATGATCACCCGGTACTCGTTCAGGGACATCAATGAGGCAGCCGCGGCGGCCAGGAGCGGAAGCGTCCTGAAACCTGTGCTGCACTTCGAGGACCTGGTTTAGGCTGGGAGCTACCAAGCCCGAAGCGAAGGTGGTCGAAAGTGTTAGTCAGCGTCGGTCAGTTCAGTCCCACGGGAGATGTCCGGGAGAACCTGGACACCATGCGGTCCCTTGCCGGCAAGGCCCGGGCCGAGGGATCCGAGCTGATCATTTTCCCCGAAGAATCCATGTTCAGCATCGGCAAGGTGGACGGCCCGCTGGCCGCCGCCGTCGACGCCTCATGGACCACTTTCGTCTCCCAGCTGTCCCTGCTGGCCGCTGAACTGGACATCGCCGTAATTGCCGGCGGCTACGAATCCAGCAGCGAGGAACGGCCCTTCAACACCCTGGTCCTGATCGATGCCACCGGCCGGATTGTGGACACGTACCGCAAGCTGCACCTCTATGACGCGTTCTCCTACGCCGAATCGTCCCGGATCAAACCGGGCGACGGCGGCCTGAAAGTCATGCAGGTAGGGGACCTCCGGGTGGGGGTCATGACCTGCTATGACCTGCGTTTCCCGGAACTGTCCCGGGCGCTCGCCGACCTCGACGCCGACCTGCTGGCCGTGCCGGCGGCCTGGTTTAAGGGCGAACACAAGATCGACCACTGGGAAACCCTGCTCAAGGCGCGCGCCATCGAGAACACGCTGTGGGTTGCCGCCGCGGGAACCTCCAGCCGGCATACCGTGGGACATTCCGTCATTCTGGACCCCATGGGCGTGCCGCAGGCGGCGCTGGAGGAAGAGCGCGAAGCGGTGGTGACAGCGGACGTCACCCGCCGCAGGATCGACGATGTACGCGAGTTCCTGCCGGTCTTGAAGAACCGCCGCTTTGCCGGAAACGCGAACATCGTCGAGGCGCATTAGGGCCGGGCAGACCCGGCACAAAAAAACTTTCTGCGGCTGCGTAACCTTTTGCTAGCCGCCGTCGATTACCTCTGTGTAACGGCCGCGCCGAGGCTTATCCCCCCAACGAGCATCGGTGTGGCCGTTGCGCGCAGGTCTGCGGCGGCGGACACGGTAGCATTTGGACCACTCCCGCATCCTAGGAAAGTGAATCCGCCGTGCCCGCACCGCTTACTGAGCAAACGCTCCGTGATGCGCGTGCCCGTAAACCCGCGGCGCTGCGGGAAATCTACGACGACTTCGCGCCGGGGATCCTCGGTTACCTCCGCTCCAAGGGATGTGACGACCCCGAAGCTCTCACGCAGGAAGTCTTCCTGACGCTGTTCGCTCGACTGGACACGCTCAAGGGAGGGCTCCGCGGCGCCCGCACCTTCGCTTTCTCCGTTGCCCACGCCCGTATGGTGGACGACGTCCGACGGCGCGAGCGCGAGCCGGCAATCACCGTATTCGAGCCGGAACTGGACCGCCGTGAGTCCGCTTCCGCCGAGGAAAGCGTGCTCGGCTCCGAAGCCGGAGCCGCGGCCCTGCTGGAAGGACTCACCACGCAGCAGCAGGAAGTCCTGCTTCTACGCGTGGTGGCCGACCTTTCCATCGAAGAATCGGCGAAGATCATGGGACGCAGTGCCGGATCGGTCAAACAGCTTCAGCGCCGTGCACTGGGCGTACTCAAAAACCAACTGGAACGGAAGGAGGCACCGGACAATGAACGAGCTTCCTGACGCGCAGGATCGACGCTACGTCCGCGGCCTCCTGGCGGAAGCCGGCGTGGAGGAGACGCCGGAGCTGGTAGAGGCGCTGGTGGCCCTGCGCAGCGGATCCCGCCCAGGGGTTCCGGAACCCCAGCCCGAACTCGCTGCCCTGTTCGAGGGAGCGCCCGTACCCCTTCGTCCCCGCCGCAGGCGCGGCCGCGGAGTCATACTCGGTACAACCCTGATCGGGGCGATGGCGGTAGGCGCCGGCGGTGTGGCGGCCAACCCGGATTTCCTGGTGCGGGCAGATCCCTCTCCCGTTGTCAGCTTCACCCCGGAGGCCCCGTCGCCGGAACGGGCCGAACCGGCGGAAACGGAGCAGCCCGCCCAGATGGAGACGCCCGTGGCGGTTACCGAGCCCCAGCCCGTTCCCGTGGTCGAGGACATTCCCCTTCCGGCTCCGGTACCCGAACCCGAACCCGAGCCGGCGCCGGCGGCCACCGTTGTCCCTGCCCCGGTTGTGCAGCCCGGCGACCGTGCGCTGCCGGGCCCTGGAGAAGGGGGCGGGCCGTTTTTCAATCCGCCGTCGGGTTACGTGCAGCATGACGGCCCCCGCTCCGGGGACCGGGCGCAGGATCCCCGGCATGCGGACGGCCATCTGCCCGGCGGCCGGGAATCCACACGCGAGGGTCCCGGCCGGGGCAACGGTTGGGGCAGCGGCGGCGAAAACTCCCGGGACCGCGGACCCTCCGGGCAGGGACACTCCGGCCCGGGCCGGTAGGTCGAGCCCCTTCCTCGGGTGGTCTTGGACGGATCAGGTCCGTCCCCGTTGCGGTGAGCACGGAACATGGGCTTAGGTTGCAGTTGGGACGCGTGCTCCGCAGGCATTCAGGAGGCCGCAGTGGACGAATACGTGATTGTTGTTGAGACGGGCTACAAGATGGCCTCGGCTGCCCACCGGGTAACCTTCACCGAGCCGATGAGCCGCAGGGAAGCCGTTCGTCTGTTCCTCGACGTGATGGACGGCCTGCGGGAGGACCTGCTGCCGGCCCGGACGGACAGCTCCATCCTGGAGGTCTCGGCCACCGAGTTCCTGCAGGTCCATCAGGCCATGGGCGGCGCCATGGTGCTGGACCGGGTCACGCTGACCAGGAAGCACTAGGCCCCCGCTTCACGCCGCGCCGAACACACCGCCTTGATGGCCTCAATGCAGGGCTCGTTCTGCAGGCTGCTGGTGTCGCCCAGCGCGCTGCCCTCGAATAGCTGGGTGAGCAGCCGGCGCATGATCTTCCCGGAGCGGGTCTTGGGCACATCGGGAACGACGACGACGGCGGCGGGCCGGGCGATCGGCCCGATCTCCCGGGCAACGTGCGCCCTGAGGACCTCGGCGGCCCGGACGGCCTCGGCTGCTTCCGTCAGGACCACAAACGCCGCAACCGCATGCCCGGTGCGGGCATCGGCAACCGGGCAGACACCGGCTTCCACCACCCAGGGGTGGGACACCAGGGCGGACTCGATCTCGATGGTGGACAGCCGGTGCCCGGACACATTCAGCACATCGTCCACCCGCCCCAGGATCCAGGTGTCGCCGTCGTCGTCGTACCGGGCGCCGTCGCCGGCCAGGAACCATCCCTGCGGCGCGTACTGCCGCCAGTAGGAGTCCAGATAGCGCTGCGGGTTGCCCCAGACCGTCCGGGCCATGCCGGGTCCGGGGCGGTCCACCACAATAAAGCCCTGCGCATGCGGTGCAACGGTTTCTCCGGCAGCATCCACAATGCGGGTGGAGACGCCGGGCAGGGCACGGGAGGCGCAGCCCGGCTTGAAGGACGGATCGGTGGGGCGCGGGGACAGAATGGCTGCTCCGGTTTCGGACTGCCACCAGGTGTCCACCACGGGCACTTCGCCCCGGCCGAACTGCTCCCGCAGCCAGCGCCAGGCCTCCGGATTCACCGCCTCTCCCACCGTGCCGAGCAGGCGGATGGAGGAGAGGTCATACCGGGCGGGCACACCCTCCGGGAACCAGCCCATCAGGGACCGGACCAGGGTGGGGGCGGTGTAGTAGCTGGTCACCCCGTAGCGTTCGATGATTTCCAGGTGCCGGCCCGGGTGCGGGGTGTCGGGGGTTCCCTCGAAGATCACCTGCGTGGCACCGTTGGCCAGCGGTCCGTAGATCTCATAGGTGTGGGCGGTGACCCAGGCCAGGTCGGCGGTGCACCAATGGACGTCCGCGGCCCGCTGCTGCGGGTCCGGGTGGGCGAAAAGGTACTCATAGGTCTGGGCGGCCTGCGTCAGGTACCCGCCGGTGGTGTGCACCAGTCCCTTCGGCCGGCCGGTGGTGCCCGAGGTGTACATAATGAACAGCGGGG
Source organism: Arthrobacter sp. Ms25 (assembly GCF_059090365.1). Taxonomy (NCBI): domain Bacteria; kingdom Bacillati; phylum Actinomycetota; class Actinomycetes; order Micrococcales; family Micrococcaceae; genus Arthrobacter; species Arthrobacter sp. Ms25. The sequence continues at coordinate 25,061 of NZ_JBNHFP010000003.1, read as the reverse complement.
TTTCGGCGTCGAAGGACCGGGCCTGGTGGCTGTCCGACGCCGGATCCACGGTCTCGTGCCACCACACGTCGCGTCCGGGCACCCAGCCGATGTCCGACCCGGTGCGGCGGATCACCAGCACGTGCTCAATCCTGTTCTCCCCGGACACCGCGGCATCCGCGGTGTCCTTGACCGGTATGGCGGCCCCGCGCCGGAACTGGCCGTCGGTGGTGACCAGCAGCTTGGCGCCGGTGTCCTCCACCCGGAACTTCAGCGCTTCGGCAGAGAATCCGCCGAACACCAGCGAGTGGACGGCACCGATCCGTGCACAGGCAAGGGTGATGACAATGGTTTCCACCAGGACGGGAAGGTACACCACCACCCGGTCCCCGGCCCCGATGCCCAGGGCCTCCAGGGCGTTGGCCGCACGGGAAACCTCCCGCAGCAGCTGGGCATAGGTCACGCTGCGGCGGTCCCCGGGTTCGCCCTCGAAGTGCAGGGCAACCCGGCTTCCCTGCCCGGCCGCCACGTGTCGGTCCAGGCAGTTGACGGACGCATTCAGGCGGCCGCCGCTAAACCATTCAATAGCCGGGACGCTGTATTCCGCCTCCGCTTCCGGAACGTCCGGGCCGCTGAGCCGCCGCGGTGGGTGGAAGGTATGAGCGGTGTGCCAGGGTTCGTCCCACTGCAGGCGGCGGGCGGCGGACTCCCAGAAGGCAATCCGTTTCCTTTCGGCGGCGGTGTCAACGGCGGGGATGGACGGTGTGGTCAGGCCCATTTCCGCACCGCCCTTTTCTCCGCGACGCCCAGCAGGGCATCGGTGGCCTTCCCGATGACGGCCAGTGTGATGATGGCCAGGAACATCCGGTCGGTCCGGCCGTTGTTCTGCGAGTCCATCAGCAGGAAGCCCAGTCCCATTGAGGATGCAATCAGCTCCGCCGCAACCAGGAAGAGCCAGGACTGGGCGAGCGCGAGCCGCAGGCCCGAAAAGACGGCCGGCACGACGGCCGGCAACTGCACCGTGGTCAGCAGCTTCACCCCGCGGAGCCCGAAGGCACGGGCTGCCTCCACCAGGTTCCGGTCCACGTGGCGCAGGGCCAGGGCGACGGTGGTGAAGACCGGAAAGAACGCGCCGATGGTAATCAGCGTGATTTTGGAATCCTCGCCGATTTTCATCCAGAGGATCAACAGCGGAACCCACGCCAGGGAGGGAACCGCCCGGAGGGCGCCGATGGCCGGACCCAGCAGGGCGTCGGCCAGCCGTGACAGGCCGAGCAGGGCACCCAGAAGCAGTCCCAGGGCGGCACCGATCAGAAAACCGGTCAGCACGCGTTGGGTGGAAATCGCCACATGGGTGCCGAATTCGCCGCGCTGCACCAGGTCCGCCGCGGCATCGTACACGGCGCCGGGGGAGGGGAGCTGGACGGCGCTGAAGACCCCGGTGGAAGAGGCGAGCTGCCAGGCTGCGGCCAGCAGTACCGGGACGATAAGGCCCAGGCCGAGCCGGGGGAGCCGCCGGTCCAGCCGGGCGGCCTTCGATGCCGGTGCAGGTGTGGAAACGCCGCCCGTGCGGGCGGGGGATGCGGCGGGGGACGTCATGAGCCGGCTCCGAGGGAGTCCGGGTCCGCGTTCCGCACATAGGAGTCGTCCAGGAGGCTGTCCAGCGCATCGTCCACCTGCTCCTGGCTGGCCACGTCGCCGGTCTCCACCAGAGTGGGGCCGATTTTCGCCAGGACGGACCGCTGCGCCCCGCCGGGCGCCGGGTCCACGTCCAGGTTGCTGCGCTCCCCGATCACCGTTGTGGCGACGGCGGGGTCCAGGCCGGCAACATCTGCCAGGATCTGCGCGGTTTCCTCCGGGTTGGCTGCTGCCCAGGCACGGGCCTTTTCGTACGCGTTGACCACTGCCTGCGCCTGCTCCGGATCTTCCGCGAGGAAGGACTCGTTCGCTGCAAGGAGCCCGTAGGTGTTGAAGTCCAGGTTGCGGTAGGCCAGCCGGGAACCGTTCTGCTCGGCTCCGGCCATGATGGGATCCAGGCCTGCCCAGGCATCCACTGACCCGTTCTCCAGGGCGGCGCGGCCGTCGGCATGCTGCAGCTGTTCCACGGTGACATCGGAGAGGGACAGCCCCGCCTCGTCCAGCGCCTGGACCAGGAAGAAGTACGGGTCGGTCCCCTTGGTGGCGGCTACGGATTTCCCGGCCAGATCGGCCACGGAAGTGATGCCGGAATCGGGGCGGACCACCAGAGCCGACCATTCCGGCTGGGAAAAGACGTCTATGACCTTGATCGGGGAGCCGTTGGCCCGGTTAAGCAGGGCAGCCGAACCTGCGGTGGAACCGACGTCGACCGCCCCCGAACGGAGGTTTTCATTCGCCTTGTTGGACCCGGCGGACTGGACCCATTCCACCGTGACCCCGTCATCGGCCAGGGCGTCCTCCAGCCAGCCCTGGTCCTTGATGATCAGGCTCAGCGGGTTGTACGTGGCGAAGTCCAGAGTGAGCGTCCCGCCGTCGGCCTCCTCAACGGCGGAGGCACCGGTGGTGTCTTCCCCGGCGACGCATCCGGTGAGGGCGAGGCAGGCGGCGGCAGCGGCGGCGGCGAGCGTGAGGGGCACGCGCCGCGGGAGGCGGGGCAGGTAAGAACGGCTGTTCATGATGGTTCCTTAGGGGAGGAGGGTGCGCGAAAGCGCAGCGAGGGTATGCAGGCGGGGGCCGGGGGCGGCGTAGTGGGCACGGTGGTGCCCTTGAGGAGACCCGGGGAGGGCTAGTGGCGCTGTACGCCCAACAGGGCGAGGAGCTCGCCGCGCATTCGGGCAAGCTCCGCCGAGGCTCGGTCCCGCGGCCGGCGGCCCGGGACGCTGACAACCTCGGTGATGGTGGCGCCGGGAGCGCTAGCCTCGGGGCCGAGGACCACGATGCGGTCCGCCAGCTGCAGGGCTTCATCCACGTCATGGGTGACCAGCAGGACGGTGGCAGGCGCGGCCCGGTGCAGGGAGAGCAGCAGGTCCTGCATCTTCAGGCGGGTCAGGGCATCCAGGGCGCCGAAAGGTTCATCCAGCAACAGGACGCCGGGTTCCCGGGCGAGGGCCCGGGCCAGGGAGGTCCGCTGGGCCATGCCGCCGGACACTGCCCGCGGCCGGTGCTTGGCGAAGGCGGACAGCCCCACCAGGTCCAGGAGCTCGGCAACCTTCGCCTTTCCCCGGCTGGCGCTCGCGGACTTCGGGAGCCCGATGGCGATGTTGGCCTGCAGCGTCTGCCAGGGTAGGAGGCGCGGTTCCTGGAAGGCGACGGCGCAGCGGTCATCGATTCCGCTGACGGGCTTGCCGTCAATCAGGACACCGCCTGCGGTGGGGAGGTCCAGCCCCGCGGCTGCCCGCAGCAGTGTGGACTTGCCGCACCCGCTGGGGCCGAGGATGGCCAGCACCTCCCCGGGACGGACGTCAAAGGTAATGTCCCGAAGGACAATGTGTTCATCAGGGCCGGTGCCGAAACTGCGGCCGAGCCCGGCGAACCGAACCGGCAGGGCGGACCCGGCGGCGGAAGGGGATGCGGACGTGGAAGAGGGCAATACTGCAGTCATAGAAACGCTCCATCGATCCTGGCAGTAGCACCCTACGGAAGGTGTCCTGAGCCGGGGTAACGGCTTCCTGCGACACCAGCCTCGTTATTGCCGCAGCTCAAGGAGGAGATGCGGCAACCAGGGTTGCTGCGGCTTCATCGATCCAGGTCTCTCAGCCGCTCGGGATGGTCAAGCACTACTAAACCTGCCTGCGGGACGGCGGGCAACCCCACTGCGTAATATTTCGCGGCAGCCCGGATCGCCGCCGCGTCACCCGGGGCGGGAATGCCCGCGCCGATACAGGTCGTGCGCGGCAGGGTCAGCTGCGAAGCGGTTCCAAGGCGGGGTGGTCGGTGATTCCACGTTCGCCGTACAGTGCCCAGACGAGGTACGCGCCGGCCAGCGGTGCCTGCGGCCCGCCTATGAGCAGTGGTTCGGCTGAAGGAAATGCCAGTACCAGGCTGTTGTTCTCCGGCTCGGGGTAGCAGGCGGTCACCGCGGAATAGTAAAAGCTCAGCCAGCGGCCGTTGGCCAGGCAGATGATTCGCCGTTCAGTGAGGAACATTTCGGTGTGCTGAAGTTCCCGCCACTGTTCACGGGACGCCGCTTCGGCAGCCCGGCGCCGGGAACTATTGGCCATGGCCGTTACACCCATTCCGGCGAGTACAAATGCGGGATGGCCCCAGAAGAATCCCGACGTGTGGATGTATTGGCCGTTGAGGCCGTAGTAACGCGCGTAGTCCGCGCTGATGTGCAGCCGGACGTTTTCCCCCGGTTCGAGCACGATGCCCCACATGCGTTGCGCTGGCGGCTGCTGGTTGTGCGCCAGCTGCCGGGTCAGGTGGCGGGCGGCAGACCAATGCGCGGAGTGCAGCTGCCGCAGGTCCTCCTCCGCACGCTCGGACTTGGTTAGGTGTCCGGCAGAGCGGCGGTAGCTGCGGAAGATCCGGTGGGCATTCCGTCCTGCGCACACCAGGAAAATGATGCTGGCAACCACCCACACGAAAAACACCAGAAGGGCGAGCAGGGCCGCCTGAACTTCCGGCAGGCCGGAGGCGATAACGGCGGACGAGATAAGCCCCGCAGCGACATAGGCAGCGACAGTGCCGAGCAGCGGAACGATCCAGCCCAGGTGCTTCTTCATACCGGTCACCCTAGCGGCCGGACAACCGGAGCCACAGACTTGTCCACAGGTGTATCCGGTCCGCGCGGTCAGCCTCCCGCCGCTACCCGTTGACCCCCGCCCGCGGGCGCTCCTACCCTGCCTTAAGGGTCATGGCCGCGCCCGGCCCGTGAGTCCAGCCACCGTGTAAGGGGTTGTTATGGCCAGCTCAAATGCCGCATCCGGAAAGGCCCTGTCCGCCGATGGAACGCCCATTGCCTGGTCCCGGCAGGGCAGCGGGCCGCCGCTGGCCATTGTGGGACCGCTCCTGGCACACCGCAGCAGCCCCGCGACGGTGGCCCTGGCGGATGCCCTCTCGCAGAACCACACCGTCTACACCTATGACCGGCGGGGGATAGGCGAAAGCGGCATGGGCGAGGAATACACTGCCGAGTCCGACGTGGATGACCTGCTGGCGGTCCTTCAGGTGGCCGGAGGGTCGGCTGACCTTTACGGTTTCGACGAAGGGGCGTTCCTGGCTCTTCGGGCGGCGGAGGAATCCACCGTAGTCAGCCGGGTAGTGGCACTGGAACCCACCCTCTCCCTCTCCGACGGGGAGGACGAGCTGATGGTCCTGCAAAGCGAAATCGAGGGCCTGGCCGGGGTTCGCATTCCGGTCCTGGTGATGGCCGGCAGCAGCAGCGGCGACGAGACGCAGGACCTGGCCCGGCAGACCGCAGACGCCCTCGATTCCGGAGAGTTCCTGCTGGTGGAATCGGACACCCGGGGTGTTCCGGATGCAGCGCTGACGGATGCCATCGAGTCTTTTTTGATGTAGCCGGGCCGGACCTGGACGGCGCGTAAGCTGGGATTCCCATCACCGGCTCCGGCAAAGGAAGAAAACTGTGGCACACGTCAATGATCCTGCGGTAATCGAACGGCTGCTCCGGAACAAGGCGGCACGCTGGGCCGTCGTCGGCCTGTCCAACAACCCGCTCCGCCCCGCCGTCGGCGTCTCCCGCTACCTCCAGGACCACCTGGGAATGGACATCATCCCGGTCAGCCTCAAGGGCGACGACGTCCACGGCAACAAGGGTTACCGGAAGCTGGGCGAAATTCCGGGCAGCATCGACGTAGTGGACTGCTTCGTGAACTCCGCCCGCGTGGGCGACATCGTGGACGAGGCCATCGAAGCGGGTGCCAAGGCCGTCTGGCTGCAGCTGGGCGTGGTGGATGAAGCCGCCGCTGCGCGTGCCGCGGCGGCAGGGCTCGACGTCGTCATGGACACCTGCCCGGTCATCGAAGCGCCGCGCTTCGGACTCTAGAGCTTGGCGAACCTGGCACGGATCACGCCGATGTACAGCCCGTAGAGCATCAGCCCGGTCCCCACTGCGGCGAGTGCACCGGCACCGAAGGGCTGGCTCCGGAGCGTGTGCAGCGCGCCGTCGAGCCCGGTGGACTCCTGCGGGTCCGCCTGCACGGCGGCCAGGGTAAGCAGTATGCCCAGGATGCCGAGCGAGATCCCCTTGGCAATGAAGCCGGCCACGCCGGTGATGTCCACGGCCCGCTGCCATAGACCGCCCGGGATGCCGGTGAGATCGCGCCGGAAACGCTGGGAGGCACCCTTGAAGATGAAGTATCCGCCGACCCCCACGACAACCAACCCGGCGAGTCCCAGGAGCCACTGCCCCGCGGGGACCGCCAGCAGCCGGGCCGTCCAGCTGACGGAGGAAGAGCTGCCGTTGTTGCTGCCGAGGCCGAGCGCAAAGGATGCAAAAGTCGTGCCGATGGCTGTATAGAGCACTACCTGACCGGCATTCGAGGCCCGGTTCTTCCAGAGCTCCTTGTCCTTGGGCTGCGTTCCGGTGAAGAAGATCCGGGTGAGCTGATACAACGCCAGTGCGTAGCAGCCGAGGAAGCAGAACCAGACCAGCACCAAACCGGCGGGACGCTCGGCAACGGCGGCGACAGCGCCGCTGGTGTCCGCGTTGCCGGAACCGCCGGCGGCAATCTGCAGGGAAATGGCACCGATGACGATATGCACGATCCCGCTCGCCACATAGCCCACCCGGGCAAAACGCTCGAAGGCTTTGGAATCGGCAGCGCGCTCCGCTGTATCGCTGACGGACCTGCCATTGCTGCCGCTGTGTCTCAAACCATGTGCCTTTCCGCTCTGCTGCCGGCACCGCCGGAGGCAAAATACCTGTTTTTCCTATCCTGTCATCCGGGGGCAGCGGCAGTGCAACTGTCGCGGTATTAGGCTTTCGGGTATGGATGCGGGCGAGCTTCGGGGGTTGTGTCTTGCGCTGCCCGGGGCGTTTGAGGATTTCCCGTTCGGTCCGGAATCCTCGGTCTTCAAGGTGCGGGCCGCGGGCGGAAAGGCCAAGATGTTCGCCCTGGCCGCCCTGGACGCCGAGCCCCTGATGATCAGCCTGAAGTGCGAGCCCGAGTTGGCGCTCCAGCTGCGGGCCGCTCATCCCGAAATCACCGGGGCATGGCACATGAATAAGACCCACTGGAACCAGGTGGAAGTTGCCACCGGCCTGTCACACGGGATGATCCGGGACATGGTGGAGGACTCCTGTGACCTGGTGGTGGCCTCCCTGCCGCGCAGGGACCGCGAATCCCTTGCCTGGAAGGGGTTGGCGGACGGATGAGGGACACCGGCTTCACCTACGCGGAACAGGGAAAAACCGAGCGGCCCTATCCGGCGCCGATGACGGACCGCTGGCCGAAGGGGTACCGGCTGGTGCTGCGCACGGAAGAGCTGGAGGTGGCCGATCCGCAGGCCGGTTTCCTCCGCCTTACCGACGGGCTGCTGGACTGGGACCTGCACCGCCGGGCAGGGCTGAACGTGGCATCCGGTACGCCGCGGGCGGCGCCGGGGGTGGCCATGGCCTCGGGCGTGGGGTTGTGGCGGGTGCGGTACTACGCACCGTGCCGGGTGATCTGGGCGGCAGAGGCTGTGGTCGACGACGCCGGCACGCCGGTCCGCGGGCAGCGCAGCGGTTTCGGCTACGGCACCTTGGCCGGGCACCCGGAGCGCGGCGAAGAGGGGTTCTACGCCGAACTCGGCGAAGACGGGCGGCTGTATTTCCGGATCGCCGCTTACAGCCGGCCGGGCAACCGGCTGGTGGCCGCCGCAAACGCCGTCAACGTGCGGGTCCAGCAGTTTTACACGAACCGGTATTTCACGGCGGCCTACCGGCTGGCGTCCGGGAGCTGATTCCTCCGGAGGGCGAACGTCACGGTGAGGCCGTTTCCCTCTTCCGGCATGAAACCGGCGCTCAGGAGCAAGGACTGGGAAGCTTCGTTGCCCGGCTCCGTGTACGCAATGATGGTGTCCACCTCCGGGTAGGTGAGCGCGGCCCGGGCCAGGGCCACCAATGCTTCCGTGGCATAGCCCTGTCCTTGGCTGGAGGGTGCAACGTTGTAACTGACCTCCACCGCGCCCTCGTCGGGGAGCCCGGCAAAGCCGATGGTCCCCACGACGACGGCGGTGGAACGTTCGCGGATCAGGCGGGTGCCGAAAGCGGCCGCTGCGGGGCCGAGCAGTCCGGTTTCGAAGAACTGGCGGGCGGCGTCGTAATCAGTGGGCTGGGGGAAGTCCTCGGCCCAGTCCGGACGGCGCGTCTGGATGATGAGGGCGTCCACCTCGGCCACGGTCATCAGGTCCAGGGACAGCCGCTGCGTCGGAATGCCGGCGTCCGCGGCCAGGTTCTCGGGGATTATGCTCACGAGCTAATCTTGCACGTACTTTCGGGTTTTCCTTCATTTGGTTCCTTGCGACCCACCGAACCCGGGCGGAATATCCGAAAAGACAGGTAGGTGCGGGTCAGCGCGTCACGGCAATGTTGAAGCTCGGAGTACGAAGGGCGCCCATCAGGGCGGCAAACAGCAGGAAGTAGTGTTCGGAAGCCCGGGCAGTAGTGATACCGCCAAGGTCAATCTGCCGCTCCGGGTCCCAGCCGAGGCCGGTCAGGAGGCCGGAAACTGTTTCCTTGGCCGCCTCATCGTTGCCCGAAAGGAACACGCTGGTCGGCGCGGACAGGAGGGAGGGGTCAACACCGATGGGTCCTCCGACGGTGTTGAGCGTCTTCACCACCTTGGTCCGGGGCAGTGCTGTCTGCAGCCGTTCGCCCAGGCTGGAATCCGGGTATATCAGGTCCATGTGCTCGTCCACCGCGTTGCCGATGTCGATCAGGATGCGGCCGGCGAGGGCCTCGCCCAGCGGGGTGAGCGTCTCGAGGGAGCGGGCGGCTGCCAGCGCACTGACGACGACGTCGGACTGGGCGATGGCGTCGGCGTGGGCAAGCACCGGTGCCGGCAGGCCCTGTGCCTGCTTCGGGTCGCGGGACCCGTACATGACGTTGTGGCCGGCACGGATGAACCCGGCCCCAAGCGTGCGTCCCATGTGTCCGGTGCCGAGAATGGTGATATCCATGATGTCTTCCTGTCCGGCGCCGAGGCGCCTGATATTGTTCAAAGTTGAACTACGGGAAACATAGCAGGTAGTTCAAATTCATACAATAGGAGAATGCATGACCGCCCGGATCAGCGCCGAGGAGCTTTCGGCGTACTTCGCCCTGCGTCACGCAGCCGACCGTCTGGAACGTGCCGTGGCACGGCAGCTCAAGAGCCACAACCTCACCGAGATCCAGTTCTCGATCCTCGCGCAGCTGGTCTCACGGCCGGCGGGGGTAGGCATGGGCGATCTCGCGCGCGAACTCGTGGTGACCAAGAGCGGGTTGACCTACCAGGCAGGCCAGCTCGAAGGCCGCGGACTGATTGCCCGGGAAACCAGTGGAACCGATGAGCGGGCGGTCCTGCTCCGGCTGACGGCGGAGGGCAGGGAGCTTCTGGGCGGGGCCCTGCCGGCGCATATTGAGCTGGTGCGGGAGCTGTTCCTGGACCGTGCAACGCCCGAAGAGCTGGCCACGCTGCGGTCTGTTTTGGAGAAGGTGGCCTCGGCGTAGGTCCGCGGAATCCAGGGGGCGGAGCTAGTCGCTGCCGTCCGCGCGGACGAAGAGCATCAGGAGAGGGCTGATGACCAGCAGGGCCGGGACGCCGGTACTGACTGTCGGCTGATCCAGGAACAGTGCGCCTACGAGCAGGAGGACGCAGACTCCGAAGATTACGGATGCGTATCCGTACCGCCATGTGTCATCCGTCAGCACTTCAGCGCGGCCGCCGCGCGTTCCTCCGAACAACAGGTAGATCCCCACCCCCACCGTGATGGCTCCGGCGGTAGCTGCCAGCCAGGCCGCTACGGGATCATTCCCGCCGGCGGTGAACAGGTAGGGCCAGTTCACGACCAGCGGAACAAGGCCCATGGCCGTCGCGAGTATTCCGCAGATGAGCCTGGCCGCTTTGGTGTGTTGAGCTTTCCCCATGACTGGGGAGCCTACACGGACCCGGTGAAACGCCGGGCCCGTGCAGGCAGCCGTCCTAGCCGAAGTGCTTCGGCAGCGTGCCTTCGTACGCCGCCCTCAGCTCCTCCAGCCGCAGGCTGAAGTTGCTCTGGAAATCGAGTGCACCGATCTCCGTGTCCACCACGCCGATCCGGGCAAACGGGAAGCGGCGGGCGGAGCACATGTCGTTGAAGCGGACTTCCTCGCTGCGGGCCACGGCGACGACGGCGCGGGCCTGGGACTCAGAGAAGAGCAGGGTGAACAGGTCCACCCCGTCGCGTTCGCAGACCTCACCCAGGCCGATGCGCGCGCCGACGCCGAAGCGCAGGGCCATCTCGGACAGTGCGGCGGCGAGGCCGCCTTCGGAGAGGTCGTGCGCGGCGTCGATCATGCCGTCGCGGGAGGCGTTGACCAGCAGTTCGCCCAGCAGCTTCTCGGCCTGCAGGTCCACCTTGGGCGGCCGGCCGCCCAGGTGGCCGCGCAGGTTCGCGTATTCGGAACCGTCCAGCTCGTCCCGGGTGGTCCCCATCAGGTAGATGGCCTGCCCGTCCTGCCGCCAGCCCGACGGCGTGCGGCGGGCGACGTCGTCGAACACGCCCAGCACGCCCACCACGGGGGTGGGATGGATGGCGACGCCGCCGGTCTGGTTGTAGAGCGAGACGTTGCCGCCGGTGACGGGAACGCCGAGTTCGCGGCAGCCGTCGGCCAGGCCGCGGACGGCCTCGGCGAACTGCCACATGACTTCGGGGTCCTCGGGGGAGCCGAAGTTCAGGCAGTCAGTGACTGCCAGCGGTTTGGCGCCGGCGGTGGAGACGTTGCGGTAGGACTCGGCCAGCGCCAGCTTCGCGCCCTCGTACGGGTTCAGGTAGGCGTAGCGGCCGTTGGCGTCGGTGGAGATGGCAACGCCCAGTCCGGTGGTTTCATCCACGCGGACCACGCCGGCGTCGTCCGGCATGGCCAGGGCGGTGTTGCCCTGGACGTAGCGGTCGTACTGGTTGGTGACCCAGGACTTGTCGCACATGTTCGGGGAGGCCATCAGTTCCAGGATGGCGTCCTTGACCGCGGCGCTGCCGAAGGGCCGTTCCGCGGCGAAGGAGTTGGCTTCGATGCTGTCCTGGGCTGCGGGGCGGGACATCGGGCGCTGGTAGACCGGTCCCTCGTGGGCCACCGTGCGGGGGTCGACGTCGACAATGGTTTCCCCGTCCCAGTCGATGACCAGCCGGCCGGTGCCGGTGACCTCGCCGAGCCAGGAGAACTCCACGTTCCACTTGGCCATGATGGCTTCGAACGCCTCGACGTTCTCCGGGGTGACCACGGCCATCATGCGTTCCTGCGACTCGGACATCAGGATTTCGCCGGGGGTCAGGGACGGGTCGCGCAGCAGCACGTTGGTCAGTTCCACGTGCATGCCGCCGTCGCCGTTGGAGGCGAGCTCCGACGTCGCGCAGGAAATGCCGGCCGCACCGAGGTCCTGGATGCCCTCCACCACGGAGGACTTGAACAGTTCCAGGCAGCACTCAATGAGGACCTTTTCGGCGAACGGATCGCCCACCTGGACTGCGGGGCGCTTGGACGGCTTGTCCGCGTCGAAGGATTCGGAGGCCAGCACCGAGGCGCCGCCGATGCCGTCGCCGCCGGTGCGGGCGCCGAAAAGCACCACCTTGTTGCCGGTGCCGGAGGCGTTGGCCAGCCGGATGTCCTCATGCCGCATCACGCCCACGGCCAGGGCGTTGACCAGCGGGTTGCCCTGGTAGACGGAGTCGAAGACCAGCTCGCCGCCGATGTTGGGCAGGCCCAGCGAGTTGCCGTAGCCGCCGATGCCGGAGACGATTCCGTGCACCAGGCGGGCGGTGTCCGGGTGGTCGATGGCGCCGAAGCGCAGCGGATCCATCACGGCCACCGGGCGGGCGCCCATGGAGATGATGTCGCGGACAATGCCGCCGACGCCGGTGGCCGCGCCCTGGTAGGGCTCCACGAAGGACGGGTGGTTGTGGGATTCGACCTTGAAGGTCACCGCCCAGCCCTCACCGATGTCCACGACGCCGGCGTTCTCGCCGATGCCCACCAGCAGGTGTTCCTTCATTTTGTCGGTGACCTTGTCGCCGAACTGTTTAAGGTGCACCTTGGAGGACTTGTAGGAGCAGTGCTCGGACCACATCACCGAGTACATGGCCAGTTCCGCGGCGGTGGGCCGGCGGCCCAGGATTTCGCCGACGCGGCGGAATTCGTCTTCCTTCAGCCCGAGTTCGGCCCAGGGCAGCTCTGTGTCCGGGGTGGCGGCTGCGTGCTCCACGGTGTCGATATTGAACTTCTGCGCGGCGGGGGTGACGGTCATGGCTTGCCTCCGGCAACGAGCGAGTTAAGGACTGAGGAGAAGATGCGGAGCCCGTCGGTGCCGTAGCCCAGGCCCACCTCGCCGTAGGCGGAGGAGTCCGGGCCGAAGCCGGGTTCGACGGCGTGTTCGGGGTGGGGCATCAGCCCGACGACGTTTCCGGCGGCGTTGGAAATGCCCGCGATTCCGCGGCGGGATCCGTTGGGGTTCTCGCCGTCGTACCGGAAGACCACGCGGCCTTCGCCTTCCAGTTCGTCCAAGGTCTTCTCATCCGCGACGTACTGGCCGTCCTGGTTCTTCAGTGGAACGACCATCCCGGCTCCGCTCTCATAGGCGGAGGTCCAGGCGGTGGTGTTGTTCTCCACCCGCAGCAGCTGGTCCGCGCAGGAGAATTTCAGGTGGTTGTTCTTGATCATGGAACCGGGCAACAGGTGCGCCTCGGTGAGGATCTGGAAGCCGTTGCAGATGCCCAGCACGGGCATGCCGCCGGCCGCGGCATCCACCACCTTTTCCATCAGCGGGGCGAAGCGGGCAATGGCGCCGGCCCGCAGGTAGTCCCCGTAGGAGAACCCGCCGGGGATAATCACGGCATCCACCGACTGCAGGTTCGCCTCGGCGTGCCAGAGCCCGACGGCGGTGCCGCCGGCGATGGTGACGGCGCGGGCGGCGTCCCGGTCATCCAGGGTGCCGGGGAAGGTGATGACACCTACCCGGACGGCGCGCAGTGCGTCGTTGTCGGGGGCGACGGAAAAGTCGCCGATCAGGGGAGTGCTCAAGGTCAGGCCTCCGGAATTACTTCAACGCGGGTGACGTCTTCGATCACGGGGTTGGACAGCAGTGTTGCGGCAGCGGTGCGGGCCTGTTCCAGGAGTTCGGGGGTGACGTCCCCGTCGACGGTGAGCTCGAAGCGCTTGCCCTGGCGGACTCCGGTAAAGCCGCTCAGTCCCAGGCGTGGCAGCGCGCCGGCAATGGCCTTGCCCTGCGGATCGAGGATTTCGGGTTTTGGCATGACATCAACAACGATCCGGGGCATCCGGCAACTCCTGTGAACGAGATGGGTGGCCGCGGACCCTGCCGTCTCACGCTGATTCAGCGCTCCGCGAGCTTGCAGGACTCATTCTAGCGGCGTTACCTGCGTTACGGTGACGGGCTCCAAAGCCTAGGCGGGGATCTCCAGCTGGAAGCCGCAGGCACAGCGCAGGACAACGGTTTCCAGCTGGACATCCACCGGCTCCTGCGGGAGCGATTCGGTGCTGATGGGTTCGAAAATGGAGCGCTGACGGCTGTCCCGGGGCTGCATGGGTTCGCCGCAGTGCATATACTCGGCGTCATCGGACTCGAGGATTCCGCGGGCCCAGAGGTGTTGGTCCTCGGGGTTTGCTGCAATGGACATTCTTACGCTTTCGGTTGGGTCCGGAACTCCATCGTCCGGATACTAAGCATGCTTACTCAATAGTATGTCAGCGGAGCGGAGGATGTACAGATCCGGTAACTAGAGGGCGCCGTCCGCCGGTCCGAGCAGTGCGGTAAGCCGTTCCCAGCGCGGAATCTGGCAGCCGTCCCTCAGCGAGAAGGTGGTGTCCACGGCTTCGCCGTTCACCACTCCGGTGACGTGCGCACGCTGCATGCCGCGGATCTCCTGGGTGCAGCTCATGCCCGCCGGCGGCTCCGCGAGGGCAGCCGCGCCCTGTTCCGCGAGCAGGGCGCAGGCCCCGGCGGGATCCGGCGCGTTCGAGCCTTCCCGGGGCACGGCGCCGTCGCACTGCAGACTCCAGGTGCTGCTCGGCGTCGTCCCGTCTGCCCTGAACTCGACGGTTAGCGACACCGGTGCCTCCGCCGTGGTGCCGCCGGTCCCGGGAACCGGGGTGGGGGAGCCGATCGGTTCAGGGGGACCGATGGGGGACGCCGACATCAACGGTGATTCCGTCGGGGCGTCCGGAGATTCCGCGGAATCCGGCGAACGGCCGGAATCCGTGCCGCAGGCGGCGAGCAGAAACACGGTGCACAGCAGCAGGGGGACTAAAGCGGTTCCGGTGCGCACGATGGGGCCTCCATTGGTAGCGGAGCCCCCAGCCTAGCCACTCTGCCGGGCGAAGGGTTCCAGCAGGTCCAGGATCCGGGCCCGCAGCTGCTGCGACTCCTCGGCGAAGCCGCGTTGTGCGGCAGCATACTGGGCACGGCCCGCCGGTGTCTCCACCTCAATCGGGGTGTAACCCCAGTCCGCGAGGTCATAGGGGGAAGCGCACATGTCCATTTCCCGGATGCGCCAGGACAGCTCGAAGGCGTCCATGACCACCTCGCTGGGAAGCAGCGGCACCAGCTTGTAAGCCCATTTGTACAGGTCCATGTTGGCGTGCAGGCAGCCGGGCTGCTCCAGGTCCCGTTGGTTTTCGCGGGTGGGGGTGAGCTCGTTCAGGGGCACGGCTTCCGGTGTGTAGAACCGGAAGGCATCGAAATGGGTGCAGCGGATCTTGCTGCGTTCCACCAGTTCGTCCGTTCCCCTGGCGCCCAGCCGGAGCTGCAGGTAATCATGCCGGATGCCGTTGTCCTCCGACTTGTAGGCCATGGCCCACTCGTGCATCCCGAAACAGCCCAGCACCGGCTTCCGTGCGGCCGTACGGGATAGCAGCATGGAGGTGAAGCCCAGGGCGTCACCGCGCGCCGCGGCGAACCCTTCGACATCCACGGTGACGGCCGGTGTTGCGGCGTCGATGCCCGCTGCCTCCCGTTCCGCGTCCGTCAGGGTCCGGTAGAACTTCCAGTCCGCGCGCTCGAGGGCGGACGGGCCGGTGAGGACGACGCCGGCGCCCGGGTGCCAGCGCAGCAGCTGGCCCGGCTTCTGCGAGTAGTAGGTAAAGAGGAAGTCCTCCACCGGATGCTTCTTCCCGGCCGAGCGGCGTTTCAGGAAGCCTTCGGTGAACGGCCGGACACGGTCGACATGCTGGGCCTGGCGCGGCAGCCACTGGTCCTCGGTGAGGACGGCGGGGCGGTCGGGGGAAATCACTCTTTCATTATCCTGCCTCGCGGTGCAGCCGTCTCCCGGCGATGCGGGAGGAGCCGCCGGAACGGACGCCGACGGCCGGGTTCGTTAGTACGATAGGACCGGAAAGGCCCGGCGGAAGGTAGGCAGCATGGTTAAGCGGGAAAGCAAGGTCTCACGGTTCATGCGGGCCACGGGCAAGGTGCGGCTGATTTTCGGACCCGCGCAGCAGGGCTCCACCGATCACCCCATGACTGAGGAAAACAAGGCCCTGCTGAAGGCACAGCAGGAGCAGGAAAAGGCTTTGTGGGAAACCGTCACCCGGGCCGACGGCAGCAGCTACATCGTCTCGCGCAAGCCTGAGTAGGTTTTCACCTTTACGCGCAGAAGAGGCCGGCACCTTGCAGGTGCCGGCCTCTTCTCTGCTGAACTGATGCGGGAATCCGGCCCGCCGCGGTCCTAGCGCCCGGTGCCGCCGTAAACCGTGGCCTCGTCGTCGCCGTCGAGCCCGAATGCCGCGTGCACCGCACGCACAGCCGTGTCCAGCAGTTTGGCGCTGGTGACCACGGAGATGCGGATCTCGGAGGTGGAGATCATGTCGATGTTCACCCCGGCATTGTGCAGGGCCTCGAAGAAGCGGTGCGAGACGCCGGGGTTGGAACGCATGCCCGCGCCGATCAGCGACAGCTTGCCGATCTGTTCGTTGTACTGGATGGCGTCAAAACCGACCTGCTCCTGGGCGGCGTTGAGCGCGTCGATCGCTTCCTTGCCGTCGATGATCGGCAGCGTGAAGGAGATATCCGTGCGGCCGGATCCCTTGGTGGAGACGTTCTGCACAATCATGTCGATGTTGGAATTGGCACCGGCAACAATGCCAAAGATTTCCGCGGCCTTGCCGGGAATGTCGGGAACACCCACCACCGTGACCTTGGCTTCGGAGCGGTCATGGGCGACGCCGGAGATGATGGGCTGTTCCAAGGGTTCTCCCTCTTGAATCTTGATCTTGTCATCGGGGCTGGGCAGCACCCAGGTTCCCTCATGCGAGCTGAAGGACGAGCGGACGTGCAGGGGCACGCCAAAGCGGCGGGCGTATTCCACGCAGCGCAGGTGCAGGATTTTCGCGCCTGAGGCCGCGAGTTCCAGCATTTCCTCGCTGGAGATCTTCTCGATCTTCTGGGCGCTGGAAACGACCCGCGGGTCGGCGGTGTAGACGCCGTCGACGTCGGTGTAGATCTCGCAGACGTCGGCGTCCAGGGCCGCAGCCAGGGCCACCGCCGTCGTATCCGAGCCGCCGCGGCCGAGGGTGGTGATGTCGTGGCTGTCCTGGCTGACGCCCTGGAAACCGGCCACGATGGCGATGTCGCCCTTTTCGATGGCGGTCTTGATCCGGTGCGGGGAGACGTCGATGATCCGGGCCTTGCCGTGGATCGCATCGGTGATCATGCCGGCCTGGCTGCCGGTGAAGGACTGCGCGGAACCGCCGAGCTCGTTGATGGCCATGGCCAGCAGCGCCATCGAGATGCGCTCCCCGGCGCTGAGCAGCATGTCCATTTCCCGGGCATTGTTCAGCGTGGTGATCTGGCCGGCCAGATCCAGCAGTTCATCGGTGCTGTCGCCCATGGCGGAGACGACAACCACCACTTCGTTTCCGGCGGCATGGGTGTCCACCACGCGTTTGGCAACGCGCTTGATGCCTTCGGCGTCGGCCACGGAGGACCCGCCGAACTTCTGCACTATCAGGCTCATGCGTACGCTTTCTCAAATGTCGTTGTGGTTGCTGATGCCCGGCATCTTCGGCGCGGCTTCGAACGGTGTCCCCGGGAAAGCGGGCGGTAGAACCCGCTTGCATCCGTTTGGAAAAGTCTATCGTCGCCGTCGGGAAGTCCTGAAATGTGTGCACGTAACCTTCAGCCACCGGCGAGTCTGCGCCTGCCGTGCCGACGCCGGACCTAGCGTGGGCGACATGGGGAAGAGAGCCGTTACGGGCACCGGCGTGGTTGCCGAAGGGATTCAGCGCAGCTTCGGGACGGTCGAAGCGATCCGCAGCATGGATTTCACTGCGCCCGCGGGCGAGGTGACGGCGTTGATCGGCCCGAACGGTTCCGGTAAGACCACCCTCCTGCTGATTCTTGCCTCGCTGCTGGCGCCCGACGCCGGATCGGTGCGGATCAACGGATTCGACCCGCTGACCGACCCGCGCCAGGTCCGGGCGGGGATCGGCTGGATGCCGGACACCCTCGGTACCTGGGGGTCCCTGACCGCGCGGGAAATCCTCGTCACCGTCGGCGGCCTGTACTGCATGGAGCGCGCGGCGGCCGGCCAGCGGGCGGCCGAGCTGCTGGAAACCGTGCACCTCACCGACTTTGCCGACAAGCCGGCCCGCGTGTTTTCCCGCGGACAGCAGCAGCGGCTGAGCCTGGCCCGCGCGCTGATCCATGACCCGTCGGTCCTGCTGCTGGATGAACCGGCTTCGGGCCTCGATCCGGGGTCCCGGGTTGACCTGCGGGTGCTGCTGCGCCGGCTCGCTGCCGCGGGGAAGACCGTAGTGGTCTCCTCGCATGTGCTTTCCGAACTGGACGAAATGGTGGACCGGGCGGTCTTCGTGGCCCGGGGGACAACGGTCATGACCCAGTCACTGGCCGACGCCGGCGCGCAGGAACGCTGGTACACCATCCGTTCGCTGAACACCGGTTCCCTGCTGCGGCAGATCGACGCGCGCGGCATTGCCTACCGCCAGCAGGGCGGAGCCGCCCGCCCGGAGGTCCAGGTCCGGCTGGCGGGAGAATCCGCCGCTGCCGAGCTGCTGCGGTCCCTGGTGCTGGCCGACGTCGCCGTCACGGCTTTCGGACCGGCCGGCGGTGCCCTGGAGGAGACCTACATGAGTTTGGACGCCGATCGCCGATGAGTACGCAGACCCTGACCCCTGATGCGCCCGTGCTCGGCTATTGGAGCGGGGTGCGTTCGGTGTTCGCCCTGGAGATGAAGCAGCGGCTGCGGTCGCGCAGCTGGTATGTGCTGCTGGTGGTCTGGTTCGTGGTGATCGGGCTCGTGGCCACACTGACGGCGCTGAGTTCCTCCGCCATGGTGGGGCCGCAGGGTCCGGTGCTCTATGAGCTGATGGTGGGCTTCATCCTGTTCTTCGGGCTGCTGCTGGCACCGGCGCTCTCCGCCAATGCGGTGAACGGCGACCGCGCCGCAGGGACGCTGGCCATCCTGCAGGTCACCTTGCTGCGCCCCGGCCAGATCCTGGCCGGAAAATGGCTGGCGTCCTGGCTGGCGTCCATGGGTTTCCTGGCGGCCAGTATTCCCTTCCTGCTGTGGGCGCTGGCCCTGGGCGGTGTCCAGCCGCTGTCCGCGGTGGTCGCGCTGGTGATGCTGGCAGTGGAACTGGGCATTGTCTGCGCTATCGGGGTGGGGGTTTCCGCCCTGGCCGCACGTCCGCTGTTCTCCATTGTGGTCACCTACATGCTGGTGGCCCTCCTGGGGCTGGGCACCCTGATCGCGTTTGGGCTGAGCGGCTTCCTGACCCAGGAGACCGTTAAGGTCAACAGCACGATCTATACCACCGGTGCCACGGACGTGCAGGAGTACACCTGTTCGGGCCCGCTGATGGATGTGCCGGTGGCCCATACGGAGCGGATTGCCTGGATCCTGGCCGCAAACCCCTTCGTGGTGGTGGCCGATTCGATTCCGGTCACTTCGGAGGCGGACGACGGCGGATTTGTCGCCAGCGGAGTGATGGAAGGGATCAGCAACACGGTGCGCGCTGCCCAGGCCGGACCGGAATACACCATGACCTGCCTCAACGGGGAGAGCCGGGGAGCCGACTTGCCCGACGTGCCGCCGATCTGGCCGCTGGGACTTGCCCTGCAGGCCGCGTTGGCCGCGCTGCTGGTGTTCCTGGGTCGACGCCGGCTCCGGACGCCGGTGCGGAACCTCGCCTCCGGGACCCGGATCGCGTAGGCGCGCTTAGCTCATGCTCCTGCGGCCCTCGAAGGCCCGGCCCAGGGTGATTTCGTCGGCGTACTCGAGGTCTCCGCCTACGGGCAGGCCGGAGGCCAGTCGGGTGACCGTGATGCCCAGGGTCTTGAGCATCCGCACCAGGTAGGTGGCAGTGGCTTCACCCTCAAGGTTCGGGTCCGTTGCGATGATGATCTCCGAGATCTGTTCGTCCGACAGGCGGCTGAGCAGCTCACGGATCCGCAACTGGTCCGGGCCGATGCCCGCAATAGGATTAATGGCCCCGCCCAGCACGTGGTAGCGGCCGCGGAAGGACCGCGTACGCTCCACGGCAATGACGTCCTTGGATTCCTCCACCACGCAGATCATGGTCGGGTCCCGCCGAGGGTCGCGGCAGATGCTGCAGGTTTCCTGCTCGGTGACGTTGCCGCAGACACTGCAGAACTTCACCCTGTCCTTAACCGTGACAATGGCCGTGGCCAGCTTCTTCATGTCATCGGGATCGGACTCGAGGATGTGGAACGCGATGCGCTGGGCGGACTTGGGCCCGACGCCGGGAAGACGGCCTAGTTCATCGATGAGTTCCTGAACGGCACCTTCGTACACGTAACCTTCTCTGCTGGGTTGGACTGCGGTTGTGGCTGGTTGCTGTGATGTTCCGGAGTGTCACGCCGGTCTGCGGGCCCTGCCGGCCTGCCTATGCGGTGGTGCTGGATCCCGGCTTTGCCTGGGTTCAGCGTCCGTCCAGGCTGCGTTCCTCGATCAAGCGTCCGCCGAGAATCCGTTCAATTGCCTTACGCCCCACCAACCCGGAATCTTCAAGCGTGATGTCATCCGCGCTGGGAACATCTTCGACGTAGGTCGAGTCTACTGGCCGGCTCCCCCTTACAGGGGCACCGCCGCCGCGCTGGGCGGCTTCGTTGAGGAGTTTCTGGTAACGGCTCAACGGCTGGTTCTGCGTACCTC
The DNA here is from genome assembly GCF_059090365.1 of Arthrobacter sp. Ms25. Classification (NCBI taxonomy): domain Bacteria; kingdom Bacillati; phylum Actinomycetota; class Actinomycetes; order Micrococcales; family Micrococcaceae; genus Arthrobacter; species Arthrobacter sp. Ms25. The sequence continues at coordinate 4,772 of NZ_JBNHFP010000003.1, read as the reverse complement.
CGGCGACGGCGGGGGCAGCCGTCGGAGCCGGGGCAGCAGGCGTTCCGGTTCCCGGCCCAGCGGTTAACCCGGTGGCGGGAACGGCGGACGCCGGCTGTCCCGGAACTCCTGCAGGTGTTCCAGCAGCGGTGCCGGCAGTCCTGGCGGTGGATCCGGTGCCGGCCCAGTCGGTGCTGGCCCACTCGGAGTCCGACAGGTGGCCGCCTGAATACACGTCTGCGGGCGCCTCGGCGGTTTCCCACGCGTTGCTTTCCGGCGCGTCGTTGTACGGATCACTGGGCTCGTCCGGCCAGGGCTCGTCCGAGGGACGGTTTCCGCCGGCCTGTCCTGCCTGCCCTGCCGGCCGTCCGGCCGCCGGGCCGCCGATGCCGTTCCTACCGGAACTACCCTTGCCCGAGTTGCTCCGGGCCGCGTTTCCGGAACCGGCGGGATTGCCGGCGCGCCGCCGAAGGGCAGCCGTTGCGGCGTTCGCCGGTGCAGCTGCTGCCGGGCCGGGAACGTGTCCGGGACCAGCTGCAGCCTGGACGGGGGAGGCAGGCTCCACCGGTGCAACTGCCGCGGGAGCGGCAACGGGCGCCGGAGCTGTGGCAGGTGCCTGCTTGGCCTGCGGCGGCTGTGCCGGGCGCGCGGCAGGTGCCCGATCGGCCCCGGCCACCGCCGTCGAACCGGCAGGTGCCTGCGCCGCGTTCCGCGCCGCAGCTACAGGGGAGACTGCCGGCGATTTTGCGGCCGTCGCGGATGCCGGCGGTCGCCGGCTATCGGCTTTTGGGCCCGACTCACCCGCTGACGCCGAGCTGTCATGGATCGGATTGATCTGGCAGTCCAGCGCCAGGACCTGATGGATCGCCTTGCGCAGGTTCTCCAAGTGGTCGGGGCGGTTGAAGTTGGTGGCAGCGCCGGGGTTGGAGAAGGCAAGCTCAAGGACCTTGCCGTCGAAGGCCCGCGGGCTGGAATTCTTGCTGACGTTCAGCCAGGTGGCGCGGCGGATGCTGGTCAGGGCATCCATGATTTCCGGCCAGGCACGGCGGATCATCTCGATCTGCCCGCCGCCACCTGGAGCTCCGGCGGGTGCCTGCTGGGCGGGTGCCTGCTGTGCAGGGGCCTGCGGCGAAGCTGCCGGCCTGGACGGGGCGCCGCCAGTGGAGGCTCCTGCAGCGGATGCAGACGGGGCTGCTTCGGTCTGCCGATTCGATCCGGGCCGCGAACCGTTGGAGTCCTGACCCGGAACCTGCGGCGAAGCCGCTGCAGCCGGAGCAGGCGTCGGCGCCGGGGTGGACCAGGTGCCGCCCCAGTCCAGGGAGCTCCCGGCAGGCTTGCCGTCCGCAGCGGAGGCTTCCGGTGCAGCGGGACCCGCGGCAGCCGCCTCGTGGGGGGCGGGGGTTGCCGCAAAGTCGGTTCCCCGGGGTGCGGATGGAGCTTCGTCGACTGCGGGTGCTGACCCGGCCTGTGAAGCTGTGGGCGCGGCGGCGGGAATGGTGTTCACGGGCGATGCGGCAGCTGCAGCGCGGCCCATCGCCTCGGTGGGATCGCCGGCGTAGCTGAGCCGGCGCTCCAGCCGATCCACCCGGGCGGCGGTTCCGCGTTCCGCCTGGTCCGCGGCGGGAAGCAGGATGCGGGCACAGAGCAGTTCGAGGTGCAGCCGCGGGGACGTGGCACCGGTCATCTCTGTGAGTGCAGTGTTGGTGATATCTGCGGCACGGGAAAGCTCGCTGCCGCCCAGCTGGGCAGCCTGGGTCTGCATCCGGCTGATCTGGTCCTCCGGCATGCCGCGCAGCACCGCGGCGGCACTGTCCGGCATGGCGTTGACGATAATCAGGTCGCGGAAGCGCTCCAGCAGGTCTTCGACGAACCTGCGCGGATCCTGGCCGGTCTGGATGACGCGGTCCACGGCACGGAAGACCGTAGCTGCATCGGCGGCGGCAACGGCGTCGACGACGTCGTCGAGCAGGGACACCGGCGTGTAGCCCAGCAGCGCCACAGCCAAATCGTAGTCCAGGCCGTCGGGACCGGCGCCGGCCATGAGCTGGTCAAGGACGGAGAGAGTGTCCCGTACGGATCCTCCGCCGGCGCGGATGACGAGGGAAAGCACGCCCGGGGCCACGGCGACGTTTTCCTGAGCGCAGAGCTTTTCCAGGTAAGCCAGCAGCGGCTCCGGCGGAACCAGCCGGAAAGGATAGTGGTGGGTGCGGGAACGGATGGTGCCAATGACCTTGTCCGGTTCCGTGGTGGCGAAGATGAACTTGATGTGCTCCGGCGGCTCTTCGACGATCTTCAGCAGCGCGTTGAAGCCGGCGGACGTGACCATGTGGGCCTCGTCAATGATGAAGATCTTGTAGCGGTCGCGGACCGGAGCAAAGGTGGCGCGCTCCCGGAGGTCGCGGGCGTCGTCGACGCCACCGTGGCTTGCCGCGTCAATCTCGATGACGTCGAGGCTTCCGGAACCGTTGCGGGCGAGCTCGACGCAGCTGTCGCACTTGCCGCAGGGGACGGGGGTGGGGCCTTCAGCACAGTTCAGGCAGCGGGCAAGGATGCGCGCAGAGGTGGTTTTGCCGCAGCCGCGGGGGCCGGAGAAGAGGTACGCGTGGTTCACGCGGTTCTTCTGCAGGGCCGCCATCAGCGGCTCCGTGACGTGCTCCTGGCCGATCACATCCGCGAAACTCTCGGGACGGTAGCGGCGGTAAAGGGCTGTACTCACAGATAGAAGCCTATCGGTTGGCACTGACGGTTTTCCTCCGGCGGCCGGCACGGCGGAAACTCCACTTCCTGAGAAAATTAAAGACCCCCCATGCACCTGCCAGAGCCCGCTTACCCTTGCTACCTTCCGGTCCTGGGGGAGTTCACAGGATGACACCACATGAGGGGCCGGAAACCAGTCTACCTGAAAATTCCGGGGCTCTGCCCGCGGCGGAATCCGGGCGGATTTCCGCGGGAGGGGTGCCGGACTTCGGGTGTAACGCCATACTGGAGAACCCGCCGGATGAGGAGTGGTGCATGCAGCATTCCATAGTCACGCACCCTGAGGGAGCCGCCGCTTCCCCGGCGGCGGTGCCGCGCCGGCGGAGACAGGCTCCGCACAATGCCGCCCTATATGCCGCCCTATATGCCGCCCTATATAGGGGCGGCCATGTTCTAAGGGGGCACCGTTGAGCCTGGCTCTTTACCGGGTGCCAGACGCCGAGGGGCTGGGCGAACTTGGCGCCTCCTTTGTAGAGGTGCTGGTCCGGGACCGGCCGGACCCCGTGCTGGGGCTCGCCACGGGCTCCTCACCGATGCCGGTATACCGGGCCCTGGCGGCACGCGACCTGGACCTCTCCCGCGTCCGCGCGTTTGCCCTGGATGAGTATGTAGGCCTGCCGGCTGGCAGTGAGCAGTCGTATGCTGCCGTCATCGACCGGGAGGTCACCCGCCCCCTCGGGCTGAACCCGGACTATGTGGCCGTACCGGAGGGCAGCGCCGAGGACCCCGCCGCAGCAGCCGAAGCATTCGAGCGCCGGTTGGAAGGCGCCGGGGGAGTGGACCTTCAGCTGCTCGGCATCGGACACAACGGTCACTTGGCGTTCAACGAGCCCGGATCGCCTCTGGACTCCCGTACCCGGGTGGAGCGTCTGTCCGAAACCACGCGGCAGGCCAACGCGCGGTTCTTTTCCTCAGCGGCGGACGTTCCGCGGTTCTGTATTACGCAGGGGCTGGGGACCATCCGCCGTGCACGCCACCTGGTCCTCCTGGTCCGCGGAGAGGACAAGGCGGACATCCTGGCCCGTGCACTGACCGGACCGGTGGGCCGGAACTGCCCGGCATCCATCCTGCAGGTGCATCCACGCGTCACGGTCATCGCAGACGAAGCAGCCGCTTCCGGTCTGGAGGGTTTGGAAGAGGCGGTGCTGCCGCCGGGTTAGGGCCGACGGCGCCGGTTTGGGTACGCTCTGCACACACCGGAAGACGCCACCGGAACCGGACATCCGACGGGTGTCCGGGGTCACCTCGGATCCGATTTGCAGCCGGGGGCGAACCTGTGTAAAGTCTTCTAAGTCGCCGCGGCCGGGACGCTGAAAAAGCGCCCGAGCATGGCGGCCAACCCACCAAAAATCTTCAGTCCAGCTGATGCGTACCCCTTGCGGGCCGGCAGGGAAGACTGCGGTTGATGCTGGGTCCGGAACGGCGGTGGAACGCTTTCCAGGGAATCCCGATAAGGGATGATCCGGGAATTGCGGAAAACGCCGGAATGGAATAAGATATAAAACATTGCAGCGAAGAAGAAAAGGAAAACATAAAAGGTTTTCCCGAGTATTTTCGGATTGCGTCTGTTGTTTGAGAACTCAATAGTGTGCCAAGTTTATTGATACCAATGTATTTTGATTGGTTGAACAGGCCGTTTCCGCCCACCCCGTGGGTGCGGGACGGTTTTTTTAGCCGGTTTCGAATTTAGTGCAGTGTCTGCAGCCAATTTTCCTTGGCTGCGGCATTGTGTCTGTAACACATTTACGGAGAGTTTGATCCTGGCTCAGGATGAACGCTGGCGGCGTGCTTAACACATGCAAGTCGAACGATGACTTCTGTGCTTGCACAGAATGATTAGTGGCGAACGGGTGAGTAACACGTGAGTAACCTGCCCCTGACTTCGGGATAAGCCTGGGAAACCGGGTCTAATACCGGATACAACGGACCACCGCATGGCGGTCCGTGGAAAGCTTTATGCGGTTTTGGATGGACTCGCGGCCTATCAGCTTGTTGGTTGGGGTAATGGCCCACCAAGGCGACGACGGGTAGCCGGC
>NZ_JBNHFP010000002.1:0-756978 GCF_059090365.1 Arthrobacter sp. Ms25 | reverse complement strand
TTTCCTTTTCTTCTTCGCTGCAATGTTTTTATATCTTATTCCATTCCGGCGTTTTCCGCAATTCCCGGATCATCCCTTATCGGGACTCCCTGGAAAGGGTTCCACCGCCGTTCCGGACCCAGCATCAACCGCAGTCTTCCCTGCCGGCCCGTGAAGGGCACGCATCAGCTGGACTGAAGATTTTTGGTGGGTTTGGCCGCCATGCTTCGGGCGCTTTTCCAGCGTCCCGGCCGCGGCGACTCCCATAACTTTACACACCCGCTCCGGTCCTTGCAAACCGGTTCGAGGTGATCCGCCGCACAGGCTTCCGCCCCCTCCTACAGGGCCGGCAGGCTCGCCGTTGTCCGGCGAGACCTGCCCCAAGTCCTGCGGGTCCGGCCGAAGCCGTCCCCTTTGCTTCCCCGGAGTTCTTCCCGAAGGATCGCTCGAAAGAAGCATTAAAACTATACGGCGGAGACCTCGACGCTCGCAAGCGTCCGCTTGCCCCGGCGGAGTACCAGGAACCGGCCGTGCAGCAGGTCCTTGGACTCCATCACTGCGTCGGCATCGGTGACCTTGACGTTGTTCACGTAGGCACCGCCCTCGGCCACGGTCCGGCGTGCGTCGGACTTGGTCTTGGCCAGCTTCGACGCGACGAGCAGGTCGATGATGCCCAGGGAATCCGGGGCTACCACTGCTGCGGGCAGCTGTTCCGTCGCGGCTTTCAAGGTTGCTTCGTCGAGTTCGGCCAGGTCCCCCTGCCCGAACAATGCGGCGGAAGCAGCAATCGCCTTGTCGGTTGCCTCGGTTCCGTGGATCAGCGACGTCACATCGTAGGCCAGGGCCCGCTGCGCCTCGCGCCGATGCGGTGCTTCCTTCACCGCAAGCGCCAGCTCTTCAATCCGTGCCCGGCTCATGAAGGTAAAGACCTTGAGCCGGTCCACCACATCGTTATCGGAGGTGTTGAGCCAGAACTGGTACATGGCGTACGGGCTGGTCATGCTGCCGTCCAGCCAGACCGCGTTGCCCTCGCTCTTGCCGAACTTGGTGCCGTCGCTGTTGGTGATCAGCGGAGTACCCAGTGCGTGGACCGTCTTGCCCTCTACCTTGCGCACCAGCTCGGTGCCGCTGGTGAGGTTGCCCCATTGATCGGAACCGCCGGTCTCCAGCACACAGTTGTACTGGCGGTGCAGCTCGAGGTAATCCATGCCCTGCAGGACCTGGTAGCTGAACTCCGCGTAGCTGATGCCCTCATCGGAGTTCAGGCGCGAGGAAACGATTTCCTTCTTGATCATGGTGCCGACCCGGAAGTGCTTGCCGATGTCCCGCAGGAAATCGATGGCGCTCATCGGGGCGGTCCAGTCCAGGTTGTTCACCATGCGGGCGGCATTGGGCCCCTGGAAGCTGAGGAAGCGCTGCACCTGTCCCTGGAGGTAGCCGACCCACTCGCCAACGGTTTCCTTGGTGTTCATGGTGCGTTCCGCCGTCGGACGGGGATCACCCACCAGCCCGGTGGAGCCGCCGACCAGGGCGAGGGGCCGGTGGCCGGCAAGCTGAAGGCGCCGCATGGTGATCAGCTGCACCAGGTTGCCCAGGTGCAGGCTCGGCGCCGTCGGGTCGAAGCCGCAGTAATACGTGATCGGTCCCCCGGCGAGAAGCTTTTCCAGTTCCGCCTCATCCGTGGAGACGTGCACAAGGCCACGCCACTTCAGTTCCTGCCAGATGTTGGCAAAGGAGGAATCATTCTGCTGGGCGTCGAGGCCCCCGGGGTTCACGATGTTGTCTGACACGCTTTCTAAATTATCAGTCTTCGGGAATGCCTGCCGGGATGCCGTGCGCAGCGATCAGCCGCAGCCGCTGCGTGGGACGGGTCATCGCCACGTACAGGTCGCCCACCTTGCCGGCAGCTGCCGTGAGCAGTTCGGACGGTTCCAGGATCACGACGCCGTCGAACTCCAGGCCTTTCGCCTCCCGCGGCGAGGTCACCACGATGTCCTGCTCCACACCGCCGGCACCGGAGCCCACGCGCGCACCGTACACCTCAACCAGCGCACGGCGGACCGCGGAAAGCCGGTGGTCTTCGGCAATGATCGCCAGCAGACCGCCGTCGAGCGCGTCCAGGTCCTCCGGCAGGGTGTCCAGCAGGCGCTGGATCAGGCCGTCCTCGGGCACCTCGTCGATGAACGGCGCCCAGCGGCCCTCGCGCACCGCCTTCGGGGCGGACACCACGAGGCCGGCAGCGTTGGCCATGCGAACCGCGGCCTCGGCTATCTGCGCCGGCGTGCGGTAGTTCACGGTGAGCTCTTCGAGCGTCCACCGCTCCCCCACGAACGGATCCAGCGCCGCCTGCCAGGAGGTTGCCCCGGCAGCCGAGCTGGTCTGGGCAATGTCGCCCACCACGGTGAAGGACTTCAGCGGGCAGCGGCGCATCAGCAGGCGCCACTGCATGGCGGACAGTTCCTGCGCTTCATCGACGACGATGTGCCCGAAGGCCCAGGTGCGGTCGACGGCGGCACGGTCGGCAGCGGTCAGGCGCTGCTCCCCCACCGCGTTGTGGTCGGCGAGGTCTTCAGCGGAAAGGATGCCATGGGCTCCGGAGTCCTCGAGGAAGCCTTCGGTGTTGGCGATGGCGCTTTCGGCATTGGCAAGGTCACGCTTGCGCTGTTCCTCACGGAGGGCGTTTTCCCGGCCGGCGGAAGCGTCCAGCTCGCCGAGCAGTTCGGCCGCTTCGTCCAGCAGCGGTACATCGGCTTCGGTCCACGGCGCGCCGGCGCTGCGGCGCAGCAGGTCCAGTTCCGCGTCGGTCAGTTCCGGTGCGGCCGCTTCCAGGTGTCCGGGCTTGCTGAACAGCTCGGTGATGAGCTTTTCCGGGGTGAGCGGCATCCAGCAGAGGTTCAGGGCCACCCGCACGTCGCGGGCGCTGCGGACATCCTCGGCAAGATAGGCCCGGTCGGTGCTGTTTCCCGCTCCGGCCGATTCCTCCAGCTGTTCGGTCATCTGCTCCGTCAGTTCGCGCAGCAGGATCTTTACGAAGGTGACCCGGGCTTCATTGTGGGGCTTGCCGGTGGCACGCGCCTTGTCACGGGCCCGCTGGACCTGTTTGGGCGTCAAGGTCAGGATGGTGCCCTCGACGTTCAGCTTCCGCGGCTCGCGCGGCAGGCGCTGCCGGTTGGCAACCGCCCGGGCGACGACGTCGGCCATGTACAGCCGGCCCTTGACCTCGGCGGTTGCCGGGTCTTCCTCGTGGGTGGCGGTGATGCCGGGCATCAACTGCCCCAGGCTGGACATGACGACGCCGGTCTCGCCCAGGGAAGGCAGCACGCGTTCGATGTAGCGGATGAAGGCGTTGGAGGGCCCCACCAGCAGAACGCCGGCGGACTTCAGCCGTTCGCGGTGCGTGTACAGCAGGTACGCGGCGCGGTGCAGCGCGACGGCGGTCTTGCCGGTACCGGGTCCTCCCTGGACCACCAGCGTGCCGGACAGCGGGGCCCGGATGATGCGGTCCTGCTCTGCCTGGATGGTGCCGACGATGTCGGACATCTGCCCGGTCCGCTTGGAGTTCAACGCTGCAAGCAGCGCGCCCTCGCCCTGGAGGGCTTCGCCTTCCTCGAGCATGGAGTAGTCCAGCACGTCGTCCTCAATGGCCTGCACGTCGCGGCCTTTCAGGATGAGGTGCCGGCGGCGTCGAACCCCCTGGCGCTCGAAGGCAGTGGCCTGATAAAAGGTTCCGGCTTCCGGGGCACGCCAGTCGACCATCAGCCGCTGCAGCTCCGCGGTCGAAAGGCCGATGCGGCCGATGTAGCGTTCTTCGCCGTCGTCGAGGTCCAGGCGGCCGAAAACGAGCCGGTCATCGACCGCATTCAGCTGCGCCAGGCGGTCCTCGTACATGGTGGCAAAGGCGTCGCGCTCGGAGCGGTTCTGGTGGGATCCGGAGGCATGGCTGCGCCGGATCGCGGCGAGTTGGTCCCGCTTTTCCTCACGCAGCTCATCGAGGCGCGCGTACAGTCCCGCGACGTACTGACGCTCGTGTTCCAGCTCGTTGGAAGCTGAAGGTGTTTCAGGCATGTTCGAGTTCCCTCTCGCAAAGGCAGAGCGTCAATCTTACAGTGCATTTGGACTTTTGCAGGTCACTAATGTATGCGGTTTATCTCTCAGCTGCTGCCTGCGGGGACAAGCGTGTCGCGCACCGGCCGACGCCGCCCCGCGGAAAGGGCGGAGCCTAGTACCGGACCAGCGCGGTCACGGGGGTGTCTCCGAGGCGGTCCCGGCCGCCGAGATCGCCCAGTTCCAGCACGACGCCGAATCCGGTCACTTCGGCGCCGGCCTTGCGGATCAGGCGGGCGGCAGCGCCGAGTGTCCCGCCGGTGGCGAGGACATCGTCGAGAATCAGGACCCGCGAGCCAACGGGCATGTCGTCGCGGTGCAGTTCCAGGGCGCCCTCGCCGTACTCCAGGGAATAGCTCTCCGAGAACACCTCGCGCGGCAGCTTCCCCGGCTTGCGTACGGTGATGACGCCCTTGCCGGAAGCGTAGGCAGCGGCGGCGGCCAGGAGGAACCCGCGGGCTTCCACTCCTGCGACGAAGTCGAACTGTCCCTCAAACGGGGCAATCAGGGCATCCACAACGCCGCGGAGGGCGTGTCCGTCTGCGAAGACCGGGGTCAGGTCCCGGAAGACGACGCCGGGCTTGGGGTAATCGGGGATTACAGCGCCCAGGCGTTCGATGGCTTGTTCAATGGGCTCGTTGTTAACCGGTTCTGCCGGGGCATCTTTCACCCGTCTACCTTACCCGTTCCACCCGGTGCGGCCGGAGCCGGGCGGACCGCTGTGGCGCTTATCTCGCGGCCATATCCGGCCGCACACAGGAATAAAGGGCGTTTAAAGGCGGTTGCCGCCAGATGACGGGCTCCTCACCGGGCCCGGGTTTTTTGAATATGAAGTCAAGGATTGGAACATATGTCTAACCTGCATGAAGTGCTCAAGAACAAGATCGGATTCGGCACAGCCCCGCTGGGAAACATGTTCCGGGATATTCCCCAGGACGAAGCGTTGGCAACGGTTGAAGCCGCATGGAACGCGGGCATCCGTTACTTCGACACCGCCCCGTTTTACGGCGCCGGCCTCGCGGAATCCCGCCTGGGTGAGGTCATCTCCCGGCATAACCGCGATGAGTACGTGTTGAGCACCAAAGTGGGACGGCTGATCCTGGATGAAGAAGAGGAAAAGGGCGAAGGCCTCTTCAACCATGGACGCTCGAACAAGATCGCCACGGATTACACGGCCGACGCCACGCTGCGCTCCATCGAGGAGAGCCTGAACCGGTTGAAGACCGACCGCCTGGACTTTGTGTTCATCCATGACACCTCCCGGGACTTCCTCGGTGATGAGTGGGTGGCCAAGTTCAATGAGGCGCGAACCGGTGCGTTCCGGGTCCTCGCCCGACTGCAGGAAGAGGGCGTCATCAACGGCTGGGGCCTCGGCGTGAACACCACTGAGCCCATCGAGCTGGCCATGGACATGGACGAGGCCGCACCGACCATGAGCCTTTCCGCCACCCAGTACACGCTGCTGCAGCACGACCGCGCCCTGCAGCGCATGATGCCCGCCGCGCAGGAGAAGGGCGTGGGCATCGTCGTTGGCGGTCCTTTCAACTCCGGCGCCCTGCTGGGCGGCGACCACTTCGACTACGGAGACATCCCCCCGGCGATCAAGCAGAAGATCGCCGCCATGACCGAGATCGCCGGCCGGCACGACGTGAGCCTGAAGGCTGCTGCCCTGCAGTTCTCCACCGCCCACCCCGCCGTGGCTGCCGTCATTCCGGGTTCCAGCCGGCCCGAACGCGTCTCCGAGGATATCGCCGCGATGAAGGCCGACATCCCGGGTGCCTTCTGGGATGAGCTGCTCGAGCGGAAGCTCATTTCCGCGCAGGCTCCGCTCCCGCGCTCCTAGTCAGGGCTTAGCAGAACGGCGTTCCGGGTGGCAGCCACCTGGAGCGCCGTTCTGCGTTTCACGGCCGGAGGGCGGCGGCCCCGGGTGTGCCCGCCGCGGCCGCCGGACGGCGCTTCGGCTGGGCAGGACGGTACTTGGACACGGTGGGATCCCCGGTGAGCCAGTACCGCCAGGGATACTCATCGGTCCCGCCGGGGCCGCTCACCCCCACCCGGGGCCCGGTGGAGATGAGGTCCGCACTCACCGGTTCGGCGGGCAGCGCCAGATGCAGGGGGTGCGCGAACACGTCAGCCCCGTCCAGCGGCCGGGAAATCCCCAACGCCTGGGCAAGGCGTGCCGGACCGCGTGCCAGGTCGAGCAGGTTGCGCGGATTTCCGCGCCGCACCGCTGCAATGTCGGCTCCCTCGACGATTTCCCCGGCACGGAGCAGCAGCCCGGTGGCGTCGCCGTCCGTTCCGCAGACGATGTTGGCGCAGTAGTGCATGCCATAAGTGAAGTACACGTACAGGTGCCCCGCCGGCCCGAACATGGTGGCGTTCCGTGCGGTCTGGCCCCGGAACGCGTGGGAGCCGGGATCCGCGTTCCCCATGTAGGCCTCCACCTCGGTGATCCGCACACTGACACGTTCGCCATCAAAGTCGTGGGTCAGGACCGCGCCCAGCAGCCGGGGTGCCGCGGCGGTGGCCGGGACGGCAAGACGTTCTCGTTCACTCGCAAAAGCCATACTCCGACGGTAGCAAGCTTCGGCGGGCAGGTTTTTCCGGCATGGTGCTCAGCCTGGGGCGGCGCCGTAGAACTCCTTCAGCGCGGCCAGCCGCCGCGAGCTCGGGTGCCAGGGGTTTCCGGAAACGTGGTCACCGGCAGCGTCCAGTGCCTGGTGCCACACGGCGAGCTGGGCGGATGCCTCGGCTGCAGCATTGTTTCGGCCTTCCACGGGTTGCCGTACGAGGACGCGCGTTCGCCCGTCTTCCTCCGTGATGTCGACGGAAGCGTCAGAACCGATTCCGAGTTCCGACGTCGCACGATCCAGCGCACTGCCGACGTCGCGGGCCGCTGCCGCGTACCACCGTTCGAAGACAATCCCGGCCGCCTCCAGGTGTCCCATCGTGGGCGAGACGCCGAATTTCCCGGAGTAGGCGTCCCGGAGCGCCCGCCAGTGGTCCATGGACACCCTGGTGGGTTCCCGTCCTGCGGCGACGTCGTCGAACACCTCCAGGATCCCCTGCCACCCGGCCGCGCCTTCGCTGAGGAAGTCCGCACTGTCCTCGTGCGCGCGGAACTGCAGCAGTGCACCGTCGGCGGTTTCCAGCACCTGCCAGTCGAGGACGGACTCGTCGCCCAGCGGATCTTCCCAGGTGAACTGCAGGCTCAGCCCGGGACTCATCTGCAGCACCGTTCCGGTGACCTCCGTGGCCCCCATGTCCAGGCGGTATTCCCTGCCGAGCTGCCATTCGGGACTGACCGTGCCGAGCCACCGGGCCACTTTGTCCCCGCGGGTCAACACGTCCCAGATATGTCCTGCGGGGAAATCGAACCGACGTTCGAAGACCAGCGTGTAGCCGTCGGGGCGGCGCTCGATCCTGCCGGTGGGAATGGGTGCATTGACGGGGCTGGACTCGGTCATGGCGCGTCCTCCTGGGGTTTTTCCAAGGGTAGCTGCGGCGGGCGTGCCCAGTGAAGGCGGTCTCTCTTCACCTGGCGGGATCCTGCTTACGGTTCGTCCTCGTCCTCATGGTCCTGCGGGGCAAGTTCCGTGATGACTAGCCGGTCTCCGCTGTAGTCGAGGATCCACTCGTATCTTTGTCTCCAGGTTCCGCGGGAGGTCAACCGTTCCTTCGAGCCGGGGCCTGCCGGCACCGACCATTCAGTGCTCCAACCCGCCTGCAACGCGGATAAAGCCGTCTCCACGCAGGGAAACACGCGCATTCGAACCTTGTATTCGTGCCGTTCCAGCGCGTGCTCGACCGGCCACAGCCCGAAGGGGACCAGCAGGCAGGCGCCCAGGAGGTATCCGGCCGGCTCCATGACCGCATCGGGGAGCAGGGGTTCCAGCAGCAGGAGCAGCAACAGGGGCAGGAGCATCCCCCAGAGCAGGAGCATCGCCCAGCGCACCCCGTGAAGCGCTGAGCGGGCTCGGTTGAGCCGGCGCACTTCCGGCCCGCTGACCTGTGTTGTACGCAGCGTCGGTTGCTCTGCCTCCGAATTTCCGGCCATGCGTAGAGGCTACGCGGCCGGAGAAAATTGTCCCGCCGCATACGCATGCCTGGCTCAGGCCCTGCCAACAGCTCAGAAATGCATCCGGTGACGGATGTGATGCCGGTCGGCACGGGCCTGCCAGAATTCGATCTCCCGCGGCATGAGCGCGTAGAGCTGCCACGCCGGGTTCGGTTGCCGTCCGCCGCCGGCCGCGCGTCCCAGTCCGCAGCAGATGCTTCGGCCGACAGTTCGACGACGGCCCCGGCCACCCGGATCTGGCGGCCCAGTTCCGGCCAGTAGAAGTTCATGGCGGCATTCGGATTACGGGCCAGTTCCCCGCCTTTGCGCGAGGTGCGGGCCGTGGCGAACTGCCACCCGCCGTCGTCGTCGAGGTCCTTGAGGATGAGCATCCGGGAGGAAACATGCCCGTCCGGGTCCGCGGTCGCGAGGGAAAATGCATGCGGCTGGCGTACTCCCGCGGCCAGCGCCCCGGAGAGCCACTGGCGGAAAAGCTCGGCGGGATCCCGCGGGGCTGCGGACGGATCAAAGGAGGGAAGGTCCGCGGGGAAATCCGGCAGGGACCGCAGCCGGGCCCGGAAGGCATCACTCATGGCGCCAGCGTAGCGGGGTAACGGTGCTCCGTACCCCGCGGCACGAAAAGACGGACCCCGGCGGGCATCCCGCCGGGGTCCGTCATAGGTAGGGGCAGGGTCAGCCCACGTAGGAGCGCACGTCCCCGAGCTGGCGGACCAGCTCCGCCAGCTGCAGTTCCACCGCGGACCGGGCTGTACCGCCCTGGGAGCTGCGGCTTGCCAGCGAACCTTCGGTACTGAGGACGGTGCGCACCTCCGGAGTCAGGTGCGGGGAAATCCCGGCATAGTCCTCGTCGGTCAGGTCCTCCAGTTCGACGCCGCGGCCCTCGGCCAGCTGGACGGCGGCACCGGAAAGTTCGTGCGCTTCGCGGAAGGGCACGCCCTGACGGACCAGCCATTCGGCAATATCGGTGGCCAGGGCAAAGCCCTGCGGGGCCAGGGCCTGCATCCGCTCGGTATTGAACGTCAGGGTCGCGATCATGCCGGAGACGGCCGGAAGCAGGACTTCGAGGGTGTCGGCGGCGTCGAACACCGGCTCCTTGTCTTCCTGCAGGTCGCGGTTGTACGCCAGCGGCAGGCCCTTGAGCGTGGCCAGCAGCCCCGTCAGGTCTCCGATGAGCCGGCCGGCCTTGCCGCGGGCCAGTTCAGCCACGTCCGGGTTCTTCTTCTGCGGCATGATCGACGACCCGGTCGAGAAGGCATCGTCCAGGGTCACGAAGGAAAACTCCTTGGTGGCCCAGATGATGATTTCCTCGCTGATCCGGGACAGGTCCACGCCGATCATCGCCGCAACCCAGGAGAACTCGGCGTACACGTCGCGGGAGGCGGTGCCGTCAATCGAGTTCCACACGGCGGAGTCGAACCCCAGGTCCGCCGCCACGGCGTTCGGGTCAAGGCCCAGCGACGAGCCGGCCAAGGCGCCGGAACCGTAGGGCGACACGGCTGCACGCTTATCCCAGTCAACCAGCCGCTGCACATCGCGCAGCAGGGCCCAGGCATGGGCCAGCAGGTGGTGGCTGAGCAGCACCGGCTGTGCATGCTGCAGATGCGTCCGCCCGGGCATGGCGACCCCGAGGTGCTTTTCGGCCTGCTCCACCAGGGCATCCACCGTGGCCAGGACGCCGGCGGCAATGATCCGTGCATGGTCGCGCAGGTACATCCGGCCCAGGGTGGCGATCTGGTCATTGCGGGACCGGCCGGCGCGCAGCTTGCCGCCCAGCCGGGCACCGGCACGCTCAATCAGTCCCCGTTCCAGGGACCCGTGCACATCCTCGTCGGACGCGGCCGGGACGTACGCGCCGGACTTCACGTCGGCGTCGAGCCGGTCCAGGGCCTCGAGCATGCCCTCCAGCTCGGCGTCGTCGAGCAGGCCCGCCTTGTGCAGCACCCGGGCGTGCGCCCGGGAGCCGGCGATGTCGTAGCCGGCAAGCCGCCAGTCGAAGTGGGTGGACTTGCTCAGCTCGGCAAGGGCGTCTGCGGGGCCGCCGGCGAACCGGCCGCCCCACAGGGCACCTTGGACGGTTGAACCGGAGGTCCCGGTACCCGCTGCTTCTTCTGGCGACTTGCCGTGGCTCATGTGCTTACTTACCTTCTGCTAGGCGCTGGTCGCGGCCGGAGGCCACCTTGGAGGACATCCCGAACAGCTCGATGAAGCCGCGGGCCATGGACTGGTCGAAGCTGTCGCCGGTGTCGTAGGTGGCTAGGTTGAAGTCATACAGGGATGACTCGGAGCGGCGGCCGGTGACTACCGGACGGCCGGCGTCGAGGGTCATGCGGATGTCGCCGGAGACGTACTTCTGGGTGTCGCCGATGAAGGCGTCCAGGGACTGCTTCAGCGGGGAGAACCACTGGCCGTCATAGACCAGCTCGGTCCAGCGCTGGCCGACCGTCTTCTTGAACCGGGCCTGCTCGCGCTCGACGGTGACGTTTTCCAGTTCGCGGTGCGCTGCCATCAGGGCCATGGCACCGGGTGCTTCGTAGATTTCGCGGCTCTTGATGCCTACGAGGCGGTCTTCGACAATGTCGATCCGGCCGATGCCCTGGGCACCGGCGCGGCGGTTCATTTCCTCGATGGCCTGCAGCGGAGTGACGGGCTTGCCGTCAATGGCCACCGGTACGCCCTCCTTGAAGGTGATGACGACCTCATCCGGACCGGCGGCCGACGCCGGGTCGGAGGTGTACTCGTAGACGTCCGGGGTGGGGCCGTTCCAGATGTCTTCGAGGAAGCCGGTCTCCACGGCCCGTCCCCAGACGTTGGCGTCGATGGAGAAGGGGTTCTTCTTGGTGGTGACGATCGGCAGGTTCTTCTCCTCGGCAAAGGCGATGGCCTTGTCGCGGGTCAGGGCCAGGTCGCGGACCGGGGCGATGCACTTCAGGTCCGGGCCCAGGGTCTGGATGCCGACTTCGAAGCGCACCTGGTCGTTGCCCTTACCGGTGCAGCCGTGGGAAACCGTGGTGGCGCCGAACTGGCGGGCCGCTGCCACGAGGTGCTTGACGATCACGGGGCGGGACAGCGCCGAGACCAGCGGGTAGGCATCCATGTAGAGGGCATTGGCCTGCAGCGCGGGCATGCAGTACTCGGCGGCGAATTCCTCGCGGGCGTCGGCCACGTAGGCCTCCACCGCACCGCAGTCCAGGGCTCGCTGGCGGATGGTTTCCAGGGACTCGCCGCCCTGCCCTACGTCCACGGCAACGGCAATAACTTCAGCACCGGTTGCCTCGGCAATCCAGCCGATGGCCACTGACGTATCCAGGCCACCGGAATAGGCCAGAACAATACGTTCGCTCACGGATTTCGCTCCTCTTGCATTGGTTGCGGCCCTAGGGGGGCCGCTGGTTGGTTCAGGATGAAAGTCTTGGTTTTCGGGCCGGGACCGGGTTACAGGATCCGGCTTTCGGGTGCCGAGCCGTTGTTGGTGGCTTCGTCGGCGATCCGCAGGAAACGGGCCGCCAGGTCGGCGCCCCCTTCGGGGTCCCGCGTCACCATCATCACGGTGTCGTCTCCGGCGAGGGTGCCCAGGACCGACGGCAGCACGGAGTGGTCGATCGCCAGGGCCAGGAAGTTCGCGGCTCCGGGCGGGGTGCGCAGCACCACGATGTTCGCGGATGCTTCGGCGGTGACCAGCAGCTCCCCGCAGAGCCGGGCCAGCCGGGCATCCAGGACTTCCTGGGTGACTCCGGACTTGGGTGCCCGCTCCCCGCCTTCTGACGGGACGGCGTAGACCAGGGCGCCGTCCTTGCCGCGCATGCGCACCGCTCCCAGTTCCACCAGGTCGCGCGAGAGGGTCGCCTGCGTGACCTGCACGCCGTCGTCGGCCAGCAGTGCCGCGAGTTCGGCCTGGGAACGGACCGACAGGCCGGTCAGCAGGGAGCGGATGCGCGCCTGGCGCGCCGTCTTGGTTGCCGGCATGGTCATGCCCGTGCCTCCGGTACTCCCGTAAGGCCGGACTGCGCCATGAGCCAGACCATCAGCGCTTTCTGCGCATGCAGCCGGTTCTCCGCTTCGTCCCACACTACGGACTGCGGCCCGTCCAGCACCTCGGCGGAGATTTCGTAGCCGCGGTAGGCGGGCAGGCAGTGCAGGACGACGGCGTCTTCCGCGGCCTGCGCCATGGCGTCGGCGTCCACGGTGTAGCTGCGGAACAGCTCCTGCCGGGCGGCCTTTTCGGCTTCCTGGCCCATGGATACCCAGGTATCGGTGGCGACGACGTCGGCTCCGGTGACCGCTTCGACGGCGTCGGTGGTGATGGTGACCGAGCCGCCGGTCTCTTCGGCCCGGGCGGCCGCGGCGTCGACAATCTTCGGATCGGGCAGGTAGCCCAGCGGGCCGGCCACCCGGACGTGCATCCCGGCCGTCACGCCGGCGAGCAGGTAGGAGTTGGCCATGTTGTTGGCGCAGTCACCCAGGTAGGCCAGGGTGAGGCCGGCGAGCGTTCCCTTGTGCTCGCGGATGGTCATCAGGTCGGCCAGGAGCTGGCAGGGGTGGTAGTCGTCCGAGAGCGCGTTGATGACCGGGACCGAGGAGTTGGCGGCCATTTCCTCCAGGCCGGACTGGGCGTAGGTCCGCCAGACAATGGTGGACACCATGCGTTCGAGCACCTTGGTGGTGTCCGCGACGCTCTCCTTGTGTCCGAGCTGGGACTCCCCCGCGCCGATGATCAGCGGCACGCCGCCCAGGTCGGCGATGCCGGCCGCGAAGGACACCCGGGTGCGGGTGGAGGTCTTGTCGAAGATGACGGCAACCGTTTTGCGGCCGGTCGACTCTCCGGCGAACGGCTGGTGTTTGTAGCGGTCCTTCTTGAGCGCATCGGCCAGATCCAGGACTTCGGCCTGTTCCGCCTGCGTGAGGTCCGTGTCGACCAGGAAATGACGGGTCATGGTTTTCCTTCAGTGGTTGTACCGGTAAGCGTGGCGGCTGCTGTGGCCAGGATGCCGGGCAGGGCACCCAGGAAGGTGCCGGCCTGTTCCGCCGTGAGGATCAGCGGCGGGGCGAGCCGCAGCGTTGCCGGGCCGGTGCTGTTGATGATGTACCCGGCGTCCAGTGCGGCGGCGACCGCCGCCGGGGCAATCTCCTCGACCAGGTCGATGCCGATGAGGAAGCCTTCGCCGCGGATTTCGGCCACTGCGTCCAGGCCTGCCAGTTCCCGGCGCAGGTAGTCCCCGGTGGCCTGCACGTTGGCGAGCAGCTCCTGGGATTCCAGGACGGAGAGGGTGGCCAGCGCGGCTGCGGCCGCAACGGGGTTCCCGCCGAAGGTGGTTCCGTGCATCCCTGCCGCGAGCAGCCCGGATACCGTGTCGCCGAAGGTGATCATCGCCCCGACGGGGATTCCTCCGCCCAGGCCCTTGGCCAGGGTCATGGCATCGGGAAGGACGCCTTCGGAGGCGAACCACGTGCCGGTCCGGCCGATTCCGGTCTGCACCTCGTCCATCACCAGCAGCGCGCCGGCGGCCCGGGTCGCGTCGCGGGCAGCCTGCAGGTAGCCCTCCGGCAGCATCCGCACCCCGGCCTCGCCCTGGATCGGTTCCAGGAAAACCGCGGCCACGGTTTCGTCCACGGCGGCCAGCAGCGCGTCGATGTCGCCGAACGGAAGGTGCTCGACGCCGCCGGGCAGCGGTTCGAAGGGTTCGCGGTAGGCCGGTTT
Source organism: Arthrobacter sp. Ms25 (assembly GCF_059090365.1). Lineage (NCBI taxonomy): Bacteria > Bacillati > Actinomycetota > Actinomycetes > Micrococcales > Micrococcaceae > Arthrobacter > Arthrobacter sp. Ms25. Next base: position 743,122 of record NZ_JBNHFP010000002.1, on the reverse strand, counting down.
GGCCGTGAGGGCCAGTGCTCCCATGGTCCGGCCGTGGAAGGCGCCGTCCAGGGCCAGGATCCGGGTGCGTCCGGCGGCGGGGTCGGCATTCCTCCGGGCCAGCTTGAAGGCGGCTTCATTGGCCTCGGCACCGGAGTTCGCGAAGAACACCTTTGAGCCCTCCGGTGCGCCGGCCAGCGCGAGCAGGCGTTCGGCCAGCTGCACCTGTGCCGGGCTGGTGAAGAAGTTGGAAACATGGCCGAGGGTGGCGAGCTGCTCGGACACGGCCGCCACGAGGGCGGGGTGCGCGTGGCCGAGGGCGTTCACGGCAATGCCGCCGAGCAGATCGAGGTACTGCTTCCCGTCGGCGTCTTCCACGTAGCAGCCGCTGCCGCGCACCAGGGCCCGCTGCGGGGCACCGAAGACGCCCATCAGGGAGGAGCCGTAGCGGTCCAGCCAGCTCTGCTGCGCGTCTGCCTCGGCGGTTACGGGCGCGGCGTCCCGGGCCTGAAGGTTATTCATGGTTGCCCTCCGGTATGACCTGCGTGCCGATTCCGGCCGCGGTGAAAATTTCCAGCAGCATGGAGTGCGCCATCCGGCCGTCGACGACGGCGGCGCGGTCCACGCCGCCGTCCACCGCGGCCAGGCACGCCTGCATCTTGGGGATCATGCCCGCTTCCAGGCCGGGCAGCATGGCCCGCAGTTCGGCGGTGGTCAGGGACGAGATCAGGGAGGATGTGTCCGGCCAGTCCCGGTAAAGGCCCTCCACGTCGGTGAGCACCACCAGCCGCGAAGCGCCCAGCGCCACGGCCAGGGCGGAGGCGGCCGTGTCGGCGTTGACGTTGAGCACCTGGCCGGTGGTCCCGCCGTCGGCGTCCACCTCGGGCGCCACGGTGCTGATGACCGGGATCCGTCCGGCGGCAATAATGTCCAGGATGGCGCCGGGGTTCACGCCCACCACTTCCCCGACCAGGCCGAGGTCCAGTTCCTCGCCGTCGACCGTGACACCGGTCCGGACGGCCTCCAGCAGGCCGCCGTCCTCGCCGGAAAGTCCTACGGCGTAGGGGCCGTGCGCATTGACCAGCCCTACGAGTTCACGGCCAACCTGCCCGGTCAGGACCATCCGTACGGCATCCATGGCCTCGGGGGTGGTCACGCGCAGCCCGCCGCGGAATTCCGAGGCAATACCGAGCCTGTCCAGCATGGCGCTGATCTGCGGACCGCCGCCGTGGACCACCACGGGGTGCACGCCGGCATGGTGGAGGAACACGATGTCATCGGCAAACGCCCGCCGCAGGTCCTCGTTGACCATGGCGTTGCCGCCGTACTTGATGACCATGGTGGTGCCGGCGAAGCGCTGGATCCAGGGCAGCGCCTCGATGAGCGTCTGTGCCTTGTCCTGTGCCCGCAGCCGTTCGCCGGCCGCTGCTGGTGTACTCATGCCTGTCCCCCGGTCAGCTGCTGTACGCAGAGTTCTCGTGGACGTAATCCGTGGTGAGATCGTTCGTCCAGATGGTGGCGCTTTCGGTGCCGGCGTGGAGGTCGATTTCCACGGTGACGGCGCGCGGTGCCAGGTCCACGTCCTCGCGGGGGTCGCCGATCCCGCCGTCCCGGCAGACCTGCACTCCGTTGATCGTGACGTCGATCCGGTCCGGTTCGAACGCCGCGTCGGTGGTACCGACCGCGGAGAGCACCCGTCCCCAGTTCGGGTCGTTGCCGAAGATCGCGGTTTTGAACAGATTGGAACGGGCGACGGCGCGCGAAGCCGTTTCGGCGTCGGCTACCGTGGCGGCGTTGACCGTGGTGATGGCGATGTCGTGGCTGGCACCCTCGGCGTCCGTGATGAGCTGCTGTGCCAGCGAGTGGCAGACTTCGGTGAGTCCGCCGGTGAAGTCATCCGCGCCGGGCTCGGCGCCCGAGGCTCCGGACGCCAGCAGGATGACGGTGTCGTTCGTGGACATGCAGCCGTCCGAATCGGTGCGGTCGAACGTCACCGCTGTTGCCGCCCGCAGGGCCGCGTCCAGGGCAGGTGCCGGGAGATCAGCGTCAGTAGTCAGGACCACCAGCATCGTCGCGAGCCCCGGGGCCAGCATTCCGGCGCCCTTGGCCATCCCGCCGATCCGATACGTCCGGCCGGAGCTGTCCGTACCGGTGAAGAGCGCCTGCTTGGCGACGGTGTCCGTGGTCATGATGGCATGGGCGGCGTCGGCGCCGGCGCCGGCGGAGAGTGCGTTGGCGGCGGCCTCCACGGCAGGCAGCAGCTTGTCCATCGGCAGCTGGACGCCGATCAGGCCGGTGGAGCAGACCAGGACGTCCGCAGCACCGAGGCCCAGCAGCTCGGCGGTTTTTTCGGCGGTGGCGTGGGTGTTGCGGAATCCCTCGCTGCCGGTGCACGCGTTGGCGCCGCCGGAGTTCAGCACCACGGCGTCGGCCCGGCCGTCGGACACCGCCTGCCGCGACCACTGCACCGGCGCGGCTGCCACCCGGTTACGGGTAAAGACAGCGGCTGCGGCCTTCGACGGACCGTCGTTGACCACCAGGGCGACGTCGCGCCCCCCGGAATTCTTCAGGCCTGCGGCCACTCCGGCAGCCCGGAAGCCCGCCGGAGCGGTGATGCCGGTGATGCCGGCAGCGATGGTCGAATCGGTTGGTGATTGGGCACTCATTAGGGTGCCACCCCCTGGTGGGTCAGTCCCGCGGTCTCATCCAGGCCGAGGGCAATGTTCATGGACTGCACGGCGCCGCCGGCAGTTCCCTTGTTGAGGTTGTCAATGACGCAGCTGACGATCACCCGGCGGGCATGGGCGTCGTAGGCCAGCTGCAGCACGGCATAGTTGGAGCCGACCACCATCTTGGTGCCGGGCCATTGGCCCTCCGGCAGCACCCGGACGAAATGCTCGGAGGCGTACGCCGATTCCCACGCGCTGCGCAGCGCTGCAGGGTCAACGCCGGGGCGGACCTTCGCGGTGGCCGTGGTCAGGATCCCGCGGGCCATCGGCGCCAGCGTCGGCGTAAAGGATACGGCCACGGGCTCGCCGGCGGCAGCGGACAGGCCCTGCTCGATCTCCGGGGTGTGCCGGTGGCTGCCGCCCACACCGTACGGGCTCATGCCGCCCAGGACTTCCGAGCCGAGCAGGTGCGGTTTGGCGGCCTTCCCGGCACCGGATGTGCCGGAGGCGGACACAATGACAACGTCGTCAGGTTCCAGCAGTCCGGCGGCAAACCCGGGAGTCAGGGCGAGCAGGGAGCTGGTGGGGTAGCAGCCAGGCACGGCTATCCGGCGGGCGCCCTTGAGCCGGTCCCGGTGGCCGGGCAGCTCAGGCAGCCCGTACGGCCAGGTGCCCGCGTGCGGGGAGCCGTAGAACTTTTCCCATGCCGCGGGGTCTTCGAGCCGGTGGTCGGCGCCGGCGTCGATCACCAGGGTGTCCGGATCCAGCTGAGCCGCGATCCCGGCGCTGGCGCCGTGCGGCAGAGCGAGGAAAACGACGTCGTGTCCTGCAAGCGCCTCTACCGTCGTGTCCGCCAGGACCTGGTCGGCGAGGGAATGCAGGTGCGGCTGGAGCTCCCCCAGCCGGGTGCCGGCATTGCTGTGGGCCGTAATGGCACCGATGGATACCTCGGGGTGGCCCGCCAGCAGGCGCAGCACCTCGCCCCCGGCATAGCCGCTGGCGCCCGAGACTGCTACGGAAATCGTCATGCCCCCACCCTACAGCACACTTATGCACTCTCTCCAATAATTATGCAAACCGTATGATAGGGACCACATCGAACCTGCACGCCCACCGTAAGCAAGAGAGGTCATGCCATGCACAAAGCCATTGTCGTCCCGGAGTCGGGCGGACCGGAAATCCTGCGCTACGAAGACGTTGAACTGCCACAGCCCGGTCCGCGCCAGGTGCTCGTCAAGGTGGCCGCGGCAGGCGTGAACTTTATCGATACCTATAAGCGCAGCGGCATTTATCCGGTGTCACATCCCTTCATACCCGGTGCGGAGGCGGCCGGAACCGTAGTGTCCGCCGGACTTGAGTCCGGCTTCCGGGAAGGCGACCGCGTGGCCACGGCCGAGGGCGGCGGCGCCTATGCCGAGTACATGCTGATGGACGCGGACGTGGCTCTTCCGGTGCCCGCCGGCCTCCGGGACGAGACCGTGGCGGCACTGCTGCTCCAGGGCATCACCGCACACTACTTGTGCAATTCCACCTTCCCGGTGCAGGAGGGACAGGATGTGCTGGTCCATGCCGGGGCCGGCGGAGTCGGACTCCTGCTGATCCAGCTGCTCAAGGCCAAGGGCGCAACGGTGATCACCACCGTGTCCACCGAGGAGAAGGAGCAGCTGGCCCGGGGCGCCGGCGCCGACCATGTGCTGCGCTATGACGGTTTCACCGGGCAGGTGCGGGCCCTCACCGGCGGGCAGGGTGTGGATGTGGTGTACGACGGCGTCGGCAGGGCAACCTTTGACGGCTCGCTCGCCAGCCTGCGCACCCGCGGCATGCTGGTGCTCTTCGGGGCCTCGTCCGGACCGGTCCCGCCCTTCGATATCCAGCGGCTGAATTCCTCCGGTTCGCTGTTCCTGACCAGGCCTACCATCGCGCATTACCTGCTCACGCCCGAAGAACGCCAGTGGCGGGCACGCGAGCTTTTCGACGCGGTTCTGGCCGGCACCCTGGACGTGCGGATCGGACAGACGTATCCGCTGGCGGAGGCAGCCCGGGCGCACACGGACCTGGAGGGACGGAAGACCACCGGAAAGGTACTCCTGGTTCCCTGATGCGGAAAAACCGGCGAAGGTTCGGAAGCCCCGCACGGAAGCCCTCCGTGCTGATGCTGGTGCTGCTCCTCGTCACAGCAGTGTCTGCCTGCGCTCCTGGAGACAGCATTACTCCCGCGGACAGCAGTGCTCCCGCTACCGATGTATCGTCCGGGCCCGGCGCCCCGCTGTGGCTGCCCCAGCCCGGCTCCACCTGGCAATGGCAGCTCAGCGGCACCCTGGACCTGGGCGTGAACGCCCAGATTTACGACGTCGATTATGAAACCACCGACAGTGGGGACATAGCCGCGCTCCAACAGGCAGGCCGGAGGACCATCTGCTACCTCTCGGCCGGGACATGGGAAGACTTCCGCAGCGACGCCGGCACGTTTCGGCAGGAGGTCCGCGGAAGCACCATGGACGGCTGGCCGGACGAGCAGTGGCTCGACATCCGGCAAATGGACCTTCTCCTGCCGATCATGGCAGCACGGATGGACACGTGTGCGGCGAAGGGCTTTGACGCAGTGGAGCCGGACAACCTCGACGGGTATGTCAACGACACCGGGTTTCCGCTTACCGCCGGGGACCAGCTTGCCTACAACCGGGCGGTTGCGGAGCTGGCACACTCCCGCGGTTTGTCCGTGGCGCTCAAAAACGACGTCGACCAGATTCCCGAATTGGTGGAGACCTTTGACTTCGCCGTCAACGAGGAATGCATGCGGTATGAAGAGTGCGGCCGGTACAAGCCGTTCACCGACGCGGGCAAGGCCGTCCTGCATGTCGAATACGAAGGAACCCTGGACTTCTGCGCCGAGGCACGGCAGCACGGTCTTTCCTCCATGGTGAAACCCTTGGATCTCGGAGCCCCGAGGCAGCCCTGCTGACGCGCGGAGAACGACGGACGGGCAGCACCGGGGACGCTACCCATCACCCGGGCCCGGCAAGCTCCGCCCGAAGGTCGATCCCGCCGGTGTGCAGGACCGTCCGGAACCCCAGGGCCCGGGCCGCTGCGATGTTCTGCGGGTTGTCGTCGATGAAGACGATCTCTTCCGGCGCTGAGCCAAGGTCCCCGACCACGCGCTCGAAGATCCTCCGGTCCGGCTTCACCAGGCCCATCTGCCCGCTGAAGTACAGCTTCTCGAAGTAGCGCGCCCAGGGCGACCCGGCGGCATACCTGCGAGACATGCCCGCCGGCATGTTGGAGAGCAGGGCGAGGCGGGCCCCCTCGGCGTGCAGCTCCCCCAGCACCTCCATCGTCCGCGGGTTCAGGCGGGACCATTGCGCTGCGTCCAGTTCCTCCAGGGTTTCCACCTCGTCCGGGCCGGGGTCCCGGCCCAGCACGCTGGCCCAGTACTGCGCCGGGGTCAGCCGGCCGGCGTCGAAATCCTCGCGCCTAGCCCAGTACGGGCTCGTTCCGGCCTCCAGGCTCCGGCGGCCGGTGGCGTGTTCCAGCAGGTGCCAGTCCTCCGGGGCAGGAGCGGCGGAAATCACCATGCCGTAGTCGAAGAGGTACCAGGAGGTGCCGCGGGATGTCATCGCCACAGCTTAGCGGCCGGCGTGTATGCGGGCAGCCGTTTGCGGTCCGGTTCACCGGAAGGAGCCCTTAACGGCAGCAGCCCCCGCCGGATTGCGGCGGGGGCTGCTGATGGCTGGATTACCCTACCGCTGCACGGCGCCGAAACGTTCGGCAGCGAGGGCGACGGCGGCGGCACGTGCCTCGGAGGCTTCGTCGGCGGTCAGCGTCCGGTCCGGGGCGCGGAAACGCAGCGCGAAGGCCAGCGACTTATGCCCGGGCTCGATGCCGGATCCCGCGTACACGTCGAACAGGGCCACGTCTTCGAGCAGTTCCCCGGCGCCCTCGCGCAGCGCCTCGCGGACCTGCTCGGCGGGAACGTCCTCAGCCACCACCAGGGCCACGTCCTGCGTGGAGATGGGGAAGCTGGAGATGGGACGGGCCACAATGACGTCGGGGGCGGCGTCGAAGACCGCATCCACGTTCAGCTCCGCGGCCACCGTGCGGGCGGGCAGATCCCGTTCGGCCAGCAGCTTCGGGTGCAGTTCGCCGGCGTAGCCCACGGTCTCGCCGCTGCGCAGCGCAATGCGAGCGGTGCGGCCGGGGTGGAATGCCTGGTGGGCCCCCTGTTCCACCACCAGTTCCACGCCGAGGACGTCGCCCATCAGCCGGGCGAAGTCGATGGCGTCTGCCCAGTCCCAGGCGCGCGGAGTGCTGCCGGCGCCGGGAGCGGACTCGTGGCCGGTGAGGACTACGCCCACGTGCAGCGGCTGGTCCGGGATGCCGGCGTACAGCTCGTCCAGGACCTCATCGGACGGCTTTACGCCCAGCGGCGGGATGCTTTCCGTGCCGAGGTGCTCACCGGGCAGGAAGACCGTACCGGACTCAAACAGGGCCAGGTCGCGGAAACCGCGGGACATGTTGCGCTTGGCCACCTCGAACAGGCCCGGCAGCACCGAGGTGCGCAGGTAGCCGTATTCGGCGCTGAGCGGGTTGGCCAGCTTCAGTGCCTGCACGTTTCCCTCCGGTGCGCCGAAGGCGGCGTTGTCCGCCTCCGTCACGAACGGATAGGCCAGCACCTCGGTGAGGCCGGCCGCGGCCAGGGATGACATCAGACGGCGGCGCTGCTGCTGCAGACGCGTCAGGCCGCGCCCGGGAGGCGCGACCGGGAGGGTGGAGGGAATCTTGTCGTAGCCCACCAGGCGGATGATTTCCTCGGTGAGGTCTTCACGTGTCTCCAGGTCCGTGCGCCAGCTCGGCGGCGTGACGAGGTAGCCGCCGTCGGTCTTCTCCACGGCAGCACCCAGATCCTCCAGGCTCCCGGTGATCTGGGACTCCGTGAACTCCAGGCCGATCAGCTGCGCGGGGAAGTCTGCGGGCAGCTCGATGCGGCGCGGTTCGGGTACGGTTCCGACGTCGGTGATGGACTCATCGGCGGTGCCGCCGGCGAGTTCCGCCAGCAGGTCCACCGCACGCTGCGCAGCGACGTCGGCCACGTCCGGGTCCACGCCGCGCTCGAAGCGCTTGGACGCCTCGGAGGGCAGCTTATGCCGGCGGCGGGAGCGGGCGATGCTGACCTCTTCGAAATGCGCGGCTTCGATGAGGACGTTCTGCGTGCCGTCGCCCACCTCGGTGGCGGCTCCGCCCATGACGCCGGCGATGCCGATGGCACCGGAGCCGTCCGTGATCAGCAGGTCCTCCGGGGAGAGCCGGCGTTCCTTCTCATCCAGGGTCTTCAGCGTCTCGCCCTCGGCCGCGCGGCGGACCACGATCTCGCCGGTGAGCTTATCCAGGTCGTAGAAGTGCAGCGGCTGGCCGAGCTCAAGCATGACGTAGTTGGAAATGTCGACCACCAGCGAGATGGACCGCATGCCGGCCAGACGCAGGCGCGAGGACATCCACGGCGGGGTGGGCCGGGACGTATCCACACCGCGGACCGTGCGTGCCACGAACCGGTCGCAGCCGGGCTTGCCGTAGATGGGCGCGGCGTCGTCGACCCGGACCGGGTAACCCTTGCCGTCGGCGGCGGGAACGACGACGGCGGCGGCCGGGTCGGTGAACTTGGTGCCGGTGGCGTGCGCGTATTCGCGGGCGGCGCCGCGGATGGAGAAGACGTAGCCGCGGTCCGGAGTGACGTTGATTTCCGCTGCCTGGTCATACAGGCCAAGCAGCTCCATGGCATCGGTGCCCACTTCGGGGTCCAGGCCAAGAGTGGAGAGCACCAGGATGCCGTCGTGGTCATCGCCGATACCCAGTTCACGCACGGAGGCGATCATGCCGGCGGAGACGTGGCCGTAGGTCTTGCGCGGGCTGATCCGGAAATCGCCGGGCAGCACGGCGCCGGGCAGGGTCACGACAACCTTGTCCCCGACCTTGAAGTTGTGCGCGCCGCAGACAATGCCCTGCACGCCGGAGGGCTCGATGCCCTTGCCGGTCAGGGTCTGTTCGGTACCTTCGGGCACCACGCGGACGGAGCACCAGTTGATGGTCTTGCCGTTGCTCTGCGGTTCCGGTTCCATGCTGAGCACCTGGCCCACCACAATCGGACCCTGCAGCTCGTCGGAGGGACGGTGCACGTCTTCTTCTTCAAGACCTACGCGTACGAGGTCTTCCATCACGTCTTCGGCGGTTGCATCCGCCGGTACCTGGGCATACTCGCGCAGCCAGGAAAGTGGGATTCTCACTTAGATCTCCATCCCGAAGTGTTCGCTGAAACGTACGTCGCCTTCGATCATTTCGTGCATGTCCGAAACCTCGTTGCGGAACATGAGGGCACGGTCAATGCCCATGCCGAAAGCAAAACCTGAATAGACCTCGGGGTCGATCCCTGCGGCGCGGAGCACGTTGGGGTTGACCATGCCGCAGCCGCCCCACTCGATCCAGCGCGGGCCGCCCTTGGCGCCCGGGTGCCAGATGTCCAGCTCGGCGCTGGGTTCGGTGAACGGGAAGTAGTTCGGCCGCAGTCGCACCTTCGCCTCGTCGCCGAAGAGCACACGGGTGAAGTGCTCCAGGGTGCCGACCAGGTCGGCCATGGTCAGGCCCTTGTCCACCGCCAGCCCCTCGAACTGGTGGAACACCGGAGTGTGCGTTGCATCCAGTTCGTCGGTGCGGAAGACCTTGCCCGGGCACAGTACGTAGATCGGCAGGTCCCGTTCGAGCATGGAACGGACCTGGACCGGGGAGGTGTGCGTGCGCATCACCAGGTGCGCCTCGGGCGGCTCGACGAAGAAGGTGTCCTGCATTTCGCGGGCAGGGTGGTCCGGCTTGAAGTTCAGGGCGTCAAAGTTGAACCACTCGGATTCCACCTCGGGGCCTTCGGCGATTTCCCAGCCCATGCCCACGAACACGTCCGCCACCCGGTCCTGCAGGGTGGAAATGGGGTGCCGGCCGCCGATGCGGCGGCGGCGCGGGGCTGCGGTGACGTCTACGGCTTCCTCTACAAGGATCCGGGCATCACGCTCCGCCTCGAGCTCAACGGTGCGGGCGGCGAGCGCGGAGTTGATCCGGCCGCGGGCCGGGCCCACCAGCTTGCCGGCGGCGGCCTTCTGGTCCTTGGGGAGCTTGCCGATGGTCCGGTTCGCGAGGCTCAGCGGCGACTTCTCGCCAGTGACGGCAATCCGGACCTCCTTGAGCCCGTTCAGGTCCGCGGCAGCGGCAATGGCGGCGAGCGCCTGCTCGACCGCTCCGGCTATGGCGGCTTCATCCAGCGGATTCGGCGGCTCGGGCAGGGCGCCCTCAGGGGAAGTATCTGGGGAACCGGTCCCCGGTGTGGAGTTAGACATGTACTGTTCTTACCTGTTTCCGGCCCTAGTTGGGTTCTGGCTTATCATTGCAAGTCTAGTAGACGCACCCAGCAGGGCCGTCATACTGCCGCAGGGAGGTGCCATGCCGTCCGTACCCACCGTTCTCCGTCCGCGCAGGCTTCAGAACGCCGCCCCCGGCCGCAGCGGAATCCCGTCCCGGCTGCCCTCCCCCGCGGCACGTCCGCACTCCCCGCGTGCGGTGTCCATCCGGCGCTGGCTCAACCTGCTGAACCTTTCCACCCCTGCAGGTGTGCTGCTGGCACGCGCGACCGGATGCACCCTTACCGCGGGGCCGCAGAAAACCACCCTTGCCGGGGATTATCCGCTGCCCCTTCCCCGGGCGGCCGCCTTCACCGTGGGCAACGTGGTCCTCTACCGTTCCTCTTCGGCCCGCCGCATCCACGCACCGGACAGCCCGCTGCTGCGGCACGAGATCCGCCACAGCTCCCAGTACGCGCTTCTGGGCCCTTTCTTCCTGCCGGCATACTTCGCCGCTTCGGCCCTCTCGCATGCCGCCACCGGGGATCCGGCGTCGGCCAATCCGTTTGAACGGCTGGCCGGACTGCGTGACGGAGGCTACCGGCCCGCGGGGCCACGGACTCCCGGGCAGGGCCTCCGCGGCCGCCGCACATAACCCCTCCCCCATCATTCGAACATATGTTCTAATGGGGGAATGAGGTGGCAAGGTCAGGAACTGAAGGCAACTCCCCAACACGGCGGCGAGGCCACCGGCAGGGGCCATTCCGGCACGGACACCAACCCGGGAGGGCCACCCACCGGCGCGGCGCTGCCCCTACCGGCCGGCACCATGGATCCCCTCATCCCGCTGCAGGGCCTGGTCCGCTCCGTGCGCACTCCGGACTTTGCCGGAGTGACCTTCCACGAAGTGGCCGCGAAATCGGTGCTGAACAAGGTCGGCGGGGGCTCCAACATGCCGTTCGAATGGACCGTAAACCCCTACCGCGGCTGCAGCCATGCCTGTGTGTACTGCTTCGCCCGCAAAACCCACACCTACCTGGACCTGGACAGCGGGGCGGACTTCGACAGCCAGCTGGTGGTCAAGGTCAATGCCGCCGAGGTCCTGCGCCGGGAACTCGCCCGCCCTTCCTGGCAGCACGCCCACGTGGCGATGGGCACCAACACCGACCCGTACCAGCGGGCAGAGGGCCGCTACAAGCTCATGCCGGGGATCATCCGGGCGCTCGCCGACAGCGGCACTCCCTTCTCCATCCTGACCAAGGGCACCCTGCTGGCCAGGGACATCCCGCTCCTGAAGGAAGCCTCCGCCCAGACGGAGATCGGAATGGGGATTTCGCTGGCCCTGGTGGATCCGGAACTGGCCAAGCTGGCAGAACCGGGAACCCCCACCCCAAAAGCACGGCTGGAGCTGATCAGCCGGCTGCGGGACGCCGGCCTGCCGTGTTCGGTCATGGCCATGCCGATCCTGCCGTGGCTGACGGACGGCGACGAATCCCTGGACGCCCTTTTCTCGGCGCTGGCATCGGCCGGAGCCACGGGGGTCACGGCGGGCGCCCTGCATCTGCGGCCCGGGGCACGGGAGTGGTACCTGGAGTTCATTGCCCGGAATTACCCCGCTTTGTCCGGCAAGTACGCCCGGCTGTACGGCAAGGGGACCTACGCGTCCAAGGAATACCGCGACTGGCTGGCCGGGAGGATCCGGTTCTTCAAGGCCAAGTACGGCTTCACCGGCGGTGCACGGTTCCTGCGCCCGGCGTCGCAGGGACCCGCCGCAGCGGAACCGACGGCCGCCGCACCCACGGTCGGCCAGGAGGCATTGTTCTAGCGTCCTGCGTGGACCGCTTTCCGTAGCGCGGTGACGATCGGCAGGTCGGCCGGTATCCAGGCCAGCTCCATCAGCGCGCTTTCGGTGAGATCCACCCAGCGAAGCTCGTCGTGGTCCTGCAGGGGCTCGGGGGTTCCGCCGGTGACTTCGGCCAGCCACACCCGCATCGCCGCGGAGCTGTTGAGCGGCCAGCCCTGCTCGGACGGTCCCCGCACTTCATCCCCCAGCTCGACCCGGATGCCCAGTTCTTCGGCCAGCTCGCGGTGCAGCGCCTGGACGCTGCCTTCCCCGGGCTCCACCTTCCCGCCCGGAAACTCCCACAATCCGGCGAGCGCTTCGGGAGCGCTCCGGCGTGCTGCCAGGAGCTTCGAGGGCCGGACCAGGGAATCCAGGATCGCGGCACCCACCACCTGCACGCTGGGCGATGAACGGGGAACTACGGTAGCGGCAGGGTCGGAGGTTTCGGGTGTATTCACACATCGAGCCTAACCGGTTTACCCGTTACCCCTCCCCCTCCGCACGGTTGCACTGCCGACGGCAACCGTGGCATCGGTTTCCTCGTCACGGAAAACCCGCGGGGACAAACCGGCCGAGACAAGCAGCCCGCCCACTGCGGTTGCCTGTTCCTCACTGCACTCGAGCAGGATCTTCCCCCCGGACGCAAGCCACGGCGGAGCGTCGCTGATGATCCGCCGCACGAGATCCAGTCCGTCCCGGCCGCCGTCGAGGGTGGCCGTCGGCTCATAGTCGCGTGCTTCGCGGGGCAGCGTCGCGAGGAACGGGGTGGGCACATAGGGTGCATTGGCCACCACGAGGTCGAGCCTCCCGTGCAGCTCTGCGGGAAGCGCCGGAAAGAGGTCTCCCCGCAGCACCACCGCCTGCGGCAGATTGATGCGTGCGCAGGCGACCGCGTCCGGGTCCAGGTCAACTGCGTAGACCCGGCAGTCCGGTACGCCCGCCGAGACGGCCATCGCGACTGCCCCCGAGCCGCAGCACAAGTCCGCCACCACGGCCGCCCGATGCCCTGCGAGCAGGCTGACGGCCAGGACGGCCAGGAACTCCGTGCGCCGCCGTGGAACGAAAACTCCCGGCCGAAGCGCTACCCGGACACCCCCGAACGCTCCCCAGCCCAGAATCTGTTCCAGCGGCTCTCCGGCCAGCCGCCGCTTCACCATGTCGTTGAGCGCCGCTGCGGTTCCGGCAGCGGATACCAGCGTCAACGCCTCCTCTTCCGCGAAGACACACCCGGCCGCCCGCAGCCGGGAGACCAGGTCCGCGGGAATTTCGCGGCTCTGCACGCGTTGATAGTGACAGACCGGCGCAACCGGCACCAGTGCCCCGGGCATGGCGGCCCGGTTGACACCGCACCGGTGCACAAAGATGCACCGGCAGCCGGGAACCGTGCCCTTCCCCGGCCGTGCACTAGGCTGGAAGGGACGAAGCCGTCCCGGCGTCCGGGGAGAACATCTCCCGACCGGCGTACGCCGTCCGCAGCGGCACCGCTGCATCCCCCCACTTGTGAAAGCGAACATGTCCCGCAGCACCACCGCGCCCATTTCATTGTCCAACCAGCGCACGCCCGGCACCCGCCGCACATCGGCCGCCAGCGCCATCATTGCCCTAGCCGTCGGCGGCTTCGCCATCGGCACCACCGAATTCAGCATCATGGGCCTGCTCCAGGAAATGGTCGATGACCTTGGCATTTCCGTTCCTGCAGGCGGCCACGTCATTTCCGCATACGCGCTGGGCGTGGTGGTCGGCGCTCCCGTGCTTGCCGCCCTCGGCGCCAGGGTGCCGCGGAAAATGCTGGTCCTGGGACTGATGCTCTTCTTCGCCCTGGGCAACCTGTCCTCGTTCTTTGCCGCGGACTACTCCTGGCTGCTCTTCACCCGGTTCCTGTCCGGGCTGCCGCACGGAGCCTTCTTCGGCGTGGCGGCCGTCATTGCCGCGTCGCTGGTGGCTCCGACCCGCCGCGCCTGGGCCATCTCCATGGTCATGCTGGGGCTGAGCATCGCGAACGTCGTGGGAGTACCGTTTGCCACCTGGCTCGGACAGCAGGCGGGATGGCGGTGGATGTTCGTCCTGGTGGCCGGCATCGGAGCGCTGACGGTAGCCCTGGTGGCCAGGTTCGTGCCGTACCAGCCCACGCTGGCCGGCGCCAGCATCAAGGCTGAACTCAGCGCCCTGGGACGGTCCCAGGTCTGGCTGGCCCTGCTGGTGGGAACCGTCGGCTTCGGCGGGTTCTTCGCCGTCTATTCCTACATCGCCCCCACCATGACCGAGGTGGCCGGCGTGTCAGAGCATGTCCTGCCCGTCGTCGTCGGACTCTACGGCGTGGGCCAGGTGATCGGCAACGTCGCCGGCGGACGGCTGGCGGACATCAATGTCATGGGCAGCATCTACGCGGTCCTGGCCGGTACCGTCGTCATCCTGCTCGCGTATGCGTGGGCAGTGCAGTACGCGGTGGCTGCGATGGTGCTCGTTTTCCTGGTGGGGCTCATTGGTTCCATGCTGACGCCGCCGCTGCAGACCAGGCTGCTGGATGTTTCACCCGGCGCCGAGTCGCTGGCGTCGTCGCTGAACCATGCGGCACTGAACCTGGCCAACGCACTGGGAGCCCTGCTGGGCGGCGTCGTCATTGCCTGGGGCTGGGGGTACCGCTCGCCCGCCGTGGTGGGAGCGGTGCTGGCACTGCTGGGCTTGGCTATTGCGCTGATCAGCGGATCACTTGACCGGCGCGCCGCGCGTCCTTCGCAGCCGCTGGCGCCCGGTACGTAGGCCGGGCAAGGGCGCTGCCCCACGGGGCCGGCGGCGGGCGCTTCGGCGTCCGTCCGCCGGGCCGTTACCCGTTCTGCGCGCGGGCCGACGCGTAGAGACAGACGGTTGCAGCGGTGCCGACATTCAGGCTTTCCGCCCGGCCGTACAGCGGCACGGCCACGCGGTGGTCCGCTGCAGCCAGTTCAGCATCGGACAGGCCCTGGGCCTCGTTGCCGAAAAGCCAGGCCGTGGGCTGTTCAAGCTGCGGCAGGGGGTCTTCGTTACCGGCGTCGGTTCCCTGCGTACCGCCGAACCGGCGTACTGCACTGAGGTCCTGGAGCCGGTCGAGGTTGACGTTGCCGTAGCCGTCGGCTGCCAGGACGGTAATCCCCGCCGCACGCAGACCGTCAACGACAGTGGAAAAGTCAGCGCCGGTGACTACCGGCAGGTGGAAGAGGGACCCGGCGGTGGAACGCACCGCTTTGGGGTTGTAGATGTCCACGCTGGATGCGGTGAGCACCACCGCATCCGCGCCGGCGGAGTCCGCTGCCCGCAGCACGGTACCGGCGTTGCCCGGATCCCGCACTTCGCACAGCACGGCCACGAGCCTGGCACCGGACGCCAGGACATCCTCCAGGGTCGCGGTCGACGTGTGGCAGACTGCCACGATGCCCTGGGGCGAGACAGTGTCGGCCATTGCGGCCAGGACTTCATCGGTGGCCAGACGCAGAGTGACGCCCCGGGCCAGGTCGGCGAGCTCCGGAAGACGGTCCAGGCAGGCCTGCGTCGCGTAGACCTCGTGGACAACGGCGGGACCGCCGTCGACCGCGGCCGCACGGTGCGCGGCAAGCGCCTCCCGTACGGCCTGCGGCCCTTCAGCCACAAAGCGGCCGGTTTTAAAGCGCGAAGAGCGCCCGGCAAGCTTGGCTACATCACGGACCCGATCAGCTCGGGGGTTGGACATAAGCGGTGCCTGCGGGCGCCCTTCAAGGTTCATCGGTTGTGGAGAACCGACTTAGCCCTGGAACTTCTGGCGGGATTCTCCGCCAGCAGGCTCCAGGCCGGCAGCCTTGGCTGCTTCGACGGAGTTGAACCAGTACTCGGCAACGGTCTGCTCGTACCAGGTGGAACCCGGGACGTGGTACTTGCCCGAACCGAGGTTGCCCTTGATGACGAAGCCTTCCGGGGCGTCGCCCTCGGAAGCCTTGAAACCGCCCTGAGCGGAGGCAACGGCAGCAGCCGGCTTCGCGGCAACGGGTGCGGCGGCCGGAGCAGCCTGGACGGCCGGAGCGGAAGTGTCGGACGGCAGTGCGTCCTTGGCGAGCTGCACCAGTGCGGCGAAGGCAGCGGCGTCATTGACGGCCAGCTCGGCCAGCATGCGGCGGTCAACCTGGATCTCGGCCAGCTTCAGGCCCTGGATCAGGCGGTTGTAGGTCAGGCCGTTGGCGCGGGAAGCCGCGTTGATGCGCTGGATCCACAGGCGGCGGAAGTCGCCCTTGCGCTTGCGGCGGTCGCCGTAGCTGTACACAAACGAGTGCAGCAGCTGCTCTTTGGCCTTACGGACCAGGCGCGAACGCTGTCCGCGGTAACCCTTGGCGCGCTCGAGAATAACCCGACGCTTCTTGTGGGCGTTAAGCGCCCGCTTCACACGTGCCACGTGCGTACTCCTTTTGGTAAATCTCCCCGACTTGGTAAGTCGCTGCGCCTGAATAGCCCAGGAGCGGGGAAAGCTTGATGGGTGAGGCCAGCCCTGATGGGACAGCCGTCGGGGACTAGTTAGATGCCGAGCATCTTCTTGATGACCTTGGCGTCCGCCGGTGCAACGAGCTTGTCGTTGGCGAGGCGGCGGGTCAGCGTGGAGGGCTTGTGCTCCAGGTAATGGCGGCGGTTGGCCTGCTGGCGCTTGAGCTTGCCGGTACCGGTCAGCTTGAAGCGCTTCTTGGCGCCACTGTGGGTCTTCATC
Source organism: Arthrobacter sp. Ms25 (assembly GCF_059090365.1). Classification (NCBI taxonomy): domain Bacteria; kingdom Bacillati; phylum Actinomycetota; class Actinomycetes; order Micrococcales; family Micrococcaceae; genus Arthrobacter; species Arthrobacter sp. Ms25. The sequence continues at coordinate 726,556 of NZ_JBNHFP010000002.1, read as the reverse complement.
TTCGGCATGTCTACCGATCTCCTTTAGGTTTCCGCGGGCAGGCCCGCGGGGCTTCGGACACCCTTGCGGGTGCCAGGGCTTGTTACTGGACGCCGGAACGAGGCGCAGCGCAGTGAAACTACTCTGCCGTTCCGGGCTTGTTCTGGCCGGTGGTCCCCCGCGGGGAGGACGGCTTGCCGGCAGGCTTCGGTGCTACGGCCGGCTTCGGTCGGGCAGCCGGCTTCGGCGCTGGCTTGGCTGCGGAGGGCTTGGGAACCGCTGCAGGCTTCGGCGCTGCGGCAGGCTTCGGCGCTTCCGCAGGCTTCGCTGCTTCGGCCGGCTGGGCCGGAGCGGCTGGCGCTGCGGCCGGCCTGCTGGCTGCTGCCACGCGGCGTGCCTCGGTTGCAGCCTTTTCGGCAGCTGCAGCACGGGCCCGCTTGGCGGCCTGTTCCTTCTCGGCCTGTTCCTGCTCTGCCCGGGCCCTGTCGGCTTCGGCAGCGGAGGAGCCCAGACGCAGACCGTCGGGCAACAGATCCGCCAGGCTCTGCGTCATGGGTGCCTTGTCGGATGAGGTGTCCACCCGTGCGGGGGCCTCACCGTTCTTGGCTGCCTCATTGGCTGCCTTCGCATCGGCACGCTGCGACGCGCGCCGGGCTTCGGCCTTGGCCTCCGCCTTGTTCTTCAGCGGACCGATGACCATCACCATGTTGCGGCCGTCGATGCGCGGCGTGGACTCAACCACGCCCACCTCGGCGACGTCTTCCGCGAACTTGTTCAGGAGCTTCATGCCCATTTCGGGCCGCTGCTGTTCACGTCCGCGGAACTGGATCATGGCCTTGACCTTGTCACCGGCGGCGAGGAAGCGCATGGCGTGTCCGCGCTTGGTCTCGTAGTCGTGGGTGTCAATCTTCAGGCGGAACCGGATTTCCTTCAGAACGGTGTTCGTCTGGTTCTTCCGGGCTTCGCGTGCCTTGACGGCGGCTTCGTACTTGTACTTGCCGAAGTCCATTAGTTTGCACACCGGAGGCTTCGCCTGCGGTGCTACCTCAACAAGATCCAGGTCAGACTCGGCAGCCAGACGAAGCGCATCCTCAATCCGGACCACTCCTACCTGTTCGCCTGCCGGACCTACCAGCCGCACCTCGGGGACGCGGATTCGATCATTGATTCTTGGCTCGCTAATGTTGCAGCTCCTGTGTTGTTCAAGACGGCTACCGCCTGCAAATGAAGAAGGCCTCCAATTGCAAGCGCAATCGAAGGCCCTGGGGAGGTCGGCAGTAGCCGCCGTCGAAACCGGTTCGACGGCAGTTAGCTCCCGGAATAAGCCGCAGCCATGCTGCGCCCGTCCGGGGCCGACCTGAACCCGGCAACTCCGGCGCCTACGAGGGCGGCCAGGCTGACGCGGGTGGGAGGGGTCTCCGCTTGCATACCGGTGCCGGAAGCTTCCAGGAGGAAAGTGTGATTTTCATCCCGCCCGTGAAGGGCACTGAAAGTAACGACAACCAGTCGGTCTGTGACAAGCTTACCAGTATGAGTACCCCACAGAGCAATCCGGCAGGGGAAGCAACCCGCCACTCCTTCCCGGGAACGTCAGCAGAGTCCGAATCTGCCGCCGCAGCACAGCAGGAAGTCGTCGAGCAGATGCGCGACATCGCTGAAGTTCCGGCCATCGAGGTCATTACGACGGCGGCCGTCCACCTGATGAGCGCGGCAGCCGTCAAGTGCGGCCTGGCCGAAGGCGACGACGCCGAAGAGCTGAAGGACCTGGACGAGGCCCGCAAACTGATCACTGCCCTCGCGGGCTTTGTCACCGCGGCCGCCCCGGAAATCGGCAGCCAGCATGCCGGCCCGTTGCGCGACGGACTTCGTTCGCTTCAGCTGGCCTTCCGCGAAGCATCGGTAATCCAGGACGCTCCGGGCAAGGGCCCGGGGGAAAAGTTCACCGGGCCCGTCAGCTAGGCGCCCCTTCCCTTACCGCTTTTCCACTGGCCCGAAGAGCCTGTCCCCGGCAGTTACACCGGGACAGACTCTTCGGGCTTTTTCTTTGGGCCGCAGCCCTCCCGTGTCCGCTACGCGGCGGGCACGGTGCGTAGCGGACGAAGTACCTCGCGGTAAGTGTGAGCAGCACCAGCAGGAACGCAGCGCCGCCGGCCATCAGGAACCCGGACCAGGGCCCGATCACATCGATGGCCAGTCCGGCGACCGGTGCGCCCAGGGCGGTTCCGGCGGTCATGGATGAGCCGTACCAGCCCATGGCTTCTCCTCGGCGTTCCTCGGACACCAGGTCAGCCACCCGCTCGGACGCCGAAGACAGCACCGGCGCGCAGAGCAGACCAGCAGGGATCGACAGGAGTGCAAGGCTGAGTGTTCCCGTGGCGAAGGCCATGGGCATGGTCAGCACGGACATGGCCAGCAGGAGCAGCATCGGCGAGATGCGCCGGTCCATGGCGCCGTAGAGGATGCCGCCGAGGGCGCTGGCAGCGCACCACGCGACAAAGACGATGCCGACTTCGGACGGGTTTCCGCCGTCCTCCACTAGCGCCACGATGCCGACGTCGGTGCTGGAGAGCAGCAGGCCTGCCCCCACGGACACCGCAAAGACCACGGCAACGCTCGGGGTGAACCAGCCGAAGTTGCCCGCAATGCCGTTGCGCAGCCTGCCGAAAAGATTCTGCGGCCCGCCCGGCAGGCCGGCTCCGGTCAGTTCCATCGGTGCTTCCTGCACGTTGGCCGGAGCCACGGCAACGGCGGCGGCCGCGGCCGCTTCCTGCTCGTCCGCGGCCGTCACGGACTTCCGGGGTTCCGCGGAACGGGTCGGCGGGTTGAACCAGATCAGCAGGAGTCCGGCTACTGCCGTGGACACGCCGACGGCCGTAAGGCCGATGACCGACGAATGCGTGGCGATCACCGCACCCAGGGCAGGGCCCATCATGAAGATCAGCTCCGTGGCGATGGAGTCCAGCGCAAAGGCGGTGCGCCGTTGTTCGCCCGAGGCAAGGACTCCCAGGGACTGCCGCACCACGCTGAAGACCGGAAGCGTGAACACTCCCCCGATCAGTGCCAGGACCAGCAGCCACTCGAAGCTCGCGTGGGGAGCAATGCTCCAGATGGCGGCTTCGGCAATGACCGAGGGAATCAGCGCACGCCGCAGCCCCACGGTATCGACACGGCGGCCCCGCCAGGGAGCGCCCACGGCGATGCCGATGGTAACGACGGCTGCCACGGTACCCGCGGCCGCGTAACCCTTGTCCATCGTGTTGACCACGTGCAGGGTCAGCAGCACGCCGGCCGCCGAATGGGGGAATCGGGCGATCATCCCGATCAGCAGGACACGGCGGATAGGTGCTATCCGAAGCAGCTCGCGGTACAGGCCAAAGTTCACGGCGGTTCTCTTCTGGCGGGCTACGCCGGACGGGTCAGCGCGTGATTTTGAGGTCCAGGGAATCCACGCGCTCGACAAACTCGGGGTTGGCAGTCAGGCGCTGCTGCAGGCCCGCCGCTAAGGCGGAGATGTCCTGCGGATCCAGTCCGGGCGCCAGCTGAAGCACCATTCTAAGCTCAGGTCCTGCCCCTCCCCCTGCCACCGCCGCGCCGCCGGCGGTCCGTGAGGCAGTGCCCGGCCCCTGCTGGAGGATAACGGCCAGGATCCGGGGATCGGGCGCGGCGGCGCTTTCGGCCATGGCGGCAACGTCGGTGTCCGCATAGGACGGCACCCACTGCTGCTGCTGGGCCAGCGCCCACATCGCCGGCCGCCGCACCACGAACGTGAAGTCCGCGCCGGGGTCAATCACCAGCAATTGGGCATCTTCGGCCACGGCGGACAGCGCCGCACGGTTGGCGTAGACCGCCACCGGCCGGGCTTCGCCATGCCAGCGCTCCAGGGCGGCCACGGAGGTGAACACGGGCAGCGCCTTGCGTCCGTCCGGAGCCGTCAGCGACACCAGCGCCATGTCTGCCTGTTTGTCGGCAGTCAGGCCGGATTCGGCTTCGGTTTCCTCGCCGAGCACGGCGACGATCGGCACGAAGACACGGGCGGTGGCCAGGGATGCGACAACCCCGGCCTCGCTCCCGGTGCCGGCGATCAGCTTCGCCAGCGCGGCCGTGTAGCCGGCGTCGGCTTCCCCGTTGTCGGCATCGAAATTGTGCAGCGGGTTTCCCTCGCCGCTCAGGTCGCGCCCGGTCCAGGCCCGGCCGGCGGAGTCGCCGGGGCCGCCCGCCCCGGCGAGGGCAGCGGCAATATGGCCGGGCAGTTCACGTGCGGCCATGCTTAGCGTTCCGGATGCCCGGCGACGTCGAAGGCCTGCGGGAGCGTGAACGCGCCGGCGTAAAGTGCCTTGCCCACGATGGTGCCTTCAAGGCCGAGCGGCACCAGTTCCCGCAGCGCTGCCAAGTCATCGAGGCTGGAAATGCCGCCGGACGCGACTACGGGGCGGTCGGTGCGCTTGAGCACCTCACGCAGGAGTTCCACGTTGGGGCCGCGGAGTGTGCCGTCCTTGGTCACGTCGGTGACGACGTAGCGCGGGCAGCCGGCTTCTTCGAGGCGGGCGAGGACCTCCCAGAGGTCTCCCCCTTCCTTGGTCCAGCCGCGCGCGGCAAGGGTGGTGCCCCGGACGTCCAGGCCGACGGCGATTGCCTGGCCGTAACGGGCAATCGCGCTGGCGGTCCACCCGGGGTTCTCCAGTGCCGCGGTGCCCAGGTTGACCCGGGCTGCACCCAGCTCCAAGGCCTTTTCGAGGGACTCGTCGTCCCGGATGCCGCCGGAGAGTTCCACCTTGATGTCCATTGCCTTCACCACGCGGCTGAGCAGGTCAAGGTTCGAGCCCCGCCCAAAGGCGGCGTCGAGATCCACGAGGTGGACCCATTCGGCGCCGTCGTTCTGCCAGGCAAGCGCGGCGTCCAGCGGATCGCCGTAACTGGTCTCGCTGCCTGCTTCGCCCTGCACAAGGCGCACGGCCTGGCCGTCCGCGACGTCGACGGCGGGCAGCAGTTCAAGGACAGGGGTTTCGCTGAAGGGCATTTTGCTGCTTTCGGTGGTGGGGTCAGGAAAGGTCGAGGGTCAGCAGGTACGCGCCCAGCAGGGCCATGCCGGCCAGGACCCAGAAACTGATAACGATGATTTTGGACATTCCCTGGCTGCGGAAGGACACCGCTCCGCCGATAAGGAGTCCGGCCAGGCCCATGAGGACAACGCTCCACATGTCTGCGCCTAGCCCAGGGTCTTCAGCCAGTTGTTCAGCAGCGCCGCGCCGGCGTCACCGGACTTTTCCGGATGGAACTGGGTGGCCGACAGTGCGCCGTTCTCCACCGCGGCAATGAACGGTCCGCCGTGGTCCGCCCAGGTGACCTGCGGCGGGCGCATGGCGGGCTGGGTGACGTCGAAGTCCCACTTCTGCACGCCGTAGCTGTGGACGAAGTAGAAGCGCTGGTCCTCGATGCCCTCGAACAGTGCGGAACCTTCCGGGGGTGTCACGGTGTTCCAGCCCATGTGCGGGACGACGTCGGCGGCCAGGCGCTCGACGACCCCGGGCCATTCACCCATCCCCTTTGTCCGGACCCCGTGTTCCACGCCCTCGTCAAAGAGGACCTGCAGTCCCACGCAGATGCCCAGGACCGGCCGGCCACCGGCGACGCGGCGGCCGATCATCCGGAGTGCGTCCACCTCCTTGAGGCCCTGCATGACTGCGGCGAAGGCACCGACGCCGGGTACCACCAGCCCGTCGGCGTTCAGCACGTCCTCGGGCTTGGCGCTGAGCGTGACGTTGGCGCCGGCGTGCTCCAGGGCGCGTACCGCGGAGCGGATGTTGCCGGAACCGTAGTCCAGGACGGTGACGTTGCGGGGACTCACAGTGCTCCCTTCGTGGAGGGGATTCCCTCGACGCGCGGATCGGATTCGACGGCTGCGCGCAGGGCGCGGGCGAAGGCCTTGAACTGGGCCTCGACGATGTGGTGGGGGTCGCGGCCGCCGAGGACCCGCATGTGCAGGCAGATCTGGGCGTGGAGGGTGATTGCTTCAAACACGTGGCGGGTCAGGGAACCGGTGAAGTGTCCGCCGATCAGGTGGTATTCCTGGCCGGCCGGTTCCCCGGAGTGCACCAGGTAGGGCCGCCCGGAAATATCCACCACGGCGTTGGCCAGTGCCTCGTCCAGGGGCACGGTGGCTTCCCCGAAGCGACGGATGCCGGCCTTGGTGCCCAGGGCGGTCTTCAGCGCCTCGCCGATGCTGATCGCGACGTCCTCCACGGTGTGGTGCACGTCGATGTGGGTGTCGCCCGTAGCCCGGACCGTGAGGTCCATCAGGGAGTGCTTGGCCAGCGCCGTCAGCATATGGTCATAGAACGGCACCGAGGTGCTGATGTCGGCGCGGCCGGTGCCGTCCAGGTCCAGTTCGACAACGACGGACGATTCGCTGGTGATCCGCTCGAGGCGGGCGGTGCGTCCGGTGGCGGTCTCCACAGTCATGGGGTTCCTTCACGAAGATCGGGGTCGGAGCAATAGGCAAAGCTCCGGCAGGTCATCAGTTTAGTCCCGAAGGCGCCGACTCCCCGAAACCGGTGCCGTGAAGGATCGGGAACACACGCCGCGGGCCTTCGCCGCGGGATGGCCGTCGGAACGGGATCGGGCCGGACTCAGGCTGCCAGCAGTTCCCGCAGTCGGTTCAGGAACGCCGTGGTTTCAGCTTCGGTGCCGGCAGTGACGCGGAGGTGGCCTTCAATGCCGACGTCCCGGACCAGGACCCCTGCTTCGAGCAGCCCTTCCCATACGGCGCGGGGGTTCTCCAGCCCGCCGAACAGGACGAAGTTCGAATCCGACGGTGCCGGTTCCAGCCCGAGGGCGCGCAGTTCCGTGACGATCCGGTCCCGCTGGCCCTTGATGGCCTCCACGTTGGAGAGCAGGGCGTCGGCGTGGGTAAGCGCGGCATTGGCCGTGGCCTGCGTGATGGCCGAGAGGTGGTAGGGCAGCCGGACCAGGCGCAGGGCGTCTGCGATCTGGGGTGCTGCCGCGAAGTAGCCGATGCGGGCGCCTGCCAGGGCGAATGCCTTGGACATGGTGCGGGAGATGATCAACCGTTCCCGCCCCGGAAGCAGCTTCAGTGCGCTGGGGGTGTCTTCGTGGGAGAACTCGGCATAGGCCTCGTCCACGACGACGATCGTGTTGGACGCTTCGCCCGCCTCGTAGGCCGCTTCAATGACGTCCAGTCCCAGGGCCGTTCCGGTCGGGTTGTTGGGCGTGCAGAGGATGACGATGTCGGGTGCCTGGGCCCGGATCTGCTCCGCAGCCGAATCCGCGCTGAGGGAAAAGTCCCGTTCCCTGGTGCCGGTGACGTAGGCGGTACCGGTGCCGCTGGAGAGCAGCGGATACATGGAGTACGTGGGAGGGAAGCTCATGGCTGTCCGTCCGGGTCCGCCAAAGGCCTGCAGAATCTGCTGCAGCACCTCATTGGAACCGTTGCCGGCCCAGATATTCTCGGCTGCCAGGCCATGGCCGAGATATGCGGCCAGGTTTTCCCGCAGCTGGGTGAATTCGCGGTCCGGATACCGGTTCAGGCCGCCGACTACGGATTCGATTTCGGCCATTATTGCCCGGCGTACATGCTCGGGAAGTCCGTGCGTGTTTTCGTTGACGTTCAGCAGGACCGGCACATCCAGCTGCGGGGCGCCGTAGGGGCTCAGTCCGCGCAGATCGTCGCGCAGGGGAAGTCGGTTCAGGTTATCCAGCTGTTCGTTCACCACTACAGCTTAGGACGTTCCGCAGGAGCGCCGCATGCGGGGCCCTGCCTGCCCGTCGGAACGTATCTACCGTGAGACCGGAATAAACAGCTGGCGGCCGGCCGGGACAGTGGCATCCGCCAGGTTGTTCAGTTCCACGATGTCGGCCACCACCGTGCGCGGATCCTGCTCCGGAGCGAATTCCGTGGCGAGTGACCACAGGGAGTCCCCTGCGGAAACACTTACCTGGATGGTGCGGGTCTTTTCCGGGGATGCGCCGGAAGCCATGGCCGGGGCGGTGAAGAACCCGATGAAGGCCAGCAATGCCGCCGCCGCGAGCATCAGCGGTGCCCCTACCAGGACCAGCCGGCCGCGGCGGGTAAGCCGGAGGGGTCCGGCTTCCCGGGTGTCGCCTGCCGGCGGAACGCTCCCGGCCGGAGCGTCGGTGTGCGTTGCAGAGGGAAGTACGTGTACTGACATGTCAATACCTTTCCGGTTCGAAGTGCCGCCGTTTCGATTTTTGGCCCCGGTGCAGCACCGGTGAAAGGCCTCGTCTCGAAACTGCATTCGAACATCAGGTGGGTTCACCGGGGTGCCGGTGAACCGTACTCGAACGTATGTTCTAACGTGTACTCGAATATTTCTAGCACCTATCTACGAACATTGTCGAGACTCGGTCGAATATATGTTTGAAAATCTGTGTGCGCTCCCCTAGCGTTGAACCTGTTGGAAGCCGCTGGGAAAACCTAACCATCCGGCACTGACAAAACGGGGCGGCGCATTTACCGTGCAGCTGGTTCCGCCCGAAGAATCACCGCAGAACACCTGATAGACCGCTAGAACCATCCGGCCCGCAGCAGCGGGCCGACTGTGAAGGGAAGCCGACGTGGCCCGTGTTACCAGTGGCAGCACCCCCTCCCCTGCCGCGCCGTCGCCGGCCGGCCGCACCAAGGGACTAACTGCCCGTCAGACCAAGATCCTCGAAACAATTCAGCGTTCGGTGAACGCCAACGGGTACCCGCCCTCCATGCGGGAAATCGGTGACACCGTCGGCCTCGCCAGCCTCTCCAGCGTTACCCACCAGCTGAGCCAGCTGGAGAAGCTGGGATATATCCGCCGGGATCCCAAGCGACCCCGGGCAATGGAAATCCTGGTTCCGCTCCTGCTCCGCGATGCCCCCGCGCGGCGGAGCAACGGTGCTGCCGCGGAGGCCACGGCGGCGCCGGTTGATGCCGAAGCCAACGGCGCCCCCGCCGCAGGCGGCAAGGCCGGAGCGAAGAACGTTTCCGAGCTCACCACCGCAATCGACACGGCTATGGTCCCCCTGGTGGGACGGATCGCCGCCGGCGGGCCCATCCTCGCGGACCAGCAGGTGGAGGAAGTGGTCCCCCTTCCGCGCCAGCTCGTCGGACACGGCGACCTCTTCATGCTTCGGGTGGCGGGCGATTCCATGGTCGATGCTGCCATCTGCGACGGTGACTGGGTGGTGGTGCGGCGTCAGCCCACGGCCGAAAACGGTGACATTGTTGCGGCCCTGCTGGAGGACGAGGCCACGGTGAAGACCTTCCGGCAGCGCAACGGACACACCTGGCTACTGCCCCAGAACACCCGCTATGAGCCGATTCTCGGTGACGAAGCCACCATCATGGGCAAGGTCGTATCGGTCATGCGCTCGCTCTAGGCCTCCGACCGCGCCGCCCCGGCGCAGCAAGACGAAGGGAGCGCTGCCGGCATTGTCGTGCCGGCAGCGCTCCTTTGTGTTCTGCGGGGCAGAGGCCTACTTCTTGGCTCCCGCCGGTGCCGCGGAAAGGCGCTTCAATGCCTGGAGCACCACGGACCGGTCGGTGGTTGACCAGAAGGGCGGCAGGGCCGCCCGCAGGAAACTGCCGTAGCGGGCGGTCGCCAGGCGTGAGTCCAGGATGGCCACCACTCCCCTGTCACCCGAGGCGCGGATCAGCCGTCCGGCTCCCTGTGCCAGCCGGACGGCGGCATGGGTGGCTGACACGCTCATGAAGCCGTTTCCGCCCGCCTTCGCGACTGCCCGGGTCCTGGCCGTCATCAGGGGATCGTCGGGACGCGGGAACGGGATGCGGTCGATGATGACCAGCCGGCAGGATGCGCCGGGAACGTCCACGCCCTGCCACAGCGACATGGTGCCGAACAGGCACGTCTCGTCGTCGTCGGCAAACTGCTGGACCAGGGCGGACATGGTGGATTCGCCCTGGCACAGGATCGGGAAGTCCACCCGCGACCGGAGGGCGTCGGCGGCTTCCTCTGCCGCCCGGCGGGAGGAGAAGAGCCCCAGGGCGCCGCCGCCGGAGGCCTTGATCAGTGCCTCCAGCTCATCGAGCTGCTCTTCGGACGTACCGCGTCCCGGCTTGGGCAGGTCCTTGGCCACGTACAAAACGCCCTGCCGCGGATAGTCGAAGGGACTGCCGACGTCGGCGCCGGTCCATTTGGGTGCGCCGGTGCCCAGCAATCCCAAGGCGCCTGCGACGGGGCCGAATTCCGCGCCGATCGCCAGGGTGGCCGAGGTCAGCACTACGGTGTGGCCGTCGAACAGGCCCTCCCGCAGGCGGCCGGCCACGGACAGCGGCGCAACGTTGAGGGTGGGCGGCGCGTCCTCCTCGGGCGCGGTGTATCCGGACCCGGGCGAGAACGTGCTGGCCCGCGAGGCCCAGAGCACCTCGCCGGAATCCCCTGCTTCGAGGATGCGTTCGCACAGTTCCAGGACGGCCATCAGCCGGGAGCGCGCCATCTGGCGTCCTCCGTCCACGGAGTCGGACCCTTCGGGCTTGGAATCGGAGAGGGCCGTACGGCACGCTTCACGCACCTGTCCCAGGACCAGTTCCTGGTCTTCGGTCAGTCCTGCCGAGAGCAGGCCGGAGGGAACCGGCGCGAACACCAGGTCGAAGGCCCGTCCGGCAGCGGCAAGCGGCTCCATGGTCGCGGAGGTGTGTTTGCGCGCGGCGGAAACCGCAGCCGAGATGATGGTCCCGGAAAGCTGCCCGGTGACCGCGCCGGTGACTCGGTCCTGCAGTTCATGGGCCTCGTCGATCACCACCACGTCATAGTCGGGCAGCACCGCGAGGCCTTCGAAGGCACTGATGGCCAGCATCGCGTGGTTGGTGATCACCAGGTCCGCTTCGGCGGCCTTGGCCCGGGCACGTTCGCTGAAACACAGCTCCGCAACGGGACACTTCTGTGCGCCCAGGCATTCCATTGAGGTGACGGACACCTGGCGCCAGGCGCGGTCGCTGACGCCGGGCAGCAGCTCGTCCCGGTCGCCGGTTTCCGTCTCCTGCGCCCATTCCTGCAGGCGGACGACGTCGCGCCCCAGGGCGGAGCTCGGACCGGCTGCGGCTGCCGGGTGCGAAACGGCCTTCTCGTCCCCGAGCATGAACAACGTCCCGGCTTCATCTTCTTCCGGGAAGCCGCCGCCGGTCTTGTGCAGGCAGACGTAGTTGCTGCGGCCCTTGAGCAGGGCCACATCGATTTCCCGCGGGAGTTTCGGCTCGAGGGTCTTCAGCAGGCGCGGCAGATCGCGTCCCACAATCTGTGACTGCAGGGCGAGCGTTGCGGTGGAGACCAGCGCCGGTTTGTCGCTCTCCAGGGCATGCGCAATCAACGGAACCAGATAGGCCAGGGACTTGCCCGTGCCGGTGCCGGCCTGGACCAGCAGGTGATCCCCGGACTCGATGGCTTCCGCCACCTGGCGGGCCATCTCATGCTGGCCCGGGCGGTTCTGCCCGCCCATGGCCGAGACCGCGGTTTCCAGCAGTTCCAGGACCTGCCCCGGCGCCGGGGTGCTCTTCCTACCCATGCGCCACGAACGGCTCCAGCTCCGCTGCCAGCCCCTCACGGACCTTGACGTGCAGCCGGGTGCCTGCCTCGCCGTGCTCCAGCGCCAGGATTTCCGCATCCTGCTCATGCAGGCGGGACACCACGTCTCCCCGCTCGTACGGCACCAGCAGTTCCAGGTCAACGCCGGGACGGGGAATGCCCTCGGAAATCGCCTGCAGCAGCTCGGGGATGCCTTCGCCGGTACGCGCGGAAACCACCACGTGCCGGGACTCGCGCTGACGGAGCCGTTCGAGGACGAACGGATCCGCGGCATCTGCCTTGTTCAACACGATGATTTCCGGCACCTTGCGGGCGTCGACCTCTGCCAGAACGCTGCGGACGGCGGCAATCTGGCCCTCCGGGTCCGGGTGGGAGGCATCAACGACATGGAGAATGAGGTCGGCGTCGGCCACTTCCTCCAGGGTGGAGCGGAAAGCCTCCACCAGCTGGGTGGGCAGCGACCGGACGAAGCCGACCGTGTCCGCCAGGGTGTAGCCGATGCCGTCTTCGGTCTGGGCCTTGCGGATGGTGGGGTCCAGGGTGGCGAACAGGGCGTTCTCCACCAGCACGCCGGCATCGGTGAGCCGGTTCAGCAGCGAGGACTTGCCGGCATTCGTGTAGCCGGCAATTGCGACGGAAGGTACGGCATTCCGCTGGCGGTTGGCGCGCTTGGTTTCCCGGGCAGGTTTCATCCCGGCGATTTCACGGCGCAGCTTGGCCATACGGGTGCGGATCTTCCGGCGGTCCAGCTCGATCTTGGTTTCACCGGGGCCGCGCGAACCCATGCCGGCGCTGGCGCTGCCGACCTGGCCGCCGGCCTGGCGGGACATGGATTCGCCCCAGCCGCGCAGGCGCGGAAGCAGATATTCCAGCTGTGCCAGTTCCACCTGGGCCTTGCCTTCGCGGGACTTTGCGTGCTGGGCAAAGATGTCCAGGATGAGCGCAGTCCGGTCGATGACCTTCACCTTGACGATGTCTTCCAGGCCGCGCCGCTGGGACGGGGCGAGTTCACTGTCAACAATGACCGTATCGGCACCGGTGGCCATCACGATTTCTTTGAGCTCCTGTGCCTTGCCGGAGCCGAGGAACGTGCCGGGGTCCGGCTTCAAGCGGCGCTGAATGATGCCGTCGAGGACTTCCGAACCTGCGGTTTCCGCCAGTGCGGCGAGTTCCTTCAATGAGTTTTCGGCGTCGGCTGCGGTGCCTTCGCTCCACAGTCCGGCGAGGACAACCCGCTCCAGCCGCAGCTGGCGGTATTCAACCTCGGTGACGTCTTCGAGTTCGGTGGACAGGCCTGCGACGCGGCGCAGGGCACGGCGTTCGGCCAGATCCTGCTGCTCGCCGTCGTGGGCGGAATGCTCGGCGTCGTCATTGTCGGACAGCGCCAGGGCACGCCCGCGCGTGGCATCGCCTGCAGCGGCGGACTTGGATTCGACCGCGCTGTCCTTGGCGAGGATCCTGTCGATGACCCCTTGGATGTCCGAAGGGCTCAGTTCCGGCGTGGAGCTGTTCGCAGAATCCACGGCGCGGGAGTTGTTGATGGTCATAATCTCCTTAGTGGGATGTGCTTCTATGGTAGGCCAGTGCACCGACAAACTATGAGGAAAACCAGCACCTCCGCAAGGGATCACTGCTGTGCCCACCGTGTTTTACAACCCGCTCGGCCCCCCATAAATTCCTTGTCCGGCCCGTGGACCGACTAATCTGGACTGTTATGGGTTCAGACCACTACTTCTCCTCCACACCGTCCGGACCCGAGGTCCGCAGACCCCTGCGGGTGAGCCTCGACGGGGCCGAACGCACGCTCCAGACGGCGGGTGGAATCTTCAGCCCCGACGGGATCGACAAGGGCACGGCCGTACTTTTGGAGGAGGTGCCCGCCCCGCCGGCAACCGGCACCCTCCTGGACATCGGCTGCGGCTGGGGCCCCATCGCCCTGACGCTGGCACTGAAGTCCCCCGCGGCGCAGGTCTACGCCGTCGATGTGAATGAACGCAGCCTGGGCCTGACCCGCGACAACGCAGCGGCCCTGGGCTGCGGGAACGTCACTGCCGCACTGCCCGGGGACGTGGATCCCGACGTCAGTTTCGATACCATCTGGTCCAACCCGCCCATCCGGATCGGCAAGGACGAACTGCATGCCCTGCTACTGCTCTGGCTGCCCCGCCTGGCGCCGGGCGGAACCGCGTGGCTGGTGGTCCAGAAGAACCTGGGCTCGGACTCGCTGCAGCGCTGGCTGGCCGACTCCCTGCCCGCCGGCTTCACCGTTTCCCGGCACAGTACCGCCAAGTCCTTCCGGATCCTGAAAGTGGAACGGAGCGCCTAAAGCAGGGTTCCGCGCGCTACGAGCACTGCCGGCCCGCTCAGTTCTACATGTTCGCGGCCGTCCGGACCGGTAAGGAAACGGACGCCGACGACGCCGCCCGGGACAGTCACGGCCCAGTCATCCGGCGCTCCGGCTCCGGCCCAGAACCGGGTGGCGACCGCGGCGGCACAGGCACCGGTGCCGCAGGAGAGGGTCTCCCCCACTCCGCGTTCGTGGACCCGCATGGTCACCAGCCCTACACCGTCCTCCACGAGCGGCTCCGCCGGAACGACGAACTCCACGTTGGTTCCGTTTTCCGGCTCGGGCTGCACGGAGGGGGCCAGCGCCAGGTTGGTGACGGCAAGTTCGGACAGCTCGGCGAGGGCGACGACGGTATGCGGGTTGCCCATGCTCACCGACAGTCCGGGACGGGGTACTTCCAGTCCGTCCGCATTGACCACGGAATCCATGGCTTTGGCGGCCGCGTGGTCCGGATAAATGAAGTCCCAGGGGCCCATATCCACCGCATAGCCTCCGGCCGTGCGGGTAACGGTCTTCAGTCCGGCCCGGGTGCCGATCACCAGGCTGCCGCCCTCGGCCAGGTCCACCAGGCCCTCTTCCAGCAGGAAGTGTACGAATACGCGCACGCCGTTCCCGCACATTTCCGAGATGCTGCCGTCCGAGTTCCGGTAGTCCATGAACCACTGGGCTTCGGGAGCATTTTGCAGCAGCACCCTGCCCTCGGGGAGGTGCTCGGAAGGGACCGCCCGGATAAAGCCGTCGCCGCCCACGCCGCGGTGCCGGTCGCAGAGCGCGGCCACGTCCGCGGCCGCCGGATCGTGGATGCCTTCGGGATCGGCCACCAGGACAAAGTCGTTGCCGGTGCCGTGTCCCTTCGCAAAGGGCAGGCCGGCAAGGGCGGCGGGCAGGCCGGAAGCGGACGGGGAAGCTGCGGGGGCGGCTGAAGTATTGGTCACCTATCTAGGATACGGGCACCGCACTACTGACGGACGGCCGTGGCTGCCCGGGCCAGCAGGTCAGGATCGTTGTGTTCCAGCCAGGTGATCCGGGGATCCGCGCGGAACCAGGTGAGCTGGCGGCGGGCGAACTGGCGGGTGGCCACCACCGTCGCCTCAGTTGCCTGCGCCACGGAGGATTTGCCGTCCAGGACTGCCAGGAACTGGGCGTATCCGAGGGCACGGGACGCGGTCCGGCCGGTCCGCAGCCCCGCCGGCTCCAGGCGCCGCACTTCCTCCAGCAGACCCTGTTCCACCATGGCGTCCACGCGGCGGGCCAACCGGCTGTGCAGGACGGGCCGCTCGACGCTTAGGCCGATCTGTACGGCCGGGGTGACGTACTCGCGTACGGGCATGAACGAACTGAACGGGCGCCCGGTCAGCTCCACCACCTCCAGTGCCCGCACCACCCGGCGGGCATCGGAGATCCGCTCCGCGGAGACCGGGTCCGCGTCCTGCAGCCGGCGCCGCAGGGCCGGCAGGCCGTCCGCCTCCAGTTCGGCTTCCAGACGGGCCCGGACGGCGGGATCGGTGCCGGGAAATTCCAGGACATCCAGGGCGGCCCGGACATACAGCCCGGAGCCCCCGACCAGGATGGGGTACCTGCCCCGCCCCCGGATCTCCTCGATCAGCGCCCGCGCCTGCGCCTGGAAGTCCGAGACGCTCGCCTCGTCGGTGACGTCCAGGATGTCCAGCAGGTGGTGCGGCACTCCGCGGCGTTCGGCTACCGGAATCTTGGCGGTGCCGATGTCCATGCCGCGGTAGAACTGCATAGAGTCGGCATTGATCACCTCGCCGCCGAGTTCCAGCGCCAGCGCCACGCCGAGGTCGGATTTGCCTGAGCCGGTGGGTCCGACGACGGCGATCACCGGGCGTTCAGCGCCGGACCGCACAGCGGTACCTCCTGCGGACACTGCTGCCTCTTTGCTGTTCGGGGAAGACATCACCGGGACTCAGGAACGCGGCGGGAGCGCCGGCATGCCCAGGGACACGCCCGCACGGGAACCTGCAGGCACGGCCGGCACACCGCAGGAATCGGCCTGCGACCGGTCCCAGGCGTCGCCGGCGCGCGAACGCCGCAGCGAGTAATCCTCCGGACCGGCGGGATCGGAGATCAGGTGGAAGGCCGCGGCGGCGGTGACCGGCACCGTCACGAGGTCACCGGGACGAGGCACCGGGGCGCCGTCGGGCACCGAGAAGTGCACCAGCCGCTGGTCCCGCGCACGCCCGGAGAGACGGCCGGTCTCCCCCGATTTGCGGCCGGAGGCCGCGGTGACCATGACCTCGACCGTGGTACCGACCTGCTTCGCGTTTTCTTCGGCGGCGATCCGGTCCTGCAGCGCAGTGAGCCGTTCATAGCGTTCCTGCACCACGGCCTTGGGCAGCTGGTCGGCGAGTTCTGCCGCCGGAGTGCCGGGACGCTTGGAGTACTGGAAGGTAAAGGCGTTGGCGAAGCGGGACTTCTCCACGACGTCGAGCGTGGCCTGGAAATCCTCCTCGGTCTCGCCCGGGAAACCCACGATGATGTCGGTGGAGATGGCTGCCTGCGGCATCCGCTCGCGGACCCGGTCCAGGATGCCGAGGAATTTTTTGGACCGGTAGGAGCGGCGCATGTCCTTCAGGACCTTGTCCGAACCGGACTGCAGGGGCATGTGCAGCTGCGGCATGACGTTGGGCGTCTCGGCCATGGCCTCGATGACGTCGTCGGTGAAGGCGGCCGGATGGGGGCTGGTGAACCGGACCCGTTCCAGGCCCTCGATCTCGCCGCAGGCGCGCAGCAGCTTGGCGAACGCACCGCGGTCGCCGAACTCGACCCCGTAGGAGTTCACGTTCTGGCCCAGCAGCGTGACCTCGATGGCGCCGTCGTCCACCAGGGCCTTGATCTCGGCCAGGATCTCCCCCGGGCGCCGGTCGCGTTCCTTGCCGCGCAGCGACGGGACGATGCAGAACGTGCAGGTGTTGTTGCAGCCCACGGAAATGGACACCCATCCCGAGTACACCGAGTCCCGTTTGGTGGGCAGCGTGGACGGGAAGACGTCCAGCGACTCCAGGATTTCCAGTTCAGCCTTGGCGTTGTGCCGCGCACGTTCCAGCAGCGCAGGCAGGGACCCGATGTTGTGGGTGCCGAAGACGGCGTCCACCCACGGCGCCTTGCGCAGGATGGTCTCCCGGTCCTTCTGCGCCAGGCAGCCGCCCACGGCAATCTGCATCCCGGGGCGCTGTTCCTTCACCGGGGCCAGGAGGCCGAGATTGCCGTACAGCTTGTTGTCCGCGTTCTCCCGCACGGCGCATGTATTGAACACCACCAGATCGGGCTGCCCGCCCTCGGAGGGTATGTAGCCGGCGCCTTCGAGCAGTCCGGAAATACGCTCCGAATCGTGCACGTTCATCTGGCAGCCGAAGGTGCGGACCTCGTAGGTGCGGGGCTGGGCCGCAGCTGCGGCAGGGGCAGGAGAGGAAACAGTCAAACTCACCCTCCTAGGGTACGTCCATCCGCCGGGCTGTCCGGTATCCCCCGCGGCGGTCTTTCTAGTACCAGTTGTTCGCGTAGTGGAAACCAAGGGCGGCGCAGGGGCTGCCGTAGCGGGAGGAGATGTAGTCCAGTCCCCAGCTGATCTGCGTGGAATAACTGACCTTCCAGTCGTCCCCGGCAACGGCCATCTTGTCGGCCGGAAGCGACTGCGCAATTCCGTAGGCTCCGCTGCTGGAATTGACCGCGCTGGTAAGCCAGTCGGATTCCTTGGTCCAGAGCGTGTCCAGGCAGACCATCTGGGCGACGTCCCAGCCGCGGGCAGGCAGGACGGAAGCCGCATGGGCCTTGGCTGCAGCGGGGTCGTCAACCGGGACAGCGGCCCGGGCCGCAGCCTCCTCCGCTGCCTGCTGCGCGGTCACGGCCGCCTGCGCTGCCTGCGCCTCGGCGTCTATCTCGACAGCGGTGTCGGCGTCCGGCTCCTGCGCATCGGCCAGGCTGACCAGGTGGACGCCGGCAGCGGTGCGCGGGGCGGCGCCGGCAGTGCCGAGGGAAGCGCCGGAGACACCCAGCACGGCAAGGGACCCGACAGCAGTCGCCGCGCCGAGGCGCGCACGACGGCGCCGCCGCAGTGCCCGTCGGATGCGGGTTTGTTCCCGCCGGGAGAGGTTAGATGAGTTCACAAGCGCAGGACACTAGCGGAGTTTTTCAAAAGTCTCAAAACGGTAACGGCGCTGCGGGTGCGGTTACCGCGGCTGGAGGGCCCCTGGACCTAGTACCAGTTGTTCCGCTGCCAGAAGCTGTACCCTGCACAGGGCGTCCCGTAGCGGGACCGGATGTAATCCAATCCCCAGTTGATCTGGGTCCGGTAATTGGTCTGCCAGTCGGAACCGTGGCTGGACATGTTGCTGCCGGGAAGCGACTGCGGGATCCCGTACGCATCGCTGTAGGGGTTGTCTGCGCTGGTCAGCCAGCCGGACTCGTGGTTCCACAGGACCACCAGGCAGCGGAACTCGTTTCCGTCCCAGCCGTAGGCCGACATGCGCCCCGATGCGTAATTCTGGGCTCCGGCGGGATCATCCACCGGCCGGGCCGGTGCCGGAGCGGTCGGCGGGGCAGGCGGGGCGGGCGCGGGCGCCGGAGGTGCAGGGGCCGGGCCGGGTGCCGGGGCCGGTGCGGGCGCAGGGGCCGGAGGTGCCGGGGCGGCGGGCGGTTTCTTACCGGCCGGCGGGCCCGCCTGTTGCCCACCCGAAGGCGGGGACTTTTCCGCGGCCGCACGTTCGGCGGCTGCCTGCTGGTCCTGGAATGCCTTTTCAGCGGTTATCCCCCGCAGCCGGGCCTCCTCCGCTGCGGCGGTACTGTCGTGCAGGTCGGCCAGTTGTGCCAGCAGGACGGATTTCCGGGTCTCCTCATCCTGCACCGCCTTGCCTGCCGCCTCAGCCGTCAAACGCGCTTCCTGCGATGCGTCTTCGGCCTCTGCCGCCAGTTCGGCCCGCGCATCCCTGGCCCGCTGTTCCTGTTCGCCGAACTGCGCAGCGACTTTTTCCGAGGCGACCGCCTCGGCGTACAGGTTGCCTGCCTGCGACGAAACACGGTCCATCAGGTCAGCGCCGTGGAGGGCATCCGCGGATGCCTCCGTATCCAGCAGCACCAGTGCGGTGGCCGGACCGCCGGACTTATACGTCTGTGCCGCCAGCCCGGCGACCCGCCGTTTCAGGTTCTCCGCGTGCTTCGACGCCGTGTCCCGCTGTGCAGCGAGCGATGCCAACTCTGCGTCGCTGGCGGCGAGGGCATCCCTGGCTGCGTTGTAACCGTCGGCCGCCTCGACTGCAGCGTCGCCCAGGGTTCCGGCTTCCTCACGGAGATCCGTGAGCAGGCCCTCCAGCTTCTCCGCTTCGGCAGCCTTCGCGGCCGCCGAGGTCTTTGCCTGCCGGATATCGTCCCAGGAGGGGTACGGATCCGCTGCGGAGCCCGGTGCCGCTGTGAGCACAGCTGAGGCAAGCACGCCGGTGAGGACGAGAACGGAGAGGGAAGCCGAGCGCCGCGGCAGAGGGAATCGACCTGCAACACGTACCATGGGCCCCGCCAACCTCATCCTTAACATAGTTGGCACAGCATACGACACCGCTCATCGGATTGACACCGTCGTCCGTCGTCGTCCGGCACGGTGGGGCCGGCAAGTGCTAGGGAGTATCGCTCCGCGCGTCCCGCACTTCACTGATCACTTCAGCCGCCACGCGAAACCCCAGCGACGGCGAGTACCCTTTTCGGGCCAGCATCCCCACCAGCCGGCGGGTCTGCTTGTCACGGACGCTGCGGTCGGAAAAGTCGGCGGATGCCTGGAGCTTTTTGCGGGCGAGGACGCGGGCCGCCTCCAGTTCGTCGTCGGCACTCAGCTGCTCCAGGGCTTCGGCGGCGAGATCTGGTGCAATGCCCTTTTCCGTCAGTTCGCGGCGCAAAGCTCCACGTGCCAGCGATTTGCTCTGTGCCCTGGTGCGGACCCATAGGCGGGCAAACTCAGCGTCATCCACAAGCTGGATTTCCTCGAAACGGTCCAGGACCGCTGCGGAGGCATCGGCTGGAATGTCCCGTTCCGCGAGCTTCGTTTCGAGTTGCCGGCGGCTCTTCGGCGAAGCCGTGAGCTGACGCAGGACGATTGCTTTCGCCTCGGCATAGGCTTCTGCCGGCGTGAGCGGCTCGGGTGTCTGCTCCGGCGCCTCCGGGTCCAGACCCTGCCGGCCGGACTTTTTTCCCTGCCGTTTCCGTCCGGCCGTTCCGCCACCCGCATCAGCTGCGGCCCACGGCTCGTCGGCGGGAGCTTCCTCCCCGAATCCGTCCTCCTTGAACGAGTCCGGTGCCTTCCTGCGGCGGGGCCGTTTGGCAGCGCTCCTGCCGGTCTCCGACTGTCCGGCGGCGTTCCCGCTGCCGGTGCCGCCGACGTTCGCCCCGGGGCCGCCGGCTTCAGCCGGCGCCGTACCCGCCGTAATGTCGGCGAGGCGGCGTTTCAGTTCCGCGAGGGTTTCTTGCTGCGAGGTATCCATACGTATCCGCTCCTGGGCATTGCATTCCCGGTCGGTCAGGGACGAGGCGGTGCTTCGGAAGCGGCATACCCGGGAGGTCGCGCTCCCCGGGCACTCCGGGCCGGCGGCAATGAGCAGCCGGCCCGGGAAGCGCTGCGCCTAGGAGTCCTTCCCGACGGCTTTCAGCTTCGGCGCTGCCGGCTCTTCGGCGGCAGGAACACCGATACCGAGCTTTTCGCGGATGCGCCGCTCCAATTCGTCCGCCAGATCGGGGTTGTCCTTGAGGAAGTTGCGGGAGTTTTCCTTGCCCTGACCCAACTGGTCGCCGTCGTAGGTAAACCAGGCACCGGATTTCTTGACCAGGCCGTGCTCCACGCCCATGTCGATCAGTCCGCCTTCACGGGAAATTCCGACACCGTACATGATGTCGAATTCCGCCTGCTTGAAGGGCGGCGCCATCTTGTTTTTGACGATCTTGGCACGGGTGCGGTTGCCGACCGGGTTGGTGCCTTCCTTCAGCGTCTCGATACGGCGGACGTCGATGCGGACCGATGCGTAGAACTTCAGGGCCTTGCCGCCGGTGGTGGTCTCCGGGCTGCCGAAGAAGACGCCGATCTTTTCACGCAGCTGGTTGATGAAGATGGCGGTGGTGTTGGTGTGGCTTAGCCGGCCTGCGATCTTTCGCAGTGCCTGGCTCATCAGGCGTGCCTGAAGGCCCACGTGGCTGTCGCCCATGTCGCCTTCGATTTCGGCCCGCGGAACCAGGGCGGCGACCGAGTCAATGACGACGACGTCGACGGACCCGGATCCGATCAGCATGTCCATGATTTCCAGGGCCTGCTCGCCGGTATCCGGCTGCGACACCAGCAGGGAGTCCGTATCCACGCCGAGCTTGGCTGCGTAGATGGGATCCAGCGCGTGTTCGGCGTCGATGAACGCGGCAATACCGCCGCTCTTCTGCGCGTTGGCCACCACATGGAGGGCAAGGGTGGTTTTACCGGAGGATTCCGGCCCGTAGATCTCCACCACGCGGCCGCGCGGCAGGCCGCCAATGCCCAGCGCCACGTCCAACGCCACGGAGCTGGTGGAAATGGTCTCGGCGGGAGCACGCACCTCGTCGCCAAGGCGCATGATCGAGCCCTTGCCGTATTGCTTGTCAATCTGGGCCAGCGCTGCCTCTAGTGCTTTTGCGCGGTCGGCTGGAGCAGCCATTCTTCACCTCGTGTTGTGGTTGTGGGCGGCCCGGGGGCCGGTCGTCATTTCTTATCTACGACCCTATCCGGCGGCACTGACAAAACGGCTGACCGGAACGCATAACTGGTTCTGTTGTGGATATCCCCGGGCCGCGTCGGCTCCGGATGACCCTTGTGTAGGAGCATATCTTTATCCGAACAAATATTCGAACAGCGTCGCCGGCGTGTCCGTTCACGCACCCTGCCTCGGGCCTTACTGTGCCTTGGGCTTGATGTCGCGGCCGAGCCGGCGTTCCGCGGGAACATCCTGGATGTCACACACGGCAAGCCACACGGATTTGGGTTCCATGCCCTTCTCCAGTGCCTGCGAAGCGGTGACGCCGCCGAGCTGGCCGAGGACCAGGTCCGCGGCGAGGACCCGGGAGTAGGCCGAACCGAACTCGTCATCCATAAGCCGCCAGAAATCACTGATTCGCATCAATTAATCCTCTCACGCACGCACGGGGGCGGCGAACCGGACGGGCGAAAAGGCGGACAGTGCCCGGTGCCGGATCGGCGCTCCGATCCTACAATGGACCATGACCGAGACACCCGGTCCCCCTCGATTCCCCGCCGCCGACGCTGTGCCGCCTCCCGCTCCGGGCCAGGTCCCCGACGGCGACGCCGCCCTGTCCCCGTCCACGGACAAGGACACGGCGATCGAAGACCTGGAACAGGAGCTTGGGGTGCTGTGGCGCCGGGCTCGGGCCAGCTCCCACCGGATCGCCCGTGAGGTCCATCCCGACATGGAGCCCTCGGCGTACGGCCTCATGGTCCTGCTCCATCAGCAGGGCGCGATGCGGCTGACGGACCTGGCCGCCGCGGTAGGCGTGGGCAAGCCGTCGCTGAGCCGGCAGGTCGCGATGCTGCAGGGACTGGGGCTGGTGGAGAAGCACACGGACCCGGTGGACGGACGTGCGCAGCCGATCAATCTCACGGCCGTAGGCGCGGCCCGATTGGAGGGCACGGCCGCCACACGCAAGGAACGCTCCCGGCAGACCTGGGAAGGGTGGGACACGGACGAGCTGAACACCCTGGTCCGGCTGCTGCATAAACTCAATGCCGCCGTCCGACCGGCCGGCGAACCGCATGGGGAGGATGTGCCCGGCCCTTGATGCACAGGTCCTCCTTGCCGGGGCCGGCGGGGTGCAGCCGGAGCACCGCCGAAAGCGCCTAATGACAGAACAAACCCCCGCAGGCACCGCGCCTGCGGGGGTTTCCTCCTCTTCCCCTGATGTTGCAGGACCAGGGGTATGTCTATGGGCCAACGCCGTGGCTGCAGCCGGTGTTCTCCGGTGCCGCTACCGCGCTGCGGTGTGCGGTTCTAGGATGTGCGGGCCAGGTCCCGTGCCAGGTCCTCGGGGAATTCGCGGGCGAACTCCCGGGAAAACTCGGTAGGCACGGTGTCTGGAATGGCAACGCCTTCGGCGTTTGCCACCCGGTCGCTGACCTCTCGAAGCATCAGGGACAGGGGCACATCGAGGGCCGTGCAGATTGACGACAGAAGTTCCGAGGAAGCTTCCTTCTGTCCGCGCTCAACCTCGCTGAGGTAGCCGAGAGAAACGCGGGCGCTGTGCGACACCTCGCGCAGGGTACGGCCCTGGCGCTGGCGCACGTCGCGGAGAACATCACCAATCTCGTGACGAAGAACTACCATCTTGCGCTCCTTAGGCTCCCGGTGTGCGTCTTCCGCCAACCCTACATCCCGCCAGCGGATCACGCCGTTCACGGATACGGGTTGCTTAACCATGTGTATCGTCCTGCTCCCTGTGAGTACGGACTGCGGAGGTGCCGCAGACTGTCCAAAGATCGTAATAAAAGAACCTTGGCGGTTCCTGATACTAACAACTGACGCCCTGCAGGTTTTGTTCCCGCCGCACAGCTTCCGGTCCGCCTGCCGCGCTAACGGTCCCGGAGCGCGGCCGCGAGCATGGAGAGTGCTTCGGTGCATGCCGCTGTCCGGATGGCCGTACGGTCCCCGGGAAACAGGAACTCCCGGAAGGCGGTCCCTTCGGCAGTAGCGATCCCCACGAACACGGTCCCCACGGGTTTGCCGTCGTGGGCCTGGGGCCCGGCGGCACCGGTGGTCGACACCCCGACGTCGGCGCCAAGCACACGCCGTGCACCGGCTGCCATCTGTTCGGCGACCCTTCCGTCAACGGATCCGGCTTCTGCCAGGAGCTCCGCCGAAACCCCGAGGACGGAAAGCTTGACTCCATTTTGGTACGCGACCACACCGCCCTGCAAAACCGTCGACGCCCCGGGGACGGCTCCCAGCTCGGCGCAGAGCATCCCGGCGGTAAGCGACTCGGCAGTCGCCACGGTTTGCCCCGTCCGGCGGGCGGCGGACAGCACCTGCTCCGCGGAGGCGGCAGCCGGCACCTGGCTCACACGCGCTTCCCGGCGCGGCGCAGCTTCACGGCTTGCAGGACATAGTCGACGCCGGTGACAACGGTAATGACAACCGCCGCGGCCATGAAGACGGCTCCGATCCACCAGGCCCAGGCACCCAGCCAGGTGGTCAGCGGAAGCAAGAACACGAAGATGGCGAAGGTCTGGACCACGGTCTTGAGCTTTCCTCCGCGCGAAGCGGCCATGACGCCGTAGCGGATCACCACGAAACGCATCAGGGTGATGCCGAGTTCGCGGACCAGGATCACGATGGTCACCCACCACCACAATTCGCCCAGCAGCGACAGCATCACCAACGCCGAGCCGATCAGCAGCTTGTCCGCAATCGGGTCGGCGATCTTGCCGAAGTCGGTAATCAGCCCGCGGCTGCGGGCGATATCGCCGTCGAGCTTGTCGGTGTAAATGGCGACGGCGAACGTTGCCACGGCGAGCCAGCGGAAGAGGCCGTCACGGCCGTCGTCGGCCGCGAGGAACCAGATGAAGAGCGGAACCATCAGGATCCGCGCCACCGTCAGTGCATTGGCGATATTGAGGGTCGGGACCCTCTCGGTAGGAGAATTGCTCACTCCTTCAGGGTAGCGAAGATTCACCGGCCGGTGAGGCTCCAGGCATCTTCGGAACCGTCCGGGTCGTCTGCGCCGTCGTGGTAGTCGCTCGCCTGCTGTCTGCCGTCCAGGTCGGCTGAGACCAGGTCCACCGGACCGGAACCGTCAAAGCCGTGGTTGACGTTGGCGTTGTCCGCCAGTGCAGCCGCGTCCGCTCCCCCGGACGGGGCCGGGGCCTCGCCGCCGCTGATGGCGGCAAGGGTGGCCGCCAGGTCGTCCGGCTTGACCAGCACGTCACGGGCCTTGGAACCTTCGGACGGGCCGACCACGCCGCGGGACTCCAGCAGGTCCATGAGGCGGCCTGCCTTGGCGAATCCGACGCGCAGCTTGCGCTGGAGCATGGACGTGGAGCCGAACTGCGTGGTGACCACCAGTTCGGTGGCCTGCAGCAGCACGTCGAGGTCGTCTCCGATGTCGTCGTCGATCTGCTTCTTGGGCGCCGTCACGGTGACGTCTTCACGGTAGACGGCCTGGAGCTGGTTCTTTACGTGTTCCACCACGCGGTGGATTTCGGATTCGGTGACCCACGCGCCCTGGACGCGGATGGGCTTGTTGGAGCCCATCGGCAGGAAGAGTGCGTCACCCTGGCCCAGCAGCTTCTCGGCGCCCGGCTGGTCCAGGACCACGCGGGAGTCGGTGACCGACGACGTCGCGAACGCCATGCGGGAGGGCACGTTGGCCTTGATCAGGCCGGTCACGACGTCCACGGACGGGCGCTGGGTGGCCAGCACCAGGTGGATGCCGGCGGCACGGGCCAGCTGGGTGATGCGCACGATGGAGTCTTCGACGTCCCGCGGGGCGACCATCATCAGGTCGGCGAGCTCGTCCACGATCACCAGCAGGTACGGGTAGGCGCGGATGACCCGCTTGGAGCCGGCCGGAGGGACGACCTTACCGTTGCGGACGGCCTTGTTGAAGTCGTCGATGTGCTTGAAGCCGAAGTTCGCGAGGTCGTCATAGCGGGTGTCCATTTCCCGGACCACCCACTGCAGCGCCTCGGCGGCCTTCTTCGGGTTGGTGATGATCGGGGTGATCAGGTGCGGCACGCCTTCATAGGCGGTCAGTTCCACGCGTTTAGGGTCCACCATCACCATGCGCACCTCGTCCGGCGTGGAACGCATGAGGATGGAGGTGATCATGGAGTTCACGAAGGAGGACTTACCGGCGCCGGTGGCACCGGCCACCAGCAGGTGGGGCATCTTGGCGAGGTTGGCGACAACGAAACCGCCCTCGACGTCCTTGCCCACGCCCATGACCATGGGGTGCTCGGTCTTCCGCGCGGAGTTGGAACGCAGGACATCGCCTAGGGCAACGACTTCCTTGTCCGCGTTGGGGATCTCGATGCCGATGGCGGACTTGCCCGGGATCGGGCTCAGGATACGTACGTCCGAGCTGGCCACGGCGTAGGCAATGTTCTTGGACAGCGCCGTGACGCGTTCCACCTTCGTGCCTTCGCCGAGTTCGATCTCGTAGCGGGTGACCGTCGGTCCGCGGGAGAACCCGGTGACCTTGGCATCCACGTTGAACTGCTCGAGTGTGTGGGTCAGGGCGGCGACGACGGCGTCGTTGGCTTCGGAGCGTTCCTTGGCGGGCGGTCCCGGCGGCAGGAAGTCCGACGGCGGCAGCGTATAGGTGATGTCGCCCGAGAGCTGCAGCTGTTCGGTCCGCTGCGGAATGGGAGTGGCCGGGGGGACGGCCTGGACCGGGCGGGAAGGTACGGGTGCCACGGGGGGCACCGAGGCGAGGTTCAGGACCTCCGTGGCTCCGGGCACGGTGCTGATCGCCTCGGTGGGCGGCTCGGCGTCGTTGCCGCCGTCGACGGGAAGACCCTGGTTGCGGCGGATCTTCTGCGTGGCCAGCTCGGCCTGCGTGGGGCGGCGGACGCCCGGCGGCACGGCGGGCGCCGCGGCGGCGGCAGCGGCCGCCTCGTCTTCTTCGTCCTGCAGCAGTGCACGTTCGAAGGCTTCGTCGCCGGCGAACCCTTCGGACGCCGCGGCTTCGGCCTCGGCCTGCTTTTCGCGGCGGCTCTTGCGCGGTTTGCGGACCTTTTCCGGTTTCGGCGTGCCGTAGAGGTAGCTCTGGTCGTGTGCTTCGGGATCGTCGGGGGCGAGGTCCTGGCCCATCAGGTGTTCGTACATTGCCCGCAGGCGCAGCGGAATGTGGCGGAACGGCGTGGCCGTGATGATCAGGACACTCACAAACGCCAGGAAGGACAGGAGACCAAGGACCGGCCAGGTGGTCAGGGCCGCGGACAACGGTCCGGCGACAAGGAAGCCGACGATGCCGCCCGACGCCCAGAGCCGGTCGAACCCGTCAGAGAGGGCGGGTGAGCCGCCGGCAATGTGGGTGATTCCGGAGCCGGCCAGCAGCATGAGGACCATGCCGATGCTGATCCTGCTGTTGGCACGGTGGCGCTCCGGGTAGCGGAACAGGCGCACGGCGCCGGTGGCGAGCATAAAGGGCAGGACCACCGCCATCCAGCCGAATGTTCCGGCGGCACCGGCATGGATGACGTCGGCAACGGGTCCGCGCAGCGCCCACCATTCAACCGTAGCGACGGCAAGGGCCATCAGGATCAGGAAGAAACCGGTACCGTCCCGGCGGATTTCCCGGTCGGGGGAAACATCGGTGCCGAGCTTGCGGATGCCGGCTCCGGCAAGGCGGGAGATCCCCATCCAGGCGCTCTCCACCGCACGCAGCGGCAGGGGCAGCTGCTCCGGGGGCGCCTGCCGCGATGCGGAGGTCCCCCGGCCCCCGGATCGCGGACTGCCTTTGCTGGATGTCTTGCTGGAGCTGCCGCCGGTGTTCCGGGCCGGGGTCCGGCCGGAGGCACCGCTGCGTGCGGCAGGGGAAGTACGAGTCGCCATACGTGCCACGCTACCCGATGCGTCCCCCGATTCCTTGAATTTACGCGGCAGGGAACGCTCCGGGGACTACTTTCCTCCCGGGTACAACGGCCCGGCTAGGCCTCGACCACCACCGGCACAATCATGGGCCGGCGCCGCAGCCGCCGGTTGACCCAGGTGCCGACCACCCGGCGTACCACCTGCTGCAGCTGGTACGTGGTGTGGTCGGTATTCGAGCGCACCGCTTCTTCCAGCGCCGCACTGATCTTCGGGATGATCTCGTCAAACACCGCATCGCCCTCTGCGAATCCCCGGGCGTGGATCTCGGGGCCGGAGACAATGGTGCCGGTGCTGCGGTTGACCACGGAAATGATGGAAATGAAGCCTTCCTCGCTGAGTATCCGCCGGTCCTTGAGGTCCGTGTCTGTAATGGCGCCGACACTGGATCCGTCCACATAGACGAAACCGCACTCGACCTCGCCGACCACCCGTGCCTTGCCGTCACGCAGGTCCACCACCGTGCCGTCGTCGGCCAGGATGATGTTCTGTTCCGGGACGCCGGTGGCGGCCGCGAGCCGGCCGTTGGCAATGAGGTGCCGGGTCTCGCCGTGCACCGGCATGGCGTTCTTCGGCTGCAGGATGTTGTAGCAGTACAGCAGTTCACCGGCCGCAGCGTGCCCCGAGACGTGGATCTTCGCGTTGCCCTTGTGGACGACGTCGGCGCCCAGGCGCAGCAGCCCGTTGATCACGCGGAACACGGCATTTTCGTTGCCCGGAATCAGCGAGGACGCCAGGATGACCGTGTCCCCCTTGCCGACGCGGATGCGGTGGTCGCCGTTGGCCATCCGTGAGAGGGCCGCCATGGGTTCGCCCTGGGATCCGGTGGACATCAGCACCACCTTGTTGTCCGGCAGCTCGTCGACGTTCTTCAGGTCGACGAGGATCCCTTCGGGCACGTGGAGGTAGCCGAGCTTCTCGGCGATGGCCATGTTGCGCACCATGGACCGGCCGACAAAGCAGACGAAGCGGTGGTGGGCGGCGGCGGCGTCGAGGACCTGCTGCACGCGGTGGATGTGGGAGGAGAAGGAAGCGACGATGATGCGCTTGTCCACCTTGCCGAACAGTTCCTGCAGCACCGGCCCGATTTCGCGTTCGGCGGTGGTAAACCCGGGGACGTCGGCATTGGTGGAGTCGGCCATGAACAGGTCCACGCCTTCTTCGCCTAACCGGGCGAAGGCGCGCAGGTCGGTGATCCGGCCGTCCAGCGGCAGCTGGTCCATCTTGAAGTCACCGGTGTGCAGCACGGTGCCGGCTGCGGTGCGGATAAACACCGCCAGCGCGTCCGGGATGGAGTGGTTGACGGCTACGAATTCGCATTCGAACGGGCCGAGCTGCTCGATCTGTCCCTCGGTGACGGTAAGGGTGAACGGCTTGATGCGGTGTTCCTGCAGTTTCGCCTCCACCAGCGCCAGCGTCAGCTGCGAGCCGATCAGCGGGATGTCGTTCTTCAGGCGCAGCAGGTAGGGCACGGCACCGATGTGGTCCTCGTGGCCGTGGGTGAGCACCACGCCGACGACGTCGTCCAGGCGGTCTTCGATGTAGGAGAAGTCCGGGAGGATGAGGTCGACGCCGGGTTGGGTCTCCTCGGGGAAGAGGACACCGCAGTCCACGATCAGCAGCTTGCGGTCGATCTCGAAGACGGCCATGTTGCGGCCGATCTCCCCCAGCCCGCCAAGGGCGACGATCCGGAGGGTGCCCTCCTCCAGCGGCGGAGGGGTCAGCAGGCCGGGAGTTTCAGTCATGGCTTTAGGCCTCGTTCCGGGAGAAGTCCATACCTGCTTCGGCCAGGTCGGTCAGGATGGTTTCCATCTCGATGGCGTCGGGGGCCACCAGCGGCAGCCGGACGGCGGCGGAGGGAATGACCTTCTGCATGGCCAGGATCTGCTTCGCCGACACAGCGCCGGGAATGTGGGTCATCACTGCCCGGATCACCGGATCCAGTTCGAAGTGGATGCGGCGGGCCGTGGCAAAGTCGCCGGCGGCCGCGGCGTCGACCAGGGCACGGAACTGCGCGGTGGCCACGTGCGCGGACACACTGACGACGCCGACGGCGCCGGCGGTCATCCACGGGAGGGTCAGGCCGTCGTCGCCGGCGTAGACGTCCAGGGTGGTGTTGGCCAGCACCCGGGTGATCCCGGCGAAGTCCGCCTTGGCGTCCTTCAGGGCCAGGATCCGGGGGTTCTCGGCCAGCTTGAAGATGGTGGCGGTACTCAGGGCAATGCCGGAGCGGCCGGGAATGTCGTACAGCATGACCGGCAGGTCGGTCGCAGCGGTGACGGCGTCGAAGTGCGCGATCACGCCCGCCTGCGTCGGTTTGTTGTAATACGGGGTCACCACCAGCTGGGCGTCGGCGCCGGCACGCTCGGCGCGGCGGGCCATTTCCACCGAGTGGGAGGTGTGGTTGGTGCCGGTGCCGGCGATGACCTTGGCCCGGCCCCCTACCGTCTCCGCAACGACGCGGAACAGGTCTTCCTTCTCGCTGTCCTCCAGGGTCGAGGTCTCGCCTGTGGTTCCGGAGACCACCAGACCGTCGCAGCCGTCTTCGACCAGCTTGTTCGCGAGGTAGGCAGTGGCATCGAAGTCCACGTCCCCGTCCTCGGTGAACGGGGTCACCATGGCGGTGACGAGGGTGCCGAAGGGAAGCGTGCGGTTATCTGTTTCCATGGGTAAAACGTTACCCGTTGGAGAAGCCATTGGGACAACGTAGCACCGGGGAACGGTGCTGTCCCGGCGGAGGTGTGTTCCCGGTCCTGAGGGGCGCGGGCTCCGCCGGGGACGGCTGTGAGACGATGCTATGCATGATTCAACGCCGCCTGACCGGCATCGACGCTGCCCGCGGGATTGCCCTCCTGGGCATGATCGCGACACATGCGCTGCCGCTCTACCACCAGGAAACCGGCGAGCCCACCCTGACCGGCCTGGTGTTTTCCGGGCGCTCCTCGGCACTGTTCGCGGTGGTGGCCGGCGTCGGTCTGGCGCTGCTGACCGGAGGCAGCGAGCCCCATGACGCCGGGACCCTCGGCAGGGACCGGCGGGGAATCGCGGTCCGGGCCCTCGTCATCGCCCTGGTGGGCCTGCTGCTGGGCGGCCTGGAAACCAACATCGCAGTAATCCTGTTCGACTACGCCGTGCTGTTCCTGCTGGCGCTGCCGTTCCTGGGCATGCCGCTGCGCCGCCTGGCCGTCTGGGCCGGAGGGTGGCTGCTGCTGTCCCCCGTGCTCGCCTACCTGCTGCGCGGCTGGCTGCTCGGCGCCCTGGCGCCGGCGGAAATCAAGGGGAACATCACCTGGGACACCTTCGGCACTCCTGCCGCCCTGGCGGCGGACGTTTTCGTCACCGGGTCCTACCCCGTGCTGCAGTGGCTGAGCTATATCCTGCTGGGCCTGGTGATCGGACGGCTGCCCCTGACGAGCCTGGCGGTCCAGGCGGGGCTGCTTGCCGCCGGAGTCTTTGCCGCGGTGTCCGCCAAGTTCATCTCCTCCTACCTGCTTGGCGAGCTGGGCGGGCTCCAGGAGCTCGCCGCCACCGAATCCGGGCAGCGGTGGCCGCTGGAACGCATGATGGACGTCAGCCTCAGTCCGGTGGAGCAGACCGGATCCTGGTGGTGGCTGGCACTGTCCGGGCCGCACTCGGACACCAGCCTCGACATGCTCCATACGGGCGGAACCGCGGCTGCGGCGCTCGGCGTGTGCCTGCTGCTGACCCGTTCCCGGCCGCTGCTGCTGCTCCCGCTGTCCGCCGCCGGTGCCATGACGCTGACCCTGTACAGCCTGCACGTGTGGGTCATGACCTTAGTGGACATGCAGACTCCGCCGCTCGAGCCGCTGCCGGTGTACTGGATCCAGGTGACGTTCTATGTGGTGCTGGCCGTCCTGTTCCAGCGCGTCGGGGCCCGGGGGCCCCTGGAATTCCTCACCTCGGGGGCCTCGCGCCTGGCCCGCGGCAAAGCCGGACGGGGCTCGGCTCCCGCCCGGCAGAAGCGCTAGGCGTCCGGCTGGTTCCCCGGACGGCCGCCGGCGGCGAAGAGCCTGCCGGCCTGCCGCATGGTCCGCCGTGCCCGGGTGCGGTCCCCCGCGGCGTCGTAGGCGCAGGACAGCCGGAACCAGCTGCGCCAGTCCTGTGGCGCGGCCTCGGTTTCGGCCTTGTAGCGGGGGAACTGCGCGTCGGCTGCTTCGCGCACGATCCGCCCGGCAGGCGTCCGTGGCAGGTCATCGACCGGCAGGCCGCCTTCCGCGGCTAGGATTCGGGCCATTTGTTCGGTCCGGCCGCCGAACATCAGTTCACGGATGAGCGCCCAGGCGCCGACCACGGGCAGCACCAGATAGGCCAGGCCCATCAGTTTGGCAGCTGCCTCGGGAGAGGTGAGCAGGAGCCAGCCGCGCTGCCCCGCAACCACCAGGTAGAAAAACAGCAGCAGCGTCACCAGGGCCACGCCGAGTTTGGCGCGGTTGGAGAATAGGCCGGTGAAGAAAGACAACGGGTTCCTTAATCGTTCAGGTTGAGGTAGCCGTCGAGCCCGACGGTCAGTCCGGGGTGCTCGGCAACCTGCCGCAGGCCCAGCAGGACCCCGGGCATGAAAGAGGCGCGGTCAAAGGAGTCATGCCGGATGGTCAGCTGCTCCCCGGGGCCGCCCAGCAGCACTTCCTGGTGGGCCACCAGGCCGCGCAGCCGGACGGAATGCACGTGCACTCCGTCCACCTCTGCGCCGCGGGCACCGTCCAGCTCCTTTGCGGTGGCGTCCGGTGAGGCTGCGACGCCGGCGGCGGCACGTGCCGCCGCAATGAGCTGCGCGGTCCGGACCGCCGTACCGGACGGGGCATCGACCTTGTCCGGGTGGTGCAGTTCGATCAGTTCCACCGATTCGAAATAGCGGGACGCCTTCGCCGCAAAAGCCGTGGCCAGCACCGATCCCAGCGCGAAGTTGGGGGCAATAAGCACACCGGTGCCCGGGGCTGTGTCCAGCAGGTCCGCCAGCCGGGCCAGCCGTTCCGCATCCCAGCCGGTGGTTCCCACGACGGCGTGCATGCCGTGCTCGACCGCGAAGCGCACGTTCGCCTCGGTGCTGTCCGGCACGGTCAGGTCCACCACGTACCGGGCCCCGGCGGAGACCAGGGTTTCCAGCGGATCGGTCCGGCCCAGTGCCGCCACCAGTTCCATGTCTTCGGCGGCTTCGACGGCAGCGACGGCCTCGGAGCCCATGCGGCCTGCGGCACCGAGGACCGCTACGGCAAGTTTTTCGCTCATATGCTCCAGATTACCGGCTCAGGGCCGGTCACTGACGCCTACCCACTCGGTGCTGCCGTCCGTGAAGCCCTGCTCTTTCCAAATCGGCACGTTCGCCTTGACCGTGTCCACCAACTCGGTGCAGGCGGCAAAGGCAGTGCCGCGGTGGGCCGAGGCGACGGCGGCAACGAGCGCGGCGTCGCCGATGTCCAGGTCCCCGGTGCGGTGTGCAACCCAGATCCGGACGCCGTCGTACTTCGCCGCAATCGAGGCGGCCACCTCGCTGAGCACGGCTGCGGCCGTGGGGTGGGCGCTGTAGCCGAGGGCAGTCACGGACTTGCCGTCGTCGTGGTTGCGTACAATCCCGCTGAACAGCACCACTGCACCGCAGTCCGGGGACCAGGCGGCACGTTCGGCCTCGGTGCTGCTCAGCGGTTCCGCCGAGACAGCGGCGAGGATGACTTCGCTAGTGTTCACGTTTTCCTTCCAGTTGGCCGCAGATGTGGCCGATGATCGGTTCAAGCACGGCAAGTCCGTCCGCCACGGCGCCCGGGGAGCCGGGCAGGTTGACCACGAACGTCTTGCCCGCGGTGCCGGCGAACCCGCGGCTGATGGCAGCCATGGGCGTGGACGCCATTCCCTTGGCGCGCAGGGCTTCCATGATCCCGGGCACCTGGCGGTCCAGGAGCGGTTCAGTGGACTCCGGCGTCACGTCGTCCGGACTCAGCCCGGTGCCCCCGCTGGTCAGCAGCACCGACGGTTCCAGGGCCAGGATGCGCTGCAGCGACGCGGCAACCTCCACACCGTCGGGCACCACTTCGGCCAGCACAATGTCGAATCCCAGGGCGTACAGCCAGTCCGCGATGAGCGGCCCGCATTCGTCCTGGTACGTACCGGCAGCGGCACGGGTGGAGGCGATCAGGACCCCGGCCGTCCGCCGGGGGGAAGGATCGCTCACAGCGCCCAGTCCCCGCTCTTGCCGCCGGACTTGGCGAGCACCATGATGTCGGTGATGCCGGCGTGCTTGTCCACGGCCTTGATCATGTCGTAGAGCGTCAGGGCGGCGACCGACGCGGCGGTCAGCGCTTCCATTTCGACGCCGGTCAGTGCCTTGGTCTTCACCGTAGCCTCGACGAGGACGTCGCCTTCGCGGGGGGTGAAGTCCACGGTGACCTTTGTCAGCGGCAGCGGATGGCACAGCGGGATGAGGTTGGAGGTCTGCTTCGCGGCCATGATTCCGGCCACCCGTGCCACGGCCAGCGCATCGCCCTTCGGCAGGCCGCCGTCGGCGATCAGACGGACCACCTCGGCCGTGCTGCGCAGCACGGCCTGCGCGGTGGCCTGGCGCGTGGTTTCGGTCTTGGCGGAGACGTCCACCATGTGCGCTGAGCCGTCCTCGCGGACGTGGGTCAGTCCGGCGGGGTGGAGGTCTTCGGGTTCGGCGCTCACGGGAGGGTCCTTTCGGGGCACGCATCCGGGCAGGAGGCGGTTGGGGTTATTCCAGTAGTAATACTGTCACTTCCGCGCCCGCCTCGAGGTGCTCGGTGCCCACGGGCACGGGGATCAGCGCGTTGGAGGAGGCCAGCGCATGCAGCAGATGGGATTCCGGTCCGCCCACGGGCTCCACCGTGCCGGCGGTATAGCGTCCCCGGCGGACCTGGTGTTTGCCGGCGGGGCTGCCCAGCGGCGCAGTGAGGCGGGCCTGGACCTCGATCCGGGGCCGGGGCGTGCCGGTGACAGCCGAAAGTGCCGGCCGGAGGAACATCTCGAAGGACACCAGCGAGCTGACCGGGTTGCCGGGGAACCCCAGGAACGGGATGCCTTCCACGGTGCCGATGCCCTGCGGGCCGCCCGGCTGCATGGCGACGGACACGAACGCGACGTCCTGCGCGGCGAGTCCCTGGCGCACCACCTCGTAGGCGCCCTTGCTGATGCCTCCCGAAGAGAGGATCAGGTCCGGCGGATCCGCGGCGAGATCGTCGTGCAGCCGGGCCAGGAAGTCCTGCGGGGAATCCGCGAGGATCCGGGACCGGAGCACCTCTGCGCCGGCGTCCTGGAGCGAGCTCCGGAGCAGGGTGGTGTTGGCATCGTGGATCTGGCCCGGCTCCAGCGGCCGGCCCGGTTCCACGACCTCGTCTCCGGTGGTCAGCAGCAACACCCGCGGCCTTGCCTGGACCGTGACGCGGTCCAGGCCGAGGGCGGCCAGCAGTCCCAGCTGCAGCGGACCCAAGACGGACCCGGCGGGCAGGGCGGGGGTGCCGGCGGCGATATCACTGCCCGCACGGCGGACATACTGTCCTGCTGGCGTTTCGGCGGGGACCGCCACGGTGCCTCCGGCACCGGCGGCCGGAAGGAACGAGTCGGGGATGCAGGCTTCGATCGGCACCACGGCGTCGGCGCCCTCGGGCAGCATGGCCCCTGTCATGACGGGGGCCGCCGTTCCAGGCAGCAGGGGCGGCGGCGCGGAACCCGCGGGGATGGGCGCGGCGGCGGTGAGGCGCACCCTGCCGGTGTCCTGAGCTGCGCCGGCGGCGGCCAGGTCGGCAGTGCGGACCGCGTATCCGTCCATCTGCGAGTTGGTGAAGGGCGGCAGGTTCCCCGGCGCCTCCACCCCGGCTGCGAGGAGCCGGCCGGCTGCCGCAGTGAGGGCAACGGTTTCGCTTGCCGGCGGATGAGCCTGGAACCAGCTCCGGAGGAGGTCCTCTACGGCGGCACGGTGCGCCGCTACCTCCCGCCGCGCGGCAGGGGAAGCATCGGAGGCCCGTGCCGGGGTGCCCTCCGGGGCAGGTTGTGCGGACATGTTCCTCCTGGGGACGTGGATGGGCGGGACCGGAAGGCGGACTTCACGCCGCGGTCACCCGAATTGTATGCAGTCCGGTGGCACCGTCGGGAAGCACCGGCCGTTTTTCTTCCGCCTGGCGGACGCCGTTGGCGTCTACTGCCCGGACGGTAATGTCGTGCTCCCCGGGTGCCAGCTCGACCCCGAGCCGGTACTGCCGCCAGGTGTCGGCCGAGATGCCCGGCGCCAGCTCCGCATCCTGCCAGCCGCCGTCGTCCACGCGCACCTGCACCGCGCTGATGCCGGTGTGCTGTGCCCATGCCACCCCGGCCACTGTGACGGTGCCTGCCGCGGCGGGCGCCCGTCCGGGCACATCGATGCGCGAGGAAAGCTTGACCGGGCCGCGCTCACCCCACCCCCGGTCCGTCCAGTACGCGGTCTCGTCCGCAAACCGGGTGACCCGCAGCTCGGTGACCCATTTGGTCGCGGATACATATCCGTAGAGTCCGGGCACCACCAGGCGGACGGGAAATCCGTGTTCCAGCGGCAGGGGTTCCCCGTTCATGCCCACGGCCAGGAGGGAGTCGCGGTCATCGGTGAGCGCTTCCAGAGGAGTGGAAGCACTCCAGCCGTCCCGGCTGGTGGAAAGGACCATGTCCGCGCCGGGCCGGACCCCTGCCCGGGCCAGCAGGTCCCGGACGGGCATGCCCAGCCACTTGGCGTTGCCGATCAGGTCACCGCCCACCTCGTTGGAAACACAGGCGAGGGTGACGTAGCTTTCCTGCAGCGGGGCGGCAAGCAGGTCCGCGTAGCTCAGTTCCACTTCGTGTTCCACCATGCCGGTGACCCGCAGCCGCCAGTCGGACGGATCGATGAGCGGCACGCTCAGCGCCGTGTCGATCCGGTAGAAGTCCGCGGCGGGCGTTACCAGCGGTCCGAGCCCGTCGACGGCCAGCTCGGCTCCGGCGGGTATGGGTGCCGCCCGCCGGGAAGGCACCGGCAGCCGCACCGTTTCGCGCAGGGCGGTGACGCCCACCTGCCCGCCGCGGGCAATGCCGGCCAGGGCGGCGCCGAGCACGGCCACCACCGCTCCCCCGCCCACGGAGGTCAGCACCGTGCGCCGCCGCACCGCGGCGTCGTCGTTGGTCTGCGCCGCACCGAGGTCCCGGATCCGGGCGATGAGGGCGCGGAGGACCATGACGGCGACGACGGCGGCCGCCAGCGGCGGCAGGACGGCCAGGAGGGAGAACTGCTGCCGGGAGAAGACGGCTGCCAGCCCGGCCGCCCCGAACAGTCCCAGGACCACGGCGCCGGACGGCGGACGGCGCAGCTCCAGAAGGCCTGCGGCCACGGCGGCGAGGGCAATGACCAGCCCCATGCCCACCAGCAGCGCTGCCTTGTCCGCCGTTCCGAACAGGCCGATTGCCGCATCCTTGACCGGTCCGGGAACGGCATCGATGACCACCGATCCGACCCCCGACACCGGGGAAAGCGAGGGGCTGACAATCGCGGCCAGCAGCTCACCGGCGGCAACGCCCAGGCCGGCCGCCACCAACCCGGCGGCGGCGGACCACCGCCGGGCCGGAGGGCGGGGTCCCCCGGCCGGCGGACGCGCTGACTGGTCGCGGCTGCTCATCGCGGCAGCAACCGTCCGGTGGCGGCCCGGGCCAGCAGCAGGACCATCAGGTACAGGGCAATGAGCAGCAGGCAGATGCCCAGGGCGGCCTGGGGCTGGTTGGAATTCAGGCTCAGTTCGATCTGCAGCGGAAGGGTCCTGGTGCTGCCCTCGATGCTTCCCGCAAACGTGATGGTGGCTCCGTATTCGCCCAGCGAACGGGCGAAGGCCAGGAGGGTCCCGGCCACAATGCCCGGAAGCGCGAGCGGCAGGGTGATATGCCTCAGGATCGCTGTGGGACCGGCCCCGGAGGTCGCGGCGGCCATTTCGAGGTCACGGTCCACTGCGGACAGGCTGTTCAGCGAGGCGACCACGAAAAACGGCAGGGAAACGAATACCTGGACAATGACGACGGCCGCGGGCGAGTACCCCACATCCACGCCCACCGTATCGAGCAGCTTCCCGGCAATTCCTTCCCGGCCCCAGAAGTACAGCAGGGCAATGCCGGAGACCACCGGTGAGAGCACCAGCGGGATCAGCAGGATTCCCCGCATCAGCTGGATCCAGGGGCCTTCCAGCTTGCTCAGCAGCACGGCCAGCGGCAGTCCCAGGAGGACACAGAGCAGCGTGGACCCGGCGGAGGTGGCCAGGGACAGGCCCAGTGCCGTGCGGGCGGCGTCCGTCCCCAGCAGCTCCGGCAATGAGGTCCAGGGGACATTGAGCAGCAGGGCGGCCACGGGTCCGGCGCTCAGCAGCAGCGCTAGTCCGGCCGGAACCCACAGCCAGCCGGGTGTGGTGGCACGTGCTTCCCTGCTCATGGCTGACGGAGACCCGGGGGCGCCGCCCGTCCGGGGTGTCTTACGGAGCATCGGTGCCCTCCGGGGTGCTGCCCGTCGGTCTGGTTTCCGTGCCGGTTTCCGGGCCGGCAGGGCCGAACCCGGCTTCGGCGAGGATGGCTGCCGCTTCCGGCCCGGTGAGCCATGCATAGAACGCCGCTGCGTCAGCGTTGCCGGCACCCTGCGCGGTCAGCGCCGCCGGGTATCTGTTGGGCTCGGGATCATCCAGCGGCAGATAGGTGATGCCGGAGGGTGCGGCAGCCAGGGCATCGGTTTGGTAAACAAATCCGGCGTCGGCCTGCCCGCTGGAGACCTTGGTCAACACGGAACGGACGCTGTCCTCCAGGCTCGGTGAGGAAAGGGACATGCCGGCTGCCGCAAGGACCCGCCCCGCAGCCCGGCCGCAGGGCACCGAGGGGGCGCACAGCGCGGCGCGGACACCCTCGGCCGTAACATCGCGTAACACTTCGATCCCCGCTGGGTTGCCGTCGGCCAGGGCAAGCACCAGGCGGTTGCTGGCCAGCACCTTCTCCTGGTCGAGGTCCTCCCGCAGGGGTTCCAGCGCCTCGAGGTCGGCGGTAATGATGACATCTGCTTCCGCACCGG
Organism: Arthrobacter sp. Ms25; assembly: GCF_059090365.1. Taxonomy (NCBI): domain Bacteria; kingdom Bacillati; phylum Actinomycetota; class Actinomycetes; order Micrococcales; family Micrococcaceae; genus Arthrobacter; species Arthrobacter sp. Ms25. The sequence continues at coordinate 688,003 of NZ_JBNHFP010000002.1, read as the reverse complement.
ACTCCAGCTGCGCGACGAGCTGGCTGCTGGAGCCTACGTTGATCCGCAGGCGGCCGCCGCCGTCGTACGCAGCATCAAGGTCTTCCACCACATCCGTGAGGGAGGAGGCAGCGAAGACCGTGATCCCGGCCGCACCGCCGCCGTCGGCGGTGCCGGGGGACGTGCACGCCGCCGTAGCGGCAGTGAGAATGGTCACGGTGCACGCTGCCAGGGCCCGGGAGGCCCGGTGGACAAAGCGCATTTATAGAGCCTAACTGTGAAAGGGCGTAACCTCGAGGGATGGGAACACAGCTGGGAATGCCTGTAATCAGCCCTTCCCCCAGTACATCAGACATCAGCGCTCCGTCCGCCCGGGCGGACGGCGGCTCGTCACCGGTGCCCCCGCCCGCGTCCGCGCACGCGCTTGCTCCGGCTGACGGACTCCTGGACCGGTACGGCCGGCGTGCCACTGACATGCGTTTGTCCCTGACGGACAAATGCAACCTTCGCTGCACCTACTGCATGCCCGCAGAGGGGCTGGATTGGCTCGCCCGGGACAAGGTGCTCGCGCGGGACGAAATCATCCGCCTTGTCCGGCTCGGAGTGGACCGGCTGGGCGTGCGGGAGCTCCGCCTGACCGGCGGGGAGCCGCTGGTCCGTGCGGACCTTGTGGACATTATTGCGGGCATCCGGGCGAACCACCCGGACCTGCCGATTTCGCTCACCACCAACGGCCTGGGCCTGGACAAGAAGGCCCAGGCACTCAAGGACGCGGGCCTGACCCGCATCAACGTGTCCCTGGACTCCCTGCACCCGGACACCTTTGCCCAGCTCACCCGCCGCCCGTTCCTGGACCGGGTGCTGCGCGGAGTCGAGGAAGCAGCGCGCGTCGGCCTGGGCCTGGTCAAGATCAACGCCGTGCTGATGCGCGGCATCAACGACGCCGAGGCCCCGGACCTGCTGGAGTGGGCCGTCAGCCGCGGCTTCGAACTGCGGTTCATCGAACAGATGCCGCTGGACGCGGACCACGGCTGGACGCGGGACGGCATGATCACCGCCGAGGAAATGCGCTCGCTGCTGGAGCGGGATTTCGTCCTCACGCCTGATCCGCGGGAGCGGAACGGGGCCCCCGCCCAGCGCTGGGAAGTGCGCCGGAACGCCGATCCGTCAACGGTTGTCGGAACGGTCGGCATCATTGCCTCCGTCACCGAGCCCTTCTGCGCCGAGTGCGTCCGCACCCGGATCACGGCCGAGGGCAAGGTCCGCAGCTGCCTCTTCTCCCACGACGAGACGGACCTGCTGGCACTGCTGCGCAGCGGGGTGGACGATGACGCCGTTGTCCGCCGCTGGCAGGAAGCCATGTGGGGCAAGCCCAAGGCCCACGGAATGGGCCATACCGGGCTCGGCGACGCCGACTACGTCCAGCCCGACCGAACCATGAGCGCGATAGGCGGCTAAGTGCTGATCCGATACTTCGGCGCTGCGAAGGCAGCAGCCGGCACAGAAGAAGAACACCTGGACGAGGGGCCGCTGACGCTGGCTGAACTGACGGAAAAACTCGCCGTTCGGTATCCGGCTCCGGGTGGCGGGGTTCCGTCCCTGGCCGCGGTGATTGCGCGCAGCACCTTCCTGGTGAACGAGACTGCAGCACGCAATCCGGCGCTGCTGCTGCAGCCGGACGACGTTGTCGACATCCTGCCGCCGTTCGCCGGCGGCTAGCCCGGCCTGCACTGGAGGCAGAAAAAGGCCCGCCCGGGACAATGTCCCGGGCGGGCCTTTTTCTATGGTCTAGAAACCCAGTTCCGCCGCTGATTCGAACGGGCCCACCACGGTGATGGTGCGGGGCGCGGCAGCCAATTCAGCCGCCAGCTCCTGCACCTGTTCGGCCGTGACGGAATGGATCCGCCGCAGGGACTCGTCGATGTCAATGAACTCGCCGCTGACCAGTTCGGCCCGGCCGAGCCGGGACATCCGCGAACCTGAGTCCTCCAGCCCGAGGACCATCCCCCCTGAGATCTGGCCCAGCGCCTTGGCCAGCTCGGCCGGCTCCACGCCGTCGGCGGCCAGGCGCTCGAGTTCGCTGCCCATCAGGTCGATGACCTGGCGGGTCTTGGCCGGCGAGCAGCCCGCGTACATGCCGAAGTATCCGGCGTCGGCGTACGACGCCGAGAAGGAGTAGGTGGAGTACACAAGTCCGCGCTTCTCACGGATCTCCTGGAACAGGCGCGAGGACATGCCGCCGCCCAGGATGGTGTTGAGCACGCTCATGGCAAAACGCCGGTCATCGGTGGCGGTCAGCGACTGGCAGCCCATCACGATGTTGGCCTGTTCGACCGGACGGTTGATGACCTGCACTCCGGCGGTCCCGGAAATGACCGCCGGTGCGGTGTCGCGGCGGGGCGCGGGCGTTGCGGCGGGGTCCAGCTCCCAGCCGGCGGTCTGCAGGGCCTGCAGCACCAGTGCGCAGACCTCTTCGTGGTCCAATCCCCCGGCGGCGGTGACCACCAGCTCCTCCGGGCGGTAGTAGCGCCGGTAGTGGTCCAGGACGGCTTCGCGGGAGACGCTGCGGATGGCATCGGGGGTGCCGCCGATGGGACGGCCGAGGGCGTGGTCGCCGAGGACCGCCTCGGAAAACTTTTCGTGGCAGAGATCGGCAGGATCGTCATTGTCCATGGCGATCTCTTCGAGGATGACGTCGCGTTCCTGTTCCAGTTCCTCCGGATCCAGGACGGCGGACGTGACCATGTCGGTGATGACGTCAATGGCCATCGGAAGGTCGGTGTCCAGCACGCGTGCGTAGTAGCAGGTGCTTTCCTTGGCGGTGGCCGCATTGGACTCGCCGCCCACCTCGTCAAAGGCCGAGGCGATGTCCAGCGCCGAACGGCGGCTGGTGCCCTTGAACAGCAGGTGCTCAAGGAAGTGGGTGGAGCCGTGCCGGCCCGCGGCTTCATCCCGCGAGCCGACACCAACCCAGAATCCGATGGCCGTGCTGCGCTGGCCGGGCATTTCCTCCGTCAGGACCCGGACGCCGCCGGGCAGCACCGAACGGCGCACCACGGCGCCTCCCGGGGTGCCGACAACCAGGGTGGGGTCGGAGGAAAGGGTGGTCAGCGGAAGCTGGACAACCGTCCCGTGTCCCTTCGGTGAGGAAGAGGACACGGAACGGTTTCCATCGGAGTAGTCCGGCATTTACTCTGCAGACTCGGTCTCTGCTGCTTCTTCGCCTTCGGCGTCTTCAGCAACCACCGGGGAGAGCGAAAGCTTTCCGCGGTCATCGATCTTGGTGATTTCCACCTGGACCTTCTGGCCCACGGAGACGACGTCGTCGACGTTGTCCACGCGCTTGCCGCCGGCCAGCTTGCGCAGCTCGGAGATGTGCAGCAGGCCGTCCTTGCCCGGGGTCAGGGAGACGAAGGCACCGAAGGTGGTGGTCTTGACTACCGTCCCGAGGTAACGCTCGCCGATCTCGGGGACCTGCGGGTTGGCGATCGCGTTGATCGCCGAGCGGGCAGCCTCGGCGGAGCCGCCGTCGGTTGCGCCGATGAGGACGGTGCCGTCATCTTCGATGGAGATGTCAGCGCCGGTGTCCTCCTGGATCTGGTTGATCATCTTGCCCTTCGGGCCGATGACCTCGCCGATCTTATCCACGGGGATCTTGACCGAGATGATGCGCGGGGCGAACTCGGAGAGCTCGTCCGGTGCGTCGATCGCTGCCTGCATCACGTCGAGGATGTGCAGGCGGGCTTCGCGGGCCTGCTTCAGTGCTGCTGCCAGCACCGAGGCGGGGATGCCGTCGAGCTTGGTGTCCAGCTGGATGGCCGTGACGAACTCGGAGGTACCGGCAACCTTGAAGTCCATGTCGCCGAAGGCATCTTCGGCGCCGAGGATATCGGTCAGGGCTGCGTAGCGGGTTTCGCCGTCAACCTGGTCGGAAACCAGGCCCATGGCGATGCCGGCAACCGGAGCGCGCAGCGGCACGCCTGCATTGAGCATGGACAGCGTCGAGGCGCAGACCGAACCCATGGAGGTGGAACCGTTGGAGCTCAGGGCTTCGGAGACCTGGCGGATGGCGTACGGGAATTCTTCGCGCGAGGGCAGCACCGGAACCAGGGCGCGCTCGGCGAGGGCACCGTGGCCGATTTCGCGGCGCTTGGGCGAACCCACGCGGCCGGTCTCACCGGTGGAGTACGGCGGGAAGTTGTAGTTGTGCATGTAGCGCTTGCGCGTTACCGGGGACAGCGAATCGATCTGCTGTTCCATCTTCAGCATGTTCAGCGTGGTGACGCCCAGGATCTGGGTTTCGCCGCGCTCGAAGATGGCCGAGCCGTGCACGCGGGGCAGAACCTCAACCTCGGCGGTCAGCTGGCGGATGTCCGTCAAGCCGCGGCCGTCGATGCGTACCTGCTCCTTGAGGATGCGCTGGCGCACAACCTGCTTGGTGACGGAACGGAAGGCAGCGGAGATTTCGCCTTCGCGGCCTTCGAACTTCTCGGACAGCTCAGCCTTGACTTCGTCCTTGAGGACATCGGCGGCGGCGTCGCGCTCCTGCTTGTCGGCGATGGAGAAGACCTGGGCCAGCTTGTCAGCGGCGGCGGCTTCAACGGCCTCGTACACGTCATCCTGGTAGTCCAGGAAGATCGGGAACTCGACGGTGGGCTTGGCGGCGCGTGCGGCCAGGTCCGACTGGGCGTCGCACAGGACCTTGATGAACGGCTTTGCCGCTTCCAGGCCCTCGGCAACGATCTCTTCGGTCGGGGCGGTGGCGCCCTCGTCCTTGATGAGGTTCCAGGCGTTGTCGGTGGCTTCGGCCTCGACCATCATGATGGCGACGTCGTCACCGGCAATGCGGCCGGCAACCACCATGGAGAAGACTGCGCGCTCCAGCTCGGAGTGCTTGGGGAAGGCAACCCACTGACCGTCGACCAGGGCAACGCGGACGCCGCCGATCGGGCCGGAGAACGGCAGGCCGCTCAGCTGGGTGGACATGGAGGAAGCGTTGATAGCCACCACGTCGTAGAGGACGTCCGGGTTGATCGCCAGGACGGTGACCACGATCTGGACCTCGTTGCGCAGGCCCTTGACGAAGGCGGGGCGCAGCGGGCGGTCCATCAGGCGGCAGGCCAGGATGGCTTCGGTGGACGGGCGGCCTTCGCGGCGGAAGAACGAGCCCGGGATGCGGCCGGCAGCGTACATGCGCTCCTCGACGTCCACGGTCAGCGGGAAGAAGTCGAAGCCTTCACGCGGGGACTTGCCGGCGGACGTGGCCGAGAGCAGCGCGGTGTCTTCGTCGATGTAGACCATCGCGGAACCGGCTGCCTGCTGGGCAAGGCGGCCGGTTTCGAACCGGATGACGCGCTTGCCGTATTTGCCGTTGTCAATGACGGCTTCTGAGAACTGAATTTCGGGACCCTCCATATGAGAGTCACCTCCGTTTCTTCTGTGGGCGGAGGCACCCAGCACCGTTTCGAATTTCATTTCCGTGCGGCACGGGCCGTACGTTCAACACCCGGTCTTCGATCGAGGTCCTCGGGCAGATTCTCCCGGAGACCACTACCGAGGACCGCGAATGCTGCGATGCTGGCTGACTCCTGTGGTGTGTGCTTCTTTACTGCTGTGCTTCTTTTACTGCTGAACTACCTTGTGCCGGCCCTCTGGCGCGGAGACCGAAATCAGACAGGTGCGCTTCCGGCTTTCCCGGTGTCCATGCCTGCCTGCGCAAAAGGCGGCTCCCCGTGCAATGCACAGGTGCCGCCTTCCACAAAGACTATCGACGCAGGCCGAGGCGCTCGATGAGCGCACGGTAGCGGGCGATGTCGGTCTCGCGCAGGTAGGTAAGCATGCGACGACGGCGACCAACCAGGGCCATCAGGCCGCGGCGGGTGTGGTGGTCATGCTTGTGGGTCTTCAGGTGCTCGGTCAGGTCGAGGATGCGCCGTGACAGCACAGCAACCTGAACCTCGGGGGAACCGGTGTCCCCTTCGGCCCGAGCGAATTCCCGAATGATTTCCTGCTTGACGGCGGGATCGAGTGCCAATGTAACTCCTAGAGTTGTGCCGTGAGGCCCGAGTCAGCACTTCGCTGCCGGGAATCTTTCTGCCCCGGGACGTGAATCCCCGGAACATAAAGAAATTCAGCCGCCACGGACCGCAGCCGAATTTGAATCCAGTTTACCTGCCCGCGCCGCTTTCTGTCGAAAGGACCTTGCGGGTGCGTTCGACGTCGAGCCGCATCTGGTCCACCAGTGCTTCGGGGCCCGTGTAGGCCACCATGCCCCGCAGCCGGTCCACAAACTCGACGATCACGTGCTGGCCGTACAGGTTGAAGTCGCCGACTTCCTCTTCCGGGCGGTCGATCACGTGTGCCTCCACCTGCCGCCTCACGCCCTCGAAGGTCGGATTGGATCCCACGGACACGGCGGCGGGCCACCGGGTGCCGGCTTCGTCCACCAGCCAGCCGGCATAGATGCCGTCAGCCGGAATGAGGCCGGAGGATTCCGGTGCCAGGTTTGCCGTGGGAAATCCGAGTTCCCGTCCGCGTGCCGCGCCGTGCACCACTTCCCCCCGCATGCGGTGGGTGCGTCCGAGCAGGCGGGCGGCGGTGCGGACGTCGCCCTCACGCAGCGCCTCCCGGATCCAGGTGGACGAGCAACGCCGTCCGGAGGCGGGACCGTCCGGAAGAGCGCCGAAGTCATCCACGGCCTCGACGTCGAATCCCAGTTCGCGGCCAAGGCGGCGCATGGTGTCCAGGTCCCCGGCGTTGCCGCGGCCGAACCGTACATCGTGGCCAATGACAACGGTACGCACATGCAGGGCGTCCACGAGGACCCGGCGCACGAACTCCTCCGCGGTCAGGGCAGCCAGGTCCAGCGTGTAGTGCATCATCAGCAGGCCGTCCAGCCCGGTATCGGCCAGCGCCTGCACGCGGTCCATAGTGCCCATGATCAGTTCTGGGGCGCTTTCGGGGCGGTGCACCTGCGCAGGGTGGGGATCGAAGGAAATGGCGACGGCGGCCGCATCCTGGGTCCGCGCAACTTTCACCAGCCGGTTAAGCACGTGCTGGTGTCCCAGGTGCACCCCGTCGAAGTTGCCGATGGTGATTACTGTCGGACCGATATCGGCAGGGATGTCCGCCAGGTCATTCCAGTAGTACACACAGGCTCCTTAGCAGCATTTTCCAGTGCCGGTTGATCGGCAGGTCCAGGCTCCCGGGCGGCTTCCGCCGCGCCGGGACCTATCCATTATGTCCGATGGGCGCCGCTTACCGGGAACCGCCCGCAATCCCGGGACCGCCGGTGCCTCCGTCTGCCTGCCCGCTGAACTCCCGGCGCAGGTCCGAGGTCTTGGCAATGAACCGGTGCCAGACCAGCAGCGCCGGAGGGAAGGCAAGCTCAACGATCATCAGCACAATGAAGGTGAAGTGCGGCGTTCCGGAGAACGCCCAGGAGAGCACCCGGCCGATGCCGCCCAGGAAGACCATCAGGCAGACCAGCCACAGCATGTTCGCCCACTGGAACTTCACGGCGATGGCCACGAAGGCGGCACCTACGCCGACCATCATGGCGGCGAAGAACCGGTACTGGCTTTCGAGGGTGGGATTGACCTCTCCCCCGGAGACGTCCGGAAGCCCTGCGGTGCCGGTGACGAGGTTATACAGCCCGAAGCCTGCCACCAGGATGCCTACGCCGATGACGACGGCCCGGAAGACGCCCCAGTCGTCGCTGCTTTTGTACGGCTTGGCCGGCTTGGACTCCTTCGCGGATTTCCGGGGCTTGCCCTGCTTCCTGCCGGGCTGCCCGTCCGTAGCGGTGCGGGCCGCGGGTGCCGCCGCATTCGGCGACGGCGTCCCCGCCGTCCGCGGCGTCTGCGCCTGGGGCGTCTCGGAGCCCGAAGGGCTGTTCCGGTCAGCCGGTGTCGGTGCTGTGTTGCTCATGGCTCTCCCTTGACGGAGTGGGAACGGTACGTGTTCCTGCCATAGTCTCACGCGGGTGCGCGAAACAGCTAAGCATACTTATTTACCGGCGGGCGTCCGCACGGTGCCGGTACAACCACCACAGCCCGATCATCGGCAGGACCAGCGGCACATAGCCGTATCCGCTGCCGAAGCCGGACCAGACCGTGTCGTCGGGCAGGGCGCCGGGGTCAATCAGTCCGAAGATTCCGACCGCCAGGACGCCGACCATTTCCACGCCCACTGCCGCCAGGGACATCCGGTAAGCGGCGGCGCCGGACCGGGCCAGGCCGACGGTGGCGACAATGTAGACCACGGCGGCGAAGGCTGAGAGCAGGTACGCCAGCGGTGCGTGCTCGAACTTGGTGAGGATCTGGAACGCGGCCCGGGCGGTCGCTGCCAGCGCGAAGATTGCATAGACCGCTACCAGCAGCCGGCCGGGGCCCGCGTTGCGGCCTGCCGGCGGAGGCGCGTCCTGCGCCCCGGCGTCGTTGGAGTTGATGCTGCGGTTCATAGAAGGTTTGCTCCGTCCCAGATCTGTTCCATCCGGAACAGCATGACAAATACGGTGATCCCCACGGCGGAAAGCACAATGTTGCTCCACCGGCTCCGGTCCATGAGGGACCACCAGACAGCGCCGATGGGAATGACCAGCGCCGTCAGCAGATAGCCCCAGAATTCCCAGTCGGCTCCGGCGATTCCCTGTCCTCCGGCAAGGCGGAACAGGGAGGCGGCGCCGTAGACGAGCAGGAACAGTTCCACGGCGGCGGCGGAGAGGATGGTGAGGTCGTTGGGGCCCTGCTTGAGGGCGGCGGCGCCGAGGCACAGCACCACGGACACCAGGCAGACCAGGGAGCCGACAAGGAACAGCGGATCCACGGCCATTTACGCTTTCTCGTTTCCGGGGGTGAAGACCAGCAGTGCTTTGGCCTGCCCGCCCTTGTCCTCCAGCAGTCCCACCACGTGCCCCTCAGGGTCGATTGCTGCCACCGGCCCGGGCTGCCCGCCGTCGGTGGCGGGGATCCTGCGGCCGTGTGAAAGGTCCTCCGCTTCGGCGGCGGAAAGGCTGCGTACCGGGAAAAGGTCGGCGGCGGCGGCATCCAGGTCCAGGACCCGCAGGTCTTCGGCCAGCTCCTCAAGGGTGGAGGCCTGATCCAGGCTGAACGGCCCCACGCAGGTCCGGCGCAGCGCGGTCAGGTGCCCGCCGACGCCCAGTGAAGCTCCGAGGTCCCGCGCCAGGGCACGGATGTAGGTCCCGGAGGAGCAGTCCACTGTGACGTCGACGTCGCGCAGCTTACCGCCGCTCTCGCGGCGGATGTCATGGATTTCGAACCGGGAGACGGTGACCGGCCGCGCGGGCAGGCTTACCTCGCCGCCGGCGCGGACCTTCGCATAGGAACGTTCACCGTTGACCTTGATCGCGCTGACGCTGCTGGGGACCTGCTGGATGTCGCCGGTGAGGTCCGCCACTGCGGCGCGGATCTCCTCATCGGTGACGGCGGCGGCAATGGTTTCGGCCGTGACTTCGCCCTCGGCGTCGTCGGTGACGGTCGACTGGCCCAGCCGGATGGTGGCCTCGTAGGTCTTGGTGGTGCCGACAATATAGGTCAGCAGGCGCGTGGCCTTGTTGATGCCGACCACCAGTACACCGGTGGCCATGGGATCCAGGGTGCCCGCATGCCCGACCTTCCGGGTTCCCGCCAGCCTCCGCAGGCGTCCGACCACGTCGTGGCTCGTCCATCCCTGCGGCTTGTCCACAATAATCAGTCCTGAACGGACCTGCCCTGAATTCACGCCTTTCAGTATATGTTGCGGCGCGCTGCCCCCGGGGCCACCGCCGTCGTCCCCTGCCGCTAACATTCGGATATGGCTCAGCTTTCACCGCACGTCCGCAACGTTCCCGCCAACCAGATCAGGGAGATCACCCAGGCCGCCTGGGCGAAGCCGGATTCCATTATCCTCAGCATCGGCGAACCGGGTTTCCCCACGCCGGAGCACATCCTCGACGCGGCGCGGGCCACATTGGACCGGGATGAAACGGGCTACACCCCCAATGCGGGCATCGCTCCCCTGCGCAGCGCCTTCGCCCGCCGGGCAAGCGAAGGAACCGGGCTGGACATCACGGAGGACCGCGTGTTCGTGACCTCCGGAGCGCAGCAGGGGCTGCACCTGGCCATGAGCCTGCTCCTGGATGCCGGGGATGAGATCCTGGTGCCGAATCCCGGGTACCCCACTTTTGCGATGACGGCGAAGCTGCTGCACGCTGTTCCGGTGGAGTATCCGCTGTATCCCGAGCACGGCTTCCAGCCGCGCATCGCCGACATCGAGGACCTGCTGACCCCGCGCACGCGGGTGCTGCTGCTGAATTCGCCGTCCAATCCGCTGGGGGCCGTGTTCAGTCCGGAGTTGACGGAACAGCTGGTGGATCTGGCCCGCCGGCATGATCTGTGGATCATTTCCGACGAATGCTACGAGGCCTTCACCTTCGACGTCCCCCACGTCAGTCCGCTGATGTTCGACGGCGCCGGCGGGGAACGCGTCATCACTTCCCTGACGCTCTCCAAGACCTACGGCCTGACCGGGCTGCGGATCGGCGCCCTGATCCTTCCGGCCGGCCTGGAACCGGTGCTGAACACCGTGATGGAGTCCATCGTTTCCTGTGTGGCCACGCCCTCGCAGTACGCCGCACTGGCGGCCCTCACCGGCCCCCAGCAGTACGTCGCCGACGCCGCGGCGCATTACCGGGCGAACCGGGACGCCGCCTGCGCGGTGCTGGCGGAAAAGGGCATTCCGTATCTTCCGGCCCAGGGCGCCTTCTATCTCTGGGCCGATGTGTCCCATGCCTCCGGCGGGAACGTCCGGGACTGGACGGTCCGGTTCCTCGAGGAGCAGGGAGTGGCCGTTGCGCCGGGCACCGCGTTCGGCTCCATCGGGGAGGGCTGGATCCGGATCGCCCTGTGCGGGGACCGGGGCGGACTTGTCGAAGGCCTGGGACGGCTTCCCTCTGCTGCGGGCTGAGGCTATTTGTCGATGAGCTTTTCCAGGGCCTCCGGATACCGTGCGCCCTCGATGGGGATCTGCGCCGCGGCCTCGTTGATCTCTGCGAGGTCCGCCGGTGTCAGTTCCACCGTGCATGCCTCCAGGTTTTCTTCCAGCCGCTCGAGTTTCCGGGTGCCGGGGATGGGCACAATCCACGGTTCCTGCGCCAGCAGCCATGCCAGCGCAATTTCGGCGGGGTTGGCGTCCTTCTGGCGTGCCATCCGGCCCAGCAGGTCCACGACGGCTTGGTTCGCCTCCCGCGCTTCGCGGGTGAACCGCGGGATGCTCGTACGGATGTCGTCGCCGGCGAAGGTGGTGGACGCGTCGATTTTTCCGGTGAGGAAGCCTTTGCCCAGCGGGCTGAAGGGGACAAAACCGATGCCGAGTTCCCTGAGCGTGGGAAGGACCGTCGTTTCGGGCTGCCGCCACCACAGTGAATATTCGCTATGCACTGCTGTGACCGGTTGGACGGCGTGGGCGGCCCGGATGGTCGCGGCGGAGGCTTCGGACAGGCCAAAGTGCTTCACTTTGCCTTCGCTGACGAGCTCCTGCACCGCGCCGGCGACCTCTTCGATGGGTACGGCCGGCTCCACCCGGTGCTGGTAGTACAGGTCAATGGTTTCCACGCCCAGACGGCGCAGGGACCCCTCGGCTGCTTCCCGGATGTGACGCGGATGGCTGTCCAGCCCGATCTGACGGCCGGCGCCGTCGAAGGCAAACCCGAATTTGGTCGCGATGGCCACGTTGTCCCGGACCGGTGCGAGTGCTTCACCCACCAGTTGCTCATTGCTGAACGGTCCGTACACCTCGGCGGTATCAAAGAAGGTCACGCCGCGGTCCACCGCGGTGCGGATCAGCGTGATGGCCTCTTCCCTGGTCCCGCCCGGGCCGTAGCTTTGGCTGAAGCCCATGCAGCCCAGTCCCAGTTCGGAAACCTGCAATCCGGCTCCACGCTCTACACACCGGTGGATGTGCTTCCCGTCTGGCCCCGATCGGGGGCAAAAACCGCACCGGCAGTAAAAAAGGAAGCGGCTCCGGAGGGAACCGCTTCCTTTTTTCGTCAGCGTTCAGCTGCCGCTTTTGCTACTTGGCGTCGGAATTCGCCGGCTCATCGGCGCCGTCGAGGTCTTCGTCGAAGTCCTCGTCGTCATCCTTGCGGTACGGATCGGCGTCGCCTGCGTAGCTGGCGCCTTCCTTCAGCGCGGCCAGTTCGGCGTCGCGCTGTTTGGCCGCCCGGATCAGTTCCTCGAGGTGTCCGGCGTTGACCGGAATCTCGTCGGCAACGAATTCAAGCGTGGGAGTCAGGCGGACGGTGATGTTCTTGCCCACCTCGGCACGCAGGATCCCGCGTGCGGATTCCAGGGCGGCCTTGGTATCTGCCTGCTGTTCCTCGTCGCCGAAGACCGTGTAGTACAACGTGGCGTGCTGCAGGTCATTGGTAACCCGTGCATCGGTGATGGTCACGAATCCCAGCCGGGGATCCTTGATCCGCCGTTCAAGCGCCTGGGCAACTACTACCTTGATACGGTCAGCGAGTTTCGCAGCGCGTGCTGGATCTGCCATTACCTCTCCTAACTAAGACTGGAAACAAGTATCCGCAGGCCGCCGGATGTACCGGCGGCCTGCGGCCTCGGATTAGACGCGGGGCTTCTCGCGCATTTCGAAGGTCTCGATGATGTCGCCTTCGCGCAGGTCGTTGAACGAGCCCAGGCCGATACCACATTCGAAGTCCGTGCGGACCTCGGTGGCGTCGTCCTTGAACCGCTTGAGCGAATCCACGGAGAGGTTCTCACCGATGAGCTTGCCGTCGCGGGTGACCCGTGCCTTGGCGTTGCGTCGGATGACACCGGAACGGACGATCGAGCCGGCGATGTTTCCGAACTTGGAGGAACGGAAGACTTCGCGGACCTCGGCGGTGCCGAGCTGGACTTCCTCGTACTCGGGCTTGAGCATGCCCTTCAGTGCAAGCTCAATGTCATCGATTGCGGCGTAGATGACGGAGTAGAAGCGCATGTCCACGCCTTCGCGCTCTGCCAGGTCGGCAACGCGCTCGGCCGGCTTGACGTTGAAGCCGATGATGACGGCGTTGTCCACCGTCGCCAGGTTGACGTCGTTTTGCGTGATGGCACCGACGCCGCGGTGGATGACGCGCAGCTGCACGCCTTCGCCGACGTCGATCTTGAGCAGCGAGTCTTCCAGGGCTTCCACGGCACCGGAAACGTCACCCTTGAGGATGAGGTTAAGGGTGTCAACCTTGCCGTCGGCGACGGCCTGATCGAAGTCCTCGAGGCTGATGCGCTTGCGGCGCTTGGCCAGAGCCGCGTTGCGGTCCGCTGCCTCACGCTTTTCAGCGATCTGGCGGGCGGTGCGCTCGTCATCGGTGACGAAGAACGTGTCGCCGGCGCGGGGAACGTTGGACAGGCCAAGCACCTGGACCGGACGCGAGGGCCCGGCTTCGGTGACGTTGTCGCCGTTCTCGTCGAACATGGCACGGACACGGCCGTGGGCCGTACCCGCCACGATGGTGTCGCCGACCTTCAGCGTTCCGGACTGGACCAGCACGGTTGCCACCGCACCGCGGCCCTTGTCCAGGTTGGCTTCGATCGCGATACCGCGGGCGTCCTTGTTCGGGTTGGCGCGCATGTCCAGGGCAGCGTCTGCGGTGAGCAGCACTGCTTCGAGCAGGGCGTCAATGTTGAGGTTCTGCCGGGCAGATACCTCCACGAACATGGTGTCGCCACCGTATTCTTCGGGAACCAGGCCGTATTCGGTCAGCTGTCCGCGGACCTTCTCCGGGTTGGCGCCTTCCTTATCGATCTTGTTCACGGCCACGACGATCGGCACGTCGGCCGCCTGTGCGTGGTTCAGTGCTTCCACCGTCTGCGGCATCACGCCGTCGTCGGCGGCAACAACCAGGACCGCGATGTCGGTGACCTTGGCACCACGGGCACGCATGGCGGTGAACGCCTCGTGGCCCGGAGTATCAATGAACGTGATGGCGCGCTCGACGCCTTCGTGTTCGAACGGGATCTGGTAGGCACCGATGTGCTGGGTAATGCCGCCGTGTTCACCCTCAACAACATTCGAGTTGCGGATGGCGTCCAGCAGGCGGGTCTTACCGTGGTCAACGTGGCCCATGATGGTGACTACCGGAGGACGGGCTTCGAGTTCGTCGTCGCCTTCGGCTTCCAGCTCGGCCTCGAAGTCGATGTCGAAGCTGCTCAGCAGTTCGCGCTCTTCGTCTTCGGGGGAAACAACCTGGATCTTGTAGCCCAGTTCCTCGCCAAGGACACCGAAGGTCTCCTCATCCAGGGACTGGGTGGCCGTTGCCATTTCACCGAGGTGGAAGAGCACGGTCACCAGTGCGGCCGGGTTTGCCTCAATCTTGTCGGCGAAGTCCGTGATGGACGCGCCGCGGCGCAGGCGCACAACAGTGTTGCCGTCGCCGCGGGGAACCGAAACGCCACCCAGCGACGGAGCTGACATCTGCTCCAGTTCCTGCCGCTTCGCCCGCTTCGACTTGCGCTGCTTTCCACGGCCTGCGCCGCCCTTACCGAAAGCACCGGCAGTGCCGCCGCGTCCGCGGCCGCCCTTGCCGAAACCGCCGCCGACAGGTGCGCCGCCACCGGTACCCGGGGCTCCGCCCGGTCCGCGGCGGGGTCCGCCACCGGCACCGGGACGGCCCGGAGCTGCCGGACGCTCGGTGCGGTTGGGCATCATGCCCGGTGTCGGGCGTGCGCCGCCGGCGCCTGCCGGACGTGGTGCGCCCGGACGGGGAGCTCCCGGACGCGGTGCGCCCGGACGGGGAGCCCCGGGGCGCGGAGCACCCGGACGGGGTCCGCCGGCACCGGCTGCGGGACGGGGACCTGCCGGACCCGGCGTGCCGGGACGTTCAGCCTCATCGCGGCGTCCGCCCGGACGCGGCATGCCCTGGGAGGTAGCGAACGGGTTGTTGCCCGGACGCGGCGCGCCCTGGCCCCGGTCGCCTTCCCCGCGGCCGCGGGGACGCGGCATGCCCTGGGAAGTTGCAAAGGGGTTGTTGCCCGGACGGGGACCACCGGCACCGGGGCGCGGAGCACCGGGACGGGGAGCCGAAGAGGTGGACGGCTTCGCGGAATCTGCCTCCGCGGCTGCCGATTCCGCGGCCGGAGCCGGGGCGGCAGGCGTTTCCGCAGCAGGGGCTGCCGGGGCGGGAGCCGCCGGGGCAGGAGCTGCGGGTGCGGGTGCGGGTGCCGCCGGGGCGGGAGCTGCCTGAGCCGGAGCAGCCGGAGCCGGCTGTTCCGCAGGCGCTGCCGGCCGGGCCGCACCGGGCTTGGGAGCGGATGCTGCGGGCCGGGGCGAGGGAGCGCCGGCTGCAGGCTTGGACTCTCCCGCTGTGGAAGCGGAAGCGTTGGTGTTGGACGCCGGGAAGGCGCCCCGAAGTTTCTTGACTACCGGGGCCTCAATGGTGGAAGAGGCGGAACGGACGAATTCGCCCAGTTCCTGCAGCTTTGCAACTGCATCCTTCGAGGTAATGCCGAGCTCTTTAGCAAGCTCGTGTACGCGGACCTTGGCCACATTTCTCCTGTCTCGGTCCGCACCGAGCCAGGCACGAACCGTCTATTTGCTGCGGGCTTCCACTGCAGTTGCAGCGGCGCCCATCACAGAGCACAACAAAGTACTCATCGCTGGGTACTCATCGGGTTTCCATCAGATTTCTGACCCGCTTTCAGGTTGGACGGTTTTGGATCCGTTCCCGGTCGGAACGTCTCCAAGGGCCTTAAACCAACGTTCAACGTCGGATATTCCCACGGAACCCCTAAAGGCCCGTGGAAAGCCCGAACGTTTCACTGCCAATTTCAGGCATGCCATGTCGGGGTGCAACCAGGCACCCCTTCCGGGCATTCGGCGGTCCTCATCGACACGGACGGCGTTGACGCCTTCCATGCTGACACGGACCAGCCGCAGCAGAACACCTTGATCATCCCTTTTCCTGCATCCGATGCACGTCCGCTGCGGAACGTGCCTGGATGCCCGGTTTCCCAGGGCAGCGCCGGAAGCGGCTGAACGGGAGGCGGAGGGTGACCCGGCCTTATACATTCTAGCGCCTTTCTTGGCCGGCGCCGCATCCATCCGCGGCACCGGCGGCCTAGGAGGCCTTCGCGTCGGAAACGATGTCGATCCGCCAGCCGGTCAGCTTGGCGGCCAGGCGGGCGTTCTGCCCTTCCTTGCCGATCGCCAGCGAGAGCTGGTAATCCGGAACCACAACGCGTGCGGACCGCATCTCCTCGTCCGTGATGGTCACCGAGTTAACGCGCGACGGCGAAAGGGAGTTGGCAATGAACGTCGCCGGATCCTCGCTGAAGTCAACAATGTCGATTTTCTCGTCATGCAGTTCGTTCATGACCGCCCGCACACGCGAACCCATCTCGCCGATGCACGCGCCCTTGGCGTTGATGCCCGGGATGTTGGCCTTGACCGCGATCTTGGAACGGTGTCCGGCCTCGCGGGCCAGCGCCACGATTTCCACGCTGCCGTCGGCGATTTCCGGAACTTCCAGTTCGAAAAGCTTGCGGACCAGTCCCGGGTGGGAGCGGGAAAGCGTGATGGAGGGACCCTTGAAGCCGCGGCGCACGTCCACGACATAAGCGCGCAGGCGGGATCCGTGCAGGTACTTCTCCCCCGGCACCTGCTCGGGCGGGGGCAGCAGTGCCTCCACCGAACCCAGGTTCACCTGGATCATGTGCGGGTTGTTGCCCTGCTGGATCTGGCCGGAGACCAGTTCCCCTTCGCGGCCCTTGAACTCGCCGAGGATGTTGTCATCTTCCACGTCGCGCAGCTTCTGCAGGATGATCTGCCGGGCGGTGCTGGCGGCGATGCGGCCGAACCCGGCGGGAGTGTCGTCGAACTCCCCCACCATGGTGCCGTCGTCGTCGAGCTCTGCGGCCCAAATGGTGACGTGGCCGCTCTTCCGGTCCAGTTCCGCCCTTGCCCGCTCCTGGGCGCCGTTCGTCTTGTGGTAGGCAACCAGCAGGGCCTGCTCAATGGTCGGCACGAGCAGATCCAGGGGGATCTCCCGTTCGCGTTCCAGCAGCCTCAGCGCACTCATATCTATTTCCATCTAGGCCTCCTCAGCTGTGGTTTCATCATCCGGGGCGTCCTCGCCGGCCGGGTCGTCTTCAAGGTGGGCGAATTCAACTTCCACACGCCCCTTGCGGATGGTGCCGAATGCCAGGTGGACCGGGTCCCCCTGCTTGGCTTTCATCCCTTTCTTGACCGGTAATTCCGGTATCAACGTAATGCCGTCGTCGTCGACGGAGACGAGCCGTCCCATGACGTCGTCTCCGTGCTCCACGGATACGGACACCATGCGGCCCGTGTTGCGGCGCCAATGGCGCGGCTCGGTCAGGGGACGGGAAACCCCGGGGGACGAAACCTCGAGGTTGTAGGGGCGCCCGTCGTCGCCCGGATCGTTGTCCATCGCCTCGGAAATCGCCTGTGCAGCGGCCGAAATCCTGTCCAGGCTCACGCCTCCGGGCTGGTTCTCGGGAAGGTCGAGGATGACATGCACGGTACGGTGCGCACCGGCCATTTTGATCTCGATGTCTTCCAGGAACAGATCCTGCATCTCTACCGTGGGGGCCAGGTAATTCTTCAGCCGCTGGGTTTCCGCGGCTACTTCCGCACGCATCGCATTCCTGCGGTAATCCGACGACGTGTCTTTTTTGGGGTTGGGCCGAACCGCCATGCTGCCTCCCACTAGATGTTGTTGTCTTCCTAGACTACCGACATTCGCCGTGCCTTGAGGCATCGATGCAGATGGGAGCGCGTTCGTGACATCATCGACTGTTGTGGACGCGCCTTTGGAAAACCCCGGACCCGGGCCGGGACCTGCCCGCCGGTTCCGCCGTTTGGGTGCCGCCGCGCGGCGGGTTGTGTTGTTCCTCGCACTGGGGGCGGTCATCCTGAGTTTCGGCCTGGTGGCCGGCACCGGGGACGCGACGGAGCGCACCCGCACCTTCTCCGAGACGGCGCTGGCCGACGCACGGGAGGATGCCCGGGCCCTGGCCGCAGAGGCGCTGGCGCTGGCCGGCGACGGGAAAAGCCCCCTCGCGTCCGAGCTTCGGGAACAGGCCGAGGGTCTGCGCACCCAGGCGGCGCTCCTGACCGATACCGGCCGCACGGATGCTGGTGACGCCAAGCAGCTGCCGGAAGGAACGAACGCGGCCTCCCGGGCACCGGAGGATTACGCGCAGGCCCTGGCAGCGGCGGCGGACGCCAACCTTCGCTCCGCATGGCGGGCCGACCCCGGGACCTCACGCCTGCTCGCCGCGGCGGGGGCCGCGCAGCGGGTTTGGGCGGCGCGTGCCACCGGCCTGGCGGTTCCCGCCTCCCCCGGGAACGACGACGACGGCGGCCCGGCAGCCGGCGGCACCGGTGACGACGCCGGGCCGGCGGCGCAGACGGACACGTCGAAGTGCCCGGACGCCGGAACACCGGGCAGCCAGCCCACGCC
Organism: Arthrobacter sp. Ms25; assembly: GCF_059090365.1. Classification (NCBI taxonomy): domain Bacteria; kingdom Bacillati; phylum Actinomycetota; class Actinomycetes; order Micrococcales; family Micrococcaceae; genus Arthrobacter; species Arthrobacter sp. Ms25. The sequence continues at coordinate 669,543 of NZ_JBNHFP010000002.1, read as the reverse complement.
TGCCCTGCCGGCACCGTCCCCGGGCGGAACGGCGGCGTCCGGCACGGTACCGGCGGGCAGCTCCCCGCCCGACGCAGCCGCCGCGTTGCAGGCTGCCATCGACGCGGAATTCGGGGCCGCGTACGCCTATGAGGTGGCACTGGCACAGGATCCCCCCGCAGCGGCAGTGCGGGAACAGTGGCTCGACCGCGTGAGCGAGCACACCTCCCGGGGCACGGACGCAGTGGCCTACCTGCCCGACCTGTGCCTACCGGCCGTGGCTCCCGCCCCCGCCTACCGGCTGGAGGCGGGCTTCCTGCAGGATCCCGGCGGTGCCCTGCCCGCACTGGAACAGGAGTTCCCGGCGGTCTACGCTGACCTGGTGGCTTTGAGTGAAGGCAGCCTCCGCGGCTGGGCCATCGAGCGGCTCGCCGCAGTGACGGAGGACCTGTACCTGCAGGCGGACTCCGTCCCCGCGGCCCCCGGAGTGGACGCCGTCCCGGACGATCTGCCGTGGAATTGATCCGCCGGGGCTGCCGGGTCTGCCTACCGGTGCGCCCCGCGGGCGCCGCCGCACCCGCTGTATCCGTAACTGCAACCGCGTAGGAGAAGCATGCCACCCGCCGTCGTCGTCCCCGAGGCCCTGCGCCGGCGCTATCAGGGCACCCGCGGCGGCCGTACCTGGCTGGCGGGGCTGCCCGGGCTGGCCGAGGCCAGCCTCGCGGCCTTCGATGTGGTCCCCGATCCGCCCGGTGCTGTTCCATGGCACGGGCAGGGCGCTCTCGTCCTGCCCGTCCGGTTCGCTGACGGACTGCCGGCGGTGCTGAAATTCCCGTTTCCCCACGCCGAAGCCGCGACCGAGCCGGCGGCGCTTTCCCTGTGGGACGGACGGGGCGCCGTGCGGCTGCTGGATCGGGACGCTGCGGGAACCTGCCTGGTGCTGGAACGCCTCGACCCGGAGAACACCCTGCTGGAGGCGGATATGGATGCTGCCGTGCAGGTCTGGGGCGCGCTGGTCCGCCGCCTGAGCCTGCCCGAGTCCGACTCCCCGCACTGGGCTGCCGTTCCGTCCCTGGCGGCACATGCGGAACAGCTCTCGGATGAACTGCCCGCAGAGTGGGAAGCCCTGGGGCGGCCGTTCGAGCGCTGGCTGCTGGAGGCGGCGCTGCACGTCTGCCAGACCCGCGGCGCGGTGGGGCGGCGCTCGGCGCGGGATGTGCTGGTGCATGCAGACCTGCACTACGCCAACATCCTGGCCCGGACTCCCGGAGAATACGCGGCGATCGATCCCCAGGCGGTACTCGGCGAGGCTGAGTATGCTGTGGCGCCCATGCTGTGGAACCGTCTGCAGGACCTGGATGCGTCGGCACCGGAGGAGTCCCTGGCGGCACGGCTGGAGGGGCTGTGCACCGCCGCGGGCCTGGACCGGAAGGCGGCCGTGGAATGGAGCATCCTGCGGGAGGTAACCAATGCGCTTGACTACGTGCGTGAAGGCCAGCACGGGGACGCGCAGCGGTCCATCTGGGTGGCGTCGGCGCTGACCGGCCGGCGGCATCCGGGTATTCCGCCGGTCCAGGAGCTGCCGGCCGCCTGACCGCCTCCTAGCCGCGGATGTTCTCGACCCAGACGTCGTGGCCAAGTTTGACGATCAGTGCGGCAACGACCACCAGGAAAACGATCCGGATGAACTTGCTGCCCTGCGTCACGGCCATCCGTGCACCGAGATAGCCGCCGATCATGTTGGCGAAACCAAGGACCAGCCCCAGCCCCCAGAGCAGGGACCCGTTGGGCAGGAAAAACGCCAGGGCCCCGAGGTTGGTGGCCATGTTCACGATCTTGGCCTTGGCGCTGGCCGCGAGGAAGTTGTACCCGAGCAGGGTAACCATGGCAATGATGAGGAACGAGCCGGTGCCCGGGCCGATCAGCCCGTCATAGAAACCGATCGCCAGGCCGATGCCGGCCGCGGTGCCGTAATGGCGGCCCCCGGTGTGCCGCAGCTTCGTCAGCTCCCCTACGGTGGGCTTGGTGGCGGTGAACACCGCCACCGCGACCAGGGCCACCACGATGATGGGTTTGAAGACCGATGACGGCAGCGAGGCGGCCAGGATGGCGCCGCCGAAGCTCCCGGCCAGGGCGACGCCGGCCATTGGCAGGGCCGTGCGCAGGTCCGGATGGGCGCGCCGGTAATAGGTGACGGCACTGGTGGTGGTGCCGAAAATGGAGCCCATCTTGTTGGTGGCCAGCGCCTGGACCGGGGTGATCCCCGGTACGAGGAGGAGCGCGGGAAGCTGGATCAGTCCGCCGCCGCCCACCACGGCGTCAACCCAGCCGGCAGCCAGGCCTGCCACCACCACAAGCGCGATGGTGGCAAGCGTGACCTCCTCGAGACCGGAGACCATTGAGGGCTACTGCGCTGCGGTGCGGCGCACGTACTCCACCGCTTCGGCAACGGGCACGTTTTCGGCGTTGCCTGTGGCACGGTCCTTGATTTCCACGACGCCGTCGGCCAGGCCGCGGCCGACCACGAGGATGGTCGGAACGCCGATGAGTTCGGCGTCACCGAACTTCACGCCCGGGGACACCTTGGGGCGGTCGTCATAGATGACCTCCAGTCCAGCAGCCTCGAGTTCTTCGCAGAGCTGTGCGGCGGCGTCGAAAATCTCCGCGCCGCGGCCGGTGGCGACAACGTGCACATCGGCCGGCGCCACTGCGCGGGGCCAGATGATCCCCTTGTCGTCGTGGTGGGATTCGGCCAGGGCAGCGATCGCGCGGGTGACACCCACGCCATAGGATCCCATGGTCACCGTGGCGAGCTTGCCGTTGCGGTCCAGGACCTTCAGGCCGAGCGCTTCGGCATACTTGCGGCCGAGCTGGAAGATGTGGCCCATTTCGATGCCGCGGGCTGCTTCCAGCGGGCCGGAGCCGTCCGGTGCTTCGTCGCCTTCGCGGACCTCAACGGCTTCGATGGTGCCGTCCCAGGTGAAGTCGCGGCCGGCGACGAGCCCGATGACGTGCTTGCCGGCCTCATTGGCGCCGGTGATCCAGCTGGTGCCGGAGACCACGCGGGGATCCACCAGGTACAGCAGGCCGGTGGCGGATTCGGTGCCCAGGACGGGCTGGTCCGTGCTGAGGCCCGGGCCGATGTATCCCTTGACCAGGCCGGGGTGCTTCTTCAGGTCCTCGTCCGTGGCGGCGTCGACGGCCAGTTCGCCGCCGATTTCCATGTGGGAACTGATGTTCGCTTCGATGCGCTTGAGGTCGACGGCGCGGTCGCCCGGAACGCCGACGACGACGATGCGGCGTTCCCCGGTGGGCAGGGTGACGGCCAGGACCACGTTCTTCAGGGTGTCCGCTGCCGTCCACTCGCCGGATTCCCGCGGGAAGCGGGCGTTGACGTCGGTGACCAGGGTGTCGATGGTGGGGGTGTCCGGGGTGTCCACCACGCGTGCCTCCGGCGCGCCGGTGTAGTCGATATCCGCAGGCACCACGGTGGTGACGGCTTCGACGTTGGCAGCGTAGCCGCCCGCCGAGCGGACGTAGGTGTCTTCGCCCACGGCCATCGGATGCAGGAACTCTTCGCTCTTGGACCCGCCCATGGCGCCCGAAACCGCCGAGACGACGACGATTTCCAGGCCGAGGCGCTCGAAGATGCGCAGGTAGGCCTCGCGGTGTGCCTGGTAGCTGGCGTCTAGGCCCTCGTCGTCCATGTCGAAGGAGTAGGAGTCCTTCATGATGAACTCGCGGCCGCGGAGCAGGCCGGCGCGCGGCCGTGCCTCGTCACGGTACTTGGTCTGGATCTGGAACAGGGACACCGGGAGGTCCTTGTAGGAGTTGTACAGGTCCTTGACCAGGAGGGTGAACATTTCCTCGTGGGTCGGTGCCAGCAGGTAGTCCGCGCCCTTGCGGTCCTGCAGGCGGAACAGGTTCTCGCCGTATTCCGTCCAGCGGTTGGAGAGTTCGTACGGCTCGCGCGGCAGCAGGGCCGGGAAGTGGACTTCCTGGGCGCCGATGGCTTCCATTTCCTCACGGATGATGGCTTCCACCTTGCCCAGCACCCGCAGGCCCAGCGGCAGCCAGGAGTAGATGCCCGGCGCGGCCCGGCGGATGTAACCGGCACGGACCAGGAGCCGGTGGCTGGCGACGTCGGCGTCGGCCGGGTCTTCGCGCAGGGTGCGCAGGAAAAGAGTGGAAAGTCGAAGGACCACGCTGGGAATCCGTTTCTGCAGCCACAGGGCTGCATCTCAAGAATGTATGCCCTACTAATCTAACGCGCCGGGCCGCTGTTCCCGGACAGGGCTCGGACGGCGGCAGGGCCGGACCTGCACTGCAGGCCCGGCCCCGTCTCGGGCTTCACATAGGTGCGGTGCCGGCTACTTCTTTTCCAGCTCGGCGTACACCGCGTTAATGAGCTCCTTGGCTTCGGCGACGGCCGCTTCGGTGTCTGCGGGATCCTGGATGGCGACGGTGATGTTGGTCGTGCCGGAAAGTGCAGCGATCTGGAGGGCGGAACTGGCCTCCCCGCCCATGGTTGTCACGACTTCGTATGCCTGCGTGGTCGGGGCGTCCGTGGTCATCTCAATTTCCTTGCCGGAGGCTGCCAGCGACTGTCCATTGGCTTCCATCGTGAAGGCGGCGCAGTCTTCCATCTGCCGGTTGTTCAGTTCGATCTGGTCTTCGATGAAGGACTCATCCGTGTAGCTGATGATCGTCAGCGTGTCGGTTGCACTGAGCTGCATGATGCCGAAGGTGCCGTCCTCGAGCTTTTCGCCCAGCCCCTGGGTCACCAGGTCCCCGCACTCCTCCGGGGTGACAACGATTCCTTCGAAGGCATCCTGTGCGGCTCCGAGCTCGGGACGCACCATCGCGTCATTGGCGATCTGGCCGCTCAGGCCCTCGGCTTCCTTCACCGCCGTGAGTGCGTCTTCCAGCTCGTCCGCTGTGTACTGATCCTGGCCGACCGCCAGCGTGGGCGTTGCCGACACGGACTCGGATTCCGCCGGCGCCGACTCCGGATTCTCGTCGGAGCTGCCGCAGCCCGAGAGTGCAATGACTCCTGCCACGAGGAGTGCGCTGGCTTTCATGGTGTTCTTCATGGTTCCCCCAATGGAATTGTTCCGCCGGCCACTCGTGCTGCGGCCGATGTGGTGATCTGGATCTTGCAGGTCCGTTACTTTGATTCCAGCTGCGCGTACACCGCGTTGATGGCTTCCTCGGCCTTGGCCACGGCGGCCGGCATGTCAGCGGCATCGCTGACCGTCACCGAGATGTTCGTGGTGCCCGAAGCTGCGGCGACCTTCAGCCCGCTGAGTTCGACGCCGGTAGCACTGAGGGTCAGGGCGAAAGCCTCTGTGGACGGCGCGTCGGTGGACACTTCCTGACGCTCTGTGGTGCCGCTGGCGACCTCTTCGTCCCCTTCGATCGTCATGTCGAAATCGGCGCATTCATCGAGCATGCTTCCGGTTTCTTCCATGTGCTTGTCCAGGGTGGACGCGTCGGCGTGGCTCACCACCGTGAGCCTTTCGGTGTCACTGAGCTCCAGCTCGGCGATGTGGGCCTCCGCCACGTCCCCGAAGAAGCTTGCAAAGCCCAGAGCCTCCGAACACTTCTCCGGCGTGACCGTAACGTCGGAAAGAGAGCCGGCGGCATCTTCCAACCGCGGACGAAGAGCCTCCTCGGTGGTGATTTCCCCGCTCACGCCCTGATCGGCCTTCACTGCTGCCAGTGCCGCTTCAAGCTCTTCTGCGGTGTACTGGTCCTGGCCTACCCTCAGCTCCGGGGCGGAAGAGGCTGAAGGCGACTCTGCCGGCGCGGATTCAGAATTCCCCTCTGAGCTGCCACAGCCTGAAAGGACAAAGACGCCGGCAACAAGCAGGGCGCCTGCCTTGATGGTTTTCTTCACTTTTCCCCCATATGTGGATGCTCTTCCGGCCGCAATCCGGCAGCTCATCTTTGTTTCGCCGCCGGTATCGATGCCATCACTTCCGAATAGGAAGCTCACTGAGAATCCTAACCATGTGACGCCGCTCACCCTAACTCGCGGCTAGCCCTCCATGCGGTCCAATACCTCTTCGAGTATCGGCGCGACGTAACGGACGCTTTCCTGGGGATCGGCCTCGTAAAGCGTGATCTGCACCGAATGGGTGCCGGACCACGCGGTCAGCACCACTGAGGTCTGCGTGGTGCCGTTGGCAGTCTGGCGGGTGACGTAGGCCTGTGATGCCTCACCGATCTCCGGCATGTCCACGGCTTCGGTGACCGAGGAAACTGTCTGCCCGTCGGCACTCAGGGTGAACTCGGGACAGGATGCGAGCTGGCTCCTGCTTATCTCGATTTCGTCGGCGACAGGTGCCTCACTGGGCCAGCTCAGGACGGAGATCGTGTCCGGTCTGCCCGGAGCGTTGCCTTCGATCGCCAGCGCGCCCATGCCCGCCTCACGCACAGCCTTCATCGGATCGGTGCCTTCGGTCGGGTTGCAGGGGGTGTACTCGACGTCCTGCAATGCCGCCATGCTCTGCGCGGTGGATTCCTTCAGCTGCGTTTCTTCGATCACCGTCCCGCCAATGTCCAGGTCGGTGTTCAGTTCGTTGAGGACGGCAGCTAGCTCCGCACCGCTAAGTGCGCCGGCGCCGGTTTCGCTGCCCTTGGCCGCGGACTTCGAGGCAGACGGCGACGGCTTCGGGCTCACGGTGGCGGCGCCGTCGTCCCGGGCAGGCGGCTCATCCCCTCCGCCGCAGCCGCAGAGGATCATGGCCAGCGCCACGCCAATGCCTGCGGCTCCTGCCCGCTTGGATCCGCCCGTCCGGAACATGGCGCCAGCTGTCCTCGTGGTGAAAGCAACCATCTTCGTGATCCCCCAACGTCGTCGTCGGCGGACAGTGTCCCTGCCCGCTCCTTCGCAGCGGACCGGGGCGGGCAACCCCTGATGCCGGGCGCAGTGCACCGTGCTACCCCGTGCCTGAGTGCGTGCCCCAGAGCCTACGGCATCCCCGGCGCACCGCAGCACACCGCACCGGACAGGTGTCCCGGGACCGGCTAGAACAGGATGGTCGCGAACGTGCCCACCTGCTCGAAGCCGACGGCCTCGTAGGTGGCGCGGGCAGGTGCGTTGTAGGAGTTCACGTAAAGGCTGACCACGGGGGCAACGCCCAGTGCCGCGTCGACGACGGCGGACATGTAGGACCCACTCAGCCCCTGTCCGCGGTACTCAGGGTTCATCCACACGCCCTGCACCTGGACGGCCTGCTTGGAGACGGTACCGAGTTCGGCCTTGAAGACCACCCGCCCGGCGGCGTCGAAATCCGCCAGTGAATGCCGTCGTTCGATCAGTCCCTTGACCCGCTGCCGGTAGTGGCGGTCGCCGTTGGAGACCGGCGAGTACCCCACTTCTTCCTCGAACATGGCGGTGCAGGCCGGCAGCAGGACATCGAGCTCATCAGGGCGGGCGGGGCGCAGTCCGGGCGCCGGAGCGACGGCGGACGGCGCGGCAATCTGCAGCAGGGGCTGCTCCGGACGGACGTCGAACGGCCGGGGGGAAACGTTCCGCAGTTCGGACCAGAGCGGGAGCACGGCCTCCGAGGGGCCGAAAATGGAGGAAAACCGGTTCCGCTGCCTGGCCAGGAACTGTCCGACCTCGGGAGCTGTATCCGCATCCAGTTCAACCGGCACCACGTTGACGCCGGACCAGCAGGCGCCGATGAGCGTGCCGCCGTCGAACACTCCCACAATCCGTCCACCCGAGGAGGTGGGTGCTGCCGTCCGGGCTGCTTCCAAATGGGAAAGCATAAAAATGTTGGCCACCGGGTCAGCGGCGGCCAGATCCCACAGCGCAACGGTGTCCTCGTCGCGCAGGACCCGCAGCGCCGCGTTCGAGGCGGCGCTGCGGATTTCGGACTTAGCTGACGGTAACCATGGGGCCACCCGTCCCAGCATCCTCGCCATCGGGTTCTCCCATATCTTCTGCAATCCTCATCGCTTCTTCGATGAGGGTCTCCACAATCTGGTCTTCGGGAACGGTCTTGATGACTTCACCCTTGACAAAGATCTGGCCCTTGCCGTTACCGGAGGCTACACCCAGGTCGGCCTCCCGCGCTTCGCCGGGTCCGTTTACTACGCAGCCCATCACGGCAACACGCAGCGGGATGGTCATGCCCTCCAGGCCGGCGGTGACCTGCTCGGCGAGCGTGTACACATCCACCTGGGCACGGCCGCAGGACGGGCAGGAGACGATTTCGAGCTTGCGGGGCCGCAGGTTCAGCGACTGCAGTATCTGGTTTCCCACCTTGACCTCCTCCACCGGCGGGGCGGAGAGGGAGACGCGGATGGTGTCGCCGATGCCCTTGGAGAGCAGCGCACCAAAGGCAGTGGCGGACTTGATGGTGCCCTGGAAGGCGGGACCGGCTTCGGTCACGCCCAGGTGCAGCGGCCAGTCGCCGCGTTCGGCCAGCAGCTCGTAGGCACGCACCATGACCACGGGGTCATTGTGCTTCACAGAGATCTTGAAGTCGTGGAAGTCGTGTTCCTCGAACAGGGATGCTTCCCAGACGGCGGATTCCACCAGGGCCTCGGGCGTTGCCTTGCCGTACTTGGCCAGCAGCCGCGGGTCCAGGGAACCGGCATTGACACCGATGCGGATGGACACGCCGGCAGCCTTGGCTTCGTTGGCGATCTGCTTGACCTGGTCGTCGAACTTGCGGATGTTGCCCGGGTTCACGCGCACGGCGGCGCAGCCGGCCTCAATCGCGGCGTAGACATACTTCGGCTGGAAGTGGATGTCGGCGATCACGGGGATCTGGGACTTCTTCGCAATGATCGGCAGTGCGGCGGCATCATCTGCGCTGGGGCAGGCAACGCGGACAATGTCGCAGCCGGAGGCCGTCAGTTCAGCGATCTGCTGCAGGGTGGCGTTGATATCCGTGGTGGGGGTGGTGGTCATGGACTGAACGCTGATCGGCGAGTCCGAGCCGACTCCAACGGAGCCCACTTTGATCTGGCGGGTCTTGCGCCGGGGCGCAAGCGTGGGCGGCGGTGCAGCTGGCATTCCAAGGTTGACCGAGGTCAAAACGTCCTCCATGTGCCGAAACGGCAGGTATTAGGCTGTGAAACGCGCGCTATTCAAACGCGCCCTTCCTATTATCACCCCGGCCCGGGCAGAGACTGCCGGGGCCGGGCGAATATCACTGTGGGCTTAGAGCGGAGGTTAGGCCCCGTCGGAGAACGCGCCGAGGACCGGCTTCCATGCGGTGGTTTTCATGCCGGAGATGGCGCCTGCTACGGCGAACGGGTCCTGCTTCAGCAGGGCGAGCAGCGCTGTTTCATCCTCTGCGACGAACAGCAGCAGCGCACCCGCTCCGTCCACGAACGCTCCCGCCGACAGGACATGCCCCTCATCCACGAGCTGCTGAAGCCACTGGCGGTGTGCGGGACGGTGCTGGTCGCGGAGTTCGGCCGAATCGGCGTCGTAGACATACTCAACTGCAAAAATACTCATGCCCTCAAGCCTACGGGATGCCCGGACCCCGGCAGGAAGACTGGCCGGCATGCACGGCCTTACAGCAGGAACAGCCGGATAGGAACGGCTACCGCAACCGCCCACAGCATCGACGCCAGGGTGCCGATAATAAAGCGTTCCGCCGCAGCCGGGGTTTCCTTGAGTTCGGCATACCGCCCAAGCCCCTTCACGGCGACGACGTAGGCAATCGCCACCGGTTCATCAGCCAGGACGGCCGCGGCGACGGCGAGGCGTTCCAGCATGCCGATGGCCAGCCCGCCGCGGAGGACGGCATTCGGCGGCGGGGGCGGAGGGTGCTGGACGGCGCTGGCCAGGCGCAGCACGCCGGCGGTCACGGGCCAGCCGAGCAGCGCGGCGGCCAGGAGCCCGGTTACGACCCACACAATCGTCATTTATCCGTCCTTCGTTGAGCTGTTTCCCGTTCTGCCTGCCAGGTCATCCGCACGGTCCAGCAGAACTGCGGCCGCGGGCCGTGCGGCCCATTCCTCCTGCCAGCCGGCTCTCCGGGCGGCTTTGCTCACTGCCTGCGAACTGATGCCGAGCTTACGGGCGGCCGCCGTCTGGGCACCCCATGTACCGGGTTCGACGTGTTGCAGGATCCGCCATTCGGCATCCGTCCGTTCCCTGATCAGACGTCCGAGCAGGACCAGGACCGCTTCCGCCTCGGGAGCGCCCGGCGATCCCTCCACCGCAACGGGCGGGCGGTCACCGCTTTTCTTGGCCCGGTCCACCGCCTGCCGTGCCGCTACAAAGGCCGGTCCCCCTGCTTCCCGGGGACTGGGCGGCAGCGGTTCATAGACCGGGCCAACACCCACTCCCACGTACCAGTTTCCGTCCCGCAGGACCCGGAGCACGGCGTCGGTAGCGGTCTGTGCCGAGTCGCAGACACCCTGAATCTCATCACCCACCGACCGCTCGAAGGCCAGCAGCATCGGCAGGTCTGCCAGGGACGCCAGGAGCTGCGGCACCCTGTCGCCGCTGCCCTGGCTGTTGCGCTGGTCGATCGTGAGGACAAACATGTTGAAACCGTAATCGTATGCAAATTTAATTGCAACCGTTTGAGGGCTCATTTCTGTTTGCAACTCCTGACGGAAGGGTGCGCGCGGACACAGCTTCCCGCCCGGTGGTCCTGCTGTGGCGAAAGTGACCCCAGGAGCACTCACCGGTCACAGTTCGTGGGACGCTCTGCGGCTTTCGGGCCCGGACTGCAGGGAAACCCGAAGATCTAAGCCGTAGGCACGCCCTGACCGGCCAGGCTGGACAGGAGGCGTTCAGGTTCGCGGCAGGACACCAAGACGGCACTCTGACGGCACTCGATCCGCACCGACGGTCCCCCCACCAGATAGCCCGTGGCATTGGGGAGGATCCGAAGCCCCATGCCCTCGCGCAGCCCGGTCGTCGGCCCTGCAGAGGCCCCCGTGATCTCCCGATAGGGAATCTCCGTGGCAAACACAGCCGCCGCCCGGACCTGCATGCTTTCAGCTCCCACGCTGACACGAACCGTCATCACGACGACGGCACCGAACGCTACGGCCATCAACAGGCCCACTACGAGCGGCGTCGGTCCCGCTCCCAGAGTGGCAAGAACGGTCCCGCCAGTGGCTGCGAAGCCAAGCAGCCCCACGATCAACCGATACCGCACCGGCATACCGGTACGAAAGGTGGTTGCTTCTGCTTCTCCCCCGGAACTCATGCCTGCCATCCTGCCACGCCCCGCGCAGCCCGCATAGGCGCCCGGTTTAGGTGCCCGGGGTGACAAGACCGCGCAGGTGCCCGGGTTAGGCGGCTGCGTTGCTAACCCGCGCAGGCGCCCGGGTTAGGCGGCTTTAATATCCCGGCGAGCTCTGCGAGCAAGGGATTTCGTTGCCGCCGTTCCGGGCGCCGAAGCGGCACCGGGACAGCCCGGGCACCGGGAAACCTAGTTGAACAGGCTGACCGGCTTCACGATGTCGGCATAGATCAGCAGCGCACCCATCCCCATCAGCAGCACCGCCACCGCATACGTCAGCGGAAGCAGTTTGGCCATGTCGAACGGCCCCGGGTCCGGGCGGCGGAACAGCTTGGCCAGTCGGCGCCGCAGTCCCTCCCACAGGGCTCCGGCAACGTGGCCGCCGTCGAGGGGCAGCAGCGGAATGAGGTTGAAGACGAACAGCGCCAGGTTCACGCTGGCGACCAGCCCGATGAGCGTTGCCACCCGGTCCGCCACCGGGATGACTTCCTGGGAGGAAATCTCGCCGGCGATGCGGCCGACGCCCACCACGCTCATGGGTCCGTTGGGGTCACGCGGTTCGGAGGAGAATGCTGCCTCGGCAACGTCCACCAGGCGCTGGGGCAGGTTGACCACGACGCCGGCGATGTTGGCGAGGTTCTCCCCCACCGCCGGCAGGACGGCGCCGGCGGATTGCTTGACCAGTGCCTGCTCGGCGCCGACGCCGATGAAGCCCACTTCTTCCGTGAGGTACTTGCCGTCATCGTCGGTCTTGGCCGCGCCGTCGTCGCCCACCACCGGGCGCTCGGTGAGCAGCGGAGTGATGGTCGTCTGCGCTTCGACACCGTCCCGCTCGTAAGTCAGTGGCACGGTCTTGCCGGCCGCCTCGCGGATCCAGCCCGTGAGCTCTTCCCAGGACGTCACGTCCCGGCCGTCGAACGTCGTGATGGTATCCCCGGGAAGGAGCCCGGCCTCGTAGGCGGGCGCGGCGGGATCGGCGGCCGTGCAGTCCGTCTGCCCGGTGGTTTCCTGCTGTTCCGCGGTGATGACGCACTCGTTGACTTCGGCCAGGGTGGTGGTGGTCTGGGCGGTGCCGAAACCCATGAGCAGCACGGCGAACAGCACGACGCCGATCAGCAGGTTCATGAACGGCCCGCCGAGCATGATGATGATCCGCTTGTAGACGGGAAGCCGATAGAACACCCGCTTCTCATCGCCCTCGACCAGGCGGTCGGTTTCGGCCTGCCGCGCTTCGGCGGCGAGCTGCTGGAACATGCCGGTGCTGGACCGGCGGACCTCGCCGTCGTGCTCCTTGTTGGGCGGGAACATGCCGACCATGGAGACGTAGCCGCCCAGGGGAAGGGCCTTGAAGCCGTATTCGGTTTCGCCGCGGGTGCGGGAGAAGACGGTGGGGCCGAACCCGATCATGTACTGGGTGACCCGCACCTTGAAGGCCTTGGCGGGCAGGAGGTGGCCCACCTCGTGCAGGGCGATGGAGACGGCAATGCCGATCGCCACGAACAGCACCCCAAGGATGAAAAGCAGAATGGTCAACGGGCTTCCTTCACTTCAACTGCAGCTGCCGGGCCGGTCATCGTCCGCAGCGCTTCCGCGCGGCGGCACGTGCCCACTCCTCCGCTGCCAGCACCGACTGGAGCGTGAGCGGCCCCGACGCCGGGGCCTGGTCCAATACGGCGGCGATCGTATCAACGATGTCTGTGAATCCGATGAGTCCCTCGTGGAACGCATCGACGGCTTCCTCATTGGCGGCGTTGTAGACCGCCATGTTCGTCCCTCCGGCCGCTGCCGCCTGCTTGGCGAGGGCGACGGCGGGGAAGGCTTCCTCGTCGAGGGGCTCGAAGGTCCATTCCGTAGCCTGCGTCCAGTCACAGGGCCGGGCCGCGCCGGGTACGCGGTGCGGCCAGCCCATGCCCAGGGCAATCGGGAGCCGCATGTCCGGCGGGGAGGCCTGGGCCAGGGTGGAGCCGTCCACGAACTGCACCATGGAATGCACCATGGACTGCGGGTGGACGACGACGTCGATCCGCTCCAGCGGGATGTCGAAGAGCAGGTGGGCTTCGATGACTTCCAGGGCCTTGTTGACCATGCTGGCCGAGTTGGTGGTGATGACCCGGCCCATATTCCAGGTCGGGTGTGCCAGCGCCTGCTCAGGTGTCACGTCGGCCAGCTCGGAGCGCTTGCGTCCGCGGAACGGGCCGCCGGAAGCCGTGACCACGAGCCGGTCCACTTCGGCATGCGTGCCCGAGCGCAGCGCCTGTGCCAGCGCGGAGTGTTCGGAGTCCACGGGAACCAGCTGCCCGGGAGCCGCGGCGCGCTTGACCAGTTCCCCGCCGACAATCAGGGATTCCTTGTTCGCCAGGGCCAGCAGGTGCCCAGCGGCCAGGGCTGCCAGGGTCGGTTCCAGTCCAATGGAACCGGTGATGCCGTTGAGGACCACATCGGCTTCGGTCCACGCCGCGATGGCCGTGGCCGCGGACTTTCCAACAAACAGTTCAGGGGCGTAGCCGGTGATTCCCGCTGCGGCGGCAGCGTCGGAAATGTGCCGGTGCAGGGTGGGGAGGTCGACGGCGGCGCAGCCCACCGCTTCCGCCCGGGTGTGCACGGCCTGGCGCGCCAGCAGCTCCGGATTGGATCCGCCTGCGGCCAGGGCCACGATCCGGAACCGCTCGGGGGCATTGTCGGCGACGTCGATGGCCTGCGTTCCGATCGAGCCGGTGGAGCCGAGCAGGACCACGCGCCGGGGCAGGTGGTCCGAGCCGGGCCGGCGGGAACGGACGTAGTCGTGGTCTGAGGAAATCGGTTCGGAGGGCTGCATACCTTTAGTATCCCGCAGCCCGGCTCCGATGCTGCGGCGCCGCAGCTTCGGGCCTAGCCGCGTGTCCGGAACTACGCAGACAGCGCCTGCACGGCTTCGGTAACGGGAACGGTTCCGGAGACCAGGCCCAGGGCCTGGTGGACGCCGTTGCCGGTTCGCAGCAGTTCGGCCAGGACCGCGGCGACGTCGGCGCGGGGAATGCTGCCGCGCTCCACCTCCGGAGCCAGGTCCACCCGGTCCGACGGCGCGTCGTTGGTGAGGATGCCGGGCCGGATGATCGTCCAGTCCAGTGAGCTGCGGGCCATCAGGTCCTCTTCGGCGGCGAGCTTGGCCACCAGGTAGGCGTACATGACTTCATCCATCGACTCCGGGCGGGAGCCGGCCCGGACGGCATCCAGGCCGCCGGAGGAGACCTGGAGGAAGCGGCCTGCTCCTGCCTGCTCGGCGGCGTCGGCCAGCAGCACTGCCGCTGCCCGGTCCACGGTGTCCTTGCGGGCCGCGCCGCTTCCGGGTCCGGCGCCGGCGGCGAACACGGCTGCGTCTGCTCCGGTGAGGACCTGGACAACGTCCTCCAGCGTGCTGTTCTCCAGGTCCAGCACCACGGGGGCAACGCCGTCCGTTTCCAGGTCTGCGGCGTGGTCCGGGTTGCGGATGAGGCCGGCCACGTCGTGCCCGTCGGCAGCCAGGAGGCGTCCCAGTTCGCGTGCGATTCTTCCGTGGGCTCCCGCTATGACTATGCGCATGGTGACAGAGTAGCGTCCGTCACCGGCGGACGCTTCCCGGGGCGGCAAACACGTGGTCTCAGCCCTGCGCCCGGCGGAGGGTCTGCTCGGCCTGCTTCAGCAGCGGTCCGTCGATCATCTGCCCGCGGAAGTTGAAGACACCCCCGTGGTGGCGGGCCTCGTCCAGCACCTGCTCGGCGTACGTAACATCAGCCGGGTCCGGGGCGTAGGCCGCACGCACGGCGGCTACCTGCCCGGGATGGATGCAGGCTTTGGCCGCGAAACCGGAGGCGACGGCGTCGCGTGCTTCGGCCTCCAGTCCTTCAGTATCCGAGATGTTGCCGTAGATCGAATCGATGGCTCCCTTGCCGAAGGCGCCGGCGGCGAGCAGCACGGTGGACCGGGCCTGCACGGCGACGCTGCGGTAGGTGCCGTCCTGGTGGCGGCTCGATTCCCCGCCGAGGGATGCCAGCAGGTCCTCGGCGCCCCACATCAGGGCTGCCACATTTTCCGTGGCGGCAATGTCCGCGGCCCGGACCACGCCGAGTGCTGTTTCCAGCAGGGCGACCACGGCGAACCCGGCGAGCGCCCGGGCGACGGCGGCGGCGTCCTCCGTCTTGGCCAGCATGACGGTGCGGTACGGCGTCTGGTACAGGGCGGCCAGGTCCCGCTCAAAATCCTCGGTCCCCAGGGGGTTGACCCGGACGATGGTGCGTTCGGGGTCCAGCTCCGCGGCAACCAGGTTCTTCCTTGCCGCTTCCTTATCCCGGGGAGCGACGGCGTCCTCAAGGTCCAGGATGACGGCGTCCGCCCGCTCGGCGGCCTTGCCGAAGCGTTCCGGCCGGTCCCCCGGGCAGAAAAGCAGTGCTGGTCCCATGGGGAAGGTGGTCATGGCTGTACTCCTCGGTGTCTCCGGCGATGCTTTCCGCTCCAACCTATCGCGGACCTGTCCCTGCCTCTTTCGCGGCGTAGCCCTCCGCCGTCCACATCAGTGCGGTGCGGGTGCACTGCGCCACGACGTCGCCGTCCTGGTTCCGGCCGGTATGGGTCAGCGTGATGATGCCCTGGCCGGGCCGGGAGGCCGAAGGACGCTTGTCCGCCACTTCGGTGTCGGTGTACAGGGTGTCCCCGTGGAACAGCGGGCGCGGGAAGCTGATCTCCCCGAGCCCCAGCTGCGCCACCAGGGTGCCCTGGGTCAGCTGCGCCACGGACTGGCCCACCATGGTGGCCAGGGTGAACATGGAGTTCACCAGGCGCTGCCCGAACGGCTGGGCCTCGCTGTAGGCGGCATCCAGGTGCAGGCCCTGGGTGTTCATGGTCAAGGTGGTGAACAGGACATTGTCCGCCTCGGTGACGGTGCGTCCGGGCCGGTGGCGGTAAATGACGCCCGGTTCAAACTCCTCGTACCAGAGGCCCCGCTGCTCAATGACCCGCGGTGCCATCGCGATCTCTTCGGTGCCGGCGTCGGGCTCCTCATACGTCAAGGGAAACCTCCAGCGGAGCGCCGGTGCCTGCCACCACGTCCTCCACGCTGACGCCGGGGGCGGTCTCGCGCAGGATCAGCCCCTCCGGTCCCACCTCGATCACGGCCAGGTCGGTCACGATCAGGTCCACGCAGCCTTTTCCGGTCAGCGGCAGCGAGCATTCGCTCACGATCTTGGGCCGTCCCGACCGGTCCAGGTGTTCCATCATGACAATCACCCGCTTGGCACCGAACACCAGGTCCATGGCCCCGCCCATGCCCTTGACCATCTTCCCGGGCACCATCCAGTTGGCCAGGTCTCCGTTGGCCGCCACTTCCATCGCGCCCAGCACCGCGACATCCACGTGGCCGCCGCGCACCATGCCGAAGGAGGCGCCGGAGTCGAAGAAGGCGGCCCCCTTGTTCACGGTGACGGTTTCCTTCCCGGCGTTGATCAGGTCGGGGTCCAGCTGGTCTTCGGCGGGGTACGGGCCGACGCCGAGGATCCCGTTCTCGGAGTGCAGCACCACTTCCACGCCCTCGGGGATGTAGTTGGGGATCAGCGTGGGCATGCCGATGCCGAGGTTCACGTACTGGCCGTCGTGCAGTTCGCGCGCGACGCGTGCGGCCAGTTCCTGCCTGTTCAGTGCCATCTCAGGACTCCTTGCTTCCGCCGGTGCCGCCTTGGCCGGCCGCGACCGTCCGCTTCTCGATGCGTTTTTCCGGATGGGCGGCCAGGACCACCCGCTGGACGAAGATTCCCGGTACGTGGATGTGCTCCGGGTCCAGCTCGCCGGGTTCCACGAGTTCCTCGACCTCGGCGATGGTGATGCGCCCTGCCATGGCGCAGAGCGGGTTGAAGTTCATGGCGGCGGCGTGGAAGACGAGGTTCCCGTGCCGGTCCCCCTTCGCCGCATGGACCAGGGCGAAGTCGGGGGTGAGCGATTCCTCCAGCACATAGTCCGCGCCGGAAAAGCTGCGGACCTCCTTCGGCTCGGAGGCCAGCGCCACGGCCCCCTCGGCGTCGTACTTCTGCGGCAGGCCGCCCTCGGACACCTGCGTGCCTACCCCGGCCGGGGTATAGAAGGCCGGGATGCCCGCGCCGCCGGCGCGCAGCTTCTCGGCGAGCGTGCCCTGCGGGGTGAGGACCACTTCCAGCTCGCCGGAGAGGAACTGGCGGGCAAATTCCTTGTTCTCCCCCACATAGGAGCTGACGGTGCGCCGGATCCGGTGGTCCGCCAGCAGCCGGCCGAGGCCCCAGTCGTCCACGCCGCAGTTGTTGCTGACGGTTTCCAGGTCCGTGGTGCCCGCGTCATGCAGGGCATCGATCAACGCCACCGGGATGCCGCAGAGGCCGAAGCCGCCCACGGCCAGGGAAGCGCCGTCCGGGATATCGGCGACGGCCTCGGCCGCACCGGGGTACACCTTGTTGATCATGGCAGTGTCCGTTCAGTCTCAGGTAGCCGGGTCACGGTATTGCGGTCGGGGCAGAGGTGTCACAGGCCCATACTGCGGGCAATCAGCATCAGCTGCACCTCAGTAGTTCCCTCGCCGATCTCCAGGATCTTGGAATCCCGGTAATGCCGGGCCACGGGGAACTCGTTGATGAAGCCGTAGCCGCCGAAGATCTGGGTGGCGTCGCGGGCGTTGTCCATGGCGGCTTCGCCGGCCACCATCTTGGCGATCGCGGCCTGCGTCTTGAACGGTCGTCCGGCGAGCATGCGGGCGGCGGCGTCGTAGTAGGCCAGCCGGGCCGTGTGTGCCCGTGCCTGCATGCGCGCAATCCGGAAGGAAATGGACTGGTAGGTGCCGATGGCCGCACCGAACGCCTCGCGTTCCTTGGCGTACCGGAGCGATTCGTCCACGCAGCCCTGCGCTGCACCGGTGGCAAGGGCAGCAATGGCAATGCGGCCCTCATCCAGGATCTGCAGGAAGTTCGCGAAGCCCCGCCCCCGGGCACCCAGCAGGTTCGCCTCGGGCACCCGGACGTCGGTGAGGGTCAGCGGATGCGTGTCCGAGGCATTCCAGCCGACCTTGTTGTACGGCTTTTCGGCGGTGAAGCCGGGCGTGTCGGTGGGAACCAGGATGGTGGAGATCTTCTTGCGGAAGGTGCCGTCCGGTTCGGTCACGGTGTCGGTAACGGCGGTGACGGTCACCAGGCGGGTGATGTCGGTGCCGGAGTTGGTGATGAACTCCTTGCTGCCGTTGATGACCCACTGCCCGTCCTCGAGCCGGGCGGTGGTCTTGGTGCCGCCGGCGTCGGAGCCTGCCTCGCGTTCGGTGAGGCCGAAGCCTGCGAGCGCTTCGCCGCTGGCGAGCAGGGGCAGCCACTGCTGTTTCTGCTCCTCGTTGCCGAACCGGTAAATCGGCATGGCGCCCAGGGAGACCCCCGCCTCCAGGGTGATGGCCACGGACTGGTCCACCCGGGCAATCTGCTCCAGCGCCAGGGCCAGGGCGAAGTAGTCCCCGCCCATGCCGCCGTATTCCTCCGGGAACGGGAGCCCGAACAGTCCCATCTCCCCCATCTGGGAAATGACCTTGTACGGGAAGCTGTGCTCCGCATCGTGCTGGGCGGAGACGGGGGCAATGACCTCGTCAGCGAAGTCGCGCACGGTGTCGGAGAGGTCCTGGTGTTCCTCGCTGAGTTCAAAGTCGGGCATGGTCTGCTCCTTCGGTAGTGTGCGGGTCTGTTGCGCTGTCGGTAGCCGGCACCGGTTCCGGTGTCAGTGTGGCCAGGACCTGGTCGGCCTTCACCAGATCCCCGGGGCGCAGGCTGAGGGACACTATGCCGTCCACCGGAGCCCGGAGCTGGTGCTCCATTTTCATGGCCTCAACACTGAGCAGGGGTGCGCCGGCGGAAACGCGCTCGCCGTCCGTTACTGCCACCGCCACCACGGTGCCCGGCATCGGGGAACGGACCACCGGGTCCGCGTCACCGGTGTCCCGGCCCGCCGCCGCCAGCTGGCGGTTCAGCTGTTCGCTGCGGCTGCGCAGCCGCAGCCGGACCGTGAACAGCTCCCCGGTACTGCCTCCGGCCAGCCAGAAGGCGCCGGTGTCCGGTTCCGCGGCGACGGTGAAGGTGTGCAGCACCCCGTCCAGGCTCAGGTTCACGCGGGCCCCGGCCTGGCTGGTGTCGGCGTCGGCCATCAGGGCGGCCGAGTGCTCGGCTCCGCCGATCCGCACCGTCGCCTGCCGCGCGGTGCCCGTAACGCTCACGACGACGTCGTCACCGCCGAGGTCCGGGGCGGCGAACACCAGCTGCAGGGGCGTGCCTCCGGCGTTCCCGTCCCCGCCGCCCGTTCCCCTTCCGCCGATCCGCCAGCCGTCCGCCCGCCGCCACGGTGAACCCGACGCCTCACCCGCCAGGCCCTGTGCGTACAGCAGCGCGGCGGCCGCCAGTTCGGGCTCCTGCGGGGAACGGAACTCCAGCCCGGGGAGCCGGCGTTCGATCAGCGTGGTATCCAGCCGGCCGGCCCGGACGTCCGGATCGGCCAGCAGCAGCCGCAGGTATTCCACGTTGGTGCCGATGCCCAGCACGGCGGTACCGGCGAGCGCCGTGTCCAGGCGTGCCAGCGCTGCCGCCCGGTCCGGCCCCCAGGCAATGACCTTGGCCAGCATCGGGTCATAGCTGGAGGACACGGCCAGCCCGGGCAGCAGGGAAGAGTCCACCCGGATGCCCTCGCCGGCCGGCTCGCGCAGCCACTGCACCGAGCCCGACGTGGGCAGGAAGTCCCGCTCCGGGTCCTCCGCGTAAATCCGTGCCTCCACCGCATGCCCCGTGAGGGTGACATCCTCCTGCTTGAGGGACAGCGGATGGCCGGCGGCAATGCGGATCTGCTCGGCCACCAGGTCCACGCCGGTGACCATCTCGGTGACGGGATGCTCCACCTGCAGCCGGGTGTTCATTTCCATGAAGAAGAACTCATCCGGAGCGGCGTCGGACACCAGGAACTCCACGGTTCCGGCACCGGTGTAGTCCACGGACCGCGCGGCGTTGCACGCTGCCTCGCCGATCCGTTCCCGGGTGGCAGCATCCAGCAGCACGGAGGGTGCTTCCTCGATGACTTTCTGGTGCCGGCGCTGCAGGGAGCATTCGCGCTCTCCCAGGTGGACCACGTTCCCATGGTTGTCGGCCAGGATCTGCACCTCGATGTGCCGGGGTGAGGAGACCAGCCGTTCCAGGAACAGCGTGTCGTCGCCGAAGGCCGAGGCGGCCACCCGCCGCGCGGTCTGCAGCGCCCCCGGCAGGTCCGCGGCCTCCAGTACGGCGTGCATGCCTTTCCCGCCGCCCCCGGCGGAGGGCTTGATGAGAATCGGATAGCCGATGTCGGAGGCAGCCTCCAGCAGGCGGGCATCGTCCAGCCCGGGTTCGGCGATCCCGGGAACCACCGGGACGCCGTGGTCCTGCACATGGTTCTTCGCCCGGATCTTGTCCCCCATCAGGTCGAGCGAACGGACGGGCGGGCCGATGAAGGTGATGCCGGCGTCCGCCAGGGCTGCGGCGAAGTCCGCGTTTTCGCTCAGGAAGCCGTAGCCGGGATGCACGGCCTGCGCCCCGGTGCTGCGGCAGGCGGCGAGCACGGCGTCGACGGACAGGTAGCTTTGCCGTGCCGGGGCCGGGCCCAGGCGGACGGCAAGGTCGGCTTCGCGCACATGGCGGGCGCCGGCGTCGTCGTCGCTGTAGACCGCCACCGAGCGGATCCCGAGTACCCGCAGGGTGCGGATCACCCGGCAGGCGATTTCGCCGCGGTTGGCGACCAGGACGGTGTCGAACAGCGGAGCATCAAAGGGTGTCATGGTCGCTCACATCCGGAACAGGCCGAAGGAGGTCTCCGGCAGGGGTGCGTTGGCGCAGACGTCCAAGGCCAGGCCCAGGACGGTGCGCGTATCGAGGGGGTCGATGATGCCGTCGTCCCAGAGCCGGGCGGTGGAGTAGTAGGGGCTGCCCTGGGTTTCGTAGGTTTCGCGGATGGGGGCCTTGAAGGCCTCCTCGTCCTCGGCGGCCCATTCGTCCCCGCGGCTTTCCAGCTGGTCCCGCTTCACGGTAGCCAGCACCGAGGACGCCTGGGCCCCGCCCATTACGGAGATCCGGGCCGCCGGCCACATCCACAGAAAGCGCGGCGAATAGGCCCGCCCGCACATGGAGTAATTGCCGGCACCGAAGGACCCTCCCACCACCACTGTCAGCTTGGGCACCCGAGCCGTGGCCACTGCCGTAACCATCTTGGCGCCGTTCTTGGCGATGCCGCCGGCCTCGTAGTCCCGGCCCACCATGAATCCGGAGATGTTCTGCAGGAACACCAGCGGGATGCCGCGCTGGTCGCACAGTTCAATGAAGTGCGCCCCCTTGAGCGCGGATTCGCTGAACAGCACACCGTTATTGGCGACAATGCCGATGCGGTGGCCGTGCAGCCGGGCAAAGCCGGTCACGAGCGTGGTGCCGTACTCCTTCTTGAACTCATGGAACTCGCTGGCGTCCACCAGGCGGGCGATGAGTTCACGGACGTCATACGGGGTCTGCAGGTCGGTGGGGACCAGTCCGTAGATCTCCGCAGGGTCTTCGACGGGCGGCCGGGATTCAGCCAGGCCCTCCACCGGCTGCTGCTCCGGGAAGGTCTCCACGATGCTGCGCACAATCTCCAGGGCGTGGGCATCGTTTTCGGCCAGATGGTCCGTCACACCGCTGGTGCGGGAGTGCACATCGCCGCCGCCCAGCTCCTCCGCGGTGACGATCTCGCCGATGGCGGCCTTCACCAGCGGTGGGCCGCCCAGGAAGATCGTGCCCTGGTTGCGCACAATGACGGTTTCATCACTCATCGCCGGCACATACGCCCCGCCGGCCGTGCAGGAGCCCAGGACAGCGGCGATCTGCGGGATTTTCCGGGCGGACATCTGCGCCTGGTTAAAGAAAATCCTGCCGAAATGGTCCCGGTCGGGGAAGACCTCGTCCTGGCGCGGCAGGAATGCGCCGCCGGAATCCACCAGGTAGATGCACGGCAGCCGGTTCTCCAGGGCGATTTCCTGGGCCCGCAGATGCTTTTTGACCGTCATCGGATAGTAGGTGCCGCCCTTGACCGTGGCGTCGTTGGACAGGACCATCACCTGCCGGCCCTGCACCAGCCCGATGCCGGCGATCAGTCCCGCACCGGGGCACTCGCCGTCGTACATGTCCTCGGCGGCCAGCGGCGCCACTTCCAGAAACGGACTGCCCTCGTCCAGAAGCCGGATAACGCGTTCACGGGGCAGCAGCTTGCCGCGTGCGGTGTGCCGCTCGCGCGATCGCTGCGGCCCGCCGGCCGCGGCATCCGCCAGCCGTCCGCGCAACTCCTGCGCCAGCGCCTGCTGCGCAGCCGTATTTTGTCCAAAGGCCGCAGAGGCTGTGTCCAGCCCGGATTTCAGTGTCTCCATTGACGTCTTCCTGCAACAGTGGCGAGGCGGAACCCCACCCGAAGCTGGGTTAATAACCCCTAACCCAAGTCAGGTTATTGGTTATTAACTCACCTGTCCACCACAATGGAAAGATATGCGCAGTCCAATCAGGAGGGTGGGGATGGACGCAGCAAAAAAGGAAGCAGCTCCGGAAGCGGTGCGGATGACAGGGCGCAGCCGGGCCAAGGCTTCCCGCCGGGCGGTAATGCTCGAGGCCGCTGCAGCCCTGTTTGCAGAACGCGGCTACAACGGAGTGTCCATTGAGGAACTGGGAGCAGCGGCAGGGGTCAGTGGACCGGCTGTCTACCGGCATTTCAGCGGCAAACCGGCGGTGCTTTCCGCCCTGCTGGTCGGAGTCAGCGAGGATCTGCTGGAAGGCGGGAAGGCAGTAGTTGCCGAGTCCGAGACGCCCGAGAAGGCCCTGCGCGGCCTGGTGGAATTCCAGGTCGATTTCGCGCTCCGGCAGCCGGACGTGATCCGGGTCCAGGACCGGGATCTGGGCAGCCTGCCGGAAGACGACGAGCGGCGGGTACGCTCCCTGCAGCGGCAGTACGTGGAGGTCTGGGTGGATGCCCTTTCCGCGCTGCACTCAGCGTCGGACCTGCCGTTGCTGCGCCACCGGGCGCAGGGCGTCTTCGGCCTGATCAACTCCACCTCCCATTCCGTCCACGGCCGTATCAGCGCCCGTGAAACGGCAAGGCTGCGTACGCTGCTCGATAGAATGGCGTGGGCGGCCTTGAACGCCCAGTAACTTATCGGCCCGCCGGATCCCTTGGCGGGCCGAACTTCACCCCTCCGAGCAGAAAGACCTGCCGTGATTGAGCTTCGTGCCGTAGTTCCCGCCGACCTGGAGGAGTTTTTCTCCCACCAGCTGGATCCCAGTGCCAACCATATGGCCGCGTTCAGCGCCAAGAACCCGGCGGACCGCGGCGTCTTCGACCATCACTGGCAGAGCATCCTGAACGATCCGACCGTCACGGTGCGGACCATTGTGGCGGACGGCGAGGTGGCCGGCAGCATCCTGGCCTACCGGGACGGCGACATCCCGGAAATCAGCTACTGGATCGACAAGGCGCGCTGGGGGCAGGGCATCACCACTGCGGCCGTAGGACTCTTCCTGGAGGAGTTCGCCGAGCGGCCGATCCGTGCACGCGCGGTCGCGGACAACGTCAGCTCGATCCGCATCCTGGAGAAGTACGGCTTCACGGTAATCGGCGAAACCCAGGGCTTTGCCAATGCCCGCGGAGCCGTGGTGAAGGAACTCGAGCTCGAACTCGCCTAGGCGGCGTGCTCCCGGGGACGGGCGGACCACGGTCCGCTCCCCGGGAGCACGCCGGCACGAATCCGCTAGGCCATGGCCAGGGCCAGCACAGGATCAGCCAGCACCGCTCCCACTTCGCTCAGGAACCCGGCCCCCTGCTGCCCGTCCACCAGGCGGTGGTCGAAGGAGAGACTCAGCGTCATCACGGAACGCAGCGCTATGTTCCCTTCGTACTCCCACGGCTGCCGGCGAACCGCCCCCAGCGCCAGGATGGCGGCTTCTCCCGGGTTCAGGATGGGTGTCCCGGCGTCGACGCCGAACACTCCCACGTTGGAGATGGAGATGGTCCCGCCGGCCAGGTCTGCCGGCGGCGTTTTCCCTTCCCTTGCCGTCTGCGCCAACACCGTCACGGCCGATGCGAGGCCGTGCAGGCTCAGCTCATGGGCGTCCTTGATATTGGGAACCATCAGTCCGCGCGGGGTGGCCGCGGCAATGCCGAGGTTGACGTAGTTGTAGCGGATGATCTCCCGGGATTGCTCATCCCAGCGGGAGTTCAGCTCGGGGAAGCGCCGCAGCCCCAGGCAGACCGCCTTGGCGGCAAGCGTCAGCGGGGACAGTTTCACCCCGTCGAAGGACGGTTGCTGCCGGAGCCGCTTGAGCAGCTCCATGGTCGGCGTGACATCCACGGTGAGGAACACCGTGGCGTGGGGAGCAGTGAAGGCGCTGGCCACCATGGCTGCGGCAGTGTGTTTCCGCATGCCCGAGACCGGTACCCGTTCCTCCCTGCCGGCGCTCCCAAGCGGTTGCGGGGCGGCGACGGCGTCAGGTGCCGCTGCCGCAACGGGTGAGCCGGCGCGGACGACGTCGGCGCGCACCACGAGTCCGCCCGGCCCTGAGCCCTGCACCTCGGTGAGGTCCACGCCCATGTCCCGGGCAAGTTTCCGGACCGGCGGAGTGGAGCGGGGACGTTCGCGCACCGGCTCCGGAGCGGAGGCGGATACCGGGGCGGGCGCGGGTGGCGGCGTAGGGGCGGGCGTCGGCGCGGGCGCAGATGCTGCCGGCCCACGTCCGCCGGCAGGGCCTGAACCGGCGGCGGGAGCCGGCCCGCGGCGTCGTCGGGCGGGCCGCCCCGCGGCATCCGGAACGGCGCCGTACCCCACCAGGTTCGGCTCCCGCTTTGCGGGCGCCGGGTCCCCGCCGTCACGGGGAGCATCGAGACCGGCACCGGCCGGCGCCTCGACCTCGAACGAGACAATCGGCGACCCGACTTCCACCACGGTCCCCGCCTGTTCATGCAGGCGGGTCACGATGCCGGCGTACGGCGACGGCAACTCAACTACGGCCTTGGCGGTCTCGACGTCTGCGATCACCTGGTTCAACTCCACGTTGTCCCCGACAGTGACGTGCCAGTTCAAGATCTCGGACTCGGTAAGCCCCTCCCCCAGGTCCGGGAGGCGGAATTCGCGCAGCATCAGCCCACCGCCGATCCGGAGACGACGCCGGCCAGCGAGCTGGGCCGGTCCAGGACACAGTCCACCCCGTCCAGGATCCGGTCCAGGTCCGGCAGATGGTGCGATTCGAGCCGGGACGGTGGATACGGGATGTCGAACCCGGTGACCCGTACCGGTGCATGCTCGAGGTAGTTGAAGCAGCGCTCGGTGATGCTGGCGGCAATCTCCGCACCCAGCCCGCCGGACTGGGCCGCCTCATGCGTAATGACCAGCCGGCCGGTCTTGCGGACGGAAGCCTCCACGGCAGCGAAGTCGATGGGCGCCAGCGAGCGCAGGTCGATCACTTCCACGGAGACACCTTCATCGGATGCCGCCACTGCCGCGTCGCGTGCGGTGGGAACCAGCGGACCGTAGGTCACCAGGGTGACATCGCTGCCTTCGGTTACCACCCGGGCGGAGCCCATGGGCAGCGGGGACGCTGTTTCATCCACGTCGCCTTTGACGTGGTAGCGGCGCTTGGGCTCGAAGTAGAGCACCGGGTCATCGGACGCGATGGCCTGCTGGATCATCGTGTAGGCATCCTGGGGGTTGGACACACTAATGACCCGCAGCCCCGAGGTATGCGTGAAATAAGCTTCGGGTGATTCGGAGTGGTGCTCCGGTGAACCGATGCCGCCGCCGAATGGTACCCGGATGGTCAGCGGCAGTTTCACTGCCCCGCGCGTCCGGTAGTGCATCTTGGCCACCTGGGAAACAATCTGGTCGAACGCCGGGTAAATGAACCCGTCGAACTGGATTTCCACCACGGGACGGTAGCCGCGGAATGCCAGGCCCACGGCAGTGCCCATGATCCCGGATTCGGCGAGCGGCGTGTCCACCACCCGCTGCGGACCGAAGTCTTTTTGGAGTCCGTCGGTGATCCGGAAGACACCGCCGAGCGTGCCCACGTCCTCCCCCATAATCAGGACACGGGGATCCTGCTCCATGGCCCGGCGCAGACCGGCGTTGATTGCCCGCCCGAAAGTCATGCTGGTCATTACTGCTTCTCCTCGCCAGCGAAACCGCTGAGATAGCGCGAGTATTGCTCCTGCTGGCGGTCCAGCCAGGAGTTGGGCTCGGAATAGACGTGGGCGAATACATCCGCGGCCACCGGATCCGGCATGCCCAGGCACGCAGCGCGCAGCTCGGCCGCGACGGCGTCGGACCTGCGGCCGGCTTCGGCAGCGAATTCGTCGGTGAACAGGCCCATCGATTCCAACAGTGCCTGCAGCCGTGAGAGCGGGTCCTTGGCCCGCCAGTGCTCCAGTTCCGCTTCATCCCGGTACCGCGTGGGATCGTCGGCCGTGGTGTGCGGGCCCATCCGGTAGGTGACCGCTTCAATGAAGGTCGGTCCGTTGCCGGAGCGGGCACGGTCCAGGGCTTCCCTGGTGGCGGCCATGACCGCAAGTACGTCGTTGCCGTCCACCCGGATGGACGGGATGCCGAAGCCCGGGGCACGGTTGGCGATCGGGACCTGCGCCTGCAGGGCGACGGGCTCAGAAATTGCCCACTGGTTGTTCGTGCAGAAGAACACCACCGGCGAGTTGAAGCTGGCGGCAAACACCATGGCCTCGTTGACGTCCCCCTGGCTGGTGGCGCCGTCGCCGAAGTAGCTGATCACGGCGTCGTCGGCTCCGTCGTAGGTGATACCCATGGCGTACCCGGCAGCGTGCAGGGCCTGCGCACCGATGATGACCTGCGTGGGCGCCATATTCACTTGATACGGGTCCCAGCCGGCACCCGCGTTGCCGCGCCACACCCGCATCAGGTCCCCCACCTCAACGCCCCGGCAGTAGGCCACGCCGTTCTCCCGGTAGCTGGGAAAGACAAAGTCGGAGGAGTGCAGGGCGCGTGCGGAGCCGATCTGCGCCGCTTCCTGCCCGAGCAGGGGCGGCCACAGGCCCAGTTCACCCTGCCGCTGAAGGGCAGTGGCCTCCGTGTCAATCCGACGGATGACCGCCATGTCGATGTAGAGCTCCTGGAGACAGGCGCCGTCGACATCCTCGACCCAGCGGTCGTACAGGGGGTCGGGGGTCCGCACGCCGTCGGGGGCAACCAGCTGGACGTAGGGGTCAGTAGGCGAACTGCCGGAGTTTTCCGGATGCCTCACTGGGGTATGCAGGGACACTTTGATACGCATCCTTCCGTGTTTGGGCCTCTGGGGTGGCGGGGCCAAACCGATGGCCGGGCTCCGTTGCCCGGGTAGATGTGACCCTACTCACATTCAACACCCGGCACAACCATTTGCCGAAAGACCGAGCATTGTGCCCTATAAACAGCAAAAAGGCCGTGCTAGCGTTGCGCACTATGCAGCCCCTTGACAGCACCGACCTACGATTACTCCTGGCCCTTGCCCAGGATTCAACGCGCACAGCGGTGGCCCTGGCAGCGGTCCTCGGCCTTTCCCGCAACACGGTGCAGGCGCGGCTGGCCGGGCTGGAGCGAAAGGGTGCATTCCTGCCGTTCGAACGACGGATCAGCACTGCGGCTCTTGGGTATCCCCTCATGGCGTTTGTCCATGTCCACGTCCACCAGCCAAGCCTGGCGAGGATCACCGAAGACCTGGCCGGGTTGCCCGAAGTCACGGAGGCCCACGGCCTCACCGGTGACGCCGACATCCTGCTGCGGGTGGTGGCGGCCGACGCCGAGGACCTGTTCCGGATCAACAAGCAGATTCTGGCCATCGAGGGCGTGCAGCGCTGCGACACCAACCTGGCCATGGGCGAACTGATTCCGCTGCGCGCCGCTCCCCTGCTGCGCCGCAGCGCCGGGCGCTAGGCGGATCACGGACTATGCGGGGAGGGCTCCTGCCTCCACGAGGATGGCATGCGCCATGGCCCACTGCGCCCCTACAAAAGCCAGTATCAGCGCGGCACCGAGGATCGGCACCCTCACACGGGCGCCGTGACCCAAATGATGTGCGTCCGGTTTCTTCGTTGCCCTCCACAGGCCCAGGAGGACCACGAACACGGCAAGCATCGCCAGCGGCATGGGAATGCCGTTCCTGCCGAACTGCCCGTTGTAGGGCAACCTGGTGTCCAGCGGGACACTCGCAAACACAAAAACCGCAGTTCCGGCGCAGACGATGATCGCGGCCAGGCACATGATTTCCACGATTCGAACCGTTTTCTTCCCCCGCAGGAGATCCTCTTCGGTCAACTCCTTGCCGCGGCGTTCACTCCCGGGCGCCGGCTGCTTCTCAGTTTGCACGGTTACTTCCTGACGATTTCATTCCTGCACCACTACGATTCTCCGCCTGCACCAAGTATCGACAGAGCCATCACCCATTGGCCGATAACGCAGCCGACAACCAGCACGCTTTCGAGGGTAAACGCCGAAACGCGCTTTCTTTCCCATATGGTGCGCATCCGGCTTCTTCCCGGAACGCCACAGCCCAAAAAGAGAAGCAACATTGCACCCATAGCGATTGGCCAGGGAATTCCATTCCTGCCGAACTGCCCGCTGTACGGCATGCGTGTCCCCGTCGGTACGCTGAACGCCACGAAGACGGCGGTCCCCGCGCAGACTGCCATGGCGGCCAGACACAGCGCATCCAGATATCTGCTGGCTTTCCTGCCCAAAACAAGATCCTCGGAGGTTAAATCGCCCGGCGGTTCATCATTCTTGAGGTTCAATTCGCTGCCGTCCGTCACCAGGGGCCGGCAATCCCGTCAGCAGCACATTGCATTCCACAACACTAACCGAGGCGTGGGACGCTTCACCGGTGCGCATTTTCGCTGCCACAGCGCACGAAAGGCAGGCCCCGCCGAAACGGGTCCTGCCTTTCGTTGTAGAGCGGCTGTGTTAGTGGTCCACGGCCTTTTCCGCGCCGACGCCGGTCAGGGACCGGACTTCCATCTCCGCCTGCTTGACGGCGGATTCGGTGTTCTTATCCAGCACGGTGCCCAGCCAGCCCAGGAAGAAGGCCAGCGGAATGGACACCAGCCCCGGGTTGCTCAGCGGGAACCAGGAGAAGTCCGCACCAGCAATCATGGACGTTTCCGCCCCGGAAACCACCGGGGAGAAGGCAATCAGCAGGATCGCGGAACCGAGACCGCCGTACATGCTCCAGATGGCGCCCTGGGTGGAAAACTTCCGCCAGTAGAGCGAGTAGACAATGGTCGGCAGGTTGGCGCTGGCTGCCACCGCGAAGGCAAGGGCCACCAGGAAGGCCACGTTCTGCCCCTGGGCGCCGATGCCGCCCAGGATGGAGATGATGCCGATCACCACCACGGTGGTGCGGGCCACCTTCACCTCGCCGTCGGCGTCCACCTGGCCCTTGCGGATGACGTTGGCGTAGATGTCGTGGGCGAAGGAGGCGGCAGCCGTGATGGTCAGGCCGGCAACCACCGCAAGGATGGTGGCGAAGGCGACGGCGGAAATCAGCCCCAGCAGCACCGGTCCGCCCAGCGCGAAGGCCAGCAGGGGTGCCGCCGAATTCACTCCGCCGGGAGCGCCCGCAATGGCTTCCGAACCGATCAGCGCCGCGGCACCGTAGCCCAGGACCAGGGTGAACAGGTAGAAGATGCCGATCAGCCAGATGGCCCAGACCACGGACCGGCGGGCTTCCTTGGCGGTGGGCACCGTGTAGAAGCGCATCAGCACGTGCGGCAGGGCGGCGGTGCCCAGCACCAGCGCCAGCCCGAGGGAAATGAAGTCCAGCTTGGAGGTCTCCGTCTTCCCGTACTGCAGCCCCGGCTCGAGGATGGCGGGATTGCCGGTGGTCTCCACCGCGGCTCCGAGCAGGTCCGAGAGGTTGAAGTTGTGCATCGCCAGCACCCAGATGGTCATGATGGCCGCGCCTGCAATCAGCAGGAAAGCCTTGATGATCTGCACCCAGGTGGTGCCCTTCATGCCGCCGATCAGTACGTAGATGATCATCAGGGCACCGACGACGGTAATGACCAGTGACTGCCCGATCTTGCTGTCGATGCCCATCAGCAGGGAGACCAGTCCGCCGGCGCCGGCCATCTGCGCCAGGAGGTAGAAGAAGCAGACGGCCAGCGTGGTGATGGCCGCCGCAATGCGGACCGGGCGCTGCTTGAGCCGGAAGGAGAGCACATCGGCCATGGTGAACTTGCCGGTGTTGCGGAGCATCTCGGCAACCAGAAGCAGGGCCACGAGCCAGGCAACGAGGAAGCCGATGGAGTAGAGGAAGCCGTCATAGCCGTTGACGGCGATGGCTCCGACAATGCCGAGGAACGACGCGGCAGAGAGATAGTCACCGGCGATGGCGGTGCCGTTCTGGGGTCCGGTGAAGGACCGGCCGGCGGCGTAGTAGTCGGCCGCCGTCTTGTTGTTGCGGCTGGCGCGCAGCACCACCACGAGGGTGACGGCCACGAACACGCCGAAGATGATCATGTTGAGCAGGCCGGTGTCCTTAATGGACTCGGCCGTGACATCAGTGGCGGCGGAAATATGCACGGTGTTCACTTGGTCTCCTCCGGACGGCTCACGCCATGGGCCTCAAGGTCGCGCCGGAGGTCCGCCGCAATGGGGTCCATCCTGCGGTTGGCGTAGCTGACGTACGCCATGGTGATGCCGAATGTGCTGACAAACTGCAGCAGGCCGAGAATCAGGCCCACGTTGATATTGCCGATGACCGGTGTAGCCATGAAGTCGTGCGCATAGTCGGCCAGAAGGACGTACGCGAAATACCAGACCAGGAAAACCACGGCCATGGGGAAAATAAAGCTGCGCTGGCGCTTGCGCAGTTCCTGGAACTCAGGCGAGCTCTGGACTTCCCGGAAATCCACCTGTTCCGGGTGCGCAGCATGTGAAACCGGCTGCTCTTCAGCCATTGTTCCTCCTCTGTTGGACGCCCGCTCCGCGAACTGCATCCACCCATGAGGTCAGGACACGACGCTGTGCAGGCTGTGACTTCCATCACTGTCCTACGGTGTCCGCATCCTTGTCTTCCCACAGCCCGCAGGCGTCGGTGAACGGTCGGTTCTCTGCGGTGAACGGCACCAAACGGCGCCTCCGTCGGCATCCGGCTAGGGTGGGGGCATGCTCAGCCCCGCCGTCGATATCGCCCTGGTCTGCGCCGTCGCCGTCCTGACCATCGCCGGCGTGGGCGCGCTCGGCTTCCGGCTCAGCCGCTCGCAGCGGGACCTGGGGTCCGACGCCGAGCAGGCCACCTACGCGACCCTCCACACGGCGTCGCTCGCCTCGGCCCACCTGCGGGCCGGCCTCACGCCGGCCGGAGCCCGCAAGGCCAGCCGCCACCTGCGCGGCATGCTGGACTGCGACACCCTGGTCATTACCGATGCCTCCGCCGTGCTGGCATGGGACGGTGCGGTTAATGACACGCCCTTCCGCCGGGAACGGCTGCTGTCCGCAGCGGCGCTGGTGATCGACTCCGGCCGGACGCGGGTCTTCCGCGGTGCCGCACTGCGCGCACTGGGGCTGGAGGGCCGTGAACTGTTGATCTGCCCCCTGCCGGTGAACGGCCAGACGTTGGGCACGGTGGCGGTCTTCGCGCCGGTGGTCCGCGCCGGTCTGGTGCGGGCAGCCAACGAGGTGGCCGCCTGGCTCGCCACACAGGTGGAGCTGGCGGAACTGGATGCCTCCCGGGCACAGCTGATGGAGGCCGAGGTGCGGGCGCTGCGGGCGCAGATCAGTCCCCACTTCATCTACAACTCCCTGAACGCCATTGCCTCCTACATCAACACCGACCCGGCACGGGCACGGGAGCTGGTGGTGGAGTTCGCCGACTTCACCCGTTATTCCTTCCGCCGCCACGGCAACTTCACCACCATCGCCCAGGAACTGGAGTCGGTGGACCGGTACCTGCTGCTTGAACGCGCGCGGTTCGGCGAACGGTTGAAGGTGAGCCTGCAGATTGCCCCCGAAGTGCTGGGCACCGTCATACCCTTCCTGTCCCTGCAGCCCCTGGTGGAAAACTCCGTCCGCCACGGCCTGGAAACCAAGGACGGGCAGGGGCGGATCAGCATTGCCGCCGTCGACGCCGGAGCGGACGCCGTGATCACCATCGAGGACAACGGGGTGGGCATGGACCCCGAATATCTGCGGTCCGTCCTGGCCGGGCACGCCGACGGCGACCACGTGGGCCTGCGGAACGTCGATGTGCGCCTGCGCCAGGTCTATGGACAGGACCACGGACTGGTGATCGACACCGCGCCCGGTGCCGGAACCCTGATCACCATGCGTGTCCCCAAGTCGCAGCCGGAGAACCGCCCCACGGACGCGTAGCCTTTATCCATGCGCAAACCACTCCGGCCGCTCACGGTTATCGTCGCCGACGACGAAGCCCCTGCCGTCGAGGAACTTGCCTACCTCCTGGGCCTGGATGCGCGGGTCGGCACTGTGCACCGTGCCGCCAGCGGCGCCCAGGTGCTGCAGGAGATCGAGGCCCGCGACGTCGATGCGGTGTTCCTGGACATCCACATGCCGGCACTTTCGGGACTCGACATTGCCAAGGCCCTGGGCCGCCGCGAGCGGCCGCCCGCCGTCGTCTTCGTGACGGCGGACGAGGACCAGGCGCTGCGGGCTTTTGACCTGGCAGCCCTGGACTACCTACTCAAGCCGGTGCGGCCGGAGCGGTTGTCCGAATCAGTGCGCCGGATCTGTGAACTCGCTGACGATGTCCCCCGGGACGCCGACGTCGTGACCGTGGTCCAGGGCGCGACGACGCGGATCATCCCCCGCGGCGACATCCGCTACGTCCAGGCGCAGGGCGACTATGCCCGGCTGCACACCGCCGACGCCAGCTACCTCATCCGGGTTCCCCTGGCCGACCTGGAAGAACAGTGGGCCGGCGCCGGCTTCGTCCGCATCCACCGTTCCTACCTGGTGGCCCGGCACCATATCCGCCAGGTCCGGCTGACGGGCGGGCGGGCAAGCGTGCAGCTGGGCGAGGTGGATCTTCCGGTCAGCCGGCGGCACCTGCCCGCCGTACGAGGCACGCTCGAGGCCGGCCGGGTCCGGCCGACGTCATGACCGGGGAACCGACGGACGGCCCGGCGCCCGGGCGGGTCCGGGTCACCGCTCCCGGCACGGGTGCCGCGCCGTTCCCGGTCTCCCGGGAGCTGGACGAACAGTCCGAGGTGGGCGAGCTGATCATCGGTTCGCTGATCCGCAGCCAGCTCCGGCTGGCACTGGTGGTGGGCGGCGGGTTCCTGTTGATCCTGCTGAGCGTGCCCGTGCTGCTGGCCTTCCTGCCGGTGATTGCCGAACTGACGGTCTTCAACGTCCCGGCCCCGTGGATCCTGCTCGGTGTCGGCGTCTATCCGCTGGTCATCGGCTGCGGACTGCTGTACGTGCACAGCGCTCAGCGGAATGAAAACAGATACCGCGACCTGGTGGACGGACGGTAGCCGGTGACTTGGGACGCAGCCGCGGACATGAGCCCCGGCATCGGGTACACCGCGCTGGCACTGGTTTCCGCAGCCACGCTGCTGATCGGTTTTTACGGCCTGCGGATTTCGCGGACCACCAGCGACTTCTACGTGGCGTCCCGGACCGTGAAACCCTGGTGGAACGCTTCCGCCATCGGAGGCGAGTACCTGTCCGCGGCCAGTTTCCTGGGCGTGGCCGGACTGATTGTCGCGTCCGGCGTGGATGCCCTCTGGTTCCCCATCGGCTACACCGCGGGCTACCTGATGCTGCTGCTCTTCGTCGCGGCACCGCTGCGCCGGTCAGGGGCCTACACGGTACCGGATTTCGCGCACGCCCGCCTCGAGTCCCTCCCGGTGCGGCGCCTGACCAGCCTGCTGGTGATCGCCGTCGGCTGGCTCTACATTGTGCCGCAGCTTCACGGTGCGGCCCTGACCATGCACATCACCACCGGTCTGCCCGCAGCAATCGGCTGCCTGGTGGTGACGGGCGTGGTCTGCCTGAGCGTGGTGACCGGCGGCATGCGTTCCATTACGTTTGTCCAGGCCTTCCAGTACTGGCTCAAACTCGTGGCCATCGGCGTGCCGGTGCTCTTTGTCCTTTTCCGGCTCGCCGGCGACGGGCCGCCCGGACCCGGCGGCAGCGAGCTCCTGGCCGAAGCGCTGAATCCGGAAACCCATGCCCCGCTGTACCGCAACGTTTCGCTGAGTATCGCCCTGCTCTGCGGCACCCTGGGCCTGCCGCACGTGCTCGTGCGGTTCTACACCAACCCCGACGGGGCCTCGGCCCGCCGGACCACGTTAATTGTTCTGGGTCTGCTCTCCCTCTTTTACATCTTTCCCATCACCTACGGCGTGCTGGGGAGGATCTATACCCCGGACCTGGCCGCCGGCGGGGCTGATGCAACAGTGCTGCTGCTGCCCGGCCGGGTGTTCGACGGCGCCACCGGTGACCTGCTGGCGGCCCTGGTGACGGCCGGGGCCTTTGCGGCTTTCCTCTCCACCAGCAGCGGATTGACGGTATCGCTGGCGGGGGTGATCAGCCAGGAATTCTTCCGCGGCAGTGTCGCCGGATTCCGCATCTCCGCCGTGGTGGCCGCCGTCGTACCGCTGGCCATTGCGCTGCTGACCGAATCCTCTGCACTGGCCGGGAGTATCGGGATGGTGTTTGCCTTCACGGCCTCCACCCTCTGTCCGCTGCTGGTGCTCGGGATCTGGTGGCGCCGGCTGACGGCGTCCGGGGCCGGAGCCGGAATGCTGACCGGTGCCCTCTTGTGCGGCGGGGCCATGGTCGCCGCTGCCGTCCTGCCCCGGGCAGGCGCCGCGATTCCCGCCTGGGTGGAGCAGCCGGCGGCCTGGACCGTGCCGGCGGCTTTCGCGGTAACGGTCCTGGTGTCCCGGCTGACCGCCGGATCGGCGCCGGGCGGGGCAGCGAAGTTCCTGGCCCGACTGCATACGCCGGAGCCGCTGGACCGGCCGCGTAGCTGACCGGTGCCGGGGCTGGTTAGTCGATGGATGCCATCAGTTCGACCACCCGGTCCAGGAAGGCGTCCACCTGGCTCTCCTCGTACCCCTGCGCTCCCTTGGCCTCGCGGAAGACGGCCCGGCGCACTACGTCGACGCTGAGCGGGCGGTCGTGTTCAAAGTAGCCGAGGAGTTCGTTGCACAGTGCATCGACGTCCTCGACGTTGTAGCTGGTGACCCGCTTCTTCCCGGGGCGGCGGAACCTCTCCCCCGGTTTCCGGTGCAGGCGTGCCCGCAGGACGGCGGACATCCGTCCGATCTGCAGGAGCCATGCCTCTTCGCCGCGGTCCGCGATCAGGTGGTCGCGTTCCCGCTGGGCAAAGACGTCCTCCAGGCGGTCGAGGGCGGCGTCCACCGCCTGCGGTTCGTAGCCGCCCTTTGCCGGATCAAACGCCATGGACCGGACGTCTGCGCTGGTAACCGGATGGGCCGACGTGGAATCCGAGTTGTAGTAGTCCCGGGCCTTGGTCAGGAACTCATCGACCTGGCGGATGTTGTAGCCGTAGTCCCGTCGTCCCACGCGTTCGAAAGGGGCACTGGCCTGCCGCGCATCGTCCATGAATAAATTGTTCCTCTGTGGTCATTTCCTTGCGGAACTGATGCCGCCGGAACCCGCTGTTCTTCCGGGGCCCGGAACCGGCATCGTCTGAAAACTCTGAAACATCCTACGATGCCGGCGGCCGGGGTTCCTGTTCCGGCGCACCGGCCGTTGCCGGACCGTTACCCTTCCGCTCCCGGCCCCGCTACGAAGCGCTGGTGAGCAGCACCGAAAGCAGGAACACCACCGGGGAGGCGAAGACGACCGAGTCCAGCCGGTCCATCACGCCGCCGTGTCCCGGCAGGAGGTTGGACATGTCCTTGACGCCCAGCTCCCGCTTGACCATGGATTCGGAGAAGTCGCCGGCGGTCGCTGCAGCCACCGTCGCCACGGCCAGCACCACGCCGAACCACCAGGGCTGGTCCAGGAACAGGACCGCCGCGCCGACGCCGACGATTGCCGCGCCTGCGGCGGAACCCGCAAATCCCTCCCAGGACTTTTTCGGGCTGATCTTCGGTGCCATCGGATGCTTGCCGAAGAAGGCACCCACCAGATAGCCGAAGGTGTCATTGGAGACCACGAGCAGGAGCAGCACGGCCACGCGCACCTGTCCGTCGGGTTCCCGCAGCAGCAACAGGGCAAAGCTCAGCAGGAAGGGCACCCACAGCACGACGAAGATGCCGGCCAGGATGCTCTGGATCGCTTCGGCGGCCGTGTCGATGCTCCGCCAGAGCAGGATCGCCACAGCTGTTGCGACCGTCGCGAACGCCAGCGCCTCCGTGCCGCCGAAGAACGCCGCGAACGGCAGCCCTACGGATCCGACGAGTACGGGCACCTGCGGCACTTTCATGCCGCGCACTTCAAGGGCGCGGTTGACTTCCCAGACGCCGACGGCGGCGAAACCCACCGCGATGATCACGATGGCGAAGGGGAAGAAGAGCAGACCGATGAGCAGCGATCCCAGCAGGATCACGCCAACGGCGATGGCAGCAGGCAGGTTCCGTCCGGCGCGTGAGACCTTTGCAGGCTTCGCGGCGCTGCGGCCCCGGACCTTGCCGGGTTCAGCTGCGCTCATGTCCTTAGCCTTCGCTGCTGCCGGAACGGTCTCGACGGACGGTGATCCGCCAGCCTGGGTGGGAGGCTGGGCGTCACTCATCAGACCTCGAGAAGCTCGGCTTCCTTGCGCTTGAGGAGTTCGTCGATGGAATCCGTGTGCGCCTTGGTCAGGGCATCGAGGTCCTTTTCCGCGCGGGCGCCGTCGTCCTCGCCCACCTCGCTGTCCTTGACCAGGCGGTCGATTCCGTCCTTTGCCTTGCGGCGGATATTACGGACCGAAACCTTCGCGTCCTCGGCCTTGCCGCGGACGATCTTGACGTATTCCTTGCGGCGGTCCTGCGTCAGTTCCGGCATGATGACCCGGATGACCTTACCGTCGTTGGACGGGTTTGCGCCTACCTCGGAGTCGCTGAGGGCCCGCTCGATGGCGCGCAGTGCAGTGACGTCATAGGGGGTGATGAGCAGCGTGCGGGCGTCGGGGGTGGCGAAGGACGCCAACTGCTGCAGCTGCGTGGGGGAACCGTAGTAGTCCACCAGTACCCGGCTGAACAACGCCGGGTTGGCACGCCCAGTGCGGACGGAGGAGAAGTCCTCCTTAGCAACTTCCACCGCCTTGTCCATCTTGTCGGCGGCCTCTTTCAAGGTGTCTTCGATCACGGTCTCTCCTCATAAAACAGTGTCCACACAACGCTGCCGCTGTGTGGCCGGACTCTAATATCATCCTAAGCCCAAAGGGTGCGGGTTCCCTGCACCGGGCGGCACCGGATACAGGGAACCCTTCGGGCACTCGGGAGCGGTGGTTCCGCTCCCCGTTCCATCACCCGCAAGGGCGTGCTGGAAGCCTAGTTCGAAACGATCGTGCCGATCTTCTCGCCGCGGATGGCGCGGGTGACGTTGCCTTCACCCTCCATGCCGAACACCACCATGTTCAGGTCATTGTCCTTGCACATGGTCATGGCGGTCTGGTCCATGACACGGATGTCCTGGCGCAGGGCGTCGTCGTAGGTCAGGGTTTCCAGCCGCACCGCGGTGGCGTCCTTATTCGGATCCGCGGTGTAGACCCCGTCCACGCCGCTCTTGGCCATCAGCACCTCGTCGGCGTGCACCTCGAGGGCACGCTGAGCGGCGACCGTGTCGGTCGAGAAGTAGGGCAGGCCGGCGCCGGCCCCGAAGATCACCACGCGGCCCTTTTCCAGGTGCCGGATGGCGCGCCGCGGGATGTACGCCTCGGCCACCTGTCCCATGGTGATGGCGCTCTGGACGCGGGTCTCGACGCCGGCCTGCTCCAGGAAGTCCTGCAGCGCGAGGCAGTTCATCACCGTGCCGAGCATTCCCATGTAGTCCGCGCGGGAACGGTCCATGCCGCTGGTGGAGAGTTCCGCGCCGCGGAAAAAGTTTCCGCCGCCGACGACGATGGCCACCTCCACCTCGCCGACCGTTGCTGCGATCTGCTTGGCAACCGCTCGCACCGTGTCGGGGTCCACGCCGAGCTTGCCGCCGCCGAACACCTCGCCCGAGAGTTTCAGCAGGACGCGCCGGCGCGGCGATTCGGTTTCTTTAAGTACGTGGGACATTGTGCCTCCCGGGCATAGGTGCTGGTGCTGCTCTTAAGACTAGTGAGCTGTTCTGGACAGGCAAAAGGGGTGGTCACCCGTGGTGACCACCCCCTCTGTCATGATGACGTTGTTACGTCGAAACCGTGTGCTGCCTAATTGATCAGGCGCCTACACGGAAGCGGGCGAAGCCGACCGGTGCGACGCCGGCTTCTTCGAGAACCTTACCCACGGTCTTCTTGGCATCCTTGGCGAACGGCTGGTCCAGCAGGACGATTTCCTTGAAGAAACCGGTCAGGCGGCCTTCCACGATCTTCGTCAGGGCGCCTTCGGGCTTGCCTTCGGCGCGGGCCGTCTCGTCAGCGATGCGGCGTTCGTTCTCGACCGTCTCTGCCGGGACTTCCTCGCGGGTCAGGTAGGTCGGAGCGTAGGCAGCGGTGTGCACGGCAACGTCGTGGGCGGCAGTGGCGGCTTCTGCGCCTTCGCCGTCAACGGCGAAGAGCACGCCGACCTGTGCCGGAAGATCCTTGGACGTCTTGTGCAGGTACGCGTCGACGGTCTTGCCTTCGATGCGTGCCACGCGGCGGACGACGACCTTCTCGCCCAGGATGGCGCCTTCTTCGACAACAACCTCGGACAGCGGCTTGCCGTCGACGTTGTAGGCGAGGAGCGCGTCGGCGTCCGCAGCGGCGGACTCAACGGCAGCGGCAAGGACCTTGTCGGCCAGTTCAATGAACTTGGCGGACTTGGCAACAAAGTCGGTCTCGCAGTTGAGTTCGATCATCACGCCGACGGTGCCGTCGATGACCTTGGCAGCAACCAGGCCCTCGGCGGTGGAACGGCCTTCACGCTTGGTAGCGCCCTTCAGGCCCTTGATGCGGATGAGCTCCATGGCCTTGTCGGCATCGCCGTTGGCCTCGTCCAGAGCCTTCTTTACATCCATCATGCCTGCGCCGGTGCGCTCGCGCAGTGCCTTGATATCAGCAGCAGTGTAGTTCGCCATTTGGACTCAAGTCCTCCCGTAATAAGTATTGGTGCGGTTCTGCCAGTGCGGCTGGCCGGAAAACCGGCCAGCCGCACCACAACCTAAGGTCCGGGTGAGAATTCGCCCGGACCTCAGGAAATACGTTCTTTACTTCTCGTTTACGTCAGCAGCCGGAGCGTCGATGATCGCATCGACGCCGGTTGCCTCAGCGGCGGGAGCCTCTGCGGCGGCGTCTGCAGCCGGGGTCTGCGCAGCACCCTCGAGGAGTTCACGCTCCCACTCGGCCAGCGGCTCGGCCGGAGCTTCCGTGTTGCCTGCAGCCTTGTTGTTGCGGGCGATCAGGCCCTCGGCAACGGCGTCGGCAATGACGCGGGTCAGCAGGTTGACGGAGCGGATGGCGTCGTCGTTGCCCGGGATCGGGAAGTCGACGTCGTCCGGATCGCAGTTGCTGTCCAGGATGGCAACAACGGGAATGTTCAGCTTCTTGGCCTCGTCAATGGCGAGGTGTTCCTTGGGGGTGTCAACAACCCAGAGCACGGACGGTGCCTTGGTCAGGTTGCGGATACCGCCGAGGTTGTTCTGCAGCTTGGTCAGTTCACGCTTGAGGAGCAGGAGCTCCTTCTTGGTGTGGCCGGAGGAAGCGACGTCCTCGAAGTTGATCTCTTCGAGTTCCTTCATGCGCTGGATACGCTTGGCAACAGTCTGGAAGTTGGTGAGCATGCCACCGAGCCAGCGCTGGTTGACGTACGGCTGGCCAACACGGGTGGCCTGCTCGGCGATGGCTTCCTGGGCCTGCTTCTTGGTACCGACGAACAGTACGGTGCCGCCGTGGGCGACGGTAGCCTTGACGAACTCGTAGGCACGGTCGATGTAGGACAGCGACTGCTGCAGGTCGATGATGTAGATGCCGTTGCGCTCGGTGAAGATGAAGCGCTTCATCTTCGGGTTCCAGCGGCGGGTCTGGTGACCAAAGTGGACGCCGCTGTCGAGCAGCTGGCGCATGGTAACGACGGGCATGTCGTCACTCCTTCCGGCAGCATCCGTGCGCACGGCGCACTTCTCCTACTGCCTATTGACGGTTTTAGCTGTACGCCCGGGCGGGCGGAGCTCCTGGCGTCCATCAGCCGTTGCTCCTGGACGGAGCTCCGGCATGCTTCCCCTGCCAGCGTTGCCGGACCGTTGGAGAGGCACCCCCTGTGACGGGGATAATTGGGACACGCGTAGTCAGCTTCCGTACCGATGGAGCCGGACCGTTAAGGCCGGACCCGGGACCGGACCGGGACAGAGCGTCCGGGCAGGTCCCATGGCACAGCAAGCTGCTCCGTCAAGTGTACTACAGCGCCGGACTCCTGCTGTCCCGCTTCTCCCCCACCGCCCCTCCCCAGCCGGCCCTGCGTTCCGGACGGTCCACAGGCGGTACGGCGCGCCGGGTTCGGGTGTCCGTACGGGCGGATGGTTGCAGCATGAAACGAATCCGTACGGTGTTGGTGCTTGCGGCCGTGCTGGCGGCGGACATCCCGGTTCCTTCGGCAGCAGCCGACCCGTTTCCGCCGGCAGTTCGGGCTTACTCTCCGCCCTGGGTCTGGCCGCTGGATCCGGCGCCGTCCCTCGTCCGCGGTTTCGAGCCCCCGGCGCAGCGGTGGCTGGCGGGGCACCGGGGCGTAGACCTCGCGGCGTCCGCCGGTGCCGGGCTAAGGGCTCCTGCCGAAGGGCGCGTTGTATTTGCCGGCCGGGTAGTGGACAGGGAGGTCCTGACCATTGACCACGGCGGAGGACTGAAGAGCAGTTTCGAACCGGTGGAGGCCTCCGTACAGGTGGGTGCGGTCGTGGCCAAGGGCGCGGTGGTGGGATCGGTTGGGCCCGAAGCGCAATCACACTGCAGCACGGGATGCCTGCACTGGGGTGTGCGCCTGCACGGGGTGTACAAGGACCCGCTGGGCTATGTATCCGACCGCAGGCCTTCGGTGCTTCTCCCCCTGTCGGGCCCGGACCTTCCGGCACGCCACCGGCCGGCGCCAACAACCCTCTTCCGTCCCGGATCCGGCAGGGGGTGAACCATGCGCCAGTTAAACCATCCGGCCGGATCCTCGGGCAGGATCCGGCCGGGATAGGTCGTCATTGGCCCCGGAGGGCATCGCAGGATTAGACGAACGCGGCAACTCCGGTGATGGCGCGGCCGGTGACGAGGGTATTGATCTCGTAGGTGCCCTCATAGGAGTAGATGGCTTCGGCATCGGCGAAGATCTTGGCCATGCCGTAGTCGGTCACGATGCCGTTTCCGCCCAGGATGCTGCGGCCCAGGGCCACCGATTCGCGCATGCGTGCGGTGGTGAATGCCTTGGCCAGCGCGGACTGCTCGTCCTTGGCCTGCCCCAGGTCCTCAAGCTGCGCCAGACGGACCATCATGCCCAGGGAGCTGACCGTGTTGCCCAGAATCTTCACGAGCTGCTCCTGCACCAACTGGAAGGATGCCAGGGGCTTGCCGAACTGCTTACGCTCCACGGCGTACTTCCGCGCGACATCGAAGGCTGCCATCTGCTGGCCCACGGCCTGCCAGGCCACTGCGAGGCGGGTAACCTTCAG
The DNA here is from genome assembly GCF_059090365.1 of Arthrobacter sp. Ms25. NCBI lineage: Bacteria > Bacillati > Actinomycetota > Actinomycetes > Micrococcales > Micrococcaceae > Arthrobacter > Arthrobacter sp. Ms25. The sequence goes on along the minus strand of NZ_JBNHFP010000002.1, from coordinate 627,552 downwards.
GACCTTGTTGGTATCGCGGAAGCTGTTGGCGCCCTTGAGATGGAAGTCGTCGCTGACCACCACATTGTCCAGGACGATGTCGGCATTCTGGACCGTGCGCAGCGCAATCTTGTTTTCGATCTTGGTGGCCGAGTACCCCGGCGTCTTGGTATCCACCAGGAAACCCTTGACCTGGTTGTCCTCGAGATCGCGCGCGTAAATGACCACCCAGTCGGAGAAGGTCGCGTTGCCGATCCAACGCTTTTCGCCGTTGAGGATCCAGTTCTCCCCTTCGCGGCGGGCGGTGGTCCGGGTGCCGCCGGCGACGTCGGAACCGCCGAGCGGCTCGGTCAGGCCGAAGGCGCCAATCTTCTTCATGGCGTAGATGTCCGGCAGCCAGGCGGCCTTCTGCTCCTCGGAGGCCAGGGCCTCGATGGAACCGGTGAAGAGGCCGTCGTGGACACCCATGAAGGTCGCGAACGACGTATCCGCACGCGTCATTTCCGCGTGGCAGAGACCGGCGAAGAGGTTGGAGTAACCCTGCCGGTAGACCGGGCTCATGACGTCCAGCTCGGCGATCTTGGGAATCATGTGGTGCGGGAATTCACCGGCGTTCCACCAGTCTGCTGCGTGCGGCTTGACCTCGGCGTTGAGCCACGCACGGATTTCGTGCAGGCGGTCGCGCTCCTTCTCAGTGAGCAGGTCCTCGAATGCGTAGAAGTCGCCGTCCGGGTACGGAAGGTTGTCGACGTCGATAATTCCCATGGAAAATGTCCTTCGCTGCTGATCATCGGTGATCCACTGGTGCCCGTCCGGGAACCGGCAGAGCCAATGTTACCCACCAGTAACAACGATCACAATGCGCGGTGGAAATTGCTGTCGCCTGCACTGCGGGGAGGGCTCTCCGGCTCCGGTCCGGGGGCAAAAGAAAACACCCCGGTCCGAAGACCGGGGTGTTGCCGATGTCGCGCACGCATTGTAGGGCTGGTGGGGCTTGAACCCACGACCCACGGATTATGAGTCCGCTGCTCTGACCAGCTGAGCTACAGCCCCCTTGCCGAAAGGCATCGATGCCATCCTAGTGGGTCCGGGGACCGGACAACCAATCAGGCTGCGGGCACCGGTTTTCCGGGATCCCCGCGGTAGAGGTCTTCGAAGGTGGACAGCGTGGCTTCCAGGCTGTGCCGGTCCACCATCTCGCGGCTGATCCGGCCCATCTTCTGCCGCTCGTCATTGGGGAGTTCGAGGATTTCCGCAATGCGGCCGGCCAACTCCTCGCTGTCGCCCGGAGTAAAGAGGTAGCCGTTGCGCCCCTTCTCCACGAGGTGCGGCAGGGCCATGGCATCGGCAAGCAGGACCGGCTTGGACGCCGACATTGCTTCCAGCGTCACCAGGGACTGCAGCTCCGCCGTTCCCGGCATGCAGAACAGATCGGCCTTTAGGTAGGCTTCGCGCAGTTCCTCGTCGGAGACGAGTCCCCGGAAGACCACCCTGTCCTGCAGGCCCAGCCGCTGGACCTGGGCTTCCAGCGCGGTGCGGACTTCCCCTCCGCCGACAATCTCGGCCCGCACACCCAGGTGCGCCGGGGTTTTGGCGACGGCGTCGATCAGGACGTCCACGTGCTTCTCTTCCGCCAGCCGGCCGACGAACAGGACCGTGGGGCCTTCGTGCGGGGTAATCTGCTCGCCGGGATGCAGCTCATACACCGACGCGTCGATGCCGTTGGACAGCGCCATCACGTCATGCAGGAAGGCATGGCGGTACATGGCCTCGGCGGCCAGCGGCGTGGGCGTGGTGACAACCTGCGCCTGGCCCATCACCTTGCCCATGTCCTTCCAGGAGTTGGTCGCCACGATGCGCTTGAACCACTTGGGGAACGGCAGGAACGGATCCAGGTTCGCCGGCATGAAGTGGTTGGTCGCGATGACGCGGATGCCGCGCTTGCGGGCCTCGTAGAGGGTGTACTCCCCCACCATGTAATGGCACTGGATATGCACGACGTCGGGCTGCACCCGGTCGAAAAGCAGTGCAATTTCCTTCTTGATCTCCCAGGGCAGGCAGATCCGCCAGTATTCGTGGGTAGGCACTCCGTGGGAACGCAGCCGGTGCACCGGCCATTCGCCCTCGAGGTCGCTGCGGCTGCCGCCGTTGATGTCATTCGGGGCCAGGACATGGACGTCGTGCCCGCGTCCGTGCATTCCCCGGGCCAATCGGTAACCGAACTGAGCGGCCCCGTTCAGGTGGGGAGGGTAGGTGTCACAGGCAATGAGGATTGTCAGCGGTTTGTCTACCGGTGCGTCGGTCACGTGGTTGGTCCTGCTTTCGGAGTCTTTGAGGCCGGCTTCTGCCGCCGCCGCGCCTCATTGCGACGCTGGATAACGTCGGGGTGGTATCTGGACAGGGCGATGACCCCAACAATAGCAATCAGGGCTGCCACTGACATGGCCACGGCCGCCACTGCCGGCACGTCCGGCCGGAGCTCGTGCAGCACTCCAATGCCAATGGCAATGCCGACCATGGGGTCGATAACGGTCAATCCGGCAATCACCAGGTCCGGCGGGCCGCTGGAATAGGCGTTCTGCACGAACCAGGAACCCAGCGCGCCGGCGGCGGCAATCGCCACGACGGTGTACCAGGGCACATTCAGCAGGAACCGGCCGTTGGGATTGAGCAGGTCACCGGCGATCACCTTGGTGAGGACCGCAACAAACCCGAACAGGATGCCGGCTCCCAGGATGTGGGCAATAGCACCTAAGCGCTTGCCAAAAACCAGGTTCAACCCGCCGAAGAAGACCACGACGACGGCGAGGATGAGGACAATTGTCACCTCCTGCCGCGGCTCCACCACCTGCCCGGACCTCGTGACCAGGATGGCCAGGGAAACGAACAGCATGCTGCCGGCGACGCAGGCAGTGATAGCCGCTACGGTGATCCGGTTCATGTGCAGGCCCTGGTCCCGTGAGTTCACCACAGTGGTAATCACCAGCGCAATGGAACCGATCGGCTGCACTACCGTCAGGGGCGCCATGGACAGTGCTGCCACGTTCAGCGCCATACCGGTGCCTAGCAGCAGGAGGCCAAGGAGCCATCGCGGATTGCGCAGCAGGCGGCTGATTTGGGAGGAGTTCAGTCCCAGCCCGCCCGTGTCCGCCTTGACGGCGCTTCCCTGGCGTTGGGCACCAAAGGCTAGGAAGAAGGCGCTGGCCAGGGCGCAGGCAACCGCAATGCCTACCATTGGCGGTGCCCGGGCCGGGATGTCTGGCACCGGCGGCCGGATGCCGTCCTAGGGTGCATGGCCGGTTCCGGTTCCGGCCGGGACGTGTCCGCGCTGGTGCAGGTATTTTCGCCATGCGGCCACCAGGTATCCGACGGCGGCGGCAACGTGGCCGATGCAGCCCAGTGCCAGGATGACGGAACCGGCGGAGGAGAGCCACTGGAAGTCGACGCTGTCTACCCGGCCCAGCAGCAGCAGGGGTGCACCCAGCAGGAGCAGCGCGGTCCGGATTTTCCCCAGCAAGCTCACCGGCAGGTCCGGGTTGCCGTGGAAAAGCAGCAGCGAATTGACGATCAGGACGGCATCCGGGATGGCAATACTGAGGATCAGCCATGCCGGGGCGATGCCGTCCAGCACGAAGGTTGTCGCCACGATGATCAGGGCGAGCCGGTCCGCGACCGGGTCCAGCCACTGGCCGGTGACGGAAACCTGGTTCAACCGGCGGGCCAGATAGCCGTCAATCCAGTCGGTGCACCCCACCGCGACCAGCGTGAGGAAGGCACTTCCGTAACGGTCCTGGCTGATGAACAGCACGAAGAGGGGGATGCCGAGAAAACGAAGGACCGTGACCAGATTCGGCAGGGTCCAGAAGCGGTCCAATACGGTAAGTTCCGTATCGGGACGTGCTCCGGCACCGGTAAATCTGATCACGGTCCGTTCCCCTCGTCAAAGATGTACGAGTACAGCTTACTTTCGCGCGAGCCGGCGGAACATGATGAGCAGCGCCAGCAGCGAGGCAGCCAGGACCGACAGCGGCTGCCACCGTTCCTTGATCAGGGCCAGCACGTCATCGGCGGTCGAGGGACCGCCGGAGGCGTCCTGCGTGCCGCGGCCGGCTGCTGCGCGGCGGGATTTCAGTTCCTGGATGCGGGCCTTGACGTCAACCTTCTCACCCAGTCCGTCGCGGACGGCGGCGAGGTGCTCACGGCGCTGGCGGGCGCGGGTACGCAGTTCCTCGGGTGTGGGCTGCTTCGGACCTTCGGGCTTGTCGGCCTTGTCCGCCTTCTTTTCCTTCGGCTCTTTGGGCTTGTCCAGGGTGGCCGGGTCGAAGCGGCGGCCTTCCTTCAGCACACCGAGGTCGTAGCGCACCCCGCGGATGGCTTCTTCCGGCAGCAGCGGCAGGGCCTTCTTGAAGCGGCTGTAGCCAACGAATCCGGCGATAGCTGCGATCACCAGGAACAAGGCAGCCACCAGCAGAGCAGCCAGCCAGGCCGGCATGATCAGCGAAAGGGCCATGATGGCGGCGACGAGCAGCGAGATTGCCAAAGCGGCAACCATCAGCAGCGCCACCACCATGAAGGCCGCGGCGATGCCGGCTTTGATGCCCTTTTGCTTCATTTCGGCGGTGGCGAGGGCGAACTCGTCATTCAGCTGGCGCGGCGTCAGGCGGGCCATGACCTTCGCCAGCCCCACCAGCGACGAGCTCCCCGCCGTTCGCTGTGTCCGAGTGCTAGCGGAGCGGTTCATGCGCCCAGCCTCCGTCCCCTGTTCAGTATTCACCGTTGCCATAACCCCAAATTACCATTCCCCTCAGTATTATCACTTTGCCCTTGCGCCCCAGCCGGCCCTTAGGTTGTTTCGAGGCCCTCACGGTCCTCCAGCTCGCGGCCGGACAACTCGGGAAGCTTGGTCTTGACGAACCAGAAGGACAGGACCGCAAAGGCGGTGAAGATGGCGTACATGATCCAGACCCCGAAGTTATCGCTGACCCACGGGAAGGCAAGGGTAACGATGAAATTGAAGATCCAGTTGACCATGGCGCCCAGCCCCAGGGCCAGGGACCGGATGTTGTTCGGGAAGACCTCGCCCAGCGTGACCCACATGACCGGACCCCAGGTGGCGGCGAAGAAGACGACGAAGAGGTTTGCGCCCACCAGGGCCACCGGACCCCAGATGCCGGGCAGGGATACCTCACCGTTTACGTCCACGGCCTGGAAGAAGGACACCGTTGCCGCCAGCAGGCCTACGAACATGCCCGCGGAGCCGATCATGAGCAGCCTGCGGCGGCCGATGCGGTCCACGAAAGCAATGGCCACCAGGGTCATGACCACGTTGACCACCGAGGTGATGACCGACGTCGTGAAGGAATCGCTCTCGCTGAAGCCCACGGATTTCCACAGGGTGGTGGAGTAGTAGAAGATCGCGTTGATGCCGACCAGCTGCTGGAATGCGGCGATGGCCATACCCACCCAGAGAATGGGCTGGAGTCCAAAGCGGGGGCCGCGCAGGTCGCGGAAGGTCGGCTGCGGGCTCTTGAAGCTGTCGCGGATATCGGCGATCTTGCGGTCCGAATCCGTCACGCCGGAAATGGTGGTGAGGACCTTTGCTGCTTCCGCATCCCGGTTCTTGCGGACCAGATACTGCGGGGATTCTGGGATGGTGAGCGCCAGGATGCCGTAGACGATCGCTGGCACGACACCGACCAGAAGCATCCAGCGCCAGGCCGGCAGCCCCCACCAGAGTTCGCCGAGCGCGCTGCCGGCGCTGTTGGCCAGGAAGGCGTCCGAGAGCAGGGCGGCAAAAATACCGAGCGTGATCGCGAGCTGCTGGACGGAACCGAGCGCACCGCGCCATTTGGCGGGCGCCACTTCGGCGATATAGCCCGGTGCGATGACCGACGCGGTTCCAATGGCCAGGCCGCCGATCAGCCGCCAGAGCATGAGGTCCCATTCGGAGAAGGCCAGCGCGGATCCCACGGAGTTGGCTGCGAACAGTACCGCGGCACCCACCATCACCAATTTCCGCCCCAGCTTGTCTGCCAGCTGGCCGGCGAACCAGGCGCCGGCAGCACAGCCCAGCAGCGTGATGGCCACCGTGAAGCCCAGGACACCCGGGCTGAGGGTGAATTCCTCGCCGATGGCATCCACGGCGCCGTTGATGACGGCGGTATCAAAACCGAAGAGCAGGCCGCCCACCGCTGCGGCAACGGTGACACCGATCACCCTGCCGGGGTGGGCCACCCGTTCGGATCCGCCGTTGTAGGGTCCTGGCTGAGTCGCGCCCATCGACCGTTCCTCGTTTTCTGTTGAGCTAGCTGCGTACATGTGACTGGTGTCAAAACACTTAAGCCTACGCATAACAGTAAGCACGCTTGCTGCTGCACGGTAGGCCGGAGTGCGGCTTCAGCAACAGATCGGCGGGCAACGATCCGGGCCGGCCGGAGGTCTTTGTCCCGGAATTCGGGCCGAACCGCGGGCAGTTCTCCGATTCGGCGGATAGCACCAAGGTCCGTCAGGGCCCGGGCCGGTGTCATTCACCTCACAGGTTTCCGGCCTCGCATGGAGCAGGGCAGGTCGAGCAGGGCATGAAAAAAGGGCCTGCGACCCGGGAAACCCGGGCGCAGACCCTTTGCTTGCTCCCCCGACTGGACTCGAACCAGTAACCCTTCGATTAACAGTCGAATGCTCTGCCAATTGAGCTACGGGGGAAAGCGGCGTCCTCAACTATACAGGAAGTTCGGAGTGCTGCCGAACCGGCCCGCCGCGATACCCCCGGCCGAAGGCCCTCCCCCGCGGCGCCGGCATCCTGTGAGACTGTTGCGCATGACCAAACCGGTCCGCAAGGTCGTCTGTTACGCCGTGCAGCAGGAGCACCTGCTTGTCTTCACCCATAAGGCAATCCCGATGGAAATCACCGGCGTACAGGTTCCCGCCGGAACCATCCGACCGGGTGAGGATCCCGCCGGCCGGCAGCCTCTCCGCCCGCTGGGAGGCAGGAGAGCCCGATCCGCAGGGAGGCGGCAGCCCTGTTTCCTGGACCTGCTGGTGGATGCCGCTTGCGCAGGCGCATGTCCTGGCGTGCGGACTGGGTGCCATGCTTGGCGCCTTGGTGGCCGGTGAACCACCCGTTCGGGAAGCACAAAAAAATCCCTGACCTGCACAGCTGCAGGTCAGGGATTTATGTTTGCTCCCCCGACTGGACTCGAACCAGTAACCCTTCGATTAACAGTCGAATGCTCTGCCAATTGAGCTACGGGGGAAAGCGGCAGGTTTTACTTTACAGAGATTCCGCGCCGAAACGAAATCGGCACCCAACCGGACGGTGCAGGGCCCCTACTGGTCCCCCCGCAGGGCCCGCCGCTGCATTTCCAGCTCCATGAGCTCGCGGTTGAGTCGGTGGAACAACTCCTGGTCCGCGTTGGGGTCCAGCCGCTGCAGCTGGCCCAGCTTCTCCGCCTTCAGATGCGTTACCTGCAGTTCAAAAAGGCGGTTGAGGATGTCTCGGCAGTACATGGCCAGCGCATCGGCGTCACGGGCGGGCAGGGGCGTCACCGCCATCTCGCTGACCAGTCCGCGCAACGGCTCCGGCAGTTCCCCGCGCACCCGTTCCACCCAGGCGGCGGGGGCGGTTCCGGCGTCTCCTGCGGCGCGGATCGCGTCGTGGACAGCTATATAGGCGGGGACGGTGAACCGGACGGCCTTGAACCGTTCCCACTGCCCGGCGTCGAGCATTCCCGGCTGCTGGAGCGCGACCTCCAAGGCCTGGCGTTCCATTCGGGCGGCTGGATCGTTCAGGCCGGGAGAGCTGACCGCAGGCGCGGCCTCCGGTTCAGGCTGCCGGGCATAGGTGGGCGCCGGGTTCCGGCCCTGCCACTGCTGCGGGGAAGGCTCACTGAACCGGGACTGCTGGCCATACTGCTGCGGGCCGCCGCGCTGGCCGGCTTGTTGCCGGGACGGCTGACCTTCCTGACGCCGTCCGGTCGGGGACTGCGGGCCCGCCCCGTCTCCGGTGGGGGATGCCTTGCCGCGTTTTGCGGCGGCGTTGACCGCCCGGCTGACGTCGTCGACGTCGGTTCCCAGCCATCCGGCGAGTTCCCTTGCATAGGCCGGCCGCATAGCCGGGTCGCGGATGTCCGCCACCACCGGTGCCGCTGCACGCAGTGCCGAGACGCGGCCCTCCACGGTATTCAAATCGAACTTGCGCAGCGTGGAGCGGATCGCGAACTCGAACAGCGGACGGCGGGAGGAAATCAGTTCGGCAACGGCGGAGTCGCCGTGGGTTTGGCGGATATCGCAGGGGTCCATGCCGTTGGGGTCCACGGCCACGTAGGTCTGCGCGGTGAACCTCTGGTCCTCTTCGAAGGCACGGAGGGCCGCCTTCTGGCCGGCGGCGTCGCCGTCGAAAGTGAAGATGACCTCTCCCCCGGTGCCGTCGTCGGACAGCAGCCGGCGGGCAATCTTGATGTGGTCGGTGCCGAAGGCGGTACCGCAGGTCGCGACGGCGGTGGTGATGCCGGCGAGGTGGCATGCCATCACGTCGGTGTAGCCTTCCACAACCACAATCTGCCGGGTCTTGGCGATGTCCCGCTTGGCGAGGTCAATGCCGTACAGCACCTGGGACTTCTTATACAACGGGGTCTCGGGGGTGTTGAGGTACTTGGGGCCCTGGTCGTCTTCGTAGAGCTTGCGGGCCCCGAAGCCGATCACGGCACCGGTGAGATCGCGGATGGGCCAGATCAGCCGGCCGCGGAACCGGTCATAGAACCGGGAAGCGTCCGAGCCGGTGGAAAACATCCCGGTCTCGGCCAGTTCCTCGCGGGTGAAGCCCTTGGACGTCAGGTGCTTGAGCAGCGAATCCCAGCCCTGAGGCGCATAGCCCACACCGAAGTGCTCCGCCGCCGCCGGGTCAAAGCCCCGCTCCTGAAGGAATGTCCGGGCTGCCGCCGCCCCCTGGCTGCCGAGCTGGCTGCGGTAAAACTCCGCGGCCACCTTGTGCGCATCCAGCAGCCGCTGGCGCTTACCGACGTCCTCCCGGCGCGGACCGGTACCGCCGTCTTCGTAGTGCAGTTCGTAGCCGAGCCGGGCGGCGAGCTTCTCCACCGTTTCGGAGAAGGTTCCGTGGTCCATCTTTTGGACGAAGGAGATCACGTCGCCGCTCTCCCCGCAGCCGAAGCAGTGGTAGGTGCCCACCTGCGGGCGGACATGGAAGGACGGCGAGCGCTCGTCGTGGAACGGGCACAGTCCCTTGAAGGAGCCGATGCCCGCGGATTTCAGGGTCACGTATCCGTCAATCACGGCCTTGATGTCAGTGCGCAGCCGCACTTCATCGATATCTTCACGCTTGATCAGTCCGGCCATGACTTCAACTTTACTTCCGGTTTCCTTCCTAAACTTCCTACCGTCTTGCAGGAACGTCCGATGTCCTGCCGAATCCCTGTGCGCACCGTCCTCCTGATCCACTCCCGCTCAGGGCGCCGGGCTCACCAAGTCAAAGGACCGGGCTTCGCTACCCTTCCCGGCGCCGGCTGAGGAAAATGCCAAGTCCCCCGAGCAGGCTCAGACCTGCAGCCAGTGCCAGGTAAGCTCCGGTCCGGATCTCCACCCCGGTCGAGGGAAGCCCCGGGCGGTCTTCCTGATCAGGTGCCGGCGCCGGTGACTCTGCGAACGCGTAGGTGTTGGTGACAATCGCAGTGGCCGTTCCATTGGCGGGCACCGTCACCGGTCCGGGGAGCTCCGCCTGCACCTGCACCGCAGAGGTCGCGCCGGTACCGGATTCCGTTACCGTGCATTCGGTGCCCGCCGTCAGGCCGTCGAATTCGGCAGTCACTTCGCCGGTGGCCCCTGCCGGTACCCGTACCGTTTCGTCCAGCACCGAACCGTCCGGGCCGCAGGACACCTGGAGCACTACCTCGCCTTGCTGCCCGGCAGCTTCGCCGGCAAACACCTTGGTGACGACGAGCGTCCCCGGGACGAAACTGTAGGTGTCTGTCACCGTGGTGTTGATGGTCTCGCCGGCGAGGATTTCGATGTCGCCGGGCAGGTCCGTGACCACGGTGACGACGGCGCTCTCCCCGGTGACCGGCTCCGTGATGGTGCAGATGGCGCCGGCGGGGATGTTCTCGAACAGTGCTCCGACCTCTTCGGTGGTCCCGGCCGGAACGTTGGAAACCTCCTCGAACACCGTCTCCCCGTCCAGGGTGCACAGGACATCGATCTCGAGCGCATCCTGGTTCCCTGCCCCCGCACCCGCAATGGCCTTGGTGACGGACAAGGAGCCCGGCTTCACCGCGTAAATGTTGGTGACGGTGGCTTCCGCCGTTTCCCCGGCGGCTATGGTCACTTCTTCGGGCAGGTCCACCATGACCTCAACGGTGGACGTTTCGCCCGTGACCGGCTCCGTGACCGCGCAGACCGCTCCCTCTGGAATGCCGCTGACGGTGCCGGGAACGGTGCCCCCGGCACCTGCCTCAATGGTGAGGTCCTGCCGGATTACTTCTTCCCGATCCAAGGTGCAGATGACCGAGACTGTGACGGGACCCTGTTCACGGGCCGCCGGGCCGAGGATCACCTTGTCGACTACCAGTGCCCCGGGATTGACCGTATAGGTGTCGGTGACCGACACTTCCGCGCCTCCGCCGGCAGGAATCGTCACCGTTCCGCCCGCAGGATCAACCACAGTGGTGACGCTGACCTCGGTGGTGGCACCATTGGCCGTCTCAGTGACCGTGCACGTGGCTCCGGCTGCCAGGCCCTCGAACTCCTCCGTGGTCGGCTCTGAGGTGGCGGCCGCAATCGTGACGGTTTCGTTCAGGACCGTCGCACCTCCGGCGGTGCAGGTCACCTGCAGGGTGACGACACCCTGCCGGCCGGCGCCGGGCCCGGCGATGTCCTTCCGGACAGCGAGGGTCCCGGGAGCAAAGGTGTAGTCGTTGGTCAGTGCCGCGGTGACGCTGCTTCCGGCAGGCACGGTCACCGTCCCTTCCCCGGTAACCGTGACGTTCACGGCGGTGGTTTCCCCGGTCCCTGTTTCAGTGACGGTGCAGGCTGTGCCCGCCGCCAGGTCGGGGAACTCCGCAGTGTCCGGGGTGAGTGTCCCTTCCGGAATGGTCACCGTGGTGTCCAGGACCGTGGTGCCGTCCAGGGTGCAGACCACGGAGATGGTTACCTCGCCCTGGGCCCCGGCGGCCTCCCCCGTGTTGGTCTTGGCGACCACCAGCGTGCCGGGGGCGAAGGTGTACGTGTCAGTGACCGTCGCCGTGGCCGTGGTTCCGGATACGATCGTGACGTCGCCGGGCAGGATTGTGCTGACCTGGACGCTGTCGTTGCCGCCGTCAGTGGGCTCGGTAATGCTGCAGACCGTGCCTGCCGGAATGTCGTTGAAGGTCTCCGACACCGTCCCGGTGGTTTCGGCAGGGACATTGAAGGTGAACTGGTACCCGGGTCCGCAGTCGATACTGATCACCACAGCGTCCTGGCTGCCGGCGGCGGGGCCCTCGATGGACTTGGTGACCTCCAGCGAGCCCACTTCGGTAAAGGCAGCGGACGCCGTCGCATTGGAACTCAGCTCGCGTGTGACCGCGAGGATCAGCTTCTGTGCGGTGTCCAGCCCCGCGGTCCCGCCGTCGTACAGATACACGTTGCCCGTCGGAACGGTGACCGCGGCCCGGGCCGAGATATTCGCCGGCCCCGTAGCGCCGGTATCGCTTCGCACCCAGACCTGCGTTCCGCTGGGCACGGGACTGTTCAGCGGAACCGTCCCCGCAGCGTCCGCGTAAAGGCTGAACCCTTCGTCCACCGTGACCTCGATTTCGTCCGCTTCCGACGTCACGGTGTGCGGCCCGGCAACTCCGGTTACCGGGGCTCCCGTGGTGGGCGGCGTGATCGCGATCGCCGGAGGATCCGGCTCCTCCAGCGGACCTGCAGCAATGGTGGCGTTCACGATGCCTGCCACAGTCCGGTAAAGCGAGCTGCGCGGATCAACGATGTACCCGTCCGTAAAGAACCAGATGGCTGCCTGCACGGCAGCCGCACGGGTGTTGTCATCCAAGCCGGCGGGAAGGTTCGAGCTTGGGTAATACGTGTTCAGGATCCGGTTGACGTAGCCGATGTTCGGCACGTTGGACTCATCCCAGGTGCCGCCGCCGTAGCCGACATTGACCCGTGTACTGGTACGGAGATCGATGCAGTACATCTCGGCCGTGGTGGTGCCGTAGGCATCCTGGGTGTTGATGATGCCGGCAAATGAGACGTCTTCGCGCTCATAATTCCCGGGGATGGATGACGGATAGCTCGCCACCGACCAGCTGGTTCCAAGGGGCGGCAGCGCACCGGACACGGCGCGCCCGTTACCGAGGGAGGTGATGACGATGTCCGTGTTCGAGTTTCGAACAGAGTCGTTCCCCCGCACGGGCCCGGGATCGATGACTGCCTGCGCCGGTACCGCCAACGGAACTGCCAGCAGCAGCCCGGTCAGGAACACCGCCGCAACACGGAAGCGGGACTTGCCCGCCCATTCCCTGGCATGGCGGCGGCGGAAAGGAACAGTGTGCTGATGGCTGCTCATGGATGATGTCCTCGGGTGCGCGTGTCGGCCGACCGCCTCCCGAGAGTGACTCGGGAGACGCTGAACCACCCCGCGCCAGAGGCTAACGGTCCAAACCCCCCACCGCCAGAGCACCCGCGGGAATCAGCGGACTACCAGAGTGCAGGAACCGGGCCTACCAGCCGCTCGTGGAGGGCAAGTGCCGAACCGTCCGTCAGCGAGGCGACCTGGTCGACGACGACGCGCAGCCGCGCGCCGTCGTCGGCCGCGTCCCGCCAATCGGCGGCGAACATCGGATCCAGGTGCCGATCCCCGGTGGCCGAGAGCTGGGCAACCAGGGCCGTAAGGATTTCGCGCTGGCGTTCGTACAGCGGCTGGCGCTGGTCCGTGGTCATCACGAACGTGGTGGCCAGGCCCTTCATGACGGCGATTTCCAGCTGGGTGGCCTCGGGAACCACCATTTCGGCGTGGTATCGGGTCAGCGGATCGGTGCCGTAGATGCCGCGCGTGGCTTCCAGCGCGCTGTTGCAGAACCGGCCGATCAGCTGGCTGGTCATGTCCTTCAGCGCGGCCATGGCCCGGCGGCTGCCGTCCGATTCCCGCACCCAGACAGGGGTGGCTTCCAGCCGCGCAAGGGCGGCCTCAATGGCGGCGGCGTCGACGCCGGGCAGGTACCACTGCTGGGTGTAGCCCACCACCCGGGCGCGCTGGTCCGGGTTGTCCAGCCATTTGAGCTGGACGTGTCCGGCAACAATGGCGTCTTCGACGTCGTGCACCGAGTAGGAGATGTCGTCTGCCAGGTCCATCACCTGCGCCTCGAGGCAGGAACGGCCGTCCGGGGCGCCGTTGCGCAGCCAGGTGAAGACGGGCAGGTCGTCCTCATAGACGCCGAACTTGGTGGTGCGGTGCCCGTTCACCAGCGGAGCATCGGCGATGGACCACGGGTACTTCGTAGCGGCATCGAGGCTGGCGCGCGTGAGGTTCAGCCCGGCCGGCGTGCCGTCCGGGGCGATGATCTTCGGTTCCAGCCGGGTGAGCAGCCGCAGCGTCTGGGCGTTGCCTTCAAAGCCGCCGATCGCATGGGCAATATCGTTGAGCGCTGTCTCCCCGTTGTGGCCGAAGGGCGGGTGGCCCAGGTCATGGGAGAGGCAGGCGGCGTCGACGACGTCGGGGTCGCAGCCGAGCGCGTTGCCCAGCTCCCGGCCCACCTGCGCCACTTCGAGGCTGTGCGTCAGCCGGGTCCGCACGAAGTCGTCCGTATCCGGGGCCACCACCTGTGTCTTGGCCCCAAGCCGGCGCAGCGCCGAGGAATGCAGCACGCGGGCACGGTCACGGCCGAACTGGGTGCGGTTGGTGTTTTTCGCCGGTTCTGTAACCCAGCGGGCCAGATCGACGTCGGTATAACCTGCGGTGGAAACTGCCTGCGGGAAGGTCATGGGGTGTTTTAGCCGCCTGATACGTCGAGTTCGGCTGCCGAGATGATGGCCTTCTGGGCAGCGTTGAGTTCCCGCCCGTCCAGCCAACCTTCCGGCAGGGCTGTCTTTTTGGGTGTACCGGCCCGGCCCCGCGGCCCTTCGGCATCGGTGCCGGGGTACGGAGCCTCGGGATCCAGCTGGTCCAGCAGTTCACGGAGCACCGCCAGGGACGGTACCGTCGCCAGTTTAGCGCGGAGGTCTCCCCCCACTACGTAGCCCTTGAAGTACCATGCCATGTGCTTGCGGATGTCCCGCAGGGCGATCACTTCGTCGCCGAAGGTTTCCACCAGCAGCTCGGCATGCCGGTACACGCTGTCCGAGACCTGCTTCAGCCCCGGCCGGTGCCGTGCCGTGCTGCCTTCGAACGCGGCTTCGAGGTCGCCGAAGAGCCACGGGCGGCCCTGGCAGCCGCGGCCGATGACGACGCCGTCCACGCCGGTTTCGCGCACCATGCGGATGGCGTCCTCGGCGGACCAGATGTCGCCGTTGCCCAGGACGTTCATGTCCGGGAGGGCCTCGCGCAGTTCGGCGATGGCGGACCAGTCGGCCTTGCCGGAGTAGAACTGCGATGCCGTGCGGCCGTGCAGGGTCACGGCGGCGACGCCGGAATCGCGGGCGATCTTCCCCGCGTCGAGGAAGGTCAGGTGGTCCTCGTCGATGCCCTTGCGCATCTTGATGGTCAGCGGCACGTTGCCGCGGGAGGCTTCCTTCACCGCGGTCTGCACGATGGCGGTGAACAGGTCCAGCTTCCAGGGCAGGGCCGAGCCGCCGCCCTTGCGGGTGACCTTCGGTACGGGGCAGCCGAAGTTCAGGTCGATGTGGTCTGCCCGGTCCTCCTCCACCAGGAGGCGCACGGCAGCACCAACGGTCTTGGGGTCCACACCGTAAAGCTGGACGGAGCGGACCTTTTCGTCGTCGTCGTGCTTAATGATCCGCATCGACTCCGGCGAACGTTCCACCAGCGCGCGGGAGGTGACCATTTCGGTCACGTAGAGGCCTCCGCCGTATTCACGGCAGAGCCGGCGGAACGCCTTGTTGGTGATGCCGGCCATGGGAGCCAGGATCACCGGGGTGTCCACGGTGATCGGGCCGAGTTGCAGCGGGGGAAGCTCGAGCTTGAGTTCCGGAGATAAAACAGTCACCTGTCTATTCTCGCAAGCCGATGCAAATCCTGTGCGCGTTCCCGCGAAGCGGCCCGCATATCGCCTTCCGTACAGCTGATGCTGCCTATCCAGGCCGCAGGTCGCACGTGCGGTGAGGCGCCCGCCGGCGGCGCAGGCAGCCCCGGAGCCGTGCACACAAAAGGCGGCCCCGGCGTTGTGCCCGGACCGCCTTTTGCCGCAAGCGGGGAGGGCTAGTCGCTGAGAATCAGCGTTTCGTTCCCTACCTGCCGGGCGGCGCCGGCCTTGAACAGCGGGGCCAGGGCCCGGACTACTGCGGTCATGGACTCATCCACTTCCAGCTGCACCGGATACTGGTACGCCAGCATGGCCAGCAGCGACTCCACTGCAGCCCGCGCCTCGTCCGCGTCGAGGGTGGTGTCGTAGCCCACCAGGACATCAGCGGGCTCCTCGGTGCGTTCCTGCGTGTAGCTCACCGCGAAGGCAGCGATCTTTCCGCCATCCTTCTTCGGCTTATCCCGCAGCACCACGGCACCGGAGGCACCGGTGGCGTCATTGAGCAGCATCTGCTGGGCGCGGCCCAGGGTCATGTCGGCGCGGTCCCATTCGTGCACCGCGTTGTAGAACTGCGTCACAGCCTGCGTGAGTTCCACGGAACCCGTAGCGGCTTCGTCCAGCTGGGGGCCGTCGTCGTTGAACACGGGCAGCTTCAGCCGGCCCGGTTCCACCCGCACCACGGCGGACCGCTGGATCGGGGTGAGCCCGGCGGCTTCGGCGAAGGCGGCGGCGGGCGTGCCCGGCTCCACCTTCGCCCGCAGCTTGGTGACGCCCGACGGCGCGGATTCGGCTTCCTTGCGCAGCATGGCCAGCAGTGTGCCTCCGAGTCCGGTGCGCCGGTTTTCCCGGGCGACCTCCACGTAGGCCCACAGCCGGTCCGGATGCAGGCTGGTCTCGTAGACGACGCCGGCGGCTACCGGAATGCCGTCGTCTTCGGCCACGATGCAGCGGCTCCACGGTTCGTTCGAGGAGGGACGCAGCACGGCACGGAACTGTCCGGCCTGCGGGCTCTCCGGGTCGCCCCAGAGCTGGTTGAGCTTGAGATCGTCGTCTTCACGCCATTCGCGGAATGAAATTGCCATTACGCGCCGATCAGGCGTTCGGCCAGGTAGCCCTCGACCTTGTCCAGGCTCACGCGCTCCTGCGCCATGGTGTCGCGTTCACGCACGGTCACTGCATGGTCTTCGAGGGTGTCGAAGTCCACGGTGATGCAGAACGGGGTGCCGATCTCGTCCTGGCGGCGGTACCGGCGGCCGATGGCGCCGGCGTCGTCGAAGTCGATGTTCCAGTTGCGGCGCAGCTGCGCGGCGAGGTCCTTGGCCTTGGGCGAGAGGTCCTCGTTGCGGCTCAGCGGCAGCACGGCTGCCTTGACCGGTGCCAGGCGCGGGTCCAGCTTCAGGACGGTGCGCTTGTCGACGCCGCCCTTGGCGTTGGGTGCCTCGTCCTCGGTGTAGGAGTCCACGAGGAACGCCATGAAGGAACGGGTCAGGCCGGCGGCGGGCTCAATCACGTACGGAGTGAAGCGCTCGTTGGTGGCCTGGTTGAAGTAACTCAGGTCCGTGCCGGAGTGCTTGGAGTGCGTGCCGAGGTCGAAGTCGGTGCGGTTGGCGATGCCTTCCAGCTCGCCCCACTCGGATCCGGAGAAACCGAAACGGTATTCGACGTCGGTGGTGCCCTTGGAGTAGTGGCTCAGCTTCTCCAGCGGGTGTTCGAACAGGCGCAGGTTCTCCGGGTCGATGCCCAGGTTCACGTACCAGTTGAACCGGTTCTCGATCCAGTACTTGTGCCATTCCTCGTCCGTGCCCGGCTCGACGAAGAATTCCATTTCCATCTGCTCGAACTCGCGGGTGCGGAAGATGAAGTTGCCCGGCGTGATTTCGTTGCGGAAGCTCTTGCCGATCTGGCCAATGCCGAACGGCGGCTTCTTCCGCGAGGTGGTCAGGACATTGTTGAAGTTCACGAAGATGCCCTGCGCGGTTTCCGGGCGCAGGTAGTGCATGCCCTCTTCGTTGGCCACGGGGCCGAGGAAGGTCTTGAGCAGGCCGGAGAATTCCTGCGGTTCGGTCCACTGGCCCTTGGTGCCGCAGTTGGCGCACGCAATGTCGGCCAGTCCGTTTTCGGGGGCGTGGCCCTTCTTTTCCTCGTAGGCCTCTTCGAGGTGGTCGGCGCGGTAGCGCTTGTGGCAGCTCAGGCACTCCACGAGCGGGTCGGAGAAGACCTCGACGTGGCCGGAGGCCTCCCAGACCTGGCGGGGCAGGATAACGGCGGAGTCCAGTCCGACGACGTCGTCGCGGCCGCGGACCATGTGCTGCCACCACTGCTTCTTGATGTTTTCCTTGAGTTCGACGCCCAAGGGGCCGTAATCCCAGGCGGACCGGGACCCGCCGTAAATCTCTCCCGACTGGAAGACGAAGCCTCGGCGCTTGGCGAGGGAGATGATCGGATCCAGCTTGGATTTGGTCGAAGCCATGGAAATGGTACCGCCGTTCTTTTCGTGTCTAGAGGGCCGCTGGGTGCGGTCCTCTTCTGGTCCCTTTGGCATCCGCACCACCGCGGAAACGGTGCACGGTTCTTCGCCGCCGGGCAAAGCTACAACTACCAGCTTAAGGCGGCGGCATGCTGCGGGCCTACCGGGCCCGCCGCAGCGGAGTTTTCCTTTGCCGGGCGGGGCAGGGTCGGACGCAGGTCCGGTCCGCTCAGGCGCCGGTCCGGCCGGTACGACGACGGCGGAACGGGCCGCCGGGCATGTTCCACGGCAGCGTGGCCAGCACGATGGCCAGCAGGGTCAGTAGGGTGCCCAGCACGGTGGCTGCGACTACGGTGGTTCCGGGCGCCGGGAAGACAATGTCCAGCAGCAGCGAGCCGATCAGCTGTCCGCCGATCAGGCCCAGGCTGGTCAGCAGCACGCCGAGGCTGCGCACCAGGAGCGCCGAGAGCCCGATAAACACGCATCCCATCGGTCCGCCCAGGTAGAGCCACCATTCGCCGGGCAGCGGATTGCCGAAGCCGGACACTGCCGCCTTGATGCCCCACATGACTGCCAACAGGGCCGTTCCGGAAATGAAGTTCACCAGAGTTGCCGTAATGGGAGTGCCGTAGTGCATCCCCGTGGTGCCGTTCATGGCCTGCTGGAAGCTCATGAGCATGCCGGCGGTCAGCGGCAGCAGGACCGGGAGCAGCCATTCCGACGGTTCCTGCCCGCCGGTCAGCTTCGGGCTTACTGCCCACGCGACCGCCGCGATGGTCAGGACGGCACCGACCACGCGCATCACGGTCAGTGCCTTCTTGCCGGCCGGTCCGATGCCCAGCCGGTCCACCACCAGCCCGGTCAGCGTCTGCCCGGCGACGGCCGCCACTGTGAAGACGGCCACGCCCAGTACTGCCACGGTGAGGGTCTGCGACAGGACAAAGTATCCGCCGATCATGCCGGCCAGCACGTAATAGCGGGGAAAGCGGCGTTCCCGCAGGGCTGGCAGCAGCTGGGAGGCACCGGCCCGCCCGCGCGGCAGGACAAGGCTGATCAGCACCATCACCACCAGGCCCACGCTGAAGCTCACCAGCGCCGCGGCCAGGCCGTCGTCGAGCCGCTGGCCCAACGCGCCGTTGACCCTGGACTGGACCGGCATGGCGACGCCGCCCAGCATGGACAGGGGCAGACCGATCAGCGGGGTCATCCGTACAGCGTTTGGCACCCGACCACCCTACAGCCCCGGCGCATTTCGGGACGCGCAGGAAACGGCGGTGCGCGAAGATCGGGCAGAATGGAGCCATGAGCTCCTCTGATACCCAAGACCTTCCCATCCGTGACGACATGATCCGCCTGGGCCAGCTGCTCAAACTCGCCAACCTGGCCGAGGACGGCATTCAGGCCAAACAGCTGATTGAAGACGGGCTGGTTCAGGTCAACGGAGACATTGAAGAACGCCGCGGCCGCCAGCTGCATACAGGCGATCTGGTTTCCGTCAACGGCGAAACGGTGCGGATCACCCGCGAGGGCTAGCTCGCCCGGGTGCCTGCCCGCAGCACGGTATGCACCAGGAACTCCTTGACGTGGCCCAGCTCCTGCATGTTGATGCCGTGGCCCATGTTCGAGTACAGGATCTTGGTCAGGGCCGTGTGGGCATTGAGCCAGGCATGGGTGTATTCGATCCGCGGCGCGTCAATGACCGGATCCGCCTGGTCCCGCCCCCAGAAGAACTGCACGCCGCCGGGCTGCAGTTCGTCGTCGTGGAAGAACGGGTTGTCCTGCGACGGGACCACGAAGCCGGAGAGGCCGACGACGGCGGCAAAGTCCTGCGGCCGGTGCCGCAGCAGGGTGGTGGCCACGGCCATACCCATCGAAAAGCCCAGCAGGCTCACACTGGTGTGACCGTCCCGGACCGTGTCCAGCCACGCCGCGACGTCCTCGACCGCATCCACTACCGAGTCCACCGAGTAATCGGCGTCGCTCATCAGGGGGAACCAGGTGTAGCCCGGCCCGGAGGCCTGCGGTGCCCGGACCGAGGCGATGGTGAAGTCTTCCGGCAGGTGGTCCGCCAGCCCCATCAGATCCTCTTCATTGGCCAGATACCCGTGGAAAAGCACCAGCAGCGGCGTGCCCGCCCGCTCGGCTTCGGGTTTTGACCAGAGAACAACGGGATTCCATGCGGGGTTTGTCATCCTTTTATTCTGGCATGGCCCCGAATTCACAACCTACGGTCGCGTAGCCGAAGCCCGGTTTGCAAGGATTGGCCGGTGAGTACACATTCCCTGCCCGAGGCCGCCCCTTCGCCCGAATTCCAGCAGCAGCAACCTCCCGTGCATGTCTGGTCCCGCTTTGTTGCCATGGGCGATTCCTTCACCGAAGGCATCGGGGACCCAAACCCCGACAGTCCGGGCGGCAACCGCGGCTGGGCGGACCGGGTGGCCGAGGAACTCGCGTCCGGGCAGCCTGACTTTGCCTACGCCAACCTCGCCATCCGGGGCCGGCTGCTGAATCAGATCATTGACGAACAGCTGGAGCCGGCCCTGGCCCTGAATCCGGATCTGGTCACCATCTGTGCCGGCGGCAACGACGTGATCCGCCCCGGCGGAGATCCGGACCGGCTGGCCGAACGCATGGACGGCGCCGTCGCCAAGCTGCGTGCAACGGGCGCCGGCGTTGTCCTCTTCACCGGGCCGGACCTCGGCAACACTCCGGTGCTGGGCAGCGTCCGCGGCCGGGTGGGAATCTACAACGAAAACCTGCGGACCGTAGCGAAGCGGCACGGCGCCATCATTGCCGACATGTGGGCGCTCCGCGAACTGGGTGATCCCCGGATGTGGGCGCCGGACCGGCTGCACTTCTCCCCGCTCGGCCATCACACCATTGCTGCCATGGTGCTGGATACCCTGCAGGTCCCGCATTCCCTGCAGCCGTTGGAGACCAAGCCGCTGCCGGCGAAGAACTGGCGGACGGCCCGCACAGAGGACATGGTCTGGGCCCGCGAATTCCTGCTGCCGTGGGTGGTCCGGCGGGTGCGGCACCAGTCCTCCGGTGACGGGATTTCGGCCAAGCGCCCCCAGGCCGGTCCCATGTTCGGCCAGAGCATGCCGCAGGGATCCGCGGACTAGGGCAGCGTCTCAGGAGCCGCCGGCCTGCTGTGCCTGATCGGTTTTTTCGGCCTGCTCAATGAGGTTCGCCAGATGAAAGGCCCACCCTTCCCGGTGGGCTGCTGAAAGATCGGCGCCCACTGCGGCGTCGAGCGCCGCAAAGCCGCTCTCAGTCACCGCCACCCCCGTGGCGTCGATCTCATCCGTCAGCTCGAAGCTGACCACCGTGTGTGCACCCCACTCGGGTGCCGTCCAGCGAAAGGAGAGCAGCCTGCCGGGTGCTACGGCCAAGACGGTGCCGGTGGCTGTGTGCTCCACCCCGTCCTCGGTCCACTGCTCTTTCAGGGGTGCTCCGGGGTGCGGAGCGAAGTCCATGTCCGGCCACCAGGCGGCCCGGTTGTCCACGAGGACGTGCCAGAGGACCTCCGGGGTGCACTGCGCCCGGCCGGAGAGGGAGATTCGATCTGCCATGGGGAATGTTCTCCCATGAATTTCCGCAGCGGGCAAGGGGTGGGCGCTGTTGCCCGTCGTCAGGGATTGGTATAACTGCCGGTACCCGGCGGTTCCGGGACTTTTGCGGCACCGGCCCGGGACATCCGGTTCTTCCGAAAAGAGGTGCCCGCCGTGCCCGCTGCACCCGAGCGTTTTCCTGCCGGCTCCCCCTGCTGGGCAGACCTGACGTCTTCCGATCCCGACCGGGCCCGGGAGTTCTACGCCGGGCTGCTCGGCTGGGACGCCGTGGACCTGGGCAAGGAGTCCGGGCACTACGTCCATTTCCGCCGCGACGGGCAGGCAGTGGCCGGCATGATGCAGAACTCGCCGGAAACCGCGTTTCCGGATTTCTGGACCGTCTACCTCGCCTCCGACGACGCCGGGGCCACAGCCGACGCCGCTGCCGCCGCCGGAGGGCAGGTGCTGCTGGACCCGGCACCGGCCCTGGACCAGGGCACGGTGGCGGTGCTCGGCGACCCCACCGGCGGGGCCATCGGCGTCTGGCAGCCGGGAACCCTCAGCGGATTCGCCCGGATCGATGAAACCCGGGCCCCGGTCTGGTACGAGCTGATGACCAGCAACTATCCGGCTGCCCTGAAGTTCTACCGGGACGTCTTCGGCTGGCAGACAGAAGTCCTTTCCGACACCGCCGATTTCCGGTACTCCACGCTGCAGAGCAACGGCCGCCCGGTGGGCGGGGTGATGGATGCTGCCGCTGAACTGCCCGAGGGCATCCCCTCCCACTGGGAAATCTACTTCGGCCACGGGGACATCGACGCCGCGGCGGGGCAGGCTGAACAGCTGGGCGGTGCGGTACGGAGTGCCCCGGAGGATTCGCCGTACGGCCGGATGGTCCAGCTGGCGGACCCCACCGGGGCGGCGTTCTGGCTGATGGAGGCGCCGGACGCCTGAGCGTCCTACCCGAACACCTCACGCTGCAAGGCTCCGGCTATCTCCCGGACGCTGGTCAGGAAACCGTCGTGTCCGATGGGAGCCTTGATGAGGTGGACCGGCGTCCCCCGGGGAAGGGCCGCCGCCAGGTCCGCCGACTGCTGCGGAAAGTACAGCCGGTCCGACTCCACCGCGGCAATGAAGAAGTCCGCCGTCGTTTCCGCGAGCGCTGCCCGCAGGGATCCCCGGCCGCGGGCGACGTCGTGGCTGACCAGCGCTTCGGTGAGCACCAGATAGCTGTTGGCATCGAACCGGCCGGCCAGCTTGCCGGCCTGATGGTCCAGATAACTCTCCACGGAGTAACGGCCCCGCCCGGCCGGCAGCACGGCACCGAACGGGTCCTCGGCCGCCTGCGGGGTGCGCCCGAACCGGTAGTCCAGTTCCGGTTCGGAGCGGTAGGTGATGTGCGCGATCCGGCGCGCCAGTCCCAAGCCGGCCAGCGGCGGCGCCCCGTTGTAGTAGTCACCTCCGTTGAAATCCGGATCCAGGCGGACGGCTGCCAGCTGCGCCTGGGCAAACGCGATCTGCTCGGCCGTGCTGGCTGCGGTGGATGCGATCACCCCGCAGTGCAGAACCCGGTCCGGTTCGGTCACCGCCCATTCCAGCGCCCGTGCTCCCCCCAGCGAGCCGCCCAGGACGGTATGCCACCGGGCTATGCCGAGCAGGTCCGCGAGCCGGGCCTCCGCCCGGACCGAATCGCGGACGGTTACGAACGGGAACCGCGATCCCCAAGCCAGGCCGTCCGGAGCCGGTGCAGCGGGGCCGGTGGAGCCGTAGCAGCCGCCGAGCATGTTGACCGAGACCACGAAGTACCGGCGGGTATCCACGGTCCGGCCGGGACCAACGAGCTCCTCCCACCAGCCGGGTTCGCTACTGCTCCCCCGGGCTACGTGGCTGCTGCCGGTGAGGGCATGCGGGATCAGCACGGCGTTGCCGGCATCGGGATCCAGCTGCCCCCAGGTCTCGTAGGCCAGGACAACGTCGGGCAGGTACCCGCCGGTTTCCAGTTCCAGTCCGCCGATGGAGGCATACTGCAGCACCCCGTCCTGTCCTACGGGGTGCTGCAGCGGCCGACGCTGCGGCGCCGTGTGCCGGTTCACGGAAGCTACGCTCCCTTGGCGGCCCGGAACCCGGCGTCGAGGTCGGCGAGGATGTCATCGATGTGTTCAAGGCCCACCGAGAGCCGGACGAGTCCCGGGCTGACCCCTGCCGCCAACTGTGCCTCCGCGCCCAGCTGGCTGTGGGTGGTCGAGGCCGGATGGATCACGAGGGACCGGACATCGCCGACGTTGGCCACGTGCGAGTGCAGCTCCAGGCCATCGACAAACCGCTTGCCGGCGTCGACGCCGCCTTCAATCTCGAAGGAAACAATCGCGCCGGTGCCGCGCGGTCCGTATGTGCGGCCCCGCTCAAACCACGGGCTGGATTCCAGGCCCGCATACGCAACCGACACGACGTCGTCGTGGCCTTCCAGCCAGTTGGCCACGGCGACGGCGTTGGCCACGTGCCGCTCCACGCGCAGGCTCAGGGTTTCCAGGCCCTGGGCAATCAGGAACGCGTTGAACGGCGAAACCGAGGAACCCAGGTCCCGCAGCAATTGCACGCGTGCCTTGAGGATGAACGCCAGGTTCGCACCGAGGCTCCCGTTGACTCCCAGGTCCCGGGCATAGACGAGCCCGTTGTAGCTTTCGTCCGGGGTATTGAAGCCGGGGAACTTTTCCGGGTCGGCAGCGAAGTCGAAGTTGCCCGAGTCCACGATCACGCCGGCGATGGCCGTGCCGTGCCCGCCGAGGTACTTCGTGGCCGAGTGCACCACGATGTCCGCGCCCCACTCGATCGGGCGGATCAGGTACGGGGTGGACAGGGTGTTGTCCACGATCAGCGGCACCCCGGCCTCGTGGGCCACGGCGCTGACCCCTTCCAGGTCCAGGACATCCTGGCGCGGGTTGGAAACCACCTCGCCGAAGAAGGCCTTGGTGTTGGGCCGGACCGCCGCCCGCCACTGGTCCAGGTTGTCCGGGTCCTGCACGAAGGTGGTATCGATGCCGAAGCGCTTGAGCGTGTGCTTCAGCAGGTTGTAGGTGCCGCCGTAGAGGCTGGGGCTGGCGACCACATGGTCGCCGGCCTGCGCCACGTTCAGCAGGGCGAAGGTTTCCGCGGCCTGCCCGGAGGCGAGCAGCAGGGCGCCGACGCCGCCTTCCAGGGAGGCGATCCGGTTTTCCACCGCTTCCTGGGTCGGATTCCCGATCCGAGTGTAGATCGGTTCCAGTTCGGCCAGGGCGAACCGGTTCGCGGCCGCCTCGGCATTCGGGAAGACGAAGGACGTGGTCTGGTAAATCGGCAGGGCGCGTGCGCCGGTAACGGCGTCGGGCTCCTGGCCTACATGGATCTGCCGGGTTTCAAATGACCAATCTGCACTCATGATGCTCCCTCAAACCAGGGGCCGCACAACGCCGCCGGGGTGCATCCGGGTACGCCGGATGTCCGGTGGGGTCGTGGGACCCGCGCTTGCCGGACGCCCGTTTGGCGTACGGCCAGGTCTTCACCCGGGGCACCCCACCGCGGTTGGAGGGTTGCCGGCCAGCAAGCCGGGGCTATCTGCTGGCACTCATGACCTGCACCTATGGAAACCGATCTGCCGCGCCCGCGCAACCTCTGTGACGCACCGTGAAATTACGGACCCGTTGGGCGGCGATGTGGTGCTGCGCAGGGAGAATTTCGGCACTTAGGCTTCCCTTGGTCGAGACCCGTATCACGACGTGTCACAATGGGCCGCATGCGCTTGGACCATGTTTCTTATGCCTGTGAATCTGACGGTCTTTTGGCCACCACCGAGAGGATTGCCAATGCTCTCGGCGCCGACTTCGTAAAGGGTGGCGTCCACCCCCGATTCGGTACCCGCAATATGATCCTGCCCTTGGCCAACAACCAGTACGTCGAGGTGGTGGAGGTCCTGAACCACCCGGCCTCGGACAAGGCACCCTTTGGCCAGGCCGTGCGCCAACGCTCCGAATGCGGCGGCGGCTGGATGGGCTGGTGTGTTGCCGTTGATGACCTCTCGCCCTTCGAGGAACGCCTCGGCCGGGAATCGGTGCCGGGCAACCGCAAGTTCCCGGACGGCCAGGAGCTGACCTGGCGGCAGATCGGCATCAACGGCTTGATTGCCGATCCGCAGGTGCCCTACCTGCTCCGCTGGGACGACGGCACCGAGGAGCTGCACCCCTCCAACGCCATTCCCGGGATGCCCGGTTCGGTGAAGCTCAAGTCCCTGACGATTGCCGGATCCGCCGCACGCGTCACGGACTGGCTGGGCCATCCCGTGGAAAAGCCGCTGGAGAACGTCGATGTCACGTGGATTGCTCCGGCCGGCACCCCGGGCATCATGTCCGTCACCTTCGACACAGCCAACGGGCCCGTCGAGATCTAGTTCCATCCACCGGGGGGAAGCATGGCGGCGAGATTCACCGTCCGGCGACGGCACGGGCGGCTTCCGGATGCTCCCCGGCCTCCGAAGCCGCCGTCGCCACTGGTGTTATTCCTGTACTCGCTCTTGGGTCTGGCCATGGTTGCTCCCCTCCTGTTCCTGTACGTGCCGGCCGTCGAAGGCGACCGGCACGTAACGCACATCGGCGTCCGCGCCGAGGGAACGGTGGAGCGCGTTTACACGGAACGACGAGGCAAGCGGAATAGCCGGACCGTCACCATGGCTGAGGGCCGGTACGTAGATTCCGGTAGAACGGCGAGGACCGTAACCTGCCAGGTGCGCACCTGGAAACTGGTTGGAACCCAACCCCCCGAAGCAGTGAAGGGCGAACGGGTGACCGTGCTCTATGACCCGGAGGACCGGGACCGCGCAGTGGTGGACGGCTGGCAGCGCGCCTACGGGGTCAGGGGCGGGCTCTTCCTTGTGTGGTTCTTCATGTGCGCTTTCGCGCTGGTGCTGGCACCTGTCCAGGGCGTCCGGAAGCTGCGCCGGCGCCGCCTGTAGCGGCACGGACGAGACGTTCGTTGAGCCCTCGCACCAGCCCGGCGTCGATCTTCACCACCCGGCGGTCGTAGGTAAGCAGTCCGTTGACCTCGTCCTCGACGTCGGTGAGCTGGGTGTAGACGGTGGCGGCCAGGCCGCGGGCCACTGCGGGTTCGATCTGCCGACGGTGCAGCCGCTCGTAGGCCCGGGCCAGGGCAGCGCGGGACCGGAACCGGCGGTAACCGAACTCCTTGTCGTTGAAGGTGTGCCCGGGGATCCGCAGGCTGTACCCGCCGTATTCGGACAGCACCACGGCACGGCTTCCGGCCAGCCAGTCCTTCCGCAGCCGGAAGGGCACAAAGTAGACGTGCACGCTTTTGAGGTCTCCCCCGCCCTGATCGTGCCAGCCGCTGGCATGGTCGATGGTCCGGGTCGGGTCCAGGCCGCGGAGCAGCTCAGCGACGGCATTGGCATCGAACTGGCCCCATCCTTCATTGAACGGCACCCACACCGCGATCGACGGGCTGTTGCCCAGCAGCTCCACCGTGCCGTGCAGTTCCGCCAGGAATTGTTTCCTGCCCTGTTCGTCGGCCCGCCCGAAGGCGGCGTAGTCGTCGTCGGACCGGTGCGCCGCGCCCACCGCTGGGGCCGTAACCACGGCGTGCTTATAGGCCGTGCCGCCGTTGACCAGGTCCTGCCAGACGAGGATGCCCAGCCGGTCCGCGTGGTAATACCAGCGCAGGGGCTCGATTTTGATGTGCTTGCGCAGCATGGTGAAGCCGAGGTCTTTCGCGGCACGGATGTCCGAAGCCAGGGCCTCGTCCGACGGCGCGGTGTACAGCCCGTCCGGCCAGTAGCCCTGGTCCAGCAGGCCCGCGTGGAAATACGGCCGCCCGTTCAACAGCAGCCGCAGGTGCCCGGCGTCGTCGGGCCCCACGCCTACGGTGCGCAGCGCCGTGTAGCTGCGGACGCGGTCGGTTTCCGTCCCGTCCGCGAGCAGCCGCACGGTGACGTCGTACAGGAACGGGTCTTCCGGGGACCAGAGGCGCGGATCCGGAATCGGAATCCGCACCGGGGTTCCGGGGACGACGACGGCGTCCGCCACCGGGTGTCCGTCCGCGGAGACGGTGACTTCCGCCTGCAGGTCAGTGCTGTCCGGGGCGGACCGGACGGCGTCGACCAGCACCGTGGCGGTGACCGCGTCCAGATCCGGGACAAGGACCAGGCGGGCGATACTGGCCTGCGGCACCGCTTCCAGCCAGACGGTCTGCCAGATCCCGGACTGCGCGGTGTACCAGATGCCGCCGCGGTCCAGGGTCTGTTTGCCGCGGCTGGCGGAACCGGTGTTGCTGAGGTCCCGGACCCGGACCGTGATGTCGTGCGGGCCGCCGTCGCCACCTGCGGCCAGCGCATCGGTGACGTCGAGGGAGAACGGGAGGTAGCCGCCGTCGTGCCCGCCGACCGGGATGCCGTTGACGGTGACCGAGCAGCTGGAGTCCACGGCCCCGAAGTGCAGCAGCATCCGCTCCCCCGCGAAGCCCTCCGGCAGGGTCACGGACCTCCGGTACCAGAGCAGCTGCTGCGGCTGCAGGTGCCGGTTCACCCCGGACAGCGGTGCCTCGGGTGAGAACGGCACCAGGATCTGTCCGTCCCAGTCCCCTTCCTCCGGTGCCTGCTCCCGCCGGGTGCTGGTGATTGCGTACTGCCAGTAGCCGTTGAGATTCAGGTAGCTGTCCCGGGCCAGCTGGGGGCGGGGGTATTCCTGCAGGACGGATTCGGGGTCCAGGGCGGCGCCCCACGGAGTCATCAGTGTCACCGGGCCATCCTATGCGCCGCTTAGTCGCCGATTCCGATGGCCGGGCCGAACAGGGCGAACCCGACGAAGCCGGCAATGTCCACCAGCGCATGCGCGATCACCAGCGGCATCACCCGGCGTGTCTTGTAGTAGGCGTAGCCGAAAAGCAGGCCCATCAGGAAGTTGCCGATGCCCGGGCCGATCCCCTGGTACAGGTGGTAGCTGGCCCGGATCAGGGCGCTGGTGAGGATGATCGCCGGTGTCCCCCAGCCCAGCTGCCGGAGCCGCAGGAACAGGTAGCCCACCACGATGACTTCCTCGAGCACGGCGTGCCGCATGGCGGAGAGGATCAGCACCGGCAGGGTCCACCAGTACGTGTCCAGCGCTGCGGGGACCAGCGCGGTGGTGATGCCCAGCGCCCGGCCCGCGGCGTAGACGCCGAGCGTTCCTATGCCGATCACCGCTGCCAGAACCACCCCCAGTCCGAAGTCCCGCAGCGGGCGGGCGAACGTGAATCCGATGCGTCGGAAGGCGGACTTCCCGGGCTCGGTCAGCAGGAACAGGACCAGCGCCACCGGCAGGAGCGAAAAGAAAATACCCAGCAGCTGGTACACCAGGTCGAAGTAGGGCCGGTCATCGAGGACCGGGTTCAGCGTGGTGGTCTGGTCTCCCAGCGGAGCCTGGGTCGCCTTCTCGATGAGTTCGACGACGGCGTACACCCCCGACCGGCCCAGCGACAGTCCCAGCACAATCAGGATTTCGAAGATCAGCATCCGGCGTGCCCGCGGGTCCAGGGTTTCGGCGGAGGTCGAGGGCAAGGCAGCACGCATGGACACCATTGTGCCGGACAAGCCGCGTACGGCGGAGCCGCTGCGGCGGAACGCGGCCGCGATCGCGCCATGACAGGGTGCAGGGGTTTTCCCCTCGGTTTCCCGGCGTCCCCGCGGCCCTGCCGCGCTACGCTGTGCGGATGAATGAGCAAGAGCATCTGGAGGGAACGCCCCGCCGGCTCACGGCCCGGGTCACCGGCGAGGTTCAAGGCGTGGGCTTCCGGTACCGCACCCTTCGCAAGGCACTCCAGCTGGGCCTGACCGGCGTCGTTTCCAATGCGGCGGACGGGTCGGTGCGGGTGGTTGCCGAAGGCCGGGAGCCGGATCTGGACGGGCTGCGCGAGTTTCTGCGCGGCCCGAAAGCACCCGGATCCGTGGCCCACGTCGAAGAATCCTTTTCCCCGGCCACCGGGGAATTTTCCGACTTCAGTGCGGAATAACCTAGCCTTCACCCGCGGGCGAAGCTCCGGCGGGAAGGTTAAAAGGGAAAACGCCGGCAGACGTGGGGTTGGTTGGGGGAAACAACCCTTGTCTGCCGGCGTCCGGACCGGTCACTACTCGGTCCATTCATCACTCGCACCCTTATGAGGTACTAATGACGATAAACGCCTCGTCTGGGTAGGTGCTGAAGGCAACCTGACAACTACCTGAGTATGGGGCCGAAATTCCGTGCAAGAGAGGCGGGGCCGGGAGGCGGGCTAGGTTGCCTGCGTCAGGCTGCGGCAAGCTGCCGTACACCCACGGAGTCTGACCGGGCGGGCGCAGAGGAAAGTCCGCAGGACGGGGCTCCCGCCTGGCGCGGCAGGATCTCCTGCTGGGCAGTGCGGAAGCCGGGAATGGAAAGGGCGGCCGAGGAAACCGCGGCTCCACCCGATCCGCTGTTCCCGGCAGATGCTCCGCCGGATCCGTTCTTAGGGCCTTTGTCTCCGCCCGTACTCTTCCCGCCCGCACCCTTGCCCGCAGTGCCCGGTTTCTTCCCGCCGGTGCTCTTTTTCGGTGCGGTGCCGGCCTGGCTTGCGGTGCCGCGGGAAGCGGAGCCGTTGGCAGGGCGGGCCTTGCCGGCCTGGGCCTTGTTGCTCGGGCGGGCCGGCTGGTTCGGGGAAGCCTTCTTCTTGCTGGCCGACTTATTCACGGCGGACTTGCCTGCAGTCGCGGTCTTAGCCGTCATTCCGGCGGCGGCAACGGCAGACTTCTCGGCCGCGGCGGCGGATGTCATTGCCGCCGTCCGTACTGCCAGGGCTGCGGCTACGTCCACGGCATCCACCGTCTGCGGCATCCGGACGGACACGGCCGGCCGCCCGTGAGGCGTGGCCGGACGCAGCGCCGCCATGATCTCCTCAGTCGCGGACCGGGTGGTGTCCACAAATACGGCAGCCGCGTTATCGTCGGGAGCGGCTTCCACGCGCTGTCGCGCTGCCTTGGAAAGGACGCGGTAAAGGGCCGAAATGACCACCAGCAGGGCCGCGCCCGTGCCATAAAGAAGAATCAGCGAAAAGGCCAGTGAGGTGGTGCCGCCGGAAAAGAATCCGATCCCGATAACAGCAGAAATCAGCCACAGCGTACTAAGAAATTCCAGGATCGTACGAACCCGGAGGTAAAGCGGACGCTGCTGCACGCCAACAACTTTCGGCGGCAAGAAATCTGGCACTGAGACTGACCTTTCGAGCACTGCATTTTTAATGCAATCAAGCTTTTGTCGGAGTGGACTGTTACTACAACTCTAGGCATGTCTCGGGAACCTAATGACCATACGCGCGCACCTTGGCTGATTCGTTACGCGTTCATTGATGAGATCTTCATCACAGTGCGGTCCGGGCGGGGCTGAGTGCTTCGCGGGCATCATTTCCGCCGCCCTCGCCAAGCAGGATCCGCCCTGCCAGCTCTGCAATCGCAGAGGATGTCTGGAACCCGTAGCCGCCCTGCCCTGCGAGCCAGAAGAACCCCGGCACGGTCGGGTCCCACCCCACCACGGGCAGTCCGTCCGGCGCCTCGGTGCGCAGCCCGGTCCACGCACGGGCAACCCCGGTGATGCCCATGGTGGTGACGCTGTTGACCAGTTCCACCAGTGCCCGCACATCGGCGTCGCGGGGCCGGGAGTCCTCCGCCGCGCTCGGCTCGCGCTCGGACGGCGATATGAGTACCTGCCTGCCGTCGGGCCGGTAGTAGAACCGGTCACCGGCATCCGCCACCATAGGAGCCGATGCGTCCAACGGCCGTTCAACGTCGACCACTGCCGCGGTGCGGCGGTAGGGAGTGAGTCCCAGCGGGCGTGCCCCGAAGCTCCCGGCAACGGTATCCGCCCATGCTCCGGCTGCGTTGACCACTACCGAGGCCTCAAAACGACGTCCCTCTCCGCTGACCTCCCAGCGCTGCGACCCGGGCGTCCCCGTGCGCCGTGCCGCGTGAATACGCTGGCCTGTCACGGTCCGGCCGCCGGCCGCTGTCACCCGGTGCCGGTGGTACTCCATGAGGGCATCGGTATTGCAGGCCACTGACGTGGTGTCCAGCCCTGCGGCCGTGAAGGCCTCGGGCCGGAGCTCCGGCGCGAGGCCCAGTGCCTCGGCCGGCATCACCGGGTGCATATGGGCGCTGGCCCGGTCCCGCACCGACTCCTCATCTCCGATGAGCAGGAAGCTCCTAGGAGCAAGGATCGGTTCCGGCAGGTCCGCCTCCGCTGCCCGAATCAAGGCCAGGGACCGGAGGGTGAGTTCCTGGATGACCGGCGGCCCGTAACTGGGGATCAGTTGCCGGGCCGAGCGGGAGGACGTGTGGTATCCAAGGATCGGCTCCGCTTCCACCAGGACAACCCCTCCGGCACTCCCCCGGGATGCAGGAACCGCGGCCAGCTTGGAGGCGACTTCGGCAGCCAGGGACAGGCCGGCGATTCCGCCGCCTATCACCAGGACGTCACAGGAAATATCAGCGCTCACGGGTAGTTCCTTTCCACGGTAAGGAGGGTGGCGTCGTCGGCGCTTTCGCCCAGCCCCGTCTGCAGCGTGCGCAGGGCCAACAGCATCTCCTGGGCGGCGACGGCGGTGCGGGTCGCTTCCAGGAAGCCGGCCGGTCCGGCGACGAGCCCCAGGTCCACGGCCCGCCAGGCACCGTCGGAGGCAAGGACCACCCGCCGCGCGGGGCCCAGCCGGACCGTACGGGCCTGATAGGCTGCCTCGGCCTCGCGCCGGGCGACCCACAGCCGTCCGGGGGTATTGCGCAGTTCCCGGTCCAGTATCCGCAGTTCGCGTTCCCGCACCGGGTCCGCCGAATGCTCCGTGCCGATGCGGATATCGGCGGGTTCATGGGTGACGTGCACCAGCGAGCCGTCTTCCAGTTCCACCACCGCGTGGCAGTCTGCCAAGGCAAGGACCTCCACCCCGTCGGCGGTCAGCTGGGCAAGGCACAGTGCGGCCGACGGGAAGCGGATGCGTTCCTCTCCGGCGAGGGTGCGGGCCAGGTCGTCCATCCGGGTCAGGGCATCGGCCAGCACCTGCGGGGCCGGTGCAATGCCAACGGCTGCTGCGGCATCGGTGAGTAAGAGGTCCAGGTTCCGGGCATACCAGGCCGGGTCCGAGGGCCCGGGCAGCCCAAGCTGGGGCAGGAGCGAGCTGGCACCGTCAATCACCCAGGCAGTCGCCCCCGCGTATCCGCAGGTGTCCTCCTGCACGTGCCCGTCGCCTTCAGTGGAGATCCGGACAGAGTGCTTCCATGCTTCCGCCGACACCGGGCTAGAACCTTTCCCGGTCGCCGGTGAGGATCTCCATCAGGGTTTCCGAGCCGACCAGGTACAGCCCGGGGGCGTCGTCGGAGTTCGCCAGCAGGATGGTGGCCAGGCAGATCGCCCAGGCCCGGGCGCGGTCCCAGATGTAAGGATCTCCTGCGTACTGCGGGCCGAGTGCGTTGCGGAACGCGGTCCGGCCGTCGGCGTCGAACACCAGCCAGGCGGTGGCCAGGTCGGTGGCCGGGTCCCCGGCGGTCATATCCCCGAAATCGATGACCGCCTGCAGCGCCTCGTCCTTGGAGACAAGGTTCGCGGCATGCAGGTCGCCGTGCAGCCACAGCGGCGGGCCCGGCCATGCAGGGATCTGCTGTGCCTCGTCCCATAGCTCCCGGACCCTGGCCGCATGCGGGACCATGCCGGAGTCCAGCCGCTGCAGCACCGACTCATACCGGGTGGAAAGCGGGCCGCCCCGGTACGGGTTGCGGGGGTAGTCCGCCGGCGCCGGCCGGTGGAACGCATTGAGGAAGCCGGCAAGCCCGGAGGCCAGGGCAACGTTACGGTCCCGCGGCTGCAGGGAGACGTCCTGTCCGTCGAACCAACGGGTGATGCTCCACGGCCACGGGTACAGCTCGCACGCCGTGCCGGAGAAGACCGGGGCCGACGTCGGTACCGGCACGTCCGCGGCCAGCTCCGGGAGCCAGCGCTGCTCGTTGAGCGTCAGTCCGGCAGCGGTCCTTCGGCGCGGCAGCCGCACGGCGTATTCGGTGCCGAGCCGGTAAATGTAGTTGTCCCATCCGCTGGCAACCTGCCGCAGCATCTGTCCGCCCAGTTCCGGACACTGTTCCGCCACCAACCGGCGCACGAGGTCGGCGTCGGCGGAGATTTCAGCTGCGGGAAGGTTGGCCATTTCGCCAGCGTACCTTCCTGCTGTGCAACGGGTCACTAAACAGCATGGCCCCGGCAGGCACAATGCCTGCCGGGGCCATGCGTGACCCTCTCGGCGCCTTAGCCCTGTACGCCCAGGCGTTCCAGGATCAGCTCGCGGACGCGGCCGGCGTCGGCCTGACCGCGGGTCGCCTTCATGACTCCGCCGACAATCGCGCCGACGGCCTGGACCTTGCCGCCGCGGATCTTGTCCGCAACGTCCGGCTGGGCTGCCAGTGCGGCGTCGATCGCTTCGAGCAGGGGCCCGTCATCGGAGACGACGGCGAGGCCGCGCTTCTCGATGACTTCCTCCGGGGCGCCTTCGCCGGCGAGGACGCCGTCCAGGACCTGGCGGGCCAGCTTGTCGTTGATCTTGCCGGCCTGGACCAGGCGGTCCAGTTCCACGATCAGCTCGGGTGTGACGCCGACGTCGACCGGATCCACTTCGGCTTCCTTGGCGCGGCGGGCCACTTCACCCATCCACCATTTGCGGGCCACCTGTGCGGAGGCACCGGCGGCAACCGTTTCCTCGATCGCTTCCATCACGCCGGCGTTGACCACGTCGCGGAACTCGGCGTCGGAGTAGCCCCAGTCCTCCTTGAGCCGCTTGCGGCGCTCGGCCGGCGGCTCGGGCAGGCGGGAGCGCAGCTCTTCGATCCACTCCGGGGTGGTGACCACAGGCAGCAGATCCGGTTCCGGGAAGTACCGGTAGTCATCAGCGTCGGACTTCGGCCGGCCCGACGTCGTGGAGCGGGTGTCCTCATGCCAGTGCCGGGTCTCCTGGACAATGGTGTTGCCGGAGTCCAGGACGGCGGCGTGGCGCTGGATTTCGAAGCGGACGGCGCGTTCGACGGCGCGCAGCGAGTTGACGTTCTTCGTTTCCGAACGGGTACCGAACTTCTCCTGGCCGTGCGGGCGCAGGGACACGTTGGCGTCGCAGCGCACGTTGCCGCGTTCCATCTTGGCGTCGGAAACGCCGAGGTTCTTCACGATTTCCCGGATGGCGGCCACGTACGCCTTGGCCAGCTCGGGGGCACGGGAACCGGCGCCTTCGATCGGCTTGGTGACGATCTCCACCAGCGGCACGCCGGCGCGGTTGTAGTCCACCAGGGAGAAGTCGGCGCCCTGGATGCGGCCGGCGGCGCCGCCCATGTGGGTGAGCTTGCCGGCGTCTTCCTCCATGTGCGCGCGTTCGATCTCGACGCGGAAGACGGTGCCGTCTTCGAGTTCAATGTCCAGGTAGCCGTCGTACGCGATGGGATCTTCGTACTGGGAGGTCTGGAAGTTCTTGGGCGTGTCCGGGTAGAAGTACTGCTTCCGGGCGAAGGTGCAGGATTCGGCGATCTTGCAGTTCAGCGCCAGGCCGATGAGGATCGAGTACTCCACGGCGGTCTTGTTCACCACCGGCAGCACGCCGGGCATGCCCAGGTCCACCGGGGTGACGGCGGTGTTGGGCTCGTCGCCGAAGATGTTCGGGGCGTCGGAGAACATCTTGGTCTTGGTGTTCAGCTCCACGTGGACCTCGAACCCGAGCACCGGGTCGTACTTCTCCATGGCCTCTTCGAAGGACAGGGTTTCATCCTGGATGTGGACGGACATTTACTTCACTCCTCCGAGTACGGGTGCCGAGGCCAGCAGCGGGCCGCCCCACTTCTGCTCCAGCATGCCCTCCAGGGCGGCGCCGGCGCGGTAGAGGCGGATGTCTTCGCGGGCGGGGGCCAGGAACTGGATGCCGACGGGCAGCCCGTCGGACAGGCCGCCGGGGATGGAGATGCCCGGGACGCCGGCCATGTTGGCCGGGATCGTGGCAACGTC
Organism: Arthrobacter sp. Ms25; assembly: GCF_059090365.1. Classification (NCBI taxonomy): domain Bacteria; kingdom Bacillati; phylum Actinomycetota; class Actinomycetes; order Micrococcales; family Micrococcaceae; genus Arthrobacter; species Arthrobacter sp. Ms25. Next base: position 592,325 of record NZ_JBNHFP010000002.1, on the reverse strand, counting down.
GTTCAGGTACATGGCCAGCGGATCGTCGAGCTTTTCGCCGAGCTTGAAGGCCGTGTTGGGCGAGGTCGGCGAGATGAGCACGTCGGCCTGGGCAAATGCGGCGTCGAAGTCGCGCTGGATCAGGGTGCGCACCTTCTGGGCCGAGCCGTAGTAGGCGTCGTAGTAGCCCGCGGACAGGGCGTAGGTGCCCAGGATGATGCGGCGCTTGACCTCGTCACCGAAACCGGCGGCACGGGTGGCGCCCATAACGCGTTCGATGGTCAGCGGCGGCTCGGCGGGCAGCTCGCGCATGCCGTACCGGACGCCGTCGTACTTGGCCAGGTTCGAGGAAGCCTCGGACGGCATGATCAGGTAGTAGGCGCCCAGCGCGTACTTGAAGTTGGGGCAGGAAACCTCGACGATTTCCGCTCCGGCATCCCGCAGCATCTCCAGGGACTCGTTGAAGCGGGCTTGGATGCCGGCCTCGTAGCCTTCACCCTGCAGTTCCTTGATGACGCCGATGCGCATGCCGGCCACGTTGCCGTTGCGGGCGGCATCGGCCAGGGACCCCACCGGGTCCGTCAGGGAAGTGGAGTCGCGGGGGTCGTGGCCGCCGATGACCTCCTGCAGCAGGGCGGCGTCGAGCACGGTCCGGGAGACCGGGCCGATCTGGTCCAGCGAGGAAGCCATCGCGATGGCACCGTAGCGGGACACGCCGCCGTAGGTCGGCTTAACGCCAACGGAACCGGTGACGGCGGCCGGCTGGCGGATGGAACCGCCGGTGTCGGTGCCCAGGGCCAGCGGTGCTTCGAAAGCTGCGACGGCGGCTGCGGACCCGCCGCCGGAGCCGCCGGGGATGCGGTCCAGGTCCCACGGGTTGCGGGTGGGGCCGTAGGCGGAGTGTTCCGTGGAGGAGCCCATGGCGAACTCGTCCAGGTTGGTCTTGCCGAGCATCGGCATACGGGCGGCACGGATCCGAGAGATGACCGTGGCGTCGTACGGGCTCATCCAGCCCTCGAGCATCTTGGAGCCTGCCGTGGTGGGCTGCCCCTTGGTGACGATCAGGTCCTTGATGGCGATGGGGACGCCGGCCAGTTCGTGCAGTTCCTCGCCGTTGGCGCGGGCCTTGTCGACGTCCGCGGCAACCTGCAGCGCTTCATCGGTGTTGACATGCAGGAAGGCGTTGACGGCGCCGTCGACCTCGCTGATGCGGTCCAGGTGCGCCTGCGTGACCTCGACGGCGGTGACCTCGCGGGCGGCCAGCTTGGCGGCCAGCTGCGCGGCGCTTGATGTAATCAGTTCACTCATGGAAGCTTTTACTCCTCATCCAGGATGGCAGGGACCTTGAAGCGGCCGGCGGCATTATCGGGAGCACCGGAGAGGGCTTCTTCATTGGTCAACGTCTGCCCCACAACGTCCTCGCGGAAGACGTTGGTCAGCGGGATGGGGTGGGAGGTGGCCGGGATATCCTCGCCGGCAACTTCGCTTACGGATTTGATCGAATCCACGATGACATCGAGTTCGCCGGCCATCTTGTCCAGCTCGTCGTTGGTCATCTCAATGTGGGCCAGCCGCGCCAGATGCGCCACAGCCTCACGATTGATCTCAGACATGAGTCTCCCATGCGTCTTATAGGAACGTGTTTCGGCTTTACGCCGGTATCCGTTCCAGTCTACGGCGTTAGTACACGCGGCAACGGCTGCCGTCCCACGCTGCCGGACGGCAGGTGCCGGGGCGGGGCGTCGGACCCGGACGCGCCTCCCGTACAGCAGGTGCTGTACGGGAGTGGCTGTAGCCCGCCTCAGCTAGGCAAGACACGGCACTGGCATGGCCATGGCCGCGTCCCGAAGGGAACTAGACGGCCTTGCGGAACACCCAGAGAATGTAGTCCTCGCCGGGAACGGTCCAGTCCCGCTCCGGAACCCGGACAAAACCCTCCGACAGGTAGAGGGCGTGGGCATTGAGCATGGTGGTCATGCTGGTGAGGCTGACCGCTTCGATGCCGTCCTTTTCCCGGGCGTAGTCCACGATGGCCCTGACCATTGCGCGGCCCACTCCCCCGCGCTGGACTCCGGGATCCACGGCAAGCATGCGGAATTCCAGTTCGCCCTCAATGGCAATGTCCGTGTAGGGCTGGCCGGCGTAGGTGATGGCGGCGGAGGCAGCCACCTTGCCGTCGAGCTCGGCTACCCAAAGCTCGGTGTGCTTGGCGCGGTCCTCGACGTTTTCCAGTTCCTTGACGTAAGGATTGTCGGCCTCAATGTGGTTGCCGTGCAGGTAAGCCTCACGGGTAATCCGGCGGATATCGTCAAAGTCAGCCTCGGTGGCAAGCCGGATGGTGATGCTCATGCGTGTTTCTGGTCCTTACGTCTTGGTGGAAGTGCACGTAGATTCTATCCCTGCTGCGGCGGGTTTCCGGACGGCGGTGAGGCGGGGCACACGGTAAACCGCGCCGCCGTCGTCGCGCTCACCCCCGACGGGCCGAAGCTACCTCCGACGCGCCGCAGCGCAGGCTACGCAAAAGCGGGTCTCCGGACGGATTTCCAGCCGGGCGGGCGGGATAGCCGTCCCGCAGCGTTCACAGATGCCGTAGCTGTCGGTGGCCAGGCGTTCCCTCGCCTCCATCAGTTCTAGGAGCGATGACTCCGCCGCTGACAAAAGGGCCACCTCATTGGCGCGTTCCACGGACACGGTGGTTCCTTCGGGATCGTGTTCGTCGTCGGCCGGAATGTCCTTGGCCGCCAGGGTGACTTCCCGGATAACGGCCGTGAGCGCGGTGATCTGCTCACGGGTGTGTTCCATCCGCTCATCGATCACTTTGGCGAAGTAGGCGGAATCCAGTTCCGGTGGAGTCTGTGCTTTGGGCAGGGCCGGGGCGAAATCAGGGGCCGCAGGCGCGGTCTTCCGCGGGGCGGCGGTTCCTTTACGGGGCATGCGTTCCTCCTGGAAGTCGGTGCTGCACTGGATACATCGGATCAAATTATCCGCCGGGCGAATGCGTAAACGTGCCGGTTCAGGCGTCCCTTTCCTCAGGGCTTAATCCCGGTAGGATTCGGGTCGGCTGGACCGATATGAGGGGGAACGATGGTTGACACGCATTACAACGAGCCGCGGCTGGTGGCCCTCTATGACGAGGACAATTCCGGGCACTGGGACACCGACTTTTATGCAAACCTCATCGGCGCAGATCCGCTTCGTATTGCCGACGTCGGATGCGGTACCGGCAGTTTCGCCGTGCGTCTGGCGGCGGCCGGCCACACACTGACGGGTATCGATCCCGCCCGCGGCATGCTGGAGGCGGCGCGTTCCCGGCCCAAAGCGGACCTGGTGACGTGGTTGGAGGGGGCGGCGGCAGACCTGCCGGATGGACCTTTCGATGCCGTCGTAATGACGGGCCATGCGTTTCAGTGCCTTCTGACGCCGGGTGAGATCCTCGCGACGCTCGTTGCTGTTCGGTCCCGGCTCACCCCCGGAGGCACCTTCTATTTCGAGACCCGGAACCCGACGGCGAAAGCATGGCTGGGCTGGGACAGCGGCGATGCCGGGCCCAAGGTCCAGGAATCCTCTGCCGGAACGCTTGAAGTGGAATGGGAGCTGATCTCGGTGATCGACCAGCCCGACGGCGTTCTGGTCACCTTCGAGGACCGGACCCTTTTCCAGTCCGACGGCAAACGCTTCATCAGCCGCAGCACGCTGAAGTTTATCCAGGCCGGGGTGCTGCAGGAGCTGCTGCGTCAGGCCGGTTTCCGTTCTGCCGACTGGTACGGGGACTGGAACGGCGGCCCGTTCGTGGAGGACTCCAGCCGGGAGATCATTGTGGCCGCCCACCGCTGAGCTTGGCATTCTGCGGCGACTCGGAGAGGGCAGGTGGCAGGTGGCAGGTGGCAGGTGGCAGGTGGCAGGAACGGAGCCTAACCGGCTCAGAACGGCGGTGCCGGTTTCTGCCAGAAACTACGCTGAGCTGGGTTTTCCGACCTGGAATTAGTCGGTTGAGACTTCTCCTGCCGCGGATCCGCACTCCGATGCACTCCCGGTTCCGGCGGGCCGAGTTCCAGGAACGGTTCTGTCCGGTAAACCCGGCCGGTCGGTGAGGTCCACTCTATGACTCCGGGGGCGGGTTGGCAGGCTTTCCAATGACCGAGCGTCTTGAACCGGTGGTGGCGTCGGCACAAATGTTCGAGGTTGCCATGCTCTGTCGGTCCGCCTCGGGCCCAGTCGATGGTGTGGTCGATGTCCGAGTTTGCGGTGCTGACCCGGCAACCGGGGAACCTGCAGGTCCCGTCCCGTGCCCGCAGCCAGCGCCTTAGTCCTGCCGGGACCTTTCGCCGCCGGCCGACACCCAGGATCTCCCCTGTCTTTGGGTCCTGGGCCAATCCGGTCCAGCCGACAGCGTTGCGCGCCAGCCTGCGGGCTTCTTCGGCGCTGATAGGGCCGTAGCCGTGCAGCTCGGCCGGCTGGTCGTCGGCACCGAAGAGGGTTTCGGCGTTGATCAGGACCATGATTTCTGCCCGAGGAACGATGTCCCCGTCCGAACCGGACCGGCGAACGGGAACGCCGTTCCTGCCGCCCATCAACAGCTGCGCCAGGATATCCGCACGCAGCTGATCCGTGGTCCGCGGATCCCCTCCCGCCTGTTCGCCGCGGGCGGCAGTGCTGAGTGCGGTGTAGATCTGCTGGGCTTCTGCGGCCCGGAGCCAGGCCGAGAGGCAGGACATGCCATCCTCGTCCCGGTCCAAAGCGACTTTCCGCTGTTCGAAGGCGCTTAGGTGTCTGCTGCTGACGGTTTCAGGGAAGCTCTTTTCCCACAGCCTGCGGGCCTTGGCCCAGAACTGTGCCCGCGTCCGGCCTTCCGCAGCCTGCAACAGGTCCGCCTCGAACCCGGGCAGCTTTTCCGCGGGAACGTTCTGGCATTGGTCCAGGACCACCTGCGCGTGCCGGTACGAGAGCCGTCCCTCTTCCAACCCGGACAGCGTGGCGGTATGGGTGCGGCACAGCCGGCCGGCCTCGCTCAGCAGCCGCTGGCCGGTCACCTGCGGAACGTTCAAAATGGCGGCGCATTCCGCCGCCGCAAGGCTGAACGCCATACCGGGTTCGACCCTGCCGGAACCGGCATGAAAGTCCTCCCGGACGATTTGTTCCATCCGGTTCACCAGGCGGGCCTGCTGTGCCTGCGTCCATGCGAGCAGGTGCGCCAGCCGGCCGAGAGCCTCGCCGACCATCTGCCCGTCGAACGATTCCAGGGTCTGCAAGGCCAAGGTTCCGGTAAAACCGTCCGGGAAGGCACCAGTAGTACTGGCTGCAGCGGTCCCGGTCTCCGCCAGTTCCGCCCTGTACACAGCCAGAGTGGCAGGAGAACCTGGCTGCCCGCCATCACCGGCTGTGCCCTCCGGCTGATGGTCGCCACTCTGCTCTTCAGTTGTCGGTTCGGTGTTCCCGAGCTGATCCATACCTCAGGATTTCATCCGGCACTGACATTTCAGGCCCAGAATCAGGCCAAAAACGAAGCGCCGGGAGAACCCGAATACCTGTCTTTTGTGCCCAGTTACCTACCCGCGCCATGCTGCCTTTGAGGCGCATCTGGCAGACCAAGTGCAAGACGGGTCGCAGCCGGTTCCGGAGGCCTAAAAGTTGGCCAGCGCATCCCTCAGCATCCGATGACCTTGTTCCTCGAATTCGTACTCACCGAATTGGTAAGCCCATGCAGCAGTGGAGACAGCTTCGCGCAGCAACGCCATGTTCCAGAGCCCACCGTCCTCGATGTCCTTTCCGTACCCTTCAAAAAAGGCGGCTTCCAGATGGGGGTGAGACCTCCATTGCTGCACAGCCAGACGGCAAAAATCGGTCAGGGCGGGCCTGAACTCGTGGCGGCCGAAATCGATGATCCTCAGCTCGCTTCCGTCCATGAGCCAGTTTCGGGGTTGCCAGTCCCCATGAGTAGGAACGAGAGCTACCGGCTTCGGCCGATAAGCCCCAAGGATGGCCCGAACCTTTTCCACGCAGGCCCTGTCCATCCGGTGCGGGGTCTCCAGCCAAGAAAGAGCCTTGGCTGTGGCCCGAGCCTCATAGTCGGCGTCGACCCGCGCGGCTTGCTCATGGAATACCCGCAGAAGACAGCCGGCCTGCCGATACGTTTCCGCATCGTATTCGGCAGCCGTTCCCTCCACGAGGGAACCCTTCAGGTACTCCGTCACCAAGACGTTCAGGGAACGGTCCGCGCGGACGAGTCTTGGCGCACGGTTCCGCCAGGACCAGACGTCGATCCACGACTCATGGGCGTCGATCTCACGTCCGATGTGCTGGTTGGAAGGCCCGGCGGCTTTGACGATGTACGTGTGCTCCGCGGCGGCTACTTCAAGGACCGCAGTGTCCAGAAGGTTCCAGGAGAGATCGTTGTTCAGGCGAACTCCTGGAAGCCAGGCCTCAACGAGTTCAGCCTGGCCCGCGCTCAACCGGTCCCGGTGCCACGTCTGCATTCCAGCAGCCTAATGCCCGACCCCGGTTCGGCTAACCCAGCAGCGCCGCTCCCGCGACGGTGACCGCGTCGAGCCGCTCGGCATCGCTGGCAGGCAGCGGCGGACGCTGCACCGGCACCCCGGCTTCCTCCGCTATCAGGGCACCGGCGGCGTAGTCGTACTCATTGAGGCCGCGCTCGATATAGGCGTCCAGCGAACCGTCCGCCACCATGCACAGGTCCAGCGCAGCGGACCCCAGCCGCCGCACATCGGCGAATTCCCCGGCCAGCTCGGGCAGGGCCGCGTACTGCTCGGACCGCACCCCGGCGTCGTAGGAGAACCCGGTACCGAGCAGCTTTCCGACCCGCTCCGGATCCGGACCGGTGAGCTTCCGGACGCTGCCGTGCTCGGCCAGCCAGGCGCCGTGCCCGCGGGCCGCCGAATACACCCGTACCAGTGCAGGGGCGTGGACGACGCCGGCCAGCCACTCGCCGTCGTCGTTCACCGCTGCCACGGAGGTGCCGTAGTAGACGATGTCGCGGATGAAGTTGGTGGTGCCGTCCAGCGGATCAATGGACCATCGGATCCCGGACGGATGCACCGGGACCGCCGGTTCCAGCTCCTCCCCCATCACGACGTCGTGCGGGCGCAGGCGGGCCAGGACCTCCCGGACCGCCACCTCGGCGGCGGTGTCGAAGTCCGTGACCCAGTCGCCGTCGGCGCTCTTGTTCACCGCGTTCAGGCCGCCGGTTGAGCGCTGCGCGAGCACCGCGGCACCGGCGGCGGCCGCCTCGCGCGCCACTTCCAGCAGCTCCAGCGGGTCGGTCGCGTCCGGCAACGGCATCATTCGGTTCCCTCCACCGGCGCGTCATCGCCCGACCCGGCGCCGTCGGGCACGGACCCCTCGGCCAGCAGCGTGCGGAAACCGTCTTCGTCGATCACCCGGACGCCCAGGGCTTCTGCCTTCTCCAGCTTGGTGCCCGCATTCTCTCCGGCCACCACATAGTCGGTCTTCTTCGAGACCGAGCCGGAGGCCTTGCCGCCGCGGGACAGGATCGCTTCCTTGGCCTCGTCGCGGCTGAAGTTCGGCAGCGTGCCGGTAACGACGACGGTCAGGCCCTCCAGGGTGCGGGGCGTGGATTCGTCGCGTTCGTCGGCCATCCGTACCCCGGCCGCGGCCCAGGCGTCCACGATCTCGCGGTGCCAGTCCTCGGCGAACCATTCCTTCAGAGCGGCGGCGATGGTCGGTCCGACGCCGTCGACGTGCGCCAGCTGCTCCTCGCTCGCAGCCCGGATGGCCTCCATGGAACCGAAGGCCCCGGCGAGCGCACGTGCCGCCGTCGGCCCGACATGCCGGATGGACAGCGCCACCAGCACCCGCCACAGCGGCTGGGTCTTGGCCTTCTCCAGCTCGTCAAAGAGCTTGCGGGTGGTGGCCGAAGGGACGGAGGGCTTCTTGGCCGTGCCCTTGGTGTAGAAATACGGGACGAGCTCGGTGCCGTCCACCACGCCCTTGACCCGCTTCGGCCGTTCGATCCGCACGTCTGCGAGGTCTTCGATCTTCAGGTCGAACAGTCCTGCCTCGCTGCTGAGCGGCGGGGTTTCCGGCTCGGCGGGCGAGGTGAGCGCAATCGCCGCCTCCCAGCCGAGCGCCTCGATATCGAAGGCACCGCGGCCTGCGAGGTGGAACACCCGTTCGCGCAGCTGCGAGGGGCAGGACTTGGCGTTGGGGCAGCGGATGTCGACGTCCCCTTCCTTGGCCGGCTTCAGTTCCGTACCGCAGGAGGGACAGTGGGTCGGCATCACGAAGTCACGTTCGCTGCCGTCACGGAGTGCGACGACGGGGCCCACGATTTCCGGGATCACGTCGCCGGCCTTGCGCAGGACGACGGTGTCGCCGATCTTCACGCCCTTGGCCTTTACCACGTCCTGGTTGTGCAGCGTGGCCATTTCCACCGTGGATCCGGAAACCAGCACCGGCGTCATCATCCCGTACGGCGTGACGCGGCCGGTGCGGCCCACGTTCACGCGGATGTCCAGCAGCTTGGTGTTCACTTCCTCCGGCGGGTATTTGTAGGCCACGGACCAGCGCGGCACGCGGGACGTGTTGCCCAGGGCGCGCTGCAGGCCGAAGTCGTCCACCTTCACCACAATGCCGTCGATCTCATGCGAGAGGTCGTGCCGGTGCTCACCGTTGTCGGCAATGTACTTGAGCACTTCTTCGTAGGTGTCCAGCACCTTGTAATAGGGCGACGTCGGCAGGCCCCACTGCTTCAGCAGTTCGTAGGTCTCGGACTGGCTCGCCACGTTGAGTCCTTCGCGGGCACCGATCCCGTGCACGTACATGCTCAGCGGCCGCCGGGCGGTGACTTCGGGATCCTTTTGCCGCAGCGAACCGGCGGCAGCGTTGCGGGGGTTGGCGAACGGAGCCTTGCCAGCTTCCACCATGGTTTCGTTCAGGTGCGCGAATTCCTTCGACGGGATGAAGACCTCCCCGCGGATTTCCATTTCCGCCGGCAGGTCCTCACCCTTGAGGGTCCGCGGGATGGAAGCAATCGTGAGCACATTGTGGGTGATGTCCTCACCCGTGGTGCCGTCGCCGCGGGTGGCGGCCCGGACCAGTTCCCCGTTGCGGTAGAGCAGGTTGACCGCCAGGCCGTCGATCTTCAGCTCGGTGAGCCACTTGATCTGCGCGCCGGGGGCAATGTTGGCCGCGGAGGACTCCGTCTTGCGGACCCAGGCGTCCAGTTCGTCCAGGGAGAAGACGTCCTCGAGGCTATACATCCGCTGCAGGTGTTCCACCGGGGCGAAGGCGGCGGATACTTCGCCGCCCACTTCCTGGGTGGGCGAGTCATTGGTGACCAGCTCCGGGTGCAGCGCCTCGATCTCTTCGAGCCGGCGGTACAGCCGGTCGAATTCCGCGTCGGAAACCAGCGGAGCGTCCTCGTTGTAATAGGCAAAGCGGTAACGGCGCACCTGTTCGGCGAGCGCCTGGTATTCCTCGCGCAGGTCCCCGGCGGGCGGGGTGTCTGTGCTGACCGACTCGACGGCAGCTTCGGTGTCCGTGGGTTCCGGGGATGTCTTGGCTGTGCTCACCTAACCAATCTTGCCGCATAGCGTGCGGTTGTGGGAGCGGTGCATCGGAGCGGGCGCCGGACGACGACGCCGGGCCCGCCCCCGGGGTATCCCCGCCCTTGAGCCCCTGTGGAACTGCGGCCGGCTGTCGCAGCGCTTGCGGCGGTGCGCCCTGACTGTTAGGCCTGTATGCAGATAAACTGCCAGAGAAGCAGTCGCCGCCCGCGGCAGACCTGCAGCTAAGCGATGAAGGGAAGTGCCGGCGTGGCCAGGAAAGAACCCCGCGTTAAAGAAGTCAATGAGAGCGATATAGAGGTCAAGGGAAAGCCGAAGGATTGGGCAGCGGGCGTCCCCGCCGTTTACCACTCCATGAAGCCGGCCATTGAGCACATGGGACTCTCCCGTGCTCTGGGGACCACCTTCCGCATGAACCAAAAGCACGGGTTCGACTGCCCCAGCTGTGCGTGGCCGGATCCGAAGGACCGCAGCCCGTTCGAATACTGCGAGGAAGGCGTCAAGGCCGTCACGTGGGAAGCCACGCCGGTAGTCATTCCCTCGGAGTTCTGGGCCGAACACAGTCTTACGGAGCTGCGTGGACGCAGCGAGTACTGGATGGGCATGCAGGGCCGGCTCACTGAGCCGCTGTACAAGCCCGCCGGCGAGGACCACTACCGTCCCGTGGGCTGGGATGAAGCCCTCGGCATCGTGGCTGACCGGCTTAAGGCACTGGACTCCCCGCACGAAGCTGCGTTCTATACCAGTGGGCGTACCTCCAACGAAGCAGCGTTCCTGTACCAGCTGTTCATCCGCGCCTTCGGTACGAACAACCTGCCGGACTGCTCCAACATGTGCCACGAGTCCTCGGGCTGGGGCATGGGCCAGACTATCGGTATCGGCAAGGCCACGGTGGCCTACGAGGACTTCGCCCAGGCGGACCTGATCATCCTCATGGGCCAGAACCCGGGCACCAACCACCCGCGCATGCTGACCGCGCTGGAAGAGTGCAAGCGCAACGGCGGCAACATCGTCGCCGTGAATCCGCTCCCGGAGGCCGGGCTGAAGCGCTACAAGAACCCGCAGAAGCCCCGCGGCGTCGCGGGCAAGGGCACCGAGATTGCGGACCAGTTCCTGCAGATCCGGCTCGGCGGGGACATGGCCCTGCTCCAGGCGATTTCCAAGCGGGTCTTCGAAGCCGAAGACAAGAACCCGGGAACGGTCCTGGACCACGATTTCCTGGAGAAGCACTGCGAGGGCCTCGCGGATCTGAAGGAACACCTGCTGCTGGTCGACGACGACGAGGTGCTGGAAGCAACCGGCCTGCGTGCCGAGGAAATCGATGAACTGGCCGACCGCTACCTTCGGGCCGAAAAGGTCATCATCACCTGGGCCATGGGCATCACCCAGCAGAAAAAGGGCGTTGCCACGATCAAGGAGATCATCAACCTCCTGCTGCTGCGCGGCAACATCGGCAAGCCGGGCGCCGGCGCCGCACCGATCCGCGGGCACAGCAACGTCCAGGGTGACCGCACCATGGGCATCTGGGAACAGATGCCGCCGGCGTTCCTGGATTCGCTGGGCAAGGAGTTCAACTTCGATCCGCCCCGCGACCACGGGGCAGACGCCGTGGAAACCTTCTACCGGATGCAGGACGGCCGGATCAAGTTCTTCATGGCACTCGGCGGCAACCTGATCTCCGCCATCTCGGACACCCAGTTCGCCGAGGCCGCCATGGAAAAGACGGACATGACCGTGCAGATGTCCATCAAGCTCAACCGGTCCCACCTGGTCACCGGCAAGGAAGCGCTGATCCTTCCGGTCCTGGGCCGTACGGAAATCGACGTCCAGGAAACCGGACGGCAGTTCGTCTCCGTAGAGGACACCGTATGTGTGGTCCATGCCTCGCACGGCGGGGTGGAACCGGTATCGAAGAACCTGCTCTCGGAACCGGCAGTGATTGCCCGTCTCGGTGCGCTGGTTATCGGCGACCGGATCGACGCCGACTGGGCCGGTTACGAGAAGGACTATGACCTGATCCGGGACCACATTTCCCGGGTCGTGGAAGGCTGCGAGAACTACAACGAGCGGATCCGCCACGAAGGCGGTTTCGTGCTGCCCAACGGCCCGCGGGATTCCCGGACCTTCAACACCCCCACGGGCAAGGCCATCCTGACCGTCAACGACCTGGAAGCGGTCAAGCGCCCCGAAGGTACCCTGCTGCTGCAGAGCCTGCGTTCCCATGACCAGTGGAACACCACGATCTACGGGCACAATGACCGCTACCGCGGGATCAAGGGCGGCCGCCACGTGCTGTTCATGAACTCCGGTGACATCGAGGAGCTGGGCCTGGCGGACGGCCAGTACATCGACATCCACGGCGTCCACCACGACGGCGTCGAGCGCGTAGTGCGTAACTTCCGGGTAGTCTCCTACCCCACGCCCAAGGGCTGTGTGGCGGCGTACTACCCCGAAGCCAACGTGCTGGTACCGCTGGACCACGTTGCCGAGGGCAGCAACACCCCGGTGTCCAAGGCCGTCGTCGTCCGGGTCGAGCCGGCCGCGCAGCCGACCAACGGACCTGAGGACAAAATGCGCCGGGCGACGGTGAACGCCTAACCGCAGCGGCATAGACAGAAGGGGAGGCCAGGACTTCGGTCCTGGCCTCCCCTTCGTTCACCTGCGCCTATCGGCGGCCGGTGACAGTGCGTCTGTTCCTGCCGTTACTGGGCAGAACCCTTCCATCCCGGATTGTCCGGTCCTTCCAGACCGGTCTCGGCCAGCTGAAAGGCAGTGTCCGCAGCCTTCTGAACTGCCTCGTCCGCTGCCTTGCGCCCGCTGGTGGTGGTGAGTCCGGCCGCGTAGCCGACCACAAAGGCACTGATGACCCCGGCGTTGCCGGTGACGGTCTGCGCAGACTTTTCGCCCAGTTCCACGAGCATTTTGTGGTCCACTTCCAGATCCAGGATCTGCAGCGCCTGGGTCAGGCGGCGGCTCCAATCGCTCAGTAGGCGCTCTTCCATATCCGGGTTGGTACTCATTGCGGCTCCTTCTGTGGTGCTGGTTGTATTCCTCAAGCTTATTCGGCTGAGTCGGTGAGGTCCGCCGATGTACCCGTCAGGGTGACCGCGTCGGATCCGTGGCCGTCGGCGGCGCCATCGACGTCGACTACCAAAACTGTAATGTTGTCCCGTCCGCCCGAGCGCAGCGCGGCCTGGACCAGAGCCGCGCAGGCGTCCTGCGGATTCGGCACAGAGGCGAGGACCTGGAGAATCTGGCTGTCGCTGACCTCCCCGGTCAGCCCGTCGGAACACACCATGAGCCGATCTCCCGGCTCCACGGGGAGCAGCCAGAAGTCCGCCTCTGCATCGTTGCCCGTCCCCAGTGCGCGGGTGACCACGTGGCGGCGGGGGTGCACCAGCGCCTCGTCAGCGGTGATCTGGCCGAGGTCCACCAGCTCCCGCACCTCGCTGTGGTCCACGGTGACCTGCGCCAAGGCTCCCGAGCTCAGCCGGTAGGTACGGGAATCGCCCACGTTGAACACCAGCCAGTGGGGTTTACCCCCTTCACGCACCAGGACGGCGCCGCTCAGCGTAGTGCCGGCACGTCCGCCGGTGGCTTCACGGATGCGGCGGTCCGACTCCTGGATCAATGCCTCCAGCTGCTCGACCGAAAACTCCGGCAGATGCTTCCCCACAATCGGGGAATCCCCCAGGGTGCGGACGCAGATGCTGCTGGCCACCTCGCCTGCTTCATGCCCGCCCATGCCGTCGGCAACGGCGAAGATCGGCTCGGCAGCGATGAGTGAGTCTTCATTCAATTCGCGTCGCAGTCCCCGGTCGGAGGCGTACCCAAACACGGCATGCAGGTCAGCATCCGGAGATGTCGTTTCGTCGGAGTTCATTCACGCCCTATCCGGCAGGATCCCTAAGTGATCTGGCTTACGCATTTCTCTTTCATACCCTAACCGACGTCGGCCCGCCCGGCTCAGGCGCCGGGCGGCGCTTCGATCTTCGCTGTCCCCCGGAATCGCCGCCGACTGCCCATGAGGGCGAAAACGGTGTCGGGAGCCCGGCGTAACTATAAAGCGTTAGTCGAGCACGAGGCCGGATCCGGTCCCCCGGGCCAGGGTTACGGGATGGATTTCCCCGAAGCCCCGGACATTACGTGGCCGGTGCGGGATCAGCACGAATCTCGGGTTGTCCTTCAGTGCGGCGGCGGTGGAGGCGTCGGTCAGGACAGTGCCCGGTTCGGACAGGGAGGTCAGCCGGGAGGCAAGGTTCACGGTGGGACCGTAGATATCGCCCAGGCGGGAGAGCACCCGGCCCCAGACCAGGGACACCCGTGCCGAGGGCAGCAGCTCATCCTCCGTGAATGCCTTGGCCAGGGCGAGGGAAATCTCCGCCCCCGCTTCGGGGGTTTCGGCATTGAACAGGACTTCGTCACCGATGGTCTTGACCAGCCGGCCGCCGCCCACCGAGATGATTTCCGCGCACTTGTGCTCGAAGCGCTGCACCATCTGGGCCAGCGTCTTCTCGTTCATCTGCCGGGAGAGGCTTGTGTAGGAAACCAGGTCGGCAAAACCGACGGCGCGTGCCAGCGGCAGCGGCGCGTCGTCGGTGGCGGCATCGTCATGGCTGGCCAAACCGGCCTCGGCCCGCAGGGCCAGGCGCTGGACGGCCGCATTCAGCTGGCGCTTCCAGGCGTACACGAGGGTTTTTTCGAGCGGTTCGATGAGGCCGGGAAGGGCTTCAACCAGCCGCTTGCGGGCTTCGGCATCGGTGATTCCGCGGCGGACCACCATTTCCTCCACCAGCGCTTCAACCTGCCACACCACCATCCGGTCCGTCATCTGCCCGATGGACCGCATGATGGAAATCGCCGCGTCCTCGGTGAGCTGTTCATCGCGCACCAGTTCGATCACGGTACTCAATGCCTCGCGATCCTGTTCGGTGAAGAACACGGCATCGTCGTCGAGGTTCGGAAAACCCATGGCCCGCCAGAGCTTGCGCGCGGACAGCAGGGACACGCCGGCTTCGGCAGCGGCTTCACGGCGCCGGAGCGTCCGCGGTCCTCCCAGCAGCTGGGCCTCGAGTTTGCGGACATCTTCGCGGTCAATCTCGGTGCCTGTGCTGGCGCGCGAGTAGTCGGGACGCCTCACCGGCACCGGCCGGATTGGCTGGGTCATCGGTTCCGGGTGGCTCGCGGGTCCGGACCCGCCGTGGCCGGCATCAGTCATGGTCCCTCCCTTCGTAGTCGTATCCCCTGTCTGTTTCCATATCTACACCATCGAACATGGCCGTCAGCGGCAGCTGCCCGATGGCCGACACCACGACGGAGCGGAACCTGTGCACCTCCGGCACGGCCGGATACTGCATAATCCGCCCGTGACCCAGGTCGAGGATGAGGGTTCCGCTGCGCTGCATCCGGTCCGTCACGGACTGCCGGATTTCCAACTGGTAGATGGCAGCCAACGCTATCTCGTGCTCGCGGCGCACCAGCACTCCCTGCCGCCGGATAAGCCGCCGGTCGGTGAGGATGATGCGGCCCGCAAGCCAGCGAAGAACCGGGGGCAGGCAGTAGCGGGCCAGCACCAGCAGTGCCAGTCCCACGACCGCCGGCTGCAGGTAAGGGCTCCACTCGCCCAGTTGTCCGGGCAGGGAGTCCCGTCCCAGCCAGCCGATGGCGTAACCGGCCAACGCTCCCGTGATTCCCGCCAGCGTCAGCGGCTTCCAGAGGGAACGGGCATGCGGGCGGCCGGCGGCAATGATGTGCTCGCCGGGAGAAAGTCTCAGGCGCACGGAGCGCCTCCCCGCGGAACGGCCGGTGCGGTCCTCACGGCTGCTCGGGGCGCAGGTGCACGACATCGGCGGCGCTGACGGTGTGCGCGTTGCCGGAGTCGTCGACGATAACCAGTGCACCGGTGGGCGCCAGCGCCACGGCACGCCCGGTGATCACGGCGCCGCCGGGCAGCTGCGCGCTGACGCGGAGGCCCAGGGTGCCGAGGCGCGCGGCGACCTCGTCCCGCAGCGCGTCCTTCTTTCCGTCCGGCACTGCCTCGGGGTCTCCGTCCACGGAGCAGAATGCCCGGTACCGGGCGGCCAGCGCCAGCAGGTAGTCCTGCAGCAGAATGTTGCGGTCGGTAGTGGAGGCGTACTCCATCAGCAGGCTGGTGGCGGTAGGCACGGGCAGGTCTTCATCGGTCAGGCTGACATTCAAGCCGGCGCCGACCACTACGGCCGGGGGCCCGTCGGAGGAAGGAACCAGCTGCGCCAGCACGCCGGCCAGTTTCCTGCCGTCCACCATGACGTCGTTCGGCCACTTCAGCCGGGCCTCGACGCCGGTGCGTGCGGCAACGCTTTCGGCCAGGGCCAGGGCCGCCAGCAGCGACAGCCACCCGTAGGAGTTCGTGGGCAGGGGCCGCCCGGCCGCGTTTTCGGGACGCAGGAGCACACTGACGAACAGCGAGGAACGCTCCGGCGCCACCCAGCTGCGCTCCATCCGGCCGCGGCCGGCGGTCTGCAGCTCGGCGGTCAGGACGCTGAGGTCCGGAACCTCTGAAGGGCGCAGCCGTGCGGCCTCCGCCAGGTCGGTATTGGTGGATCCGGTCTCCGTCACTACGTCCAGCGCAGCGAAGGGGCCGTTGGGTGCCACCAGCGCCGCCCTCAGGCGGGCCGGATCCAGGGCCGGTCTTTCCATGCTGGAGTAGTGCAGTTGCATTCTTCCGATCTTACGCGGGCGCCCTGACATTCCCTTCGCCCGCGGTCCTGCAGCAGCGGTCAGAGGAAAAAGTCGGGCATGAGCTTGTCCGCCGGAACCCCGGGCGCATACCGGCTGAAATCCGTGATCCCTTCCTCGCGGAGCACCTCTTCATCCGTGTAGAAGTTGCCGGTGGACCGGCCGCTGGGACGGGTGAGGATTGCGTGTGCGGCATCCGCCATGATGTCCGCGCTGCGGGAGGCGGCGGCAAGCCTGTCGCCCCCGGGCATGTTGCGGATGGCCGCGGTGTTGATCCCGGTCACCGGCCAGAGCGAGTTGACGGACACGCCGTCGTTCTTCAGTTCCTCGGCGAGGCCGAGCGTGGTGAGGGACATGCCGTACTTGGCCATCGTGTACGCGAGGTAGCCGCCGGCCCACTTGGGATCGAGGTTCAAGGGCGGGGACAGGGTGAGGATGTGTCCGTTGCCGGAGCGGCGCAGGGCATCCAGGGAGAACTTGGACAGCATGAACGTGCCGCGCGTGTTGATGTCCGCCATCAGGTCGTAGCTCTTCATCGTGACGGCGTCGGTGCCGGAGAGGTCGATGGCGGAGGCGTTGTTCAGGACAATGTCGATCCCGCCGAACTGCTCCAGGGTGGTTTCGACGGCGCGGGCAACATCTTCGTCGCGGCGCACGTCGCCGATGATCGGCAGGGCCTTGCCGCCGGCGGCCTCCAGTTGCTCCGCCGCGGTGTAGACCGTTCCTTCCAGCTTGGGGTGCGGCTGCGCCGTCTTGGCCAGCATGGCAATGTTCGCGCCGTCCGCTGCCGCGCGCAGGGCTATGGCCAGGCCGATGCCGCGGCTTCCGCCGGACATCAGGATGGTGCGTCCGGCGAGGGACCGTGGCGCTGTTTCCGGGGTGCTGTTCGGGATGCTCATAGCCACAGGGTAATGCACCTCACGTCGATGTTACTAGGCAGTAACATCGCACCGCAGGGTGCCTGCCGCCGGGAGCCGGACCAACCGGCAGGGAACGAAATTGTAGGTTTTCTACACTCAGTCCCTCCGGTCCGGCTCACTAGACTGGATAAACCGTCACGATTTTTGTGCGGAACCTACTTAACGCCTGCCCTGCTTCCCGTTCCGGAGGCGGTGCAGCGTCTCGACTGAAGCACCCGGAGGCCCCTTTGAGCATCGACCAGGACCTGTCCCTGCATACGACGGCCGGCAAGATTGCCGAGTTCCGGCGCCGCCGGGCCGCCGCCGAGATGCCCTCCGGCGCTGCCGCGGTGGAGAAGCAGCATGCCCGCGGCAAGCACACGGCACGCGAGCGCATCGAACTGCTCGTGGACGCCGGTTCCTTCGTCGAGTTCGACGCCCTTGCGGTGCACCGCTCCACCGCGTTCGGCATGGAGAAGAAAAAGCCCCTCGGCGACGGGCTCGTGTCCGGCTACGCCACCGTCGACGGGCGTCCGGTGGCCGTCTACAGCCAGGATTTCACGGTGTACGGAGGCTCGCTGAGCCAGGTCAACGGCGAGAAGATCGTCAAGGTGCAGGAATTCGCACTGCGCAACGGCTGCCCGGTGATCGGCATCCTCGACGGCGGCGGGGCCCGCATCCAGGAGGGCGTCGCCTCACTGGCGATGTTCGCCGATATCTTCCGCAACAATGTCCATGCCTCCGGCGTCGTCCCCCAGATCTCACTCATCATGGGCCCGTCCGCCGGCGGTGCCGCCTACTCCCCCGCGCTGACCGACTATGTGGTGATGGTGGACAAGACCTCGCACATGTTCATCACCGGACCCGATGTCATCAAGACGGTCACGGGTGAAGACGTGGACATGGAGACCCTCGGCGGCGCCCGGCAGCACAACACGAACACGGGCACCTCCGCCTATCTCGCCTCTGATGAAGAAGACGCCATCGAGTTCGTCCGCGAACTGCTCGACTTCCTGCCCTCGAACAACCTGGCCGAAGCACCGCTGGCGGCATTCGACTCCGCCCCCGAGCCCACGGCGGCCGACGAGGCCCTGGATGAGCTGATCCCGGACTCGGCGAACCAGCCTTACGACATCCGCACCGTCATCGAGACCGTCCTGGATGACGGGCATTTCTTGGAAATGCAGGGCCTGTATGCGCCGAACGTCATCATCGGCTACGGCCGGATGGAGGGCCACACCGTGGGCATCGTGGCCAACCAGCCCATGCAGTTCGCCGGAACCCTGGACATCGCCGCCTCCGAGAAGGCCGCCCGGTTTGTCCGGAACTGCGACGCCTTCAATATCCCGATCCTGACCTTCGTGGACGTGCCGGGCTTCCTACCGGGCAAGGACCAGGAATTCCAGGGCATCATCCGCCGCGGCGCCAAGCTGCTCTACGCCTACGCCGAGGCCACCGTCCCCAAGCTGACGGTCATTACCCGCAAGGCGTACGGGGGCGCGTACATCGTGATGGGCTCCAAGAAGCTCGGCGCGGACATCAACCTCGCCTGGCCCACGGCACAGATCGGCGTCATGGGCGCCCAGGGCGCGGTGAACATCCTCTACCGTGCCCCGCTCAAGGCAGCGGCCGACGGCGGCGGCGACGTCGAGGACGTGCGGCGCCAATACATCGAGCAGTATGAAGACGAGCTGCTCAACCCCTACCAGGCGGCCGAACTCGGCTACGTGGACGCCGTCATTGCGCCGTCGGAGACCCGGCTGCAGCTGATCCGCGGCCTGCGGGCGCTGCGGGACAAGCGCGCCTCGCTGCCCGCCAAGAAACACGGGAACATGCCGCTGTGAGCACCGGACATGAGGACAGTGAACCGGCTTCCGACGCTTTGCTTTCCGTCGTCGCCGGCAATCCGACGGAGGAGGAGCTGGCGGCGTTGACCGCCGTCGTCGCCGCACTGGAAGCGCAGGGCGCACCGTTGCCGCCCGCCCGGCCGGTGCACCGAGCCTGGGTGCGCCGGCGGAATCTGCGGCTGGACCCGAAACCCGGGCCCGGTTCCTGGCGGCGGAGCTACCGCTAGTCATAAACAGCCCCCGGGCCACCAAGCGGTTAGGCTACCTTTGTGACCCAACAGACTCCTTCCTCAGCACCCGTACCCGCCGCTGCCGGCAGTGCCCCGGTGCGCCAGCCCACCGCCATCGACGCCGTTGCCGATGCCTTCACCGCTACGCTCCTGCAGCTGGACCCGTCCTTCGCGACATCCCTGGGCATCCCGGGGCGGGAGTCGGAGTACGGCGACTATTCGCCTGCCGGCATGGAATCCTTCGCCGAAGCCGCCCGGGAGACACTGGGCCGGCTGGACGGACTGGAACCGACCGACGACGTCGACCGCGTGACACTGGACGCGATGCGCGAACGCCTCGGCCTGGACCTGGAAATCCATGAATCCGGCTGGGACCTGGCAGAGCTGAACAACATCGCCTCCCCTGCCCAGGGCATCCGCAGCATCTTCGACCTGATGCCCACGGACACCGAAGAGCAGTGGCACCATATTGCGGGCCGCCTGAACAACGTGGATGACGCCGTCGCCGGCTACATCACCAGCCTGCGCAGCGGCATCGAACGCGGACTTGTGGCTGCCCGCCGGCAGGTGAAGATTGTCGTGGAACAGGCTTCCGCGTATGCAGAGGACGGCGGCTTCTTTGACGCCCTGGCCGCCAACGCCTCCCTGCCCGGCGGCGGCGAGCTGCCCGAAGCACTCCGCGCCGACCTGCGGACCGGCGCCGAAGCCGCCCGCCGCGCCTATGCGAACCTTGCCTCTTTCCTGGAGCAGGAACTGCTTCCGGCCGCTCCCGCCGCGGATGCCGTGGGCGCCGAACGCTACGCGCTCATGTCCCGCCGGTTCCTCGGGTCCGCCGTGGACCTGGAAGAGACGTACCAGTGGGGTGTGGAGGAGCTGGACCGCATCATCGCCGAGCAGGAAGCCGTCGCGGAACAGATCCGTCCCGGTGCGACCGTGGCCGAAGCCATGCGGATCCTGGACGAGGATCCGGCCCGCCAGCTGCACGGCACCGACGAGCTGCAGGCCTGGATGCAGAACCTGGCGGACCGCGCCGTGGAGGACCTCGCCGGGTCCCACTTCGACATCAGCGAACCGATGCGCCGGATCGAGTGCATGATCGCCCCCACCCAGGAAGGCGGCATCTACTACACCGGTCCGAGCGATGATTTCTCCCGCCCGGGCCGCATGTGGTGGTCCGTACCCGCCGGTGAAGACACCTTCACCACCTGGCAGGAGACCACCACCGTCTACCACGAGGGTGTTCCCGGCCATCATCTGCAGATCGCGACGGCGACGGCGGCACGCGGTCTCCTCAACGACTGGCGGCGCAACGTGTGCTGGGTGTCCGGCCACGGAGAGGGCTGGGCGCTGTACGCCGAACGGCTGATGGAGCAGCTGGGCTACCTCAGCGATCCGGGCGACCGGATGGGCATGCTCGATGCGCAGCGGATGCGTGCCGCACGGGTGGTCTTCGATATCGGCGTCCACCTGGAACTGCAGATCCCCGAACGGTGGGGCGAAGGAACCTGGACCGCCGATAAGGGCTACGAGTTCCTGAAGCAGAACCTGTCGATCAGTGAGGGACAGCTGAACTTCGAGTTCACCCGCTACCTCGGCTGGCCGGGCCAGGCCCCGTCCTACAAGCTGGGCCAGCGGCTCTGGGAGCAGATCCGCGACGAGGTCCGCAGCCGCGAAGGCGACGCCTTCGACCAGAAAGCGTTCCACACCCGGGCCCTGCAGTTGGGCTCCGTCGGCCTGGATACGCTGCGGCGTGCCCTGCTGGGTGAGTAGGAAAGTGCGATCTTAGTCACTGTGGCCCGGGGAATATCCCGGGCCACTGCCGTTTCGGGCACTGCTGGCGCGGAATCGATCTCATCCCGAACGGTGAACCGGCAATTACCTACCGTAATATTTCGCAACTTTGAGTCCGGTCTGATATGAGCAGGCCGCTAGAGTCTTTCCCGTGACCTCACAGACCTCCTCCCCAGAATCCCCCGCCCGGCGGCTGCCCAAGTGGGTAACCTCCTTCGGCCCGCAGATCATCGCCGCCCTGATTGCCGGCCTGGTGCTGGGCCTTGTGGCCAAGTCCATGGGCACGGTCGATGACCAGCCCAACTGGCTGACCGAAACACTGGACACCATCGGCAGCAGCTATGTTTCCCTGCTGAAGGCCGCCGTCGTCCCCCTGATCTTCACCGCAGTGGTTAGCTCCATCGCCAATCTCCGGGCCGTGTCCAACGCAGCCCGGCTTGCCTGGCAGACCCTGCTGTGGTTCGCGATCACGGCAATGATCAGCGTGACCATCGGCATTCTGCTCGGCGTCTTCCTGCAGCCCGGCGACAACGCCGACGTCAGCGAGGGCGAGGAGTTCAGCGGAAGCCAGGGCAGCTGGGTAGGTTTCCTGACCGGCCTGGTGCCGGCCAACTTCCTGGGCCTGGGCGCCAGCTCCAAGGTGGCCGAATCCGGCGACGTGGCCACCAGCGTCAGCTTCAACGTGCTGCAGATCCTCGTGATCGCGATTGCCGTCGGCATTGCCGCCCTGAAGGTCGGCAAGCCCGCCGAAGCATTCCTGGCCCTGAACGCCTCCGCGCTGGCCGTCATCCAGAAGGTCCTGTGGTGGATCATCCGGCTCGCTCCGGTCGGCACGGTCGGCCTCATCGGCACCGCCGTCGCAACCTACGGCTGGGACACCATCGGATCCCTGGGCATGTTCGCCCTGACCGTCTACATCGGCCTGTTCCTGGTGCTGTTCGGCGTCTACCCGGCGCTGATCAAGGCCCACGGCCTCTCCGTCCGCCAGTGGTTCTCCGGCGCCTGGCCCGCCATCCAGCTGGCCTTCGTGTCCCGCTCCTCCGTCGGAACCCTGCCGCTGACCCAGCGGGTCACCGAGCGCAACCTCGGCGTCCCCCGGGCCTACGCCTCCTTCGCCGTGCCGCTGGGCGCCACCACCAAGATGGACGGCTGCGCCTCCATCTACCCGGCGGTCTCCGCGATCTTCGTGGCCCAGTTCTTCAACATCGACCTGGTCTTCACCGATTACCTGCTGATCGCCCTGGTCTCGGTCCTGGGCTCCGCCGCGACTGCCGGCACCACCGGCGCCGTCGTCATGCTGACCCTGACCCTGTCCACCCTCGGCCTGCCGCTGGCCGGCGTCGGCCTGCTGCTGTCCATCGATCCGATCCTGGACATGGGCCGCACCGCGGTGAACGTGGCCGGCCAGACCGTGGTCCCCACCCTCGTGGCTAAGCGCAACGGCCTGCTGGATGCGGGACTGTACAACGCCAAGCGCGAGGGCGATCCGTTCGCGGACGATTCCGAGCAGGTTGAGGTTCCCCTGCTGGTTCAGTCCAAGAGCTAACCCTTTCGGCTACCTGCGCCGGGCCGTCCCTTTCGGGGCGGCCCGGCGTTTGTGGTTTCCGGACCGCTCCGCCCCGGCACTAGGCTGGAACCCGTGACCAACCTCCGCCTCATTCTGGCCTCCGCGTCCCCTGCCCGTACCAAGCTGCTGACCGATGCCGGCATCGCCCACACCGTCCTCGTTTCCGACGTCGACGAAGACGCCGTCACCGCCCGCTACGGCCTGACCGATCCGCATGACACCGCCCTGCTCCTGGCCCGCGCCAAGGCCGAAGCCGTCGCCTCGCTGCCCGAAGCCGTCGCCTCGCTGCCCGAAGCCGAGGGCGCCCTGGTGATCGGCTGCGATTCCGTGTTCGAGTTCGACGGCGAAGCACACGGCAAGCCGTGGGAGGCCGACATCGCCCGCGAGCGGATCCGCCGCATGAGCGGTTCCTCCGGGGTGCTGCACACCGGGCACTGGCTGGTGGACTGCCGGGACACCGACGAGGACGGCTCCGGAGCCACCGTGGGGGCGGTGTCCTCCGCCAGCGTGCACTTCGTGAAGCTTACCGACGAGGAAATCGAGGCCTACATCGCCACGGGTGAACCGTTGCAGGTGGCCGGATCCTTCACGATCGACTCCTTGGGCGGGGCCTTCATCGAGAGGGTCGACGGCGACCCGCACGCCGTCGTCGGGCTTTCCGTCTCGACGCTGCGCCAGCTGCTGGCCAGCGCCGACGTGCGGATCATCGACCTCTGGAAGTAGCTTCCGGCGCCTGGGGGCTCCTGGTCTGTCTTCATGGCGCGGCTCCTTCCGTACAGCTGATGTCGTTTGCAGGTTCTCCGGCCCATCTTCCGTACAGCTAATGCAGTCTGCGCGCATCTTCCGTACAGCTGATGTTGTCTGTAGGCCCTCCGGACAACATCAGCTGTACACCAGGCAGGACGTAACCGCACCAGCTGTACGGAAGGCGTTGGGAGCGGGGCCGTCTCACCCCGACGGCGTCCATCCCCCCAGTGCAAGACCTCTGCGCACCTTTGAGGCTACCCACGAGGATCCCTGAGCCAGATCGGCCCGGCTGATCTTCACCTGCACCCAGCCCAGTTCGGCGGTCAAAAGGTCCCGATGATGGTCCTTCGCCTGTTGTTCCGGAGTCAGGTGGTGAGTGCCGTCGTATTCGAGGCAAGTCCGGAACTCTCGGCATCCCAGGTCCGCCCACACCCGCGGCTGACCGTACTCATCGAGCAGGGCTACGTTCGGTAAGAACTCCGGCAGATCGGCATACTTAGCCAGCATCAGCCGCAGCCGGGTCTCGGACGGGGAATCCACACCCACGCGGACACACTCCAATGCCTGGCGGCTCCGACGGACGCCGGGGACACCCTGCCGCTCGTTGACCAGGCTGTGCAATTCGTCCAATGGGGCCAAGGGCCGGCGTGGCGAGCCGAAGTTGCGGTGATGTTCGCTCACTACTTGGTCACCCATAATCACCAGCTCTTCCACGGAGAGAACACTGGCCAGGTCCAGCCAGGTGCGGCTGATTGTCGTCACGCGCAGCCCTTGGACCTGAGTGATCTCATGAGGTCCCAGCGCCAGCCGATGTCCACAGACGTGCCGCCGTCGCGGTGGTCCATGCTCGGGACTCCGACTGAGGTGGATCCGGGGCTCCTCGGCGACCCTACATGGCAGAGCCAGACCGTGCAGCCGGGCCGCTGTTCCGTGGCTGATGACAGCATCTGGAAGCAGCTCCAAATACGGCCGGCACCCGGCGGCGAGGTCGAAGCCGGCCGTTTTGGGAACTCGTATGGCCCGGCTGGGAGCCCGAAGGTCCGGAGCACGGAGCCGGGCAGCGCTCAACCCGGCCGCGATGGCATGCCCGTAGGTAAAGGGGGTGGTGAATTGCTCCGGCAGAGGCTGAGGCATCGGCATGGCTCTATTAAGAGGGATGCTCGCCGGGACAATCCGTTTTCCACAGCGCTATGAGACTGCAGGGCGGTTCCTGCACAGCAGATGCTGCTTCGGGGAGGAGTGGACAACTTCTGCTGCGCAAAAGCCACGGCCATGGTCCCAGGATTCCGCGACGTTAGGCCACCGGCTACGGAACCCAGAACATAGCTCCCGGTGACCCCGGAGCACCCCCGCCTTTGTAGAATCTCCACAACTAAGGGACGGTTCCCACGCAGAAACAGCACGCATTATGGCCCGAGACCACAAAACCGCGCTAGGCTCCGAACAGATCAAAAGGAGCCAGTGCACCAATGAGCCAGAACACCCCCGCGCCTGCTGCGACCCCCGCCAAGGCACTCACGAAGATCCTCATTGCCAACCGCGGCGAGATTGCGGTACGCGTCATCCGCGCAGCCCGCGATGAAGGAATCGCCGCCGTTGCGGTCTATGCCAACCCGGACCGCGACGCCCTGCATGTCCGCCTCGCGGATGAAGCCTATGCCTTGGGCGGCAGCACCGCAGCCGAGTCCTACCTGGACATGGACAAGATCCTCGACGCCGCCGCACGGGCAGGTGCCGACGCCATCCACCCCGGCTACGGGTTCCTCTCCGAAAACGCCGAATTCGCCCAGCGCGTCATCGACGCCGGCCTCACCTGGATCGGCCCCTCCCCCAGCGCCATTTCGCAGCTCGGCGACAAGGTCCAGGCCCGGCACATTGCAGCCAAGGTCGGCGCACCGCTGGTTCCCGGAACCCCGGATCCGGTGGAGTCCGCCCAGGACGTCCTGGACTTCGCAGACCGTCACGGCCTCCCGCTGGCCATCAAGGCAGCCTTCGGCGGCGGCGGCCGCGGTATCAAGGTCGCCCGCACCCGCGAAGAAATCCCCGAAATGTTCGACTCCGCCGTCCGGGAAGCAACGGCCGCCTTCGGCCGCGGCGAGTGCTTCATCGAGCGCTTCCTGGACGCCCCGCGCCATGTCGAAACCCAGTGCCTGGCCGACGGATACGGCAACGTCGTCGTCGTCTCCACCCGCGACTGCTCCCTGCAGCGCCGCAACCAGAAGCTGGTCGAGGAAGCCCCCGCCCCGTTCCTTTCCGAAGAGCAGAACGCCAGCCTGTACGCGGCATCGAAGGCCATCTTGAAGGAAGCTGGCTACCAGGGTGCCGGGACGTGCGAATTCCTCGTCGGCAGGGACGGAACCATCTCGTTCCTCGAGGTCAACACCCGCCTGCAGGTGGAGCACCCGGTTTCCGAGGAAGTCAGCGGTCTGGACCTGGTCCGCGAACAGTTCCGCATCGCCCGCGGCGAGGCACTGGGCTACGGGGACCCGGAAGTACGCGGCCACTCCATCGAATTCCGGATCAACGGCGAGGATCCGGGCCGCAATTTCATGCCCGCCCCCGGCACCGTCTCCGAGTTCAAGCTGCCCACCGGCCCCGGCGTCCGCGTGGACTCCGGAATTGAAGCCGGCGAAACCGTGGGCGGGAACTTTGATTCCATGCTCGCCAAGCTGATCATCACCGGTGCCACCCGCCGCGAGGCGCTGCAGCGGGCACGGCGCGCCCTGGCCGAGATCGACGTCGTCGGCATGCCGACCGTCCTGCCCTTCCACCGTGCAGTCGTTGCCGACCCCGCCTTCACCGGCGAGGACAGCTTCGGCGTCCACACCCGCTGGATCGAAACCGAGTTCGCGAACACCATCCCGGTCTGGAGCGGCGAACCCGGAACGGGCGACGACGACGACGAGCGCCGCCGCGTGACCGTGGAAGTAGGCGGCAAACGGCTGGAGGTTGTGCTCCCGGCCGGTCTGGGCGGCTCCGCAGCCGGTGCTGCCAACGGCGCCCGCAGCAACGGCAAGGCCCGCAAGCGTTCGCGGGGAGGCGCCTCCGCCGCCGCCGCCGGGGATGACCTGACGTCGCCCATGCAGGGCACCATCGTCAAGGTGGCCGTCGAGGACGGGGCAGCAGTCCGCGAGGGTGACCTCGTGGTGGTGCTCGAAGCCATGAAGATGGAACAGCCATTGACCGCGCACAAGTCCGGCACTATCTCCGGGCTGAGCGCCCTGCCTGGCGCTACGGTTTCCGCCGGCGCCGTCATCGCCTCGATCCTGGACTGATCCGGCACAAGCACCGGCACAAACGCAGCAGGCCCGGTTCCCGCAATGGGAACCGGGCCTGCTGCGTTGGAACGGCTTAGAGGACCTTCACGGCCTCGCTGGCATTGTTCTCATAGTCGACGTCGCGCGTTTCCTTGGTGACAAACAGTGCCACCAGGGTCAGCACGGCCATGGACGACAGGTAGATGCCCACCAGCCACGGGCTGCCGTCGGCGGCCTGCCACAGGGCGACAGCGATGAACGGAGCCACGGCCGCACCCAGGATCGAGGAGAAGTTGTAGGCGATGGCCGAGCCGGTGTACCGCACGTTGGTCGGGAAGAGCTCCGGCAGCAGTGCCCCCATGGGTCCGAAGGTCAGACCCATCAGGGTGAAGCCGATGATCAACAGGGTCATGACACCGGCGGTGCCGCCGTCGAACAGCGGAGCGAACGTGAAGCCGAAGGCGAAGATCCCGGCGGTCACCGCCAGCAGCATCTTGCGGCGGCCGAACTTCTCCGCCAGCGGCCCGGCGACCAGGGTGAAGATACCGAAGAACACCACGCCGATGATCAGCATGATCAGGAAGTCGTTCCGGGCGTAGCCTAGGCCCGGGGCGAAGGCCTCCGGATCGAAGGCCTTTCCGGCCTTCTCGGCAGCCGCGCGGGCAGCTTCCTCAGTCTTGGCGGCAGTGCCGTAGGAGAGCGTGAAGGTGGTCATCAGGTAGAAGAGCACGTACGTGGCCAGCATGATGAACGTGCCGGCGATCATCTGGCGCCAGCTGAACCGGAATGCCTGGCCCAGCGGCAGCTTCTTGACTTCGCCGGAATCGAGCGCCTTCTGGAAGGCCGGGGTTTCCACCAGCTTCAGCCGGACATAGAGGCCGATGATCACCATCACGGCGCTGGCCAGGAAGGGCACGCGCCAGCCCCAGCTCATGAACTGCTCCTCGCTCAGCTGCATGCTCAGCACCAGGAACAGGCTGTTGGCCAGGATGAAACCGATCGGTGCACCCAGCTGCGGGAAGGTCCCCCACACCGCGCGCTTGTTGGCCGGCGCGTTTTCCGTGGCGAGCAGCGCGGCGCCGCTCCATTCCCCGCCGAGTGCCAGGCCCTGGGCGAACCGCATCACCACCAGCAGCGCCGGAGCCCAGAAGCTCCAGCCCGCCATGTCCGCCGTCGGCAGGCAGCCGATCAGGAACGTGGCAATGCCCATGGTCAGCAACGAGGCCACCAGTGTTCCCTTGCGTCCCACCTTGTCGCCGAAGTGCCCGAAGATGATGGAGCCGAGCGGTCGGGCGATGAAAGCCACTCCGAAGACGGCAAAGGAGCTCAGGAGCGCCGTGGCTCCTTCAGCCTCCGGGAAGAACAATCGCGGAAAGACGAGGACCGCGGCGGTCGCATAGACATAAAAGTCGTAGAACTCGATGGAGGTGCCGATCAGGCTGGCAACAATGACGCGGCTCTTGGAATTGGCCTTGGCCGGGGTGGCTGCGGCGGAGGGATTCGTTGTAGACATTGGAACTCTTTCGCAAGAGGAACTGAAGTATCCACATCGTAGGAGTATCCGTCCGTTATTTGAGATTTGTGTCCACATTGCGGACAAATGTTTCGCAGGGCTTAGATTCGGGCATAAAAAATCCCGCGTCCGCGGCGGTCGTGCCGCCGCGGACGCGGGAAAGGATGGGCAGCGGGTTACAGGTGCACGTGCAGCCGCCGGGCGGCTTCGGAAATGGAGCCGGAGAGGGAGGGGTAGACCGCGAAGGTGCTGGCCAGGTCGTCCACGTGCAGCTTCTGTGTGACGGCAATGGCTATCGGGAAGATCAGTTCCGAGGCGCGGGGACCGACGACGACGCCGCCGATCACGGTGCCGGAGCCCTTGCGCGAAATGATCTTTACGAAGCCTTCCTTGGTGTCCATCATCTTGGCCCGGGCGTTGGTGTGCAGGGACAGCTTGATGACGTCGCCCTGGTAGCGGCCCTCGGCCACGTCCGCCTCGGAGACGCCCACGGACGCGATTTCCGGGGAGGTGAAGATGTTCGAGGCCACGGTCTTGAGCTTGAGCGGCTTCACACCGTCGCCCATCAGGTGTGCCACGGCAATGCGGCCCTGCATCGCGGCAACGGAGGCCAGGTTGAACACGCCGGTGCAGTCGCCGGCCGCGTAGACGTTGTTCGCCGTGGTGCGGGAGACGCCGTCGACCCGAATCTGGCCGCGCTCGTCCAGCTGCACGCCGGCTTCCTCCAGGCCGATCCCGGCCGTGTTCGGAATCGCGCCGACGGCCACGAGGCAGTGGCTGCCCTCCACGGTGCGCCCGTCCGAAAGCGTGACCAGCACACCGTCGCCGGTGTTGACCACGGAGTCGGCGCGGGACCGGCTCAACACGGTCATGCCGCGGGACTGGAACACGTCCTCCAGTACGACGGCGGCGTCCGCGTCCTCGCCGGGCAGCACCCGGTCACGGCTGGAGATGAGTGTGACCTTGGTGCCCAGGCCGTTGTAGGCGGAGGCGAACTCGGCGCCCGTTACGCCGGAACCGATGACGATCAGGTGTTCGGGGACCTCGGTGAGGTTGTAGATCTGCTTCCAGGTGAAGATCCGTTCCCCGTCGGGAATGGAGGTGTCCAGCTCGCGGGGGTTCGCGCCCGTGGCAATCAGCAGGGCCTCGGCCTTGACCGTTTCCACCGTGCCGTCGTCGGCGGTGACCTCGATGGTGGTGTTGTCCAGCAGCCGGCCGCTGCCGATCTTCACCTTCACCCCGGCGCGTTCCAGGGTGCTGCGGATGTCGTTGGACTGTTCCCGGGCGAGGGCCAGCAGGCGGTGGTTGACCACCTTCAGGTTTGCGAATGCCGGGGTTTCCACGTCCCCGAATTCGACGCCGAGGTTCCGTGCCGCGGTAAGCCGGGTCATCACGTCGGCGGTGGCGATGAGGGTCTTGGAGGGAACGACGTCGGTCAGCACCGCGGAGCCGCCCAGCCCCTGCCGCTCGACAATTGTCACATCCGCGCCAAGGGATGCGGCCACGAGGGCGGCCTCATAGCCGCCGGGGCCCCCTCCTAGAATCGCAATTTTCCGGGCAGTGAAATCAAGTTGGCTGGTCACAAGGCTCTATTCTGTCCCATCAGGGAACAGCGCTCAAACGGTGGCGCCCGCCACCGGCCTCGGGGCATCCGGCAAGGCTGTAAGTTTGTTAAGTGACTAACGACCCATTTGAACTTGCCCAGCAGGCCGCCGACTACATTGCAGAGCACACCGGCGTACCCTCCCATGACATTGCCCTCGTCCTCGGAAGCGGCTGGGGTGAAGCCGCGGAACTGATCGGCGAGACCACAGCCACCCTCTCCGCCTCCGATATCCCGGGTTTCTCCGCGCCCGCCGTGCAGGGGCACGTGGGCACCATCCGCTCCGTCCTCACCACCGACGGAAAGCGCGCCCTGGTGCTGGGTGCCCGCACCCACTACTACGAAGGCAAGGGCGTGCGCGCCGTTGTCCACGGCGTCCGCACCGCAGCGGCAGCCGGCGCGAAGGTCATGGTTCTCACCAACGGCTGCGGCGGGCTGAATCCCGAGTGGCAGCCGGGCACCCCGGTGCTGATCAGCGACCACCTGAACCTCACCGCCGCGTCCCCGCTTGAAGGCGCTACGTTCGTGGACCTGACAGACCTGTACTCCTCCCGCCTGCGTGACGTGGCCCGCAGCGTGGATCCGACCCTCGACGAAGGCGTCTACGCACAGTTCACCGGCCCGCACTACGAAACCCCGGCCGAGGTCCGCTACGCCAAGACCATCGGCGCCGACCTGGTCGGCATGTCCACGGCGCTCGAAGCCATTGCGGCCCGGCACGCCGGCATGGAGGTCTTCGGCATTTCCCTGGTGACCAACCTTGCCGCCGGCATCAGCCCCGTGGCGCTGAGCCACGGTGAGGTCCTGGAAGCGGGACAGGCCGCCGGACCGCGTATTTCCAAGCTGCTTGCCGAGATCATCAACAAGATCTAGCAGTTTCCCGCCGCCCAGTTACCCGCACCAGCCACATTAGGTATTCACATGACTCTGATTCCCGCTGACCTTGACGAACTGACCGCAGCCGCACAGGCATGGGCGGACAGCGACCCCGATCCCGATACCGTGCGCCAGCTCCGCACCCTCCTGCGCACGCTGGCGGACACGGACGGCAAGGACGCAGCTGCCGCCCAGGAGCTGGCCGATCGGTTCGCCGGAACGCTCGAGTTCGGAACGGCCGGGCTGCGTGCGGAGCTGGGCGCCGGCCCCAACCGGATGAACCGCGTGGTGGTGCGCCGCACCGCAGCGGGCATCGCCTCCTTCCTCCAGGACACCGCCGGCGATAACTGGACCCCCAGCGCCGTCATCGGATATGACGCACGGTACAAGTCCAAGGACTTCGCGCTGGAGACGGCTGCCGTATTCGGCGCCGCCGGCATCGAGACATTCCTGCTCCCCTGCACGCTGCCGACGCCGGTGCTGGCGTACGCGGTGCGCGCACTGGACACGGACGCCGGTGTGATGGTCACGGCCAGCCACAACCCGGCCGCCGACAACGGCTACAAGGTCTACCTGGGCGGCAGGACGGTCAAGGGTCCGGGCCGCGGTGCGCAGATCGTCACGCCGTACGACGCAGAAATCGCCGCGCGGATCGACTACACCGTGCCGCTGAACTCCATCGAGCTGGCACCGGACGGGTACACGGAGGTTTCCGAGTCGCTGATCGCGGACTATATCGGCGCCGTGGACCGGCTCATGCATGCCGAGGGATACCCGGAGCGGGACCTGCATATTGTGCTTACCCCCATGCACGGCGTCGGCGGCGAGACCATGTCCGCGGTCCTTCGCGGAGCGGGCTTTACCTCGGTGACCCTGGTTCCGGAGCAGGCACTGCCGGACCCGGACTTCCCCACGGTCGCCTTCCCCAACCCCGAGGAGCCCGGGGCGCTGGATCTGGCACTGAAGCTCGCCGCCGAACGCAACGCGGACCTTGTCCTCGCCAATGACCCGGATGCCGACCGCGCCGCCGTCGCCTCCAAGGACCCCGCCACCGGCGAGTGGCGGATGCTGCGCGGCGATGAGGTCGGCGCCCTCCTGGGCCGGCATATCGCGCGCCGGATCGCCGCCGGCCGGTGGAAGGTACGCGGCGAGAAGGCACGCTCCGGCGCCGTCTTCGCCAACTCGATTGTGTCCTCGCGCCTCCTGGCCCGCATTGCCGAGGCGGCAGGTTTCGACCATCACGAAACGCTCACCGGTTTTAAGTGGATCTCCCGTGTGCCGAAGCTGACCTACGGATACGAGGAAGCCCTGGGCTACTGTGTGGCGCCGGGCCTGGTCCGGGACAAGGACGGAATCTCCGCCGGCGTGCTGATGGCCGAGCTCGCCGCATCCCTGAAGGCTGCCGGCCGCACGCTCTTCGACGAACTCGACGAACTCGCCCTGCAGCACGGGCTGCACCAGAGCGATCAGCTCTCGGTCCGGGTCCAGAACCTGGGACTGCGTTCGGAGATGATGCAGCGGCTGCGGAACTTCCCGCCTGCAGCGTTCGCCGGTTCGCCGGTGGTATCCGCCGTCGACCTGTCCGTTGGCACGGAAGACCTGCCCCCCACGGACGGACTGCGGTACATTACCGAGGACAACACCCGGGTCATCATCCGTCCCAGCGGAACCGAGCCCAAGCTCAAGTGCTACCTCGAAGTGATTGAGCCGGTGGGGTCGGCGGCCGAGCTGCCGGCCGCGCGTGCACATGCCCGCGCCACGCTGGACGCAGTGCTGACGGATGTACGGACAGCCCTGGGACTCTAACCTCAGCGGGAGGCCAGCATGGGACGCCTGATCTACACGGGGATCACGTCCCTGGACGGCTACGTTGCGGACGAGTCCGGCTCCTTTGAGTGGAGCATGCCCGATGAAGAGGTGCATGGCTTCGTCAACGGACTCGACCGCAATGTACGCACGCATCTGGTGGGGCGGCAGCTCTATGACGTGATGTCGTACTGGGATGCCGTCCCTTCCGAAGGCGAGCCGCCGGCCATCCTGGAGTATGCCCGGATCTGGCAGGCCTCGGACAAGGTAGTCTTCTCCCGTTCACTCTCCGAGGTCTCCGCGCCGCGCACGCGGCTGGAGCGCGAGTTCGATCCCGCCGCCGTGCGGGCGCTGGTCGAGGCGTCCGACGGCGACGTGTCCGTGGGCGGAGCGAACCTCGCCGGCCAGGCGCTGAAGGCGGGACTGGTCGACGAGCTGCAGCAGCTGCTCTCCCCCGTAGTCGTCGGCGGCGGGAAACGGTTCCTGCCGGACGGGCTGCGGCTGGACCTGGAGCTGCTGGAGGAAAAGCGGTTCGGCAACGGCGTGGTGTTCCTGCGGTACCGGGTCCTGAACTGAACTTCCCGGTTCGGGTCAGGCAAGCAGCTCGGTGGCCAGCGGCAGCCGGCTGCCGCTGGCCAGGAGCTGTCCCACCTGCCCAGCCGTGAGCGGCCGGCTGAAGTAGTACCCCTGGCCGCTGCAGCATCCCATCTTCTGCAGCAGTGCCGCCTGTTCTGCGGTCTCGATGCCTTCGAAGACCGCTTCCTTACCCGCGGCCTGGATCAGCCGGTGGACGGCATCCACAAACTGCAGCTGTCCCTTATCCCCGCCGATGTCTGCAATGAGTGCCCGGTCCACCTTGACGGTATCCACCGGCAGGCGGCGCAGGTAGCTAATGGATGAATAGCCCGTGCCGAAATCGTCGATCTCCAGGCGGACACCAAGCACCTCAAGCGCTTTCATGGAGTACGTCTCCACGTCTCCGCTGCCCACAAATGCGCTCTCGGTGATTTCCAGGACCAGGTCCTGCGGGGTGGCGCCGGTGTCCCGCAGTACGTCGCGGACATAATCCACGAGGTCCATGCTCTCCAGTTCGGACGGTGAGACATTGACGCGGATATGGAAGCCTTCCCGGTCCTGTCCTTCAGACCGCCAAGCCGCCAGCTGCTCCAGAGCGGACCACAGCACCCAGCGCCCGATCCCTAGGATGGCTCCGCTTTCTTCAGCCAGCGGAATGAAGACATCCGGCATGATCAGCCCCTGCTCAGGATGCTCCCAGCGCAGCAACACCTCCACGCCTTGCATCCGCCCGGTGACCAGGTCAACAACGGGCTGATAAGCCAACCGGAACTCGTTCCGTTCCGCCGCGTGACGTAGCTCAGAGGCCATCTCGCGCCGCTGCTGCCGGGCATACAACATCACCGGTTCGAAGGCCCGGACCAGCCCCGGACCCTCGTCCTTGGCCTCGTACATGGCGGTGTCGGCACAGAGCAGCAGTTCCTCGGCAGACTGGGGGCCCTCGGCCACGTGGATACCGATGCTGGCCCGGGGCCAGACATCCAGTTCCTGCACAACGGTCCGGGCATTGAGGGCGGACTGGATTGTTTCCGCGGCGGTCCGGGCCGTGAGACGTCCAGCGGTTGAGAGCAGTACGGCGAACTCGTCGCCCCCCAGCCGTGCTACGACGCCTCCTTCCGGTACGGATGCGAGAAGCCGCGTGGCTACTTCCTTCAGCACAAAGTCCCCGGCACCATGGCCGAAGCTGTCATTGATGTCCTTGAACCCGTCCAAATCGATCATCAGCACGGCCGGCGCAGCTGGACCCCCGGACCAATCCGCGAGGGCCAGCTCCACCTGCTGCATCAAGGCGGTCCGGTTACCCAACCCGGTGAGCGGATCCGACAAGGCCATGCGCTGCATCTGCGCGTGTGCTTCCTGGAGCTCCTGAGTACGGTTCTGGACACGCTGCTCGAGATCCCGGTAAATGTCGTCCAGCTCTTCGGCCAGCAGATTGATGCCGGTACTTACAGCGTCCACCTGGTCCCGGGCCGGGGAGGTGGGAATCCGGGCGGTAAGGTTTCCTGCTGCGATGCTGACAATGCCCTCGATGATGCTGCTGAGACGCGGGTCTTCCGACGAGGCTTCGCTATTTTCAGGGCCCGGAATCACTCGGTGTACCTCTCGAGCCATCTGAGGGCATCCCCTTCGTCCGTAAAGTACCGGGTGGGACATGGCAGCAACTCGCCTCCGAGCAGAAAGTTGGCAATCACCCGGTCCACCGGTGAAACGCCGACGACGGCGACGGCTGCCAAGAAGCGCGCGGCGACGAACACATCGCGTGCGCTGCGGGAAATGGACTCGACTCCCGTGAGCGTGAGCAGCAGCGGAAGACTCCGGGCGGCGACCAACTGGTTGATCTTTGCGTCGATCTCCGCAGCCATGGAACCGGTAACCACCTCGCCCGGGGGCAGCACAAGCACCAAGTGCCCCTGATCTGCCAGTCTTACCTGTGCGGTCCCACAGGCCGGCGGCTGCTGGCTCGAGCCGCTGCCGGGCGCATCAGGCGCGGAACTCTCGGCACCGCCGTACTGGGCGGTGTTCTGTCTTGCCATTGCTTCCCCCAAGTCGCCGCGCAGGATTTCAGATGCAGCGGAATGTGCTTACCGTTCCGGAGCGTCTGGGGCTTACCGCGTCCAACCGGATTCCCCGTCTGTATTGTGCGTCTTCAATGCTTAAATATCTAGTTTCTGAAACTCTGCGATGTGTTCAGCGATTGTCCGGCACTCGAGTTAATGGTGTCAATGAGTTCCCGGCATTCGGACGCCAACATCGTCGCACCAACCTCGGTGAAAATATTCACGGCACGCCGCGCGCATTCCACCGCATCTGTTTCATGCCCGAGGGCATACAGAGATCGAGCCAGCAGCAATAACGAACGCCCCTGAAGCACCGGGTAGGATCCCGTTGCCTGCTCTTCGACTGACCGCAGTAACCCTTCCGCCACTGAGGCATTACCCGACTCGAGTTCCCACCATGCTCGCGTGAGCACTAATTCGATGCGATCCATTTCGGTGACGCCGGCAACGTCAGAAGCCACCTCAGCGCGTTCCAGGCAGTCTTTGGTCTCGGCGTCCACCAGACCGGCAACTAGACGCACATTGACAGACGCTTTGTTGAACAGGGCCCAAATCCGCACATCGTTAACTAGTCCTAAGCTGTCAGCGGCCAACCGATGGTGCTTCAGCCCTTCTTCGGTCCGACCTGACATAAAGCCCACATTGCCTATAGCCCAGTGGGTCATGCCTTTTACCCGGGGAGTCGCGTCAGTACTCAGCATGTCCGCGAGAATGAGCGCTTCCGTCCATGCTGTTTCTGTCTCACCTTCTTCAGCGAGGGCTGCAACCAACACATGCTGAATGTTGAATCGCGACTCTGAAGGTAGTCTCTGCTGCGCTAAATCGGATGCTTCCCGCGCAGCCGCGAGCGCGCCTCCCGTCTCTCCTTTGTCCTGCAGTGCGTGCGTTATCAGTACCCTCGCGCGGGACTCGTAATCGGGGTACTCCTTGATCGCCTCGGTAGCAAGGAGGCTTCTGCAAGTCGCGATACAGTCCTCAATCCGACCGAGTCCGAGCTGGAGTTCCGCGGTGTTAAAGGTCATTCGACAGAAACCCCTGCTGTCATTTGCTCGACTTGCCGCCTCGGCTGCTGCATTGGAGTGCTCGATGGCTACGGCAAAGTCCCGGCGGGCTTTTGCTTGTCTCGCCTGATACTCGTGCAACGTAAAGACCTTGTCACTGGCCACAGCCCCATACCTCTTCATTGTTAGAATCCGCGCAAATTGACCGACTGAAGTGCAAGGTCAAGGGACCACCAAAGTGTACTTTGCCATGGGCCGGAAAATTAGCACCCATCAAAAAGTCCTCAGCTTTTGCTCAATAGTTATAATTCCAGCATTTTGCACGCCCACTGTATAGGTATGCTTCAGATGTCGTAATTAGCCACATAATGAGGGAGCAACAATGAAGAAACTCGGTGCAGCAATGATGCTTGCAGCTGTCATCGTCGGAGCCGGCGTCGCCGCTCCGGCAACGGCAGCAGCCCAGCCCGTACAGCAGGCCGGCAGCGCGGTTCAGCTTTACGGCAACTGGCCTCACACGTAACAACAGCATCGCAAGGCTCGGATGAACCACTGAACGCGGGACATCCGGGCCTTGCCTTTTAACCAATCAACGGCCGGAATCGGCCCTCGGCGCCACCACGTCCCGCCGACGTGATCTCAGCCACGCACAGCCGGTGGCCTATGGCAAGATAGATCCCATGTCTACACCCATTGCCTCGTACATTGATCACACGCTCCTCAAACCCGAGGCCAGCCGCGACGAGATCCTCCGGGTCTGCTCCGAAGCCGCTGAATACCAGTTCAAATCCGTCTGCGTGAACCCGCTCTGGGTCGGCACCGTCCGCAACGCCCTGAAGGGCAGCGGGGTCCTCACCTGCTCGGTCATCGGCTTCCCGCTGGGCGCCACCACCACTGAGGTGAAGGTCTTCGAAGCGCAGGGCGCGCTTCAGGACGGAGCCGACGAGATCGACATGGTCATCGACATCGCTGCTGCCCGGCGCGGCGACCGGGCCGCCCTGGTCCGCGACATCGCAGCCGTTGCCGACGCGGTGCACGCTGCCGGCGGAATCCTCAAGGTCATCATCGAAACCTCCCTGCTCAATGATGAGCAGAAGGTCCTGGCCTGCGAGGCCTCGGTTGAAGCCGGCGCAGACTTCGTGAAGACCTCCACCGGTTTCAACGGCGGCGGAGCCACTGCCGAAGACGTTGCCCTGATGCGCAAGACCGTGGGCCCGGACCTGGGCGTCAAGGCCTCCGGCGGTGTCCGTTCCCTCGAAGATGCACGCGCGATGATCGACGCGGGAGCCACGCGTATCGGAGCGAGCTCCGGAATCGCTATTGTTAATGGAAGCAAAGCCACGTCGGACTACTGACCGGCATAGCTACTGACACTTTTTGAAACGGAGAACTTCATGGTTGGAACACGGTCAAAGCAGCCGTCACATTCGGGCGAGGGCCATCTGGTCAGCAACATCCTCATCTTTGCCGTGATGTTCGCCATCTTCCTCGGCGCCATTTACGCAGTGAACTGGCTGACCCTGGACAACGTCTGGCCGATGGCCATTCTGTTGGTTGCCGCTACCGGCATGTACCTCGTGGCGTTCAGCATCGGCCGTTCCGACACCACCAAGGAACTGGCCAAGGGCTACTCGCACAACGAGTAAGTCCCGCACGTCACCAGCGATGCACCCCGGCGTCCCCGCCGGGGTGCATCGCTGTTTAACTGAGTAGTCTGCACCGCCAAGCAGGTGTGTCCTACTCTTTCCACCTCCGGCGCCCGGCCCCTAGATTCAGGCCATGACTACGACCATGACCCGCAGGGAATGGCGCCGGGACCGGGCCCGGCAGCAGCGTATCGTCCTCATCGGTTACTCGGTACTCGCCTCCTGCGTAGTGGCCGCTGCCGCTGTCTTCCTCATTGCGGTGACGGGCTAGCCGGCCCTACTCCTTGAACACGGCCTCGAGCACCTGCTTGGCCCACGCGAGGATTTCGGCATCCACCAGATCCCTGCCGCCGATCCTGGCCGTTTTCGGCTTCGGCACCAGCACTGCGTTCAGCGCCGGCTTCACGAGTGCGCCCGGATACATGCGCTGCAGCCGCATGGTGCGCGATTCGGGCAGGTCGGCGGGTGCGAACTTAATGAAATTGCCCTGCAGGGCGACGTCGGTCAGCCCTGCGGCGCGTGCGTCCACCCGGAAGCGGGCCACGTCGATCAGGTTCTTCACTTCCAGCGGGGGCTCGCCGTAGCGGTCCACCAGTTCGGCCAGGACTTCGTCGATAGCCTCGTTGGTCAGCGCCGAGGCGAGCTTGCGGTACGCCTCCAGGCGCAGCCTCTCCCCCGGCACGTATTCGTGCGGCAGATGCGCATTCACGGGCAGCTCGATCTTCATCTCCGCCGCCTTCTCCTCGGCCTCGCCGCGGTAGTCGGCCACGGCTTCACCCACCAGGCGGATGTACAGGTCAAAGCCGACGCCGGCGATGTGCCCGGACTGCTCCCCACCCAGCAGGTTGCCGGCACCGCGGATCTCCAGGTCCTTCATGGCCAGCTGCATGCCGGCACCGAGTTCGTTGTGGGTGGCCACGGCTTTCAGCCGCTCCAGTGCGACTTCGCCCAGCGGCTTTTCCGACGGGTACAGGAAGTAGGCATAGGCGCGTTCCCGGCCGCGGCCCACGCGGCCGCGCAGCTGGTGCAGCTGGGACAGGCCGAAGTGGTCCGCCCGGTCCACGATCAGGGTGTTGGCGTTGGAGATGTCCAGGCCGGTCTCGATAATCGTGGTGCACACCAGGACGTCAAAGCGCTTCTCCCAGAAGTCCACGATGATCTGTTCCAGCTTGGACTCGCTCATCTGGCCGTGCGCGACGGCGATCCTCGCCTCGGGCACCAGTTCCTGCAGGTGCGCGGCAGTCCGGTCAATCGAGGAGACCCGGTTGTGGACGAAGAAGACCTGACCCTCGCGCATCAGTTCGCGGCGGATGGCGGCGGAGGCCTGCTTGTCCGTGTACGGCCCCACATAGGTCAGCACCGGGTGCCGTTCCTCCGGCGGGGTGGCCAGCGTGGACGTTTCGCGGATGCCGGTCAGGGACATTTCCAGGGTGCGGGGAATCGGGGTGGCGCTCATGGCCAGCACGTCCACGTTGGTGCGCATCTTCTTCAGCGCCTCCTTGTGTTCGACGCCGAAGCGCTGCTCCTCATCGACAATCACCAGGCCCAGGTCCTTGAACTGGACCTCCTGCGAGAGCAGGCGGTGGGTGCCGATGACGACGTCGACGGCGCCGGTCCGGACGCCCTCCACCACTTCCTTGGCTTCCTTGGCGGTCTGGAACCGGGACAGCGTCTGCACCCGCACCGGGAAGCCGGAGAAGCGTTCGCTGAAGGTCTCCACGTGCTGCTGCGCCAGCAGGGTGGTGGGTACCAGCACGGCCACCTGCTTGCCGTCCTGCACCGCCTTGAACGCTGCCCGGACCGCGATCTCGGTCTTGCCGTAGCCCACGTCGCCGGAGACTAGCCGGTCCATGGGTACTTCGCGCTCCATGTCCGCCTTGACCTCGTTGATCGTGGTCAGCTGGTCCGGGGTTTCGATGTAGGGGAAAGCTTCCTCAAGTTCGCGCTGCCACGGGGTGTCCGGCCCGAAGGCATGACCCTTCGACGCCATCCGCGCGGAGTACAGCCGGATCAGCTCCCCGGCAATTTCCTTGACCGCCTTCCGCGCCCGGCTCTTGGTCTTGGCCCAGTCCGCGCCGCCCATCTTGGACAGCACCGGAGTCTCCCCGCCCACATAGCGGGTGATCTGGTCCAGCTGGTCGGTGGGAATGAAGAGCCGGTCTCCGGGGGCACCGCGTTTGGAGGAGGCGTATTCGAGCACCATGTATTCGCGCACGGTTTTGTTGGTGCCGGTGCCGGTGGCCCGCTGGATCAGCTCGATGAACTTTCCCACGCCGTGCTGCTCATGGACGACGAAGTCACCCTCCTGCAGCTGCAGCGGGTCGACGGCGTTGCGCCGCTTCGAGGGCATCCTGCGCATGTCCTTGGTGGAGTACGCACTGGCGCGGCCCAGCAGGTCCGCTTCGGTCAGCAACCCGGTCTTGAGGGTGTCGAAAACATACCCGCGGCCGGCGCTGGCGGTGGTGATGGCAATGACGCCGGGCCGCGGCTCCTCGTCCACGGACTCCACCAGGGCTGCGGGGATGTCATTCTCGCGGAAGAGTTCGGCCAGACGCGACGCCGGTCCCGGCCCTTCGGTGACGACGACGACGCGCCACATGTCCCGGACGCGGCCGCCGATGAACTCCATCATTTCCGCCACGTCGCCCCGGTAGCCGCGCGGCTCGCGGGCGTTGATGGTGAGGGTGTCGATGTCCAGGACGGTTTCGTCATCCGGGTTGAAGGAGGTGATGGACCACCAGGCCACGTCATTGGCATGCGCGGCGGTGCGGGTATCAGCCAGGGAACGGAAGCTCGCGGCGTCCAGGTCCGCGGAAAGCGCGGCGGAAAGATCCAGCGGCGCGGATCCGCCGTCGGACGCCGTCGCCCACGCGGCAGCCAGGAATTCCTCGTTGGTGGCAGCCAGGTCATGGGCCCGGGCGCGGACCTTTTCCGGCTCGATCACCACGGCAATGGAGCCGCGCGGCAGCTCGCCCATCAGCGGAACCATGGAGTCCACCAGCACGGGGGCCAGGGATTCCATGCCCTCCACAGCAATCCCGCCGGCGATCTTCTCCAGCATGTCCGCGGCGGCGGGCATCTGGTCCTGAAGTTTGGCTGCCCGGCTCATGACCGACGGCGTGATCAGGATTTCGCGGCACGGCGGGGCATACAGCTCGGAGGGGTGGATGATGTGCTCGCCGGTGAGGGTCCGCTGGTCCGCAACAGCGAACCAGCGCATGGAATCGACCTCGTCGCCGAAGAAGTCAATGCGGATGGGGTGGTCTTCGGTGGGCGGGAACACGTCCAGGATGCCGCCGCGGACGGCAAATTCACCGCGGTGGGAGACCATGTCCACCCGGGCATAGGCAGCCTCGGACAGGGCGGAGACCACCGAATCGAACGGCTGCTCCTGACCGACCTTCAGGGACACCGGCTTCAGCTCGCCGAGCCCGGCTACCAGGGGCTGGAGCACGGCGCGCACGGGCGCCACCACAATCTGCACCGGTGCGGTCTCCGGATGTGCCAGCCGGCGGAGCACCGACAGGCGCCGGCCCACGGTATCCGAGCGCGGGGACAGCCGTTCATGCGGCAGTGTCTCCCAGCTGGGGAATTCCTCGATGCCCGCCAGCGGCAGGTAGCTGCGCAGGGCGGCCGCCAGATCCTCGGCTTCCCGTCCGGTCGCCGTCACGGCCAGCACCACCGGCGGAATACCGTCCCCCGTCTCCGCTGCCGCCAGCCCGTCCACCACTTCCGCCAGCAGTGCGGCACGCATGCCCTGCGGGGCGCCGATCTGCAGGTCTTCGCTGCGGCCGGCGACGGGCCGGGAGGAAAGGGTCCGCACCCTTGCGTACGAGGGGTCCTCGGCGAGGGCGGCACGCAGTCCGTTCAGGCTCATGGGGTGTTTTCTCCTTCATGACGGCAACGCAAATACCCGAAGTTCGCAACTGGAACCCCGGGGTTTTCTTCCACATTACCTTCTGCCCGACCGGTGACCCGCTGCTGTCGCTGAGAGCGGAAAACATAGGAAAGCGGGAGGCCGACGGCGGCCTCCCGCTTTTATTCGAACGGCACCGGGCGGTGCCGTTCCGCCCCTACTTCAGCAGCTTATGGCCGCGGTACTGGTTGTCCGCCGGGACGCTCTGCTGGCGGGACTTAGCTTCCCCGCCGCGCAGATCCTCTTCGGTCCGTGCGAAGGTGATCACGGAATGGGCCACGGCGTCGGACATTTCGTCCAGGACCTTCCGGTTAATGTTCGAGACGTCGTCGCACTCCGCGTGGTAGCAGGCGTCATACGCGGCCCCGGCCGTCCCGCCGAACAGCGCGGCTTCCTCCGGCGTCTTGAGACCTTCGGCGCCAGTGAACAGCCCTCCCGCCGGGATGTCGACGCCCTCGGCGATGAACCCGCCGTAGTCGGACCGGCCGTCGAACGCCGTCGGTACGGTCGGCAGGCCCTGGGACGCGAAATACTCCTCGAAGACCTCCTCAATGACGTCGGATCCGGCGGGTCCCGCGTCCTCGTTGTCCGGTCCGAAGGCGTCACCGTCGCCGTCGTAAATGAACCGGGCGTAGTTCGGGGATCCGATCATGTCGAAGTTCAGGTTCAGCAGGGTTCCGGCCAGGCCGGCCTCGTCCAGGGAGTCGACGTAGTGCTGCGAGCCCACCAGCCCGTCCTCTTCCCCGCCCCAGAATGCGAACCGGACCCGGTTTTCCAGGCCTCCCTTGGTCCTGGTCTTGGCAAGCTGGATAGCGGTTTC
Organism: Arthrobacter sp. Ms25; assembly: GCF_059090365.1. Lineage (NCBI taxonomy): Bacteria > Bacillati > Actinomycetota > Actinomycetes > Micrococcales > Micrococcaceae > Arthrobacter > Arthrobacter sp. Ms25. The sequence continues at coordinate 549,935 of NZ_JBNHFP010000002.1, read as the reverse complement.
GAGAGTGGCGGCCGAACCGCTGCCGTTGTCGTTGATGCCCGGCCCCGCAGGAACCGAATCCAGATGCGCTCCCACCACCACCGTGCGGTCCGGGTTACCGGTCCGGGTATCCGCCAGGATGTTGAAGGACTCAATGGTGCGCACCGAAGAGTCCACGAGGACGTGCAGGACGGCATCCGGCGATCCGGCGAGTTCCTCGCCCAGGGCGAAGGTGGCGCTGACCACCGGAATGGCCTGCTCCTCGGGGCCCACGGTGCCGGCCACCAAGCCGGTGCGGTCATCGCCGGGCTGCTCGGGCTCGTTGCCCTGGTTGAAAATGACGGCGGCTGATGCCCCGGCGGCGGCGGCGTTCTCCGCCTTGACCTCAAAACTGCAGATGCCCCGCTGCAGCAATGCGATGTTTCCGGCCGGGAATCCCGCAAAGTCCTCCGGTTCGCAGCCGGAGGTCGATGCCAGGGTGCCGGTGAGGTTGACGTCCACCGGCGTCACGGCGGCCGTCACGTCGCCGGCTCCGGAGTAGGTCATGGTACTGAAGTCGGTTCCCGCCTCGAACGTCCGCTCGTCCGGGGATACCTGCTCCAGCGCTTCCGAAGCCAGTTCAAACTGGTCGTAGGAGAAGGGCTGGCGGACCGGGTTGTAGCCGGCCCGGCGGAGCTGCTTCTCAATGTACCGTCCGGATGCCTCGTAGCCGGCGGTTCCGGCCGCACGGTTTCCGCCGTTGGCATCGGCCGCTGCCTGCAGCCCGTCCAGGTGCCGCAGCACGTTCCTGAGAGTCACCTTCTGCCGCAGTACGTCACTGGCATCGGGCTTTCCGTATCCCTTCCCAGGATGTCCCTTCCCGGGATGGCCTTTCCCCGGGTGTCCCTTGCCGGGATGGCCGTAGCCGGACGCAGTGTCGCTGATGTTCTGCTGGGCCTCAGCGACGTTGCCGTCCGCCACAGCCGGCGCCTGCCCTGCCGCAGTCAGGAAGACCGCCGCCGCGAGCGCCGTCGTACGCAAAGTTCTGTTCCTGTTCATCGTTCCCCTAGATGTGAGTCCCGCGCGAGTGCCGGTGTTTGTCCGGAACCGCCCCGATCTCCGGCGGCGGTACCGTGCCGCAGAACGTACGCCACCTTCCGGCCCGGAGTAAGGGAACGCCGGCAGCTGCAGCGTGATCGGTTCCGATCACCACGGGGATCCGCCTCCGCCCTGTTGCTCGGCCGCCGGAGCACATAGCGTGGGCCGTTTTGGCCCAGGTGCGGCCCGGCGGGCCGAAGCGCACCTGCGGATCTGGTTTTTCGCCGGTGCCCCTGCCACGCTGGAAAGGCCGGACAGCAGGCTCCTGTCTACGACGTAAGGATTGCCCCATGGCAGCTCACGTTCCCCTCCGGGTGGCCGTTTCGGCGGTACTCGCGCTCGCTTTCACCGGCTGCGCCGGCAACCCCGAAGGCGACGGCTACAACGACTCACGCGCCAGTACTTCCGCCTCCGCGTCCGCTGATCCTTCCTGCGCCACCGTCTCCCCCGGCAGCCCGGGCGACGAGAGCTGCCAGGCCGCGGGCATCCCGGGCACCACGGCCAATCCCGAGCGCTGCGGAAGGTTTACCGCTTCCCCGACTCCCGGCGGGATCATCGAAGGCACGTTCGGCCCGTACTGTGATGACGCCGCCGCGACCACCTACAGCACCGCGCTGATCCCGGACGACTCCGTTGCCATTGTCACCGTCGAGGAAACCGACGCGGACACCACGGTGCGGCTGCAGGCGCAGAGTTTCGCGCCTGACACCACCTACAGCGCCCGGCTGCACGAGGACAACTGCGGCCCTGCTCCAGCGGACGCCGGTGCGGAGTACCGGGCCGGGTCCGACAGCCTCGTCCTGGACTTCACCACCGATGCCGCCGGCAACGCGGACGCGAGCACCACGGTCCCCTGGGTGCCGTCCGATGACGACGCCGAGTCCCTCCTGATCCTCGATGCAGAGCAGGGCGGCGCGGCCGGGGACGCGGCTGGCTGCATCAACCTGGTGTCGTAGCCGGGCCGCAGCCCGGAGCGGCGGTTTTAGGGCAGCCGCCCGCCCGGTTTAGGATGAGTTTTGGCCGGCCCCGAGGTGCAAACCCGCGGATTCCGGCATCACGCCCATCCTACGGAGGACCTATGGCCCTGAACGCATCGACCATCCTGCCCTACGACGTACGCACCGTAACCGACACGTTCGCCGATGAGGGGTTCCTGCGCAGCATCAGCGAACACGTCGGTGGTTCCCTGGTATCCGCGTCCGTGGAGGGCGACACTGCCGCTGCCTTCATCCTCACTGCGGTGCGGACCATGCCGACCGATCGGCTGCCGGACATGGCCAAGAAGTTCGTCGGCGCCACCCTGACCGTTACCCAGAAGGAGCAGTGGGCCGCCCCGGCCGCCGACGGATCCCGGGAAGCCACGGTGGAACTGTCCGTGGGCGGGGTACCGCTGAAGGTCAACGCCGTGCAGCGACTGGTCAGCACCCCCGAAGGCACCCGGGTTGATGTGGACGGCAAGGTATCCTCGTCCATTCCGTTCCTTGGTGACAAGATCGCCAAGGCCGCCGAACCGATGATCGGCAAGGCGTTGACCATCCAGGCCGGCCAGGCCGGCAAGTGGATCGAAAGCCGGCAGAGCTAACCCATGGTCCTTTCCACTCCCCTGGCACTGGTCCTCGTTATCGCCGGCCTGTGGTCCGTCCTGGTCTGGCCGTCCTACCTGCGGGATGTACTGAAATCCCCGCGGTCGCGGGACGCCAACGGTGCGGCCACCCGCTACATGACCATGAACCTGATGAAGATCAGCACGGCGATCATCTTCGGCCTGGCCACCCTCGTCATCGGTGTCCGTGGCCTCATCGGCTAAGTTTCCCCGTCCCCAGAACGCCCCGGCAGGATTCCTCCCGGGGCGTTTTGCTGCCGTGCGCCGCACCGGCCCGGTCACCGCCCGCGAAGATGCGGTTAGACTGGTAGACGGTGCGCCGGGAAGTCTGGTCGGCAATAGTCTTGCCGTACCCGAATTCGTTAGGAAATCCTTCATGGGCTCTGATCCCTCGACCTCCAAGCCAAACAGTGCACGCACCATCCTTGGAAGGCGCAGTTACGGCGAAACGCTCCGTATCGGCGAGATCCTCCGCAAGGAAACGGTTGGCGGAATCCTGCTGCTGGTCGCCACCGTAGCCGCACTGATCTGGGCAAATTCGCCGGCCGCCGACTCCTACTTCGCCGTCCGCGACTTCGAAATCGGCTATGAGCCCTGGCATCTGAAGCTGAGCATCGGCACCTGGGCAGCCGACGGACTGCTCGCCATCTTCTTCTTCCTGGTCGGTCTTGAGCTGAAGAAGGAGTTCATTGCCGGGGACCTGCGGGATGTGAAGCAGGCGATCGTGCCCATTGCGGCCGCGGTGGGCGGCGTGATTGTGCCCGCCCTGATCTACGTAGCCGTCAACCTCATTTCCGGGTCGGACGGCCTGCGGGGCTGGGCCATTCCCACTGCCACCGATATCGCCTTCGCGCTGGCCGTCCTGGCGGTCATCAGTTCCCACCTGCCCAGCGCACTGCGGATCTTCCTCCTGACCCTGGCCGTGGTGGATGACCTGATCGCCATCGCCATCATTGCGTTCTTCTACTCCGAAGACGTCCACCTGAGCTACCTCCTGTGGATGCTGCTGCCGCTGGCCGCATTCACGCTCCTTGTCCAGCGCGTTCCTCGTTTCTTCGGAACCCGCGGATGGGCCGCCTGGGTGATCCTGCTGCCGCTTGGTATCGCTACCTGGGCGCTGATGCATGCCTCCGGCGTGCATGCCACCGTGGCCGGAGTACTCCTGGGCTTTGCTGTTCCCGTGCTGCGCCGCGGCCCGGACCGGCAGAAACTGCCTGCCAATCCTGAAGCGCCCGGCCTCTCGGAAATCTTCGAACACCGCTTCCGGCCGATCTCGAGCGGTTTTGCGGTTCCGGTGTTCGCTTTCTTTTCGGCAGGCGTTGCCCTCGGCGGTTGGAGCGGACTTGGCGCCGTGGTTAAGGATCCGGTGGCCATCGGCATCATCCTGGGCCTGGTTATCGGCAAGCCCATCGGCATCCTGCTCACCACATGGGCCGTTACCGCAGGAACCCGCGCCAAGCTCGACGACGACGTCCGCTGGGTCGACCTGACCGGCATCGGGATTCTCGCCGGCATCGGGTTCACCGTGTCCCTGCTGGTCAATGACCTGAGCTTCCCCGTCGGGTCCCTCCACAACGACGACGCCAAGGTGGGCATCCTCGTGGCCTCCGTCCTGGCTGCCCTGCTGGCCTCAGCCCTGCTGACCGCGCGGAACCGGCGCTACCGGGTCATCGAAGCAGAGGAACGCCGTGACGATGACCAGGACGGCATTCCGGACGTGTACCAGAACGGCGAGGGGCAGTGACCCCTATTTGGGGCAGGTGAGACTAAACTGCCCGTTCGAGGACGCCGTCACGCGAAGAACCACTCCGGTACTCGGGTTTGAGGCAAACACGAGATCGCTGGGCAGGACCTTCACCGTAGTGTCGGGCAGCCCCGTCCTGACAATCGCGCTCCGGACGGTGGCCGTGACCGTCGTTCCCGTGGTGCGGGTGGACATGCCGGATACTGCTGCCGAGTACAGCGTCCCCGGTGTGACCTTGTAGGTCTTCGAAGGCAGGACATAGTCAGCAGCGATACCCTGTGCCTGGAGAGTGACGACATAACGCACCTCCGCATCGGCACCGGCGGCGGCGGGCCACGCCAGCTGGATGGGGGTCGTCTTCTGGCAGGTCACGTTCGTCGGTACCGGGGTGACCGGGCGGGCGGTGGTCCCCGTCACCGTGACGGCCGTCGACTGGCTCCAGTACGCATACGCAGCCGGGCCACCTATGCCAAGGATCACGGTCAGGGCAAAAGCCACCGAGGCCGGCCGGAAGCCGGGCTGGGCATGCAGGCGCGCAAACCCTCTGCCGGCGCGGTTTGAATCCCTTGCCGTGCCGGAAGCAGCCCCCGACTGCCTGTCACTCATATCTTCTACTCCATACCCGAAGAACCACTGCCGCAGTGAACGCCACCGACATTGCTATCAGGAGCGTACCCGACAAGGAGTGGATCACCGGTTCCACCGTACTCTGGACCCTGGCATCCAGGACCTCGGGGGAAGATCCCGGCGCGCCCGCATCGACCCCCTTGGGTGCACGGGGAGCCGGCGGGGTGTTGACCGCCCCGGCTGCCACGGCCTGCGGCCCGCGGCCGGCGGTACCGCTTCCGGGCAGTGCTGTGAGGGAGCCCGCTGTGCGCGCCGCCGGCATAATACTGCGTACGGCCGGACCGGCGTCGCCCGCTCTCCCCGTTTCCCGAATCGGCACGACGCCTGCGGTGTCCCCGTCCCCGCCATTGCCGCTTCCATAGTCCGCCGCATCGCAGGCGCTGCGGGCCGTAAGCCCGGCCTGGGTCGACTCGAGGTAAAAGAGAAGGTCAAATTCGGAAGCCGTGTTCCGGGTCGCGTTGGAGGCCTCTACTGACAGGTCGACGACGAACGTCAGTTCCACTTCTTCGCCGCCGGCCAGGTCCCAAGTGGTCGGCAGGTCCGAACATGTGCCCTGCGCACCCAGGGGCGTACGTTCGGCGGAACTGCTGCCGGAGGCTGCAGCCAGGCCCAGGTACCCTTCCAGTTCCGGGTCGGACCGGATCATCCTGGCGGCAGAGCTTAGCCGGGCCGGGTCCGCACTGTTATTGCGGACCCAGACGGTCGCAGCCTGCTCGGTTCCGGGAACATAGGTTACGGCCCGGCTGAACAGCGGACCGGCGATGGTGGACCCGTAACGGTCTCCATCCGAGCTGAATTCAAGGTAGCCGTTGGATGCCAGGGCGCTTGGGGCGCCGGCCAGTGCCGCCGTCGCCGCCAGCGCAAGGACGGCCGGCACACGTGCCCACCGCAGGGGCGCCCGTCTCAGTGTTTCCATCAGACGCCCGCGGGCGTCCGGTTATCCATCCGGTGGGAGTGCCTGGCGGCAGTGCCGCAGTTGCAGTCGGTGAGGATGGGATCGTCATATTCCAGCGGGTCCGCCGCAGGTTCCGGATGTTCGGTGCCCGTCGTGCCCGTCGAACCGGAGTCGTCATCGCCGCCGTCGCCGCCGTCCGGCCCCTGCTCCGGCGTCTCCTCGTTCTCACGCCGCTTGGCCAAAGCACCACGGACCAGCGAGATGACCCCGTAGCCCATAAGGGCAACGGCACCCCACTGCGCCGCAGCCCCGCGCTCAGAGTTGCCAAGGGCATTGGCAGCGAATCCGACGAACGGCACCGCGTAGAAGAGCTTGCCTCGGACCTGGACTTCGCGGACGGGGAGAGCGTCTTCGGCGTCGTTGTTGTCACCCTTGGTGGTGAACATGGTTTCGCCGGCCTGCGAGGCACTGATGGCCGTGATCCGGTGCGTGATAACGGCGGGGCTTCCGGACTCGATCTGGTACGTGATGATGTCACCCACCCGCAGCTCTTCGAACGGGACAGGCTTCACCACAAGGAAGGTGCCCGGAGCGTATTTGGGGGCCATGGAACTGGTCAGGACACTGTAGGTCTGCGAGCCCGTCAGCATCGGGACAAGCACGAGGACGAGGGCCGCCAATACGGCGAGGCAGAGGGCGAGGTAGCTCAGGCCGGCACCGATGAAGCCCAGGGGGCTGGCTGAACCTTCTGCTTTCCTGCGACCGCTCATGGTGTTGTCCTATCCACTACTTGGTGACCGGCGCGGCCTGCGCCACGGAGAGGTTTGCATTGATCTTGATTGGCTGCCCCATTAGGGCGGCCGGGGTCTTTGCGCCCAGCACCACCTTTACGCAGACCGTCCGTGCTGTTTTCCACGGCAGGTCCAGCGGGGCGGGAAGGGTGTCTGCATACGCAACCCCGGGGGCGTTGCACGCGGGGTTGGCACCAAGGTCGGCCACCTGCACGGTGAGGTTTCCGCCGAAGTTGTTCTCCACCGACTGAATGTTCAAGCCGGCTTTGAGTGCCAGGGGCGAGTCGGCGGTGACGTTGACTGCGTTCTCGACGGTGAGGGAACGGTACGCCGGCTGGCCCTTGGGGAGCTGTCCCAGGGTGAGCGCCAGGGACGGCGTCGTTGCCATCCCGTACTTCGTACCCTCGGGATCGGTGATGGTGATGTTGAAATCGGCGGCCTGCACGGTGCCGGGATCCGACGTTGCCGTCGCGTTCCACAGCGCGTAGGTTCCCTGGACGGTCATCAAACCAAGCACCACGGCAGCGAGGATCAAACCCGCAGCCTTTGCTGTGCTCTTCATGAATTCCGCCTCCGGAGGGGAACAGGCTGTGCACGATGCCTTTGCACCGTGCACAGCCGGGGGTTAGAACAAGATGGCTTACTTTACTTGGCGACCTGGGTCAGGGTGAACTTGGTCTCGCCGAGGGACAGCGTTGCGTTCTTATCGCCCACTGCTTCCCTGTTGAAAGTGAACACGGCCTTCGCCGTGACGACGCCCTTGCTGGTGCTGAGGCTGGCCGGGGTCAGGTTGGTCGGGTCCAGCAGTACCGGCTTGCCGGCAGCATCCACGGTGGACATGGAGATGACCGGCTGCTGGCTGCTGGTGAACGAGTTCTGCGCGCCGGTGGTGGTGTAGGCCAGCTGTGCCTTCATCTGGTCGCCTACCAGCGTCAGATCCAGCTTCTGCGTGAAGGTCAGCACCTCGCCCGGGACAACCTTGTAAGTCTTGATGTCGATTTCGCCGGCGGCGTTGGTCCAGGTGCCCGCTCCGGCCTTGATGTTCAGGTCGCCGGCCGCGATGGTGCCCGGAGCGACCGTGGCTTCCGCGTTCCACACCGCCAGGGTGCCGCCGCCGCCGAGGAGGAGTGCTGCGCCCAGGCCGATCGAGAGTGCGCCTTTTGCCATCTTGTTCATCATGTCCCCTTGTTCGTGTAACCCGTTTTGGCCTGAGGAAGTTTTTCCCCGCCGCTGGGTATTACTTTTCCTCCCTCCCCTCAAGAAACAACGCCGCCGAAACACAGGGTTCGTGAAACATTCCGGCAAAGCTCAAGCACCGCACAAGGTAACCTCAACACCAGCGCAAACCGGGCCGGAACCGCCCGGAACCGGCCCTACCGAAGCCTGAGGACATGAGAACAGCCATTGCTCCGTTCCGTATTCTGACCGTCTGTACCGGCAACATCTGCCGCTCCCCCATGGCCGAGCGGCTGCTCCAGGCGGGGTTGGACGAAGTGGCTCCGGGGGCATTCGAGGTCACCAGTGCCGGAACGCGCGCCCTGGTCGGTTCCGGCATCGAACCGCATGTGGCCGGATTCGTGAACATCTTCGGCGCGGACTCAGCCGGTTTCAGCTCCCGACAGCTCACCCCGGACATCCTCCGGGACCAGGAGCTGGTACTTGCCCTGACCCGGATGCACCGAAGCAGAATAGTGGAGCTCACCCCGGAGCTGCTGCGCCGGACGTTCACACTGCGTGAACTGGCCAGGCTGCTGCCCCTTGTCGATGCAGACCCCGACGCACCGGCCGCAGACCGCTGGCGGGCCGCCACTGCCCGTGCGCTGCGGCTGCGCAGCGCCCATCCGGCAGGGCCGGAAGAAGACGACGTTGTGGACCCGTACCGCCGCAGCGACGCTGTTTACCGGCAAATGGTCCGGGAACTCGCCCCCGCGGTGGAGACGCTGATTGCCTGGGAGCGCCGCTACCACTGACCGGTGGTGGCGGGAACACAACGTCGGCGCGCGGCCGGAGCCGTGCGATCCGCAATATTGCCCCGATCTTGAGCGTTGCAGGCAACGTTTCCTGAGGTTGGAGTGAGACCGTGGGGCATCGGCCGGGAGCTTTCGGCCGGCTTCCGCCAGGCACCGAACACCCCACGGCGACCACCCACACCTAAGGAAATTTTGCTTGTATCTGACTTCCCCGCAGTCTCCGCTGGCAGGGCCGCCGAGCCCGTCAGCCGCTGCACCAGTCTCGGCACCAAAGCAGAATGCCGCCCCGCGCCGAGGGAGCACCAGGCCATGATGCTGCCCCACGAAGGAACGGACGTACGGCTGGTTTCCTTGGAAAGGCTGCAGGAGCTGAGCGACCAGGTGGGCGCAGAGTCCTGCCGCCGATTCGTGTCCAGTTTCATTTCCATGTGGGAGAGCCGCTTCACCCGCCTTCACGATGCCGTGCTGGCCCGGGACTTCGACGCAGCCATGGACGTGGTCCTGAGCATCAAGATTTCCAGCCACATGGCCGGCGCGGAACGGCTGTCCGCCCTGGGAGCCGTTGCACAGGACCTGGTGTCGCGCCGGGACATACTCGGACTGGAGGCCATGGTTGTCGCTGTCCGTGCCTGCGGTACGGAAACCATGGCTCATCTAAGCGAGCCGTCCCTGTTCTCCGCCGCCTAGGACCTGCCGGCCCCGCCCCGGGCTGCTGAAGTCCTGCCGGGTGGCCGCGGTCACGCGTCTGGCATACCACCGGTATCGTTAGACCCTGTTGTGCTTACAAGGGGGTCACATGTCGCGGTTGTCGCAGTCGACGCTGAAGTTCTTCGGCATCCACTCCCAGTTCCACGAACTGCCGCTGCGCTACCGGACCGCGGTAAGCCAGGCTCCGCTGGTCATTGTGGTGGGGCTGATCTGCGCCGTTGCCGCCTGGACGCTGCCGGAGCTCTTCCAGCGGCGGGAGTTCGTGTCCGGCCTGGCCACGCTGGCCGTGGTTACCTCAGTGTGCATCGCCATCCCGTGGAACCACCTTTGGTATCCGGCCTACTGGACCATTCCGTTGTTGGACTTCGCAGCCATCGCCCAGCTTCAGCACGGCAGCACGGACATCCTCACCGGCCTGAGCCTGCTGTACGTGTTCCCGGTGTTCTGGATGTCCTGGTCCCGTGTATCGCCGTCGGCGGCACGGTACCTGAGCTTTTTCTGCCCGCTGCTGTGCGTGTGGTATCCGGTCCTGTCGGGCACCGCCGGACCCGTGAGCGGCGCGGCCCTCTCCGCTCCCCTGCTCGTTCCGCTGGTATGTCTGGGCGTGGCGGTCACCGTCTCGGTGCTGCGGGAGGATATCCGCTCCCAGCGCGAAACCCTGGAGAGCAAGGACCGGCTGCTCGAGGCCGCCCTGGCGGAGAGCAAGCGGCAGTCCCAACAGCTCGACGGCGTGTTGAACGCCATCGACGTCGGGGTCCTGCTCGTTGGCGAGGACGGCATCCCCCGGCATATGAACCGGCGCCAGCGGCTGCTGCAGGAGCGGGCGCTGCCCGCCGGGCTAGCCCACCCGCATGAACGGGATCTATTCCTTTATGCCCTTGACCGCACTACCCCCGTACCGTTTGAGCAACGTCCTGTTGCCCGGGCCCTACGCGGTGCGGACTTCCACGATGTGCAGCTGTGGCTGGGTCCTCCCGGCAACCAGGTGGCCATGAATACCTCGGGCACGGTACTGCGGAACGACGACGGCGGCTTCAGCGGCGCGGTCATTGTTTTCTCCGAAGTCACGGCCCTGATCAGTGCACTGGCCGCAAAGGACGATTTTGTTGCCAGCGTCTCCCACGAGCTGCGGACCCCGCTGACCTCGATTATGGGTTACCTTGACCTGGCCCTGGACGAGGCAGAAGAGACCGGGCTGCAGGGCACCATTCCCGCATCCCTGCAGGTGGCGCTGCGTAACAGCGAGCGGCTGCTTCGGCTGGTCTCGGATCTGCTCACCGCCGCTTCGGGCACCGTGCAGCTGGAATACCGGTCCATGTGCCTGACGGATGTCATCTCCGCGAGCCTCGCCGCGGTCCGGGACAGGGCGCGGGAGGCCGGCGTCGAACTGGTGAACGATGCCCCGGCCGAACTGCCTATGCACGCCGATCCGCACCGCATTTCCCAGGTCCTGGACAACCTGCTTTCCAACGCCATCAAGTATTCCCCCGACGGCGGGACGGTCACCGTGACTGCCTGGCGCGAGGGAGACCGTGCGGTGTTCCGCGTGGCCGATACCGGGATGGGCATGGCCGCCGAGGACGCCGAGGGCGTGTTCGAGAAGTTCTTCCGCACGGGGACGGTGCGGCAGGCAGGCATCCCCGGCGTCGGCCTCGGCATGGCCATCAGCAAGGACATTGCAGAAGCGCACGGGGGCAGCATCCGGGTGGAAAGCGTCCTCGGGTGCGGTACGGCCTTTACAGTCGAGCTGCCCGCCGGGGTACCCGCCGCGGTGTAGATGCGGGTCGGCCGGGCCGGGTGGGCCGGTCAGGCCTGCGGGGCCAGCCGGTAGCCGACGCCGCGTACGGTTTCGAGCCAGCGCGGCGCCTTCGAATCGTCTCCGAGTTTCCGGCGGAGGTTTCCCACGTGCACTTCGACGGTCCGCTCGTCGGCGTCGCTGATGAAGGAGCCGGTGTCGTATTCCTCGCCGCGCAGCCGCCGCACAAGGTCCGTCTTGGTGCGTACCAAACGGCCGCCCTCCAGGAGCGCCTGCAGCAGGTCGAACTCCGTGCGGGTGAGCTCTACGCCCTTGCCTTCGATCTCGGTGGTGCGGGTTCCCGGATTCAGGGTCAAACCGTTGTGGGCGAGCGTGCCGGCAGCAACGGCAGGAACGGGGACGGCGGGGGCCGGCGCGGAGCCGGGGCCTTCCTGGGCGGAAGGCGTGCCGCCGGGGGCCGGCGTGCTGTCGTCAGCGGCCGCTTCACCCCGCGGGCGGCGCAGCATCGCAGAGATGCGGGCCCGCAGTTCGCGGGGGCGGAAGGGTTTGGTGATGTAGTCATCGGCGCCGGCTTCCAGCCCCATGAGTGTGTCCAGCTCCTCCGCGCGGGCCGTGAGCATCACGATGTAGGCGTCGCTGAACTGCCGCAGCTGACGGATGACTTCAAACCCGTCGATATCCGGAAGACCCAGGTCCAATGTGACCACAGTCGGGTTGTGAAGCCGAACAGCGTCAACGCCCTCGGATCCGTTCGGAGCGGTATAGACCTTGAAACCGGATTGCTGCAAAACCGCGTTGAGAAGATCGCGGATATCCGCGTCATCTTCGATGATGACCGCTACGCGTTGAATGTCCATGTTCTGTTTTCCTGTCCTGCGAGACCTTCTGATTCCCCGCTCCCCTTGCTCGGTATCCTACAGGAGCACCCCTATACTCTGAGCTACCACTATTGGAATCCGGGGGTTCCTCTTTTTATGTCGAGTCTCGAAGCCCGCGCTGCGGCCCTATTGGGCATCCGCAAACAGTTTTATCAACTGCATTTGCGCCTACGGCTTCTTATCAGCCAGCTGCCCCTTTTAATTTCGGTGGCTGTGGCCCTGCCCATTACCGCGCTTGTGGCTCCCCATGTCTACAGCGGCACCGGTTTCCGGTTTGCACTGATCCTGCTGGCCCTGCTGACCGCCGCCTGCGTTGCGGTGCCCTGGGAACGGTCCCACCCTTTGGCCTACTGGACCATTCCGGTGCTTGATTTCGCGGTGGTGGGCGGCCTCTACCATGACGGGCGCCTGGCGGTGACCGGCCTCAGCTTCCTCTGTGTGTTCCCGGTGTTTTGGATGTCCTGGTCCGGTGCCGCGCCGCGGACCGGCTGGCTCCTCAGCTATGCCGGAAGCACTGTGGTGCTGTGGACGCCCTTGTTCACGCAGTCGGACGGCTGGCCCAGCCCGACCGATCTGGCGGCACCGATGCTGATCCCGTTCATCATGCTCGCCATCGGCGTGGTGGTCTCCACCGTGGAAGGTGACACCACCTCCCAGCAGAAACGGCTGGGGGCGATCGAATCCGAGCTGCAGGCCAGCCTGCAGGAAACCCGGAGGCGTTCCCAGCTGCTGGACGCTGTGCTGGAAACGGTCGACGTGGGAGTCACCGCGGTGGACGCCTTCGGCCGGACCATCCTCATGAACAGCCGGCAGCGGAGCAACCACGCCTTGGCCGGGTTGACGGACGCGGCGGACACGGACGGGGACGCCCGTATTTACGGCCTGGACCAGCTCACCCCGGTGGACCCCGCACAGCGGCCTTCACAGCGGGCCATGCGCGAGGAATCCTTTTCGGACGTCATTGTCTGGGTCGGCACCGGGGACCGGCAGCGGGCCCTCGCCGTCTGTGCCCGTGCCATGCGGGACAACGGAAGGTTCGCCGGCTCGGTACTGGCGTACAGCGATGTCACGGAGATGGTCAATGCCCTCAATGCACGGGAGGACTTTGTTTCCAGCGTCTCGCACGAACTGCGCACCCCGTTGACCTCCATCATCGGCTACCTGGACCTCGTGCTCGACGACGACGAAACCTCCGGCCTGCCGGCGTACCTGGTGAACGCCCTCCAGGTGGCGCAGCGCAATGCGGAGCGGCTGCTGCTGCTGGTGTCGGACCTGCTGACCACGGCCTCCGGGACGATGCACCTGCAGCGCATGGAAACCGACGTCACCGACCTGGTGCGGATCGCCCTGGATTCCGCTGCGGCCCGGGCCACATCGATCGGTGTGGACCTGGACTGTGACTGCGAATCCGGCCTGCAGGCAGTGGTGGATCCGGACCGCATATCCCAGGTCCTGGACAACCTGCTCTCCAACGCCATCAAGTATTCCCCCGACGGCGGCAAGGTCACGGTCCGGTCCCGCCGCGAAGACGGGAACCTGGTCCTGGAGGTCGAAGACACGGGCATCGGAATGAGCGAGGCCGACCAGCAGGAAGTCTTCACCAAGTTCTTCCGCACGGGCCAGGTCAAGAAGGCCGCCATTCCCGGCGTGGGGCTGGGCCTGGTCATCACTAAGTCGATTGTCGAGGCGCACGGCGGAGGGATCTCGTTCAGCTCGCAGATCGGGGTCGGCAGCACCTTCCGCGTGGAGCTGCCTGCGTCAGCTCCCTGACCCTGTCTGCGAAAAACGCAGGATAAGGTTGTTGCGGCCCGAATAACCGCGATGAAACATAGGGGAACAGTGCGTATTTCCGTCATTGGCTGCGGCTACCTGGGCGCAGTCCACGCAGTTTCCATGGCCACGCTTGGACATGACGTGGTGGGGATCGACGTCGACACCGCCAGGGTGGAAGATCTCGCCGCCGGGCGGCCGCCCTTCTTTGAACCCCGCCTGCCCGAACTGCTTGCGGCAGCACTCGAGAGCGGACGCCTGCGCTTCAGCACGGACCTGGCGGACGCCGCCGGTGCAGACGTCCACTTTGTCTGCGTCGGCACGCCCCAGCGGAAGGGTGAGTACGCGGCAGACCTTCGCTACGTTGACGCCGCCGTCGCCGGTCTGGCTCCCTATCTGGCTCCCGGGGATGTAGTGGTGGGCAAGTCCACCGTCCCGGTGGGCACCGCGGCGAGGCTGGCCGCCGAGCTGGCCGACAAAGCCCCCGGTGCCGTCCTCCTCTGGAACCCCGAGTTCCTGCGCGAAGGCCACGCCGTGCAGGACACCCTCTCCCCGGACCGGTTCGTCTACGGCGTGCCGGACGGCGATGCCGCGGCTGCCGCTGCCGCCGTCCTCGACGAGGTCTATGCCGCTCCCCTGTCCACCGGGACCCCGCGCATGACGGTGGACTATGCCACGGCGGAACTGGTCAAGACCGCCGCGAACTCCTTCCTGGCCACCAAGATCAGCTTCATCAACGCGATGGCCGAGGTCTGCGAAGCCTCCGGCGCCGACGTCACTGCCCTGGCGGATGCCATCGGCATGGACGAGCGGATCGGCCGCAGCTTCCTGAACGCCGGCGTCGGCTTCGGCGGCGGCTGCCTGCCCAAGGACATCCGCGCCTTCATGGCCCGCGCCGGAGAACTCGGTGCCGACCAGGCGCTCACCTTCCTCCGCGAGGTGGACGCCATCAACATGCGCCGCCGCTCCAAAGTCGTGGAGATGACGCGCGAGATCTGCGGGGGGTCCCTGCTTGGCAAGCGGGTGACCATCCTGGGTGCGGCCTTCAAACCGGAAAGCGATGACGTACGGGATTCCCCGGCCCTCAGCGCTGCGGCCCAGCTGCAGCTCCAGGGTGCCACCGTGACAGTGACCGACCCGCAGGCCCTGCAGAACGCGAAGGGCCGCTTCCCCGAGCTGACCTACGATCCGGTCACGGAAAACGCCCTGCTGGGCGCCCACGCCGTGGTGCTGCTGACGGAGTGGAAGGAGTACCGGTCCCTCGATCCCGCAGCCGCCGGGGCCCTCGTTGCAGACAGGAACATTATTGACGGCCGGAATGTCCTCGACCCGGCCGGATGGCGGGCAGCGGGCTGGAGCTACCGGGGCATGGGCCGGCCGTAGCCCGCGCCGAAGGCTACGCGGACGGGTTTGCGGCCAGCAGCGCTTCCTCCAAAGCAACCCAGGCGAGCATGGCGCACTTCACCCGGGCGGGATACCGGGCAACACCGGCGAAGGCGGCGGCGTCGCCAAGCACTTCCTCGTCCGGTTCGATGCTGCCGCGGGAACGCATCAGCGTGCGGAACTCGTCCACCAGGGTCAGGACGTCATTGCGTTCCAGGCCCGCAGCGAGTTCGGTCAGCACCGACGCCGACGCCATGGAAATGGAACAGCCCTGGCCCTCCCAGCTGATGCCGTCCAGGACGGAACCGTCGAGGACGGCGCGCAGGGTGATCTCGTCCCCGCACGTGGGGTTAAGCTGATGCGACTCCCCCGCAGCAGCCCCGGCCGGAGCTTCGACGAGCCCGTCGCCGCGGCGGCGCTTGGCATGTTCCAGGATGATCTGCTGGTAAAGCTGCTGCAGGTCCGAACTCATTTACTTCACTCCAAAGAAGGGACGGACGCCGGCGACTGCGGCCAGGAACGCGTCGACGTCGTCTGTGGTGTTGTAGAGGTAGGTGCTGGCACGCGTGGTGGAGACCAGGCCGAGCCGGCGGTGCAGCGGCTGCGCACAGTGGTGCCCCACCCGCACCGCAATTCCCTGGTCATCCAGGAACTGCCCCACGTCATGGGAGTGGACGCCGTCGACGTCGAACGCCGCCAGGCCGATGCGCTCCTCACCGGCCTTCGGACCCAGCACCCGGATTCCGTCAATCTGCTCCAGCCCCCGCACCAGCCGCTGGCCGAGCGTGGTTTCCCAGGCGTGGATCCGGTCCATCCCGGTTTCCTGCAGGTAATCGACGGCGGTGCCCAAAGCCATGGCCTGTGAAATGCGCTGGGTGCCGGCCTCAAAGCGCTGCGGTGCCGGCAGGTATTCGGCCCTGTCCATCGTCACGGTGGTGATCATGGAGCCACCGGTCAGGAAGGTGGGCATCGCGTTGAGCAGTTCCGACCGTCCGTAGAGAACGCCGATGCCGGTGGGTCCAAGCATCTTGTGTCCGGAGAATGCCGCGAAGTCCACGTCCAGGGCCTTTACGTCCACGGGCAGATGCGGCACGGACTGGCAGGCATCCAGCACTACCAGCGCCCCCTGCCGGTGTGCCATGTCCACGAGGGCCTGCACCGGGTTGATGGTTCCGAGCACATTGGAGGCGTGGGTGAACGCCACGATCCGGGTGCGCCCGGTGATCAGCCGCTCGGCCTCCTCCAGCCGCAGCGCGCCGTCGTCGTCCACCGGAATGAACCGCAGCGTCGCTCCGGTGCGTGCCGCCAGCTCCTGCCACGGAATCAGGTTGGCGTGGTGCTCCATTTCCGTCACCACTATTTCGTCGCCTGCGCCCAGTGCGAAGCGGCGGGCCGCTTCCCCGCCGCGTCCGACGGCGGCGTTCGAGAAGGCGTAGGCCACCAGGTTCAGCGCCTCGGTGGCGTTGGAGGTCCAGACAATTTCCTCGGGGCGCGCCCCCACGAAACCGGCAACCTTGGCGCGGGCGTCCTCATACACCTCCGTTGCGGCAACCGCCAGGGTGTGGGCGCCGCGGTGGACCGCGGAATTCCGCTGCTCGTAGAACTCCTGTTCGGCCTCGATGACGCTGAGCGGGTTCTGGGACGTGGCACCGGAATCGAGATAGACCAGGGGCCTGCCGTTGACCTTCTGGTCCAGGATGGGGAAGTCGTTGCGGATGCGCAGCACTTCGGCGTTGTCCAGGGGCCCGTGGGCGGGCCGGAGGGTATCGGGGGTGGAAACCACAGGCACGGGAGAATCTCCTTGGCTGGCCGTCGGATGTGCGCGTCAGGTGATCTGCACCATTACGCAACGGAACTCTTTGCTAATCATCCCATCGCCGCCCGCTAAGCGCATCTGAGCCGGGCCTTAGTTCGTCTCATCCCGGCACGCGCTCCCGCACGACGGCTCCGGGGACCACCTTCCGGGACCACTACGTAGGCAGCACCAAGAAAGCGCGTACCTGTACGCATTACCGGACGCAGAGGCGACGGCTAGCTTCCTAAGGGGAAACGTCCTGCAGCGGGCGTCATGGGGAAAGCGCCTCGATGAGGCGTACCGGGGGAACACGAGCCAGGGGTCTGATTATCGTGCGCAGAAAACTCATTGCATTACTTACCGGAGCCTTACTCGCCGCCGGCACCCTGATCGGGCTGGCCCCGCCGGCCGCAGCCATCTCACCCGGTGTCGCCTTTTCCGCGACGAACTTGCCCACCTGGCAAACCAACGGGATCGTGTGGGCACTGGCCCAGGCCAACGGCGTGGTTTATGCCGGCGGTACGTTCACGGCCATCCGTCCGCCGGGCACCGCAGCAGGCGGAGCCGGATCCGTCAGTGCGGTCAACTTCGCCGCTTTCGATGCCTACACCGGGAACCCGGCCGGCTGTTCCCTCTCGGTCACCGGGGGCAGCGCAACGGTCCGGGCACTGGACGTTTCACCGGATGGCAGGACGCTGTACATCGGAGGCAGCTTCGGGGCCGTCAACGGCGTGAGCACCACCCGGATTGCAGCCATCAATCTTCCCTCCTGCACCGTCAACACCGCTTTCAAACCACCCACGGTCAGTTCCACTGTCCGGGCCATCGAGGCCACCGGATCTGCCGTCTATTTCGGCGGGGACTTCAGGACGGTGGGCACGGCGTCCCGCGGCAGGCTGGCCGCGGTGAGCACCACCGGTTCGCTGCTGCCGTGGGCGCCCGCAGCGGACCAGCCGGTACGTGCACTGAACGCCCCGGCCGGACGGAACGTGGTGATTGCCGGCGGGGACTTCCTCACCATGAACGGCGCCGATTCCAAGGCGCTGGCTGTCCTGGACAACAGCGCCGGCGGCAATGTCCGCACCTACCCGAACTTCTTCATCCCGCGGACCTCCTCCGTGAAATCCATAGATTCGGACGGGACGAACTTCTACGTCGGCAATGAGGGCACCGGCGGCGGCGTCTTTGACGGGCGCATCCGGCTGGACCTGACCACCTACAACCAGGTCTGGCGTGACACCTGCCTCGGTGCCACCCAGGCGGTATCCATCTACGGCAGAACCCTGTACTCCGCGCACCACGCACACGACTGTTCCAGCATGAACGCGTTCACCGACGGCGTCCGCGTGCACCTGAGTGCTCAGGACATCGACACCCCCTCCCCCATGCTGCAGTGGAATCCGATCACCAACGACGGGCAGGGCGAAGGACTCGGGCCGCGGGCCCTGGCACACACCACCGCCGGGGCAAACGACGTCCTCTGGGCCGGCGGGGAATTCACCACGGTCAACGGAGGATCCCAGCAAAGCCTGACGCGGTTCGGCCCCGGCCCCGGAAACGCGGGGCCGGGGACACCGCAGTTCCTCAGCGGAGAGTCCCGCGCCGCCGGCCAGAACACTGTCCGCTGGCAGGCTGCTTCGGACCCCGACGACTCGGAACTGACCTACAGCATTTACCGCAACGGGTCGTCCACGGCGCTCGGAACCGTCAAGGTGTCTTCCCGCTGGTGGGATCTTCCCCAGGGGTCCTTCACCGACACCACCGCCGTGCCTGGGACTGCGTACACGTACCGGGTACGGGCAACCGACCCCAACGGACATACCGGGCCGCTGTCCGCACAGGTGCAGATCACCACGGCTTCCTTGGCAGCCGCCTATCCGGCAGCAGTGCGGGCAGACGGGGCAACGACGTACTGGCGGCTGGGTGACTCATTCGCCGCCGCCGCCGATTCGTCCACCGGTAACCGGATGGGGCTGCCCTACGGCGGGCCGAGGATCGGAGAAAGTGCCGGCGCCCTGGCCAATGACAGCAACCGGGCGGCGGTGTTCGACGGCACCGATGACCTTATATTCGCGCCCCAGCGGATAACCGCCCCGTCGGTCTACAGTGCCGAGGCCTGGATCCGCACCAGCACCACCAGCGGCGGAAAAATCTTCGGCTTCGGAAACGGACAGCCCAGGCGCAACGGAACCTATGCCGGTTACAGCAGTAAATACGACCGTCATGTCTATATGACCAATGAAGGCAGGCTGGTGTTTGGCACCTGGTCCGCCGGCAGCCCGAAAGTCATCACGTCGGCAGCCAGTTACAACGACAACGCCTGGCATCACGTCGTGGCCACCCAGGGCGCCGGGGGGATGGTGCTCTACGTGGACGGCGTCAGGGTTGCCTCCAATACGGTCAGTGTCAACGAGTCAAGCATCGGGTCCTGGCGGATTGCCGGAGACTCGCTCTCAACGAACTGGCCCAGCACACCGGCCAGCCGCCATTTCAACGGGGCCATTGACGAGTTCGCCGTTTACCCGTCCGCACTCTCGCCGGCCCAGGTGGCCAACCACAATCAGCTGGGACGCAGATAATCCCCGTCCGGGCAGCCAGGGAGACCGTCGGTGAATAACCGGCGGTCTCCCTTGGCGCGCGTCCTCCTCTGGTCAGCGTCGGGACTCGTCCTGGCGGGAATGGCGGTGGTCCTGTTCTGGCCTGCACCGGTGGACCGGCCGTACTACGGGACCCTGCTGCGGTCCGTGCGCGCGCTGAGGGGCCGGGGGCTTCCCGAGTGGGTGGACTACGCGGTCATCGAGTCCTTCGCCAATGTGCTGCTGTTTCTCCCGCTGGGCATTCTGGCAGCCGCGCTGCTGCCCGAAAGGCTGTGGTGGGTGGCGTTCCTGATGTGCACCGGGTTGTCCGCCGGCGTCGAAGTTGTCCAGGGGCTGGTCCTCCCCGAGCGCCGCGGCACTGTGCAGGACGTCCTGCTCAATGCCTCCGGCGCCCTGCTCGGGGCGGCAGTTGCAACGGCCTCGCGCCGGGCATGGAAATACCGGCGGCAGCGTCGCCGCCGCCTCAAATCCCGCGGCGGGAAAACGGCTGCCGGGACGCGCCGCTAGGTGACTTTCACGGCGCGGAACTCCACCGGGAAGTCGTCCGAATAGTTCCGGGACAGGCTGAAGTACCCGCCGCGGAACCTGCGGTCCCCGGCGATCCCTGCCCATCCGGCACCGTCCAGGCGTGAATACCGGATGCTGTCCGGTGCAATATCGACCTTGAAGCTCATCCATTCACCGGCGCGGGCCGGCGCCGTTTCCATCGAATTCAGGCGGAGTCCGCCGGTTTCGCCGGGCTTGCGCAGCAGGAGCGTCATTTCCCCCGTCGGGCGAATGACCAAATGGTAGCCGCCTACATCGCTGGGAATGAGTACCCGATAAGCGCGGTCGTCATCCTGTCCGAATGCCAGCCCGGCGTGGACCGTATTGTCCATGGGCAACGTGTCCGGCCAGCGCATATCAAACCGGATGCTGTACACCTCGCGGCGGACCGGACCCATGGACCCCATCCGGTAGCTGCTGTTAGCCGGTGCCGCCATCAGGAGGGACTTTTCAGGTGCCTTCAGCTGCGGCTGGAATTCCCAGCCTTGGCCGACATTCCACGGAAGGTCTCCCGGTGCGCGCAGTCCGTTCTCGAAGCTGTCCTCGGTGGCCAGCGGATCATCGGCGGCCAGATAGGGAAGGTTTGCACACATCAGTCCCGCAGCTCCCAGTCCCAGGAGCCTGTCCCGCAGCTCGCGGGTATGGACCTCCCAGCAAATGACGGGTTTTCCGGTCGCCACCACGGCGGACAACTGCTCGTCCGTGGCCGAATGGTGAACTCCCAGATAAGTGAACCGGCCGCCAAGCTCCGGCACCAGGTCCAACTGCTCCGCCGTGAAATAGCCCCAGCTGGCATATCCGCGCCGGGAGACGGCGTCGATCTGTCCCGCCTGGGCAGACTGTTTCCAGATCAGGTGGTCCTTTGAGTCCGGGTAGCTGTCCATGAGATCCAGCACGGCCTGCGCGTTGGTCCCCTGTTTATCTTCAATGAACAACACATGGCTGGAAGCGAAAGAATCGAGGACGTCCTTCAGGAGCGGGATCCTCTCAAGGGCCGCCTGCGGCCCCAACCATGCGCGGGCATCGACCTGGAGTTCGGCCAGCTGGGCGTACGTCGAATCCTTGATGACCAGCCGCTGGCCGGTGGTGCGTTCGGTGGTCAGATCATGGTGGCAGACGAGTTGCCCGTCGGAGGTGGCGCAGACGGAGACTTCCAGGGCCACCGCTCCGGCAGCTGCGGAGTTCCGGTAGGCAGCCATCGTATGTTCGGGCCAGTTGTCCCAGGACCCGCGGTGCGCCACGAGGAAGGGAGCCGAGGCGAGCATGGAATCCACGGTGTGGACCGGAGCCGGCCCGGCGTCCTCAGACGGACCTGCTTCACTGCCGGCGGCCCGTGTGTCGCACGCCGTCAGGACCAGTCCGGCGGCACCGAGCGTGAGCAGCTCGCGGCGGGTCAGTCCGGCGCCGGAGCGCGGGGTCCCCGACGCCGCCGGGTAAGGAGGTTTCATGCGTTCAGGGCGGAGCCCTCAGGCCGGCCACCGTCGAGGAGCGTCAAGGCCCGGCGCAGCACGGTCGAGGAGGTGGAGGCCGTGTACGGGAAATAGACCACTTCCACTCCGATGCCTGCCATGTCCCGTTCCAGCCGGTCACCCTTCTCGGTGCCCCGCCAGTCGTCCCCTTTGAAGAAGACATTGAACCCGACTTCCCGCCAGGTGTCCGCCTTGTTCAAATGGTCATCAATGACCACGTCATCAACGAAACGGATGCTGCGCACAATCTCCAGCCGCTCCGCCAGCGGAACCACCGGAGTAGTCCCCTTCAACCGCCTCGTCATCTCCACCGAGGCCACGCCGGCGATCAAGTAGTCGCACTGGCTGCGGGCATGTTTCAGCAGGTTCAGATGCCCGATATGGAAGAGGTCATAAACGCCCGAGGCATAACCGATCCGTATTGCCATTTGGCGCCACCTCTCTTCCTTGTCCACTACATGCCGAGCCCAGCTTGGACGCAGCGCGGGAAGCGGTAAAGCGAATCCGCCGGATTCGCGTAGCACCCTGAAAAACATGCGTAGCGGTACAGGACGTCTGGGTACTTGGGCCGACTAATCGAGTAAGCGCCACCGTGGGACAAGCAATCAGCCGCGGATACGCTTTCGTCCAGTTTCCGGGCCGCTGGCCCGTCCCAGCTCATGAGGCGGTACGCCGTGAAGAAGAGAATTGCAGCTTTATGTTCCGCCGCGGGACTGGCCCTGGCCACTCTGGTCGGCCTTGCCGCTCCGGCGTCGGCGCTGTCGCCCGGTGTCGCCTTCTCGGCGGTCGCACTCCCCACCTGGCAAACCAACGGAATCGCCTGGACCATGGCCGAGGCCAACGGCGTCATGTACGTCGGCGGGACGTTTACCCAGGTCCGCCCGCCGGGCACCGCCGCCGGCAGCGGCCAATCCCGTTCTGCAGTGAACTTTGCCGCCTTTGATGCCTACACAGGGTCCCCCACCACCTGCGCACTGTCGTTTACCGGGGGGACAGGCACCACGGTGCGGGCCATGGACGTTTCACCGGACGGCCGGAAACTCTACGTCGGCGGCAGCTTCACCACCGTGAACGGCGTCGCGGCAAACCGGCTGGCGGCAATAAACCTCCCGGACTGCACAGTGGATACCCGCTTCACCCCCGGGACAGTGAACAGCACCGTCCGCTCGATCGCAGCCACCGCGGGAGCCGTCTATATCGCCGGAGACTTCACGTCCGTCGGCGGCAGCGCCCGGAGCCGGTTCGCCGCCGTCGGCACCACAGGGGGACTCCTTCCCTGGGCGCCCGCCGCCGACGGAGTCGGCCGGGCGGTCGATGTTCCCGACGGCAGGAACGTGGTGCTCCTCGGGGGAGATTTCAGCACGGTCAACGGCGCTGAATCCCGGGCGATGGCGGTAGTGGACAACAGCACGGGAGCAAATGTCCGCACCTACCCGGCGGCAGGCTACATTCCGGCCACTGCGGTACTCAAGGACATCACCAGCGACGGAACCAGCTTCTACGTCGCCGGCGAGGGCCTGGGGTCACGGTCCTTCGACGGACGGGCCCGCCTGGCCCTGGGCGGGAACTTCGAGCAGATCTGGAAGGACACCTGCCAGGGTGCCACCCAGGCGGTACTGCCCTACAAGGACGTGCTGTATTCCGGGCACCATGTGCATGACTGCTCCGGAATGAATGGCTTTGCCGACGGTAACCGCCGGCACCTTTCGGCCCAGGACATCGATAATCCGTATCCGTTCCTGGGATGGAGTCCGGACACAAACGACGGTACGGGCGAAGGCCTCGGCCCGAGGGCGCTCGCGACCACCTCCACGGGCAGCGGAGACGTCCTGTGGGTGGGCGGTGAATTCACCACCACCAACGGCGCCTCCCAGCAGGGCCTGACACGCTTTGGTCCCGGCCCTGCCTCTGCCGCACCCGGAACCCCGGCAAACGTGAGTGCCGTCAGCCTGGCCGCCGGACAAAACCAGATCCGCTGGACGCAGAGCGTGGACAACGACGATTCATCCCTCACCTACAGCATTTACCGCAACGGCAGTTCCACCGCCCTGGGTACGGTCGCGGGAAACTCCACGTGGTTCAACACTCCGCAGCTCTCCTTCACCGACCGGACGGCGACACCCGGAACGGCGTACACGTACCGGGTCCGGGCCAGCGACGGTACCAATACCAGCGCTCTCTCCGGCCAGGTATCCGTTACCACCGCTGCTTCCACGCAGCCTTACCCGGCTGCCGTCCTGGGCGACGGGGCCACCACATACTGGCGGCTGGACGACAGTACGGCGACCACTGCGGCGGACAGCTCCCCCGGGAACAGCAGGGGCATCCCCTACGGCGGACCAGCCTTGGCGGGCACCGGCGGGGCGGTTTCCCCCGGTACCGCGGCAGTGTTTGACGGGGTGGATGACCAGGTCTCCGGCCAGCAGCGGTATCCCGCGCCCGGCACCTACAGCACCGAAGCATGGTTCAGGACCGATACCGTCCGCGGAGGCGAAATCTTCGCCTTTGCCTCCGGCCAGCCCAACCGCCGACTCGACCGCAACTCCAGCGGTACGGTTGACCGCCGGCTCTACATGACCACGGCCGGAACGTTGGTCTACGGGGTGCTCGACGCCGGGAATCAGCCCGTCACGGTAAGCACCGCCGGTGCCTACAATGACAACGCCTGGCACCACGCCGTCGCCACCCAGACCGGCTCCGGCTTCACCCTTTATGTGGACGGCGCGGCCGTCGGGAGCAGTCCCGCGTCCGCACCGCAGACCTACACCGGTTCCTGGCGTGTGGGTGGAGACACCCTCAGCCCCCTCTGGCCGAGCCGTCCCACGAGCGGCTATCTGGCCGGCTCCATCGATGACTTCTCTGCCTATCCCACGGCGCTGACCGCGGAGCAGGTCGCCCGGCATTTCGTTGCCGGCGGTGGAACCGTTGCTCCCGTCACCCCCGCCCCGGACACCACTGCTCCGGGCAGCGTGACGGGAGCCGAGGCCACCGTCACCGGGACAACCGCCGCACTTGCCTGGAACGCGGCCAGCGACAATGTCGCGGTCACCGGCTACCGGGTCCACCGGTCCGCAACCTCCGGGTTTGAGCCCTCCGCCGCAAACCTATTGGCCACGACTGCCGGTTCCGCGCTGTCCTACACGGACACGGATTTGGCGCCCGGCACGTATTACTACCGCCTGCTGGCCATCGATGCGGCCGGCAATACAGGACCGCCGTCTGCCGAGGTCAGTGCGACGGTCGCGGGGCCGCCGGCCGAACCGGTGACACTGTCCCTGACGCCGACCGCCGACACCTACGTCAACCAGGGCTCCCCCAATGCGGCCAATGGAAGCGCCATCTCCATGGCTTCCCGCGGCACCCAGGCCTACCAGTCCTATCTGCGCTTCGCCCCGGAGGTTCCCGCCGGGCTGCGCCTGGTGTCGGCCACCCTGAGGGTCTACACCACTTCTGAAACGTTCAGTAATTCCACTGACCAGCACGCCGTCCAGGCAGTGTCGGGAGCATGGTCCGAGGCGGCCACCACCTACAACAGCCGTCCCGCCCTGGGTGGTACGGCCCTGGGCACCCTCTCCCCCACCGCAACCAACACGGCGTACACCGTCCCCCTGGACACTGCCGCGATTTCCTCGATGCTGTCGGGAACCGTGGACCTCGGGATCACCGGCGTCGGGACGGACAACGCCTGGTTCTACACCCGCGAAGCGCCCTCCACCCGACGGCCGGTACTGACGCTCGTCTTTGCTCCGTAGCCGCCTGAACCCGATGCCAGTGCCGGATGCCGGGTCCGGCCCGGCACCGGTGCCGCAGTATTCCTCCAACCGACAGAAAGCGCCTCATGAAAACAGGTCTCAAGCGAACGGCCGTGGTTCTCCTTCTGATGCCGCTGCTGGGAGCCGCAGCTAGTTGCAGCTCCCAGCAGGAACCCGGCACGGAAGCCGGGTCAACGTCCAGTCCGTCTGCCAAAGCGTCACAGTCCCAGCGTCCAGGTACGGGTAAAGAGCCGTCTGCTCCGGCGCCGGAACCCACCGGCGGGTCCGGGCAGACGGGCGAGAGCCAGGCACCGGAAGCCGTTGTCCAGTCACCCCAGCCGGCGCCGGAACCCACGTTCGCCGCACCCGAGCAGCAGTTCCTGGAGAACAAGGTGCCGGCAGGAACAGATCCCAACGCCGTGCTGCAGATAGGACAGGAGCGCTGCGACCAGCTGGTGAGTGCCAAGGCCGTGGACCCGGAATCCGTGCTCAGTGAGCTCATCATGAATCCCGGGGCGGATACCGCGGACGCCATTGCCTCGCTGTGCCCTGAGCTGCAGCCCGATCTGGACGCAGCAGGACTCGGGTTTCCGGACGGAGTCTTCTCCGTCGGAAACCCGGACCCGCACGCGGAATCGCCGTCGATTGCCGTTGGCACATATCGGGCGTACGGAGCACCCGAGGGATGCACCGTCACTGTCTACGCCGCCTCAGGGGACCTGATCGGCACGTACGACGGGGCCGCTCCGCTGAGCATCGGAGCGGACGCCGCACGGGTGGAATCCACCCAGTGCTATTCGTGGTTCCGTTCATGACTCATACGCACAACGTTTTCCTGCAAACCCACCTGCCTATCCAAGGGAAGGGGTAACCAATGGATATGCGCGAACAAATACTGATCCTGCGCCGGAATTGGATGCTCATAGTCTCATTTGCACTGATCGGACTCATCACCGCCGCTGCAGTGTCGGTCCTGATGCCCAAAACATATACCGCGGCCAGCAGCCTTTTCGTGTCTACGCAGAACGTGGAAACGTCCGCTGAACTGCAGCAAGGCAGCGTCTTCGCCCTCGCCCGCGTGCAGTCCTACGTTGACCTGGTGAGTAAGCCCCAGGTCCTGGATCCGGTCATCGACAGCCTCGAACTGGACATATCCGCCCAGGAACTCGCGTCGAGGGTCAAGGCATCCACCTCCCGCAACACGGTGATCATCGAAATCGAAGCAGTTGACTCCTCCGCCCAACGGGCCGCGGACATCGCCAACGGCGTCGTAGCCAGCCTGATCTCGTCCGTGGCGGACCTCGAACGCCCCACGAACGGCCTTCCCTCCCCCGTACGCCTGACCTCGGTGGACACCGCGCAGCCGCCCACGGCTGCCTCCAGCCCGAAAACACCGCTGAACCTGGCCCTCGGGCTGCTGTACGGGCTTGCCCTCGGCCTGGTGGTGGCGATTCTCCGCCATGTGCTGGACCGGCATGTGCGCACGGAATCCGATGTTCGTAAATCCACCACCCTGCCGCTGCTGGGCGGGATCACCGAATCACCGCGACACACCTCCAGCCCGGTGGTCCTCGGGGGTGCCGGCACCGATGCCTTCCGCCAGCTGCGGACCAACCTGGAGTTTGCCGCCGTTAGCCAGCAAATGAAGTCCCTGGTGATCACGTCCTCGCAGGCTGCGGAAGGCAAGAGCACCGTAGCGTTGAACCTGGCCCTCAGCATCGCCCTCAGCGGGCAGAAAGTCATCCTCGTCGACGCTGACCTCCGGCTTCCCTCGGTTGCGGCAGCCACCGGCCTCGAGGGCGGCGTCGGCCTGACCACCGTCCTTATTGGCCGCACCACTCTGGCCGAAGCCACTCAGCGCTGGGGTTCAGGCGGACTGTCTGTCCTGACATCCGGTCCGTTGCCGCCCAATCCCACTGAACTGCTCGGCTCGGCTGCCATGGAGAAACTGATTGTGGAGCTGGAGTCGGAGTACGACATGATCATCTTCGACGCTCCGCCGGTCCTGCCGGTTGCGGATGCAGCCATCCTGACCCGCCACGCCGACAGCCTGCTCCTCGTTGTCGGCGCCACCCGGGTCAGCCAGCACAACCTGACCAAGGCAGTGGAACAGCTCAGCCTCGTCCACGCCAATGTCGTGGGCGTGGTCCTCAACCGGATTCCCCGCAACGGCCCGGATGCCAACTCTGCCTACCTGGCCGATTACGGCGTGGCGCCTCTGTCGGTGCTGAAGGACAACGACGGCGGACCAGCCTCACCGGTTGCCGAAGCCGAAGCCGCGATCATCCGTGACACCGAGCGCAGCCGCACCCTGGGTAAGGGACAGCCGCTAAGCAGCGGAGCAGGTTCTGCCTGATTCTTGTCCCGCAGGGAATCACCACTGGCCAGTCCGTCCGGAGGGCATCCGCTAGGTTAGTCCATGGATTCCAGGACCGCCGGCGCCGTCGTACCGCGGCGGCGCCGGGTGTGCCGGACGGCGAGCAGGCCGGAGAGTGCTGCCGCACCGGCCGCCGCAGCGAAGCCCCACGCCGATGCCGCGGATGACCCCGTGACCGCCAGGCTCAGCGGCAGGACAAGAGTCAGCGCAGCAAGCACACCGCGCATCATCGTGGAAAGCCGGTTGGCTTGGCTTGCCCGGAAATAGGCCAGGAGCACCGTATAGGGCACCATCGCCAGGTATTGTGCAGCGTACGGCCAGCGCAGCTCCGCGGCGTTGTGCCAGGTCTCCCCCAGCACCAGCTCCCCCACGGACGTCGGCAGCAGCAGCACGGCCGCTCCCCAGCCCAGGGCGAGGAGCAGCACTATGCCCGCTGTCTCGCGCAGCCGGCTGCGGAACGCCGGTGTGCCCCGGGTACGCACCAGTTCAGGGATGACCGCCGTCTTAATCGCGCTGAACACGGTGTTCAGCGGCGAAAAGAGCAGCTGAGCGGCACGCAGTGCACCTACGCCCGCGGCCCCCAGCGGGAAGACCAGGAAATACAGCACGGCAAAAGAGGACGCGTTCAAGGTGGCGAATTCCGCCAGGTAACGGAAGGCGGAGTCCCGGTTCAGCCAAAGCCAGCGGGCGCCTGCAACGGGAGCCGGGCGGCTGCGGCTCAGGAGAAGTCCAAGCAGCATGGCAGCGGCGGCGCCGGCCCCCCACCACAGGAGCACAATTTCGAGCCGGCCGCCGCTTCCCGCGGTCAGCACCATGGCGGTGATGGATCCGGCCGCCCAGACGCCGTCAATCAACAAGGCTCTTCCCGGCCTGCCCTGGCAGATAAACAGATAGCGGACGTTGTCCTGAAGCAGGACAAAGGGCGACACCGCCGCCATGACCAACCACAGAAAGGCGTCGTCCGGGCCGGCAAGGACCGCGCCGGCCAGCAGCAGTATGGCGGCCGGGCCGGCGACAAGCACCGCCGCGCCCAGGCCGGCGGAAGCGACGGCCGGTGTCAGCTGTCCAGTGCGGGAGTAACGGACCAGCAGCGTTTCCCCGGCCAGCGCACGCTGTCCTCCGAGAAACAGCAGCAGCCCGGCATAGGCGAGGGAAAACTGCCCGAATTCGTGTGCGGTTGCGACATTGGCGGCGACGGCCACTGCCACGAAATTGGAAATGCTTGAAACGCCCTGGTCTGCAAAGGTAATAACCCGGCGGAACCCTCCCACCTAACCCAGCGCCATCAACTCGGAGCGCCACTTCGGCAGGAATGCCAGGCACATCAGCACGTGGGCGCAGGCCAGCAACAGGTAGGCCGCCAGGAACAGCTGGGGCCAAGGCAGCAGCAGGAAGGATAGGCAGGTCAGGCCATAGTCCACTGGCAGGGTCACCACAGAACGCAGCAGCTGCCGTCGGTTCCGCTCCTCGTCGGCGCGGCCGCGGGCCGCCGCGGTCTCCGCAATCGGTGCGGTCGGCGTCCCCGCCTGCCGGTCTCCGTCGGGCACCGGCGGCCTTGGCCGGGCATTTCGGCGCAGCTGGTCCAGTAGCGCCCCGCCGAAAAAGATCCCCGAACTGGCCACCAGGAAAAGACCGCAGCCCGCGGCAAGCAGCAGATGGTCCACGGAGGTGGTGCGCGCCAGGAAGCAAAAGGCGGCAAAGTGCATCACCGCGATCCGTCCGTTGTCGAGGACATGGTCAAGCCATTCCCCGAAGGCTGAGCTGGTTCCCTGCAGCCGGGCCAGCTGCCCGTCCGCCGAGTCCAGGACGTAGCCCAGTGCCAGCAGGATTCCCACGGCGGCGGAGGCAGGTGTCGGCCCGGCGCCGAAGGCCAGCCAGAGCAGCGAACCATAAGTCAGTACCGCGCCCGCCGCCGTGACGTGGTTGGGAGTGAACCGGCTATGGCGCAGTGCTGCCGCCACGGCGCGCCCTGCCGGGCGGTTCACGTACAGCAGGTACAGCGGAACACCTTTCCTGGCCTTTTGCGCCTGCTTCAGCTGATGAAACGATTCCCGGAAGGCAGGCCGGGCGGAGGACTGGGGAAGGATCCGGCTCATTGTTCCAGCCTTTCTCGGCGGTTTGTCGCCGCCGTGAGGATTGCTATGGAAAGCGCCAGGATCATCAGCCGTCCCATGGACTGGAGCAGTGACCCGCGCAGAAGGATGAAGAGATATCCCGCGAAAATCGAAATGCCGAGGTAGCCGACGGCACCCTTGCTGAGGATCTCGGCACGGAAGCCCCGGTCCAGCCGCCGGGCCAACAGTCCCAGCAGGACGAACACCAGGATCAACCCGAACAGGCCGAAGTTGATCCAGGCTTCTGCCCAGAGCGGCGCCGACAGGTTGACGTTGGTGCTGTTCATCCACAGACCAACTTCGACGCCGGTATCCAACGGTTTGTTGGGCCAGGCGACCCGGGGAACCCAGAACAGCAGCGGTCCCAGTGCCTGGTTCCCCCAGGTCAGCCCGTGATCCTGGGTATAGCTGAGGGTGTTGGCGAGCATCGTGAACTGGTCATAGTCCTTGGTGGCGATGGTGCTCCAGACGGAATCAACCTGCACCACAGTCCCGGTTCCGGCTGCCCTCCGGGTAATGTCCGACAACGGGAAGACAATGATCGAAGCCAGCACGCCACCGATCACGGCCGTGTTGAAAAGTCCTTTCCGTCCGCGGATCAGCGGCAGCACCAAGCCGAACAGCACCGCCAGCGTCCAATAGCGGGAGTTGGAAATGGGATTGTTGACGATGACGTTCATGACCACCAGGACGGAGAACAGGACACCGTCCACGGCAGCCGGTGCCCGGTCCCTGGTACGCCAGAGGTGCAGGTAGAAGATGAGCGCGGTGAGGCAGGTGACTGAACCGGCTGCCGAAATGATGGCGCGCAGCGCTTGTCCGCTGTCCGGGCTGATTTCATCCAGTGCCTCGCTGGTTTCCTGCCGGCTCAGGAAGAACACCGACAATCCGCCCACCTGGATGATGTAGATGACGGCCGCGACAATGGCGGCAACGGAGAAGACCCGCAGCACGTCCATGCTGCGAAGGGTACGAAACCGCGGCTCCCGGGTGCCGCGCCGGCGTTGCCTGACGTGGTAGCCAAGGTCGAAACACAGGCAACCCAGCAGCGTGAGGAGACTGGCCAGCGTCAGCAGGTCCTCATTCACTTGGATGGCAAGGGCTGTGGTCCGTCCGGTCGTCAACTGCGCCAGCGGCGCCAGTCCCATGCCGGTATAGACAAAGATCCAGAACACTCCTGCCACGGGGCGGATTTCGGCCTGCCATAGGAGGGCGGCAAGCCGGGCGGCGGCGTACAGGGCCACCGTGTAGCGGATCAGGAAGTCGGCCGGCGTGAAAAAGACCGCGCTGGCGCCGCGCACCTCCAGCGGGAGGACCACGGCGAACAGCAGGAATGCCACCAGGGCGACGGCGGTCCGGACACCGAAACGGGTGTCCGCACGGTGTGCACCCGAGACAGCCTCCGGCGGGACCAGACGGAGGCTCATGACCGGCCTCCCGTCAGCCCGGCGGAACGGATGGCCTCGGCGTAATGGGTGCACAGATCCCGAGCGAGGGCTTCGGCGGACCATGCCCGGCGGTGCAGCCGCCGGGCATTTGCCCCCAGCTCCGTCCGCCGATGCGGATCTGCAGCGAGCTTGAGCATGGCCTCGCAGAACGCGTCCGTTGACGGTTCGGCCAGCACCGCAGCATCTGCGGCATCAAGATCGGCAGAAAGGCCGCATTCGGTGGTCACGATCATTGGCGTTCCGACGGCCGCGGCCTCAATGACGGACATTGGATACGGTTCGTTCAACGCCGGAAGGACGTAGGCGGTGCAAGTGGCCAGTGCCGCCTGCATTTCCTCCGGGGAGAGCTCGCCGGGCACATCAAAGTGTCCGGCATGCCGGGACGCCGCGATAAGTTCGCGCACTCCTGCCGCTTCGCCCTGGTCCGGTCCGGCAATGACAAAACGGGCGTCCAGTCCGGCGTCCAGCGCCGCAAGGGCCGCACGGACAAAGACCAACGGCTGTTTCCTTGCCGCCAGCCGTGCGGCGAACAGGAAAACGGCTTCTTCGGGGTCGGCCCACTCGGATGCGGATGCGGGTGCCGCGTTGACCACCCGGCGCATCCGAGCCGCTTCCACACCCAGCTGCTGCAGGCCGTCCTCTTCGGCTGCGGTCAGAGTCAGCCAGAGATGCGGGATGCGCACCAGCCGGCGGGTGACAGCTGCGTCGAAGATCCGTACCGGAAAGGACGTCCGCGGCCCGAGCATTCCATGGGACTGGGCGACCACGGGTGTGCTCCCGCGGCTCAGCAGCAGAGTGGAGACAGTGGTGATGAAGTCGCGGCAGAGGTGCACCTGCACAATGTCGGCGGCTGCTGCCGATGCGGCTACCTTCCGCGGCAACCGGAGGCTGACGAGCCCCCGGAGCCGCGCCCCGGGAAACGGGCGGCGCACGCGGAAGTACCGGGCGCGCAGCCCGTCTTCCGGCGCCTCCCGCCGCCGTCGGGGACGCACTGCCGTCCCCTTCCCCGCAGCCGTTGGCATTCCGTCCCGCGGAACGCGGCCCAGCCACCCGCCAATCAGTTCAACGGAGTTTCCTCTGTCGGCCAGGGCGGCGCACTGCATTCGGGCCACGGCCCAGACGCCGCCCGCCGCAACGCCGGGACCGGCCAGCCCGCCGAGCTGGAGTACCCGCAGCGTTCCTGTGGATCCGACCGGGTTGCCCGTTGTTTCCGGTTGTCCCGGCAGGCTATCCACGGGGCCGACCCAAACCGGTGCGGGGTCCTGCCACGGGAGCCGTTGCCTGGCCTACGGACTGGAAACGGCGCAGTTCCCGGCTCTTGAGCCCGATCTGCCAGTAATAGGTGGAGAGGGCCAGCGCATAATCGAAACCTGCGCGGCCGTCCAGGAACCCCCGGCGCAGGACGTAGCTGTAGAGGAAAAAGACAAGAGGTTTCAACGGAACAGCATCAAAGCGCCGCCCCTGGCCGCTTTTCGCTTCCCTGACGCTGTCCCTTGTTTCCGGACTTACCCGGATATAGGCCTCCCAGTCGGAATAGCGGTTGTGGCGCTCGAACCACGTCCGTACGGGATCGGTGTCATTATGAATGAGCTTGCCCGAGGTCCGTCCCACCGGTCCGTCGGGTACCGGCTGGTAATGGGCTTCCACTTCACCCATGCCGGGCAGATGCAGGAGGTCTATGTCCGGGAATGCGTTTCTCCCCCGGCGCAGGAAGGCCCGCTTAACCACGCGGTGTCCGTGCCGCAGCGCGGTGCCGGCAAAATAGTAGGCAACCGGCAGGTCGAACGCCACTCGGGTTTCCTCCGGGTCTGCGGCAATATGCCGCAGTTCCCGGGCCAATTCGGGGGTGGGAGCTTCATCCGCGTCCAGCATGAGCAGCCACTCGTTACGGACCGGGACGTTTTCCAGCTGCCACTGTTTTTTCTGCGGAAATTTTCCGTCCCAGGTGAAGTTGACCACTGTCGCGCCGGCTTCCTTCGCCAGTTGCGCGGTCCGGTCGGTGCTGTTGGAATCGACGACGATAACCTCGTCGAAATCATAAAGTTCCGCCAGGCACTGGGATATTCCATTTTCCTCGTTTTTTGTTTGCACCAATACGGATACAGGTATTTTATCCACGTACTTTCCCCCCTAAAGCAGGTAATTGTCTTCGATTGCGCGGGCATTTATTATGGGACCGGTTCAGTTATTATTTATGAATGTCTACACGCCGCGATGATCGCCGGACTCCTTTCCTGAGCCGCCACCGGTGGCCCAGGATTATTGGCTTCGCACTCCTCCTCCTGGCTGCCGGATGGATAACGCTCTATGCACTGTCGGAGTCGGCCGGTGCCGGCAATGAGCCGCGGTCCACGGACTCCCGGCCCGACGCCCTGGGGCAGCAGGTCCCGCAGATCGACATCCTCGGCGACTCCTACGTGGCGGGGTCGGCGGAGGGCGGACGCGATGAAGCGAACTGGACCAGGCTCGTGGGAACGCGCTTCAACGACGAAGATGCCCAGGTGGAGGTGAATGTGATCGCGCAGCCCGGTTCCGGGTACATCACGCGCGGCAGCAGCGGCCTGGTGTTCCGGGAAGCCGCCACTCTCCGGCTCCGGAGCACAGCAGACATTGTCATGGTCTTCGGCAGCCGGAACGACGGCGTGCAGACCGAGGAAGCGATGTATGAAGCGGCCCGTGCGCTGTATTCGGATATCCGGGACATTGCTCCGCAGACGAAGGTGGTGGTCATCGGACCGGTCTGGGTGGATGCCAACGTTCCGGACTTCATTTCGGCGAACAACGCAGCCATGGCCAGGGCCGCCGCTGATGAAAACCTGCGCTACATCGATGCGCTCGCGGAAGGCTGGTTTGTGGACGCGGGCGACGGACTGATTGGTGCGGACGGAATCCATCCCACGGACGAGGGCCACGCCTACCTTGCCTCGAAGGTTTTCCCGCTCCTCAAGGAAGAGATCGGCAACCTCGTGCCCGCCTCCTGACTCCGCCCGCCCGATGGTCATGGCCGGCCGTCCCGTGCGGGTGCGGGACCGGCGGCACTGTTCCCGGTTTCCCGTGCGTCAGGGAACCGGGACCCCAGTTCGCCGGGCTGCGCTTCGCGCCCGTACACGCGGTTGGGCCCGACGGTCCCCTTGACCACGGTCATGGGCTGGATGAGGGCCGACTCCCCGATGCTGGTTCCTCCCAGCACCATGCAGCGCGACGTGATCCACGCTCCATCACCTATGCGGATGGGACTGGTGACCAGTCCCATGTCCGTCCGTGCACGGTGGCTGCCGGTGGTCAGGAAGGTCTCCTGGGAAATCACGACGTCGGCGCCGACATGGACGTGGTCCTGGTTGTGGAACCAGACCCCTTCACCGATCCACGTGCGGTCGCCGATATGCAGTTTCCACGGTGACTTCACCCGAGTCCGTGGCCGGAAGATCACCCCGGCTCCGATCTCGGCGCCAAAGGCACGCAGCACAGCCACACGCAGTCGTGAGCTGATCTGCCACGGGTTGGTGACAAAGACCAGCTCGCAGGCGGACCACAGGTAGACGACCGCACGGGGCCGGCCCCAAGCCTCGCCGGATCCGGGGGCACGTGAGAGGTCGATGACAGGCGGACGACGGCGCCGGTTCGCTGTCGGGCTCTCCTCCCCTTCCGTGTCCTTCCGGACCCCCTGCTGTTCCCTGTTCTCCCGAAGCATCAGGAGGCCTTTCGTCCGCGCGGTCCCGAGGCAGCATGCGCCGGCCGGGGACGCGGACCTTCCGCCCCTTCCGGCGGCGGTCCTGCCGGCCGCTGAGCGGACACAGGTGTTCCGGACGAACTCTGTCCGGAGGCTGCGGCACGGCCGATGACCGCTTCGAACCGATCAGCGATCGGGCCGATTCCGAAGCGGCTCTCGGCCAGGTCCCGGCCCCTGCGTCCCGCGGCGTCTGCCGCGTCCGGATTTCGCTGAAGCATGCGCAGCCATCCAACAGCTCCGGCAATACCGAACTCCGTAGGCGGCCCGACGAAGCCGTCGGCTGCCTTGATATCCCCCGCAGCGGGATTGTCCCCGGGCATGAGTCCCAGCACCGGACGCCCGGCTGCGAGGGAACTCAGCACCTTGCTCGGTATGGAGAACCTGGAGGCACCCGGCTCCAGGACGGTCACCAGCACATCCGCCGCGCCAAGCATGTCCGGAAGCTCCGCCGCCGGTTGGAACGGCAGCAGGGTTACGGGCAGCCCGGGGTGCCTCTCGAGGTCCTCCCTTAGCATGTCGATACCTTCCCCTTCGGATGCAACGATCAGACGGGCAGGCAGGCCGGCGTCGATGGCCGAGCGGAGCAGACCCGACAACAGCAGCGGATTGTGCTTGCGGCCAAGGGTCCCGGCGTAAAGCAGGCGCAGTTCGTCTCCGTCGGGAAGATGTTCGGCCGCCCACGCGTTCTCGCGCGGCCGGGGCACGATTTCACCGATCGGGGCCCAGTTCGGGATGACGGTGACATGTTCGGTTCCGACGCCCCAGAGCCGATACGCCTGGCGGAACTCTTCCCCGATCGCCACGACCTGGGTGGCGCTGCGCACGACACCGGCTTCCAGCCGCCGGACCAGCGCCCGGCCCGCAGCAGCTGCGGGCCCGGGCAGGCGGCGGCTGAGCTCTTCGGAAATGGCGTTGCTGAAGAGATCCTGGTGCCAGAGCAGCCACGGCTGCCTCCGCCGGGCTGCGGTCCGTTGGAAAATTCCGAGCGCGAACAGCGGGACGTTGCAGGCCACAACGCAGTCCGGCTCTGAGCTCTCGACGTGCGCCAGCCACGCGGCCGCATAGGCGCGTTCAAACCGAAGCCGGCCCACGGCACTGTACTTCTGGAACGGCTGATCCGCAGTCAGCGGCGTGAATCGCAGCTGCCGGGGATCAGCCGGGGTGCGTTCCAGTGTCCCCTTCCCGCTGGAGTACTGGGCCGAGTACACGTGGTCCACGGTGTGCCCCCGGGTAGCCAGCTCGCGGGACAGCTCGGCCTGGAACGGGTGGCCGGAAAAGTCATGCAGCTGGATATGCATTCCTGCCCCTTTGCGCTTTTACCTGGTCCTGGATCCAGGCATACGTCTGCTCCAGTCCGTCGTGCAGTGAAATCGACGGTTCCCATCCGTAGGTCGCACGGAACAGGGTGTTGTCGCTGTTGCGGCCGCGAACGCCCTGGGGAGCGTCGAGCTTGTACTTCCGGTTTACGACCGTTCCGGAGATCTGCTCCAATAGGTCTGCCATCTGGTTGATGGAGACCAGCTCCGCGGACCCGAGGTTCACGGGTTCGGCGGAGTCGCCGTTCATGATGTCGAGGATGCCCCGCACACAGTCGTCGATGTACATAAAGCTTCGGGTCTGTTCGCCGTCTCCCCAGATCTCCAGGTCCAAGTCGCCGGTCAGGGAGGCGTGGGCAAATTTCCGGCAGAGCGCCGCCGGCGCTTTCTCCCGGCCGCCGTCCCAGGTACCTTCGGGCCCGTACACGTTGTGGAACCGGGCAACCCTCGTTTGCAGCCCGTAGTCTTCCTGGAAATGCCTGCACATCCGTTCGGTGAACAGCTTTTCCCAGCCATAGCCGTCCTCCGGCTGGGCCGGGTAGGCGTCTTCTTCCTTCAACGCGACAACATCGGTGGTTGTCTGATGATCCGCCGCGTAGACACACGCCGAGCTGCTGTAGAAGAAACGCTCCACGCCGGCGTCGCGCGCCGCCACCAGCATGTGGGTGCTCGTCAGGACCGTCAGCATGCACAGCGCCTTGTTGTTTTCGATGAATCCCATGCCGCCCATGTCCGCAGCTAGGTTGTACACGTGCTGCACTCCGCGGGTGACGTCCCGGGCGGTTTCCAGCAGGGAGCAGTCGCCCTGGATGTTTTCGGCGCCGCCGTGGACCTGGTACCACTGGTCCAGCGGCTTGCAGTCGACGGCCCGCACCTCGTGGCCTTCACTGATCAACCGTGCTACGAGGTGGCCGCCGATAAATCCGCCGGCTCCGGTTACGAGAGATTTCATGGTTTCCGCTTTCTTATTGGGGAGACCAGCCGAAGCCGGAGGGAAAGGGCTAGTAAGCGCCCACTGGCCGGCGCAGCATCTGCACCGTGCGCCAGAGAATGATGAGGTCGCCGGCAAGCGACCAGTTTTCGACGTAGTACAGGTCCAGCCGGACGCCGTCTTTCCAGTTGAGTTCCGATCGCCCGTTGATCTGCCACATACCTGTGAGTCCGGGCTTGATGTACAGACGGCGGTGCACCCGGTTGCCGTATTGGGCTACTTCACGGGGCAGCGGAGGGCGCGGGCCGACCAGGGACATATGGCCGAGGAAAACGTTCCACAGCTGCGGGAGTTCATCGAGGGAGTATTTGCGCATCCAGCGCCCCACGCGGGTGACGCGCGGGTCGAGCTGCATTTTGAACAGCACCCCCGACCCCTCGTTCCGGTCCAAAAGGCCGGCCAGGTCATCCTCGGCGGTCTGCACCATGGAGCGGAATTTGAGCATCTCGAAGACTTTTCCGCCGCGGCCTACCCGCTCCTGCCGGAAAATGGCCGGGCCCGGGCTATCCCGGCGGACCAGCACGGCAAGGACCAGGAAGACGGGAAGGAGGACCAGCAGTGCGGCACCGGAGAGAACGATGTCCAGGGCCCGCTTCAGAACGTGTTTGCCTCCGGTGTACTGCGGCAGTTCCACGTGCATCAGCGGCAGGCCCTCCACGGGGCGGGAGTGGATCCGCGGGCCGGCGACGTTGGTCAGTCCGGTGGTCAGGATGAGCTGGGTGGATGATTCCTCCAGCTGCCAGCCGAGTTCCTGGACGTAACGGCTTCCGCCTTTGGTCGGACCGGCGACCACCACGGCGTCCGCCTGCAGCCTGGCCACGGCATCGACAACCGTATCTTCATCCGACACCACCGGCAGTCGGGCGCCGTCCACGTCAAGCCAGCCGCGCCGTTTGCCGGTAAGGACCACGCCCACCACCTGATAGGCCGCGCGGGACTTGGCATTGATCTGGTGCACCACGTACCGGACGTCCCTCGGTCGCCCCAGGACCACGACCTTGGAGAGGTAGCGTCCGCGCTTCCGCTGCCCCTGCAGCCACTGGCGCAGCAGCCAGCGGGAGCAGATCAAACCGCCGACCCCGGCGGGCAGAACGAGCCCGAAGTACCCCCTGGACACGTTGAACTGGAAGACCACTGAGGCAAGGGCAAGGCCCCCCAGCAGGACGACGCTGGCGTTGACCACGCGCTTGTATTCGTCGGTGCCGATGCCGATGATCCTCGGATCCCGGCTGCGGTAGACATGGAGGGCCAGCATCCAGGCACACCCCACCACCACGGACACCACAAGATAGGTGGTGGTGAAGGACCCGATCCGGAGCGGGGCCGGTGCCAGGCCGAACCAGACGAGGTGTCCGGAGAGGGCCGCCACGAAAACCACTAGGGCATCGGTGACCGTGAGGATCAGTGAGTATCGCCGGTTCCAGACAACGGCCGCGCTTCGGGTTTGGGCTGCCCTGCTGTAGGGGCGCCTGGTCGTGAAACTGGGAAAGATGAAGGACTCCGCCGGCAGCACGTCCGGCGCTGCAGCCCGAAGGTCAGTCATGGCCGGACCCCCATCAGCTGGTGGTGTCCGAAGCGGTCCGGCAAGGGCGGCGGCAGGGCGGGGAGGATCGGTGGTCAGCTGCATGCCGGCGGCGTCGGAGCTTGCCGGGGGCACTGCTCCTCCTGCCCGGGCACCCGGCAGGAGCCGGGCATGCATATCAGCACCCATAACGAGACCGTCATTCCTTTTCCAAGCCGACAGTTACCAACGGGCATCAATCTAGGAGGACCGTTTGCTGCGGGCACGAGTACCAGGTACTCAGTTGGAAGGATGGACCGGCCCTGCCCCGTAGCCCGTCTACCTGTATTGCTACGCGGGCACGAAGACCGCGGGAACTCCTTGTCC
This sequence comes from Arthrobacter sp. Ms25, assembly GCF_059090365.1. Lineage (NCBI taxonomy): Bacteria > Bacillati > Actinomycetota > Actinomycetes > Micrococcales > Micrococcaceae > Arthrobacter > Arthrobacter sp. Ms25. The sequence continues at coordinate 510,731 of NZ_JBNHFP010000002.1, read as the reverse complement.
CGCTGCTGCCGGAAAAGCTAGAGCAGGGATGCCGTCCGGGGTCCCGGTTCAAGGGCACGGTAGGCTGCCTCGAGATCCGCTCTCCGGCTGATTCCCAGCTTCACGTAGATACGGTAGACATGCCCCTCAACGGTCCGCTGGGACAACGTGAAATGGCCGGCAATGTCCTTGGTGGTTGCGCCGGAGAGCAGCAAATCCACGATTTCGTGTTCACGCCGGGTCAGCCGGACCAGATGCAGTGACGGACTGAGATACGAGACCGTCACTCCTGCCAGTTCCTCCCTGCGCCGCCGCAGCTGCTGGATCAGGGCGCGCTGGCGCCGCAGGTTTCCGTGGTTGCCGTAGAAACGGATGGCGTGACCGATACTTTCCACTGCCACCAGGTACTTCTGGGCACGGATGGCGTCCTCCGCGGCCGCGACCATCCGATCGGGGTTGCCTGAGGCGACGGCGGCAGCATAGGCATGCAGTGCCCGGGCTTCCCCGCCGTCGAAGTCTGCCGTCAACTCCGCCAGGCGTCCCACCTGCGCCAGGTCGCCAACGGCGAGGCAGAGCTCCAGGATGTCCTTTTCGCAGCTGTGCATCCCGGCGTCCCTGGCCTCGGCGGCAAGGCCTGCGAGCCGGTCGGAGGTTGGACCCTCGGTGGCCTGGGATGCTTCGGCGGCAGCGGCGTATGCCTGGGCCGTGAGCCACAGATGCCGCGGACCGGTGTAGCCAACCGCGGAAATCCGGGCGCCGAACCCGGCGGCCGGGGTTCCGTCTCCAACCACCGTCGCCGCGTAGCCGGCCAGCCCCAGAGCGTACGGAAGCAGCAGCTCGGGGTCCCTGTCCCGCAACGCTTCCACCGCCGGCCGCAGCCGCCGCAGTCCTTCGTGCAGCCGCCCCCGGTGGATTTCCAGCGCCCCCTCAATAACGCCCAGCGTCCCACCCAGCGCAGTCAGCAGATGCCGCGGCCCGGAGTGTATCCGGGCCGCAACTTGCTCCAGCTGGGTAAAACGCCCGGCGTGCAGCAGGGCGAAAGACTGGCGCACGAAGACAAACCCGGCATAGCTCCACAGGCGTCCTCCACTGCCGTCAAGAAGGTCCGCAGCGGCACGGGCATGCTGCACCGCGGCTTCCACCTCCCCGCACGCCGCCAGGACTTCCGCCGAAAGGCCGTGGAAAACGAGGGATCGTTCAGGGTCCGGATCGGCTTCGCCGGTGGCGAATGCTGCCAGGCGGCTGCGGGCTTCGGTGTATCTGCCATCCAGGATCAGTGCTCCCGCCGCCAGCAGCTCCGCAGCGGAGGAAACCCCCGGCGGCGTTCCCGCAGAGGCATCCTCCCGGACAGCCAGCTCTGTTGCCGCTTCAACCCACTTTTCGGCCAGGACGGCCAGCCGCCCGCCCTCCGCATTAATCTGGCGGAGCATCAGTGCGCTGGTGAACGCTGCCCGCTGCAGGCTGCGCTGGGTCCAGATACCGGCGTCGTCCGTTCCCGTCCGGAGGCCTTCCAGTTCAGTGCGGACCCGCGCATAGCTGCCCTGCTGCGCATAGGCAACGGCAAGCTCCACCTCTGCGGCCCGGCGGAAGGGCAGCGGACGGACCGCCGCCGCGAACCGCTGGCCGCGGGCGGCAGCGCCCATGTCGTTGGCCGCCCGCGCCGCCGCGAGCAGCTCGTCCGGCGGAAGCCGTTCGCCGCAGTCGAGCGCCCACTCAGCATGCCGGAGCAGGACATCGCCATTGGCTGGTTCGACCGGATCATCCAGCGTCCCCGGGTTGTAGCGCCCCAGGACCCGGGCACGGATCTCCCCGCTCCGTGCCGCCGGCACGAGGCTTCGAATGATCTCCTCGTGCAGGGGCTGCACAAGATGGGCGGATTCCTCGCGGTCCGGCAGGATCTCCAGGATGCCGTCTATCATCAGCGAACGTACCGCCTCATCGTCGGACACGGCCGATACCACCGACCGGGGCAGCCGTCCTGCGAGCGCCACCGCCTCCAGCACGCTGCGCTCGGCCGGACTGCGGGAAGCCAGCATCGTCTTCACCAGGTCAACAAGCGGGGTGTCCGCCCAGTCGGGCTCCTCCAAGAGGACCCAGGCACCGTTCCTTTCCACGAGCCGCTGCTGCCGGCGTGCCCGGGTCAGCAGTTCCTTGACGTACAGCGGGTTGCCGCGCGACATTCGGTGCAGCACCGTACTGGAGGCCTGAAGCACCGGCCCGCCGAGAACATTGACGCAGAACTCGTGGACTGCCTGCCCGGACAGCGGCCCCAGATCCACCCTGGCCAGCAGCCCGTCCCGAGCCAGCGAGAGCAGTTCATGGATCCTGGGCGCCCGCGCCCGGGAGATCACCATCAGCCGAAGCTCTCCGGACATCGCCAGCTGGGAGAGCAAATGCGCGCTGGCCTCGTCGAGGTGCTGGGCATTGTCCACCACTAGCAGGGCCTGCCGGCCGCTGGTTTCGGTGAGCCGCTGGAAGTAGGTCCGCACCGTCCGCAGGACGGCCAGCGGAGACGCCATGTCCGCTGCGGCGGCGGAGCCGAGATAGGTGGAGAGGATGCCGTACGGCATGCGGGACAACACGGGACTTCCGCTCACATAGTACGGAGCCATGACCGAACCCAGGTGTTCTGCGGCCTGCACGGCGAGCGCGGACTTGCCGATTCCCTCGGCCCCGAGCAGGACGATGCCCCGCAGGCCGGGGTCCAGCAGACGGTTGGTGACCTCGGTGAGTTCACGGTCGCGCCCGAAGAGCCGGCCGTCCTGCCCCGGGCGCATCATTTCTTTGCCCCTGCCTGCTCGGCGATGGTCCGTGCCAGCTCCCGTCTGCTGCCGACGTGGAGCTTCGAGTACACCTGGTACAAATGCCCTTCAACGGTCCGGACCGATATACCCAGCTCCTCGGCGATCTTTTTGTTGCTGATACCTGCCACGGCCTTCCGCGCAATCGAGCGTTCCCGTGCAGTGAGTGCACCGAGGAACTCGTCTGCGGCCTCGGCCGGCACGTCGGATGCGGCTATCCTGCGGCTTCGGTGGATGAAGCGGACCGTCGCCCGGTCGCCGGCGCCGGACGCGATACCCAGTGCATGCTCGGAAATCTCCCGGGCCAGGAGGGCGTGGCCGGCGCCGGCTGCCAGCTCCGATGCCCGCAGGAGCAGCTGGGCGTCACCGTTTCCCAGGCCCTTGGCATACAGCTCGCACAACGCGGCGAAGTCCCCCTGCTGGTTCGCTGCCGCGGAAAGCACCTCATCCAGGCTTTCCACATCGCCCAGCCGCATCGCCGTCAGCCGGGCCAGGAGTTCGTAGGCATAGGCGCCGCGCCGGTGATCCTGTGCGGCGAGCGATGCGAAGCGGGCACTGCCGGCCTCGGCTCCCAGAGCTGCCTCCGCCAGGGCGGCAAAGTGCCTGGCGCCCCGCCGGACCACCCATGGACCGCCGTCGGCCGCTGAGCGCTGTACCTGCAGGTAGCGGCGGGCGTCCTCGCTCCGCTTCTCCACAGCGTGGCAGTATGCCGCCGCCGCCGCCGCAAGCGGCAGGAAGGCCGCAGGTCCGGTGACCGTCAGCTGGTTCACTGCGGGGGTCAGTGCAGCGAGCGCCGGTTCCGGCCTGCCCGCGAAAGCATGCAGCAGCCCCTCGGCCAGTTCGACGTGTGTGCCGTCCATGCCGGGATTCCGGGCCAGCAGCCGCTCGCACGCGGGAAGCGCCCCGGTGATCAGGTACGTATGCAGCAACCTGCCGACCACCCGGGAACGGATGCCTGCATCCGTTCCGTCCAGCAGCCGTTCCACCTTTCCGGCCAGTTCGACGGCGTCGTCCTGGCGGTTGGTCACGCTCCAGGCCTCACACTGCAAGGCGGCACGCAGGATCCGGAAGTCCGGGTCGGGAAAATCAAGGCCGGCCAGGTAGGCGGCATTCGCCTGGAACCGTCCGTGGGCCGAGTGGCATTCAGCACGGGCGAGGGCAAGTTCGCGCATCAGGTCGGCGGCGCCCATTCCGTCCGCATTATCGGCGATTTCCCGTTCCGCCTGCTCGAAGAGCTCGGAGTGCCGCATCCGGGCGGGCTCCGCTGCGGTTTCAGCGGAGCGGGTATCGCGCAATCCGGTCGATTCAATGCACAGCACGCGGCATTCGGCCAACAGCAGGCGTATCCGGTCCTCGGCGGTGGGAAGCGTGTCACTGCCCCGCAAGCGGGCGAGCACTCCGAGGGCCGCACCGAATTCCCCCTGTGCCGTGCGTGCGCGGGCCAGCTCTATTACCGCACCGGCGTTTTCGCTGCCGTCGAAAGCTGCTGATATCAGCCGTACGGCGGTTTCCGGCCGGCCCAGTGCGGTGGCCTGCCGTGCTGCCTCCAACGCCAGGTCCCGGGCCGGCACTTCTCCGATGCTGTCCAGCCACTGGGCCAGCACAAGCGGGTCCAGGACCAGCCCGGTGTTCAGCGACGGCGCAAGTTCTTCAAAGAGCTGGCGCTGCAAAGGCTGCGTCAGCCCGGCACGGACCGACCGAGCCACCACGGGACTGGAAATCAGCACGTCCGGCACCGGCTGCGCATCAAGGGTGACGATTCCCTGTTCCTGCAGGGTGTCCAGCTCCATGTTGTCCAACCCTGCGAGTACTACAGGCAACGGCAGGGACTGTGCCATGGACAACAGCTGAAGCAACCGGGTCTGGGCGGGTGCCAGGTGCACCAGGTTGCCCATCACGGCGGCGGCTACCCGGCCGCCGCGGATATCCTCGCCGGGTGCCAGTATCCAGCTTCCGTTCTGCTGCCTGAGCCGTCCGGCATCCTGGAAGTCTTTCAGCGCCAGGGCCAGCAGGTGCGGGTTCCCGCCTGCGAAGTCGTTGAGGGCGGCGGCGGCGGCCCGGGAGACTGTTCCGTCCAGCAGGGAACCGAGGTACGCACAGGTTTCCTGGACGCTTAGGGGTTCCAGGTCCACCCGGGTGAGTACGCCGTCGCGCCACAGACCGGCGAATTCCGCCGGAGCGGAACTGAAGTCCCGGAAGGCGACGAGCATGCGTGCACTGCGGTTCAGCACCATTTGGGTCAGCACCATGGCCGAGAACTCGTCCAGTTCCTCGGCGTTGTCCACGGCCAGCAGGACGGGCCGGCCGGCGGCGCGTTCCGTTACCAGCCGGGTGAGCCCCCTCAGGATCATCACCGGGTGGTCGGAAAGTTCAGGGTCCAGGTCGGAGAGCAGGAACGTCAGTGCCCCGAACGGCGTCCGGCCGGCGAATTCCGAGCCGCGCACCTGCACGATATAGGTTTCCGCCTGCAGGCTCCGGAGCACATGCTGCATCACTGCGGTCTTGCCGATTCCGGGTTCCCCCACGAGCAGACAGCCGGTTCCCGGCGTGGTCCCGCCCAGGTTCCGCAGGATTTCCCCGGTGACGCCATCCCTGCCGACGATCCCGGGTTGGGCGCTCAGGCCCGGCCCGCCGGCAGGAGGTGCCGGGGCCGGGGTGCCGGACAGAGAGGTGGGGAGCGGGGATCGCTGATCATTTTGTGGCTGCACTTTGGAGACCCGGTTTCTGTCGGTTCAGGTTCTTCGGTTCAGTTGCAGGTTCAGGAGCAGGATCCGTTGCCCCCGAAGGCTGTACCGCCCGTCATGGACAGTCACCTCCGGTACTCCTGCTCTGCACCAGAGTAGGAAGACGTTTAGGGTGCTACACGAGTAACACTCCCTAGTTTCGTTACGCGGTTACTTGGAAATACCCACCGCGTCGCCGAGTGCGACTACGTAATTACCGGGAAAAACCACCTAAACCGTGTCCCGCAGGAACTTTCCGAACCTCAACTGCTGTGTTGTTCCGTTTCCAGACACTCGCGCAGCTCCGCGCGGCCGGAAACGCGTAGCTTCTGGAAGATGCGGCCGAGGTGCCAGTCGACTGTCCGGGGAGAGAGGTGCAGTCCTGCGGCCAATTGGGAGCTGCTGGTCCCTGCCGCTGCCTCCACCGCCAGTCTCCGCTCGAAGTTTGACAGTTCCGGCAGCCTGTCGGCCACCGAGTTGGCCGTCCTCAGCATCCGGTAACTGGTGTTCCCGATCCGGGTCGCGGCGCGCAGCCGTGCCCTGTCCTTCTGTCCGCGGGCCAGGTGCGCGGCGCAGCGGGCTGCATCGTTCGCCGTGAGGTATTGGCCCAGCCGATAGGCCCGCTCCGCTGCCCGGACGATCCCCGCAGGGTCCGACGTGGTGAGGCCCTCTGCCAGTTCCCGGTACATCTGCGCAGCGTCCCCGCTGCAGCCGGTTGCCGCTTTCCCCAGCTTTTCGGCTGCTCCCTGCCTGCCGAGCAGCGCGTCAGCTGCCAGCATCCGCAGGACTCCCGTCAGGTCCCGGCCAGCTCCGGCCAGGGCAGGTGCCTGTCCCCCGGCACCGGCGGTTCCCCCCGCCGCCGGGGTTTGCACCCCGCGGACGGCACACAGCCCGGTAAAGCACTCGGTAAGGCCGGCCCACTGGCCGGTCTCCTCCGTAACGGGACCAGGGGAACGACCGTCCGCGCCGGCACCGGGCCCTTCCCTCCCCGAAGCGGCCAGGTACCTGTGCGCCGCCCCGACGTCGTCGAGCAGTATGCATGAATAGGCCGCCGCGGTCCGCGCCAAGGGAAGCAGCGGGGCGGTACCTTCTTCCTCGAACTGGGCAATGGCGCGCTGCAGGCAGTCCAGCGCCCGGTCGGCGCGCCCGCCCAGGACCTGCGCGATGCCCTCACACAGGTCATTGCCGCCGCGGAGTTCCATTCCTGTGGCCGTCCGGTCCGTCCATGCCACGAGGTCGGCTGCCTCGCGTAGCTCACCGCAGCGAAGGAAAATGTGGAAAACCTCCGAGAGCAGGTCCGGGGACCAGTGTTCGGCGTCGTCGGGAGAATCCACCGTGAGGCACATCCTGGCTGCGTCCGCGGCCTCCTCCCACCGGCCCCGGCGGGATAGAGAGGCCGCCGCCCGGACGGCTGCTGTTTGTGCCGCCCGGCGGGCAGCCGGTGACGGTTCCCGGCCGGTTCCGGCGAACCGCCCGCCGCCGACGGCGGCAAGCCGGGAACGGATGTCCGCCGCCCGTCCCGGCGGGACCAGCGCTGCGGCTGATTCCCCGAGCAACGGGTCCTTCAGATGGACTGTCCCTGCGGCCACGGAAGTGAGGAGCAGATCCTGCTCGAGCCTTTCCACGGCGGCCGGATCGGCAACCTGCAGGAGCAGGGGCAGTGGCAGGGGCCCGGTGACGGCGAGGACGTCCGCCGCATACCGCTCCGACGGGGACAGCAGCCCGGTTTCCGCTGCGACCCGGTCGGACAGCGGACCGGAGTATGAGACGGCCCCCGTCCAGACAAAGGTTCCGCGCCGCTCCCGAACTGTTCCGGCATCCAGTTGTTCCCGGAGGAACATTCCCGAAAGCAGCGGATTCCCCCGGCTCCTTGCCTGCACCTGGAGGACGAGCCGGTTCGAGACCTTTCCCCCTGCCAGTTCTTCCAGCAGCAGTCGGGTAGCGTCCGGACGCAAGGGTTCAAGGGCTTCCCGGTGCACCGTTCCTTCGGCCCACCACCGGACTATTTCACCGCTGCAGGCGGCAAGGTCCCGGGCCGTGGCCAGCAGGAGGGCGCGCCCGGCCCGGCACAGCTGCAGGAGGACGGCCACGGTGGCATCGTCCAGGTCCGCCAGGTTCTCGACGGCCAGAACCAGGCGGCGTCCGGCGGCCTTCTCCTCGAATACCTTCCGGACACACTGGAGGACGTACACCGGATCGGACAGTAACTCCGGGGGCAGTTCGCTCAGGAGCCAGTAGAGTCCGCTGAAAGGTTTCCCGCCCCATGCCGCCGTCCCGCGCAGCTGCAGCACGGAATAGCCGCCCCCGAGGTCCGCGAGGACCCTGGCCATGACGGTGGTCTTCCCCGTGCCGGCCGCCCCCGTAATCAAGGCACTTCTGCCTTCAGACAGCGCTTCGAGCGCTCCCGCCGCGGCGTTGTGGATCCGGGCCGGCACTGCCCCGTGACGGGGAGGCCCTTGCTCCTGGCTATCGCGGCGGCTTGACCGGGGTCCGGCACCTTCCATCGAACGGCTCCTCCACCGGCGCGTGGTGCACCTGTGCCGGCATTCATAGTGTCAGCGCACAGACGTTCGGGAAGGAGCCGGCGGCGGCTGGGGGGACGCCCCGGTCTCAGAGGGCATCGACGCCGCCGGCTCCGTATTTGGGACCCGTGAGTTCCCCTGGACTGCGGGTGGCAGGCGAAGCCCGTACCGCACACCGCACCCGGTGAACCCTGGGTAACGCATATAACGGTACGAATCCCGCTGTGGCTTCGCCCGAGTAAAACCTACTGGTGTTTCCGGCGAAAACTACGCGCCGGCCGGCTCAGCCCCCGGACTGAGTGTTGTCCAGCAGGGGAAACATCGCCTTGAGCTCGTCCCTGCGGCTGATTCCGAGTTTTTCGTATGTCCGGTAGATATGCCCCTCCACGGTACGCACGGAGAGGTTTAGCGTGACGGCGATTTCGGCGTTGCGGTGTCCTGCCGCTACCAGTGCCGCAACGTCGCGTTCCCTCCGCGTCAGCCCGGGAAGGGAGCCGTGGCTGCCCGTTCCGTGCCGTGCTGCCAGCCGCTGGATCCGGTTCACCAATGCCTTGTCATTGGTCCTCCGGGCCAGACGCAGAGCCTCGGTCAGGCACTGCCCGGCCAGGAGGCTATCCATCTCCGGGCCGGGGTCCGAGGCCAGTGCCGCCAGCGCCTCACTGTCCTGGTCGACGACGGCACGCGCCACCCGGTTGAGGACAACGGCCTGCGGTCCCTCGAATCCTTCCGTGACCTTCAGCAGGCGGCCGGCGTCGTCAAAGCAGCCCAGCCGCATCGCAAGGTGGCGGAGCGTGCATTCCACCGCGGTGAACGACCGCTCCTGCGCCCGTGCAGCCGCGTTCCGCAGCTTCTGCAGGAATGCCGCGTCGGCATCCCGTGCAAAACGCCCCGCGGCCAGGATGCCTTCCGCCAGAAGCCGGTGTTGCGCCGGCCCTCTCGGGGAAAGCTTTCCTGCTTCCTCAAGCAGCCGCCCGGCCAGGTCCCGTTGGCCTAGGCTGCCGGCGGCAAAGGACCCCAGGGCCAAGGCCAGCGGAAGGATTCCTTCGGGATCATGGATTGCCGCGGCTTCGGCAGCAGCGGAAAACCCCTCGACCGCGCCTTCGAGGGCGCTGGAGCGCAGGCAGCTCAAGCCCACTGCGAAGTCTGCGACGCCGCCCGAATGCAGGAGGGCCCTTTGTACTGGTGAATCCGCCGAACCGACGGCCTGGTGAAGCTGCTCCCATTCTCCGAGCCACAACAACACGGTGAGGTGCCGGTGCAGGACAAACGGCCCCATGAGCTGCGATCCCGCGGGTGCTTCCTGCAGCATGGACATGGCAGCCGTGCTGTGTTGAAGCGCGGTCTGCGCCCGCCCTGTTGCCACCAGGACCTCGGTCGTCATCGCCTCGGCAAAGAGGATCACCTCCTTGTCCGTGCTCTCCCGCGCGCGGGAGAGCACCTCCGCCAGCTCCAGTTCTGCCTGGACATAGTTACCCTCCTTTACTTCGCGAAGGATGCGGAGCATCCGCGCTCCGCAACGGGCCAGTTCCACTGCTTCCAGGGGTTCGTCCGCCGACAGCCGGTCAATGGCGCGGGTCCATTCCCGCGCCAGCCGGCCTTCCCAGTCAGTACCGGCACTGTTCATCAGGGCGAGCTGGATACGCACCATCATCGCCTGCTTCACGGCCCGCAGGTCGGATGCGTGCTCGAGGGTGCCTTGGAGCGCTGCCGCTGCAGGACCGGCCTTCCCGAGCAGCAGCAGCGCACGGGCCTCCTGGATACTGGCAGAGGTCCGCAGTCCGGGGTTGCCGACGGCGGCCGCGGCCCGCAGCGCCAGGCGGGGCTCCCAACGGTTGTTCGCCGCTTCAGCTGCCTGCAGCAGTTCATCCTCCGGCACCTCCGATCCGAGGGCCAGCGCCCACGAGATCCGGCGAAGCAGCCCTTCTTCCCCCACGTCCATCCCGTCCAGGACGTGCTGCAGCTGGTTCAGGAGGCGGGCGCTGCGTGCAGCCGGCACCGTCCCGCGGACGACTTCGCCGTAAATCGGGTGCAGCGGACGCAGTTCCTGCCCGGAACGGCGGTCTCCGGTGACCTTCACCAGCAGTGAATCCGCAAGACGGTCGACCGACTCGTGCAGGCCCAGCCGGAAGGCGGCCTGCAGCGGCAGAGGTTCGGCGAGGCAGATGACTTCCATGGCCGTCCGGTCCTTAGGGGCCAGGCCGCGGATCTGTGTCTTGACCAGGTCGCCCACCCGGCCCCCCACCGGCGGCCCGGCATTGGCGGCCACCCAGATCCCGTGCCGCTGGACCAGGAAACCGCGGCGCACCGCTTCGTCGATCAATGCCAGCAGGTACATCGGGTTTCCCCCCGTCAGGCGCGCCAGCTCGACTGCTGCGGTGGTACTGATCTGCCCCTGGAGCTCCTGCTGGCACAGCAGGAGAACTTCCCGTTCATCCAGCGGCGGGAGGCGGTGGCGGGTCAGCTGCCCGTCCCACGTCTGCGGAAGGACCCCTGGAATGTCCGGAAATGACCTGGTGAGGACCAGGAGCCGTATCCGGCGGGCATCAAGGAGCTGGGCGAGCAGGTCGAGGCTGGGTTCGTCAATGTCCTGGGCGTCTTCGACGATTACCAGGGGGTCGGGGCCCTGCTGCGCTGCGGGTGCCCTGTGGTCCGCCCGCACCGACAACCTGGACATGAGTGCACGCATGACCGCCAGCGGGGACCCGGTCTGGCCCGGCGCGAGGTCCGGCAGGAGTGCTGCCAGCGCTCCGTACGGGACGGATTTCAGGGCCGGGCTGGAGTAGATCCAGTAAACAGGCATTTCGGACTGGAGCTCATGGACGGCAGCCGCGGCCACGGCGGTCTTGCCCATACCGGCTTCCGCGGCAATGGCTGCGCCGTGGCCGGCGGGCCGGCGAAGGCTCTGGAGCACGGAGGAAAGGACCGCGTTCCGGCCCGTCAGCTGCCGCGGGATCACCCCGTACATCTTGTCCCCCGTCGGTTTCCTAGACCAGAATCTCCGCCAACTCGGTACGGCCGGAGACGTGGAGCTTCGCAAAGATTTTTCCCAAGTGCCACTCGATGGTTCGGGGAGACAGATTCAGTTCCCTGGCGATCTGTGCGGTGGTGGCCATGGTAACCGCACGATGCGCAAGGTCTGTCTCAAATTGGCTCAATTCCGCCAGTGTTTCAGGCCGGCCACCCACATGATGCATACGCCTTAGGCTGGCGTTGACCAGCGCCCGCGCCGTTCGCGCCAGCTTTTTCTGCTCCGCGCCGGTGCCGTTTTCCACCCTGTCCGCTGCGGTCCGTGCGGCATCGCGGGACAACAGGTATTGCCCGCGGTCGCTGAACCCTTTAGCCGCAGTGACCAGCAGGGCCGGGTCATCCTGGAGTATCCCGGCGGCGAAATCCGCCAGTAGTTCGCTGAATTTTCCGCTCACCTCATGGACCGACGCGAGCACGTCAGCTGCCGCCTGCCGGTCGCCCGCCCGGATTGCTGCTGAAAGGAACAGCAATGCCGGTGCTTTGTAACCAGCCGCCCGGGCGGCCGCGGCTGCCCCGCGCAGGCGCCCGCATGCCGCGTCGCTGCCGGTGTCTTCAGCCAGGATGGAGAAATAGCGGAACAGGAAATCCCGGACATAGGGCGGGCGCTGCCGGACGGGCCTTGCCGGCCTTGGCAATCCGGCCGCTTCCGGCTGTTCCTCCCGGTGGACGTAGGCAGCAAGTGTCCGGGCAAGGGGAAGCATATCCTGCGGGTCGTCGATGGCCAGCTGGCCGATAGCGCCGGCGAGGGCATCACGGGCTGTTGTGTCCTGTCCCTGCCAGGCCGCGAGGACGGCTACAGCCAACTCGCCGGCGCTGCCCTGATAGGAGGGTCGGAGACCGCTCCCGTCGAAGGACTGCACGAACTCCGCCGCCCTGCCCAGCTCGCCGGACAGGAGGTAGGCATCAAAAATCCGGGTGCAGACCTCCCCCGCGTTCCCGGGGGTGACCGAGTACTCCTCCGGCGGCCCGAGTTGCTCGATGATCCGCAGGGCTTCGCTGTTCCTGCCGGCCAACGCGAGTACATGGGCCGTCAGTGCGGCCGCCTCCGTCCGCGTTTCCGGTGCCAACGCGCCGTCGTCCGCAAGCCGTTCAAGGCGGTCGGGAACCTCCGCGAGTCTGCCCCGGTCGGTTGCAATGGCACTGCTGGTCAGTGTCCACGCGGCTGCCAGCTCGGGATCCTCTCCCTCCGCCGGGCAGGACGCTTCCGCAGCAGCCAGCGCCTGACGGTGGTCCCCGGTCCCCGGCACACGTGCCAGCGCGTGGGCGTAAAGCATCAACAACGGCACGTAGCTGGAACGCTCGTCCGGGAGCAGCCGCGGTTCCACGTCCCGAAAGACCCGGAGCACTTCCTGCAGCCGGCCCAAGCGGTGCAGGGCACGGACCTCCTCCAGGATCAGCTCCTGGCTTCGCGCCGCGGAGGGCACGGAGCGCACAAACCGGAGGGCGGCGCCTGGATCCAGGCTGCGGTTGGCGGCACGCGCGGCCCGGAGTCGATCTGCGGGGCGGGGATGTTCCCCGCAGGATGTCGCCCAGCTGAGAAAGGCGGTCAGCTCCTCTCCATCCAGGTCTGCGGGGTCGACCAGGACCGATGTGTCGTCCCACAGTTTCCGTTTCCGGCCCGGAGCCATACTCTCCGCTATTACCGTCCCGGGGATCCGGCTTCCAAGCCTGACCGTGGCGGGGTGCCCGCCCACGCAGACAACTTCCTGTTCTTCGAGGTTATCGATCTCGGGTGCCGGCAACAGGTGCAGGACACTGGACAAAGGAAGGCTGATGCACAGCGCCAGGATCTCCACGAGCCGGCGTTGGGGTCGGCCCAGCCGCTCCAGCATGCTGTTGAGCACTTCACTGACTTCGCCGGTACGGACAAACGGTGCCGTCCGGACCCACGCGCCCTCCCTGCGGGCCAGGGTTCCGTTCCGGACCTGGGCGCCGGTCAGAAGCCGCACCAGCCGGGGACTGCCCTCGGTATCCTGCCACATGGTGCCGGCGGCCAAGGCGGACACCGGTCCGTCCAGTACCTGCTGCATCAGCTGCCGGGTCTGCCGCTCGGTGAGCAGTTCAAGGTCAACGCGTGCCAGTAGTCCTTCGCTCCACAGGCCCACGAGTTCATGGTCTGCTTCCCACTGGATCGAAGCGGCCGCCAGCACGGCAATGCTTCCGCGACGCACGAGCTGGGAAAGCACCATGATGGAGAACCGGTCCAGCCGGTCGGCGTCGTCCACGGTGACCAATACCCGGTCCTGCCCCGCCCGCACGGCAAGGGAGCGGCTAAGTTCCTGCAGCAGCTGCAGCGGATCCTTTTCGACGCCTTCGGGCAGGCCGCTGAGCAGGAAGGCCAGTGCTCCGTATGGGGTGCGCGCGGCGACGGCGGTACCGCGGACGGGGATGACGTGGAACCCGGCCTGCAGCCGGTCGGCGGCGGCGCGGAGCACCGCGGTCTTCCCGACGCCGGCCGGGCCCAGGACCACGGCCCCTGCCCCGCCGGCAGCCAGCGCCGAGCGCAGGCCCTCGAGAATCTCGCTGCGGCCGATCAGCTCAACTACAGGTGACCCACTATTCATTGGCCCGGCCCACGCCCCCCACAACGCCCGTGTGGGATCCGGACTCGGACACCACGGCTGCAATCGCTCAGTGGAATGGAGCATACGGCGGCGGCACAGCGCGCGTCTAGGGATTAATGCATGTTTTTGCATCCAGACGCGGCGGCCAGGGTGCCGCCGGAACTGCGGGAAGAGAATAAGGGACCGACGCCGGGATGGGGGTGGCCCAGTCTCGGAGGCCTCCCGACGTCGGCCCCGCTTAGGGAGCCTTTAAGGCTGGTTCCATTTTAGGCCGGGGCACGGAACCGAAACAATGGTTCCCCGCGATTCCGGACGCTGGAAAACTACTCCATTCCGGCAACGGCGCTACCTAGCCTGTGGGGGTCAGGCGCCCGCAGCGTGGAACTTCTGCTGGGCGGCGGTCAGGCCGTCGGAGAGAAGCAGTTCGACGGCGTCGGCGGCGTCGCCCACGAGGAACGGAAGTTCCTTGGCCTCCGTCCCGGAAAAGTCCTTGAGGACGTAGTCGGCTGTGTCCATCCGCCCCGGCGGACGGCCGACGCCTACCCGAACGCGCAGGTAGTCCTTGGTGCCCAGGGCCTTGCTGATGTCCCGCAGGCCGTTGTGTCCGCCTTCTCCCCCGCCGCGCTTGAGCTTAACGGTGTTGAAGGGAATGTCGATCTCGTCGTGGACCGCCACCACCTGGCCGGGATCGATATCGAAGAACCGTGCCAGGGAGGAGACCGGTCCGCCGGAGAGGTTCATGTAGGTCAGCGGCTTGGCCAGGACCACCCGCGGACCCCCGATGCCGAGGCGTCCTTCGACGATCGAGGCGTGCGACCGGTGTGCCTTGAACTTTCCGCCCATCCGCGAGGCCAGCTCGTCCAGGACCATCTGGCCGACGTTGTGCCGGTTACGGCTGTAGCCGGGCCCGGGGTTTCCGAGCCCGGCTACAAGCCAGGTGTTGCTGTTCACGCGGTATTAGTTCTCGACAACTTCCGGAGCCACGTCGCCCTCGGCCGGGGCGTCGTCAGACGCGCCCAGGTCCTGGACGGTGGATTCGGAGATGTTGATGACCATGGTCTCGGGGTCCAGCAGCAGCTCGACACCGGCGGGCAGCTGCAGGTCCTTGGCGAGGATGTGCTCGCCGGCGGTGCGGCCTTCGATGCTGACGACGATGGTTTCCGGCAGGGCGGTGGCGTCTGCGGCAACCAGGACGGTGTTGGCTTCCTGGTTGAAGACAGCGGAACCGGGAGCCAGTTCGCCTTCAACGTGCACGTTGACCTCAACCTCGACCTTTTCGCCCTTGCGGACGGTCAGGAGGTCGATGTGCTCGATGATCTGCTTGATCGGATCGCGCTGGATGTCCTTGGCCAGAGCCAGGTGGGACTCGCCGTCGACGTCGATTTCCAGCAGCGCGTTGGCGGTGCGGACAGCCAGCGTGGTGGCCTTGGCCGGCAGCAGGATGTGCAGCACATCGGCGCCGTGGCCGTAGATGACGGCGGGGATCTGGCCGGCGGCGCGGGCCTTGCGGGCTGCGCCCTTGCCGAAATCGGTGCGGGCGGTTCCTGCGAGCTTCTGCTCAGACATTGCTACTCCTGTAAGTGGTGTTCCGTGGGTGCCGTGTCGGCGTTCCAGGGGCCAGGCGCCGGTTTCGGAACAGTGCACCGTACGGACCGGATAACGGTCCCTCGTACGATCAGAAGTTGCCAGCCACCGTCGATCACGGAGTCCGCCCGGAGTTCTCCGGGCCGCTCCCTCGCCTAGGCATCGCCCTCCATGCTACCAGCACAAGACCGCCCGCCCGAACCGCACGGAGGCGGGCCCGGGCGGGCGGTCTTATTTTGTCGGTGTCGGGGACGCCTAGGCCTTGCCGTCGAAGAGGCTCGTGACCGATCCGTCTTCGAAGACCTCCTTGATGGCACGGGCAATCAGCGGAGCGATCGAGAGCACGGTCAGCTGTTCGAAGCGCTTGGCGGCCGGGATGGGCAGGGTGTTGGTCACCACTACCTCGCGGGCACCGGATTCGGCCAGGGTGCGGGCTGCCGGATCGGAGAACACCGCGTGCGTGGCAGCGATGATGACGTCCTTGGCGCCGGCTTCCTTGAGCACGCGGACGGCGCCGGCAATGGTGCCGCCGGTGTCGATCATGTCGTCGATCAGCACGCAGGTGCGGCCTTCAATCTGGCCGACGACCTGCTTGGACACGGCCTGGTTCGGGACGGTGAGGTCCCGGCTCTTGTGCACGAAGGCAAGCGGAGCGCCGCCGAGGAGTTCGGCCCACTGTTCCGCAACCCGGACGCGGCCGGTGTCCGGAGACACGACGGTGACATTGGCGACGTCTACGCGGGTGCGGATGTAGTCGGCCAGCAGCGGAATGGCCATGAGGTGGTCCACGGGTCCGTCAAAGAAGCCCTGGATCTGGGAGGTGTGCAGGTCAACGCTCATGATGCGGTCCGCGCCGGCGGTCTTGTACAGGTCGGCGATCAGGCGGGCCGAGATCGGTTCGCGGCCGCGGCCCTTCTTGTCCTGCCGGGCGTACGGGTAGAACGGGGAAACCACGGTGATGCGCTTGGCGGAGGCTCGCTTCAGTGCGTCCACGGTGATCAGCTGTTCCATCAGCCAGTTGTTCATCGGCGCCGGGTGCGCCTGGATCACGAAGGCGTCGGTGCCGCGGACGCTCTCGCCTGGCCGGACGTAGATCTCGCCGTTGGCGAAGTCGTAGGACGCCAGCGGCAGCAGGTCCGTGTCAAGACAGCGCGCAATTTCCTCGGCCAGCTCGGGGTGTGCCCGGCCAGTGGCAAGGACAAGCTTCTTTTCACCTTGTGCGGTGATCTCGCTGCTCATTAATGATCGCTTTCTCGCGTGGGGGAATCAGTTTCGGAGGAAGAAGTGTTGGAGGCCGCTGCGGCCGCGGCGTCAGCTGCGGCGGTACCCGGACGCTTGTCCAGCACCCACCCGTCGAGGTTGCGCTGGGGCGCCACATTGATCGCGAGGGCACCGGCGGGCACATCCTTGCGGATCACCGTTCCGGCTCCACTGTACGCTCCGTCGCCTACCGTGACGGGCGCCACGTACATGTTGTCGCTGCCCATGCGCACATGGGACCCGATGGTCGTTCGGTGCTTGTTCACGCCGTCGTAGTTCACGAAAACCGACGCTGCACCGATGTTGGACTGCTCGCCGATGGTGGCGTCCCCCACATAGGAAAGATGGGGAACCTTCGAACCTGCACCGATGTCGGCGTTCTTGGTTTCCACGAACGTGCCGATCTTGCCCTTGGCGCCGAGCACGGTTCCGGGGCGCAGGTAGGCGAACGGGCCCACCTCTGTTCCGGCTCCCAGCACGGCATCGGAACCGTGGGTCCGCACTACGCGGGCGCCCTCACCTACGCTGACGTTGGTCAGTGTGGTGTCCGGTCCGACGACGGCGTCCCGGGCAATGCTGGTGGAGCCGTGCAGCTGCGTGCCCGGGAGGACGGTGACGTCTTCGGCCAGGGTCACGGTCGAGTCGATCCATGTCGTGGCCGGATCCGTGACGGTGACGCCGGCGCGCATCCACTTATCCAGGTTGCGCCGGTTGTGTTCGGCGTTGAGGGCAGCGAGCTGGACGCGGTCATTGGCGCCTTCCACCTGCCAGGTATCGTCCGTAACGACGGCGCTGATGCGTCCGCCGGCGGCGCGGGCGATGCCCAGGACGTCGGTCAGGTACATCTCCCCCTGCGAGTTGGCGGTGGTCACCGATTCCAGTGCGCTGCGGAGCACGGCGGCGTTGAAGGCGTAGATGCCGGAGTTGATCTCGTTGACGGCACGCTGCTCATCGGTGGCGTCCTTGTGCTCGACGATTCCGGTCACGGTGCCGTCCTCGGCCCGCAGGACCCGCCCGTAGCCGGCGGGGTCCGCAAGCCGTGCGGTCAGGACGGTCACGGCGTTGCCGTCCGTTTCGTGGACAGCCACGAGGCTGCGCAGAGTCTGGGCTTCGAGCAGCGGCGTGTCGCCGTAGGTGACCACGACCGTGCCTTCAAGCTCGGCGACGGCGTCGAGTGCGGAGAGCGCCACCTGGACCGCACGACCGGTACCGGGGATCTCGTCCTGGTCGACGATGACGGCGGCCGGGGCCTGTTCGGCGGCGTGCGCGGCAACGAGGTCCCGTTCGTGGCGGACGACGACGGCGAGGAACCGGGGGTGCAGCTCGGAAGCTGCCGCCAGGGCGTGTCCGAGCATCGAGATGCCGCCTACGGGGTGCAGGATTTTCGGGGTCCGGGACTTCATCCGCGTGCCGGCGCCGGCCGCGAGGACGATCACCGCTGACAAAGCGCCTGTGGAGGCCTCACTGGTTCGGACGTCGTTGATGGTCACGAAAATGGCGCTCCTCGGTGGTACGGCCTGCCTCTATCAGCTCCGCTGCAGCCCTTCACGGGCATGCTGCCTAGCGTTCCGCCCATAGGATTCGAACCTATACTCCACGGCTCCAAAGGCCGGGGTGCTGCCGTTACACCAGGGCGGATCATGTGCGCGGCTGGCCGCGCACACAAGAGTTTAGTCTGCCACGGGAGCCGCTGGGTTCGCGAGTTGAGTCCCGTGCACCCGGACTGCCTGCCATCCGTGCCGGGTTTTCCGTAGGTAGACTGATCCGGTGGTAAAGACTTCCGCGGGCGGCACGCGCCTGCGTATGACCGGCGTCCAGCGCCGCGCCCAGCTGATCGAGGTGGCACGCGGACTGTTTGCGCTGCGCGGCCTCGACGGCGCGACCATCGAGGACATCGCGGCGGCGGCCGGCGTGTCCAAGCCGGTGGTCTACGAGCATTTCGGCTCCAAGGAAGGCTTGTACACCGAGGTGGTGGACATGGAGTTCAACCGCCTCCTGGACGTGATGACCGAATCCCTCAGTGCCGACGCCGGCCCCCGGGTACTGCTCGAACGTGCCGCCTACGCCTTGCTGGATTACATCGAAAACCATACGGACGGCTTCCGGATCCTGACCCGGGACGCGCCGCCCTCACAGCCCGAGGGGACGTTTTCCACCCTGCTGTCCCGGATCACCCGGGATGTGGAACACATTCTGTCCACGGAGTTCGGCAACCGCGGCCTGAGCGCGGAGGTCGGCGGAATGTACGCGCAGATGCTGGTGGGCATGGTGGCCATGACCGGCCAGTGGTGGCTGGAGACCCGAACGCCGGACAAGGCCGCCGTGGCGGCGCATCTGGTGAACCTGTCCTGGAACGGCCTCGCGGGCCTGCAGAAGGACCCGCAGCTCTCCCACCTGCCCGGCTCCCCCGTAGCCGCTCCATCCGGCGGACAGGGCGCGGCCGTACCCGAGGGCGGCGCCGACGCCGCGAAGCCGCCGGCGGTTCTTCGGCTTTCGGCGGTCCTCATCCGCGACGACGCCGGCCGGATCCTCCTGGTGCGCAAGCGCGGCACCTCGCGCTTCATGCAGCCGGGCGGCAAGCTCGAGCCGGGTGAATCCTTTGCGGAGGCAGCAGCCCGGGAAGTGGGCGAGGAACTCGGGCTGAGCGTCGCAGCCGCCGATCTGGAGGACCTGGGCCGCTGGTACGGTCCGGCAGCGAATGAAGAAGACACCTTCATTGACGCCGGCCTCTTCGCCTGGACCCTTCCCGCGGACGGCCCGCAGCCTGCCGCCGCCGCGGAAATTGAAGAGCTTCTGTGGGCCGTGCCTGCCGCCGCCGCCGAGCGCACCGACCTCTCGCCGCTGCTGAGCGAGCATATCCTGCCCCGCCTGCTGGACTAGCTGCCAGCCAGGTTCTGCTGCCGGTTCGGAACGGCAGCAGTCCCGCCGCCGGGCAGGTTCCTACTCGAGGATCTCCGATGCCTCCAGCCACTGCATTTCCAGCTCCTCCTGCTCGGCCGCAACAGCCTGCAGCTTGGCGTTGAGCTCACCGATCAGTTCGAAGTCCGCACCGCCGGATTTCTGCGTCGCGTCATTCATCTGTGCATTGATCTTCTCGGCCTGCGCGGACAGCTTGCTCAGCTGGCGCTCGATCCGGGTCAGGTCCTTCTTGGCGGCCCGCTTTTCCGCTTCAGACGCGCCGGAGCCGGACACCGCCGTCGCCGTCCCGCCCCCGGAGGGCGCCGGGGATGCGGCGGAACCGCCGGGACGCGAGGCCCCGGCCGCAGCGGCACGGGCTGCCTGGGAGGAGCCGCGGGCGGCCGTGGACGCCGAGGAATTGGCAGCCAGCGCCTGTTCGCGCAGTTCCAGGTACTGGTCGACGCCGCCGGGCAGCCCGCGCAGCTTCCCGTCGCCGAGGAGTGCCATCTGGTGGTCGGTGACCCGTTCCAGCAGGTACCGGTCGTGCGAAACCACCACGAGCGTGCCGGGCCAGCCGTCCAACACGTCCTCGACGGCGGCCAGCGTGTCGGTGTCCAGGTCGTTGGTGGGTTCGTCGAGCATCAGCACGTTCGGCTCACCCACCAGCAGGCGCAGCAGCTGCAGCCGGCGGCGTTCACCGCCGGAGAGCTCCTTCACCGGGGTCCACTGGCGCTGCGCGCTGAAGCCCAGCTGCTCCACGAGCTGGCCGGCGGACAGCTCGCGCCCGCCCACGTTGAAGACCCGCTTCTCGTTTTCAATCACCTCGATGACGCGCAGGTCCGCGACCTCGTCCAGTTCCTTTACTTCCTGCGTCAGCACGGCGGTCTGCACCGTCTTGCCGCGCTTGAGCCGCCCCGCTGTGGGCTCAATGTCGCCGTTGAGCAGGCGCAGCAGGGTGGTTTTCCCGGCGCCGTTGACGCCCACCAGGCCCAGCCGCTCCCCCGGTGCCAGCCGCAGGGTGATGTTGCGGAACAGGTCGGTGTCCCCCAGCGTGAGGGACACGTTTTCCAGGTCCAGCACGTCCTTGCCCAGCCGGGCGGTGGCCATCTTGTTCAGCGACAGCGTGTCGCGGGGCTCGGGGACGTCGGCAATGAGGTTGTTCGCCGCTTCGATGCGGAATTTGGGTTTGGCGGTGCGGGCAGGGGCGCCGCGGCGCAGCCAGGCCAGTTCCTTCTTGACCAGCTGCTGGCGCTTGTTTTCCACCACGGACGCCATCCGGTCCCGCTCGGCCCGGGCCAGCACATAGGCGGCATAGCCACCGTCGAACGGGTCCACCACGGCGTCGTGGACCTCCCAGGTCCGGGTGCAGATTTCATCCAGGAACCAGCGGTCGTGGGTGACCACCAGCAGGCCGCCGTCGGAGGGACGCCAGCGCTGCTTCAGGTGCCGGGCCAGCCAGGCCACACCTTCGACGTCGAGGTGGTTGGTGGGCTCGTCGAGCATGATGACGTCATCGTCGCCGGTGAGCAGCTTCGCCAGCGCCACGCGGCGCTTCTGCCCGCCGGAGAGCGAGGAGACCTGCGCGTTCCAGTCCACTTCCTGGATGAGGCCGCTCATGACGTCGCGGATGCGTGCGTTGGACGCCCATTCGTAGTCTGCCGCGTCGCCCACGATGGCCTGGCCCACGGTCAGGTCCCCGTCCAGCACGTCCGTCTGGTCCAGGTAGCCCACGGTGACGTCGCGGCGGCGGGTCACCCGGCCGTCGTCGGGGGTCTGCCGTTCGGCCAGCAGGCTCATCAGGGTCGACTTGCCGTCGCCGTTGCGGCCGACCATGCCGATCCGGTCGCCTTCCTCCAGGCCGAGGGAAACGCCGTCGAGGATGGTGCGGGTGCCAAAGGAAATGCTGAGGTTCTCAGCACCAAGCAGGTGTGCCAATCGGTACTACTTTCTGTACGTCGCAGGTGCGGTGGTGTCGGAGGGAAGCACGACGGCGCCCTCGGCCGGGCCGTAAGCGGACAGGGCATCGTGCCCCTCCGCGCGCAGGGCGGAAGCGAGGGCGGACGCAGCGGCTTCGTCTGCTGCCAGGAAGGCCACTGTGGGGCCGGAGCCGGAGACCATTCCGGCAAGGGCTCCTAGGCGCGTTCCCGCGTCGAGGACGGGCCGGAGCCCGGGAGCAAGTTCCAATGCGGCCGCCTGGAGGTCATTGGCTAGAACGCCTGCCAGGGCGGCAGTGTTCCCGTCGGCCAGCGCGGCGAGGATCGCCGGGTCCACTTCGGCCGGCTCAACGACGTCGGTCCCCTCACGGAGGCGGTCGACGGCGGCGTAGACCTGCGGGGTGGAAAGCCCGTAGGCGGCCGGGATCAGGACCCAGTGAAGCGGCCGCGGCGCCGGCACCGGGGTGAGCCGGTCCCCCACACCGAGTCCGGCGGCGGCACCGCCGAGCAGGGCG
This sequence comes from Arthrobacter sp. Ms25, assembly GCF_059090365.1. Lineage (NCBI taxonomy): Bacteria > Bacillati > Actinomycetota > Actinomycetes > Micrococcales > Micrococcaceae > Arthrobacter > Arthrobacter sp. Ms25. Next base: position 488,924 of record NZ_JBNHFP010000002.1, on the reverse strand, counting down.
AACGGGACATCCGCGCCCAGGCCGGCAGCCAGTTCCGCCAGTTCGGCCGGTGCAAGACCCGCTTCCCAAAGTTCGTTGCAGGCGACCAGCGCGGCCGCGGCATCCGCCGAGCCGCCGCCCATCCCGCCGGCCACCGGCACGCGCTTGGTGATGTGCAGCAGCACACCGGCACCGTCCCTGCCGGCCCTGGCCGCAACCGCGCGGGCGGCGCGGGCGGCAAGGTTGTCCCCGTCCAGCGGGATGCCGGTCCGCGGCAGCCTGTGGTAGGGATCGCTGAGGGTCAGCCGGATCTCATCCGTTGCCAGCTCCGTGGCCGTCACTTCCTCGAAAAGGGACACGGCCAGGTAGACGCTGGCCACGCTGTGGTAGCCGTCCGGACGCAGCGGTCCCACCCGGAGGGAGACGTTGATTTTTCCGGGGGTTTGGACCCGGACGGAGCGCGGTGCGGGCATGTCTTCGGCTCCTGTGTCCTCAGGCAATGAGCGGCTTCCGGGCTTCGGCAATCCGGGCGAACGCCGTGATGTCCAGGACCTCGCCGCGGGCGCTAGGGTCCACGCCCGCAGCCCGCAGGGCTTTCTCCGCCTCCGCCGGGCTGCCCGCCCAGCCGGCCAAAGCCGCCCGCAGCGTCTTCCGGCGCTGCGCGAAGGCCGCGTCAATCACCGCGAAGACCTCCTCGCGGGTGGCGCGGGTCTGCGGGGGGTCGTGCCGGACAAACCCCACCAGCCCGGAGGCGATTTTCGGGGCGGGCCAGAAGACGTTCATGCCGATGACGCCCGCCTTACGCATCTGGGCATACCAGGCAGCTTTCACCGAGGGCACGCCGTATGTCTTGGAACCGGGTTTGGCTGCCATCCGGTCCGCGACTTCATCCTGCACCATGACCAGTCCGTGCTGCAGGGACGGGAAGTGTTCCAGCAGGTGCAGCACCACAGGGACCGCAACGTTGTAGGGCAGGTTCGCCACCAATGCCGTGGGTTCCTCGGGCAGTTCCGTGATGCGCATGCCGTCGCCAAGGACAACGTGGAGCCGGTCCGCCGCTTCCGGCCGGCGTTCGGCCACGGTGGACGGCAGCTTGCCGGCGAGGACGGGATCGATTTCCACCGCCACCACGGCACCGGCGGCATCAAGGAGGCCCAGGGTGAGCGAGCCCAGGCCCGGACCGACCTCCAGCACCGTTTCACCAGGCGCAATATCTGCCGCCGCGACAATCCGGCGGATGGTGTTGCCGTCGATGACGAAGTTCTGGCCCAGGGTCTTGGTGGGGCGGACTCCGAGCTCCTCAGCCAGCGCCCGGATATCCGAGGCGCCAAGGAGCGCGGGGACGGGTGTTCGGGGGGCGGATTCGGATTCACTCACCCAGTAATACTAGCCGAGCGGGCACTGCCGCCGGGTCCGGGCAAGCGGGCGGCGGACAGTTCCGGCGCGCCCCTCCGGGCGGATTCGCGGCGGGCAGACGCGGCTCCCCCCGGACAAGGAAGAGTTGGCCGTTTTGCCGCCCGTAAGCCCACGCTGCTCTGCCGGGCGGCGGCTCCCGCCGGTAGCATCGAGCGCATTGCCGGCACCGGCGACAGTGTGCCGCACCCCTGGGATCGGCGGTATCGACGATGGGTAAATCATTCGGTGAAAAGCTGCGGTCGGAGCGGCGGCAGCGTCGTCTGACGCAGGGCCAGCTGGGCGGCGGATTCTTCCGGCCGCGGGAAGTGTCCCTGCTGGAAACCGGGCGGAGGGAACCTGCGCCGGGCGCGGTCCGGCTGCTGGCCGAACGGCTCGCCCCCGCGTCCGGGGTTCCGGGAGAATCCCGGCCCCGGGACGAGTCCGCCCTTTTCCTGGGACTCTCCGCCTGCCAGGCGGTGGACGAACGCGACTACGGCGCAGCTGCCGTCCTGGCGGCGCGAGCGGCGGAGGCTGCGCTGGCCGAGGGAGATCCCCGCGCGTGGTGGGACTGGACGTACCTGGCCGCCCGCTGCCTGTGCACCACCCACTCCTACCGGGACAGCATCCGGGAAGCATTGCAGCTGCCCCGCCATCCCCTGGCGGCCGGGCATCCCGGCTCCGGGGCGCAGGCCGAAACCCTGCTCGCCGCCGCTTATCAGGGCGCCGGTGAGCTGGGCGCGGCCGTTGACCACGCCCGCAGGGCCGTGGAACTGGTGCAGGGTTCAGGGACCGGAGCGGAGCCTTTCCTGGCAGCCTGCGAAGCGCTGGTTGCTGCCCTGGCCGAGACCGGGCGGATCGAAGAGGCATGGAACTACTGCCGCACCCTGGTGCTGCCACTGCTGGAGGCAGGAGTGGGCCGCCGTGCCAAGGGCAAGGCGTACTGGGCGGTGGGAAATGTGGCGTTCCGCCGCGGTGACACCGCCGCAGGGCTGGCGTACCACCGCGCTGCCGGCGACCTGCTGCAGCCCGGGGCCGACGTCGAGCTCTGGGCGCGGTTCAATACCGCTACTGCGGGCATGCGCCTTGCCGCGGGCATTTCCGACGACGAGACCCGGGCCTGTATCGAGCATGCAGAGGCGGCAATGTCGGTGGTGGGACTGTCCGGCCCGGAGCGGCTGGAACTGGCCCACAGCCGGGGACTCCTGCTGGACCTGAAGGGTGAGCATGCCCGGGCAGTCGGGCTGCTTTCGGATGTGTATACCCATCGGGACGAGCTGCCGCCCCAGGACTCGGGCGAGCTGGCGCTCCACCTCGGCCTCGCCCTGGCGCGGACGGGCCGGAGGGATGCAGGCTCCGCCTATCTGGCAGACAGTGAACGGTCCTTCCGCTCGGCCGGGGCCGGGGACCGGGCTGCACACGCGGCCGCCCTGGCCCACGAGATCGCCGGCTGAGCGGGATCCGTGTCCGGGTTAGAGCAGGCCGAGCTTCGAGGCGCACGAGGGCCAGTGGCCCCATCCGCCGTTGGCCCGCAGCTTTTCAGCCACGGCGATCTGCTGCTCCGGGGTGGCTTCGCTGGCGACCGGGGCGTAGGCGCCGCCGCCGGCACCAAGCCAGCTGCCGGAGCTGAACTGCAGGCCGCCGTAGTAGCCGTTGCCGTTATTGATGTGCCAGTTTCCACCGGATTCACACTGGGCCAAGGCTGCCCAGGTGCCGGAGGAGGGCGCTTCGCCGCCGCCGGCGGCCGGCGGGGTGCCGGGGGTCTTGGCTTCGGTGCGCTTCTTCGTGCCCTTGGCGACAACCTCGTCCACGGGCTCCTTGGCGACGCTTTCCTTCACGAGGGTGCGGCTGATTTCCTTGCCGTCCACCACGGTGACCGAGAAGACACGGGAACGTTCGCCGTCCACGCCGGCAGTGGTCACCTTCTCCTCGCCCTCGGGGAGATTGGGGTCGGGAACCTCGGCACTCGTGAACGGCACCGGCTCGGTGACCGTCTCCTCGATACCTGCGGATACGCGGGTGACCTTCACGCCCATGCCGTCCACCAGGCCGGCGCTGCGCGGCGCGGACACCTGGTCGGCGGTGCCCAGCTTGACGCCTGATTCCTTCAGCAGGTCCCGGACGGTCCCTGCGGTGGTGCTGCGTTCATGGGTCTTCCCGTCAATGGTCACGAACACCGTCTTGGGAGTGGAAATTGAAATGCTGCCGTCCAACCCCTCGAGGGAGGTATCCAGCGGGGCGGAGACTGCGGATTCGGCGGAGACCCGCAGTTCCGAGACCAGGTCCTCGACGGTCTCGCCGGTGGTGTGGACCGTGGTTCCCTCGCCGTCCACCGTGACGTCCACGGCCAGGGCCCGCTGGACGTCGATGACGGCGCCGTCCTGCACTGCGGCTGCCGGTTCCGGCGTCACCCGATCCGCGGAGGTGACCGTGATGTCGGCCTGTTCCAGGACGTCGGCGACAGTGCCGTCGAAGGTCTGCACCTTCTGGCTTTCGCCGTCGACGGTCAGCACCACCGACTTGCTGGCACCGACAAAGGCGACCAGCCCCAACAGAAGGCACACCATGACGGCTGCCTGGCCAACGATCTTTACCCCACGCTTTGCGAGTGAACTTGCCACGAGATTCCAAACGGTCACAGAATCCGGGCACGGGGACTTGAAGCGCCGGACACGTTCGGTGCACACTGCCGAACGGGCAGGGTGCATGGAACGCGCCAGGCACAGGCTTGGCGAACACGCGTGGGCGTAGCGCAGTAACTGCTGCGGACACGCGTTCTCAGGTTCGTACCGCAGGACGGTACGAACCCGCAGGAAATGCAGAGATAGTCCGGATGCCTTCCCCGACCCCGGCTAATTGCTCCCTACCGTAACCGAACTGTGATGTGCTGGCAAACACGCCCTCCGCGGGCGCCCGGCCGCGGATCCCCGGGCAACGTCCCGGACACGCGGCCGCGGGCCGGCCTACCCCTCGTTCCAGGAACCGTAGGCGCGCAGGGTATTTGCCGCAAGGTCCGCGCCCAGCTCCGACAGATCGGCACCCAGGCGGTCAGCCATGGAACGCACAGTGTAGGGGATCATGTAGCTGGCGTTCGGCCGTCCGCGGTGCGGGTGGGGCGTGAGGAAGGGTGCATCAGTCTCAACGAGCAGCAGCTGCCGGTCCGCCACCGTGAGTGCCTCGTGGAGGTCGTATGAATTCTTGAACGTCACCGTTCCGGAGAAGGACATGTTCCAGCCGTTTTCGTTGCAGATACGTGCCAGCCCGCGGTCTCCGGAGAAACAGTGGAAGACCACCGTGCCGGGGGCCCCTTCCTCCTTCAGGAGGCGGACGACGTCGTCATGGGCATCACGGTCGTGGATCTGCAGTGCCAGGCCCAGGCGCTTGGCAATGTCGATATGCCGGCGGAACGAATAGTGCTGCCGTTCCCGGCCTTCTTCCCCGGTTCGGAAGTAATCGAGCCCGGTTTCTCCGATCGCCCGGATGCGCGGATGCCCGGCGAGCGCCTCGATTTCTTCCAGCGCCGTTTCCAGCGCGCCTTCGGCGGCGAGCACGGGCGCATCATTGGGGTGGATGGCCACTGCGCCGAGCAGACGCGGATCGGCGTCGACGGCGTCGGCGGTGAAGCGGGAGGACTGAAGATCCGTTCCGACCTGGATGGCCCCCTGGACACCGGCCGCCTCCGCCGCATCGAGGGCGGCGGAAAGGGAAACCGTAAAGCCGTCTGAAAGACCGCCCGCCGGGAAGTCGAAATGCGTGTGGTTATCCATGACGGGCACCGGCAGCGGCTCGGGTGCCGGCGGGTAGCCCTTGCCCTTATGCCGGACGGTTCCGGCGTCTTCGGCCGGCGGGAGGTAACAGGCCGGTATGCTTCCAGGAACAAATCCGCTGCGATTACTCATGTTCATAAGCCTAGGTGAGCTAGTAGCCTGAATAGACAAACCGCCGTTGGCCCGACAGGCCTGCGTATCTCCGCGGGCACGGTGGCTGCACGTTGCAGCGGCGACCGCCGAGCATGGAAGGTGTCCATGGACGCTCCGATACAGTCCGCCGCAGCGTCGCTCAACAGCTTTCCTTCCCGGCCGTCAGCCGCCTCCTTCCAGTCCCCTTCCTCCACCGCCGACCCGGGGTTTTTCGCCGCTGCCGCCGACGGCATACTTGCTGCCGTGAACACGGTGATTGACGGCAAGGAAGAAGCCGCCAGGCTGATGCTCACGGTGCTGCTGGCCGAGGGGCATGTGCTGCTCGAGGATGTTCCCGGCGTCGGGAAGACAATGCTGGCCAAGACGCTGGCCCGCACCATCGACTGCACCGTAAGCCGCATCCAGTTCACCCCCGATCTGCTCCCCTCGGACGTCACCGGGGTCTCCATCTATAACCAGGACAGCCACCGGTTTGAATTCCGGCAGGGACCCGTCTTCGCCAACGTGGTCATTGCCGATGAAATCAACCGCGCTTCGGCCAAGACCCAGTCCGCGCTGCTGGAGTGCATGGAGGAGCACCAGGTAACCGTTGACGGCGGGACGCACCGGCTCTCTGCACCCTTCCTCGTGGTGGCCACGCAGAACCCCATCGAGATGGAGGGCACCTATCCCCTGCCGGAAGCCCAGCGGGACAGGTTCATGGCCCGGCTCTCGCTCGGCTACCCGGATGCCCGGTCCGAGGTCGACATGCTGGAGAACCACCAGGCGGGGTCCCCCTTGGACAGCATCACCCCCGTGGTGGGGATCCGTGAAGCGTCGGCAATGATCGCCCGGGTCCGCGACATCTACGTCTCCGATGCGGTCAAGGAATACACCGTCGCCCTGGGCCGGGCCACCCGTGAGCACCCCGATCTCCGCCTGGGTGCCAGTCCCCGCTCCCTCCTGCAGCTCCTCCGCGCAGCCAAGGCCTACGCAGCGCTCGCGGGCCGGGATTTCGTGCTGCCCGACGACGTGACGAGCCTGGCGGAACCCGTCCTCGCCCACCGCCTCCTGCTGCAGCGCAAGGCTGCCGGAACGGGGATCAGCGCCGAGGGCGTTATCGATTCCGTGATTGCTTCCGTACCTGTCCCCCGCACGGCCGCATCGGCGGAGCGCCTGCACCGCTAGTTCCTGTCCGCCGTCCCCGCCGCACCGTCGAGCGAAAGGCCATCATGAATGCCGGCTCCGTCACGAGGTTTTTCACCCCGCGCGGCTGGGGGCTGCTCTGTGCCGGCGCGGTCGCGTTCCTGGGCGCAGCATCCCTGGGACGCCTGGATCTGCTGGCCCTCGCGGTCCTGCTGATCGGCCTGCCGGTCCTGGCCGCGGGACTGCTGCGGCTGTTGAGGCCGGGTTTTGACGTAGAACGGGCTTTCACCCCTCCGCTGGTGGAGACCGGGACGGCCGCCAACGTGTCCCTGCGGGTGCGGAGCCGGGGAACCCCGCTGTCGGGGGCGGTCATGCGCGAAGGGCTGCCGTTCCGCTTCGGCCCAAGCCCGGTATTCCGCTTTCCCTCCGGCTACGCGGAGGGGGACGGAAGCAGCACCTATGAGTACAGGCTGCGGTCAAGCAGGCGCGGGCTTTACGGGATCGGCCCGGTGACGGCCGACTTCGTGGACCCCCTGGGGCTGGCCAGAACGGTGCATACCCTCGGCGGAACCGATCGGCTGGCCGTGGCTCCGGCCCCGCTGGAGCTACCCCCAACGTCGTTGTTCGGCTCCCTCGGAACCGACGGCACCTCGCCCAGCAGGCGCATCGGAATGCCCAGCGAAGACGATGTTTCCACCCGCGGATACCGGTATGGAGATCCCATGCGCCGCGTGCACTGGGCGGCAACAGCCAGGCATGGTGAATTGATGGTCCGGCAGGAGGAACCGGTGACGGCGCCGACGGCTTCCATCCTGCTGGACCAGCGCCTGCCCTCCTACGCCGGCGCAGCGGCACCACACCCCGGCAACGGCGACCTGCTGACCTCGGAAACGTTCGAGTGGGCAGTGTCGGCCGTTATCTCATGTGCCGTATTTTTCGCGGACGCCGGTTACAGCGTGCGCTTCACCGATGAGCTTTCACGGCCGGGGCTGGCCCGCTCCCCGTCTGCCCTGGACGGCAGCGAGACCGGCTTCCGCGGGTCTGACGGGGTGCAAAACCTCGCGGAAGGGCTGGCCGCCCTGGGACTGGATCCTGTCCCGGAGCCGTCGGCCGGATACGCGCCCGACCCGGCCGTGCCCTTCGCCGGGGTGGACAGAGCAGGCCGCGCGCCCGGGCCCCTGCTGGTCGTAGCAGGCCGGATGACCGCCGAAGAAGCGCTCGTCCTGGCTCCGGCGTCCCGGTTTACCCGCCAGCCGCTGGCGCTCCTGGTAACAGACCTGCCCGCCGCGCTGCGACCGGCGCTGAAGATCCTCCGGGAAGCAGGCTGGATTGCCGCCGCGGTAACCCCGGAAACCCCGTTACCGGCGGCGTGGTCCCTCCTCGACCAGGACCGGCCGGCCGCCCACTCCGTCGAGGAGCAGGTATGAGCGCCCTTCTTGCCCGTCCCGACGCCGGTTCTCCGCCGCCGCCCAGCGTGCAGGAGCCGGAACCCGGCCCCGTCGCGGGCCGCGGAACAGCCAACCTGGAGGTGGGGGCGGCCGGCGCCGTGGCTGTCCTGCTGTGTTCGCTCAGCATCCACGGGGTCATCGAAGGGTGGTCCTGGCTGCCGCCGTTGTTTTTCGCCGTCCTGGTCCCGCTGGCAGCCACCGCCGGTGCGCGGCGGTTCTCGGTGCCGCAGCCGCTGGTGCCGGTGGCGGGCGTGGCCGTCCTTACCTGCACCCTCACCTGGTTATTCGCTTCGTCGTCTTCGTTCCTCGGGTTCCTGCCGGGCCCTGCCACCCTCGCCCGGGCCGATGCCCTGTTATCCGAGGCCCGCACCGTGATCCTCACCGAAGTGACGCCTGTGCAGCCGCTGCCCGGCATCCTCTTCCTGTGCTGTGCGGGGATCGGGCTGGTTGCCGTGCTGACGGATACGCTGGCGGCCACGCTTCGGATGCCGGCGACGGCGGGACTTGGCCTGTTCGCCGTCGTCATGATCCCCGCGGTGTTGAAACCCGACAGCCTGGGCGCGGGGTACTTCCTGCTCGCGGCAGCCGGATATCTGGTGCTCCTTGCGGTTGGTTCCCGGCGGGAACAGCTGGGACCCCGTTCCCGGATTCCCCGGCCGTGGCTGGCACGTGCAGGCGCGGTCTGCGCGTCATCGCTGGCGCTGGCTTTGCTGCTGCCTGCGGTCCTGCCGGGATTCAGCGGCGGAGCCTTCCCGGAAGGGAGCAGGTTCAGCTTTTTCTCCGGCGGCACCGGACTCAATCCGATCGTCACTCTGGGCAATGACCTGCGGCAGCCCCAGTCCGCCGGGCGGATCAGCTATGCCACCTCCTCAACGGAGCCGGTGTATCTGCGGTCCACCACCCTCGAGGATTTTTCCGGCAGCAGGTGGGCTCCGGATGTACGGGCGGACGAGCGCCGCGACGGCGTATCGACCATGTCCCCGGGCGGCTACGGCCAGTCCGGGCAAAGCCAGGGTGCACCGGTCGTCACGCGGATAAGTTCCAGGACCTACTCCAGTCCCTGGCTGCTGGCCCCCTATTATCCGCTCGGGGTAACCGGTGCCGACGGGAACTGGTCGTGGGATCCGAAGACCATGACCGTACTGGATGAGGACTCCGATTCCGCCACGCAGCAGAACTACCAGGTCCTGAGCGTCTCCCCGCAGCCGACCCCCGAACAACTGGCAGGAAGCCCGGCAACTGACAGCGGCAGCGTCGACCCGGTGTTCACGGCTCTGCCCGAAGACCTTCCCGGAAATATCCGCGACGCGTCCGCGGAAGCGGTCAAGGACGCCTCCACCCCGTACGCGAAGGCCGTCGCACTGCAGACGTACCTCCGCGGGCCGCAGTTTTCCTACTCCCTGGAAGCTCCGGTAGAAGGCGGTTACGACGGGAACGGAATGTCAGTCCTGTCCGAATTCCTCAAACGCAAGGCCGGTTACTGCATCCATTTCGCTGCTGCCATGGCGGTGATGGCCCGGCAGGAAGGCATCCCCAGCCGGATGGCACTGGGATACGCCCCCGGGAAAAGCACCGGCCGGACCATGGACGGGACCGGTCCCGGCGGTGAACCGCTGCGCGAATTCGAAGTCGACTCCGCCGACGCCCATGCCTGGCCCGAGCTGTACTTCGAGGGGGCCGGCTGGGTCCGCTTCGAGCCCACCCCATCCCGGGGATCGGTTCCGGATTACGCCCGGCAGGAGACGGCACCCGTCGGCGCCGCCATCCGTGACGATGATGACCCGCGCCTCCCGGGAGCGCCCGCGGCGGCACCCGCCGTCCCGCAGGAAGCACCGCTGGCACCGGAAACCGTGCTTGAACCGGGCAGCACGGGTGGAACGGCGTGGCTGGGGGCAGTCCTGGCCGTCCTGGCAGCGGCGGCTGCCGTCCTGGCACCGTGGGCGATGCGCCGTCGGCGGGCCGGCAGGCGGCGGCACGCCGCGGCCGACGGCGGAACGGCGCCGCTCTGGGACGAACTGGCGGATCTGGGGATCGACTACGGCTATCCCGGCCGGACCGCCGACACTCCCCGGACCTACGCCGCCCGCCTGGTGGACGATGCCGGACTTTCCCCCCGTGCAGAGGAAGCGCTGACCCGCATCCGCAGCTCCTACGAGGAGGAAGCGTATGCCGGGGCGCGGCGCGGCCCCCGGACACCGGCCCCCGCGTGGGCGGACCTGGAAACCGTGGCAGCGGAACTGCGCCGCGGCTCTCGTTTCCCCCGCAGGGTCCACGCCCGGTTCCTTCCGCCGTCCCTGGCCCAGCGCTTCCGGCACTGAGCTTCCTCGGGTCAGCAGGCAAAAAAGTAACCCGGCGACGCGGCAGCATCACCGGGTTACTTGGTCCACCGTCTAGCCGGCGTACGGGTCGGCGATGCCGATGTACTGCGTATAGAGGTACTCCTCGATCCCCTCGGCGCCGCCCTCGCGTCCCAGCCCGGACTGCTTGACTCCGCCGAACGGCGCGGCGGCGTTGGAGACCACTCCGGTGTTAAGCCCCAGCATGCCCGATTCGAGCTTTTCGCCGATCCGCAGGCCACGGTTCAGATCCTGGGTGAAGACGTAGGACACCAATCCGTATTCGGTGTTGTTGGCCAGCGCCACGGCCTCGTCTTCAGTGGAGAAGGTGACGATCGGTGCCACCGGGCCGAAAATCTCTTCCTTCAGGATCCGCGCGTCGGGAGCAACGTCCTTCAGGACGGTAGGCCGGTAGAAGTAGCCGGGGCCGTCCACGGGTTCCCCGCCCACCACGGCCACGGCGCCGCCGTCGACCGCCTCGCTGACCAGGGAGTGCACCTTGTCCCGTGACTTGCCGTCGATCAGCGGACCAACCTTGCTGTCTTCCTCGGTGCCGCGTCCCGTGGCCATGGCACCCACCCGCGCAGCGAACTTTTCGGCGAATTCGTCGGCGACCGTGTCCTGGACGATGAAGCGGTTGGCAGCCGTGCAGGCCTCGCCCATGTTGCGCAGTTTGGCGGCCATGGCGCCGTCCACGGCCTTTTCGAGGTCCGCGTCTTCGAAAACGATGAAGGGTGCGTTGCCGCCGAGCTCCATGGAGGTGCGCAGGACATTGTCGGCGGCGTCCCGGATCAGTCCCTGGCCCACCGGGGTGGATCCGGTGAAGGAGACCTTCCGCAGCCGCGGGTCCTTGAGGATGGGGCCGGTGACGTCGCCGGCAGAAGTAGTGGACACCACGTTGAGCACTCCGGCCGGCAGTCCCGCTTCCATCATGACGGCGGCAAAGAGCTGGGAGGTCAGGGGGGTGAGCTTGGCGGGCTTGAGCACCATGGTGCAGCCGGCTGCGACCGCGGGGGCGATCTTGCGCGTTGCCATGGCCAGCGGGAAGTTCCAGGGCGTGATGAGCAGGCAGGGACCGACGGGCTTCTTGTTCACCAGCAGGCGGGACTTGCCGTCGGGTGAGGTGCTGTAACGCCCGGAAATCCGTACGGCTTCCTCGGAGAACCAGCGCAGGAACTCGGCACCGTAGGCCACTTCGCCGCGGGCTTCGGCCAGCGGCTTGCCCATTTCCAGGGTCATCAGCAGGGCGAAGTCCTCGGTGCGTTCGGTGACCAGCTCAAAGGCGCGGCGCAGGATTTCCCCGCGTTCCCGCGGGGCCGTCCGCGCCCAGTCCTCCTGGGCGGCTGCGGCGGCGTCCATGGCGAGCGCCCCGTCTTCGGTGGAGGCGTCGGCGATGCTGAGCAGGGTTTTGCCGGTGGCTGGATCTTCGACGTCGAACGTCCGTCCGCCCGACGCGTCCCGCCACTGGCCGTCGATCAACAGGCCGGTCGGTACCTGCGCCAGCAGTTCGGCCTCACGTTCTGCGGGAATGCCCATGGGGAATGCCTCCAAAGCTCATCGGATCAGCACGGGCGCGGCGCCCGTGGTTTCCCTCTCACCGTAGGCTTCGGAACCGGCCCCTGTAAATGCGGGCATGCACTGTGAAATGGCGAAAGTGCTGTGCAGCTGCCCAGCCGAATGTGCGCCGAACTCCCCCGGCGGAACGGTTCAGCTGCGCGCCTCGAGCACTGCGGAATACAGTTCCCGCTTGCTGATGCGGGCATCCTCGGCCACGGCTGCCACGGCGTCCTTGAGCCGGATCCCCTGATCCACCAGGGTGTTTACGGCACCCACGTGGTCGGCGGCCTGCTCCGGTGCGGCATCGGGTGCACCTTCGACCACCACCGCAATTTCGCCGCGGACGTCCCCGGCTTCGGCCCATTCGAGCAGTTCGCGCAGCGATCCGCGCAATACCTGTTCGTGCAGCTTCGTCAGCTCGCGGGCAACCGCGGCACGGCGGTCCGGACCAAAGGCCTCGTCGAGTGCCCGCAGCATGGGTTCAAGGCGGTGCGGTGCTTCGAAGAACACCATGGTCCGCTGCTCACCGGCCAGCTTTGCCAGCCGGCTGCTGCGCTCGCCCGGTTTCCGCGGCAGGAACCCCTCAAAGCAGAACCGGTCCGTCGGCAGCCCGGACAGCGCCAGCGCGGTCAGCACCGCAGACGGTCCGGGGGCCGCCGTAACCGTCAGTCCTTCAGCGGCCGCGGCCTCCACCAGGCGGAACCCGGGATCCGATACGGCCGGCATTCCGGCGTCGGTCACCATCAGCAGAGTCGCACCGCCGCGGACCAGTTCCAGCAGGTCAGCGGTGCGGGACGCCTCGTTGTGCTCGTGGTAGCTGATAATCCGGCCCTGCGTAGTGATGCCCAGGGCGCTGACCAGCCGGTGCAGCCGCCGGGTGTCCTCCGCGGCGATGATGTCTGCGCTTTCCAGCAACCCGATCAGCCGGTTGGTCGCGTCCCCCATGTTGCCGATGGGTGTTGCCGCCAGGACAATCTGTCCCGGCCCTGCCGCGCTGCTGCCTGCTGCGCCCACCGTGCTGCCTGTCTTGGTGCCTGTTACCTTGCTCGAGTCCACCCTCTAACCCTACGCGACAGGCTATAGAGTGGGGCGCGTGAGTCTCTCCGGTTCCTCGATGACGCACCGCGAGGCACCGGCCCCGGTCGAGTCACCTCAGCATGCCTTCACCTTCGAAGCCCTGCGGGGCCGCCTGCTGGGCAGCTCCCTGGTCCCGCTGGGAGCGGCGGGCTGGATCCTGCCGCTGATGATGGCCGTGCTGGGCGGAGTGCTGCGGTTCACCCGGCTGGGCGAACCGGGGTCGCTCATCTTTGACGAGACCTACTACGTCAAGGACGCCTACTCGCTGCTGCAGTCCGGCTACGAACGTGCCTGGCCCGACGACGCCAATGAGTCCTTCGTTGCCGGCCGTCCGCAGGTGCTGCTCGATGAGCCCGAGTACGTGGTGCACCCTCCGGTGGGCAAGTGGATGATCGCCTTCGGCATGGCCCTCTTCGGCGCGGACAGCTCCTTCGGCTGGCGCTTCGGCGCCGCGCTGACCGGCACCCTCACGGTCCTGCTGCTGGGGCTCATCGCCGCCCGCCTGTTTTCCTCGGCGGCCCTTGGTGCCCTGGCCGGGCTGTTGCTGGCGGTGGACGGACACCATCTGGTCCATTCCCGCACCTCCCTGCTGGATGTGTTCCTTACCTTCTGGATAGTGGCTGCCTTCGGCGCGCTGCTGCTGGACCGCAGGGACGGCCGGCGGAGGCTGGCACGCGCCCTTGCACGGGCCGCTGACTCCGCCGGCCGGATGTCCCCGGGGAGCGGACCGCTGCTGTACGGACCCTGGCTGCTCTGGCGTCCGTGGCGGATCGTTGCAGGCGTCTGCCTCGGCCTGGCGGTGGGCACCAAGTGGTCCGCGCTGGCCTTTGTGGCGGTCTTCGGGCTGATGACGGTCCTGTGGGATGTCAGCGCCAGGCGGGTCGCCGGCGTCGTCCAGTGGGAGGCGGCACTGTTCCGGGACGGCTTGCCGGCGTTCTTCACCCTCATCCCTGCGGCGGTGGCCGCCTATACCGCCAGCTGGACCGGGTGGCTGCTGTCCACCGACGCGTACAACCGGCAGTGGGCGGTCCAGAACCCGGACGAGGGGTGGGGCTGGCTGCCGGCCCCGCTGCGTTCCCTCGCCGAGTACCACCGCAGCGCGTACGCGTTCCACAACGGGCTGACGGCGGACCACAGCTATTCGGCCTCCGCGGTGACGTGGCTGTTCATGGGCCGTCCCACCTCGTTCTTCTATGAGAACGCGGAAAAGGGCGAGGACGGATGCACGGTGGACAGCTGTTCCACGGCAATCACGTCGGTGGGCAATCCCCTGATCTGGTGGGCGGCTGCCCTGGCGCTGCTGGTGGTGCTCTTCTATTGGGCGGGGCGGCGTGACTGGCGTGCCGGTGCCGTGCTCTCCGGAGTGGCTGCCGGTTACCTGCCCTGGTTCGCCTATCCTGAACGGACAACGTTCTTCTTCTACGCCGTCTCCTTCGAACCGTTCCTTGTTCTTGCCCTGGTGTACGTGCTCGGCCTGGTCCTGGGCCGGCCCGCGGATAGTCCGTGGCGGCGGCGCACCGGCCTGCTGGTCGTCTGCTGCTTCGCTGCCGGGGTCCTGGCGCTGTCGGCATATTTCCTGCCGGTCTGGACGGCGGAAACCATCCCGTATTCTGACTGGCGGCTGCGTATGTGGATGCCCAGCTGGATTTAGTCTCAATACCCATGTGCCCAAAGCACAGAAAGAGAGGAATAAGTGCGCGAGTCCGCCACTGACCTCCTGGTTAGCCTTCCCGAAGATTCGAATGTGACGGATCTTCTGCTCCGGATGCATCGAAAGGATCCTTCACGCGTCCTCTATGCGGTCAAGAACGGCAACAGCTGGGAAGACATCACCGCCGCCCGGTTCCTGGCAGAAGTCACCCGCCTGGCGAAGGGCCTGATCGGATCCGGCGTCCGTCCGGGCGACAGCGTGGCCGTCATGTCCCGGACCTCTTACGAGTGGACGGTGGCGGATATGGCCAACTGGTTCGCCGGGGCCGTCACCATTCCTATCTATGAAACGTCCTCCCCGTCGCAGGTCGAGTGGATCCTCAAGGATTCCGGCGCACGCCACGTCTTCGTGGAGGACGGGCGCAAGGCCGACGTCGTCCTGACCGCCGCATCCGCCCTGGACGGAGAGTTTTCCATCTGGATGATGAACGACGGCGACGGCGCCGATACGTTCACCGCCCTCGCCGCCGCCGGAAGCAGTGTCAGCGACGACACGCTGGAGGCAGCCCGCAGCACCGCGAACCTCAGTGACACCGCCTCCATGGTGTACACGTCCGGCACCACGGGACGGCCCAAGGGCTGCGAAATCACGCACGGAAACTTTGCCCTCTTCGGCGTCAATATCCGCGAAGTGCTGCCGGAAATGCTCAAGGCGCAGAACCCCACGACATTGATGTTCCTGCCGCTGGCGCATGTACTGGCCCGTGCCGTGCAGGTCGGCTGCCTGCACGCCGGGGTAAAGGTAGGCCATTCCCGCAGTGCGTCCGATCTGATGGCGGACCTGAAGACCTTCTCTCCCACCTTCCTGCTCGCAGTGCCGCGGATCTTCGAGAAGATCTACAGCGGCGCCCAGGCGCAGGCCGAGGCCGCCGGCAAGGGCAAGGCCTTCACCGCCGCTGCGGCAACAGCCATTGCGTATTCGGAAGCCCTGGATTCCGCCGCCCGCGGCGGCCGCGGCGGCCGCGGCCCCTCGCCGGCGCTGGCCCTGAAGCACAAGCTGTTCGAGCGGCTGTTCTATCCGAAGGTGCGCGCTGTCCTCGGCGGAAACGCCGGCTTCGCCATCTCCGGGGCCAGTGCGCTGAGCCCGATGCTCGCGCACTTCTTCCGCGGCTGCGGCGTCACCGTGCTGGAGGGCTACGGCCTGACCGAAACCACCGCTCCGGCAAGCGTCAACCAGGTTGCACGCACCCGCGTGGGCTCGGTGGGCCTGCCCATGCCGGGCACCACCATCCGGATTGCCGACGACGGCGAGGTCCTGGTACGCGGAGCCGTGGTCTTCAAGGGCTACCACCGCAATCCCGAGGCAACCGCGGACGCCTTCGAGGGCGAGTGGTTCAAGACCGGCGATGTCGGCGTCCTCGATGATGACGGTTTCCTGAGCATCACCGGCCGCAAGAAGGACCTGCTCGTCACCGCCGGGGGCAAGAACGTGGCTCCGGGACCTTTGGAGGAAAAGATCCGCGAGAACCGCCTGGTCTCGCAGGCGGTCGTTGTGGGCGAAGGACGTCCGTTTGTTTCCGCGCTGATCACCCTGGACGCTGAGGCGCTGGCGGCGTGGAGCCGTGAAAACGGCACCCCTGACGGTGTTCCCGCCGATGATCCCCGGGTGCGGCAGCTGCTGCAGGAATCCATCGATGCCGCAAACGCCACGGTGTCCCGGGCCGAGCAGATCCGCAAGTTCAGCGTGCTGTCCAAGGACTTCACCCTGGAATCCGGGCACCTCACGGCCACCCTGAAGCTGCGCCGCAACGCAGTGATTGCGGACTACTCCGATGAGGTCGAGAAGCTCTACGCCAAATAGGGCCGAACGAAGAATCCCCCGTACCGGTATCGGTACGGGGGATTTTTGCGTTGCAGTGCCTAGAGTGCCTCGAGGGATTCGGCGTAGCGGCGGCGGGCGTCTTCCCTTGCCTGCCGTACGCGCTCCCGGCGCGAACGGGTGGGCCAGCAGCAGGCCAGCACCACGGCGCAGGTCAGCAGGACCAGTGCGGCGATGGTGATCCCGGCGTCCATCCAGAACTGGGCCGGGAAGAGCCGGATCAGTGTGTCGTCGAGCCGGAACGTCCAGTTGCCGTTGGCGAAGAAAACCGTATGCAGCTGGGTGAAGAACTGTTCCCAGCCCAGCACTGCCAGGACGACGAGCGCCCCCACCAGCACCAGTGTGACCACCGCACCGGAGAACAGCGAACGGCGGATGCCGCCCGGGCTGCGGCGTGCCAGGTACAGGCAAGCGAAGAGGCTCAGGACCGCCATCACGGCTGCGGCAATGAAGGCCACCGTCAGCACCGTCTTGACGTCGGCCATGTGGCTGACCTCGCTGTCCAGGTACAGCGGTTCCCCGCCGTCTCCCACCAGGTCCCCCAGATACCGGGGGCCGCTGAAGTTGAGCAGGTAGTCCACGGCGTAGGAGCCGTAGGTCATCCGGTCATCGGTGGAAAAGCCGTAGCTGTCGGCCGGGAACCCGGGACGGTGGTACTCGATCCAGAGGAACAGAGGCGTCGCGACGGCACGGATGGCCGCGGCGAGCACCATCACCGGGAAGAACACGGCAATCATCACCTGGAGGACGCGGGCCAGGACCGGCTTCCCGGCGGCGGCTTTCTCCCGTTCCTGGGCGCGGCGCTGCGCTTCAGCTGCCGACAGCTCGGGATCGGCATCGCCGGCAGGCTCCGTGCCGTCTCCGCTGCCCTCCGCACCGTTTCCATCCTTGCCGGCGGAGCCGCTGACGACCGGCGTGAGCGCGGTGCGGGGCACCTCGGCACGCGTTCCGGTGCCGTCGACGCCGTCATCGGCGCGCGGGGTTTCCGCGTCCCGGCGCGCACCGGACTCCGCAGCGGAGTCCGCCGACGAAGCCGCAGCACCCGAGGGCTCCTCCTCCGTGACGCTCCGGCCGCGGGACTGCTCGTCCCCGCCGCTGGCTTCCGAGGCGGAAGCATAGTTGCTCAGGTCCGGCAGGGTGCTGGCAGGACGCATCGGCAGCTGGCTGCGCTGGGCGACCTTCGGGTGACCGCCCGGGACGGTTCCGGCGGCACCGGCGGCACCGGCGGCAGCGGCAGCCGCACCGGCCGCCGCAGCCGAGCCGTCGTTGCCGGAGGGTTCGGACGCGGTTTCGGGCAGTGCCGCTGTGGCGGACGCCGGTTCCACCGGGTCCGGTGAGGTCTCGGGCGCCGGATCGGACGCCTCTGGGTCCGCCGCGTCGCCGGATTCAGGCGCATCCCCCGGCTCATCGCCGGATTCAGTCCCGTCCACGGGTGATGCGCCGGTTGCTTCGGTCCCATCAACCGGCGCACGTCCGGCTCCGTCCGCGGCTGCTTCTTCTGCTGGTCCGGCACCGGTGAGGTTGTCGAACTCGGCGTCCCACTCCGCGTGTCCGTCCGTCCCGGCCACTGCCGGCGAGTCAGCGGCGTGGGAGCCGGTTCCGGCGGGGGTACTCCCCGGTGACGGCGTTGAAGCCTCGGTCCCGTTGGGCGGTTCCCCTCCGGCCGTCGGTTGGTGCGTGGGGGTTTCGTCCTGGCTAGCCACTGCTTCCTCTTTCACTTCCTCAACTGTTCTCCGCTGGTCTTACACTCGACCCTACCGGGACAGCGCCGGGCGGGGTGCACGCCACCCCGCACAGCCCACTAGGCAGTGCGCAGGTACACCCCGGCGTCGCGCGCTGCCAGATCGCCTCGGTACCCCGCTCGGTAGGCCCTGCGGCCCAGGATCAGCGTATATGCCCAGTACCCCGCGAAGACTGCGAAGCCGATGGCCAGGCGCAGCCCGGCCGGCAGCGGGCTGGGAGTGACGAACCCCTCCACCAGGCCCGAGATGAACAGGACCACCACCAGGCCAAGGGCAACGGTCATCAGCGACCGCCCTTCCTGCGCCAGGGAGGTCAGCCGGGTACGCCGCCCCGGTGCAACAAAGGCCCAGAAAATCCGCAGCCCCGCGGCTGCGGCAATGAAGATGGAGGTCAGTTCCATGAAGCCGTGCGGCAGGATATAGATGAAGAAAACGTCAAGGCGGTCATGGGCCGCCATCATCCCGGCCGATACGCCCAGGCCCACGGCGTTCTGGTAGAGCATCCAGGGCACCCACACACCCGTGATGCCGAAGACGACGGCCTGTACGGCGATCCAGGCGTTGTTGGTCCACACCATGCCGGAGAACGAGGCCGCGGGGTTTTCGGAGTAGTAGTTGACAAAGTCTTCTTCAACATAGCGGCGGACCATTTCATCCGATCCCGCCGCCGCCAGCACACCGGGTGTATTGACGGCCCAAAGGCCCGTCAGCCACACCACCAGGATGAACGCGGCACCCACGGCCGCGGTGAGCCACCGCACGCGGTAGAAAGCAGCCGGGAGGGAATAGACAAAGAAATGTGCCAGGTCTTCCATGAAGTTGGACCGGCTGCCGGTGAGCCGGGTCCGGGCCCTGGACAGGCGCATGGAAAGGGAGGCGGAGAGTGTCCCCTCGGGTGCCACCGAGCGCACGATGGAAAGATGGGTGGAGGCACGCTGATACAGCCGGAGCAGTTCGTCGGCTTCCGGGCCGCCCAGGCGGCGCCGGGCGACCAGCTCGTCGAGGCGTTTCCAGTCATCGCTGTGCACGGCAGTGAAGGCATCGAGGTCCACGGTTACACCCTAGCGGGTCGGTACAGTGGTGCCCATCACCTCGGGAGGGCATGAATGAGCAGTATCGTTACCGGCGAAGCAGTGGTCCTGGAACTCCGTCCGGCGGGCTTCGCCGCCCGGATGGTCAGCGCCCTGATCGACGTCGTCGTCCAGATCCTCGTGTTCATTGGATTGCTGCTGCTGGTTGCAAGGGCCGTCGACGCGTCGGACCCGGCCCTGCAGCAGGCCCTGTCGCTGAGCCTGGTAGTGCTGCTGTTCGTGGTGGCTCCGGCGGCGGTGGAAACGCTAACGCGGGGAAAGTCGCTGGGCCGCCTGGCCATGGGGCTGCGGATAGTCCGCGACGACGGCGGTTCCGTGCGGTTCCGGCACGCCATTATCCGGTCCTTCACCGCGGTCCTCGAGATCTACATGCTTGCCGGTTCCCTGGCCTTCATGGTGGCGGTGTTCAACAACAAGTCCAAGCGCCTCGGGGACATCCTGGCCGGCACGTATGCGCTCCGTGACCGGGTGGTCGCACCCTTGCCCCAGCCCGTCCAGATTCCTCCGGAGCTGGCCGGCTGGGCGGACCTCGCCGACATGGGCCGCCTCCCGGACGGGCTGGCCAGGCGCATTTCACGGTTCCTGGCACAGAGCAACCGGATGACCGGTCCGGCGAGGGCGGTGCTCGCCTCGGAGCTGGCTGGGGAAACCGTTTCCCACGTATCCCCGCAGCCGCCGCCCGGAACACACCCCGAGGCCTACCTCCGGGCCGTAGTCGCCGAGCGCCGCGGCCGTGATTATCTCCGGCTCGACCGCCAGCGGCAGCAGTCCAAGGCGTTGGGCGAACGGCTGCACCGGATGCCGTTCAGCGATTAGGCACCCTGCACCCGGAGCCCGGACGTCCAACCGGGCCCCGGGGCCGGTCAGTACCGGTAATGCCCGGGTTTGAAGGGACCGGCCACGTCTACGCCCAGGTAGTCTGCCTGGCCCTTGGTGAGCTCGGTCAGTTCGACGCCGAGGGCACCCAGGTGCAGGCGCGCCACCTTCTCGTCCAGCACCTTCGGCAGCACGTACACCTGGTTGGCGTATTCCGGACTTCCGTCTGCCGTGGTCCGGCCGTGCTTCGTGAAGAGTTCGATCTGGGCGATGGTCTGGTTGGCGAAGGAGTTGCTCATGACGAAGGACGGATGTCCGGTGGCGTTGCCGAGGTTCAGCAGGCGTCCTTCGGAGAGCACGATGATGCTGCGCTGGTCTTCGGTGCCTTCGTCGAACACCCATTCATGCACCTGCGGCTTGATCTCCACCTTCCGGATCCCGGGCACCTTGGCAAGTCCGGCCATGTCGATTTCGTTGTCGAAGTGGCCTACGTTGCCCACGATGGCCTGGTGCTTCATCGCGGCCATGTGCCGGGCCATGATGATGTCCTTGTTGCCGGTGGCAGTGATGAAGATGTCCCCCTGCTCCACCACGGACTCCAGCTTCGCCACCTGGTAGCCGTCCATGGCTGCCTGCAGCGCGCAGATGGGGTCGATTTCCGTCACGATCACCCGGGCGCCCTGCCCGCGCAGCGCCTCTGCGGCGCCCTTGCCGACGTCGCCGTACCCGCAGACCACGGCCACCTTACCGCCGATCAGGGTGTCGGTGGCCCGGTTCAGGCCGTCGGGCAGGGAGTGGCGGATCCCGTACTTGTTGTCGAACTTGGACTTGGTGACGGAGTCGTTGACGTTGATGGCAGGAAAGAGGAGACTGCCCTCGGCGGCCAGCTGGTAAAGCCGCAGGACCCCGGTGGTGGTTTCCTCGGTCACGCCGCGGATGCCCTTGGCAATGGCGGTCCACTTCCCCGGACTCTCGGCCAGGCTGCGGCGGAGGCGGTCCAGGATCACGGTGAACTCGTAGGAGTAGTCCTCGTCCTCCTCCCGGGGGTTTTCCGGGACGAATCCGGCGGCTTCGAACTCCACCCCCTTGTGCAGCAGGAGGGTGGCGTCGCCGCCGTCGTCCAGGATCATGTTCGGCCCGCCGGATCCTTCGGGCCAGGTCAGGATCTGCTCTGCGGTCCACCAGTAGTCTTCGAGCGACTCGTTCTTCCAGGCGAAGACGGGAACTCCGGCCGGTTCCTCCACGGTTCCCGCACCGACCACCACGGCTGCTGCGGCTTCATCCTGGGTGGAGAAGATGTTGCAGGACGCCCAGCGGACCTCGGCGCCCAGTGCCGTCAGCGTCTCGATCAGGACGGCGGTCTGCACGGTCATGTGCAGGGAGCCGGCGATCCGCGCGCCGGCCAGCGGCCGGCCCGGCCCGTACTCACGCCTCAAGGCCATCAGGCCGGGCATTTCGTGTTCGGCCAGGCGGATCTGGTGGCGGCCTGCCTCGGCGAGGGAAAGGTCCGCTACTTTGAAGTCAATGCTCACGCTGGAATCCTTACGGGTTCACGGCGGGACCGGGCTCTTTAGCCCTCCTGCCGAGGGGCGGCGGCCTTCAGCAGAACGGGAATTCCTTCCTCCATGCGGTACCGGACCGGCATGCCGTGCGCATCGGGGACGGTCGACACAAGTTCGTCACCGTCCTCAATCAGCGGGGATCCGGTCACGGGGCAACGCAGGACGGCGAGAAATCCGTCTGTCAGTCTGGCCATTGATACAGCACTTCCTTGTACATGGGGGTATCGCGTGCCGCGGCGAGCGGCACGTTACAGCCAAGCCTAACGCGCGGACGCCGCGCCGGCTGGTCCTAGTTCTGCTCGCGCAGCACCTTGAGATGGGCCCTGCGGGTGCCGGGGGTTTCGGCAGGCCGTTCCAAGGCATGCCTGCCGTTACGCTGCGGCTCCGGGCTGTCTTCATCTGGTGCGTTCACGCCCTGTTCACGGACTGCGTCCACGAGGGCCGAGAGTTCATCGCGCCCGGGCGTGCGGGGCCGGCCCTCAAGGTTCAGCCGGACAAGTTCCCATCCGAGCGGGGCAGTGAGGCGGGCCGAATGGTCGGCGCACAGATCGTAACAGTGCGGCTCGGCATACGTGGCCAGCGGGCCGAGCACTGCGGTGGAATCGGCGTATACATAGGTCAGGGTTGCGACCGCGGGATGGCGGCAGGCTGACCGGGAGCACTGGCGTAAGGATTCCACGGAGATTCACTCTACCCGTTCGCCTGCAGGCCTCCGTGCAGGCGCGCCGGAGCTGCAGCGGCCGCCGCACCCCCGGCACCTCCTGTGGCGTTGTGCAAAGGGGTCCCGCAGGGCAGTCACCAGCGGTTAGAGTTCTTACATGTCTCAGCGATCTTCGCTCCGGGTCCGCCTTGACGATGAGTCGAGTGCGGCAGCCGTCTCCTCCCCCGGCGCGCCTGCCCGGTCCTTCCGGCAGCGTCGGCGCAACAGGCACGGCCGCGGCCTGCGAGGAGACGTGATCCCACCGCACCTGGCCGGCGCGCGCACCCGGGCCGAACGGTTCGACGAGTGGGTCCTCGAATCTGCCCAGCGGCTCGAACGGCTGTGGGGCGAACGCATTCAGGCCTACCAGTTCGTGGTGGAGGAAATCCCGCCCGGGCTTGAGGAACTCGCACGCTCCGGCGGCCCCATTCCCCTGGGCGCCGGCGAGCCGCCGTCGCCGCAGCGTCCGGCCGTGGTCACGGTGTACCGGCACGCTATCGAAACCGCTGCCCGTTCGCTGGTGCCGGCGAGCGAGCTCGTGCACGACGTCATCGTCGAACAGCTGGCCGGGCTGATGGGAATGGACCCGGAAACCGTGGACCCGGCCTACGGGCGCTTCCGGCCGCTGTAGCGGCTAATAGCCCACGCCCACCTGCACGCGGCTGCCGCCCACGGTGCCTCGGGGCAGGACCATGACGCTGATCCCCGTATCGGCTCCGGTCACCACCTGCGCGCCGTAGACCGGCGCCCCCGAGGCGCTGACCAGGACGGCTGCGGCGGATTTGCCCAGATCGCCCGGCCGGACCGAGGTCGTGGACCCGGCTTCGAGGGACACTGTCTTCTCGGCCAGCAGGTCGCCGTCCGCGGATACCGCAGCGAGGCGTACCTCGGCATCTCCGCCCGGGGCGGCAAAGGACAAGGTGGTGTCGGCGGACGGCAGTACCGCTAAATGCTCGCTGCCCAGCCGTTCACCGGCAGGAGCAACGGCCAGGTCGGTCCCCGCTTTGGGATCGGAACCGCGGCTGAACACCGCCGACGCTGCCACGGCGACGTCGGCGCTGATATCCAGCGTGTAGGTACCTTCGGGCAGCGTATCCAGCGGAAGGCGCGTCACCGTGCCGGCTGCAGCGTTGTAGCTTCCCCCGCCTTCCAGGACGGCTTCGCCCTTGCTGCCGAAGACGCGCACATTCACGACGGCGTCGCTGGCGCCCGGAACGGCTATCTGCAGCGAAGGCGTCACCGACCCGTAGCCTTCCTCCTTCGCCAGCCTGCGTGTAGCCCCCGGGTCCTGGATGCTGACGCCGCTGACGACCTGGGCCGGGCCGGGCGCTGCAGTGGGCTGGATCAGCTCCACGCCGCCCGGGGTCAGACCGCGCAGCTGGTTCTGGGAAATTACTGCTGCCACGGGCCCGCCCGAACTCCGCACCCGGACAGCCAGGGCTTCCTGGTTGGCCGCCAGCCCTGCCAGGACCACGGACTTTGTTTCGCCCGGGGCTACGGCAATGCCCCGGCTCCCCGGGCCCTCCACCGGTCCGGACGCGCCGTAAAGCTCCAGGTCGACGTCGGCCGGGGTCTGTGACGGGTTGGTCAGCTGCAGCACCGCAGTGGCACCGACGTTGGTGCGCGCCCCGACCAGCCACAGGTCATTCGCCGGGGTCTGGCAGCTGGCAGCGGCCAGGCCGGCCAGGTCCCCGTCACCGGCGGTATAGGTCAGTGCGGCGCCGGCAGTGACCTGCAGGTCGCCTGCCGGTTCCGCGCTCAGCAGCGACGCAGCGGAGACCGGCTGATCCCGCACAACCCCGGCGGTCCGGTCCCCGGCGAGCGGTTCATCCGTGCCGCCGCCGATGGGCTTAAGGATCGTGCCCTCCGCGACGGACGAGAGCTGCGCCGGCGGCAGCGGGTTCCCCGCCGTGGCCAGGACAACGGCGCTCACCACGGACTTGGCCGAGGTCGATTCGGCGCTGAATTCGGCATCGGTGCCTGCCA
Organism: Arthrobacter sp. Ms25; assembly: GCF_059090365.1. Lineage (NCBI taxonomy): Bacteria > Bacillati > Actinomycetota > Actinomycetes > Micrococcales > Micrococcaceae > Arthrobacter > Arthrobacter sp. Ms25. Next base: position 464,664 of record NZ_JBNHFP010000002.1, on the reverse strand, counting down.
CGTTTCCGGAGAGCAGCCGCGGAGGCTGCGGACAGACGCCGGTCAGCGGCCCGGCAGGCACCTCGGCAAAGGGAACGTCCACGGCGCGGTCGGAGGATCCGATGCCGACGACGGAGGTGCCCGCAGCGAGGACACCCGTGCAGGCCAGCAGCAGGACACCCCCTGCCCAGCGCCCCGCGGTCCGGGCACCGCCGGTCTTGGCCCGGCGTGCCGTGGAGGCACCGGCTCCGGAGCCCGCGGTGCCGGCAGGCTCCTCTGCCGTCCCGGACGCGGACCGGCGTTGCGGCTCCCCGGACACGCTGTCCGTCTTTTCCCTGCTCATTCCTGGCTTCCTTCCGGGGTCCGGGTTGCCCCGCGGGGGCCTGCACCGGAGGGCACCGGCTGCTGCTTGTTCGCCGGCACGTCCGCGGGACGGGACACCGGGTTTTCGCCGTGCTGCGCTTCACCGGCTGCCACCGGCAGCGCCGCCGGATCCCGCCTGCCCGGGAGCCGCACCGTGCGGCCGGTGGGCGTCGGCACCGCGAGGAGGACTGTCAGGCCCAGGACCAGGACCTGGAGGGCCTCAAGCCAGGGCGAGGCAGCATTGACGTAGTCCACGCGCAGCTCTCCCCCTTCGGCGGGAAGCTCGAAAGCCTGTGCCCACTGCTGCTGTGACGCAGTGAGCGGCCGGCCGTTCAAGCTGGCCTGCCAGCCGGCATCGGCCCGTTCGGCCAGGACCAGCTGCCGCCCCTCCTCACCGGCCGGGATGGACGTGCTGACACCCTCGGTCTCCGAGGGCACGGCAGCTGTCGTGCTGCCGTCCGCATCAACAATCCGGACCCTGGCGCCGAGCCCGGAAGCAGTTTCCGTACCGGCGGCACTGAGAGAGCCGCTCACGCGCCACAACCAACCGGAATCTGTCTGCCCCACGGCGGACAGCCCGGGTACGGAATCCATCCGGCCGGCCAGCAGTTCGGCAGCCGTGTCCGATTCCTGCAGGACCACGAAGGCGACGCCGAGACGGGCCAGGTCCGCCCGCGGATCCACGCCGGTGCCGGCGGTGATGACGGCTACCGCGCGGCGCAGATCGGCGGTGGCCTGGTCGTCGGGGGCCAGGCTTTCGTCGCCCGGATCGCCCTGGACGCCGCGGGCAGCGTAAATGGTGGACAGCTGTTCAAGCGTGGTTCCGCCGCCGCGCATCAACGCTGCGGAGACGTTGCCCGCCTCATCAACGTGGAGCACCAGGCTCCGCGACTGCGTTCCGTCGCTGCCGGCGTCGGCGGCCGTCGCCGGCAGGCTGCGCTCCGGTGCCGCCTGCACTGAGGTGTCGGTTCCCGGGAGGATGCCGCCACCTGCGTCCCCGTCCTGCGTGCCGGGGAAACCGCTGCCGGTGAACTGCGGGACGACCCAGAAACCCAGGCTGGCGGCCGGGCCCAGGGCCAGTACGGTCCCCAGTGCCACGGCCAGGACATGGTTGCTGCGGACAGCTGCGCGTCGCCGTGTCCGGGAGAGAAGGTCTCCGGCGCCTGCCAGCGCCGCACAAAGCAGCAGCAGCACGGTGGCGGAGACCATCGGACCCGGGAATGCGGTGACCACGGCATCCGTGGCCGCGGCAGTTCCGACTGCGGAGGCGGCGGCGTTCAGTGCCAGCGCGGTCAGGACCAGGAGCCAGCTGAGGCGGGCCACCGGGGCCGACCGCGGCCGGAAGAGGGCAAGCGCGGCCAGCAGCACCACGGGAGCGCCAATCACCAGCGCCAGGAGCAGGTGCCAGGGCCCGACCGGGAGAAGTCCGCCCAGGGTGCCGCCGGTATCAAAAGCCAGCGGATAACCGAGCAGTTGCTGCCAGGCCTCGGAGCGGACGAAGGCGAGGGGCAGCCCCGGATCGGCCAGCACAGCGCGGAGGTTCGGCGCCGCGGAGAGGATCTGCGGGAGCAGGAGGACCGCGGCGGGCAGCAGCGACCACCAGAGAGTCTTCGCGCGGCGGCGCATCCCCGCCGTCAGGAAAGCCACCGCCGCGGCGGCCAGCACGAAGACCAGGGGTGCGGCGGCGGTCACGGCGGCCAGGAGAAGGCCTGCGGCAGCTGCGGCACTCCAGGAGGCCGTCCCGGCTGGCGGGGACATCCTCCGGGGAGCTCCCGCACCGACGGCGCGGGCAATCGCCAAAACCGTCAGGGGAAGCAGGATGTGCACCAGCAGGGCGCCGAGCCGCCCGCTCCCCAGGGCCGCCTGGAACGCAGGAACGGCCGCCCAGAACATGGCAGCCCAGAAGCGCAGCCCGCGGTGTGCCGTGAAGGCACCGGCCGCAAACCACGCGCTCAGCCCGGCCAGGGGCAGCGCCAGCAGCAGCAGGACCAGCACGGCGGCATTGCCGTTGCCGAAGCCGGCGATGGCCAGCAGCGAGAGGACATAATTGAACGGGTCGCCGTGGGCGGGGGCACCGGAGCCAAGCTGCGCCCACCAGCCGGCCGCTGCCGCCCAGATGTCCCCTATCCCCTGTCCCAGGGGCAGCAGCGCCCCGCCGGCAGCGGCGGGGGCACCGAAGAGCCGGTGCAGGCCCGCGAGCGAAAAAGCTGCCAGCAGCAGGACGGCCGCAAGCGCACCGATTCCGGCCCAGGCGCGTCCGGGCCCCTCCAGGGCGGCAAAGTCGTCAGTGGTATCCCCGCTGGGGACGTATTCCGCGCTTCCCGGCCCGGATATGCCCGGGGAAGCGTCCCGGTACTGCGTCCTGCGGTGTTCCCGGACTTCCCGTCTGCCGCTGCGCAGGGCGTTGACCGCGCTGCGCGGGCGCCGTCTGGTTGCGGCCGCACGCCGGCGGGAGCGGTACAGGTCCACCGGACGCAGCACCCCGGCCGTACTGCTGAGCAGTGACGAGACGGCATATCCGGGATCCTTGGCCAGCATTCCGAGGAAAAAGCGTCCGATGCCGCCCAGCACCGCACCTACGGCCAGGAACGGCACCTGCCATAAGGGAGCGTGCTTGAGCCGCAGGAAGATCTCTGCCCGCCGGGCGGCGGACGCGGAAGCGGCGGTGTTGGGGCGGTTCCCGGCGTGGCGCATCCGTGCGGCAGGAACCACCACCACGCGGTTTCCGGCCAGCCGGTTGCGCCAGCAGAGGTCAACATCGTCGCCGCTGCCCGGCAGTGCGGGATCGAAGCCGCCCAGCAGGTCCCAGACGTCGCGGCGGACCAGCATGCCGGCTGAATTCACGGCAAAGATGTCGCTGCGGGAGTCGTACTGTCCCTGGTCCAGTTCATCGGCGTCTATCAGCGTGAGCCTTTCGGCCCATCTGTTGATGCTGATGCCTACGTCCACCAGGAGACGCTCGTTATCCCATTCCACCTGCTTGGCGCCGGCAATGGTTACGGACGGAGCGCGTTCGACGGCGAGGAGCAGTTCCTGCAGCGCGCCGGGGTCCGGAGCAGAATCATCGTGGAGCAGCCAGAGCCACTCCTGCGCGGCGCCGGCGCCCTGCCCCTCGTCGCTGCCGGGAGCGGAACCGGGGTCCCCTGCATCGTTGCCGGCAGCGCGCCTGCCGGAGGGGAGTTCGGCGAGGCCCGCCTTCACGGCGGCGCCGAAGCCGCTCCGCGGGGGTGCGGCGATAACCGGGCTTCCCACCGGGAGTCCCAGCTGCAGCAGCGAGGCGCTGGCATCGGTGGAACCGGTGTCAACGCCGATGTAGAAGTCCGCCGGCCGGGTCTGGGCCGTCAGCGCTGACAGTGTTTCGGGCAGATAAGAGGCGCCGTTGTGGGCTACAACTACGGCGCAGACATGGACGTGCGAAGAAATTAGACTGCCTGCTTCCGAAGCCGGCGGCGTTCGCGCTCGGACAGTCCGCCCCAGATCCCGAACCGCTCGTCATTGGCCAGCGCGTACTCCAGGCACTGCGAGCGGACGTTGCAGGCAGCGCAGACTTTCTTCGCGTCCCTGGTGGAGCCGCCCTTTTCCGGGAAGAACGCCTCGGGATCGGTCTGCGCGCAGAGCGCGTCCGCCTGCCAGCCCAGTTCGCCTTCGTCGGCGTAGTCCTGGCCCAGGCCGGGCAGTCCGATCCAGACGGGGCGGTTTTCCTCTTCGGCGGGAGCCTGGAACAACGAGACGGGCGGATCCAGCACCTGGTCTTCGTCGGTGCCGGTTTCCGCCAGGGCCTCGTGCGCCGCCAGGAAGGCGGTGGCCCGGTCCTCAAGGGAACCGGCGGTTTCGCGGCGGTAGCGCTCGGCGGCGGCCGGATCCGCGGGATCCACGTACCAGTCGACGGGGACGCCCCTGGAGCCGTAACTGGCCGAAGCCTGTCCTGCAATGACGGTATTGTCCTGCGTTTCTTCTGCCTGCCCCATGGAGTCCTCCCGGTGTTGCTGCTCCAGCGGCGGCTGAGTGGTGGAGCCGGCGGGCCCTGGGGCCGGCGGGTCCTCCCGTATGGCTGGAACAAATCCGATACCTAATTACACGCGTGTAATACGGCTCCGTCAAGCTGTTCAGGCATCCTATAGAGTTCAACCGATAGATGCGGGGAACGCCACGCCCGGGATTTCCCCCGTTTGCGCGGCGCGCCGCGGCTCGGACAATTTTCCGGCTACCGGAAATTAATGATCGGGCGCTTTGCACGGCCCCTGAGGACCGGGGCACTCCCCGCCCTGCAGGAACCAACGAAAGAGACTCTCCATGATTATGTCCGCCGCCGGCTCCCTACTCTCCGGCCTGCGCACCCGCCAGGCCACGTCCCCTGCCCTGATCTGGTACGGCGAAGGCGGCGAGCGCATCGAGCTTTCGGGGAAGGTGCTGGACAACTGGGTCGCCAAGACCTCGAATTTCCTCGTTGACGAACTCGACGCGGAGCCGGGCCTGCGCCTTCAGCTCGACCTTCCCGTCCATTGGAAGACGGTGGTCTGGGTCCTGGCGGCGTGGCAGACCGGCTGCACCGTGGTCCTCGGTGCACCGGCCGACGGCGGGCAGGCCGACGTCACCGTGACGGCAGCTCCGGACAGCGGAGCCGCTGGCACCGTCGTCGCTGTCGCCATGGGCGCGCTGGAGCTGGCATTCCCTGCGCAGCTGCCGGCCGGCGTCGTCGATTATGCCGCCGAGGTGCGCTCCTACGCCGACACGTACCTGGAAGGCACCTCTCCCGACGCCGGAGAGCCCGCCCTGGAAGTTACCGGCCCGACGCGGGCCCGTACGCTCAGCGGCACCGTCTCCTACGGAGCACTCGCGGGCTTGTCCGGAGCCGGCACCGACACATCGGAAGTACTGCTGGCGACAGGTGCGGACCTGCCGCTGGTCCTGGAAGGAGCGGTGGCCGCATGGGCCTCGGGCGGCGCCGTCGTACTTGCGGCAGCCGGGGTGGAACCGGACGAACGCGTGCTGGCTTCGGAGAAGGTTACGAAGCGCTTGGAGGCTTGACGGCGCCGTACGGGTCGGCGGAGCCGGGCGGGGTGACGGATTCGTCGATCAGTTCGTGGTCCTGTTCGAAGCCCGGCTCCTGGTCCAGTTCCACGTTGAAGACCCAGAACCGGTAGGCGAAGAAGCGAAGGATTGTGGCAACGGCAATGCCCACCACGCCCGCCAGGAACAGCAGGTTCTTGTCCTCGATACCCATCGGGTAGCGGGCAACCCAGGTGAAGCCGGTGGAAATGACAATGCCCACGCCGTTGATCAGGACGAACAGGCCCAGCTCGCGGCCCACGTTGTCCATACTGCGGCGGCGGCGGAACGTCCAGTAGCGGTTGGCGACCCAGGACACCATCGTGGCGACGACGGCGCCCACGAAGCGTGCCTTGACCTCACTGCCGGACATCGGTCCGTGCATCAGGTAGAGGGTGAGGCCGTTGTCGACCACGAAGGCCACGGCTCCCACTGTGCCGAACTTGGCAACCTCACGCCAAAAAAGGGATACCAGGCCCCGAAGCCGATCTGACAGCGATGTTTTCATGACCCTCCGAGGCCGACTCAACGGCAGCACTCCCAGGAGACCCTGGAAAAGAGTAACGGCTGCCTGTACCCGACGCGCGGACGCGCGGCGGTCAACATCCGATAATACCGTCCCTTTATGGGAGTTTCCCGGGGAGCGGACGAGGGGGGCGCGCCCCGGAGGGAATTTATCCCCTCTTCGGTACGCTTAAGGCGTGGACTTCCCAATAATCGGCGTGATAGGCGGCGGCCAGCTCGCCCGGATGATGGCCCCGGCGGCCACTGCCCTCGGATTTGAGCTGCGTGTGCTTGCCGAGGGCCCTGACGTGTCCGCCGTGGCGGCGGTGGCCAACGCCACAGTAGGTGATTACCGGAACCTCCAGGTCCTGGCGGACTTCGCCGCCGGTGTGGACGTTCTCACGTTTGACCACGAGCATGTGCCCGGTGAGCACCTGCGCGCCCTCGTCGAGAAGGGCTTCAACGTCCAGCCCGGCCCGGGCGCACTGATCCACGCCCAGGACAAGCTGGTCATGCGTGCCGCGGTGGACCGCCTGGGTCTGCCCAACCCGCGCTGGTCCGAGGTGTCAGACCCGGAAGAACTGGTGGCCTTTGGAAACTCTGCGGGATGGCCCGTCGTCCTGAAGACCCCGCGGGGCGGTTACGACGGCAAGGGAGTCCGGATTGTCGACGACGCCGCAGCCGCCCTGGAGTGCACCGACTGGTTCGGCTCCGGTCCGCTGCTGGCAGAGGAGAAAGTGCCGTTCCGCCGGGAACTGTCCGCCCTCGTGGCCCGCACTCCCGGCGGCGAGAGCAGCGCCTGGCCGGTAGTCGAGTCGATCCAGGTCAACGGCGTCTGCGATGAGGTCCTGGCACCGGCACCGGACCTGGATCCGGGCGTCGCCGAGGCAGCGGCAGCCGCTGCCCTGCGCCTGGCCGGGGAACTGGACGTCACTGGCGTAATGGCGGTTGAACTCTTCGAAACCCCCGGACGCGGTCCGGGATTCCTCATCAATGAACTGGCGATGCGCCCGCACAACTCCGGGCACTGGACCATGGACGGATCCGTCACCGGGCAGTTCGAGCAGCACCTGCGGGCGGTCCTGGACCTCCCTCTCGGCGCAACAGCCCTGGTGGCCGGCGCCGCCGTGATGAAGAACTTCCTCGGCGGGGACAACACGGACCTGTTTGCCGCCTATCCCCTGGCACTTGCGGCCGAACCCGCCGCGAAGGTCCACACCTACGGCAAATCCGTACGTCCGGGACGTAAGATCGGCCACGTTAACGCCGTCGGATCCGCCGACGACGTCCCCGCGCTCCGCCGCAGTGCCGGCCGGGCAGCGGCCATCATCCGTGACGGCCGCGACCCCCTGAAGGAGAACTGAAGCATGCCCCACCGTGCTGCCACGCCGCTGGTAGGCGTCGTTATGGGTTCGGACTCCGACTGGCCGGTCATGGACGCGGCCGCAGCGGCACTGGCCGAGTTCGACATCCCCTACGAGGCCGACGTCGTCTCGGCCCACCGGATGCCGGCCGACATGCTGGAGTACGGCCAGGACGCCCACCGGCGCGGACTCCGCGTCATTATTGCGGGAGCGGGCGGTGCCGCGCACCTGCCCGGGATGCTGGCCGCAGTGACTCCGCTTCCGGTGATCGGAGTCCCTGTGCCGTTGAAGTACCTGGACGGCATGGACTCCCTGCTCTCCATTGTCCAGATGCCCGCCGGAGTGCCGGTGGCAACGGTGTCCATCGGCGGTGCCCGGAACGCCGGACTGCTGGCCGTGCGGATGCTCGCCGCGGGCACTGATCCCCTTGCCGCACGGCTGCAGCAGCAGCTCATCGATTTTGCCGGAGGGCTGCGGCGCTCCGCCATGGCCAAGGGCGCCGCGCTGCGCACTTCCCTGGCCGGAACGGACTAGATTTCCATGAGCCAGCAGCACTCCGACCAGACGTCCTATACGGATCCGGTCCGGTATCCCCAGTCTGCCGCCCCTGCGGTGCGCACCAAACGCGCCTTCATCCTCCTGCTGCTCACCCTGGTGCTGCCGGGGTCCGCGCAGGTGGTGGCCGGAGACCGGCGCCTCGGCAGGCGGGCCCTGAAAGTCACCTTCACGGTCTGGGCCGTGGCTGCGGCGGCAATCATCTTGGCGGTCACCAACAGGGCGCTGCTGATCGATATCCTGACCCATGGCTGGGCGTCCTTTGGCATCATGGTGGTCCTGGTGGTGCTTGCGGTGGCCTGGGCACTGCTGTTCCTGAACACCCTTCGCATCATCCGTCCTCCCCTGCTGCAGCGCGGCGCGCGGCCGATGGTGGCCGCCGCCCTTGCTGTGCTGATGATCGCCACCAGCGGCAGCCTCGCCTACGGCGCCTATCTGCTCAACGTCAGCCGGCAGACCTTCGGCTCCATCTTTGCCTCCGGCCCCTCCCTTGATCCCGTGGACGGCCGCTATAACTTCCTGCTGATGGGCGGCGACGCAGGCGAGGACCGCACCGGCCTGCGTCCGGACAGCATCTCGATGATCAGCGTTGATGCCAAGACCGGCAAGCCGGTGACCTTCAGCATCCCGCGCAACTTCCAGAATGCCCGGTTCCCCACCGATTCCCCGCTGTACGAGGTGTATCCCGACGGCTACAACTGCGGCGATGAGTGCATCATCAACAGCCTCTATCAGACGGTGACCGAGAACTACGCCGATCTGTACCCCGGCTCCGCCGATCCCGGGGCCGAGGCGATGATGGATGCGGTCAGCGGCACCCTGGGGCTTGAAGTGCAGGCCTACGTGATCGTCGACATGGGCGGCTTCGAGCAGCTGGTCGACGCCATGGGCGGCGTGCGGGTCAATTCCGGCGGCTGGGTACCCATCACCGCCGGCGAGATCCCCGGAACGAACCGGCATTACCCGCCGGACGGCTGGATTCCTCCGGGTACCCAGACCCTCGACGGCTACCACGCGCTCTGGTACGCACGTTCACGCGAATTCGTCACCGATTACCACCGGATCGCGCGCCAGCAGTGCGTCCAGCAGGCCATGATCAGCCAGATGGACCCGGCGACCCTGCTGACCCGCTTCCAGGCCATTGCCTCCGCGGGCGAGGAGATCGTGCAGACGGACCTGCCCCAGGACCAGCTGGGCAGTTTCGTCGACCTGGCACTCAAGGCGAAGGGCCAGACGATGGAGCGGATGACCATCGGCCCGCCCGACTTCGGCTCTGCAGCCGACAACTTCGTCACGTATCCGGACTTCAACCTGATCCAGTCCCGGGTGCAGGAGTTCCTTGCCGGGACTTCCGCCGCACCGGCAGAGCCGGCCCCCGCCGAGGAGGCGGCCCCGGCTGAGGAGGCGGCCCCCGCCGAAGCCGCCCCGGAGCCCGCACCCGAAACCGGAGCGGACGGTGAAGCTGCCGACGGAACGCCGGTGGTACCTCAGGAGGAAACCGAGGAAATAACCGTGGAGTACCTCCAGTACCTCGCGGAGATCGGCGACGACGCCACGCTGGGTTCGCTCCTGAACAACAACGGCGAGTGCAGTCCGGGCTAGTCCGGAGCGCTCCCTTCCCCTCCGAGTCTTCACTGAAAGAGGCCCGTGTACCTGCTCCGGAACACCCTTCGACCCTATGCCTGGGGATCTACCACGGCGATCGCCGAATTGTTCGGCCGTGAACCCTCCGGGGATCCCGAGGCCGAACTATGGATTGGGGCGCATCCGGGGGCACCCTCTGCCCTCGTTCCGCCCGTCAACGGCTGTGAAACGCTCGACGAACTGATCGCCGCCGACCCCGGGCAGATGCTCGGGGCCGACACGGCCGACCGCTTCGGCCCGGAGCTACCGTTCCTGGCGAAGATCCTGGCCGCTGGCTCTCCCCTGTCCCTGCAGGTGCACCCCACCCCGGAGCAGGCCCGCACGGGTTACGCGGCGGAAGAGGAAGCCGGCATCGACCGCGGTGCCCGGGAGCGCAATTACAAGGACGCGAACTCCAAGCCGGAAATGATCTTCGCGCTGACGCCGTTCGAGGCGTTGTGCGGGTTCCGGGACCCGGACGAGGCGGCGGACCTTTTCCGCTCCGTCAATACGGCCCTTACGGCTTCCGGCCGGGAGGTGCCTGAACTGATGGAATGGATCGTGGCGGAGCTGTCCTCCGGCCGTTCCGCCTCCGCGCGGCTGCAGTCCGTATTCCGCACGCTGATTTCTGACGGGGAAGACGTGCGCGCGGCCGTCCGGGTCAGTGCCGCTGCGGCGGCGAAGGCTGCGGGCGACGGTGTATATGCCCGTGAAATGTCCACCCTGGCCGAGCTGGACGGTTACTACCCGGGAGATCCCGGTGTCCTGATTTCCCTGCTGCTCAACCGTGCTTCCCTGCAACCCGGCGACGCCGTCTATCTGCCGGCCGGCAACGTCCATGCCTACCTCAGCGGCCTGGGCGTGGAGGTCATGGCCGCGTCCGACAACGTCCTGCGCGGCGGCCTGACCCCCAAACACGTGGACGTTCCCGAACTGCTGAAGACCGTGGATTTCCGCCCCTTGGGCATCCCGTACCTCTCCGCGGACAACCCCGGGGCCGGGCAGCAGGTTTTCCGGCCGCCGTTCGAGGAGTTCGCCCTCCAGCGCCTGGAACTGGCGCAGGGTCCGGCCGGCAGCGCCGGGGATCTGTTCCCCGCCGAGCTGCCGGTGCTGCAGCACGGTCCGGCCGTGGTCATTGCCGTGCGCGGGACCATCGTCCTGGCCTCCCCCGCCGGCAGCCTTGTGCTGGAGCCGGGGCAGAGCGCCTTTCTTCCGGCGGCCGAGGGGCCTGTGAAGGCCCGCCTTGCCGCGGACTCCGTTCAGCACGACGACGGCGCCCTCGCCTTCGCGGTAACCGTCGGGGCGGCCCCTGCCGAAGATGCAGACGCCCCCCGCTTGGAATTCGGGGCCTAGGGCCTACCGGCCAAGCCGGCCCTTCACTGCGGCGAGAATGCCGCGGGCCTTGCGCATCCCGGTCTTGGCCAGCGGCAGCGCGGTGGAGAACACCGGGTAGAGCGGGGAAAGGGGCTTGTCCCAGGTCCCGGCCAGCTGGTCTTCGTGCTTCGCCCAGCCCATCTTGAACTTCGAGACGCCGTCGTTGAGCAGGCCGTTGAAGTCATACCGGGTGATTCCCCGTTCCTTCATATCGGAGATGGCATGCCATTTCAGGGCGTAGTTCGCGCGGAGCCGTTCGCCTTCTTCCGTCATTCCCCCGTAGAGCTCGAACGAGGTGTAGTTACTGGTGGAAAGCCACAGGAATGCCACCACGTCCTCGCCCTTGAAGGCCGCGTAGACCGGTGAATCCTCGCCGAGGTTGTCGAAGATATCCAGGTAGTAGGAATCCTCGTGGATGCCGAAACCGGCCCGCTGGGCGGTCAGTTTATACACCTCGAGGCACCGGGGGATTTCCGCGCGCGTCACGCGCCGGTAGGTCAGGTCCTCGCGCCCGGACTTACGGATGTACTGGCGGTGTTTCTTGCTCATGTCGCCCAACAGGTCCTCGGCGCTGCGCTGCAGGTCCAGGATCAGCGTGCGGCCGATGAGGATAGTGTTCTCACTGCTGCGGAAACCGAGTCCGGGCAGTCCTGCCGCGAGCTTCCCGTCGGCGTCCCAATCCGGTTCGATGGAGAGGGCGACCGCGGAATGGGTGTCCTTCACATACCGGCCGACGGCGTCCAGGACGTCCAGTTCCCGTCCGGGCTCCCCCTGCGGTCCGCGGGGAATGTAGGCCAGCGCGCGGAAGGGAAAAGGCAGTGCCTTCAGCAGGACCTGGGCGCTGCCAACAACCGTGCCGGCGTCGTCGCTCACCAGTACGCGGTCCACGCTCCAGCCGTGCTCTGCCTTGGTCTTTCCCCAGCCCCACAACTGCTGCGGATGTCCGCGGAAGCGGTTGACGGTTTCGTTCCAGGAAGCGGCATCGAAGCAGGGGGTAACGCGCAGTGTCATGCCTTCCAGCCTACTTGGCTTCACTGCTGCGCTCGAAACGAGGCAGGCGGCCGGTATCCCGGCCGCCTGCCTCGTTACGTTACTGCAGGGGAAAGCGCCCCGCCCTAGTTCGAGCGAGCGTAGGACTCCCACTTGTGGGCCTGGTGCTCGCCGTCCACCACGCGGATGGTGCCGGACTTGGAACGCATCACGATCGACTGGGTCAGCACGCGGTCCTTCTTGTAGCGCACGCCGCGCAGCAGGTCGCCATCGGTGATGCCGGTGGCGGCGAAATAGCAGTTGTCGCTGGTGACCAGGTCGTTGGTGGACATCACCCGGTCCAGATCGTGGCCGGCGTCGATGGCCTTCTGCTTTTCGTCGTCCGAGGTGGGCCACAGGCGGCCCTGGATCACGCCACCGAGCGTCTTCACGGCGCAGGCGGTGATGATGCCTTCCGGAGTTCCGCCGATACCCATCAGCGCATCAACGTCGGTGCCTTCGCGGGCAGCGGCAATACCGCCGGCAACGTCCCCGTCCATGAGCATGCGGGTCCGTGCCCCGGCGTCGCGGATTTCCTGGACCAGCGGCTTGTGGCGGTCCCGCTCCAGCACCATCACGTTAAGCTGGTTGATCTTCTTGCCCTTGGCCTTGGCAATCAGGTGCAGGTTCTGCTTCACCGGCAGGCGCAGGTCCACCATGTCGGCTGCTTCGGGACCCGTGACCAGCTTCTCCATGTAGAACACGGCCGACGGGTCGAACATCGTGCCGCGCTCGGCCACGGCCAGCACGGCCAGGGCGTTGTTGATGCCCAGCGCCGTCAGGCGGGTGCCGTCGATCGGGTCCACGGCAACGTCGCAGAGTGCCCCGGTGCCGTCGCCCACGTGCTCGCCGTTGTAGAGCATGGGCGCTTCGTCCTTCTCGCCTTCGCCAATGACCACTACGCCATTGAAGCTGACCGTGGAAATCAGCGAACGCATGGCATCCACGGCAGCGCCGTCGGCGGCATTCTTGTCGCCGAAGCCCACCCAGTGGCCGCCGGCGATGGCTGCCGCCTCGGTGACGCGCACGAGCTCCAGTGCCAGGTTGCGGTCCGGCTCGGAGTCACCGACTGCCAATGCGGGGGAAAGGGTGGAGTACTGGGCGCCTTTGGACACGTCAAACCTCATCTTCGAAATTCTGCTGTAACACCCGCAATGGAGCGGGTGGCCTTTGTCCGATCATAGTCTGCGTGCTGCTCCTCACCACCCCGGGGAAAGATTTCACCGGCAGCAGTTTGCGCGGAGTAGGACATCACGGCCGCATAAGAGATTATGGAGGGGTGAGTGAAACGCAGCCCGATCCCCAGCACACCGACCAGCCCGTGACGCCGGTACTGACCAGCAAACAGGCCAAGCGGGCCAATGCCACAGTCATGGGCATGCTGATCGCCACCGGCCTCACGCTCGCGCTGTGCCTGGTGCCGGTGCTGCTCAACCCCGCACCCAAGATGCAGGCCCGCAACGTCGATGTGGCGGCAGCAGCCAACCAGGCAGCCGGCGATGCCGGGTACCGCCCGCTGGCCCTGGACCTTCCGGACGGCTGGAGCGCCAACTACGCCCGCTGGAACGCCGGCAGCAATGACGGCGTACCGAACTGGGAGGTGGGATATCTCACTCCCGACACCGAGTTCATCTCCCTGACCCAGACCGACGCCGCAAACCCCACCTGGATCTTCGAGCACACCGGCAATTCCACCGTATCGGGCGAACGCCCGGCCGGAGGGGTCACCTGGGAACTGCGCGATTCCTCCAACGGGGAAGCAACCCTGGTCACGGAAATCGACGGCCAGACCCTGCTCTTGTCCGGGTCGGCCGATCTGGCAGAGTTCGACGTCCTCGCCGAACGGGCGCTCCAGGAGCTGCGCAGCAACTGAACCGCACCGGCCTGCGGCCGGTGCGGCGCAAGGAGTAACCTCAATAACGTGGAAACAGCGAACGACAACATCATCACTCCCGCCCAGGCCTGGCAGAGACTCCGCGAAGGCAACGAACGCTTCGTCGCCGGCACCGCCAGCCATCCCAACCAGGACGCACCGCGGCGCAGTTCGCTGGTGGAGGGGCAGAACCCGTTTGCCGTAATTTTCGGCTGCTCGGATTCCCGTCTCGCTGCCGAGATCATCTTCGACCTCGGCCTCGGCGACGCATTCGTGGTCCGCACCGCCGGACAGGTCATTGACGACGCCGTGCTCGGCTCGCTGGAGTACAGCGTGGGCACCCTGGGCGTGCCCCTGATCGTGGTGCTCGGCCATGACAGCTGCGGTGCGGTCACCGCGGCCAAGGAAGCGGTAGACACCGGCGAAACCCCCACCGGCTATGTCCGCTCACTGGTCGAGCGGATCACGCCCTCGGTACTGGCCTCGCACCGCAAGGACCTGTTTGAGGTCAATGACATGGTGGTGGAGCACACCAAGCAGACCGCTGAGCGCCTGGTGGAGAGTTCACGCGTGATCTCCGACGCGGTGGACGAAGGACGGGTGGCGGTCATCGGGCTCTCCTACCGTCTCGCCGAAGGCAACGCCGAACTCGTGTCCGGCTTCGGTGCGCTGGAACACCCCGCCGTCGTGCGTTCCGCTGTCCCCAAGTAGCAGTTTCTACTGCGGCGCGTTCGGAGATTAGGCTGGGGGGCATGACTTCTGACACCTCCGAATACCGCATCGAACACGACACCATGGGTGAGGTCCGGGTTCCGGCCTCTGCCCTCTACCGCGCGCAGACGCAGCGCGCGGTAGAGAACTTCCCCATCTCCGGCACCACGCTGGAGCCCTCGCACATCGAAGCACTCGCCCGTATCAAGAAGGCCGCCGCGACTGCCAACGCCGAACTGGGGGTGCTCGACGAGGAGCGCGCCCGGGCCATTGAAAAGGCGGCAGACGCAGTGGCGGGCGGGAGTTACAACAACCAGTTCCCGATCGATATCTTCCAGACCGGCTCTGGTACCTCCTCGAACATGAACACCAACGAGGTCCTCGCCGAACTGGCCACCCGCGCCCTGAAGGAAGCCGGCAGCGAGACCACCGTTCACCCGAACGACCATGTGAACGCCTCGCAGTCCTCCAACGATGTCTTCCCAACCTCGGTGCACGTGGCCGCCACCAGCGCCCTGATCAACAACCTGATCCCCGCGCTCGAGCACCTCGCGGCCTCCCTGGAGCGCAAGGCCGAGGAGTTCAAGGACGTCGTCAAGTCCGGCCGCACCCACCTCATGGATGCCACCCCGGTGACCCTGGGCCAGGAATTCGGTGGCTATGCCGCACAGGTCCGCTACGGCATCGAACGCGTGCAGGCCTCCCTCCCCCGCGTTGCCGAGGTCCCCCTGGGCGGCACCGCCGTCGGCACCGGCATCAACACCCCGGCGGGCTTCCCGCAGCGCGTGATCGAGCTGCTGGCCGCCGACACGAACCTGCCGCTGACCGAGGCCCGCGACCACTTCGAAGCACAGGCAAACCGCGACGCCCTCGTCGAGGTCTCCGGCATGCTGCGCACCATTGCGGTGTCCTTCTCCAAGATCGCCAACGACCTGCGGTGGATGGGCTCCGGCCCTAACACCGGCCTGGGCGAAATCGCGATCCCCGACCTGCAGCCGGGTTCCTCGATCATGCCCGGCAAGGTCAACCCCGTCATCTCCGAGGCCGTCCTGCAGGTCGCAGCGCAGGTAGTCGGCAATGACGCCGCCGTGGCCTGGGCCGGAACCTTCGGCTACTTCGAGCTGAACGTGGGCATCCCGGTGATCGCGGCCAACCTGCTGGAATCCATCCGCCTGCTGGCCAACTCCTCGCACGTGATGGCCGACAAGATGATCGACGGCATCGAAGCCAACGTGGAGCGGGCCCGCTACCTGGCCGAGGCGTCCCCGTCCATCGTTACTCCGCTGAACAAGTTCATCGGCTACGAAAACGCCGCGAAGATCGCCAAGTACTCGGTCAAGGAAGGCAAGACCATCCGCCAGGCCGTCGAGGACCTCGGTTACCTGGAACGCGGCGAACTGACCGCCGAGCAGCTGGACAAGGCCCTGGACGTCCTCTCCATGACCAAGCCGCCGCAGGCGTAGTTCCGGCATCACTCAAAGGGGGCTGCCCGCGTGCAGCCCCCTTTTTGCTGCCCGCGGACCGCACCGGGAGGTTGTTTGCACTTATAGGGTCAGCGTGCAAAAGTTTACTTCATGAGGAAGAGTGCAGCTTCGGACGGCGGGCTCCGGGAACGCAAACGGGCAGCCACCCACAGCGCCATCACCCGTGCCGCCCGCGGACTCACCGCCGAACACGGACTGGCCGGCTTCACCGTGGAGGAACTGTGCGAGCAGGTGGGCATCTCCCGGCGCACTTTCTTCAATTACTTCCCCGCAAAGGAAGATGCCGTACTCGGCGCCCCCGCTGCGCTTCCGGAGGAACTCACCGACCTGTTCATCGCAGCCGGAACCCCGGATGCCGGATTGTCCCCTACCCTGCTCCGGGACCTCGTGGATCTTTCCGTGGCCCACATGGAATCCATGGCCGTCTCCCGGACCGAGCTCGCCCAGCTCAAGGATGCCCTGTCCACCGAACCGCGGCTGGTCCTGAAACTGATGCAGGGCAACCGCGAGGCGGACGAGCGCCTGCGCAGGCTCATCGCCCAGCGTGAGCACCTCGGACAGGATGATCCGCAGATCATTGCCGTTGCCACCGTCTTCTCCGCACTTCTCCAGCGGGCCGGACCGGAATTCTTCGACCCGGACAACACGCGCAGCTACCGTGCCGTTCTCACCTCCACGGTGGAGTCCGCCCGTGCCGCCTTTTCTTCCTTCTCCCCCGTCCCTTCAAGCAAGGACCCGTCATGACAACAACCGCCGAACGCGGCTCCGGGCCGCTTCTGCTGACCCAGAAACGCATCTGGATCATCTTTTCCGCCCTGATCGCGGGCATGCTGCTTTCCAGCCTCGACCAGACCATTGTTTCCACCGCCATGCCCACCATCGTCGGGGAACTGGGCGGCGTCGAGCACCAGACCTGGATCACCACGGCGTATCTGCTGGCGACGACCATCGTGATGCCGATCTACGGCAAGTTCGGCGACGTGCTGGGGCGGCGGAACCTCTTCCTGTTCGCCATTGCCCTCTTCACCGCGGCATCGGTCGGCTGCGCCTTTGCCACCGATTTCTGGGCCTTCGTGATCTTCCGGGCCATTCAGGGCCTCGGCGGCGGCGGCCTGATGATCCTGTCCCAGGCCATCATTGCCGACATCGTGCCCGCCGACCAGCGCGGTAAGTACCTCGGCCCGCTGGGCGGCATCTTCGGCCTGTCCGCCGTGGCCGGCCCCCTGCTGGGCGGCTTCTTCGTGGACCACATGACGTGGCAGTGGGCGTTCTACATCAACATCCCGATCGGCATCATCGCCTTCCTGATCGCCTTCTTCACGCTGACGCTGCCCACCAAGAAGGCGTCCAAGCGCATCGACATCGGCGGCGTGCTGTTCCTGTCCGCCGCCACCACCTGCCTGATCTTCTTCACCGACTTCGGCGGCCGCGACGACCGCGGCTGGACGGACCCGGCGACCCTGCTCTTCGGCGCCGGCATGCTCCTGGCTGCCCTCATCTTCGTGATGATCGAACGCCGCGTCGAAGATCCGATCATTCCGCTCAGCCTGTTCAAGAACCCCATCTTCGTCAACAGCACCGCCATCGGCTTCACCCTGGGCATGGGCATGTTTGCGGCGCTGGCCTTCGTCCCCACGTTCCTGCAGATGTCCACCGGCACCTCCGCCGCCGTCTCCGGCCTGCTGATGCTGCCGATGATGGTGGGCATGATGGGCACCTCCATCTACTCCGGTCTGGCCATCACCAAGACCGGAAAGTACAAGAAGTACCCGATCATGGGTGCGGTGCTGGTGATTGCCGCCATGCTCTGGATGACCACGTTGTCCGCCGATACCCCGGTCTGGGTCATCTGCGCCCAGCTCTTCGTCTTCGGCGCCGGCCTCGGCTACATCATGCAGGTAGTGGTACTGGTGGTCCAGAACTCCGTTCCCGTGGACCAGATCGGCACCGCGACCTCCAGCAACAACTACTTCCGCGAGGTCGGTGCATCCCTGGGTGTCGCAATCTTCGGAGCAATGTTCACGTCCCGCCTCGCAGACAACCTGGAGGAAACCTTCACCGGTGCCGGATTGAACGCGTCGGCCGCCGGCGAGGCGACGGCCACCCTGCAGCCGTCCGTCCTGGAAACCCTTCCGGAACCCCTGCGGGACGGCATCGTCACCGCCTACGCCGATTCCCTGGCCCCGGTCTTCTGGTACCTCATCCCGTTCCTGGTAATCGCACTGGTCCTGGCCTTCTTCCTGAAGGAGATCCCGCTGTCCGATGTGGCCGGCATGGTCGCCCGCGGCGAAGCAGTCGCCGGTCCCGAAGCGGACCGGCTGGAAGCGGAGCGCCTGGCCGCGCTCAACGGTTCCAAGACGGCTGGCCGGGTTGAGACGCCGGCGGACGCGTCGCAGACACCGTCGCAGACACCGGAGCAGGCCCCCGAGAACCCCTACCGGGAGAAGTAACAGCTCCCCTGACTGAACGACCGAAGGGCCGTCCCGCGTGCGGGTACGGCCCTTCGGTTTGTCACCGGATCAGCGTTCGAAGACCGGCACTCCGTCGGCCGTCAGTGCCAGGTCAACCAGCATCCTGTGCCGTTCGCTCAGGGGCGGCAGGGCATCCAGGGCGTACCAGCCCACCTCGGTGGATTCGTCGTCGTTCACCCGGGCCGTACCGGAAACGTACCGGCAGCTGAAGGCCAGGTTCAGGAAGGAACAGATGTCCCCGTTGGGAAAAGTGACCGGTCCGTGCGCCCCAACGTGGATGAGGTGCTCCAGTTCGGCGCGGATACCGGTTTCCTCTTCGACTTCCCGCAGGGTGCCCGGTCCGGCGTCCTCCCCGGGTTCGAGCATGCCGGTGATCAGGGCCCACTTGCCGTTATCGCTGCGTCGGCCCAGTAATACCTCCCCGTCGGCATTGAAAACTACGGCGGTGACGCCGGGCAGCCACAGCGGATCGTGCCCGATCCGCTTCCGCAGGGACAGGACAAAATCAGGAGTAGGCATGGTCTTACTCTAGGGCAGGGGCCAGCATGGCAGCTGCGGCGCCCAGGAGCAGGAACGGTCCGAAGGCCATGGTGGACGACGCCGTGCCGCCCCTGGCGAGAATCAGCCACAGCCCCCAGATGCCGCCGAGCACAAACGCCGCCGCCGTTCCCGCCAGGACCTGGGCCGGACCGAGGAACCCCAGATAGAGACCCAGCAGCCCGGCGAGTTTGACGTCACCGAATCCCAAACCGGCCGGGCTCAGCAGCCGCAGCGCGAAAAACCCCGCCCACAGTGCAGCGGCCGCCAGGACCGCCCCGGCGGCGCGTCCGGGTTCCCCCGCGCTGAGCGCCGCGCCGGCCAGCAGTCCCCCGGCTACGGGATAGGACGGCAGGACCAACGCGTTGGGCAGGCGGCGGGTGCGGATATCAATCACAGCCAGCCGGACCGCCAAAACGGCGAACCAGGCCAGTGCCAGGCCGAGCAGAACCGCGGCCACGGCAGCGCCGGCCGTTCCGTTCCGCCAGTACTCCGCCAGGATCCCCGCCATGGCACCACCGTAGCCGCGCCGGGCCGGCTACGGACGGCGGGGCCGGCTGCTGTGGACAAGTCAGCCGATCTGGCCCTCCTCCAGCAGTTCGGTCACCAGTGCGGCGATCGGCGATCGTTCCGAGCGCGTGAGGGTCACGTGTCCGAACAGCGGGTGGCCCTTGAGCGTTTCGACGACAGCCGCCACGCCGTCGTGGCGCCCTACCCGCAGGTTGTCCCGCTGGGCGACGTCGTGGGTGAGGACCACCTTCGAGTTCTGTCCGATCCGGGACAGAACGGTGAGGAGGACGTTCTTCTCCAATGACTGGGCCTCGTCCACAATGACGAAGGAGTCATGGAGCGAGCGTCCCCGGATGTGGGTCAGCGGCAGCACCTCGAGCATCCCGCGGTCCAGGACCTCCTCCACGACTTCCACGGAGACCAGTGCCTCCAGGGTGTCGAAGACCGCCTGTCCCCAGGGGCCCATTTTCTCGGACTCCGTGCCCGGCAGGTAACCGAGCTCCTGCCCGCCCACGGCGTAGAGCGGCCGGAAGACCATGACCTTCCGGTGTTCCCTGCGCTCCAGGACGGCCTCCAGCCCGGCGCACAGGGCCAGCGCGGACTTGCCCGTTCCTGCCCGTCCGCCCAGCGAGACAATACCCACCTCGCGGTCCATCAGCAGGTCGATGGCCAGCCGCTGTTCCGCGGAGCGGCCGTGCAGCCCGAAAACGTCCCGGTCCCCGCGGACCAGCCGCAGCCGCTTGTCGGCTCCCACTCGCCCCAGGGCCGAGGCACGTCCGGCCATCAGCACGGTGCCGGTGTTCACCGGCAGTTCCGCCGCCTCGGGAACCAGGACCGGCTGGTGGTCATAGAGCAGCGCCATGTCCGCATCGGAGATCTCCAGCTCAGCCACTCCGGTCCAGCCGCTGTCCCGAACCAGTTCACTGCGGTATTCATCCGCTGCCAGCCCCATGGCCGATGCCTTGACCCGCATCGGCAGGTCCTTGGACACCACGGTAACGTTCCGGCCGCCGTCGGCGAGGTTCTTCGCTACGGCAAGGATCCGGCTGTCATTGTCGCTGCCACGGATTCCCGCCGGGAGCACCTCCGTGGAAATGTGGTTCAGCTCGACCCGCAGCGTTCCGCCGCTCGTGCCCAGGGGAATCGCCGTCCCCAGGCCACCGTGCTGTATGCGCAGATCGTCCAGGAGCCGCAGGGCGCTGCGCGCGAAGTAGCCCAGGTCCGGATCCAGGCGCTTCCGTTCGAGCTCGGTGATGACCACCAGCGGAAGAATCAACTCATGTTCGGCAAAGCGGAGGACCGCTCGCGGATCGGACAGCAGTACCGATGTATCCAGTACAAAGCTGGTCCGCTCCGTTCCCCGCACGTTCTGTTCAGCTGCCACGTGGAACTCCCGTCAGGGGCACCCCCAAGGGCCCCGGTCGCTGGCTCTATTCCCTTGCGCGTGTCATGGCCGTCCCGCCTCGTCCGCAGGGATGCTTGGCGAAGACGCACCCCGGCAGGCTAAGAACCGGCTGACAGGACCAAAGTACGCCCGCGGACAGCTGCGCCGCAGCAGGACACGGCAGGCACGGCCGTTGGGCCGGCGTTGGCTCCTGACGGACCATCCGTCAGGACCCGAAGCGCCGCTGCCGGCTGGCATAGTCGCGCAGGGCGCGCAGGAAGTCCACCCGGCGGAAGTCCGGCCAGAGCGCTTCGCAGAAGTAGAACTCGCTGTACGCGCTCTGCCACATCAGGAAACCGGAGAGACGCTGCTCGCCGGAGGTCCGGATGACCAGTTCCGGATCAGGCTGTCCGCGGGTGTACAGGTACTCGGAAATCTTCGTGTCGCAGATTTCCTCGGTCACGTCCGCAATGCTCTTGCCCTCGGCTTCGGCATCCCGGAGCAGCTCCTTGACGGCATCCACGATTTCCCGGCGTCCGCCGTACCCGATCGCCACGTTGACATGCAGCCCCTCGGCGTCGCCGGTGCTTTCCCCGAGCTCGGAGAGCTGTTTGGCCAGCCGCGACGGAAGGATCTCCAGTGCCCCTACGGGCTGGACCCGCAGGTTGCCTTGTTCCCCCAGCCGGTCCAGGGTGTTGCCGATAATGTCCAGCAGCGGTTCCAGCTCGTCCGGGTCGCGGTTCAGGTTGTCGGTGGAGAGCATGTAGAGAGTCACCATCCGCACGCCCAGTTCCTGGCACCAGCCGAGGAACTCCAGGATCTTGTCCGCGCCGGCCTGGTGGCCGTCGCTGGTGGGTGCGCCGGCAAGTTTGGCCCACCGCCGGTTTCCATCCACCATGACCCCGATGTGTTCGGGGATTCGGTCTCCGATAAGCGACCGCCGCAGCTTACGCTCGTAGTAAGCGTAGACAACACCGGGGAATTTCATTGTTTGCCTCACGTACCTGGGATCCGGGGTGGAACCACCAAACGGCCGGTCCCGCAAACCCCCGGGTGTGCCCAAAGGATAAAATCTTCTCCTAGGCTACCGCTAGCTCACCTCGCAAAAGCGCAGATCCGCAGCGGCGACGGCTTACCCAACCGTAAGTTACCCGAACGTAGGTTAGAATTCCGTTATGGATTCGTCACCATTTTCCGCCCCCGCCTCAAGGGTTCCGGCCCAGCACGACCCCGAATCGCGGACTGCACCCGGCCCCCTGGAAAACACTGTGGAAGCCGTTGCCGAGCAGCTGGAAATCAAGCCCCGGCTGCGCGGATGGCTGCATGCAGGTGCCACTCCCCTGGCGCTGGCTGCGGGCATCGTCCTTGTGGTCCTCGCCCCCACGGCCGGTACCCGGATCGCCTCGGCAATCTACGCATTTACCGGCGTGCTTTTGTTCGGCACCAGCGCCGTTTATCACCGCGGAAACTGGTCCCCAAAGGTGAAGGTGGTGCTCAAGCGCCTGGACCACACCAACATCATGCTGGTGATTGCCGGTTCCTATACCCCGCTGGCCTGGTCCCTCCTGCCCCGGGAGAGTGCGGTGACGCTGCTGTGGATCATCTGGTCCGGTGCGCTGGTCGGTGTCGCATTCCGGCTCCTGTGGCTGAACGCACCGCGCTGGCTGTATACCCCCGTCTACATAGCGCTGGGCTGCGCGTCCCTGTTCTACATTCCGGACTTCTATGCAGCCAACCCCGCTGCCGCCGTCCTCATCTGCGTGGGCGGTGCCATGTACATCGCCGGCGCCGTCATGTATGCCATGAAAAAGCCGAACCCTTCCGTTGACTGGTTCGGCTTCCACGAGATCTTCCATGCCTTCACGCTGGCCGGCTTTGCCGCCCATTACATAGCGATCCTGATGGCCGTCCGCGCCGCCGGCTAGGAGTTCAATGCGGCGAACTGCGCCGCCAGCTCCGCCGGATCGGATACCGGCCGGCTGCAGACCATTCCCCTGCACAGGAACGCCAGGGCTCCCCCGTCCGGCGCGGGCCGCCCGCGCAGCAGCGGTACCGCGGTTTCCCCGCCGGATCCGCTGGCCACGACGAGGGCGGGACCGCCCGCCGTACGCCCGGCGCGGAGCAGCTGCCCCAGCAGGACGGGATCGCTGCCCGTGACGGCCAGTTCCCGCGGACCTTCCAGTGCCTGTGTGAGAACAGCCATGGCCCAGCCGCCGGCGCGTGGTGCGCGGGCCGCCACGAGCTGCACATGGGCCAGCAGCGCCTCCGCGAGGGCGCGGTGCCGCGAGGACCCGGAATAGGCCGCATACGTTACCAGCACGCCGGCAAACAGTGCCGTGCCGCTGGGTGTGGGACCGTCCATCGGATCGGCGGCAGAGAGCGACCCCTGCGCGGCAGCAAGCTGGTCGGTACGCACGGCGGCGTCCTGCAGGACCCCATCCACGATGAATTTCTGCTCCGCGGCCAGGACCAGTTCCTCCGCAGCGCGGTACCACTGTTCCTCGCCGGTGGCGGCGAAAAGCGCAAACAGGCCCTCGGCCGCACCGGCATAATCCTCCAGCAGGCCCTCGATGCCGGAGGCGGTGCCTGCGTGCGACACACGGGCCAGGACGCCGTTCCGGTAGTGGACGCGCAGCAGGTAACCGGCGGCGTCCCGTGCCAGGTCCAGCAGCTGCGCCGCCTTCTCCCGCGGATCCCCGGCGTCGCTGAGCGCGAGGGCAGCGTCGGCCAGGCCCGCAACGGCCAGGCCGTTCCAGCCGGCCACTACTTTGTCATCCCGTTCGGGCTGCGGACGCAGATCCCGTGCGGCCAGCAGGGCGGGCCTGCAGCGCTGCCACAGCTGTTCTTCCTCGGGGTTCAGCCGGCGCCCGAAGTGCAGGGTGGAGCCGCCGTCCTCCATCCGGCCGGTGTCCAGGTCCAGCAGGGCAAGTACCGCATCGGCGTCTTCCCCGGCCCCGTCCAGGACGCTGCGCAGCTCGGAGGCAGTCCACACATAGGTGGCGCCTTCCTTCCGCTTTCCGTCCACCAGGGTGTCGGCGTCGAGCGAAGAGGCAAAGCCTCCGCCCTCCACACGCAGCCGTTGTGCCAGCCAGCCCGCGGTGTCGGCGGTGACCCGCAGTGCCAGCCCGCGCTGCTCCCCGGCGGCGGCCGACCGGCTCCAGTGCGCGTAGAGGCGCAGCAGCTGGACGTTGTCATACAACATCTTTTCGAAGTGCGGAATGGCCCAGGCACGGTCCACCGTGTACCGGGCGAAGCCGCCTTCGAGCTGGTCGTAGAGCCCGCTGCGGGCCATGGTTTCCAAGGTGCGGCCGGCAACGCCGGCGGCGGTGCCGGAGCCCGGGCGGCCGGTTGCACCGTATAGCAGCAGGAACCGAAGCAGGGGCGACGGCGGGAACTTCGGCGCCCCGCCGAGCCCCCCGAAGCGGGGATCTTCCTGCTCGGCTACGGCCTGAACGGCAGCTTCCAGGACATCGCCCGAAAGCGGTCCGGCCCCGGAGGCAAGCTCCAGCGTGCCGACCAGCCGGCGGTTTCCGTCCTGCGCCGATGCCAGGTGGGCGGCTATCTGCGCGGCGCTGGCTTCCACCTCCTGCGGGCGGTCCCGCCAGGCGGAGGACACCGCTTCCAGCACCTGCCGGAAGGAAGGCATCCCCTGCAGCTGCCGGGGCGGAAAATACGTGCCGGCGTAGAACGTACGCCCGTCCGGGAGGGTAAAGACACTCATCGGCCAGCCGCCCTGCCCGGTCAGGGCCTGCGTAGCGGCCATGTACACGGCGTCGACGTCGGGGCGCTCCTCGCGGTCCACCTTCACCGAGACAAAGTTCGCGTTGAGGTACTCGGCCGTGGCGGCGTCCTCGAACGATTCGTGCGCCATGACATGGCACCAGTGGCAGGCTGCATACCCCACGGAAACAAAGACGGGAACATTCCGGCGCCGGGCTTCGGCGAAGGCGTCCTCGCCGAAAGGCCACCAGTCAACGGGATTGTCCGCATGCTGGCGCAGATAGGCCGATGCCTGGTTCCTCAGTCTTTCAGCCATGGGACACCCGCTACCTCAGGTGGTCCCAAGTGCTGTCCCGGTCTGCGGGATCCTTTACGTCCTTGTCCATGGACAGTGCGGTCCGGGAGCCTTCGGGACGGCCGGAGGCTTCCGTTCCGGACGCTTCCCGGTCGGCTGTTTCCTGTGCGGCCAGGACCTGCTCGCGGTAGCGGACCCGGCGGATGCGCTTGGTCATATCGCGGATCAACAGGATGATCGCAATCACCATGAAGAGCGTGAAGAGGAACCCCAGCAGGCCCGGGGTGACGTCCTCTGCGGCAACCCCCGGCGCGAGGGTCTCGTCCGGTGCCGGGGTGACGGCCGTAGCCAGGCTGTACAGGAAGTTCACGGTATATCTCTCTTTTAGCCGATACTGCGGCGGAACCTACGTTCCTAGGGTCTATCGTATGCCAGCGAACAGGTCCGTTTCCGGCAGCTCGGTTTCCACGCGGGACTCGATCAGGGAGTAGTCCTCCCAGGGCCAGACCTTGCGCTGCATGTCGGGGCTGACCGCGAAGAAGAAACCGTTCGGATCCACCTGCGTGCGGTGGCTGCGCAGGGCCTCGTCCCGGACCTCGAAGAAATCGCCGCATTCGATCTGCGTGGTGGTGGCATGGGTGGGAGCCGGCGGCTGGTGCCCCTCGGTGTCGGTCTCCTGCCAGGCCGCGATCCGTTCTGCGTACGGAGACTGCAGGCCGGCTTCCTCCAGGGCAAAATGCAGGGCCCGGAACCGCTCGGGGTTGAATGCCCGGTCATAGTAGAGCTTGGCGGGTTCCCAGGCAGGCCCCGTCCCCGGATACCGTTCCGGATCGCCCGCGGCGGCGAACGCTTCCACAGCAACCTTGTGGGCCATGATGTGGTCCGGGTGCGGGTAACCGCCGTTTTCGTCATAGCTGACGATGACGTGCGGCCGGAACTCGCGGACCAGCTTGACCAGGGGCGCCGCGGCCCTTTCCAGCGGCTGCAGGGCAAAGCAGCCAAACGGCAGGTCCGGAAGCGGGTCGCCCTCGGGCAGCCCGGAGTCCGCGAATCCGAGCCAGCGGTGCTGGATTCCCAGCGCTGCCCGGGAAGCCGCCATTTCCCGCCGGCGCAGTCCCGCCAGGTCACGCTTGGCCGCAGGATCATTTTCCGCTCCGGGATTCAGGATGGATCCCTGCTCGCCGCCGGTGCACGTGGCCACCATCACTTCGACGCCGGCTGCCGCATAGGAAGCCATCATGGCCGCTCCCTTGCTGGCCTCGTCGTCGGGGTGGGCATGGACCGCGAGCAAACGCAGCGGGGCGGTGGGCCGGGAATCAGTGCTTTCGCGGGCAGACAAGGCAACTCCTGAGGTAAGCGGAATATGGCGTTGGAACCGGCGGCTAAAATGGGCCTGTGAGCACTTCGGAAGGCCGACCAGTGACGTCGCCACCCCAGCAGCCGGACGGTTCCACGTCCGAGTCCAGCCTAGCCAATCGCTACGGCGCTCCAAAGCGGCGCCTGTCCCGCCGTGCGGCGGTCACCGCGGCGTCCGCAGCGGTGGCAGCTGCCGTGGTGGCCGCCGCGGTATGGAGCATCCCGTCCTCCACCGGCACGGTAACGTCCAAGGACGTGGGCTTCACCTTTCCCGAGGAGGGCCGCGTGGTGGTGGATATCAAGGTCGACAAGTCGGCCGGCAGCACCGCAGCGTGCGCTGTGCAGGCGCTCAACGAAAGCTACGCCGTCGTGGGCTGGAAGACGGTGGTCCTGGGACCGGATGATCCGGACAGCAGCACCCGGCAGGTGGAACTGCGCATCGACTCCCCTGCGGTCACCGGCGGCGTGAATTCCTGCTGGATCGTGGACGAGGACTAGCCCGGCAAGACGCCCGCCTGCGCATATTGGGTTATGGCGGCAGGCAAACTACTATGGGAACTTACGACATGCCCCGCCCAGGCACCGGCTGGCCCTTGGAGAAGGACCCACACCAGACGGTCACCGCCCGGCGGGGTCTTTGCTTGTCAGGCCAATCCGGCCGGCGGGCATTCAGCCATGCCGGACCAACAGATGGCCCGGACGTTTATATAAGGAGATACCCGTGTCAACCAACAGCGCATCAGTCGCCTGGCTCACGCAGGAGTCTTACGACCGCCTGAAGGCGGAACTGGATCACCTGTCCGGCCCCGGCCGGACGGAGATTGTTGCCCGTATCGAGCAGGCACGGTCCGAGGGCGACCTCAAGGAAAACGGCGGCTACCACGCAGCCAAAGAGGAACAGGGCAAGGCTGAGGCCCGGATCCGGCAGCTGACGCAGCTCCTTGAGAACGCACATGTTGGTGAATCACCGGCCGATGACGGGGTTGTCGAGCCGGGCATGCTGGTGGAAGCCCGCGTCGCCGGCGACGTCGAGACCTTCCTGCTGGGCAGCCGCGAGATCGCCGGTGACGGCAGCATCGACGTCTACAGCGAAAAGTCACCGCTGGGCGCGTCCATCCAGGGCCTCAAGGCCGGGGACAGCACCACGTACACCGCCCCGAACGGCAAGAGCATCACCGTGGAAATCATTTCCGCCAAGCCCTACGTGGCTTAGGCACTTCCGCTCAGCAGCAAAGCATAGGCGGGCTCTCCTACGGGAGGGCCCGCCTTTGCGTTGGCGCCTCCCGGCGCAGTACAACGGCGGCGAGCACGCCGCCGGCGGCGCCGAACAGGTGAGCCTGCCACGAGACGCCCCACGATGTGGGGAAAAGGCCCCACAGGATCGACCCGTACACCAGGAAGAGGACACCGCTGAGCAGGATCTGCGCAACGCTGCGGTTATAGAATCCGCGGACCATCAGATAGGCGAACAAGCCGAACACCACGCCCGACACCCCTACGGTCAGTCCGGTGCCGAACAGCCACACTCCGATGCCGGAGCACAACCAGGAAATGGCCAGGACCGAGACAAACCGCCGGACCCCTTCGAGCAGGGTCAGGAACGAAAAGACGATCAGCGGCAAGGTGTTGCCCAGGAGATGCGAAATGCCGGCATGCAGCAGCGGGGCAAACACCACGCCGTCAAGGCCCTCCAGTTGCCGGGGCAGGATGCCCAGCAGCGGGAAGATGACCGGTTTGATGAGGAAGGTGAGCAGGTACACGGCCCAGAGCGCGGCGGCAAAAAGCAGCGAGCCGGCCAGGGCGGTGCGGGCACGGGAGGCAGCCATGGCCTATCCCGGCAGCACGACGGGCTGGAAGCCGACGGCGCGCAGGTTCTTCAGCACGAGTTCGCAGTGCTCGTGGCCCTTCGTTTCCATGTTGATGGTGATGGCGACATCTCCCATGCTGATGGATCCTCCTACCCTCGTGTGGTCAACGCCCGTGACATTGGCATCCGATTCCGCAATGATGCGCGAAATCGTCGCCAGCGACCCGGGACGGTCGTCAAGGAGGATACGGACCACCAGGTACCGGCCCGCAGCCGCCAGTCCCCGCTGGATGACTTTCAGCATCAGCATCGGGTCGATATTGCCGCCGGAGAGAATCACTGCCGTGTTTCCGGGGTTGTCGATCTTCCCGTCCATCAGTGCAGCCACTCCAACGGCTCCCGCAGGTTCCACGACCATCTTGGCACGCTCGAGGAGGAAAATCAGTGCGCGGGCCAGGGAATCCTCGCTGACCGTGACCACATCATCCACGAGCTCACGGATGATGGAGAACGGCAGCTGCCCGGGACGCCCGACGGCGATGCCGTCCGCGATGGTGCTGACCCGGGTCAGCGGTACCAGGGCGTCAGCGGCCAGCGACGGCGGATAGGATGCCGCGTTTTCCGCCTGCACGCCGATAATCCGAATTTCGCGCCCCAGCTCCCGGGCACGGGACTTGAGCGCAACGGCAACGCCTGCGAGCAGGCCGCCGCCGCCCACGCCCATCAGCACCGTGTCCAGGTCGGGTATCTGGTCCAGGAGTTCGAGCCCGATGGTCCCCTGTCCGGCCACCACATCCACGTTGTCGAAGGGATGGACGAAGACGGCTCCCGTCCGGTCGGCGTACCGCTGCGCTTCCGCCAGGGCGTCATCCACGGTGTGCCCGTGCAGGACCACCTCTGCGCCGTGGCCGCGCGTGGCCGCCAGCTTGGGCAGCGCCACGCCCAGGGGCATGTAGATCCGCGCGGCAATGCCCAGCCGTGCTGCAGCCACGGCCACGCCCTGGGCATGGTTCCCCGCAGAGGCGGCCACCACTCCCCGTGCCTTGTCCGCCGGTGACAGCTTGGCCATGCGGACGTACGCGCCGCGGACCTTGAAGGAACCTGCCCGCTGCAGGTTCTCGCATTTGAGGTAGACCGGGGATCCGGTCCCGCGGGCCAGGGCCCGGGACATCTCGACGGGGGTGTGGGCAATGACGCCGTCGAGGAGTTTCGCTGCGGCCCGGACGTCGTCCAGAGTCACTGGCAGCAGAGGCAGATCGGTCATACCCGGTCCTCCCCTGCAGCCTGCACGGCACCGGGGCCGGTTTGCCCCTCCCCGGGACCGGCGCCGTCGTCGTTCTCTTCATCCTGTTCAACGGCAAGGTCATGCTCCCAGCCCCGCGCCGCAATGTAGCGGATCATCGTGTTGAGAATGGCCAGCAGCGGCACGGAGAACAGGGCGCCGGGGATCCCGGCGGCGAGGCTGCCTCCCGTGACCGCCAGGATGACGGCCAGCGGGTGGAGGGACACGGCACGTCCCATGATCAACGGCTGCAGGATGTGTGATTCCAGCTGCTGTACCAGCAGCACGATGCCCAGCATGATCAGGGCGTTGACACCGCCGTTGGCCACCAGCGCCAGCAGCACGGCCACAAATCCGGTGACGAAGGCACCCACCAGCGGAACAAACGAGCCCAGGAACACCAGGACCCCGAGCGGCAGGGCCAGCGGCACGCCGATCAGGGCTGCGCCTGCCCCGATGCCGATGGCGTCGATAAGTGCCACCACCACCTGTACCCGCACGTAGTTGACCATGGACTCCCATCCATGGATACCTGCCCCGTAGGCGGCGGGCCGGGCGCGCCGGGGCAGCAGTCCTGAGGTGAATTCCCAGATCCTGCGTCCGTCCAGCAGGAAGAAGACCAACGCGAAGAGGGTCAGGAGGGTGCCTGCGGCGAAATGCCCGGCACTGCTGCCCACGCTCAGGGCACCGGAAAGGATGTTGGCCGAGTTGTCCTGCAGGGTGGTCGTGGCCTCGTCGAGCAACGAATCCAGGTCACCGGCCGAAATGTTCAGCGGGCCCGAGGACAACCAGTCCTGGACCTGGCGTACGCCCTGCAGGGTTTCTCCCCAGAGGTCGCGGAACCCGAGGGCGAGCTGGCGTCCCACCAGCGCCAGGGCAGCGGTGACGACGCCCAGGAAGGCCACGATGGTCACCGCCACCGACAGTCCGCCGGGCAGCCGGTTCCGCCGCAGCCAGTTAGTGACCGGAGACAGCAGCCCTGCCAGCAGGGCCGCGATCATCAACGGGATAACCAGCAGCGAGAAGTGGCTGAGGATCCAGATGAGTCCGGCGCCGACAATCAGGACGATGCCGAGCCGCCAGGCCCAGGCCGCGCTGACCCGCAGGGCGAAAGGGACCTCGTCATTGTTCCGGCTGGAATTCGCTGCTGCTGCCTGCAGCGCCCGGGGCGCCGCAGTGCGGCGTACGTGGGGTTTCATGGGGCCATCTTTCCATATCCGGCCCCCTCCGGACCCGTCTTTACGTGCCTGTCCGCCGCTGTTACCGCACCGCCGCCAGCTCCGCCGTGATGCCCCAGCGGGCGGCAAAGGTCTTGCCGGGCGGCAGCCAGACCAGTCCTTCTCCGGAGTTCAGCGCATTTGCCGGTGCCGTCATGGGTTCCAGGGCAACGGCGCGGGACTGCCCGGGGAATTTGTCGGTGACAAAGACATGGACGTAACCGCATTCCGGTCCGGACCAGAGGCTGACGGTGCGTCCGTCGGGGGCTTCGAGGACGTGCCGGTGCACCGCGCCTGGCCCGGTTCCGTCGAGGGCCAGGTCCGTGTAGGCGCTGTCCAGGTCCAGTCCCCCCACCTGTGCTCCGGTCCGGAGGTCCGCCGGTCCACTTGGTTCCCGGCTGCCGTTGGGGATTAGCCGGTCATCGACGGTGATTTCCCTCGCCGCAGCCACCGTCAGCACCAGGGCTTCCGTCGGGACGTCGCCGAGGCGCAGGAACGGATGGGCTCCGAGGGCAACGGGGGCCTCCGCTTCGCCCAGGTTGGTGAGGCTCTGCCGAACGGTCAGCCCGCCGTCGTCGTCGAGGCTGTAGCGTGCACGGTGCAGCAGGTGGAACGGATACCCGTGCTGCGGGAAGATCTCGGCACCCAGTTCCACGGCGCCCGGCACCTGCCCACGGAGCGTGTAGCCGGTGTTGCGCAGCAGTCCGTGGCTGGCGTGCCCCCGCGAAGGCTCCGTGATGTCCAGCTGCTGGACGTGTCCGTCCAGTGTCCAGCGGCCGTCCGCCACCCGGTTGGGCCAAGGTGCCAGCAGCACTCCGTTGGCGGAGGGCGGGATGGCGCTGTCCGGGTAGGTCTGCACCAGCTCCACTCCGTCCACCGTGTACCGGCGCAGGGCTGCGCCCAGGGACCCGATGACGGCGCGGGCTCCACCGTGGGTGATTTCGTACTGCGCCCCTGTGGCCGGGGCGGCCGCCGCACTTTCGCTGCCGGTTGCGTTCATGCCGCCTTATCCTACCCGTACCGGTTTCCGGTCACTCATCAAAATGGGTGCTCACGCGGTCGCTTACCGCAGCCACGACTCCGGCTGCGACATTGCGGATTTTGATGTTGCGGCTGTTGGACACGCTGCGCAGGATGTCGATCGCGGCCTGCTGGCTGCAGCCGTTCTGCCCCATGATGATGCCGGCCGCCAGGTCCACCACGGTCCGTGATTCCAGGGCCGCCTGCAGGTTTGCCGCCCGGTTCACCTGGGCATCGAGGAGCAGTGCCAGGCGCAGGGCCTTGGCCGTCTCGGCCGCTACCGCCTGCACCGCCGCCATCTCCTCCGGTCCGAAGGCGTTCACCGACACCGCATAACAGCTGAGCGCCCCCCGGTCCCCTGCCAACGGCAGGGCGACGGCGGCAACCGCCCGAATGCCCTGGACCGCAGCCCCTGCCAGGGAAGGCCAGCGGTGCGCTGCAGCCAGATCCGGTATTACGGCACTCGGCCCTCCCCCCAGCACGGTACCGCCGGGGCTGCCGGGGCCGTATTCGTCATCGCCGAGCACCTCCTGCAGGTTGCCGGTCCTGCCTGCGAGGCGCGGCCTGCGGCTGCGCTCAACCGCTATGGTGCATCCGGCCGGCGGGGACAGTCCCAGTCTCCGGGCGGCCACCCCTGCCGCTTCCGCGAGGAATACCCCGGTGTCCGAACCGGACAGCAGGACGGCTACGAGTTCCTCGACCACCGACTGCGGCTGCGGTCCGGCCATGGCTGATTCCTTTCCCGCACGGTCGGCCGCGGGACGCCCGGGCCGCCCGCTCTTTCCGCGCGCACTTTTTCCGCGCATTCCTTTCCCGGCGGAGGCTGCCCTGCCGGGGCTGCTCCGCGCCGCCATGCTACGTCCGCCGGCCGCCGCTGCCCAGAGTCCGACGCCGGATCAAGGCCACGCGGAGGGTTAAACGCGGAAGGACCGCAGGCTCGGTGCCTGCGGTCCTTCCGGGAAGGGTACCTTCGTCGATCCCGGCGGGATTAGTCGTTGCTGCGGAGGATCGACAGGAGACGAATGATCTCCACGTACAGCCACACCAGCGTTACGGTCAGGCCGAACGCAGCGGTCCAGGAGTAACGCTCCGGGGTCCCGGCCTTCACACCCTGCTCAATGGACGTGAAGTCCATGATGAGCGAGAACGCCGCCAGGCCGATGGCGAGGAGGCCGATGAAAACGCCGAGCGGGATGCCGAAAATCTCCACGCTGCCGCGCAGTCCCCACGGGTCCTGCACGCCGCCGAAGATCATCAGGCCCACGTTGAGCAGGGAGAAGACCGCGTAGCCGATGATGGCGATCATGAAGAAGCGCACAGCCTTGGGCGTGGCCCGGACCTTGCCGCTGCGGAAGAGCACGAGCGTGACGGCGAAGACTGCCAGGGTGCCGAGCACTGCCTGCAGGCCGACCCCCGGGTAGGCGGTGTCCAAAACAGCGGTCAGGCCGCCCAGGAACATGCCCTCAAGGAAGGCGTAGGCCAGGATCAGAGCCGGAACCGGCTCACGCTTGAACGAGTTCACCAGGCCCAGGACGAAACCGCCCAGGGCGCCCACGAGCATTAGTCCGCCGCCCATGCCCGGCAGCAGGAAGGTGGGAACCGCGGCGCCCACCAGGACCATCGCCAGGCAGAAGACCGTCTTCATGATGACGTCGTCGTACGTCATGCGGCCCATGTCCGACGGCTTGGCTGACGGGGCAGTGTAGAGATCCTGCAGCTGCTGCGGGGTCATGTAGCTGTTATCAGTTGCCAGCGAACCCGTGGCGGTGCCGCCGCGGGTCTGCGAACGGAAGTTCTTTCCGTTGAATACCGGATTTCCGCCAAGTGCCATTGAATCTGTCCTCCATCTGGGGGGCTGTTTCAGCCCAGCCTACCAAGTACAACGGACGCGGAGGCCCGCGGATTCCCGTGAACGCGTGCCCGCGGGTAACGGTTCGGCATACCCAGGTCCTTTCGGACCGGCGGGGCTTGCGCCTGCCGCAGTGAAGTCGTTACCCGATCGCGACATGCGCACAGGGAGAAACGTCACTGCCTGAAACATTCAGTGGGTAGCATGTTGCCCATTCGGTGACCTATGTCACATATGCCCCCCTGCGCGCCGATTCTCCGGCGCCGCAGCCATGCGTGGAGGTTTCAGAACTTGGTAAGAACATCGGCGCTGACCCGGTATCTGGGGATGCTGGCGGCCATGGCAGCGTTGTTTGCTGCCGTGCTGCTCTCAGCTCCAGCCGCTTCGGCAACAACAGCCACACCGGATGCTCCGGCGTCCTCAGCCAGTCCGGGACCCACTGACGGGGCGGAATACCGCGACCGGATCAGCGGCGTCCTCAAGAACGCCGGCGCCCCCGTTGAAGGGGTGACGATCACCGCCACCGGCAATGGGTTCGAGGGCGAAGCAGTGACCGCGGCAAACGGATCCTGGTCCATCGGGGTGCCCGAGCAGGGAGCCTACGAAGTCGAGCTCGACGAGTCCACGCTGCCCGACGACGTCGCACTGGCGGAGGAGCAGCAGAACCCCCGCACCGTGACTTTTGCCGGGACATCCAACATCACCACGCTGTTCCTTCTCGGCGAAGGAATCGTCGTCCAGCAGGACAGTTTCCTGTCCACCATCACCGAGCGTGCCGTGGCCGGGCTGAGCTTCGGCCTGCTGCTGGCGCTCAGCGCCGTCGGCCTGTCCCTGATCTTCGGCACCACCGGGCTGACGAACTTCGCACACGGTGAAATGGTCACCATGGGCGCCGTCCTGACCTTTGGGTTTGCCGCGCTTGGGATGCCGACGTGGGTGGCCATCCCGCTGGCCGTGGCCGGCGGTGCGGCCTTCGGGTACGTGCAGGACGCCGGACTGTGGAAACCCCTGCGCCGGCGCGGCACCGGACTGATTCCGATGATGATCATCAGCATCGGTCTGGCAGTAGCCGTCCGCTACACCGTGCTGTTCTTCCTGGGCGGCGGTACCAAGCAGCTGCCGGGGGCCCAGAGCCCGACCTTGGAGCTCGGACCGGTCTCGATCCCGCAGAACACCCTGGTCTCGCTCGTCGTGAGCCTGGCGGTCATCCTCGTCGTAGCGCTGCTGCTGCTGCGCACCCGGATCGGCAAGGCAACCCGCGCGGTCTCCGACAACCCCGCGCTTGCCGCCGCCTCCGGTATCGACGTGGACCGGGTGATCCGGCTCGTCTGGGTGGTCGGCGGCGCGCTGGCTGCGCTCGGCGGAATCCTGTGGGCCTATTACCGTCCCGGCGTTTCCTTCAACATGGGCCAGCAGATCCTGCTGCTCATCTTCGCCGGCGTTACCCTCGGCGGCCTCGGCACCGTCTTCGGCGCCCTGATCGGTTCCGTGATCGTTGGACTCTTCGTGGAGATCTCGACGCTCTGGCTGGAGGCTGACCTGAAATACGTGGGCGCGCTGGTCATCATGATTCTTGTCCTGCTTGTCCGTCCCCAGGGCATCCTGGGCCGCCGCGAGCGCATCGGTTAGGGGCCCTCATGGATTTCGTCAACATTCTTCTCGGTGCTCTCAACGAGATCATCAGCCCCACGACAGCCGCCTATGCGCTGGCCGCGCTCGGCCTGGCCGTCCACTTCGGCTACACCGGGCTGCTGAACTTCGGCCAGGCCGGATTCATGGCGGTAGGCGCCTACGGGTTCGCCATCCCGATCCTGTCCTTCAACGCGCCCCTGCCTGTCGCGCTGCTGATTGCACTGCTCGGATCCGTGGTCTTCGCCGTCATCCTCGGCATCCCGACGCTGCGCCTGAGGGCCGATTACCTGGCCATCGTCACCATCGCAGCGGCCGAAATCATCCGGTATGTGGTCACCACCAACAGCATGACGCCGATCACCGGGTCCGCCAACGGACTCGCAGCCTTCACCGGCAGCTTCTACGACCTGAACCCCATTCCCGCCGGAAGCTACAACCTCGGCCCCTTCGCCATGAATGAACGCGACGTATGGGTCCGGATTGTGGCCTGGACCCTGGTGATTGGAGCCTGTGTCTTGGTCTGGCTGCTGATCCGCAGCCCGTGGGGACGCGTGGTCAAGGGCATCCGGGAGGACGAAAACGCCGTCCGCGCGCTGGGTAAGAACGTCTACGCCTACAAGATGCAGGCTCTGATTATCGGCGGCGTCCTGGGTTCGGTTGCCGGTATCGTCTTCACCCTCCCCCGGGGCGCGGTGCAGCCGGCCAACTACGGTACGGAGCTGACGTTCTACCTCTATACGGCGCTGCTGCTGGGCGGCATGTCCACCGTGCTCGGTCCCGTGCTCGGCTCCATGATCTTCTGGGTCCTGCTCTCCGTAACCCAGGGGCTGCTGTACGGCGCCATCGAAGCCGGATACATCACTTTCATTTCCACTTCCCAGGCAGGGCAGATCCGCTACATCCTTGTGGGTGTGGCATTGATGCTGCTGATGATCTTCAGGCCGCAAGGCATTCTGGGCAACAAGAAGGAGCTGGCGTTCGCATGAGTTTCGACGAGCCTAGGGCGAAGGTCCGCGCCGGGGCGCACGCCGCAGAACCCGGTGCCGCCGCTCCCGCAGCCCCGGCGGCTGGCGGCAGCAACGAGTACATGTCCGATACCCGCCCCATCGCTGCCGGCGCCGTAGCGCCGGGATGCAGGAAGCGGGATCCCATCCTGGTGGCGAAGAACGTCACCCGGACCTACGGCGGGATCAACGCCGTCGACGTCGACCACGTGGAAATCCCCCGGCACAAGATCACGGCCCTCATCGGCCCCAACGGCGCCGGCAAGACCACCCTGTTCAATCTGCTGACCGGTTTCGACACACCGCAGTCGGGTGAGTGGCAGTTCGAAGGCCGTGACCTCGCCGGTATGTCTGCCTATAAGGTGGCACGGCTGGGCATGGTGCGCACCTTCCAGCTGACCAAGGTGATGGGCAAGCTCACGGTGATAGAGAACATGCGCCTGGGTGCAGCTTCACAGCCCGGGGAATCACTGTGGCGCGCCTTCCTGCCCCCGCTGTGGCGCAGCCGGGAAAAGGAAATCACGGACCAGGCCGATGTCCTGCTGGCGAAATTCAAACTGGACACCAAACGCGGGGACTATGCCGCGTCCCTCTCCGGCGGCCAACGCAAGCTACTGGAAATGGCCCGGGCACTGATGGTCCGCCCGAAGCTGGTGATGCTCGACGAGCCGATGGCCGGCGTGAACCCGGCATTGACCCAGTCCCTGCTGGACCACATCAAGAACCTCAAGGCCGAGGGCATGACTGTCCTGTTCGTGGAGCATGACATGCACATGGTCCGGCACATTGCCGACTGGGTGGTGGTCATGGCCGAAGGCAAGGTGGTGGCCGAGGGACCGCCCGCCGAGGTGATGAAGGACCAGGCCGTGATCGACGCCTATCTGGGTGCCCACCATGACGTGGACCTCGGCGATTCGGCGGGCTTCGAAAAGCTGGAGGCCGAGTTGGAGCACGACGCCGAATCCTCGGTGGGCATGGAACCTGACGGCGTGGTCGGCGGGCGGATCGACGAACGGAAGGACCAGGCATGACTGCCGATGCATTCGAGGGCGACTCCGTCGTCAAGGTAACCGATCTCGTGGCGGGCTACATTCCCGGCGTCAACATTCTCAACGGGTGCAGCATCGAGGCACGCAGAGGCGAGCTGATCGGCATCATCGGACCGAACGGCGCGGGAAAGTCGACGCTGCTCAAGGCCATGTTCGGACTGGTGAAGGTGCACTCGGGCACCGTTGTGGTCCGCGGCCAGGACCTTACCGGGCTGAAGGCCAACAAACTGGTCAGCCGGGGCGTGGGCTTCGTTCCGCAGAACAACAATGTGTTTGCGTCCCTCACCATTGAAGAAAACCTGCAGATGGGCCTGTACCAGGCACCGAAGAGATTCCAGGAACGCTTCGAGTTCGTGGCGGGCCTGTTCCCTGAACTCCACAAGCGCCGTGCCCAGCGGGCAGGTTCCCTGTCCGGCGGAGAACGCCAGATGGTAGCCATGGGGCGGGCCCTGATGATGGAACCGGCAGTGCTGCTGCTGGACGAACCGTCGGCAGGCCTCTCCCCCGTCAAGCAGGACGAAGCGTTCCTGCGGGTCCACGAAATCAACCGGGCGGGAGTGTCCGTCATCATGGTCGAGCAGAACGCGCGACGCTGCCTGCAGATCTGTGACCGCGCCTACGTGCTGGACCAGGGCCGCGATGCCTATACCGGCACGGGGCGTGAACTGATGAAGGATCCGAAGGTCATCCAGCTCTACCTCGGGACGCTGGCAGATGCTTGACAGCTCCCGGTAACCCCGGAACACAGAACAGCCCCCGCCGTCCGGCGGGGGCTGTTCTGCTGTAGGGAGGTTAGAGCTTGCCTTCTTCGGAGCGGCTCGGCACCGGCTTGTTGTCGGCGTCGTACTGGTAGATCCCGATGAACGCTTCCGTGGGGTCGCCGTTCTCATCGAACGTGACCGGGCCGGAGTAGCCGTCGTAGTCCACATCGCCGCCGTTGCGCAGGATGGTCACACAGCCGGCGAAGTCGAAGCACTTCTCGCCTTCCGCGGACACGCCCTGCAGCTCGGCTGCCATGGCCTGGGGATCGGTGGATCCGGCGGCTTCCGCTGCCAGGGCCAGCATGGTCACGGCGTCGTAGCTTTCACCGGCGTAGGACCAGTCCTTCAGGCCCGGATCAATCTCGAGGAGGGCATTCTTGAAGTTGTCCGAGGCGAACGGGCCGGGGATGGTTCCCTGTGCCCCTTCAAGCGTCCCGGCTTCCAGGTCCTTGCTGTAGTCCGAGGTGTTGCCGTCCACGAAGAACAGCTGCGTGGGATCCACGCCCTTGGCAGTCAGCAGCGGCACAATGCTCTTGGCCTGCGCGAAGCTGATGACCACAATGGCATCGGGGTCCTGGGCCACCACGGCGTCGACCT
This sequence comes from Arthrobacter sp. Ms25, assembly GCF_059090365.1. Lineage (NCBI taxonomy): Bacteria > Bacillati > Actinomycetota > Actinomycetes > Micrococcales > Micrococcaceae > Arthrobacter > Arthrobacter sp. Ms25. The sequence goes on along the minus strand of NZ_JBNHFP010000002.1, from coordinate 426,265 downwards.
GGCTGCTGAACTGGGAGTCACCCTCGTTGAACATCTCGGCAATGACCACCTGTCCGCCGGCGGACTCGACGCTGCTGGTGATGTTGTTCTGCAGACCGGTGCCGTAGGCGTCGTTCAGGACGATCATGCCGACGGTCTGGGCGCCGCAGCTCATGATGTAGTTGCCCAGGGTCCGGCCCTGCAGCACATCCGAGGGCGCGGTGCGCCAGTACAGACCGTTGTCGTCCCAGTCGGTGAAGTCCGGCGAGGTGTTGGCCGGCGAGAACTGGATGACATTGGCGCCGGTAATCTGTCCGATCACGGTTTTGGAAACGCCCGACGATGCGGCACCGACAATGGCGCTGACGTCCTGGCTGAGCAGGTCCGTCACGGACTGGGTGGCAATGTCGGTGGTGGTGTCGCCGGAGTCACGGTGGATGACCTCGACCTTTTGGCCCAGGACGCCGCCGACCTCGTTCACCTGCTGGATGGCGTAATTGACGCCGGCAATTTCCGGCGGGCCGAGGAAGGAGAGTTCACCCGTAGTCGGGAGCAGCGAGCCGATCTTCAGCGGAACGTCGGTGGTCCCGGTGGAAGCCGGCACGGCCGCTGTATCTCCCGCCGCACCCGGGTCTTCGCCCTTTCCGCCCTCATTCTCGGGACACGACAGGGCCGCCGCCGCAGCGGTCTCGGTCTCGGTCGAGCCCGCGGTGTCTTCCGCGGATGATTCCCCGCCGCCGCTGCAGCCGCTGGCAAACAGTGCGAGACCCAATCCAAGGGCGGCGATTTTGGCGGTGCGGGCGTATGCGGTGCCCGAGCCAAGACCGCCGGCAGTGCGTAGTGCAGTCATAAAAGTTTCTCCCCGATCGAAAGGCGGGTGCCTTTGACGCAATTACCAGGTGTTCCTGATTAGAAGAAAAACTAATGGAACATTGTGTCGAATATAAGGGTTTGGGGTTACAGCCTTGTAACGCTCGTCACATTCCGACGCCGGTGCCCTTGCAGGGAAAGGCGGGTTGGACCTATACGATGGCGGGAGACCGTCTCTTGGGGGAAATAATGCACGTATTACGCCTGTCCGCTGCCGCGCTTCCGCTCGCGGCCCTGTTCCTGACGGCTCCCGCTGTTCCCGCTTTCGCGGTGCAGTGCGGGCCCGGCACGATTCCCGGTGTGGTTGACGGGGTGGAGGTCTGCGTCGAAGGCACCTATAACCCGTCTGTCCCCGCACCGACCTTCAATCCGGGCGAAAGCACCTACGACCCGTCCACGGGCCATTACTCCGAGGCGGTTCCCGCCGTCCCCGTTCCGGCTCCGGCCCCCGGGGCGCCGGTGGAAACAGCGCCGACAGAAACGGCACCGGCTCCGACCGCACCGGCAACAGCGGATTCCACGACCGCGCCGGGCACCGGCATCGGCTCCGGCGGGACCGGTGGCGCCGGCACGGGTGTTCCGTCAGGCACGGCGTCCCCCGGCCCGAGCAGCACCCCCTCGCCGTCCTCCGCGGAGGCGGTGGACGAGGAACGCACCGCTTCGGACGTGGTTCTTCCGGGGATTGCGGCCGTGGTCATTCTGGGCCTGCTGGCCGGCGGGCTCCTGAAGCGGCACCGCAACCGGTCCGCACGGGGCTAGAGCCCCAAACCCGGCTGCGCCTGCCATATGTGAAGCGCCCGCCATATGGAGTGCTAGTACCCCAGGTCGGACTCGAACCGACAACACACCGATTTTAAGTCGGTTGCCTCTGCCAATTGGGCTACTGGGGCTCTGCCATTGATTTCCAAGCCTACTGGACACGCCGGGACGGCAGGAAACACAACGACGGCGACCCTCCTGCTGGAGGGCCGCCGTCGTCGTCTACGTACGTTGCGGAAGACTAGGCCTTCACGGCCGGCTTCTTGGCCGGCGTTGCTGCTTCCTCGAAGCCGCGGCGCGGGTCTTCCAGGTGGCGCAGCGAGGTCAGGTCGCGGCCGTAGCTTACGTTCAGCAGCCAGCCCGCGATGACGCGGAACTTGCGCTCGAACATCGGCATGGCCAGGCCGTGGTAGCCGCGGTGTGCCAGCCAGGCCGGGAAGCCCTTCAGGCCGAAGCCCATGATGTTGGCAACGCCCTTGTACTGGCCCAGGCCTGCGACGGCGCCAAGGCTCTTGTGGTTGTATTCCTCGACTTCGCCGACACCGTAGCGTGCGGCCATGATGTTCTTGGCCAGCAGCTTGGCCTGGCGCACGGCGTGCTGTGCGTTCGGGACGCAGAAGCCGCCTACGCCGCCGCCGGAAAGGTCCGGAACAGCGGAGACGTCGCCGGCTGCCCAGGCGCCGTCGATGGGGCCCTCGTCGCCGGTGATGCGCAGTTCGGCGTTGGCGCGTACCCGGCCCCGCTCGTCGATCGGGAAGTCGGTGGCGCGGACCATCGGGTTGGCCTGCACGCCTGCGGTCCAGATCAGCGTGTCGGCACCGAACTCGCCGGCCGGGGACTTGTCCGCCATGTTGATCAGCTTGAGGACGCCGCCTTCAGCGGAGGCCAGCGAGGTGTTCAGCAGCACCTCGATGCCGCGCTCACGCATGCTGGAGACAACCCACTCGGCCTGGTCCGGCTTGACCTCGGGCATAACCCGGCCCATGGCTTCGATCAGGACGAAGCGGAGGTCTTCGCGGCGCAGCCGGTCATTGATCCGGACCGCGTCGCGGGCCATGTCTTCAAGCTCGGTCAGGGTTTCGATGCCGGCAAAGCCGCCGCCGACGACGACGAACGTCAGGGCGCGCTCACGCTCCGGGCCTGCGGGCATGAGCGAAGCGGTTTCAATCCGCTCCAGCACGTGGTTGCGGGTAGCCATTGCTTCTTCGATGCTCTTCATGCCGATGCCGGCCTCGGCGAGCCCCGGGATCGGGAAGGTGCGGGTGATGGAGCCTGCCGCGAGGACAACGTCCTGGTAGGGCAGTTCAAACGGTTCGCTGCCGTCGCCGGGCTCGATGGTGGCCGTGCGGGCGGCATGGTTGATGGAAGTGACCTTGCCGGTGATCAGCTCGGTGTTCTTCAGGTGCATGCGGTGGGATACAACGGCGTCGCGGGCTTCAATGGTGCCTGCGGCGACCTCGGGGAGGAAAGGCTGGTAGGTCATGTACGGCAGCGGGTCCACTACCGTAACAATTCCACCCTGTTCCTTTACCTTCTTCTGGAGGTCTTTGGCTACGTACAGACCGACGTAACCACCGCCGACCACCAGAACGCGGGGACGATCAGAAAACTGCTTGTTCGATGCCATGCCCTAATCCTACCTGAGTTTGTGAAAGTCTTCACGAAGCATTTGACAAAACTGCGTATAGTGATTTTCGCTACCGGACGCCGGCCTCGTCGAGGGAGCCGGTGTCCGCGTTGGACGTCTCCTGGGCTTGCATGGACCGGCGCCGGACGCGGCTGACATGGACCGTGCCCGCCACGAGGACCGTCAGCAAAAGCGCCCCGAATCCCAGCACCACGGCGGCCGAGAGTCCTTCGTTCAACACGACGGGCTCCTGCGCCTCCGGGACTGCAGGTTCGGGCAGATCCGGGACCGTGGGAGCGGGAATGTCGGCTGCACCCGGCGAAGCGTCCGCCACCCGCCGGTGCACGCGGATCCACTCGGCAATGGTTCCGAGCGGGTTACCGGCAACGGCGGGAACATCAGCGTTCACGGCGGCATCCGCGTCCAGGATCCCGTAGCCGTAGATGGTGTCAATGCCCGGTGCCCCGGCGTCCCGGGCAGTACTGACAATCCGGTTAATCACATCCGCCGCACTGAGTTCCGGATGCGCTGCACGGATCAGTGCAGCCACCCCGGATACCAGCGGCGCTGCCCCGGAGGTGCCCTCCCAGTCCGCATAGCGGGAGGTGGTTCCGGGCAGCCCGCCGACGAGGTCTTCGGCGGGTGCGGCCACGCCGATGCTGATGCCTTCGGAGGACGAGCCTTGGCTGGCCTCGCCCTGCCGGTTCAGCCCGGCGACGGTGAGAACTCCCGGAATCGTGGCGGGCGCCCCGACCTGGACCATGCCACCGCCGCGGTTGCCGGCGGCGGCGACAACCACCACGTCATTCTGCTCGGCGTAGAGGAACGCGTCATCCCAGCTCTCCGGCCACGCGGTCGAGGAACTACCCAGGGACATGTTGATGACCTTGGCACCGTTATCGACAGCCCAGCGGACAGCCGTGGGGATCTGCATGTCGATCGGGACGCCGGCGGGATTGGTACCGCCGATCCAGGTGGAGACGGCGAGGATCTCCGCTTCCGGAGCAACGCCGATGATCCCGTCCGGGCGGTCGGCGGGCTTGTCCTTGTCGTCGCCCTCCGTCTCCTTGCCCGGCTTGTCCTCCCCGTCCTTGGAGTCCTTGGAGTCCTTGTCTTCCGCGGGTTTTTCGTGCCCCCGGCCGGCCAGCAGCGTTGCCACCAGCGTGCCGTGCCCTGGGGTGCTGCCCAGGCCCTTGGCGCCCTGCGGATCACCGGCGCCGGACGCGTCGAATCCGCCCGTGACCGCTCCGGCGAGGTCGGGATGGCTCGCGTCGATGCCCGTGTCGATGACGGCGACCTTCACGCCCGCGCCCTTGGTGGTCTTCCAGGCCTCGGTGACGCCATAGTCCGCAAGCCAGTACTGCTTGTCCCGCCATTCGTCCGCGGAGGCAGGCGCGGGCGCCAGGAGCGGAAGCGCCACGGCAGCGCAGAGCACGGCGGCAGCGGCTCGCAGGCGTGCCGCTGCTCCCCGGCGGCGGCCGGGGGCGGTCCCGGAGAAACTCACGCGCTCAGGGCGATGCCGTCAAGGATGTCGTGCTCGCTCGCGAACGCTGTGGACACGCGGCCGTCCGTCAGTTCGTCCACGCGGTCCACGATGGTCCGCCAGATCAGCGCGCCGGCACCAATAACGTCCACCCGGCCCGGGTGCATGTACGGCAGGGCCGCCCGCGCAGCGCGGTCCCGGCGCAGCAGGGCATCAGCCGTGGCGTCGATTTGTTCTCGGCTCAATTCGGTTCCATGGATGGCATCGGGAGAGTATTCCGCCAGGTCCAGGGCAGCGGCGGTGACCGTGGTGATGGTGCCCGCCACCCCCACCAGCCGGTCGGTTTCAGCCAGCGGGACCGCGACCAGCGCGGAGGCAATCATGTCCAGGATTTCGGTCCTCGCCGCAGCGATTTCCGCTTCGCCGGGCGGATCCGAGTGCAGGTACCGTTCGGTGAATCGCACGCAGCCCATATTGGTGCTCTTGGCCGCGATGACACCGGAACTGTCGCCGAGAACAAACTCGGTGCTGCCGCCGCCCAGGTCCACCACGAGCGTCTTGGCGCCGTTTCCTCCGGCGAAGACGCTTGCTGCGCCCGCGAAGGACAGTGCAGCCTCCTCGTCACCGCTGATGACTTCAGGCTCAACGCCGAGCCGCTCGCGGATTCCGTCCACGAACTCCTGCCTGTTTTCCGCGTCGCGGCTGGCGGAGGTGGCGACGAAGCGGATCCGCGAAGCTCCGTGTTCGCGGATCAGGGCGGCGTACTCGTCCGCCGCGGCGAAGGTCCGTTCCAGGGCGTCGTCGGCCAGCCGTCCGGTGGCGTCCACTCCCTGCCCCAGCCGGTTCACCCGCATGAGGCGTACGACGTCGGTCAGCTGCGCTGCTCCACCGCTGTCCCGGGTGATGTCTGCAATAAGCAGTCGGATGGAGTTGGTGCCGCAGTCAATGGCGGCTACGCGCATGCCTTCGGCACGGCTGTCTTCCTGGCCTGTCACAGTTCCCCTTCACTGGTTGCGGCGTCCGTTGCCTGCCGGCGGGCAGCCTTTTTGCTCTCGAGTTCTTCCGGGCTGAGGCCCTGCGTCTTGGTGTGGCGGCTCAGGTCGCGTGCCGGAGCGGGAGCAGCGGTGTCCCAAGCACCTTCGCAGTAACAGCGATCCGTTGTCCACCATTGACTGATGGCGGCCAGCGCTTCGTCTCCCAGCGGATTGACCCCCGGTCCGGCGGCCAGGGAATGGCCCACCAGCACGTGCAGGCACTTCACCCGGGTGGGCATCCCGCCCGCGGACACACCGTCGATTTCCGGCACAGGGCCCGTACCGGTCCGCTCTCCGATTTCGTCGCGGACCCGCAGGTAGTGCTCGTGGGCACTGCGGTAACGCTCCGCCAGCTCCGGATCCTCCTCCAGCCGCCGGGACATGTCCGTCATCATTCCCGCGGCTTCGAGCCGGGACACGGCGGACGTGATGATCGGGTGCGTCAGGTAGTACGTGGTGGGGAACGGGATGCCGTTGCTCAGGCGAGGGGCCGTGGTGGCTACCAACGGGTTGCCGCAGACGCACCGGGCGCCGATTTCAACGACGTCGCGCACCGGGCGGCCAAGCTGCCGGCTCAGGGTTTCCAGGTCTTCCTGGGTGGGGGCGAGCTGGTCCTGGGTCATGCAGGAGGTTCCTTCCGTGGGGCCGGTCAGGGCCCCGGGCTGCTTCTTCTATCAGCCTCCAGATTACTGTGCCGTGGCGGATTTCTTGACCGAGTCCCAGAGGGAATCGACCCACCGCAGGTCTTCGGTCTCTTCTTCGGCGGCGAGCTGCTCGGCTTCTTCCACGCCGTTTTCACCCTTGACCAGGTACCGCTTTTCCCCGGGCATCACCAGGAAAATCCGTTCCCTGGCCTGTTGCTTGATATAGGCGGGGTCCTCCCAGCGGCCCAGCTGGACTTCCAGTTCTGCCTGCGTTGCCTCGGCCTCGGCTATTTCCGCCTTGGCCGCCGCTATGTCCGAGCGCTGCTGCAGGTACGTCCGGACCGACGGTGCGAGCAGGACGGTGATCGCGATCATCACCATGGCCAGCACCAGCAGCCGTCCGGAAAACGCCTTGGCCGGGACGGGACGAAGCTCGTCCTGGGTCTCGGCTTCAGCCGGAGCCTGGTGTTCCGGTGCCGGATCGGATTGACGGCGGATGCCGCCGGAGAGCTGCGAACGGACCGCTGCCCGGGCGTCCGACGCCGACAGCTTCCGCGCACGCGGCTTGGCTTCCGGTGCAGCGGTTTTGGGTGCGGTGGCTTTGGGTGCGGCGGCTCTCGGTGCTGCAGTTCTGGGTGCAGCAGACCTGGGCGCTGCGGTCTTGGGCGCCGCAGCCTGTGGAACCGATGCCTGCCTGCCTGCGGAAGGTTTCGCTGCGGCGGAAGGCTTCGCCGCAGCCGGTGTCGATGCGGGTTTCCCTCCGCCCGTACTCGCTCCATGGGCGTTCACGGGGGCCGCAGGCCTGGGAACCTTGGGGCGTCGGGTCGGCATGCGGATCCTGTCTGTATCGATGCTGAAATGGGTCAGGAAACACCCGCGGGTGGGTTCCCTCCTATGAGGTTACCCACCCGCAGTGTCTGCTGCCTGTTCCGCAACGCCTGCAGCCGGTTTCCGGCTGCAGGCAGCGGTCCGGTTACTTGGCGCCGGTGAAGCGCGGGAAGGCGCTGCGCCCGGCGTAGCGGGCGGCGTCGTCCAGTTCCTCTTCAATGCGCAGCAGCTGGTTGTACTTGGCGACGCGCTCGGAACGGGCCGGGGCACCCGTCTTGATCTGCCCGGCGTTGGTCGCCACGCAGATGTCCGCGATGGTGGTGTCTTCGGTCTCGCCCGAGCGGTGGGAGGTGATGGTGGTGTAACCGGCACGCTGGGCCATGGTGATGGCATCCAGGGTTTCGGTCAGGGTACCGATCTGGTTGACCTTCACCAGCAGCGAGTTGGCGGCGTTGTTCTTGATACCGGTTTCCAGGCGGGTGGGGTTGGTGACGAAGAGGTCATCGCCCACAATCTGCACCTTGTCGCCGATCGAGGCGGTCAGGGTCTTCCAGCCGTCCCAGTCCTCTTCGTCCAGCGGGTCCTCGATGGAGACCAGCGGGTAGTCGCGGACCAGTTCCTCGTAGTACGCCGACATTTCGGCGGCGGACCGGTTCTGTCCTTCGAAGAGGTATGAACCATCCTTGAAGAACTCGGAGGCTGCCACGTCCAGGGCCAGGGCGATGTCGTTGCCCGGAACGTAGCCGGCCCGCTCGATGGCTTCGATGATCAGGTCCAGTGCTGCGCGGTTGGAGGGCAGGTTCGGCGCGAAGCCGCCTTCGTCACCCAAGCCGGTGGAGAGGTTCTTTTCCTTCAGCACGGACTTGAGGTTGTGGTAGACCTCGACGCCCCAGCGCAGGCCCTCGGAGTACGTCTGCGCGCCCAGGGGAACAATCATGAATTCCTGGATGTCGACGTCGGAATCGGCGTGCGAGCCGCCGTTGAGGATGTTCATCAGCGGCACGGGCAGGACGTGCGCGTTGGGGCCGCCGAGGTAGCGGTACAGCGGTAGCGCGGCGGACTCCGCGGCGGCACGGGCGACGGCGAGGGACACGCCGAGGATGGCGTTGGCACCCAGCCCGGACTTGTTCTCCGTGCCGTCCAGGTCGATCATGGCCTGGTCGATGGCGCGCTGGTCGGCTGCGTCGAATCCGAGCAGGGCCGGCTGGATCTGTTCGATGACGGCTTCAACGGCCTGCAGCACGCCCTTGCCCTGGTAGCGGTTCTTCTCGCCGTCGCGGCGTTCGTTCGCTTCGAACGCGCCGGTCGAGGCGCCGGAGGGAACAGCTGCGCGGCCGAAGGTGTCGTCGTCGAGCAGCACCTCCACCTCAACGGTGGGGTTGCCGCGGGAATCGAGGATTTCACGGGCATGGATGGCATCGATGATGGCCATGGAATTGCTCCTGTTCATTGGAACGATTAGGGAGAAAACCGCAGTCCTGCTTGGGCAGCAGGTCACAGTGTCTGCTTCTTAGCCTAATAGAATCGCGGCTCCGAGTAAGGTCCGGTGGGCTGAATCACGGAGATCGGGCAAATCCGGGGCTGCCGCCGACCGGCGTCGCGGTCAGCGTGCGGCGTCGTCGGCCGTGTACCGGCGGATGGCCGCACGAAGTGCCGCCTCGGCGTCGAGCCCCTGCTCCGAGGCGCGACGGACCAGGGAGAGCAGGACGTCCCCGAGTTCGGTTTCGTCGGTGAATCCAGCATCCGGTGCCCGCCTCGGCGGGGGCAGCGGCCGGTCCGCCCTGCGGGCGCGGGAGATTGTCTTGGCGGCCAGGAGCAGGGCCGGCAGCCCGGCCGGAATTCCTTCGAAGGCCGAGGTCCGGGACGGGCGCTCCGCTTTCTTCGCCTCATCCCAGGCCTGTTCGATGGCCGCAATACCGGATTCCCCGGTGCCCTCGCGAAGACTGCCGTCCGGGCGGAAAACGTGGGGGTTGCGGCGGATCATCTTCGCGGTGAGGGAGTCAACCACGTCCGCCACGGAGAAACTTCCGGCTTCCTGCTGCAGGCGGGCGTGCAGCAGCACCTGCAGCAGGACGTCGCCGAGCTCCCCGCGCAGTTCCTCCGTCCGTCCGGGACCGGCCGTGCCGCCTTCCACTGCTTCAACCAGCTCATAGGTTTCCTCCACGAGGTACTCGAGCAGCGACTCGTGGGTCAGCGCCCGGGTCCACGGGCACCGTTCCCGAAGGGCACCGATGACCTCGGCGAGGCGGGTGAACCGCTCGCCGAGGTCATCGGGCAGGGCGAGGTCAGCCACGGGCGCGGTTGAATCCCTCGGTGACATAGGCGGACAGCGCGGCCCGTTCGTCCAGGGGCAGGAATGCCGCGTTGACGGCGTTCATGGTGAGTTCCAGGACGTCGTCGAGGTCATACTCGAAGGTGTCCATGAGCAGCTCGAATTCGCCGGTAAGGGTGACGGAGCTCATCAGGCGGTTATCCGTGTTGATGGTGACGGCAAATCCGGTCTGGTACAGCAGGTCGATCGGATGCGTCTCGATGTCCTCGCCGAAGGAGGCCACGGCACCGGTCTGCAGGTTCGAGGACGGGCAGACCTCCAGCGGGATCCCCCGGTCCCGGACCCAGTTGGCCACCCGGCCCATGCTCACGATGCCCACCTCGGCCTCATCTGCGGCTGCGGGTTCTTCGAATTCGACGTCAATGTCCTCGGCGATCCGCACGCCGTGGCCCAGCCGTAGCGCCCGCCCGTGCACCAGGGCGTCAACGATGCTTTCGACTCCGGCAGCTTCGCCGGCGTGCACCGTCACCGGGAACTGGTGTTCCGCCAGGTAGGTAAAGGCGGCCTTGAACCGTGCGGGCGGGAAACCGTCTTCGGGACCGGCAATATCGAAACCCACCGCGCCGGAATCGCGGTGCCGGACGGCGAGTTCGGCAATTTCCATCGCCCGGTCGGCGTGCCGCATGGCGCTGATCAGCTGGCCCACCTGGATGAAGCTGCCGGCCGCTTCGGCGTTGGCGACGCCCTCCTCGATCCCGGCCTGGACGGCTTCCACGGCTTCGTCCAGGCTCAGGCCGGCCTGCACGTGCTGCTCCGGGGCCCAGCGCACTTCGGCGTAGACCACGCCGTCGGCCACCAGGTCCTCAACGAATTCACGGGCCACGCGCACCAGGCCCTCGCGGGTCTGCATGACGGCAATGGTGTGGTCGAAAGTTTCCAGGTAGCGCTCCAGGGACCCGGAGTCTGCCGAGTCGCGGAACCATGCCTCCAGTTCCGCGGGGTCGGTGCTGGGCAGGGTATGCCCGACGGCGGCGGCCAGCTCGATGATGGTGGCCGGACGCAGGCCGCCGTCCAGGTGGTCGTGCAGTGACACCTTCGGCAGGCTGCGCACGTCGGAGACAGGTTTCTGGAGATTGTTTGTAGGCTCAGTCACACGGCAACTCTACGGTGTTTCAGGCGGCCTTCTGCGTGGATCCCTCTTCGCCGGCGTTCGGCATGTCGTCTGCGGCGGGACGCGGGGCGCCGGGCGCGGTTCCCCGGACCATGGTGATGACGCGGTCAATGATCAGGCCCAGCACCAGGGCGCCGGTGACACCCACCACTACCCCCAGCAGGTGGTGCTCGCTGAACCAGGCACCGGCCAGCGCGCCGATCGCCACGCTGTAGGCGGCCCAGACGGCCCCGGATACCGCGGTGAGGAAGATAAACCGGCGGCGCGGGAAGCCGGTGGCGCCCGCGGTGAGGTTCACCACCACGCGGCCGACCGGAATGAACCGGGCCACGAGGATCAGTGAGACCGAGCGTTTTTCCAGTTCATGCCGGGCCCAGGTGAAGGACCGCTGGGTTTTCGGCCGGCGCATCCAGGCGAACCTGTCCATTCCGATCCACCGGCCCAGCAGGTAGGCCAGGTTGTCGCCCAGGAAGGCGCCCAGGGCCGCAGCCGGAATGATCAGCCAGATGTTCACGCCGGCGCCGCTGAGGGCCAGGGAAGCCAGCGCCACCACCAGTGACTCACTGGGCACCGGCGGGAAGAACCCGTCGATCAGGCAGCAGGCCAGAAGGCCCACGTAGACCCACGGCGAACCCGCTGTGGAGAGGATGAAGTTGTTGATGCCGTCCACCGTGGCACTGAGAACATCCAACAGGTGCCGCTCCTTGAAATAGCTAACCGATCCTTTTACAAGCATGCCACGGACACAGCGGTGCCCCCGCGGCGAAGCGCCGCGGGGGCACCGGGGGCCCGGCGTGCCTAGCTGATCCGGTCGATGATCAGCTTCCGGGCGGGACGGGATCCCTCCGGAGCCACGACGACGGCGTCGGCCAGTGCCTCGCGGGCCCGGTCGAACTTTTCGGGGGTATCGGTGAGCAGCGTCATCAGCGGCTCACCGGCCCGGACCGTGGCGCCGGGCTTGGCGTGCATAACGACGCCGGCTCCGGCCTGGACGGCATCTTCCTTGCGGGCACGGCCGGCGCCGAGGCGCCAGGCTGCCACACCGACGGAGAGGGCATCAAGTTCCACCAGCACACCGTCCGCCGGGGCGTAGATGGTTTCGGATTCCCGGGCCACCGGAAGCGCAGCGTCCGGATCGCCGCCCTGGGCGGAGATCATCCGGCGCCAGACGTCCATGGCACGGCCGTCCTTCAGCGCCGCTTCGGGGTCGGCGTCGGGCTGTCCCGCCGCGGTGAGCATTTCCCGGGCCAGGGCCAGGGTGAGCTCCACGACGTCCTCGGGACCGCCGCCGGCGAGCACGTCCACGGACTCCTGCACCTCGATGGCGTTGCCGGCGGTCAGGCCCAGCGGCGTGGACATGTCGGTGAGCAGCGCCACCGTGTTGACGCCGGCGTCCTTGCCCAGTGCCACCATGGTCTCGGCCAGTTCGCGGGCGCGGGCCTCGTCCTTCATGAAGGCGCCGCTGCCGACCTTGACGTCGAGCACCAGGGAGCCGGTGCCCTCGGCGATCTTCTTGCTCATGATCGAGGAGGCGATCAGCGGAATGGCTTCCACCGTACCGGTGACATCCCGCAGCGAGTACAGCTTCTTGTCCGCCGGGGCCAGGCCCGCACCGGCGGCGCAGATGACGGCGCCGACGTCGCGCAGCTGGGCCATCAGCGCATCGTTGGTGAGGGCCGCCTGCCAGCCCGGAATGGCTTCGAGCTTGTCCAGCGTGCCGCCGGTGTGGCCGAGCCCGCGGCCGGAGAGCTGCGGAACCGCAACGCCGAACACGGCGACCAGGGGGGCCAGCGGAAGGGTGATCTTGTCACCCACACCGCCGGTGGAGTGCTTGTCCGAGGTGGGCTTGCCCAGGGATGAAAAGTCCATCCGCTCCCCCGAATTGATCATGGCGGCAGTCCAGCGGGAGATTTCCTCCCGGCTCATGCCGTTGAGCAGGATGGCCATGTTCAATGCGGCCATCTGCTCATCGGCGATGGCCCCGCGGGTGTACGCGTCGATGGTCCAGTCAATCTGTTCCGGGCTCAGTGTTCCCCGGTCCCGCTTGATGCCGATGATGTCTACGGCGTCGAACTTTTCCGCGCTCATTAGTTGTCCTGCCCTTCGAGGTGCTGCGGTCCAAAGGCATCCGGCAGGACTTCGTCCATGCTCCGGATGCCGCTTACGGTCATCAACTGCATGCCCGGTGCCCGGAATTCGTACAGCAGCTGGCGGCAGCGGCCGCAGGGCATCAGTACGTTGCCGGAGCCGTCCACGCAGGCGAAGGCGGCCAGGCGGCCGCCGCCGGTCATGTGCAGCTGGCTGACCATGGAGCACTCGGCGCACAGGGTCAGCCCGTAGGAGGCGTTTTCAATGTTGCAGCCGGAAACGATCCGGCCGTCGTCGGTAAGTGCCGCGGCACCCACCGGATACTTCGAGTAGGGCACATAGGCCTGGGCCAGGGCCGCGCGGGCGGTTTCCAGGAGCAGCTCCCAGTCCACCTGGCCGGGGGTTGTCTGTGTCATATCTTCCTTCCAATGGAGCGTCCGGTCCAGCAGGACCGGAAAGGGACCTGCCGCCGGTTTCCCGGCGGCAGGTCCCTTTACGAGCTATCCCTTGATGTACGGCACGCCGCTGGCGGCGGGACCGCGGGACTTGCCCACAACCCCTGCCACGGCGAAGATCGTCACCACGTAGGGCAGCATCGACAGGAACTGGCTGGGCACCGGGGTGCCCAGCAGGCCCAGGACGTACTGCAGGTTGGTGGCAAAGCCGAACAGCAGGGCCGCGGCTGCGGCACCCAGCGGGTTCCAGCGGCCAAGGATGAGGGCCGCGAGGGCGATGTAGCCCTGTCCGCCGGTCATGTCCTGGCCGAAGCTGGAGACCGATACGAGGGTGAAGAACGAACCGCCGATGCCGGCCACCGCGCCCGCAAGCAGCACGTTGGTGAACCGGGTGCGGTTGACGTTGACACCGAGGGTGTCCGCCGCCTTGGGGTGTTCCCCGACTGCACGGGTCCGCAGGCCCCAGCGGGTGTGGAAGAGCCCGAACCAGACCGCGGCAACGGCCAGGTACATCAGGTAGCCGATCAGCGACTGGTCGAACAGGATCGGTCCGATGATGGGAATGTCCGCCAGCAGCGGTATCCGGATGTTCGGCAGGCGCGGCGCGGAGTTCAGTTCCGCCGGGTTGGCGCTGAGCACGGTGGAGAAGAGGAAGCCGGTAAGGCCCGATACCAGCACGTTCAGCACCACGCCCACGATGACCTGGTTGACCACGTACTTGATGCTGAAGACCGCCAGCACCAGCGAGACGAGGACACCGGCGACGGCGGCCGCCAGCAAACCGACGAAGGCGCTGCCGGACAGGGTGCCTGCCACTGCGGCGGCAAAGGCGCCGAAGAGCAGCTGGCCCTCGATCGCGATGTTCACCACACCCACGCGTTCACACAGAACGCCCGAAAGCGAACCGAAGATCAGGGGTACGGCCAGGGTGATGCTGCCGGCCAGGAGGCCGTAGAGGGCAATGTTGGGTGTGCCGGCGCTGCCGACGGACCAGGACAGGAAGGCAGCCACGAAGACGACGCCGAAGATCACCGGGAGCCAGAGCGGCACGCGCCTTCCGGAACGGACCAGGACGAACGCCCAGGCGGCGGCCAGGACCAGCACGATGGCTCCGGCCCAGCCGAAGGCCTTGGCGGAGAAGACCAGGTCCGGCAGCGTAATTGCTGCCCCCGGATCGGTCAGGCGGAAGGTGACATCGGTGGACGGAGCCCCGAAGGCGAAGAACACCAGGGACAGCAGGGCGAGGACGCCCAGCAGGATGGGAGTCTTCCAGCTGCGGACGAGGGCGGCGGGTGCCGGGGTCAGCGCGGGGGTGGTGGTGGTTGCGGTGCTCATGCTGCTCCTCCGGCGGCTGCGGCGGACTTGCGGTTGGAGCGGAATGCTCCGGGTGTGGGGATCCTGAACAGCGACCGCACCAGCGGCGGGGCCGCGATGAACAGCACGATCAGGGACTGGACCACAAGGACAATGTCGATGCTTGTACCGGTGTTGGTCTGCATGGCAACACCGCCGGCGCGGAAGGCACCGAAGAGCAGTCCGGCGGCGAAGGTGCCCCACGGCGTCGAACGGCCCAGCAGGGCCACCGTGATCGCGTCAAAGCCGAAGCTGGCCGCCACATCGGTGGTCAGCACGCGCTCCGTTCCGGAAACCTGGGAGACACCGGCGAGGCCGGACAGGGCACCGGCAATGAGCATCACCACTACGTAGCCCTTCGTGGTGCTGATGCCGGCGTTGCGGGCAGCGTCGGGGTTGGCACCCACGGCACGCAGTTCGAAGCCGACCGTGGAGCGGTTGAGCAGCCACCAGACGAAGACCGTGGCGGCAATCGCCAGGACGAAGCCCCAGTGCAGGCGGAACTGAGAGCCCAGCAGCTTGGGGAACATGGCGCTGTCAGCGACCAGCGGGCTGATCGGGTTGTTGCTTCCCTCGCGCTGGAAACCGGGGGTGGTCAGCAGGAACGCGACGAGCTGGATGGCCACGTAGTTGAGCATGATCGTGACAATCACCTCGTGCGCTCCCGTGCGGGCCTTCAACAGGCCCGCGATGCCGGCCCAAATGGCTCCGCCGAGCAGGCCGGCGATGATCACGAGCAGGATGTGCAGTACTGCGGGCAGCTGCCAGGTGAACCCGACCCACGCCGCCAGGGTGGCACCGATGATGATCTGGCCCTGCGCACCGATGTTGAACAGGCCGGCACGGAAGGCCAGGGCCACGCCGAGACCGGCGCAGATCAGCGGTGTGGCGGTGGTCAGCGTCTGCGTGAGGGGGTAGATCGCACGGGAGAAGGACTCCGCCTCCAGGTTGATGACCGACCCCTGGAAGAGCGAGTAGTAGGCACTGGCCGCCGCGTCCCAGGCTGCGGCGAAGAAATCGCCGGGCCGGTTGAAGAGGTAGCCTGCTGCCTCGGTGGCCTCCTCGTTGGTCAGGGCAATCAGCACCCCGCCCACCACGAGGGCCATCAGGACAGCGAGGAGGGATACCAGGCCGTTTCCGGTCACGATCCGCTCGAGGACCCCGCGCCGGGTATCCGGTTCGGGGGTAATGGTGCTGCCGACAGCGGCGGCGGGCGGGGCCAGCTGGCCTCCGGCAGTCTCCGCGGCTACCTCGAGGCGTGCCTCGTCGGCGGCCGACGTCTTACGGTCTGGTGCTGGCCCACCTGTGGTGGACTTTTCCGGGCTCACTGGGCCCCTCCCTCAATGTGGTTCTCTTCGGGCGCGGCCTCTCGGGCCAGCGCCTCGTCGGCGGTCATGCCGGCCATCATCAGGCCCAGCACGTTCCGCGATGTGCCGCCGGGGACTATGCCCATCAGGCGGCCGCCGTACAGCACGGCAATGCGGTCCCCGAGCTCGAGGACTTCGTCCAGTTCGGTGGACACGATCATCACCGGCGTACCGGCTTCGCGCTCGGCGATGATCCGCCGGTGCAGGAACTCGATCGACCCGACGTCCACCCCGCGGGTGGGCTGGCTGGCGATAAACAGAGAGAGCGGCCGGGACAGTTCCCGCGCCATGACTACCTTCTGCTGGTTACCGCCCGACAGCGTGCCGGCCGGGGTGGCCGCACTCTGCGTGCGGATATCGAACTCGGCGATCTTTTCGTCGGCATTGGCGCCGACCACGGCCGGCTTCATCGACAGGCCGCGCGCAAAGGGCTGCTCGTTGTAGCGGTTGAGGACGAGGTTTTCGGACACCGAGAAGGTACCGACCAGCCCGTCCACGTTGCGGTCCTCGGGTACGAAGCCGACTCCGGCATCGATGATCTTGTGGGTCTTCATACCCACCAGTTCCCGCCCGTCCAGCCGGATGGAGCCGGTCACGTGGTCCTGCAGGCCCATGACCGCTTCGGTGAGCTCGGTCTGGCCGTTGCCCTGCACGCCGGCGACGGCCAGGATTTCACCCTTGGCAATGCCGAAGCTCAGGCCGTTAACCACCGGCTGGCCGCTGGCGGAAACAACGGTGAGGTTTTCAACCTGGAAGGTTTCCTCGCCCGGGACTGCCGGTGCCTTGTCCAGGCTCAGGCTGACGGAGCGGCCTACCATGAGGGCGGCCAGTTCGGTGGTGCCGGCGCTGGGGTCTGCGGAGCCGACCACCTTGCCGCGGCGGATGACCGTGATGACATCGGACACCGCTTTGACCTCCCGCAGCTTGTGCGAGATGAACACGACGCCCTTGCCGTCGCCGGTGAGCTGGCGCATGATGCCCAGCAGTTCGTCGGTTTCGCGCGGGGTGAGGACCGCAGTGGGTTCGTCGAGGATCAGGACTTCGGCGTCCCGGATCAGCGCCTTGATGATTTCCACGCGCTGCTGGACGCCCACGGGCAGGTCTTCCACGAGGGCGTCGGGATCAACGTCGAACCCGTACTGGTCCGAGATCTCACGGATCCGGCGGCGTGTTTCGTCCAGGTTCAGCATTCCGGCGAACTTGGTTTTCTCATTTCCCAGGGCCACGTTCTCGGCCACGGTGAAGACCGGGACGAGCATGAAGTGCTGGTGCACCATGCCGATGCCTGCGGACATGGCGTCCGCGGGGCCGTTGAACGTCACCGGCCGCCCGTCAATGAGGATCTTTCCCTCTGTCGGCTCGTAGAGGCCGTAGAGGACATTCATCAGCGTCGATTTTCCCGCGCCGTTCTCGCCGAGGAGGCTGTGTACCTGCCCCGGCTCGACCACGAGGTCGATGTGGTCATTGGCAACCAGCGAACCGAATCGCTTGGTAATGCCTTGAAGCTCGAGTTTCACAAAACCCCAACCAATCTATTTCTTCTAAAGTGCTGTGTGGGAGGTAGGGCTGTCCGGCACAGACAAACCGCCGTGTCCCGCAGTCGCAACTGCGGGACACGGCGGTTGTCTGTGGAGCAGGTCTGCCCGCCGTTACTGCTTCGGGCTGGACTCGGACTCAACCGGGATTTCACCGGAGATGATCTTGGCCTTGATGTCTTCGACCGCGGTCTTGACCTCGTCCGGGACGTTGGCTTCCTGGTCGTGGAACGGCGCCAGGTCGACGCCGCCGTTCTCCAGCGTGCCGACGTAGGGCTCGGCGCTGAAGTTGTCTTCGGTGGACTCGGTGACGACGTCTTCGACGGCGTCGCCCATCAGCTTCATGACGGAAGTCAGGATGAATTCCTTGCCGATTTCGGCGGTTTCGTATCCATCGGAGTCAACCCAGACGGCACGGACGTTCTTGCCGCCGTCGTTGGCCTCAACCACGGCCTCCATGGTGCCCAGGCCAACCGGTCCGGCGACGGGCATGATGACGTCGGCGCCCTCGTTGATGAAGTTCTCCGTGAGGGTCTTGCCTGCTGCGCGGTTGTCGAAGCTGTCGACGAAGGAATCTGCACCGAGGACCTTCACGTCCGCGCTGTTTTCTTCGTTGTAGTACTCGACGCCCTGGGCGAAGCCATCCATGAAGATGGTCACGGTGGGGATGTTCATGCCGCCGTACGTGGCAACGGTGCCGGTCTCGGAGGAACCTGCAGCGACGTAGCCGGCGAGGAAGGCAGCCTGGGCCGTGTCGTAGATGATCGGCTTGACGTTGTCGAGCTCGATGGCGTTGTCATCGACGATGGCGAAGTTCACGTCGGGGTTGGCCTCGGCCGCTGCCTTCGTGGCATCGGACAGCAGGAAGCCGACGGTCACGGTCAGGTCGCAGCCGGCCTGGACCATGCTGTCCACGTTGTTGGTGAAGTCGGTCGGAGCCTGGGACTCGGCGTCCCGGGTCTCGATACCCAGCGAATCCTTGGCCGCCATCAGGCCTTCGTAGCTGGACTGGTTGAAGGAGCGGTCATCCCAGCCGCCGGCGTCGGAGACGATGCAGCCGGTGAAGTCGCTGTTGGCCGCCTCGGAACCGCCTTCTTCCTCTTCCGGTGCAGCACCGCAGCCGGAAAGCAGGAGAGCTGACACGCCGAGCATTGCGGCGGAAACGCCTGCGTTGCGCTTAAAGCTGCGCGGGTAATTCTTCAATGTTCCTCCAGAAAAGAAATGGTATTCGCCGTACGGTGCCCTCTCGGAGGTGCAGCGTGTGGCGCAGCGCTCGTCCGTCGTTGGACCGCAGCAACATAACCATAATGTGTCGGAGGCAACACTAAGTCCAAATCCGGCGCTGGCCGGACATTGTTGGCATCTCGTTACCAAATCTCCACCACGGGCCCTGACGGGACTGCTAAGGTCCCGGCGGCGGGGCGGGACCTATTGTGTCGCCGCGTTACGCGGCCCGTTGCGGCGGGAAGGAGACGCGCAGCGTCAGTGCCGCAGGCCCCTGGCCGCCCGCAGGGCTGCCGCGGCCATTACGCTGACGCCGCAGCGAATGGCCCGTTCGTCAGGGTTGTAGTCACCGCGGTGCAGGTCGAAGGTTTCGCCGCCCGGGGTGCGTGTGCCCAGCCGCATCAGGGCTCCCGGCACCGCCTGCGTCATCCAGGCGAAGTCCTCTCCGCCCATGGACTGCGGCGCGAGCACCACGGCGTCCTCGCCCAGCTCGGCGCGCGCCGCCGCCTCAATCAGGCTGATCTCGGCGTCCGCATTGATGACCGGCGGAACTCCCCGGATGTGCTCCAGATGGACGTCGACACCGAACGGTGCCGCGATTTCCCGGACCACTTTGTCCAGCAGCTCACCCGCTGCATGCCAGGCCTCGGCGTCGAGGCAGCGCATGGTACCCGCCATGAAGCCGTGCCCGGGAATCGCATTCGGGGCGGAGCCTGCATGCATCTGCCCCCAGACCACGGAGACGCCGCTGCGGACGTCGATCCGGCGGGAAAGTACGGCAGGGACGCTGACGGCGATTTCCGCCAGGGCGAAGACTAGGTCCTCGGTCAGGTGCGGCCGGGAGGTGTGCCCGCCGCGGCCGGTGAGTTCGATCCGGATGGTGTCCGAGGCCGAGGTGATCGCACCGATGCGGGTGCCCACCCGTCCCACGTCCACCCGGGGATCACAGTGCAAGGCCAGGACCCGCGGCACGCCGTCCAGGGCGCCCTGTTCGATCACCGAGAGCGCACCGCCGGGCATCACTTCCTCGGCCGGCTGGAAGATCACCCGCACCCGGCCGCCCAGCCCACCGGCGGCGTCGAACCCCGCGAGCACCTTGGCAACGCCCAGCATGACCGTGGTGTGGATGTCGTGGCCGCAGGCATGGGCTATGCCGGTGTTTTCCGAGGAATAGGGCAGTCCGGTCTCCTCCAGCACCGGGAGCGCATCGATGTCGGCGCGCACGGCAAGGCAGATGGGTCCGTCGCCGATGTCCACCACGGCACCTGTATTCTCCAGGCGCTTCGGCGCCAGCCCGGCGTCTTCGAGGGCCTCGACAATGCGGTCGGTGGTGCGGAACTCCTTGTGCGAAAGCTCGGGGTGGGCATGCAGGTCCCGCCGGAACCCGATCAATCCGTCGAGGAGCGGCGCCACGCTCCCCTGTAGTGAGGGGATGGGGGAATTGCTCAACGGGATAGTCTGCACAACTTCAAGGTTAGCCAATTTCGGGACCAAAGCGGGAATGCGCTGCGTCGGAAACGACGCCCCGTGACGGGTCTTTACTTCCCGGCGGCTGGACGTCGGCGTCCCGGCGCCTCCCGGTTACAGGACGTCGGTGTCGCCGCTGGCCTTCAGGTGTTCAACGGCCTTCTTGACTTCCTGCGCGTGCTCCTTCGTGGTCACCAGCAGGGCGTCCGGGGTGTCCACAATGACGACGTCGTCGATGCCGATCAGCGCAATGACGCGCTTGGTGTCGGAGACGACAATTCCCGTGGCGTTTTCGGAATAGACCCGCGCCCCCTCCCCCAGCACGGTCAGGTCACTGTTTTCCGCTGCCGGGTTGAGGCGGCCGATCGCGGCGAAGTCGCCGACGTCGTCCCAGCTGAAGGCTCCGGGGATCATGGCGACGTCGCCCGCTGCCGCCGCCGGTTCCGCGACGGCATAGTCAATGGCGATCTTGGGCAGGGTGGGCCAGATCCGCCGCACCACTTCGCGGCGCCTGGTCGTATCCCAGGCGTCCGCGATTTCCATCAGTCCGGCATAAAGCACGGGCTCACTGGCTTCGAGGTGCTTGAGCATCAGGTCCACCGGTGCCACGAACATGCCTGCGTTCCAGCTGTAGCTGCCGCTGTCCAGGTACGTCTGCGCAACCTGCGCCGAAGGCTTCTCCACGAACTCGACCACGGAGCGTGCACTGGGAGCACCGGCGACGCGGAGCTGCTCCCCCGCGCAGATGTAGCCGAAACCGGTGGAGGGATGCGTCGGTTCAATGCCGATCGTGACGATATATCCCTGCGCCGCCGTGTGCACCGCTTCCCGGACGGCAGCCTGGAAAACCTCGACGGGAGCAATGACCTGGTCCGCAGCGAAGGAGCCCATGATGATCTGCGGATCCCGCTTATAGAGGATGGCCGCAGCGAGGCCGATGGCGGCGGCTGAATCCTTGGGTTCCAGTTCCAGGACCAGGTTCTTGTTGGAGATCTCCGGCAACTGCTGCCGCACGGCCTGGCGGTGCACCGCCCCGGTAACGACCATGACCCGGTCTCCGCTGAGCGGGCTGAGGCGTTCATACGTGGCCCGGATCAGGGTGGAGCCCGACCCTGTCAGGTCATGCAGGAACTTCGGCGCTGCGGCACGCGACAGGGGCCAAAGGCGCGTCCCGACACCGCCGGCCGGGATGACCCCGTAAAAGCGGTCAAGGACGGCGGACGCGGGAGCGGCATGCGGTTTTTCGTTACTCATCATTGCCAAGGTTAGCCCAGCCTGCCCTCGAACCTCAGGAACCGGCCCACTACACCGTTCAGGGTGCCGATTCAATGTAATCAGGGTCACACCATAGGGCAACCTAAATTGAAAGCCCCGTCACGTCAGCCTAGATTATGGTAGAGCTTATATCGCTGTCGCACCGGCGTCATCACTGCGTGGAACACGCGCTAACGCCGCTGCGATGCAGGGAGGAAAATTCAGTGTCGAAGTTACCAGCAGGCACTCTCTACCGTGGCCGCGAGGGCCAATGGTCGTGGGTAGTGCACCGTATCACCGGCGTGGCGATCTTCTTCTTCCTTTTGGTCCACGTCCTGGATACCTCACTGGTGCGAGTTTCACCCGAGGCCTACAACGTGGTGATCGAATCCTACAAGAACCCGATTATGGGCCTGGGCGAGCTTGGCCTCGTTGCAGCCATTGTGTTCCATGCCTTCAACGGCCTGCGTGTAGTCCTGATCGACTTCTGGAAGAAGGGGCCCAAGTACCAGCGCCAGATGCTCTGGGGCGTCGTTGCCCTGTGGGCCGTTACGGTTATCGGCTTCTCCATCCGCCACCTGCCCAACGTCTTCGGGGGTTAGTAACCAATGAGCACATCAACAAACGAAGCCCACGCCCTCGAAGCACCCCGGTCAGGACGCATTGCCCCGCGGTACACCCGCAACGGGTCCGGCCGCGGCAACTTCGAAATGCTGGCCTGGCTGTTCATGCGCCTCTCGGGCGTGATCCTGGTGGTCCTGATCTTCACCCACCTGTTCATGAACCTGGTCGTCGGCGACGGCATCCACGCCGTGGACTTCGGCTTCGTGGCCGGCAAGTGGGCCAGCCCCCTCTGGCAGGTCTGGGACCTGGTCATGCTGTGGCTGGCGATGCTGCACGGCGCCAACGGCGTCCGTACGATCATCAACGACTACGGTGACAAGAAGACCACCCGCATGTGGCTCAAGACGGTCCTCTACATCGCCACCTTCGTTATTGTCCTGCTCGGCACCATGGTGATCTTCACCTTCGATCCCTGCCCCGCAGACGCACCGGCTGAACTGATCGGCAGTTTCTGCAGCTCGCGCTAGCAGCAGCCGCCGGAGAGCCACCACGGGTACGCCCGCGAAGAATTCTTAGTAGTTCCAACAGAAAGAGCATCTGCTATGCAGGTCCACAAGTACGACGTCGTCATTGTCGGCGCCGGCGGCGCCGGTATGCGTGCCGCCATTGAATCCGGTCAGCGTGCACGGACGGCGGTACTGACCAAGCTGTACCCGACCCGCTCCCACACCGGTGCGGCGCAGGGCGGCATGTGTGCGGCACTGGCCAACGTCGAAGAAGACAACTGGGAATGGCACACCTTCGACACCGTCAAGGGCGGTGACTACCTGGTGGACCAGGACGCAGCCGAGGTCATGGCCAAGGAAGCCATCGACGCCGTGCTCGACCTGGAAAAAATGGGTCTGCCGTTCAACCGCACCCCCGAAGGCCGCATTGACCAGCGCCGCTTCGGCGGCCACACCCGTGACCACGGCAAGGCACCGGTGCGCCGCGCCTGCTACGCAGCGGACCGCACGGGCCACATGATCCTGCAGACGCTGTACCAAAACTGCGTCAAGCACAACGTCGAGTTCTACAACGAGTTCTACGTGCTGGACCTCATCACCGTGGTGGACCAGAACGGCCAGAAGCGGGTTGCCGGCGTCGTGTCCTATGACCTCGCCACCGGCGAGCTGCACATCTTCCAGGCCAAGTCCGTGGTGTTCGCCTCCGGCGGCGCAGGCAAGGTCTACAAGACCACCTCCAACGCACACACCCTGACCGGCGACGGCATGGGTATCGCGTTCCGCCGGGGCATCCCCCTGGAGGACATGGAGTTCATCCAGTTCCACCCCACCGGCCTGGCCGGGCTGGGCATCCTCCTTTCGGAGGCCGCCCGAGGCGAAGGCGCCATCCTGCGCAACTCCGAGGGTGAACGCTTCATGGAACGCTACGCACCGACCATCAAGGACCTTGCCCCGCGTGACATCGTGGCCCGCTCCATGGCCAACGAGGTACGCGAGGGACGCGGCTGCGGCCCGAACAAGGACTACGTCCTGCTGGACCTGACGCACCTGGAACCGGCGCACATCGATGCCAAGCTGCCGGACATCACCGAGTTCGCCCGGACCTACCTGGGCGTGGAACCCTACACCGAACCGGTGCCGGTGTTCCCGACCGCGCACTACGTCATGGGCGGCATCCCCACCAACATCAAGGCCGAGGTCCTCCAGGACAACGACACCGTGATCCCCGGCCTGTACGCAGCCGGCGAGGTGGCCTGCGTGTCCGTGCACGGCTCCAACCGGCTGGGCACCAACTCCCTGCTGGACATCAACGTGTTCGGCAAGCGGGCCGGCATCTACGCCGCAGAGTACGCCCTGGGCGCGGACTTCGTTGACCTGCCGGAGAACTCCGAACTGGAAACGGTTGCCCTGCTGGACCACGTGCGCAACTCCGAAGGCACCGAGCGTGTCTCCGAGATCCGCCGCGACCTGCAGAACACCATGGACCTGAACATGCAGGTGTTCCGCACCGCGGACACCATCCAGCAGGTCCTGAAGGACATCGCTTCCTTCGAGGAGCGGTACCAGAAGATCAGCGTCCAGGACAAGGGCAAGCGCTTCAACCTCGACCTCCTGGAGGCCGTGGAGCTGGGCTTCCTCCTGGAACTGGCCAAGGTCATGAGCGTTGCCGCCCTGCACCGCACCGAATCCCGCGGCGGTCACTTCCGCGAGGACTTCCCGGAGCGCGACGACGAGAACTTCATGAAGCATTCGATGGCCTACAAGGTGGACGAAACCGAGAACTCCGAGCACACCGCCGGCATTCGGCTGGACACCAAACCGGTCATTTTCACGCGCTACGAGCCGATGGTGAGGAAGTACTAATGACAACCGAAATCGCCGAGCCGGCCTCCAAGGTAGAGCTCCCCGAATCGATCGGCGGAGAAATCCCTTCGTTCGAGATCACGCTGAAGGTCCGCCGCTACAACCCGGAGTTTTCCGACGAAGCCTACTGGGACGAGTGGAAACTGACCATGTACGGCACCGACCGCGTGCTGGATGCCCTGCACAAGGTGAAGTGGGAGCATGACGGTTCCGTCTCCTTCCGCCGCTCCTGCGCGCACGGTGTCTGCGGTTCCGATGCCATGCGCATCAACGGCCGCAACCGCCTGGCCTGCAAGACCCTGCTGAAAGACCTCGACACGTCCAAGCCCATCCTCGTTGAGCCCATCAAGGGCCTGCCAGTGGAAAAGGACCTGATCGTGGACATGGAGCCGTTCTTCCAGTCCTACCGCGAGATCATGCCGTTCCTGGTCACCAAGGGCCACGAGCCGACGAAGGAACGCCTGCAGTCCGCCGAGGACCGTGAGCGTTTCGACGACACCACCAAGTGCATCTTGTGCGCCGCCTGCACGTCCTCGTGCCCGGTGTTCTGGACCGACGGCCAGTACTTCGGCCCGGCGGCCATCGTCAACGCACACCGTTTCATCTTTGATTCGCGTGACGATGCCGGCGACATGCGCCTGGAAATCCTGAACGACAAGGAAGGCGTGTGGCGCTGCCGCACCACCTTCAACTGCTCGGAAGCCTGCCCCCGCGGCATCCAGGTCACCAAGGCTATTTCAGAGGTCAAGCAGGCCATCCTGTCCCGCTCCCTCTAAGCACGCCAGAGAGGCGCCGGGAAGCGGTTTCAACCGCTTACCGGCGCCTTTTGCGTTCCCGATAGGGTTGGTCCATGCCTTCGTTCGAATCTGTGTCTTTTTCCGGCGTCAACGGGACCACTCTGGCGGGAACCCTCGATGTGCCCGACGGCGGTGCCCGCGCGTGGGCGGTCTTCTGCCACGGTTTCACGCTGGGCAAGAACAGTGCGGCCGCGTCCCGGATCTCGAAGGCGCTGGCCGGCCACGGCATCGGCGTGCTGCGTTACGACGCGGCCGGCCTGGGCGGATCCACCGGCAACTGGGAGGACGGCAGCTTCAGCACGAAGGTGGAAGATGTCCTCAACGCGTGCGCCTTCATGGCGGAGACCGGGCGCCCGGCATCCCTGCTGATCGGCCACTCGCTCGGAGGAGCGGCGGTCCTGGCGGCAGCCTCCCGGGTTCCCGGGCTGGACGCAGTGGTGACCATCGCCGCCCCTTTCCGCCCCTCCCACGTGGTTCATCTCTTTGAATCCGAGCTGGACCGGATTGCCGATCAAGGGTCGGCTTCCGTGGACCTCGGCGGCGGAGAGCTGGAGATCCGCCGGCACCTGATTGAGGACCTGCACAGCCACGACCTCACGGATCACATCAGGGAACTCCACCTGCCCCTGCTGGTGATGCACTCCCCCACCGACAACACGGTCGGCATCGAGAACGCGAGCGAGATTTTCCGGACGGCGCGCCATCCCCGCAACTTCATCTCCCTGGAGGGCAGCGACCACCTCATGGTCGAACGTCCGCAGACGGCCCGGGCAGCGGCCATCATCGCAGCGTGGGCCGGCACCTATGTGGACCTGGACCCGGGCGACTAGGACCCGTCGGCCCCGGATCCGAGCCGGACGTGCTCGTGAAGTTTCCACAGCCCGGTCGGATCGTGTTCGTAGAGGCCCACGCAGTCCACGGTAAAACCTGCAAAGTAGCCGCGCAGCCGGCGGGCTGCTTCGTCCATGCCCTGCTCACTGACGTCGTGTGCCACCGTCACGTGCGGATGGAACGGGAAGGCCGGGTCCCGGGCAAGCGGACCGCTCTGGAGTTCCTTGTGCAGGGCCGTGCACTCGTTAAAACCTTCGCTGACATTCAGGTAGACCACCGGCGAGACCGGCCGGAAGGAACCCGTCCCCTCCAGGGTCACCCGGAACGGCTCCTGCGCGGCGGCAACCTTCCGCACATGCTGCAGCGTGGCTTCCCAGTCATCGGTTTCCGTGGTGGTCACCAGGGTGATGTGGGCCGGGATCACCGCGGCCAGGGGATCTCCGAAGGACGCACGAGCCGCCTTCAGCTCGCTTGCCATCGGCTCCGGAACCGCAATGACTATTCCCACGCAGCGCGCTGCGCATTGGGGAGCGTGGGCGCCTGCTGCCATGGCCTGGTCGAAGGATTCGGAGATTTTCATAAGGCTATGCGGTAACGCTGCCCAGCGGCAGGAAACCGACCTTGTTGTAGACATCCGCAAGGGTCACCGATGCTGATTCCCGTGCCTTGGCCGCACCGACGGCCAGCAGGCGGTCCAGTTCGGCCGGATCGTCCAGCAGGTGCAGGGCACGTTCCCGGATGGGCCGGATGTGTTCGGTGACCACGTCTGCGAGATCCACCTTCAGGTGACCGTACATCTTCCCCTCGTATTCCTTCTCCAGGGTTTCCACGCTGCGTCCGCTGATCAGGGAGTAAATGGACAGCAGGTTCGAGATTCCCGGCTTGGCGTCCCGGTCGAAGCGGATCTCGCTGCCGTCGTCGGTCACAGCCGACTTGATCCGCTTGGCAATGACCTTGTCCTCGTCGAGGAGGTTGATCAGGCCCGCGGGAGACGCCGCGGACTTGGACATCTTCGCGGACGGGTTCTGCAGATCGTAGATCTTCGCCGCTTCCTTCTGGATGAAGACCTCGGGCACTACGAAGGTGTCACCGAACCGCGTATTGAAACGCTTCGCAAGGTCACGGCTGAGCTCAACATGCTGGCGCTGGTCTTCGCCGACCGGCACACCGTGCGGCTGGTAGAGCAGGATGTCGGCCACCTGCAGGATCGGGTACGTGAACAGGCCGACGCTGGCCGAATCCGAACCGAAGCGCTGCTGCTTGTCCTTGAACTGCGTCATGCGGGAAGCTTCACCGAATCCGGTGAGGCAGTTGAGCACCCAGGCCAGCTGGGCGTGCTCGGGCACCTGCGACTGCACGAACAGCGTGGCCTTGTCGACGTCGACACCGCCGGCAATGTACTGGGCGGCGGTGACGCGGGTGCGCTTGCGCAGGTCCTCGGGATCCTGCGGCACCGTGATGGCGTGCAGGTCGGGGATGAAGAAGTAGGCGTCGTACTCGTCCTGGAGCCGCACCCAGTTCACCAGGGCGCCGAGGTAGTTGCCCAGGTGCAGGGAATCAGCGGACGGCTGCATGCCCGAGAGGATGCGGCGGCGGCTGGAAGAGTTCGATGTCATGGAAGGAGGCCCTTAGAACTGGTAATCGATCACTACTGGAGCGTGGTCTGAGAAGCGGGAGTCGTAGGTGGGGGCACGGTCGACGACGGCGGTGACGGCTCGTTCCGCCAGCTCCGGCGTGGCCATGTGGTAGTCAATGCGCCAGCCGGAGTCGTTGTCGAAAGCCTGCCCGCGCCAGGACCACCAGGTGTACGGACCGTTGACCTCGCCGGCGAGGGATCGGTGTACGTCCGTGTAGCCGATTTCCTCGCCGAAGAAGCGGTCAAAGTACGCACGTTCTTCGGGAAGGAACCCCGCACGCTTGACGTTGCCCTTCCAGTTCTTGATGTCCAGGGGGGTATGGCCCACGTTCAGGTCCCCCACCACCAGCACGAAGTCGCTGGTCTGCGCGAGGGCGGGCAACCGGACGGCCATGGTGTCGAGGAAGCGGTATTTATCCACCTGTTTGGGGGTGCCCACTTCACCGGAATGGACGTAGGCGCTGACGACGGTGAGGATTTTTTCCTCTCCCGCAACGGGCACCTTGAAGTCCGCCTCGACCCAGCGGCCGGACAGGGCGAAGTAGTCGTCGCCGATGTGTTCGCGGACCGCCACCGGAGCGGTGCGGGAGGCGATGGCGACGCCGGCGCGGCCCTTGGCCTCGATGCATTCGGCGTGCTGGATGTGCCAGGTGTCGCCCAGGAGGTCCTTCAGGACGGCGTCGGGGGCACGTACCTCCTGCAGGCACAGGATGTCCACATCGCGGTCCGCGAGCCAATCGGCCATGCCCCGCTTGTAGGCGGCGCGGATGCCGTTGACATTCACCGACGCAATGCGCAGTGCTTTTCCGGAACTGTCCATAGTTCCCGTTGATGCCGAACTCACGCGAATAACCATACTCCTCAGTAGCTGTTCATCCCGAAACGACCGATCCGGCGGGCCGCAGGGTTCCGCCGGTGGGTGAACCTAGTCGACGACGGTGCCTTCGACCGGACCGCCCTCGTCCTTCTTGATCATGCCACGGCCGTTGTGCGCCGTGATTTCGATGGTTTCCAAGGCACGGTCCACCATTTCCCGGTCCGTGTCCAGGTTGTCGGCGATGACCTTGGCCTGGACCTGGACAATCTTGAAGCTGTGGTCCAGTTTCTGGTCACGGACCGTGGTGCTTTCATCCACAACCTGCACTCCGGCGCGGGGAGCGAGGCCGGCGGTGGCACCGGCAAGCTTCGCGGTCGCCTTGCGGGTGGCGCTGCGGACGGAGAGCACCACGAACGTCGACAGGAGCAGCCAGCCAAGGGACACAATGACCACCAGCCAGCCGATGACGTCATTCTGGTTGGCGGCAAAAACCACGGCGACGAGGAAGACAATGAGCATCACGACGATGCCCGTATTGCCCATCCTGCGGCTGATGCCGCGGCCGGGTGAGGACGGGGACGACGGCGTCTTGCCGTTTCGGATCGACTGCATGCTCCCATTCTCTCAAACTTGGACAGGTGCCCGGTGCCGTGTTCGCTCCGCGCGACTGCACCCCGCTCCGTAGGCGGTGGCAGCGGATCCGCGGCAGTGGCAGACTGGCTCGATGGAGATCACCATCGCCACCGGCGACATCACAACGCGGGATACCGACGTCGTCGTCAACGCCGCCAATTCTTCCCTGCTCGGCGGCGGCGGAGTGGACGGCGCCATCCACCGCGCTGCCGGCCCGCAGCTGCTGGCGGCGTGTAAGGAACTGCGGAGAACCTCGCTGCCGCAGGGGCTGCCGACCGGACTGTCCGTCGCCACCGACGCGTTCGACCTGCCGGCGCGCTGGGTGGTGCACACCGTGGGTCCCAACGCCGGCGCGGGGGAAACCGATCCGGAACTGCTGAGGTCCTGTTTCCGCACCGCCCTGGCCGCAGCCGAGGAGCTGGGCGCCCGGAGCATTTCCTTTCCTGCCGTGAGTGCCGGTGTGTACGGATGGGACCCCGGGACCGTGGCCCGCATCGGCCTGCAGGAACTCCTGCACCACACACCGGTGTCGTTGAAGCATGCCGAGTTCGTGCTCTTCAACGACCGCCTCGCCGAAGTTTTCGCCCGCACATACGGCCAGCTGACCGGCCCAACAAGCGCCCCTACTTCAGGAACAGCGCCCGAAGCCGGTTAGTGGTCAGGGTCAGGCCGAGGGCAATCATCACCACGAAGTAGAGCAGATGCCCCGCGGTTCCCCAGCTGAAGATCCCGACGCTGATCTGGCGGAGCAGTTCGACGCCGTGCCACAGCGGCAGGGCCTGGATGACGGACTGCACCGCCTCGGGGTAGACACTCAGCGGATAGAAGGTGGCCGACAGCAGGAACATGGGCAGCATGATCATGTTGACCCAGTCCAGCTGCTGGAAGGTCTTCATATAACTGGTCACTGCCATGCCGAACGAGGCGAAGCCAAAGGCGATGACCACGGCGGCGGGGATCATCAGCAGCGCCCAGGGCGAAGTGATCAGGCCCATGGCCCCCATGACCGCGGTGAAGCCGGTGGCGTAGAGGGCGCCGCGCAGCAGTGCCAGGAAGATTTCGCCCATCGCCACGTCCAGCGGACCCAGCGGAGTGGAAAGCATGCCTTCATAGAGCCGGGCGTAATTGAGCTTGAAGAACACATTCATGGTGGAGTCGTACACGGCGCCGTTCATGGCGGACACGGCCAGCAGCGCCGGCGCGATGAAGTTGGCGTAGTCCATTTCCTGCCCGCCGGGGCCTGCGACGGTTCCCACCAGGGCACCCAGGCCTATCCCCATGGCCACCAGGTACAGCACCGGTTCCACGAACCCGCTGACCATGATGCTCCAGTTGGTCCCCCACGTGGCCTTGAGTCCGCGGGCGATCACTGCACGGATGTTCCGCCCGTACAGCGACCCGAGGAACCGGCCCTGCGGGACAAGCTGGGTCGGCGCGGTACGGTTCTCGATGCTCATCCGGCGAGCCTCCTTGTGAAGTTCCGCCGGGCCAGGAGCAGCCCGCCGACAGTAAGGACCAGCACGTATGCCACGTGCGCAGCGGTCATGGCCGCCGGCTCAGGGTGGCCGTAGCTGAGCACCCGGCCCAGTTCGGTGGAATGCCAGAGCGGCGAGATCCAGCCGATCCAGCGGACGGCCAGCGGCAGCGAGTCCAGCGGGAAGAACGTTCCGGAAAACAGGAACAGCGGCATCACGATGAACCGCTGGACCATGGCGAACTGTCCTTTGTCTTCCTTCAGGGTCGCGCTGAAGGCCAGGAGCGGCATCCCGAACGCAAGTCCCGCCAGGAGGGCAGTGAAAATCATCAGCCAGCCCGTCGCCGGCTGCATCACGGCCCCAAAGAGCAGCAGGAACAGGTAGTAGATTCCGGTGGTCAGCAGGATGCGGACGGTGAGTCCCAGGACATGCCCGAGGGCAATCTGCCCGCTGGCCAGCGGCGAAGCATTGGGCCCGTAGTAGGTCCGGTGCCATTTGAACCCGCCCATGACGGTGTAGGTGTTTTCCTCGCTGGAAATCATCAGTGCCGCTGTTGCCACGAGCGCGGGCCCCAGGAACACCAGGTAGGACACGGTCGATCCGTCGCCGCCGGGGAAGCCCGCAGTGGAGTTCCCGTCAATCAGCACGGCGAGGCCGGTGCCCATGCCCAGCAGGTACACCAGCGGGGTGCCGACGGCGGTCATCAGCACGGTCCATTGGTAGCCGCGCATCCGCCGGATCCACATGTCCGCGTAGTAGAGGCTGCCGAAACGCCGGGCCCTGGCGGCCGTTTGCTGCGGGGTCAGCGGTGACCGCAGGCCGAGCACCTCGTGGCGCTGGAGCGCGGCTTCGGCAGCGGGCTCCGGCTTAGTCAACGAGGCTCCTCCCGGTCAGGCGCAGGAACACGTCTTCCAGCGAGGAGCGGCGCACCAGCGACGTGATGGGCCGCAGTCCGCGGCCGGTCACGGCGTCCAGGGCGGCTTCGCCGTCGTCGGCGTAGATCAGTACCCGGTCCGGAAGGGTTTCCAGGCGCTCTCCGATGCCGGCGAGTTCCGCCGCCACCGTGGTGTTGCGCTCGGAACCGAACCGCAGCTCCACCACCTCCCGGGTGGAATGTTCCCGGATCAGGGCCGCCGGCGACCCTTCGGCCATGATCGCGCCCTTGTCCACGACGATCAGCCGGTCGCACAGCTGCTCGGCTTCGTCCATGTAGTGGGTGGTGAGGATCAGCGTCACCCCGGCCTCCTTGAGCCGGAACAGCCGGTCCCAAAGGATGTGCCGGGCCTGCGGATCCAGTCCGGTGGTCGGTTCGTCCAGCAGCAGGATCTTCGGGTCATTGATCAGGGACCGGGCTATGGT
Organism: Arthrobacter sp. Ms25; assembly: GCF_059090365.1. NCBI lineage: Bacteria > Bacillati > Actinomycetota > Actinomycetes > Micrococcales > Micrococcaceae > Arthrobacter > Arthrobacter sp. Ms25. Next base: position 394,374 of record NZ_JBNHFP010000002.1, on the reverse strand, counting down.
CAGGCGGCGCTTCATGCCGCCGGAGAGGGAGTCCACCCGGGCCTTGGCCTTATCGGTGAGCTGCGCGAATTCCAGCAGTTCGTCCGCCTTGGGCTGAAGGTAGCTCTTGGGCAGGCCGAAGTAGCGTCCGTAGGCCAGCAGGTTGTCGCGCACGCGCAGGTCCTCGTCCAGGTTGTCCTGCTGGGGTACGACGCCCAGATGGGCCCGGACTTCGGGTCCGTACCTGTTCGGGTCCAGCCCCATGATGCTGAGCTCTCCGGCGCTGCGCTGGGAGACCCCGCCGATCATTTTCATGGTGGTGGATTTGCCTGCGCCGTTGGGCCCAAGCAGCCCGAAGGACTCCCCCGGCGGCACGTCGAAGGAGATGCCGTCGACGGCGGTGAAACCGCCGTAGGACTTGGTCAGGTTCCGTGCGGAAATAACGTAGTCGGAGCGGGTTTCGGGTTCGGTCCTGCTTGATGTGATCTGCGACACTCACGACAGTGTAGTGGACCCGGGACCGACCGGTGCATGCCCGCGGGCAGAGGTCCGTCCCGGGTCGGCAGATGCCGTGCCTACACCAGGATTCCGGCCTGCCGTTCAGCTGCCTCCACGACGTTGGCCAGCAGCATGGCGCGGGTCATGGGGCCCACGCCGCCGGGGTTGGGTGAAATCCAGCCGGCGACGTCGGCCGCCGCGGGATCGACGTCGCCGGTCAGGGTGGTCTTGCCCGTCTCCGGATCGGTGACCCGGGTGACGCCGACGTCCAGCACGATGGCGCCGGGCTTGAGTTCCTCGGCGCGGATCATTTCCGGGAAGCCGGCAGCCGCCACCACCACGTCGGCGGTCCGCAGGTGCTCGAACAGGTCCGCGGTCCCGGTGTGGGCCAGGGTGACCGTGGCGTTGATCGGGCGGCGGGTCAGGAGCAGCCCGAGCGGCCGTCCGACGGTGACGCCGCGTCCCACCACCAGGACCTTCTTGCCGTTCAGCGAGATGCCGTTGCGGACCAGCAGCTGCACGATTCCGTGCGGGGTGCAGGGCAGCGGAGATGTCATCGGTTCGCTGACGTTGAGGACCAGGCGGCCCAGGTTGACCGGGTGCAGTCCGTCCGCATCTTTGTCCGGGGAGATCCGTTCCAGGATGGCATTGGCGTCGATGTGTGCCGGCAGCGGCAGCTGCACAATGTAGCCGGTGGTGGCCGGGTCCTCGTTGAGTTCGTCGATGACTTTTTCCAGGTCTGCCTGGCTGATGTCGCCCGGGAGGTTGCGGCGGATGGAATTGATTCCCACCTGCTTGCAGTCCTTGTGCTTGCCGCCCACGTAGGAGTGGCTGGCGGGATCGTCCCCCACCAGCACGGTACCCAGTCCCGGGGTGATGCCGTGCTCTTCCTTCAGTGCGCGCACCCGTTCGGCCAGGTCATCCTTGATCTCCCGGGCGGCGGCGCGGCCGTCCAGGATCTTCGCCGCCACCGGGGTACCGAATTCGGTCTTCTCCTTGACGTCCCAGCCGAGGTTCACGCTGGTGTCCTCACCGGTCACGGCGCCCTCCATATTGGTTCCTTTCTCCACGGCTACCATTCCTCCTGTCCTGGGTAAAGCGGGAAATTGTCTGCGAGCGCCCGTACGCGGTTCCGCAGGGCCTCGACGTCGGGAGCGGGTTTCAGTGCGGCTGCGATGATCTCCGCCACCTCAGTGAATTCCGGGGCGCCGAAGCCGCGGGTGGCGAGTGCCGGCGTGCCGATCCGCAGGCCGGACGTGACCATCGGCGGCCGCGGGTCAAAGGGCACGGAGTTGCGGTTCACCGTGATGCCGACGGACTCCAGCAGGTCTTCGGCCTGCTTGCCGTCCAGGGCGGAGTGGCGCAGATCCACCAGGACCAGGTGCACGTCGGTGCCGCCGGTGAGCACCGAGACGCCGTGTTCGGCGACGTCGGGCGCGTTCAGGCGTTCGGCGACGATGCGCGCCCCCTCGAGCACGCGCTCCTGCCGTTCCCGGAATTCCTCGGTACCGGCGATCCGGAAGGCCACGGCCTTGGCGGCGATCACGTGCATCAGCGGACCGCCCTGCTGGCCGGGGAAGACGGCGGAGTTCAGCTTCTTCGCGTACTCCTCCCGAGCCAAGATCATGCCCGAGCGCGGTCCGGCAAGGGTCTTATGCACGGTGGAGGTGACGACGTCGGACACCGGCACCGGGTTCGGGTGCAGTCCGGCGGCCACCAGGCCGGCAAAGTGCGCCATGTCCGTCCAGAGGTAGGCACCGGCCTCGTCGGCAATGGAGCGGAAAGCCTCGAAGTCCAGCTGTCGCGGGTAGGCGGACCAGCCGGCGACAATGACCTGCGGGCGTTCGGCCAGTGCCTGTTCGCGGACCCGGTCCATGTCCACCCGGTAGGTCTGCTCGTCCACGCCGTAGGCGGCAACGTTGTACAGCTTGCCGGAAAAGTTCAGTTTCATGCCGTGGGTCAGGTGCCCGCCGTGGGCCAGGTCCAGGCCCATCAGCTTCTCCCCCGGTTTCATCAGGGCCGCAAGTGCCGCCGCGTTGGCCTGCGCTCCGGAATGCGGCTGTACGTTGGCGAACTCGGCGCCGAAGAGGGACTTCGCCCGGTCGATCGCCAGGTTTTCCGCCACGTCCACATACTCGCAGCCGCCGTAGTAGCGGCGCCCGGGATACCCTTCGGCATACTTGTTCGTGAGGACGGAGCCGGCGGTTTCCAGGACGGCCCGCGGCGCGAAGTTCTCGGAGGCAATCATCTCGAGGGTGCCGCGCTGGCGGGACAGTTCATCCTGCAGGACAGCCGCTATTTCGGGATCAACATCGATAAGCGGCGCGTTGGTGACGCTCTGGGTGGATACTCTCACGTGGATCTCCTGGGAAGAGGTTCTCAATAGGTCAGGCTACCTGCCGGCGCCCGTGAGGTCCGGTCAGCTGGACAGTCCGGGCAGGGCACAACAGTTTCGCGCGTGACCCGCGGCCCAGGCGTGCGATCCGTGGTCGATAAGGACACCCTTCAGGGGTCCCGTGCCGCTCCCTGGTGGTAACCCACCTAACGCCAGTCGCGACGCTCTCCATCCTAGCCGTACCTGTCTCCTGTCCGCAGGGCGCAGCGGAATAGGCGCACCGTCCCGGCGGTTAGGCTTCCAAAGGCAGAAGGAGCAACGAGGTGGAAACGGACGTACTGGTGATCGGCGCCGGCCAGGCCGGACTCAGCGCGGCCTATCACCTGCGCCGCCGGGGCCTGCGGCCCGGCGCGGGGTTCACTGTGCTGGACGCGAACCCGGGTCCGGGCGGAGCCTGGCGGCACCGCTGGGATTCGCTGACCTTCGGTGCGGCGCATGCGCTGCATGATCTTCCCGGCATGCCGCTGGGGACCCCCGACCCTGCCGAACCGGCCTCCGCCGTGGTCACCCGGTATTACGGGCGGTATGAGCGTGCGTTCGGACTCGACGTTGTCCGCCCGGTTGCCGTGTCCGCGGTGTCCGAGGGCAGCGGCGGACGGTTGTCCGTCGCCGCGGCGGACGGACGGACGTGGCAGGCGCGTACGGTCATCAACGCGACCGGGACATGGGACCGCCCCTACTGGCCGTACTACCCCGGCCGGGAATCCTTCGGCGGCCGGCAGCTGCATACCCGGGACTTCCGCAGCGTGGCGGAGTTCGCGGGACAGAGGGTGCTGGTTGTCGGCGGCGGGACGTCCGCCGTGCAGTTCCTGCTGCAGCTGCACCGGGCCGGGGCCCGGACGTTCTGGTCCACGCGCCGCCCCCCGGAGTTCACCCTGCGCCCGTTCGACGCCGAATGGGGACGCGCCGTTGAGGCGAAGGTCAGCGCCCGGACCCGTGCCGGGCTGCCGCCGCTGAGCGTCGTTTCCGCCACGGGGCTGCCGCTGACGGACGAATACCGCAGGGGCATCGAGGACGCCGTGCTGGTATCCCGCGGACCGATCCGCCGCCTTACCGCAACCGGCGTGGTTTTCGCGGACGGGTCCGGGGAGTCCGTGGACGCGGTCCTCTGGGCCACCGGCTTCCGCGCCGCACTGGATCACCTGGCCCCCCTGCACCTGCGTGAACCCGGCGGCGGAATCCGGATGGACGGCGTACGGGTAGTGCGTGAGCCCCGCCTGCTGCTCGTGGGCTACGGGGAATCCTCCTCCACATTGGGGGCCACCCGCGCCGGCCGGGCCGCGGCACTCGCGGCGGTGCAGCAGGTGGCTACCGGATCTCTTCCCATTCAAAGGGCGTAACCGTACCCTGCTCCCAGTCTCGGCGCAGAATGGCATAGATCACGGTGGCCACGCGCCGCCCGTCCTCCAGCGGCCAGTCTTCGCGGTGATGGGCTTCCTTCAGGAAACCGGAGCGGATCAGTGTCTTGCGCATGGCAATGTTGTCCTCCCGCATGCGCCCGGCGAACCGGTGCGCTTCCGGGTAATCCGTGAAAACTTTTCCGGTCAGCGCCTTCAGCACCGGCACTCCGTTGCCCTTCCCTCGGAACTTCTCCACCAGCCGCAGGTCCAGCACCGGGGTGTTCGTGCCCAGGTCTTCCAGGATGGCCAGGCCCATGCGGTGGTTGTCGCCGAACACCCAGAAGGTGCGTACCCCGTCGCCGTCGAACCGCCCCTCGATCAGCAGGCGCCGCACGAGGCCCTCGGGCGGCGCCTTGATGCGGTGATACGGAAAGCTGTTGGTCGTGAGGAAACGGACCAGCTCTTCCTCGTCCTTGTCGGAGAAAGGCAGGAACATCACATCCATGTGCCCACCCTAGGCCAGGGGACGGAAACCGGTAACCTAGGCATCGTGACCTTTTCGATTCCCGTTCCCTCCGCGGCCGGCAACGCCTACACCCTGACGCTGTCCTGCCCGGACCGGCCGGGCATTGTCCATGCCGTCAGCGCCTCGCTGGTAGCGGCCGAAGGCAACATCATCGAGTCCGCCCAGTTCGGCAGCCCGGAGACAGGTTCCTTTTTCATGCGGGTGGACTTCAGCTCCCCCAACTCCCATGAGCAGGTCCATGCCCGGCTCGCACCCACGGCGGAAGCGTTTGGCATGGAGTGGGAGCTGCACACCGCCGGCCGGCCGACCCGCACCCTGATCATGGCCTCGAAGGCCGGCCACTGCCTCAATGACCTGCTCTTCCAGCAGCGTGCCGGAACACTGCCGATCGAGATCCCGGCCATCGTCTCCAACCACCGTGACCTCGAGTCCCTGGCGGACTTCTACGGCGTGCCCTTCCACCACATCCCCGTCACTGCGGACACGAAGGTCCAGGCCGAGGAACGCCTGCGGGAACTGATGGCCGAGCTGGACATTGAACTGGTGGTCCTCGCCCGCTACATGCAGATCCTGAGCACCGACCTCTGCCGGGACCTCGCCGGGCGGGCCATCAACATCCACCACTCCTTCCTGCCGTCCTTCAAGGGTGCCCGCCCGTACCACCAGGCACATGCCCGCGGCGTGAAACTGATCGGCGCCACGGCACACTACGTCACGTCCGACCTGGACGAGGGGCCCATCATCGAGCAGGAAGTCATCCGGGTGGACCATGCCCGTTCGGCCGCCCAGCTTGCCGCCCTGGGCAGCGACGTCGAGGGCCGGGCCCTGGCCAAGGCAGTGCAGTGGCACGCCGAGCACCGGGTACTGCTGGACGGCAAGCGGACCATCGTCTTCAACTGATATCCGGACAGGCGCCGCTACGCTGGGTGACATGGCACACATTATTGAACTCCGGGGCAAGACCCCGTCCGTTGATCCCAGCGTCTTCCTCGCCCCCACCGCTTCGCTCATCGGCGATGTCAGCATGGCGGCAGGCTCCAGCGCGTTCTACGGAGCCTGCGTGCGCGGCGATTCCAACAGCATCCGGGTGGGTGAGGGAACCAACCTGCAGGACAACGTGGTCCTGCACGCCGATCCGGGCTTCCCGACGTCGGTCGGCGCGCGGGTCAGCGTGGGGCACAACGCCGTGGTGCACGGGTGCACCGTCGAAGACGACTGCCTGATCGGAATGAGCGCCACCATCATGAACGGTGCCGTGATCGGTGCCGGCTCGCTGGTAGCCGCCGGCGCGCTCGTCCTGGAGGGCACGGTGGTGCCGCCGCGTTCCCTGGTGGCAGGAGTCCCCGCAAAGGTCCGCCGGAGCCTCACCGATGAGGAGTTTGCCGGGGTGCGGGAAAACGCGGAGAACTACCGGCGCACCGCCGCCGACCACCGGGCAGCCGTGAGCACCGGCGCCTAGTTTGCGTTCACTTCTTGACGACAACAGTGTGATGTAGGACTCTTAACCAATGCCAGCTGATTCGCCCTCAACGCCGAGGCCTGCCCGCGCACCGGGCAGCGCCGCGCCCAAACCCGGTTCCCAGAGCGCCCTGCGTGAACGCAACCGGCAGCGGATCACCGAGGCCCTGCTGGCCTCCGGTCCGCTGACGCAGGCCGGCATCTCCCGGCAGACTGGCCTGTCCAGCGCCACAGTGTCGAACATCGTGCGGGTGATGCATGAGCGGGGCCTGGTGGTCACCGAGCCCACCACCAGCTCCGGGCGCCGGGCCCAGTCCGTGCGGCTGAACGAGACCGGAGCCGTGGCCGCAGGCATCGACATCGGCCGGCGCCATGTACGGGTGGTCCTGGCCTCCCTGGGGCACCGGATCCTGCAGGAGGAGTCCATCCTCCTGCCGCTGGGGCACAGCGCCGCGGAGGGTATGGACGCCGCGGCCTCGCTCCTGGAGCGGCTGCTGGACCGCCAAGGCGTGGACCGCAGCGCGGTGCTCGGCGCCGGCGTCGGCATCCCTGGCCCCATCGACCGGCGGACCGGGACGGTTGTCCAGGGCGCGATCCTGCCCGAATGGGTGGGCATCAACATGCGCGAAGACCTCGGCAAACGGCTCGGCATGCCCGTGTTCATCGACAACGACGCCAACCTCGGCGCACTGGCGGAAGTGACCTGGGGACCGCACGGCTGCAGCGAAAACCTCATCTTCATCAAGGTTGCCTCCGGCATCGGTGCCGGCCTGGTCATCAACGGTTCGCTGTACTACGGAAACGTCGGAGTCACCGGCGAAATCGGCCATGCCACCATCTTCGACCAGGGCCTCATCTGCCGCTGCGGAAACCGCGGCTGCCTCGAAACCATCGCCTCAACCTCGATCATGATCGAGCTGCTCAGCCGCGCCTCGGGCGGCACCGTCACCACCGCGGACATCCTCTCCCGCGCGGAGACCCTGGATCCGGCCACCCTGCGCGTCATTGACGACGCCGGCATGGCCGTTGGCCGGGCCGCCGCGAACCTCGCAAACACCCTGAACCCCGAACTGATCATCATCGGGGGGCCGTTGACGGACCTCGGCGACACCTTCCTCGAGCCCATCCGCCGCGGCCTGCTGCGGCACGCCGTACCGCTCGTGGGCGAGACCTCGACGGTCCTGATGTCCTCGCTCGGGGACCGGGCCGAGGCCCTGGGGGGAGCAGCACTCGTTCTCCAGGAACAGGGCGCGGCCGCGTAGCCTCCCGAAGGTGCGGCCTGCCTCCCGGCTCCGTGCCGCAGGCTGCCTCCCGTCCCGGCTGTCCGACCTCCCGGCGAAGGGCGGCACACTGCCTCACCGCCCGACTCCCTGGCCGCCACCCGCCTCCATAAAAGTCCCGCCGCTCCGGGGTCTTGTGTTCAAGACTTGACGACAGCACGTGTGACCCTGTTAACTTCCTTATCGGCTCACCCTGTGGGCCATGTCACGACAAAGAGGTCACACGGAGGCACTCATGCGAGCAGCAGCAGCAGCTCCGGCAGTAGGCGCGCGGTGCGCCGCCTGCCACCACGGCAGGGACACCACACATGTCAGCTAGTCCCAACATTCTCGAAATGCGCTCCATCACGAAGGAATTCCCGGGCGTAAAGGCCCTTGCCGACGTCGCACTGAACGTCCGGGCCGGCGAGATCCACGCGATCTGCGGTGAAAACGGTGCCGGAAAATCCACGCTGATGAAGGTTCTTTCCGGGGTCTACCCCCACGGCACGTACACCGGGGACATCGTCTTCCGCGGCACCCCGGTCCAGTTCCGGGATATCCGGTCCAGCGAGGCCGCCGGAATCGTCATCATCCACCAGGAACTGGCGCTGATCCCCGAGCTGTCCATTGCGGAGAACATCTTCCTGGGCAATGAACCCACCCGATTCGGCGTCATCGACTGGGACAAGGTCAACTTCGACACCCTGGACCTGATGGAACGGGTGGGCCTGAACGAGGACCCCACCACTCCCATCAAGGATCTGGGCGTCGGCAAGCAGCAGCTGGTGGAGATTGCCAAGGCGCTGAACAAGAGCGTGCAGCTGCTGATCCTCGACGAGCCCACTGCCGCACTCAACGAAACGGATTCCCAGCACCTGCTGGACCTGATGTCGGGGCTGCGGGACAAGGGAATTTCCTGCATCATGATTTCGCACAAGCTCAACGAAATCGAGCAGATCGCGGACTCCATCACCATCATCCGTGACGGCCGCTCGGTGGAGACCATCGACGTCGCCGCCGAGGGCGCCGACGAAGACCGCATCATCCGCGGCATGGTCGGCCGTTCGCTGGAGTCCCGCTTCCCGGACCACACCCCCACCATCGGCGAAACGTTCTTCGAGGTCCGCGGCTGGACCGTCGGGCATCCGACTGTCCCTGACCGCCTGGTCTGCAAGGGCTCGGACTTCCACGTCCGCCGCGGTGAAATTGTCGGCTTCGCCGGCCTCATGGGCGCCGGACGCACCGAGCTGGCCCGGTCCATCTTCGGCCGCTCCTACGGCAACTTCATCTCCGGCAGCATCATCAAGGACGGCAAGGAGATCACGCTCAAGTCGGTGCACTCGGCGATCGACCACGGCCTGGCCTACGTCACCGAGGACCGCAAGACCCTCGGCCTGAACCTCCTGGACGACATCAAGGCCACCACGGTCTCGGCCGACCTGAAAAGGATCACCCGCGGGCTGGTGGTCGACGACGACGCCGAGTTCCGCCACGCGGAGGAATACCGCAAAAGCCTGCGGACCAAAGCGCCGACAGTGGACGAAGGCGTCGCCAAGCTCTCCGGCGGCAACCAGCAGAAGGTTGTCCTGGCCAAGTGGATGTTCACGGATCCGGACCTGCTGATCCTTGACGAACCGACCCGCGGCATCGACGTCGGCGCCAAGTACGAAATCTACGGAATCATCCAGCAGCTCGCGAACCAGGGCAAGGGAATCATCGTGATCTCCTCGGAGCTGCCCGAACTCCTGGGGCTCTCGGACCGCATTTACACCATCTTCGAAGGCGCGGTCACCGGCGAGGTCTCCAAGGCGGAAGCCACCCAGGAAAACCTCATGCGGCTCATGACCTCTCCCGCCCGGAAGTCCGCCGACTACGCAACACAAGGAACCCCTTCATGAACGCCATCAAGCAACTCCTGGGCGGCAACGGCCGCCAGTTCGGGATGATTTTCGCCCTGGCCATCCTGGTTGGCCTGTTCCAGGCCCTCACCGGGGGCAAGACGCTGACGTCCACGAACATGATCAACCTCTTCAACGGCAACTCCTACATCCTGATCCTCGCCGTGGGCATGGTCTTCGTGATCATTGCCGGCCATATCGACCTCTCCGTGGGCTCGGTTGCCGCCTTCTCGGGCATCGTCGTTGCCATGGCCATGCGGGACTGGGGCCTGCCCTGGTACATGGGCATCGTCCTCGGCCTCGTGGTGGGAGCCTTGATCGGGGCCTGGCAGGGCTTCTGGGTCGCCTACATCGGCATCCCCGCCTTCATCGTCACCCTGGCCGGCATGCTGATCTTCCGCGGCGCCAACCAGTGGGTCGGCAAGTCCAACACCGTGCCGGTGCCCTCCGAATTCCAGTTCATCGGAGCCGGCTACCTGCCCGAAGGCGGGCCCATCCCGAACTACAACAACCTCACGCTGCTGCTGGGCCTGATCCTCTGCGCCGCCGTCATTTACGGCGAAATGCGCAAGCGCGCCCGCAATGCCAAGCTCGGCAGCATCAACCCTCCCGCCTGGGTGCCTGCGGTCAAGATCGGCCTGCTCTGCGCCGTCATCCTCTACGCAACGTACCTGTTCGCCACCGGCCGGCCGGGCACCTCCTTCCCGGTCTCGGGCATCATCCTCGGCCTGCTGGTCCTCTTCTACGGTTTCGTCTCCAACAAGACCATCTTCGGCCGCCACGTCTACGCCGTGGGCGGCAACCGGCACGCCGCCGAACTCTCCGGCGTGCAGGGCAAGAAGGTGAACTTCCTGGTCATGATGAACATGTCCATCCTGGCCGCCCTGGCCGGCATGATCTTCGTTGCCCGTTCCACCGCTTCGGGACCGTTTGACGGCACCAACTGGGAACTGGATGCCATTGCCGCGGTCTTTATCGGCGGCGCAGCCGTCTCCGGCGGTGTCGGCACCGTGGTCGGCTCCATCGTCGGCGGCCTCGTCATGGCCGTCCTGAACAACGGGCTGCAGCTGCTCGGCGTCGGCGCCGACCTGACCTCCATGATCAAGGGACTGGTCCTGCTGCTGGCCGTTGCGCTGGACGTCTACAACAAGACGCAGGGCAAGCCGTCCATCACCGGACTGCTGATGCGCGGCTTCGGGAACACCAAGGCCAAGACCGCACCCGCCGTCGTCGACGCCACGCCCGAAATGCCCACCGGCACCAAGACCGTCATCTGACGCCCCAACCGTTCCATTCACCCAGCACTAATCGCTCCAACCGGTATCAAGAAAGAGAAACACCATGCGTAATTTCGCAAAGTCCTTCGCCGTTGTGGCCACGGTGGCAGCATTGTCGCTGTCTGCCTGCGGCCGGGCCGAAGAGTCCGCCTCCGGAACCGAGGAAGGTTTCGAAGACGGAGCCTCCATCGGCGTAGCCCTGCCCCAGAAGACCTCGGAAAACTGGGTGCTGGCAGAGACCCTGTTCAAGGACGGTTTGAAGGAAGCCGGCTACGAGGGCCAGGTCCAGTTCGCCAACGGCGGCGTGTCCGAACAGCAGAACCAGATCAGCTCCATGATCACCAACGGTGTCGAGGTGCTGATTGTGGGCGCCATCGACGGCAGCCAGCTCGGCTCGCAGCTGCAGGAAGCCAAGGAGGCCGGAATCACCGTCATCGCCTATGACCGCCTGCTGACCAACACCGAAAATGTCGACTACTACGTGGCCTACGACAACTTCAAGGTCGGCGAGCTGCAGGGCCAGGCCCTCCTGGACGGACTCAAGGAAAAGAAGCCCGAGGGCCCGTACAACATTGAACTGTTTGCCGGCTCCTCCGATGACGCCAACGCGAAGGTGTTCTTCGACGGCGCCATGAGCGTGCTGCAGCCGGAAATCGAAGCCGGCACCCTCAAGGTGGTCTCGGGACAGACCGACTTCACCCAGGCCACCACCAAGGGCTGGAAGGCCGAAGAGGCCCAGAAGCGTGCGGACAACCTGCTCTCGGGCACCTACTCCACCGAAGAGCTCGACGGCGTCCTCTCCCCCAACGACACCCTGGCCCGCGCCGTACTGACCTCGGTCAGCGGCGCCGGCAAGCCGCTGCCGGTCATCACCGGCCAGGACTCCGAGGTGGAATCCGTGAAGCTGATCATGGAAGGCAAGCAGTACTCCACCATTAATAAGGACACCCGCAACCTGGTGAACCAGAGCATCGACATGGTCAAGACCCTGGCTGACGGCGGCGAGGTCGAGATCAACGATAAGGAGAGCTACGACAACGGCAAGAAGGTTGTTGAGGCCTACCTGCTCGAGCCGGTCATCGTCACCAAGGCGAACGCTTCCGAGGCCTACGCCGACGATCCCGCGCTCTCCAAGCTGACCAAGTAAGCAACATATCCATCCCCTCTCGGGGCGGTACGGCCCGGGTTTCCCTCTGTGGAGACCCGGGCTGTTCCATCTGTCTACCCGGGTCTCCGGCGAACCTGCCGGAAGTACTCCGGGACCGGCCCTAGGCTCCGGCCTGCGGCGACCATAGAGTAGGGGTTACTCCCTGCAACGACGCGGAAGATGAGGACCATGACTGCCGTTCAACACATTCCCACCCCGCCCTGCGTACAGCCCGGGGCACCGAGCCCCGTACAGTCCACGGGCCGGACCCTGCGGTGGGGCGTAGTCGCCACCGGAAACATTGCCGAGCGTGTCACTGAAGACATCGCCCGGCTCGAAGACGCCGTCCTGCAGGCCGTCAGTTCCCGCGGACAAAGCACTGCCAAGGACTTCGCGGCACGCTTCGGGTTTGCCAGCAGCTACTACGACCTGGACGGCACCGCCGGGTACGACCAGCTCTTCGCCGACCCCGACGTCGATGTGGTCTACATTGCTTCCCCGCATGCCCAGCACTATCGGATTGCCCGGCGTGCACTGGAAGCCGGCAAGCACGTGCTGTGTGAAAAATCCCTGACCGTCAATGCGCGCGAGGCCGAGGACCTGATCGAGCTTGCCCGGTCCCGCAACGTTTTCCTCATGGAGGCGGTGTGGACCCGGTTCCTGCCCTGCATCAACCGCATCTGGGAACTGATTGCCTCGTACGAGCTCGGAGACATCAACTGGGTGCAGGCGGACCTCGGCTTCCCTGCCCCCTATGATCCGGCCAGCAGGCTCTGGGATCCGGCGGCGGGCGGCGGAGCGCTGCTGGACCTCACCGTGTACCCGCTGACCTTTGCCCTGGGTGCGCTCGGCTACCCCGAAACCGTACATGCGGTGGGCAGCATCAACCCCGACGGCGTGGATTCCCAGAATGCGCTGACGCTCGGCTATGCCTCCGGCGCACTGGCGCAGCTGACGTCCTCGCTGGTCTCCTCCTCGCCGCGGACCGCCGTCATTTCCGGCACCAAGGGATGGCTCCGCACGGGCTCGCCCCTGCACAACCCGGTGGAACTGACGGTCGTGCCGCACGCCGGGGAACCCCGGGTGGAACGCTTTCCGCAGGTCGGCAACGGGTATGCCTACGAACTGCGCGAAGTGACCCGCTGCATCCAGTCCGGCCTTGTCGAAAGCCCCACAATGACCTGGGCTGATACCTTGCGGACCATGCGGCTCTTTGACGCCGTACGGGCCCAGATCGGCGTGCTCTACGCCAATGACGAAGCGGCCGTTCCCCGCTGATCGGGCCTGTCTGACGTACAAGCCGGAAGCACAAACGACGGCGGTGCCGCACCTTCGCAGGTGCGGCACCGCCGTCGTTCTGTGTCCGGGCTATCCGCCCAGACCGCCCGGGAGCTTTCCGCCGAGGCCGCCGGGTAGTTTCCCCAGCAGGTCCTGGGGGCTCACGCCCAGCTTCTCCAGCAGACCCGAGTCTTTATCGGTATCCACCTTGTCCGGCAGGTCAGACTCCGCCTGGCCTGCCTTCGAGCTGTCGCCGCGGTTCTTCAGGAATTCGATAATCTGCTGCTTGTCGATCTGCATCAGGTCCTCCTTGCTGAGTACTGCGTGCTCCGGCTGTTGGGTACTGCCTTACGCGTTCTTGACGTTCTGCGGAGCCTCCGAAGCGGAGTCCTTGACGTCGGAAGCCGCGGCCTGGCCTTCGGACTTCACGGTCTGCGCCGCGTCCGTTGCGGTGGCCTTGATGTTCTCCATCGCTTCCTGCGCCGGCTCCTTGAGCCCCTCGGCCATTTCCTTTGCGGCTCCGGCCAGCTCCTCCGTCATGGGCTGCGCCGCAGTCTTGAGGTTGTCCGCAGCGACGCGTTCCTTGTCGCTGGCGGGGATGAGGGTTGCTGCCAGCAGGCCGGCACCGAATGCGATCAGGCCTGCAGCGACCGGGTTGCCCTGTGCCTGCCCGGCGAGCTTGGCCGGGGCACCCTGGACAGCCGAACCGGCGGCCGAGACGCTGTCGGACACGCTTCCGCCCATGTCGGAGACGCTGCTGCTGATGTTGCTGCCGGTGTTACTCGCACTGTTGCCCACTGAATCGGCCACACCCATCACCTTGTCCTTCACTCCGAATACCTTGTCCCTCATCTTGTCCGTCTGGCGCTGGACGATGTGGGAGGGAGTTACCTTATCCGCCACTGCGTCCACGTTGGTGCCAAGGCGCCGGCGGGTTGCTTCGATGTCGGCGCGGATTTCATCCGGGTTTTCACTCATCGTGTCTCCTCGCTTGGTTTCATGGTCTGGGGAATCTCCTGCAGCGTCTCCGACGTCTGCGGCATGCCCTTGATCTTCTTCATTTCCTTGCGCCCGCGTGAGGCCAGGATGGCGGCGGCAATGGCCCAGATGACCGCCACAATGACAGCGGACCAGCCGAAGCCGATCGCCGTCGTGCCCAGTGCATACCAGAGGGCGACGGACAGGAAGAGGAGTACGAAGTACCCCGCTACGGCTGCTCCGCCGAGCATTCCGGCGCCCTTGCCCGCACGGGTGGCGGACTGCTTCAGCTCAACCTTTGCCAGCTCCACTTCCTGGCGCATCAGGGTGGACATGTCCTGCGTCACCTGGCCAAGCAGATCGCCCAGCGACGTGGATTCCGCCTTCGCCTGCGCGGGGGTGGGAGGAAGTTCGGTGCTCATCAGTGCCGACCACCGCTGTAGGGATCAGCTGCCGGAACACCGGTGGAGGGGGTGGGCGGGAGCGTCTGCGCCGACGCGGGTCCGGTGCCGGCCGGACGTACCGGTTCGGTAGCGAACGGGTCGGCGACGGTTCCCGTGGTGCCGACGGCGGGCTGCGTCTCCGGTGCCGGCGGCACCGGGGTCACCGGCGGCACGGGCGGTGCCACGTGCTGGCCCGTGGATCCGGCTGCCGACGTGCCCTGGCTCGGGAGGCCGGCGCTCAGGCCCTTGTTCAGGCGGCCGGCCAGGAAGCCGGCACCTGCGGCGATGGCGAGGAAGGCGACGGGGCGCTGGCGTGCAAAGCCCTTGACCTCGTCCAGCAGGGATCCCGGATCGCGTCCGTCAAGCCAGCTGGCGACGGAGGACGCACGGGTTGCTGCCTGGCCCACGAGGTCCGCAGCTACGCCGGACTGTCCGGACTGGGCCATGGTATGCAGTTCATCTGCCACCGAGCGGAGTCCTTCAGCCACCTTCTGCTGCTGGGCACCTGCCTGCTCGGTCAGATCGGAACGGGCCTGCGTGAACAGGTCCTTGGCGTTGGTCTTCACCTCGGAGGCAACTCCGGCAGCTTCAGACTTAGCGGTGTCCGCTACCTGAGCCGCGCTGCCCTTGGCCTGCTGGGCAAGGTCACCTGCCTGCTGCTTGGCCGCGTCGGCCTTGGCCGCGGCGGTGGAATCACTGGTGCTTCCGGCCGGGGATGCTGCATGGCTTCCGTCACGCGGAGTGAAATTCTCTGTCATCATCGCTCTCTTTCGTCATTGCAACTGCTGATCAAGATCGAATGTTCCGTGCATCGATAATAAGCACACTTAGTTACGAATGTGTAGCGTGTTAGGATCGTAAGTGCCCTTGCTATTACCTCCCGTGCGTGGTTGTCTTTTTGCACCGATCAGAAGAGGCCGCGGAAGGCCGTTCCGTGCCGGATGCCCGGTTCGAAATGACCCCGGCCCACTACCCACAGGAGCATTACATTGGCGGCAAACCTCATAGCACGCTCTGTCCATGATCTGACGGCTGCGGCCTGGTTCGGTGGCTCCCTGATGGGAGCCGTGGGCCTGAACGGTGCAGCCGCTGCAGCAGCGGACCCGACTGAACGTACCCGGCTTTCCGCCCTCGGCTGGAAAAAGTGGGCTCCGGTGCAGGCAGGCGCGATCGGCCTCCACTTCCTAGCCGGACTTGCGCTTATCGGAGACAACAAAACCCGTGTGTCCCAGCAGGAAGGGGTAGCGCGGCTCACCGCCTATAAGACCGCGGTCACCGTGGTGGCAGCCGTGGTCACGCTCTATTCGGGCATCCTCGGCGGCAAGGTCGGGAAGCTCTCCGAGCAGGGCAGCCAGGGGGCCACCGAGCCCCGGGAAGGCGCCTCCAAGGAACTGAAGACGGCCCAGCGCCAACTGAAAATCCTGCAGTGGAGCATTCCGGCACTTTCCGGCGCCGTAATTGTCATGGGCGCCCAGCACGGTGAAATGCAGCGGCCCGCCCATGTCCTTGAAGGCCTGAAAAAGAAGTAACGGGCCATGGGTGCAGAAGTCACGAGCAAGACTTTCAGCCGCGCGCAGCGCACAGCCTACCGGCAGCGCCTGCTGGAAAACCTGGACCATTTCGCTCATTTTCTGTCCACCGCCCAGTTTGCGGACACGGCCAGCATCGGCCTGGAACTTGAGCTGAACCTAACCAACCGGGACTTCTCACCGGCCCTGCGCAACCAGGCTGTCCTCGAGCGGATTGCTGATCCGGCCTTCCAGACCGAAATCGGCGCGTTCAACATCGAAATGAACCACCCGGCCATGCCGGTGGGACAGTTCGGACTCAAGGAGCTCGAGGACAGCCTGCGGCTGCAGTTGAACCGTGCGGATAAGCGGGCAGCCCAGGAAGCTGCCGACATCATGATGGTGGGAATCCTTCCCACCCTGACCCCCCGCTTCATGGACGGCTGGGACTGGCTGAGCAGCGGCCAGCGCTACGCCGCCCTGAACACCTCAGTGCTCCAGGCCCGGGGCGAAGACGTCCTCCTGGACCTGTCGGGGCCGGAACCACTGTCCTTCTACGCCCAGAACATTGCACCGGAGGCTGCGTGCACCTCGGTCCAGCTGCATCTGGAAGTATCGCCGGACCAGTTCGCGCCGGCCTGGAACGCGGCGCAGATGATTGCCGCCCCGCAGGTTGCCCTCGCCGCTAATTCACCGATCTTCATGGAGCATGTGCTCTGGCACGAAACCCGCATCGAACTCTTCAAGCAGTCCATCGACACCCGCCCGCCGGAAATGCGCAACCAGGGCGTCCGCCCGCGCGTCTGGTTCGGGGAGCGGTGGATCACCTCGATTTTCGATCTTTTCGAGGAGAACGTGCGCTATTTCCCCGCCCTGCTGCCGGAGCTGTCGGGCACCGGATCGGAAACCACTTCATTCGGGGCACCGCTGCTGCCTGAACTGCGCCTCCACAACGGCACCGTCTACCGCTGGAACCGGCCGATCTACGATCCGGGCAGCGGGACGCCGAATCTGCGGCTGGAGAACCGGATCCTGCCGGCCGGGCCGTCCGTCCTGGATGTGGTGGCCAACGCCGCGTTCTACTACGGGCTCGTGGAATACCTCCGCACGGCCGACCGCCCGCTGTGGAGCCGGATTGCCTTCAAGACAGCGTCGGACAACTTCCTCAACTGTGCCCGGCACGGACTGGAAGCGTCTGTGTACTGGCCCGGCATCGGCGAGATCCCGGTGGCGGAACTGATTCTGCGCCACCTCATTCCGCAGGCTGCCGAGGGGCTTCGGGAACTGAAAGTCGATTCATCCCTGATCGACCGCTACCTGGCGGTGGTGGCCGAGCGTGCGCGCACGGAGCAGAACGGAGCAGCCTGGCAGATCGCCACCCTGCGCAGGCTGGAAGCCTCGGGGATGCAGCGTACAGCAGCCCTGGGCGAGCTCTCCAGGCTTTACTGGGAGAACATGCACACCAACACGGCCGTGCACGCCTGGCCGATCGGCTGACAGTAGAAAAACAGGCGGACAAGGGGCAGAAACCGCTGCTATGACCTAGCACTCAAAACTGCCGAGTGCTAGCCTGATTTCCATCGTTGAGTCATGGGGACTCAACCTTTATCGACCCTTTTCCAACAACGGCATTCCAACCGCCGGTGCCCTGCGGGCGCCGGCGCAACAGGAGTTGATGACAATGGCGATGAAGTTTGATCCATTCCGCGAGCTCGACCGGGTTGCAGGCGCACTCCTCGACCCGCGACAGCGGCTGCGGCTTATGCCTATCGACCTGTACCGCGAGGGCGACCATTACATCCTCAATGCGGACCTGCCGGGCATTGACCCGGGGTCGGTGGACGTGGACGTTGACGGGCAGCTGCTGACCATCCGGGCCGAGCGGACCATCCACACCACCGAGGGCGCAACCTGGCTGACCAGGGAACGGGAAAGCGGAAGTTTCCTGCGGCAGCTGAACCTTGGGCAGGGCATTGATATCGAGGCTATTTCCGCCAAGTACGAGAACGGCGTGCTGAGCGTGTTCATCCCCGTGAGCGAACGCTCCAAGCCGCGCAAGATCGAGGTGGCAGCGGCCTATAAGGACGGCAACACCATTTCCGGACAGTCGACGTCCGAACCCGCGTCCGTCTCCTCCAGCAGCGGCTCGGGTTCGCCCAGCAGCAGCTCGGGTTCCTCTGGTTCCTCTGGTTCCGGAGTCTCCGGCTCCGGGATGTCGGGGTCGTCCGGCGGCTCCGGCGGGCCTTCCTCGTCCGGCGACAGGGGCGCGGGCATCTAGCGCAGCGGCACCGTACCGCAGGCCCCGGACCAGTGGTCCGGGGCCTGCGGCGTTTTCCGGGTGCCGATAGCTCCGGCCGTCCCGTCCCGCCCCTACCGTCAGGCGGAGGGCCTCCGCTGCCAGATGGCGGCCATCAGGGCTCCCGAGACGTTATGCCACACCGAGAAGACCGCTGCGGGCAGGGCCGCTTCCGGCGCGAAGTACTGCTTGGCCAGTCCCGCCGCCAGGCCGGAGTTCTGCATGCCTACCTCGATGGCCATGGTCCGCCGCGAGGGGATGGGCTGGCGGAACAGCTTCGCGGCTCCGTAACCGAGCCCCAGGCCCAGGCCGTTGTGCAGCACCACCGCCAGCAGGATCAGCCAGCCGGCAGTGAAGATGGCCTCGGCGCTTCCCGACACCACGGCAATGACCACGAAGGTGATGGCGACTACCGAGATCCACGGCAGCACCGGCAGGATCCGGTCCACCACCCGGGGTGCCAGATACCGGATGGCCAGGCCCAGCACCACCGGAATGAGGACAATCTGCACAATGGACCAGGCCATGGACTCGGCGTCGACCGCCATGTACCGCCCGGCGAGCCACAGCGCGAGGATCGGCGTCAGCAGGGGCGCAAGCAGGGTGGACACCGATGTCATGGCCACGGAGAGGGCCACGTTGCCTCGTGCCAGGTAGGTCACCACGTTCGACGCCGTGCCGCCGGGCGCGCAGCCCACCAGGATCACGCCGGCGGCGAGTTCGGGGCTGAGCTGCAGGGCCCAGGCGATGCCGAACCCCAGCAGCGGCATGATCAGGTACTGCGCCACCACGCCCAGCAGGACGGGCAGCGGCTGCCGGACAACCAGCGCAAAGTCCGGCAGGGTCAAGGTCAGTCCCATGCCGAACATGATCAGCATCAGGCCGGGGTTGATGTACGCGGACAGGCCCGTGAAGGGCTGCGGGAAGAACAGGGCCACCGCTCCCCCGGCAACTATCAGCAGCGGGAACACGGTTACCGCGATGCGGGCGCTTCGCTCTTCGGCGCTCTTCGCGGCGGGCGGCGCTGTGGTGGAGTTCGACATTCCCACATGGTGGCACCGCGCATGCAACGGCGCTAGTTATTACGCGTCCGCTTCACACGCCGGTTAACGACGACGGCGCGCCGCCCCGGAAAGGGGGCAGCGCGCCGTCGTCGGTGCAGTAATGCTTAGGCTGCGACCTCGGCACCCAGGCGGGCCTTGAGGTTCTCGTCCAGTGCGGCGAGGAACTCTTCCGTGGTCAGGTACGGCTGGTCCGGTCCGACCAGCAGTGCCAGGTCCTTGGTCATCTTGCCGGATTCGACCGTCTTGACGACAACGTCTTCGAGGGTCTGGGCGAAGTTGGTGACCTCGGGGGTGTTGTCCAGCTTGCCGCGGTGCATCAGGCCACGGGTCCACGCGAAGATCGAGGCGATCGGGTTGGTGGAGGTGGGCTTGCCCTGCTGGTGCTGGCGGTAGTGGCGGGTGACCGTACCGTGTGCTGCTTCAGCCTCGACGGTCTGGCCGTCCGGGGTCATCAGCACGGAGGTCATCAGACCGAGCGATCCGAAGCCCTGGGCCACGGTGTCGGACTGGACGTCGCCGTCGTAGTTCTTGCAGGCCCAGACGTAGCCGCCTTCCCACTTCATCGCGGAGGCAACCATGTCATCGATCAGGCGGTGCTCGTAGGTGAGGCCGGCTGCTTCGAACTGGTCCTTGAACTCGGCGTCGAAGACTTCCTGGAACAGGTCCTTGAACTGGCCGTCGTAGGCCTTCAGGATGGTGTTCTTGGTGGAGAGGTACACCGGGTAGTTGCGCTGCAGGCCGTAGGCGAAGGAAGCGCGGGCGAAGTCCTTGATGGATTCGTTGAAGTTGTACATACCCATGGCGACGCCGCCCTCTTCGGGGTAGGTCACAACCTGCTGCTTGATTTCTTCGCCGCCGTCAGCCGGGGTGTAGGTCAGCGTCAGGGTACCGGCACCGGGAACCTTGAAGTTCGTGGCCTTGTACTGGTCGCCGTGGGCGTGGCGGCCGATGATGATCGGCTTGTTCCAGCCCGGGACCAGGCGCGGGATGTTGGAGATGATGATCGGTTCGCGGAAGACCACGCCGCCCAGGATGTTGCGGATGGTTCCGTTGGGGGAAACCCACATCTTCTTCAGGCCGAATTCCTCGACGCGTGCTTCGTCGGGGGTGATCGTGGCGCACTTGACGCCTACGCCGTGTTCCTTGATGGCGTTGGCGGCATCGATGGTGACCTGGTCATCCGTCGCGTCGCGGTTCTGGATGGAGAGGTCGTAGTACTTCAGGTCTACGTCCAGGTACGGGTTGATCAGGCGATCCTTGATGAACTGCCAGATGATGCGTGTCATCTCATCGCCGTCGAGCTCTACGACAGAGCCCACAACCTTGATTTTCTCAGCCACACGATCTCCTTGTGTGTTGGTGGGCACCGGAGCATGTCTTGTGGCATGACGGAACCCGTCTTTTTGGCTTTTATTTGAGTCCAACTATGCCACAGCCCACTATCGGCACCCTAAACCGCGGGGCGGCACATTACCCGCACCGCCCCGCCGTTCCGGGCCTGCGCCTAGTGGAAGAAGTGCCGTGCCCCGGTGAAGTACATGGTGATGCCGGCCGCCGCCGCGGCCTCGATGACCTCGTTGTCGCGGATGGACCCGCCGGGCTGGACGACGGCGCGGATGCCGGCGTCGAGCAGGATCTGCAGCCCGTCGGCGAACGGGAAAAAGGCATCCGAGGCGGCCACCGAGCCGCGGGCACGTTCCGCACCGTCACCGCCGAGGGTATTGGCCCGCTCCACGGCAAGCCGGCAGGAATCCACTCGATTCACCTGTCCCATGCCTACGCCGACGGAGGCGCCGTTCCGAGCCAGCAGGATCGCGTTGGACTTGGCGGCGCGCACGGCCGACCAGGCAAAGGCCAGATCGGCCAGGGTCGCCTCATCCGCGGCCTCCCCCGCGGCCAGGGTCCAGTTCGCGGGGTCATCACCCTCGGCCTGCAGGCGGTCCGCCTTCTGGAGCAGCATCCCGCCGGACACCTGCCGGAATTCAGTGTCGTTGCGGGCATAGCCGTCCGGCAGCGTCAGCAGGCGGATGTTCTTCTTGGCCGAGAGGATCTCCACCGCTTCCGGCTCGAAGTCCGGGGCGATCACCACCTCGGTGAAGATGTCCTTCACGGTTTCCGCCATGCCCGCGGTGACAGTGCGGTTCGCGGCGATGACTCCCCCGAAGGCCGAGACCGGATCGCAGGCGTGGGCCTTTGCATGTGCGTCCGCGATCGGGTCCGCGGCGCCGGGCGAGGCCACGGCGATGCCGCAGGGGTTGGCGTGCTTGACGACGGCGACAGCGGGTTCAGCGAAATCGAAGGCGGCGCGCAGGGCGGCGTCGGCGTCCACGTAGTTGTTGTAGGACATGGCCTTACCGTGCAGCTGGTCGGCCTGGGCGACGCCGGGCTGTGCCGACTTGTCCACATACAGTGCGGCGTCCTGGTGCGGGTTTTCTCCGTAACGCAGCACCTCTGCCCGTTCCAGCGCGAGCCCGGTGTAGGCCGGCCACTTGGCGCCGTCCTGAGTCCCGTCCCCGAACTGCTCGGCGGTCCAGGTGGCCACGGCGGTGTCATAGGCGGCCGTATGGGCGAACGCCTCAGCCGCCAACCGGCGCCGCTGGGCCAGATCGAACCCGCCCTCAGCGGCGGCGGTGACCACATCCGAGTACTTGCCCGGATCCACCACCACGGCCACCGAAGGGTGGTTTTTCGCAGCGGCGCGGACCATGGACGGTCCGCCGATATCGATCTGCTCCACCACGTCGTCCTGCCCGGCACCGGACCGGACGGTTTCCACGAAGGGGTAAAGGTTCACCACCACCAGGTCGAAGGGGTCAATTTCCATGTCGGCCAGCTGGGCAATGTGGTCTTCCCGCCGCCGGTCGGCGAGGATCCCGGCGTGGACCCGGGGATGCAGCGTCTTGACGCGTCCGTCCAGGCATTCAGCGAATCCGGTGACCTCGGAAACCTCGGTGACGGCGATGCCTGCGGCGGCGATCTGCTTGGCGGTGGAGCCGGTGGAGACGATGCTGACGCCGGCTGAGGCCAGGCCCCGCGCGAGTTCCGTCAGCCCCGTCTTGTCATAGACCGAAATCAGGGCCCGGCGGATAGGAACACGGTCGAGGACAGGATTGCTCACAGCAGACACTCCAGGTGGTCGGTGATCGGTGCGCAGGCCGTGCGGCCCACGAGAAGTTTATGCCTTCGCCTGGTTGCGGTCCCCGGACTGCGGGTAACAACCCGTCTTCGGCGAAATCCTGCTGCCCCGCTTGCCCCTCCCGCCTCGCGCGATCGAGAAGGCACAAATTACCGTTCCCGGGATCGAGAAGGCACGAATTACCGTTTTTGACCCGAATTTCGGTAATTTGTGCCTTCTCGATTCCCGCTCCACTCCCCCGATACCCCACTCGGACAGAATCGGACGGGCATTCCCGGCCGCCAGCCGCGGGCTGTGAGGGCGGTACGGATCTTCTCCTCCGTGCCCGCGCGGTTCTCTTCCCGCAGGTGCTGTTTGCTGAACCGCAGCACCGTCCAGCCAAGTTGCCGGAGCCGGTCATCCCGCTCAATGTCACGGTGCCACTGCGCAGGGTCAAGCAGATGGTGTTCCCCTTCGTATTCAAGGGCAATCCGCAGTGCCCGGTACTGGAGGTCCGGGCGGGACAGCGGCAACCCATCGGCACCGATGATCCATTGATTCACCTCGGGTTCGGGCAGGCCTGCCTGGTGAATAAGGAGCCGCAGCCGTGTCTCAGGGGCGGAATCCGCTCCTGGGCGGAGCAGTCCGAGAGCGATCCGGGCGGTCGACACACCCCGCGTTCCCGCTCTCCGGTCCAGAACGTCCAGCAGGTCCTGGATCCGACAGAGCGGGTCCGGCCGTTGCAGGAATCCGCCCCGGGAAGGTGCGTCCACGCGCCGCAGCACGGAATCTCCTGCCACCGCCAGGTCCGCCACCTGCAGCATGGCCGCCAGGTCGCACCAGGTCCAGGCCGGCGAGGTCACCATGATCCCGCCGATCTGCACCACGTCCTGCTGCAGGAGCGGAGCCTGGTGCCCCACGACACCCTTTCGCCTCGGCCTGGCGAACCGCATCGGCCGGGTCAAATGCAGGGGCCCGGATTCCAAGCGGCGCGGCAGCCACATTCCCCATAAGGCCGCGGCCGTGGTGTGGCTGGCTACCGTGCGGCCCGAGGGCGGGACCAGCGGACGCACCGAATCCAGCAGGGATGGCTGGGCACCGAAGACAGAGCGCAGGCCGTGCCCGGCGCCGTCGTACTCCTTACGCCGTAAATCGGACACGGGGATCCCGCGTTCCCGGGCCTCCGCCACCGAGAACACGGGCCCGGGCAGGCCCCTGGGAGTCACTGCCTGTGATCAGGCCATGGCCACATGATCCCTTCCCGCGCGAGTCCTGTGGTTCTATCCACAGGGTCCGGGCATCTAGCAGGTATCGTTTCCCCGGACCCGCGATCCTCCCTTCCGAAAGGCCACTCACTCGATGTCCGTAACCCATGCCCTGCCCACCGGAGACCAGGTGGTCCAGAACCTGCCCTGGCGGTGGAAGGTTCAGGGCAAAATCTTCCTCATCGGCGGCCTCGGCTTCATGTTCGATGCCTGGGACGTCACGCTGAACGGTGTCCTGATTCCGCTGCTGTCCAAGGAGTGGGCTTTGGCCCCGGCGCAGGCTGCCTGGATCGGCACGGCCAACCTGCTCGGTATGGCGATCGGCGCCTTCGTCTGGGGCTCCATTGCCGATGCAATCGGGCGGAAGCGGGCCTTTTCCGCCACCCTGCTGGTGTTCTCGGTCTTCACGGTGCTGGGCGCCTTCTCCCCGGACATTGTCTGGTTCTGCATCTTCCGGTTCATGGCAGGTTTCGGGCTGGGCGGCTGCGTCCCGGTGGACTATGCCCTGGTAGGCGAGTTCACTCCCAAGAAACAGCGGGGGCGGGTGCTCACCGGCATGGACGGATGGTGGCCGGTGGGAGCGGCGCTGTGCGGCGTCACGTCAGCGGTCATCATGGCCACCTTCGCGGACTGGCGCTACACCATGCTCATCATGGTGATTCCGGCTTTCCTGGTTTTCTGGGTCCGGCGCTCGGTCCCGGAATCCCCCCTCTACCTGGTCCGCAAGGGCCGCGCCGCCGAAGCCTCCGCGGTCATCGATGACCTGGTCCGGCGCACCGGCGGAACGCAGACCGAATGGCGCCTGCCCGAACCGCAGGCACCCGAAAAGTTGTCCCTGGGCACCATGGGCACCCAGCTCGCGGACCTCTGGCGGTTCAGCACGAAAACCACCATCGCTGCCTGGTCCCTGTTCCTGACCATCCTGCTGGTCTATTACCTGGCGCTGCAGTGGATGCCGAAGATCCTCGTGGACGCCGGGTTCGCCGAGTACCGGGCGTTCCTGACCACGTCCGGGATGGCCGCCGTCGGCCTGCTGGGCGTCATTGCCGCCGCGCTGCTGGTGGAAAAGGTCGGCCGCAAGTGGATCCTGGCGATCACCGGTCCCCTGTCCGCGGCCATCCTGGTGATTGTGGCCTTGGTGGTTGACGTTCCCACGGCAGCGACCATCTGGCTGCTGGTCTACGGGTTTGTGGTGCAGGTGGCCATTCCCGTGCTTTATGCCTATGTCTCGGAGCTGTACCCGACGAACCTGCGCGGCAGCGGTTTCGGCTGGGCGTCCACCGTTTCCCGGATCGGCGCCGGGTTTGGACCGTTGCTCTTCGTGTCGGTGCTGTGGCCGTACCTCGGGCTGCCGCTGTCCTTCGCCCTGGCCGGGGTCCTGGTCCTTGCGGCCGTGCTTTGGATGGCACGGTTCGCTCCCGAGACAAAGGGTGCCGCACTGGACTAGCCGAAGGCTAGAGCGCAGGCAGGCCCTCGCGGCTGATCCGGTCCAGCGTGTCGATCAGCAGCCGCCGTTCCTGCACCTTGATGCGTTCGTGCAGCGTTTCCTCAGTGTCGCCGTCGAGGACCTCGACGGCGGCCTGGGCGAGGATCGGCCCGGTGTCGACGCCGGCGTCGGCCAGGTGGACCGTGCAGCCGGTGACCTTCACGCCGTACGCAAGCGCGTCGCGGACCCCGTGCGCGCCGGGGAAGGACGGCAGCAGCGCCGGGTGGGTGTTGAGGTAGCGCCCCTCGAAGGTATTGATGAAATGCTCGTCCACAATCCGCATGAAGCCGGAGGAGAGGACCAGGTCCGGGGCGTAGGATGCCACCTTCTCCGTGAGGGCGCGGTTCCAGTCCGCCCGCACCGGGTACTCCCGGAACGGGACCACAAAGGTCGGGTAGCCGGCGTCGGCGGCGCGCTGAACCCCGTAGGTTCCCGGACGGTCGGAGCCGACGGCCGCAATGTCGATGTCGAGCCGTCCGTCACGGACGGCGTCGAGCACAGCCTGGAGGTTGGAACCGGTACCGGACACGAGGACGACGATGCGCATGCGTCCACCATAGGCGGCGGCGTCCCCTAGGCTTAAACCCATGACTGACCACGGCACCCAGCACCAGACCCCCGCCCCGCACGCACCCTCGGGCCGCCCCGCGCCCACCGAGGAACAAAAGCGCAGCGCGGTCCAGTACGTACGGATCTTCTGGCTTCTGCTGGCGGCAATGCTGCTGAGCAGCAACCTCGTCCTGCCCTGGAAGCTCGTTCCGCTCGCCCTGGGACTTGCCGCCCTGGTGGTGGGCGTCATCGCCTTGGTCAAGCTGGCCCGACGCCGGATGGGGCCGCTGATGCCGGTCCTGATCTCCCTGGGCCTGGTCGTTACCGCACTCACCACCCTGGGGCTGACGGGAATGGTGTTGCTCTGGGACGAAACCATGACCTATGAATCCTGCATGCGGTCCGCCCTGACCCTGGACGGCGTGGATGCCTGCGAGGCAGAGTATCTGCCGTTCCAGCAGGTCCGCTAAGCGTCCAGTTTGGGTTCGCGCTCAAGCCACGGGCCTACGGCGTAACCGATGACGACGCCGATTCCGACCTCCGCGGCCACCCACAGTCCCAGCCACAGCGGGTCCGGTCCAAGCCCTACAAAGCGTCCGATGCCCAGGGATCCCTGGGCCAGCCAGCCGGCGCCGGCCGCCAGCACCCCGGAGACCAGGCCGACGATGGCACCGAGGACCAGCGTGGAAACGGGTGCGGTGAACCAGCGGGCGCGGATTTTGATGGAAAGCCATTCATCGAAGTGGTTTTCCCCTTCCCGCAGGAACCACCAGCCCGCCAGGATGCCGGCTGCCACCGGGATCAGCATGGCTGCGTAACCGTATTCCATGGTCCCGACCGGGAGTGCAGCCAGGACGGGAAGCGCAGGCAGCGGACCCACGGTGGTTTCCAGCGGGCTGATCATGCTGCCGGTGCCGAGCGAGAAACCGGCGCCGGAGGCCCAGCCCAAGGTCCACACCATGAAGTTGGGCATCAGCCCCAGTTCCACCACGGTGAGCACAACCCCGCCGACGGCGCCGGCGTCGAGCTCTTCGTAAACGGCGGTTATCTCGGCCCAGTTCACGGCCAGCGCGGCTACCAGCAACACAGCGGAGAGGCCCAATGCGCCGACGGTGCCCACGGCACCGGCACGCAGCGCGGCCCACATGTAGGACCCTGCCCAGCGGGAATGCTGGCTGGTGCGGGCAATCCAGTCGGTCAGGTCCATGCCGATCAGCCGCACCCAGGAACCGGCTTCTGTCCGGGCGCCCACAATGAGTCCGGCACCGGCGGCGATCAGGGGCACCAACGCCCCCGCTGCCACCGAAATCCGAACCCCGTCGGTACTGCAGAAATACGCCGCTGCCGCACCGATCAGCGCGTAGGTGCCCAGGGCTCCCAGCAGCGCCTGCCAGAGCTGGTCGGTGTAGGAGGCGCGGGCCAGCCTGCGTCCGGCCCGCCAGGACAGGAAGAACGGAATCAGCGTCAGCCCCAGGGGGAAGAAGGAAAGCAACCCGGAGGCGGGTGCCTCGCCCAGCTCCCCCGCAGGGAAGGTCAGCGACAGCGGCACCCCATGCATCAGCAGCCAGGCCTGGCCGCCGAGACGGGCCAGCGAAGCGAAATCCAGATCGGTGAAACCGTTGGTAAACCACACGCCGATGAGCGGCAGGAGGACCAGGAGGGCGGAAAGCACTGCGGCCTGGCCCAGTTCGAAGGTCCCCTGCAACCAGAGTGGCATGGGCGGCACACCCGGCTTCTTCGGCCGCAATAATATTTTCATCGCTTCTATCTTTCCATCCGGGCATGCACAGCCCGTTGAGGCCCCGGCGTGAGTCGGGTAACTCCCGCCAGCGCTACAGGTCGACCAGGCCCTTCACCAGCGCCGTTGCCGCACCGATGAACGCAATCACAATGACGGCCATCCGGGCCTGATCATCACGGATGAAGCGCTGCAGTTTTTCGCCGGCGTAGATGCCGCCCACGATCATCAGCCCGACCAGCGCCCAAGCCCAGGGCTGGAACGGGGGCATCTGTCCCGGGTCCAGCAGCAGCTTGGAGGTGAGGGTGACGGTGGCGATGGTGACGAAGAAGGGCTGCAGAGTGGCGGCAAACGGCCGCTGCGGCCAGCGGGACAGCAGCGCGTACACACTCACCGCGGGCCCGCCAACGCCGGCCATCGCGTTGGTGATTCCGGAGGCGAAGCCGGCCACTGCCTTGGGAACGTTGCCCGTGAGCACCACCGAGGTGCGCTGCAGAAACAGGGAGATGCTCAGCGCCACGAGAACGACGGCGCCCACCGTCACAGCCAGCGGGGCCGACGGCAGGAAGACCGCTGCCGCGGAAGCCGGGATGCTGGCTGTTACCGCGGGGACCGCAAGCCACCGATACATGGACCAGTCCACGTCCCGCCAGACACGGAACATGATCAGCAGCGAGGAAACCAAGCCGCAGATGTTCACCATCAGCACTCCCCCGTGGGAGCCGAGGATGATCACAAGGAACGGGGAAATCAGGAGCGCAAAGCCCAGGCCGGCGATCCGCTGTGCGATCGCGCCGATGAAGATGGCGACGAGCACCACAATGAGGAGTCCGGTAGTCACCCGGAACACACTACGCTGAATGCATGGATTCCCCTGTCACAGCCCTGGCCACCGCCGATTGGCGCCGTCATGTGTTCGCCCTGTATGAGCAGGCGCGCCGCGCAGCCGACGGCATGTCGGCGTCGCACTCCCATGCCTTGTGGGCCACCGGACGGGACCGGCTCTTCGGCACCCACCCTGCGTCCCCCCTTCCCGAAGACACGCGCCGCCGCTTCCGCGGGCTACGGACGGCCCGCTACGATCCGGCGTTCCGGTTCGAGGCAGTCATTGACGACGACGGCGCCGGGCAGAAGATGGAGGTCGCCACCGGCACGGACGGCGTGGTGCCGTTCACCCGGCTGGGCACTGTCCGGGCCGAGGGCGTCGGTAGCCTCGCGGTATGGCATCTGGATTCCTACGGCGGCGGGATTTTCATTCCCGTCCGCGATGCCACCTCCGGCGTCGACGGCGGCAGCTACGGCGGCGGGCGGTACCTGCTGGACACGATCAAGGGCGCGAACCTCGGAACCGGCGGGCTGCCCGGCAGCCTGGTGCTGGATTTCAACTTCCTCTACAACCCGTCCTGCGCCTATGACGAGGCGTGGGCCTGCCCGCTGCCGGGTCCGGACAATACGGTCGACACCGCCCTGCAGGTGGGCGAGCTGTACGCCCGGTACTGATAGTGCTGCGCCCGCTGTGCCACGACGTAACCCCGCAGCAGCCGGCTCCCGGCTGCCGGGAGTGACAGACTAGCCCCGTGCAGACCTTCCTTCCGTACGCGGGTTTCGCCCGCAGTGCTGCCGTCCTGGACCAGGCGCGGCTCGGTAAGCAGCGGGTGGAAACCCTGCAGCTGCTGCGCGGGCTGGTGGTGCCCGACTACGGTTGGCAGCGCCATCCGGCCCTGCTGATGTGGAAAGGGTTCGTGCCGGCGTTGACCTCCTACGGGCTGGCCATGACGGACGAGTGGGTCGCGCGCGGGCACGCAGATACCGTCCGGGAACAGATCCTGGAGTTCGCGCCGGAGGCTGCGGACGCCGACGTCGACCTTCCGCCCTGGATTGGTGACGAGGAGCTGCACCGCAGCCACCGTTCGAACCTGATCCACAAATCCCCGGAGGTCTACGGCCCCCTGTTTCCGGACACCGACGGCGGCCTTCCCTACGTCTGGCCGACCCCTTTGGAGGTCCCCGACCCGGCGGATCCGGCACCCGACAGGGCCCTGTGGGTGGCGCGCGCCGTTCCCGAGGGCAATTCCGCTGCCATTGTGCTGCCGATGCTTTCCGTGAAGGGCACGCCGGTCACGGGAAAGAAGGGCCGGCAGCTGGTGCGGCTGCTGGAGGATATGGACGACGGCGACACGGTGGCGGTCCTTCCTCCGGCTGACCGGACCCGTCTGCTGCTGGGCCGTGCCGGTCCGGTGGAGCTCACGAACGATACGGCGGTGCGGCGGGTGAAGCTGACGGATGAGATCCCCCGGACTGCCTTTGGTTACCCTGCCGTGCTCCAGGATCCCCGGACCCTGTTTGCAGTGCCCCGCCCGGAGTCGCTCTAGCAACTGTCATCTGTTGGGTCCACCATGCACATGCCAGGTGTTTGCATGGTCGCGATGTTGTCGGCAACCCAATGGTCTTCCATCCATACTGCTTCGAAGAGTTGGACAAAAGGCGTCATGTCGACTTCCTCGCTGGTTTGCAACCCTTCCGGACCGTAATACTCCATTGCATCCTGTTGAAGTTGTGCCAACGCCTGATAACGCCCATCCGGGGTTAATACGTAATCTGAATGAACCTGCCGAATTCTTATCGTCGCGTTCGCAATCCAATCGCCATCCACATACCCGAGGTTCACCACTTCGTAATAGTTCGCGCATGTCGTGCAGTCCGGGCTGCTTATCTCCTGGACTAGCCCAACATCGCCGGTCTCGTATCCGTAGTTCGCTGCCTCATACCAATACCGGGCAAAGGCCTCCAGCCCTTCCTTGGACTGCACCTTCGCCTCCTCCGGCATCACCGGCAGCGGCACGTTCTCCGCGGGCCCCTCAGCTGACGCCGGCTTGTACTCGGCGGTCGGCGTGGGCGTCGGAGTCGGAGAGGCGGTTTCCGACACCGTCACAGAGGATGTCGAGCCCGGAGGCGATTCCCCCGCCCCGGGATCCCCGGCAGCCCCCGAACACGCCGTGAGGAACAGCATCGGAACGGCAACCATGAGTCGAACACGATGACCAGCATGACGTCTGCGCATTATGAATCCTCACTCGCCAGGGCCGAAGACAGGACCGGTCTCGGGCTCAACATCCGACACCGCTGGGGTTGATCAGGCAGTTATCCGCCACGCTGCGGGTTTCGGCCCGCCACACCTGCAGGGTCCGAGGTTCGGAGGAGACAGCTGCCCGTCCGTCGATGGGAATCATCGGCCCGCCGTTCACCGAGTACGTTCCCGAGAAATGGACCGTCGCTCCCACCAGATAGTCCCCGCTGGCCGCGTACCTGTGGCTTGTCTGGGTCTGCTCGCCCCACCGGTCCTGCCGCAGCGGTGCTCCTGGCACACTGGTGGGACCGTATACGGACCCGTCGCCGTAGTCGATTTCAAATTCGGTTGGGGTCGCGATAATCCTGATGGTCTGATCCAGAAGGACCATCTCGAAGACCTGCTCAGCGGCGTCGATGTAGACGTTGGTTTCCATCCCCACCAGCGTGTGCGGGCTGGGCTGGAGGACTAATTGCCCGGCAGCTATCGGGTGCTCCTGGAATGCGGTCAGGATCTGCTCCTGGATCCGCTCCCCCACATCGACGGGCTCTTCCGAATAGACGCATGAGGGGGTTTCCTCGACCTTTTCCCACAGTGCTGGATCCCGTGTTTTCAAGCCGCTAAACCAGAAGACCAACCTCCCGTTTTTCCCAGCCGTGCAGGCGTCCTGGTTCGCGGCAAGGCACTCCACATCTCCGGCAAGGTCATCGAAACAGACGACTTCAAATCGGTACCCGTTAGGATCATCAGGAATACCCACTGGCATTGAAGTCCACATTCCGCTGTCAGGATCCTCGTGGTAGGTCGTTCCCCGGACATTGCCGTTGCCCGTGATGTCCCCGTTTGTTGTGGCGACAGCACCCCCAGCGGTCCAGAGCAGGAAAAGACAACTGACAACCCAGATTGAGAAATGACGAGCGGCACCATGGATATTCATACAGGGTCAGCCAGCCTTTAGAGTCACAATGTTTACGGCCGTCCACTCCATATCCGTCCACGTCGCCTCGAATAGTTGAGCCGAAGGCATAGGCCGACTCTCGTCAGTCCGAATATGTCCTGCGGGCCCGTAATACTCCATGTCGTCTTGACGCAACTGCACCACCGCTTGATACCGATTTTCGGGGGTCAGGAGAAGTTCTGAGTATGAGTCTCGAATGTCGATCTGAGACTTCGCCATCCATGCACCATCACGAAACCCTTCGTCCACCACGGCATAGTAGTTTGCGCATGTGGTGCAGTCGGGGCTACTTACTGCTTGCACCAGACCAACATCGCCGGTCTCGTATCCGTAATTCGCTGCCTCGTACCAATACCGAGCAAATGCCTCCAGCCCCTCCTTGGATTGCACCTTCGCCTCCTCCGGCATCACCGGCAGAGGCACGTTCTCCGCCGGACCTTCAGCGGAGGCCGGCTTATACACAGCACTGGGAGTCGGCGTAGGACTCGGAGTCGGCGTCGCTGTTTCCGACGCCGTCGCAGAGGACGTCGGCCCCGGAGGCGACTGCCCCTCTCCGGGATCCCCGGCAGCCCCAGAACACGCCGCCAGGAACAGCGCCGGCACCGCAGCGACGGCAGCTACGAGCTTCATGCGCAAGGAGTAGCGGGAAGTAGAGCTTCTACGCATTCGAAAACCCCCCAAGGTTGGGTTGGCCGCGAAACACACCATCGGGCAGCCGGTCCGGCCATAGTAGCCAGCCCGGACAGACAGTAACGGCTTATCCACAGGGCACCAGAGTGGTCACGAAAGATCAGTCTGCTTATAAATTTGTTGAGACCCGCCGCCGCGGCTATGCTCAAGACGTGGTCCAGCAGCTGTCCGCAAAGTTCTACTTCCGCGGAGCCTGCAAATGAATCCCCCCATCACCCTCGAAGCCGTCCCAGAGTCCGCACCGACACTTGCTGACCTTCCCGACAATCTCGGTGGCCTCTCCACCAGCGACCTCCAGGACCTTGTGGCCTCCGCGGCCGAAGACCTCGCCCGTGTCCAGGACGGTGCAGCCAAGGAACGGTACCTGACGGTCCTGGCAGCACTGGAAGGCCGGCCTGACACCAGCAGGGGCAGGGAACGAGCCCTGAAACCCCAAAAGGTAACGCGGCAGAACACCACCACCTACAACAACCACCTGCACGGCCGCTACGAACTCTTCGTCGACGGGACGCTGGTGGCCCACCTGAAATACGAGATGCACGGCAGCGAACTCTGGGCCCTGCGGGTCAGCGTGGACCCGGACTACCGGCGGAAAAAGGTCCATGTCCTGCTGATTGAAGACGTCCTGGCCAACGCGCTGCGCCGCCGCCTCGCAGTGCTGCCCTTCTGCCCGCAGACCAGGACCTACCTCGCCGGAAAACCTAAGTATCAGGGACTGATTCCACGGAGGCACTGGTCCCGTTTCGCTCTCCGAACCCCGGGCAAGGCACGACGGCGGCGCACGGCTGCGGACCTGCCCTAGCGCTCCGCGTTGCGCAGGGACGTCAGCATCTCCTTGATGTCCCGGTATTCCTGCGTCTGCCGGTACCCTTCGGCACCCTCCAGGTAGGCATCGGCATCCCGCGAGCCCAAAGAACCGTCCGCGTACTCCCCCGCAAACCGGCCTCCGCTGGACTCGGTCAACGTGAAGAAATCGAACAACCCGCACTGGCCTGCCTGCTGCTGGCCGCTTACCACCGCGTACGTCGCCTGGGCGGCCCGTGGCCCGGACGGGGCAAGCGAGCGGTAGACAAAACGCTGGTCCGACCCCTGTTGCGACACCAAGTCCGGCATCGGGATGCTCTCATACTCCACGTACGACGCCGGTTCGGTAGGTTCCGTGCAGGTCAGGTCCGTGATGATGCCGGTATCCAGGCGGGCAAGCGTACGGCCGCCGTCGTCGAGCACCTCCAGGGACACCCCGCCCGCAGGATCGTTGGCACGTGACGGAAGCTCCGTAACCATCCACTCCGGCGGATGTTCAAACCTCAGGCTGCCGTCCGCGGTTGTATAGCTCGGCCATTGCCGGGACGACGACGCCGGGCGCTCCTGCGGCGGTTCGCCGCAGGATGAGATGGCCAGGAGTAATACTGCTGCCAGCAGGCCACTGTTGCGGGCGGTGCTGCCCCGGGCGGTGCTACGGTATGCCACATCGACTCCCGGAATGTCCGTGTCCAAAGACAATGCTACTGGCGGCCCGCAGTTGATCCCATAGCGCCCGCAGCATCTCGGACGCATCCCGAAGGACCCGCCGGACCCCCGGCAGCAGTTCCCGTGCAGCGCTGCACTCCACCAGCGCCTGCGCAGCGGGCGCCGCATCCGTCCTAGGAGGTTCCCATTACCGACACCGCCGCAGAACACGACGTCTACTTCGGAGCCCCGGAACCGGATCTCGAACCGGAAGCGCTGCAGGCCGCTTCCCCCGCCGTGCTCCATCGGGTGGAGCAGCGGCCGAATGTCGCCGTCGTCCGGGGGCGCCTGACCCTCATGGATACCGGGCTGACGCCGCATGAAGCCATGGTGGAAGACCTCTTATTCGTCCGCCGCGTCCTGGACGACGCCGGCGTGGCCTTCCTCCTGGTCCGCGGCAATGACCAGCGCCCCGTCATCGCCGTCGACCTCCGGAGCCGCGAGCGGCTGCGGAAGGCGATGGTCGAGGCCTGCCGCGACGAACCGTTCTACGCCCACACCGTGGATACCAAAAAGAGCCGGACCCTGCTGATTGCCGACGGCAGCCTCTCCTCCAGCGATACGGCCCGGATCATCCGTGTCTACCGGCCCCGGTCCTTCACGGACTCCAACCTGCTGATATCCGCCGCGGCCGGCGTGCAGATTGAACTCTGGGACCTGGCGGGAGAGGATATCACCCTGCCGGTCGAAAACTCCCTGACCCGCCGCACCCTCCCGGCAGCCGAAGCGGTGCGGGGAACCGTGGAAAAGCACGGACGGCTCTGGCCCACCATCGAAAACATGTTTGCCGACCACGCCACGGACATCCGGTTCGACATCGATCTGGTCTTCTCCTGGGTGGACGGCAGTTCCCCCGAATACCAGGCAGCCCGTGCCGCGCGGATGAACGGCACCGTGGTGGGCGAGGGCGATGGCCACGAGGCCCGGTTCCGGCAGATCAATGAGTTGAAATACGCCCTTCGTTCGGTGCACATGTTCGCCCCCTGGATCCGCCGTATCTTCATTGCCTCGGATTCGGAACGCCCCGACTGGCTCGCCGAGCATCCGTCCGTGACCTTCGTTCCGGCGGCGGCCCACTTCAGCAACCCTTCCGTGCTGCCGACGCACAATTCACAGGCGGTCGAGTCCCAGCTGCAGCACATTCCGGGGCTGGCCGAACACTTCCTGTACTCCAATGACGACATGTTCTTCGGGCGCCCGGTATCCCCGGACATGTTCTTTTCCCCCGGCGGGATCACCAAGTTCATCGAGGCCAGCACCCGCATCGGCCTCGGTGCCAACGACCCGGAGCGCAGCGGCTTCGAAAACGCCGCGCGCGTGAACCGGCGGCTGTTGTGGGAACGGTTCGGCCGGGTCACCACCCGCCATCTGGAACATGCAGCCGCTCCCCTGCGGCGCAGTGTCCTGCTGGAAATGGAGGCCGAGTTCCCTGCGGAGTTCGCGGCCACGGCGGCCAGCACCTTCCGCGCCAAGGACAACATCTCGGTGACCAATTCCCTCTACCACTACTACGCGCTGCTGACGGGCCGGGCAGTTACCCAAGACACGGCCAAGGTCCGGTACGTGGACACCACAAGCTACGCCGGGCTGAAGGGAATGGACCGGCTGCTCGCCAAGCGCCACAAGGACATGTTCTGCCTCAATGACGGAAGCTTCCCGGAAGTTCCGTCAGCGGAACGGGCCGAACGGGTCACACAGTTCCTGGAGCAGTACTTCCCCATCAAGGCGCCCTGGGAACAGTAGAAACGACGACGGCGCGGAACGCACCGAGGTGCGCCCGCGCCGTCGTTAGGGAAACGCCGTCGTAAGGGACGGGAAGTTCCCTACCGGGTGACTACTACGTGCTCGTTAGGTACGCAGTGGGTCATGGTGAGGCCTTCAACGTTCCGGGGACCGTTGTGGCCCAGGTTCTTCATCCGCTCGGTTTCTTCCTCATTGAGCGTCTGGGTGGCCAGCGGGCCGAGGTCCTTGATCTCGTCCAGGCTGATGCCCAGACCCTCGCCCACGCGTGCGCCCAGCTCGTCGTCGGTCATGTAGAAGTGCCAGAGCATGCGCTCCTGGACCGGGCGGACTGCCTGGCCAACGTTGGCAATGAAGTTGGCGACCAGGTCGTCCTTCTCCCACTGCTCCATCAGCTGGTAGCGCTGGCCAGCCTGCATGTAGTCGTTCGTGCGGGGCAGGCGTGCGCGGGTCAGGCGGCCTTCGAGCTCGGGGCCAACCTCGGCCTGTTCCGGCTTGGGTGCTTCCTGCAGGCCGCCGGTGATGTTCGGCTCGTAGTTCACGTGCGGGTTCTGGCCCGGCGCGAGGTCGGTGCCGTAGGACATCTGGCCGCCGCGCTGGTTGGTGGCCACCCGTGCGTTCTTCGCGGAGTTCACCGGAAGCTGCAGGTAGTTCGGGCCGACGCGGTAACGCTGCGTGTCCGAGTAGCTGAACGTACGGCCAACGAGCATCTTGTCGTCGGAGAATTCCAGGCCGTCCACCAGGACACCGGTGCCGAAAGCGATCTGCTCGTTTTCGTTGTGGTGGTCCGTGACGTTGCGGTTCAGCGTCATGGTGCCGATGAGCTTGGGTTCGAAGTCCTGCTCCGGCCACGTCTTGGTGTCATCCAGCGGATCGAAGTCCAGTTCGGGATGGTCGTGGTCATCCATCATCTGGACGTACAGGTCCCACTTCGGGTAGTTGCCGCTTTCGATGGCCTCGTAGAGGTCCTTCGATGCGTGGCCCAGGTCATTGGCCTGGATGTTGGCGGCGTCTTCCTCGGTCAGGGACTTCACGCCCTGCCGCGGCTGGAAGTGGTACTTGACCAGCTTTGACTCGCCGGCGGCGTTCACCCAGCGGTAGGTGTTCACGCCGAAACCCTGCATGTGGCGGTAGTCCGCGGGGATGCCGCGCGGGCTGAAGAGGTTCACCAGCATGTGCATGGCCTCGGGGGTCTGCGACATGAAGTCGAAGATGCGGGCCGGTTCCTGGCGGAAGGTGACGGGGTCCGGCTTCAGGGAGTGGATGACGTCCGGGAACTTGATGGCGTCGCGGATGAAGAAGACACCGAGGTTGTTTCCGACCAGGTCCCAGTTGCCGTCTTCGGTGTAGAACTTGATGGCGAAGCCGCGCGGGTCGCGGGCGGTTTCGGAGGAGTCGCGGCCGCCGATCACGGAGGAGAACCGGATGGCGACGTCGGTCTTCTTGCCGGGTTCGGAGAAAAGCTTGGCGCGGGTGTACTTGGCAATGGGTTCGTCGCCCCACTTGCCGGTCGCTTCGAACTCGCCGTACGCCACGAAACCGCGGGCGTGGACTACGCGCTCGGGGATCCGCTCACGGTCGAAGTGGCTGATCTTCTCGAGGAGCTGGTAATTCTCCAGTGTGGCCGGGCCGCGGGCACCCACCGTCCGGGTGTTCTGGTTGTCGTAGACCGGGTGTCCCTGGCGGGTGGTGAGGGTCTTCGGGTCTCCGGCGCCGTTCTGGGCGGTAGCGGGATGCTGCTGTTCTGCGTCTGTCATAACATGTGCTCCTCGGTGGTGAGGTCTATTGCTGGCTGGCAATACTACCTACTCCACTCTCTTGCAAGGGAAGGGACCGAGTCAAGTTCATAAGCACCCTGATGGTGGCGGGCGAAAGGCACCGTTGGCACACTGTGTGCATGACTAATGAAGAGCTGCCGCCCGTGGTTGAACTGTCTTCAGAACAAAGCTGGAAGTATCTGGAACACACCCATCACGGACGCCTCGCTGTGAGTGTGGCGGACCGGCCCAGCATCTATCCCATCAACTATCTGGCGCACGACGGCGTCATCCTCCTCCGCACCGCGCCGGGCACCAAGCTCGCGGAAATGGCGGTCAACGCCCATGTCGCCTTCGAAGCGGACGGGGTGCACAGCGACCAGGCCTGGTCCGTCATCGTGAAGGGGACCACCCGCATGCTGGAGACCTCGGGCGAAATCGAAGCCGCGGACCAGCTTCCCCTCCAGCCGTGGGTCCGGACGGAGAAGTACCGCTACGTGGAGATCGTGCCCGAGTCCGTGACCGGGCGGTTCTTCAATCTGGGTCCGGAACCGGCCCGGGATTAGGCAGACGCCATTGTGCGGGCGTCCGTAATCCGGATGCCGGCCTCGGCCAGCCGGGTTTGGGTTTCCGCCGGTCCCACGGGCTGCCCGACCGTGCTGCTCTCCTCCAGGGGCACCACGGAATGCACCACCGAGTCCTCGTACAGGTGGACCATGTTGTAGCACTGGCCGGCATCCTGGCCCCGGGTTCCCGGTGTCGCAAGGTCCTGGGTGTAACAGGTGGCCGAGGCTACGGAAACGGGAATCCCGGCAAAGGTGCTGAAGGTGGAGTAATGCAGGTGCCCGGCGATGATGGTCCGGACATCGCTGCCCGCCAGGACCTCCGCGAGCCGGTGCTGGTGCCGCAGCTCCACCAGGATGGCCAGGTCCTGCACACCGGGAACCGGCGGATGGTGCATCGCCAGGATGGTTCCTTCCGGAGCGGGCGTCTGCAGTTCCCGCCGCAGCCAGGAAAGCTGGCCCTCGCTGAGCTCTCCGTGGTGATGCTCGGGAACAGTGGTGTCAAGGGTAATGATCCGCAGCCCGTCGAGGTGATGCACCTGGTCCACCGGCGACATTTCCGGAGCCTCGTTGAGCAGCACCTCGCGGAAAGCCGCCCGGTTGTCATGGTTGCCCATGGCCCAGATCACCCGGGCGCCCATCCGTTCGGCGGCCGGGAGGACAATCTCGCGGAGCCTGACATAGGCGCCGGCTTCACCGTGGTCTGCCAGGTCGCCGGTGAAAATGATGGCTTCGGGCGGTTCTCCGCTCTTCTCCACCCGGTGGAGGAGGTTCCGAAGATTCGCGTGGCTGTCCACGGCGCCGTAAAGCCTGCCGCTGGCCGCCAGCAGGTGCGTGTCGCTGAGATGGAGGAGGAAATGGCGCGGGCGCGGGTGTTCGCCCGGGAGGAATTCCATCGGAACCTTCTTGGGTCGGCAACTGCTGCTGCGTACCCCTTCATGAAAGCAGACTTGGCAACCGGTGAGTAACCTGCGCCGGCGCGTTTCGGGGTTTTTCCGGTTACTCGGCTCCCCACATGTTCCCACTCCTCCTCTGGCGCAGGCACCACTCCGGCCGTACGCTCGGAGGTGCATCGTCTGTGAAGGGATTCCCATGAAAATCAGCCATCTTCCCCTGCGCCTGACCACCGGGGCGTACATCCTCAACTCCGGCCTCAATAAGCGCAACCTGGACGCGGAAAGCGCGGCGGGCCTGCAGCAGATGGCTGCCAACGCCTTTCCCCAGGTTCAGGACATTGAACCCGCCAGGTTCGGCAAACTGCTGAGCAACGCCGAGATCTGCGTGGGGTTGTCCCTGCTGCTTCCGTTCGTTCCCAGCCGTCTGGCGGGACTTATCCTGGGCTGCTTCTCCGGGGGCATGATCCGGATGTACCTCAAGACTCCGGGAATGACCGAAGCGGACGGCATCCGCCCGAGCCCGGACGGCATGGGACTGGCGAAGGACACCTGGATGGCGGGAATTGCCGCCGCGCTGATATTGGACCGCAAACGGCCCAAGACCAAGCTGAAGGTGGTCAAGGTTCCGACGCCGGTGATGGGCACTGCGGCGGCCGCCGGCGTCAAGGGCGCAGGCAAGGCAGCAGCGGCGGCGGGCAAGACCGCCAAGGCCGGCAAAGGCAAAGTCGCCAAGGCTGCGAAGGTCGCGGCAGCCGCCAAAGTGGCCAAGTCAGTCAAAGACCGTAAGTCCTCCGGCAAGTAAACCCCCGGGGCGGGTTACTGCAGGTCCAGGATTCCCTTAACCAGGGCGGAGGCAGCGCCCAGATACGCCAGGGCGACGACGATGCGGCGTGCTGTTGCTTCAGGGACGTGCGGTGCGAGCAGGCTTCCTGC
The DNA here is from genome assembly GCF_059090365.1 of Arthrobacter sp. Ms25. NCBI lineage: Bacteria > Bacillati > Actinomycetota > Actinomycetes > Micrococcales > Micrococcaceae > Arthrobacter > Arthrobacter sp. Ms25. The sequence goes on along the minus strand of NZ_JBNHFP010000002.1, from coordinate 354,761 downwards.
CCGCAGGCCCGCGGCGGTGACGACGCACAGCACCGCCCACGTCCACCAGGCAAGCTGCGGCCACTCCCCCGGGTCAACCAGGGCGTGGGCGGCCAAGGTGGTCAGACTCAGCGTCGCGAGAAAGGGCTGCATCGTGGCCATAAAGGATGCCTGCGGCCAGCGGGCCAGTACCGCATAGGCGCTTACTGCCGGAACACCCGCGCCCGCCATGGAGTTGCTGACTCCCGCCAGCAGGCCGGCTGCCGTCTTGAAAGTGCGTCCGCTAAGCACCGTCTCCGTGCGGTTCAGCAGAATCGAGGATGTCAGTGCGGCAAGCATGAAAATGCCGACGCCGATCTCCAGCGGCCCCGCCGGCAGCACCGACGCAGCATAGGTGCCCAGCAGCACGCCGAATGCCGCCGGCACTGCCAGGGAGACGTACATGCTCCACTCGATGCGCCGCCACACGTGCCGGATCACCAGTCCGGCCGCAAGCGCGCCGCAGACATTGGTGACCACCACCCCCTGGTACGGGCCGAGGGCGACGATGAGGAACGGTGCGAGCAGGAGCCCGAAGCCGATGCCGGCCACCCGCTGTGCGATGCCGCCGGCAAAGACGGCGGTCAGTATGGTCAGCAGCAGTCCGTAGCTCACCGCCGAAGTCTATGGCTGCTGGGCCCCCCGCCTCCAATTTCCTGCCGTCACCGGACGGTACCTGCGGCGGCTCGAGCGGGACGTGCCGTGAAGAGGAGGAATATTTGCGCCCTTCCCCGGTTATGCCTTTATGAGCACATTGGAGAGCACGCCCCGGATTCGGACCATCGGCTTCATCGGCAGCGGGAACGTCGGATCCCAGCTGGCGCGCCTCGCAGTGAAGCAGGGGTACGACGTCGTCCTCAGCAACTCGCGCGGGCCCGAGACGCTGCAGGCACTCGTGCTGGACCTCGGCGAGCATGCCCGGGCAGCCACCCCGGCCGAAGCCGCCGCGGCCGGGGACCTGGTGGTGGTGAGCATCCCGCTGAAGAACTACCCGCAGGTGCCGGTGGAGGAACTGCGAGGTAAGACCGTCATCGACACCATGAACTATTACCCGCAGCGGGACGGGAACATCGCCGAGCTCGACGACGAATCCCTCACCACCAGCGAACTGCTGCAGAACCACCTTCCCGATTCGCACGTGGTGAAGGCCTTCAACAACATCGCCGCCGGTCATTTGGCGACCCAGTCCGCACCCGCCGGAACCCCCAACCGCCGCGCGCTGCCGATTGCCGGCAACGACGCCGCATCCAAGGAACGGGTGACTTCCCTGATTCACGAATTCGGTTTCGACGTCGTCAACGCCGGCCCCCTTGCCGAAGGCTGGCGCTGGCAGCGGGACACACCGGCCTACGTCACCGCACTGGACAGCAAGCGCCTTGAACAAGCCCTGGCCGGGGCCGTCCGGTATACCGAAATGCCCTGACGCAAAAGCGAACAGCAGCCTCCCGCCGCACCACACGGGAGGCTGCCGCCGTTAAGGGACAGCTACGGGACCAGCACCAGACGGATCGGGTTGCCTTCCTTCGCGTCGAGCGCCTTGACCGCCTGCTCGGCGTCGGCCAGCGGGATGCGGGCGCTGACGGACTTGGCGAAATCGAGCCGGCCCAGCCGGGCAAGGGACACCAGCTGCGGCACGTGGTGGGCGTCCGAGCCGTAATGGCCGCGGATCTGCTTGCGCGCGTAGGAGAAACCGGTGCTGTCATTGATGGTCATCGGCTTGCCTGACAGACCCACCAGCACCAGGCGTCCGCTCCTGCCCAGGCAGTTGATGGCCTGGGCCCGGACGGCGTCGACACCGGCGAAGTCCAGGGCGACGTCGAGCCCCTGGCCCGCGGTGGCGGCCTTCATTGCGTCCGAGAAGTCCTCAGCCATCGGATCGAGGGCCAGATCCGCACCGAATTCCAGGGCGCGCTCCCGGGCCTCGGGGATGGGATCAACGGCAATGATGGGCGCGGCACCGATCAGGCGCAGCAGCTGGACACCGTGGGCACCGAGCCCGCCGATGCCCCAGACACCCACGGCTTCACCGGCGCGCACGTCGGCGGTGGAGGCAATGGCGCCCCACGGGGTGGACACGGCGTCGGGAATGATGGAGGCCTGGTCGAAGGGAATGTCATCCCCCAGCGGCACCAGCACACCGGCGGGAACCACGAGGTACTCGGCCCACCCGCCGTCGTAATCAACACCCATGGTCAGCGTGACGCCGTTGTATTCGTACCCGGCCTGCACCACCACCCGGTCGCCGGGAGCGACCGAGGTGACGCCCGCACCGGGAAGATCCACCGTGCCCGCCACCTCGTGGCCGAGGGTCACCTCGCTGCCCTTGAGGAACTGCGGGCGGAGCAGGCCCTGGATCAGGTGCACGTCGGACAGGCACACACCCGCAGCTCCTACCTTGATGCGCACAAAGCCCGGTCCGGGATCGGGAATCGGAACTTCCTTCATGGCGAAGGTGCCCGTCTCCACGTTGAGCCGTCCTGCAATCATGGTGCCGTTAGACATGGAAAACCTCTTTTAAGCTGGGAACTGCGGTGGCAAACGCGGCCGCAGGTCCCATTATCTGCCCGGGCTCCCGGCGCGCACACAAGGGCGGCAGCCGGTACCGGCTGCCGCCCTTGTGCCCGTCGGAAACGCCTCAGGCCTGCAGGATCACCTTCAAGGCATTGGTTTCCGCAGCCTTGGAGAAGGTGTCGTACGCCGTCATGATGTCGCCCAGCGGGTAACGGTGGCTGATGAACTCCTCCGCCGGCAGCTTTCCCTCCGCAATCAGCTTGAGCAGCATCGAGAGGGTGTTGGTGTTAACCAGGCCGGTGGAAATGTCGATGTTCTCAATCCACAACCGGTCCAGCTCCAGGCTCACGGGCGTGCCGTGCACGCCGACATTGGCCACGTTCCCGCCTGGCCGGACAATCCGGGTACACATCTCGAACGTCGTCGGAATGCCCACGGCTTCCACCGCAACGTCCACACCCCAGCCGTCGGTGAGGTCCATAATCTGCTCCCGCCAGTTTTCCTCACCGGAGTTCACTCCGTGGGTTGCTCCGAACCTGCGGGCCTGCTCCACGCGGTTGGCATCCAGGTCCACCGCAATGATCTTGGCCGCGCCGTACAGTCCGGCTGTGGCAATCACGGCAAGCCCGACAGGGCCGGCACCAACCACCGCGACGACGTCGCCCGGCTGGACATGCCCGTACTGCACGCCGATTTCAAAGCCGGTCGGGAAGATGTCGCTGAGCAGGACACCGTGCTCCTGCGAAACGTTTTCCGGCAGCCGGTACATCGACGTGTCCGCGTACGGCACCCGGACGTATTCAGCCTGTGTCCCGTCAATCAGGTGTCCGAAAATCCAGCCGATGCCCGACTGCCCTTCGGCACCGGTGCAGTGCGAATAGAGGCCTTCCTTGCAGAAACTGCAGGATCCGTCGGCCGACACGCAGGAAAGGATCACATTGTCGCCGGTTTTGAAGGCGTTCACCCCGGAGCCTGTCTCCGTTACCGTGCCGACGCCTTCATGCCCGAGAATCCTGCCCGGTGTTACCGCCGGGACATCTCCCTTCAGGATATGCAGGTCCGTGCCGCAGATGGTGGTGGTGTCGATCTTGACGATGGCGTCGCGTGGTTCCTGGATCTGAGGATCGGGAACATCCTTCCAGGACTTCTGGCCGGGACCGTCGTATACGAGTGCTTTCATAGTGTCCTCGCCTGCTCATCCGACATGGTGCAGGGCCTGTAATGCGCCTGCATTCAGGGAGCTTCCCGGAGCGGTCCTGTCTCAGGCACCGCCGTCGGATGCCTTCAATGCTAGGCCGCGTGCGCTGCGGTCCGGAAGAAGCCGTGGGCTATCGCCCGTCCACATACAGCCATTTACCCCGTTCACGGATGAAGCTGCTGTTCTCGGCCTGTGTACCGCGCTGACCGTCCTGCCGGTAGTGGGCACGGAATTCCACCGTTCCCGTGGCATCCAGGGGGCCGCCTCCGGAGGTGGAGAGGATATCCAGCCGCCGCCATTCGATCCCTGCGTCGAGTTCCAGCTCCGCCGGGCGGGTGGAGGGATGCCAGGTGGCCAAAAGGTAGGGCGCGTTGCCGGTGGCGAACGCGCTGTACCGCGAACGCATCAGCGCCTCCGCAGTGGGCGCCGAGGCAGTCCCGGAATGGAATCGCCGGCAGCAGTTTCCATAGGTCTCCCCGCTGAGGCAGGGACACCGATCTTCATCGGTGAGGGCAGCAGGCGGGACGCGCGGGGAGGAACTCATGACTCCAGTATCCCGCGCCGGGCCCCGGTTACCGGCCGGAGTTGTCCTGCAGGCGTTCAACGTTCTGTCCGGTATCCCCCGGAATGCCTCCCCGGTCCGGCAATGCACCCATGCGCCCCAGCACCAGGACCACCGCTACGGTCAGCACGGCCATCACCAGGATTGCCAGCAGCGCGCGCCCGGAGGAGGACAGCCTCGGCCCGGCGAGAATGCGCGGCGCCGGCTCCGGTGCCGGCGTGGCGGTTCCTACCCTCGGCGGGACGGCCGGCGGCGATGCGAGCGGCCCGGACAGGGCCGGCAGGTCCATCGGTGGAGGCACCGACGGCAGCGGAGCGGACGGGTGCCGCCCCAGGGACTGTCCGTCCCCTGTAGCCGATTCCCGGGCAGCGTCGGCGTCGGTTCTCCGTGCCGCCGGGTCGGGGCGGGCCACCGCCGGGTCGGGGCTTGTCCCTGCGGGGCCGCCCCGGGACGGTTCGCCGTCGATCCGTGCGGGTTCCCCGCCCGCCTCCACCGTTGCGGGACCGCTCCAGGGGTCCCAGACCGATCCGGCTGTGCCTGGCCGATCGGCGGATCCTCCCTGATCGGCTGGACCGCCCGGCACCGCCGCCGATAACTGCGGAACTCTCCCCGACTGCCCCATTCCTTCGGCCCAGCGGTAGTCCAACAGGGACGCGGAGACCTCGGCCGCTGTCGGCCGGACGTCGGGATCACGGCTGGTCATAGCTGCCAGCAGGCCGCGCCAGGTGCGCTCGAGAGTGGAAGGGATCTCCGGGTCCCGGCTGAGCCGGGCAACCGCTGCCTCGATCGCGCTGCCGTTGAACTCGACCCGGCCGGTGACGGATTCAAGCAGCACCAGGCCCAATGAGTAGATGTCGCTCGCGGCTTCTGCCCCGAGGCCGGACGCCTGCTCTGGGCTGAGGTAGTTGGCTGTACCGAGGGTGGCGCCGGCGGCGGTGATCCGGGCACCGTCCAGGATACGGGCAATGCCGAAATCCGTGAGTTTGGCCCGCGGCGGCGTTCCCACGACCGTCGGCGGCAGCAGGATGTTTGCCGGTTTGACGTCCCTGTGGACCACGCCCCTGTCGTGGATGTAGGCGAGGGCTCCGGCTAGTTCGGCGCCGATGTAGGGGACATCCGCAGGCATCACCCCGCCCTGGCGCAGCCGCTTGCGCAGATCCGGTCCGTCCACCAGTTCCATGACCAGGAAGGACCGTGGCCCGGCGTCGTCCGCTCCGGCAGCGGCGTCGTCCTTGCCGGCGTCGAACAGGGTGACCAGGCCCGGATGCGAGAGCGAGGCGAGGAGGCGTATTTCATTTTCCTGCCGCCCGATGTCATCCGGAGCCGCGGCGCCTGTGCGGAAGACCTTAACCGCAATGTCGCGCCCGAGCGCTTCATCCTGGCCCCGGTAGACGGTGGCCATGCCGCCGCGTCCAATGGGTTCGATGAGTCGGTATCGGCCTGCAATGAGCCTGTCCGGGCCGCCCGTTGCGCTGGTTTCCATCCTGCAACCTTCTCTCGCCGCTAATAGCGTAGCGGAGCAGATTCGCTGCGTAGATGGCCCGTAACGACTTTTCTTTTACTCTGTTTTACCTCTCGTGGAAGCCCGTTTTCTGAGCTACACTAGCCCGCCGCGAATGGCCGCCGGCGGGCTAGCGTGCCCGGGGAGTTCCGGGGATTCCGTGGCGTTACAACACCTTGGCGATGTTGTCCCAGAGCTGCTGGATGCCCAGGGCAACGAACAGCAGCGCCGTGAAGCCAAGGGCAAGGTTGGTGTGGAGTTTGTTGGCCCACTGCTTGGGGATGCGGCGGCCGTTGAGCAGTCCCAGCAGGGTCAGGGCAAGGAAGGGCATGAAGAGCGAGCCGAGCACACCGTATGCCAGGATCAGGCCGATGGGCTGTCCGAGCTGGAAGAGGATCATCGGAGGGAAAGTCAGCCACAGGACATAGAAGCGGAAATATTTTCCTCCGATGCGGGTATCCGGGTGCCCGGATTCCTTTCCGCGGATGTTCCCCCAGAAGTCCGCAAACATCAGCGAGACACCGTTCCAGACCCCGATGATCGAGGAGAACGATGCAGCCCAGAATCCGATCAGGAAACCGGTGCCGACAACATCGCCGTATTCAGCCTTCAGCACGTCGTAGAGGTCCAGCAGGCCGGCGTCGCCGCTGGAGATGGACACGCCTGCCGCGCGGACCACTTCGGCGCCGACAATGAGCATGGCCACCACGAAGATTCCGGTCATGACGTACGCCATGGAATTGTCGATGCGCATGACCCGCATCCACTTGGGGGTGTACCAGCCCTTCTCACGCAGCCAGTAGCCGTAAGCGGCCAGGGTGATGGTGCCGCCGACGCCGCCGGCCAGCGCCAGCGTGTAGAAGAGTCCGCCTTCGGGAATCATCGGCACCAGGCCCGCGAACATTGCCGGGATATTGGGGGCGGCAATCACGGCCAGGCCCACCACGGTGACGAACATCAGGCCGACCAGCACCGCGGTGATTTTCTCGAAGGTGGCATATCTGCCGAACCAGACCATCACGAAACCGGCCAGTCCCATCAGGACCGCCCACGCCGTCAGCGGCAGTGCCGGGAAAACGGCCGCCAGCGGCAGGGCTGCGGAAGACATGGCAGTGGCGCCGTAAATGAAGCCCCAGATCATGATGTAAGGGCCGAAGTACCAGGTGGTCCATTTCCCGAGGGAACGCCAGCCTTCAAAAATTGTCAGGCCCGTGGCCAGGGTGAAGCGGCCGGCGCCTTCCACGAGGATGATCTTCAGCACCACCCCAAGGACCACGGCCCAGAGCAGCGCGTATCCGTACCGGGAGCCGGCGACCAGCGTGGCCACCATGTCGGCGGCGCCGACGCCGGTGGCGGCGACGACCAGCCCGGGACCGATCACTTTCCATTTCGCGGGACGGCCGCCGTCGTCGTCCACGGCGGTGGAATGGTCCAGGGGCCGTTTGGGTGGGGTGTCAGCAGACATGCTTGATTCCTAACCTTGGGTGCGTGTGGCCGGAAACAGCTGAGTGTGTGCTGCGTCTCACGTCCGGCCCGGCAATCTTCGCACCAAGCAGGCCGAACTTCGAATTCTTCGAGTCATAGTCAGTTAGATTGCTCACCCGGGGCGGAGTTCTCCGTGCCCGGAAACAATTGGCTATTGTCTGCCGGATAAGGAAAGAATGCGGCAGGCAAAACAAAAGCAGGACGGATTTGATCCCGTCCTGCTCCTGATTCCAGCCGGCCCGTGAAACGGACCTAATGTCTGACTAGACAGCCTGGATGTTTACCGCCTGCGGACCTTTGGGGCCCTGCTCGGTGTCGAAACTGACCTTCTGGTTCTCTTCGAGAGACCGGTAGCCACTGGCGTTGATAGCGGAGTAGTGAGCGAAAACATCGGCGCTGCCGTCGTCGGGCTCGATGAAGCCGAAGCCCTTTTCAGCGTTGAACCATTTCACGGTACCTGTTGCCATTTTTAATCATCCTTCTGAACGAAACCTGCCCCGACCGTCGGGGAGTTTCACGCTGCCGTGCCTTCCGCGCAAAATACAGAAAAAGCGGCTGGCCCTGGATCTGGGTTTCGCCGCTTGAACGTACAGATTGCACAACACTGCAACAACCAAAAGTATACCGCGCACCCCGTGGAGAGTCACCCCTCCGCAAGCCCCTAGGCTGGAAGTATGGACTCCCCGATCGAGAACTACCTGCGCAGGATCCACGCCGAGATCGCCGACCTGAAAGACGGCAAACCGTACAGCGCCATACCGGCCATGGCCAACGTGAACCCGGACTGCTTCGGGATAGCTTTGGCCACTGCCGACGGTTTCGTCTACGAGGTAGGCGACACCCGCGAGGAGTTCAGCATCCAGTCCATCTCCAAGCCGTTTACCTACGCACTGGCCCTCGCCGACCGCGGCATGGAGGCGGTGGACGAGAAGGTGGACGTGGAACCGTCCGGCGATTCGTTCAACGAGATTTCCCTCGCCGAAGGCACCGGGCGGCCCGCCAACGCCATGATCAATGCAGGCGCCCTGACCGCCACTTCCCTGGTCAAGGGATCCGGCGGCAGGTCCCGCTTCAAGCGCATCCTGGATACCTATTCCGCCTTCGCCGGGCGTGACCTCGACGTCAGCCAGCGCATATACACCTCCGAGCTGCGGTCCGGGCACCGTAATACAGCGCTGGGCTATCTGCTGCGTTCCTTCGGCATCATCGAAACCGATCCCGCGCCGATCATCAAGGATTACTTCCGGCAGTGCTCGGTCATGGTCAACGCGCGGGACCTGGCCCTGATGGCGGCGACCCTGGCCAACAGCGGCCGGCATCCCCTCTCCGGGGAAGAGGTCCTGGACCTGCCGTCGGTGGAACGCGTCCTGTCGGTGATGACCACCTGCGGCATGTACGACGACGCCGGCTCCTGGATCAGCAGTGTCGGCATGCCCGCCAAGTCCGGCGTGGCCGGAGGGATCCTCGCCGTGCTGCCGGGCCAGGTGGGCCTGGCCGTCTATTCCCCTCCCCTCGACCAGCACGGCAACAGCGTGCGCGGCGTGGCGGTCAGCCAGCGGCTGTCACATGACCTCGGACTGCACTTCGTGCGGGCCGCCCGGACCGGCCGGTCCGCCATCCGCGCCATCTACGACATCACCTCGACCCCCTCCGGCATCCGGCGCACCGATGAGGCAGCCGAGATCCTGGCCGAACACGGGCACCGTGTGCAGGTCATGGAGCTCAACGGCGACCTGCTCTTCGCCGGCGCCGAATCCATGGTGCGGGCCCTGAGCGAGCTACCCGACGACGTCGACCTTGTGGTCGCCGACCTGCGCAGCGTCGACGAGGTGTCCGACGTCGCCATCCGACTGATGGCCGAGGCAGAGGACATGCTCCGGCGGAGCGGACGGGAGCTGGCCCTGGTGGACATCGAGGGGTCGGTGACCGACGCCCTGCAGGAGATGGGCCGGAACACGGCCTCCTTCACCACGCGGTCTGCGGCCATTGAATGGTGCGAGAACAAGATGCTGGAAGGCTACGGCACCGAACTCGTCCTGCCGGACACCATCGACCCAGCCGATTCCCCCGCGCTCAGCCCGCTGGAGCCTGAGGAGGCACAGTTGCTGCAGCAGATGATGGAGGACCGGACGTATGACGACGGCGACGTGGTCCGGCGCGTGGGGCAGCGGTTCGGCGGCGTCTTCTTCATCGTGTCCGGCCACATCACCACCTCCATGCCCGGCCCGGACGGCAGCAGGGTCAAACTCGCCACCCTGGGTCCGGGCATGACCTTCGGCGAAATGGCGATGGGCGAAGACAAGCGCCAGGAAACCACCGTCAAGGCGTCCGGGCCCGTGAAGGTCAAGGTGCTGACGGCGGAGTCCATCGACGAGCTGGCCGAAAAGGACCCGGTACTGAGCATGAACCTGTGGAAGGCGCTGACCCAGGACGCGTACAGCCGGGTGGAGCAGTACCTGCGCGAGGCAGCAGTGCGGATCCACGACTAGTCTGCGAGGCCGGTGTCCCCGCTCCGGTGCCCGGCTGGGTCTGCGGCCGGGTCCGCGGCTCCGGGGTCCGGGACGGCTGCAACGAAATTCCTTGCTCGCAGAGCTCGCAGGAATATTAAAGCCGCCTTACCCGGACGCCTGCGCCGCTACGCTGGCACGCTCCCCCGGACGCGCCGCTGCGCTGATACGCACCCCGCGCTTCCGCACCGCTACGCTGGCACGCTCCCCCGGACGCTCCGCACCCCTGCATAGGCAGGTTGGCATAGTCCCGGGCCCGGGGACGAATGCGCGACCGGGGCAGTTAACGCAAAAGCAGGACGGGCGAACCCGTCCTGCTTGATGCTGTTACGGCATGGAAGCCGTTACAAAGTCTCTAAGAAATTAGAGGGCCTGGATGTTCGAGGCCTGCGGGCCCTTGGGGCCCTGCTCGGTGTCGAAGCTAACCTTCTGGTTCTCGTCCAGGGACTTGTAGCCGCTGGAGTTGATTGCAGAGTAGTGAGCGAAGACGTCGGCGCTGCCGTCGTCGGGCTCAATGAAGCCGAAGCCCTTTTCGGAGTTGAACCATTTCACGGTACCTGTAGCCATTTTAATATTCCTTCTGGATTGAAACACTTCCCGACTTTCGGGAGGTTTCAGTCGCGGTGTTCCTTTACCGCTTTTACAGAAAAGCGGCTAGCCCGTTTGGGTTTCGCCGCTTGAAATACAAAATGCGCAACACAACAACTGCGTTTCAGCCTACACGAGTCCTGCCCACACACCTAATCCGCTCCCCGGGCCGATGTTTTGACCGCTGCCGCCTGCTGTCCGGAGCCGTCGACAGGAAGGGGCCTGCCCTACTTCGGCTGGAGCAACTCCCGGGGAATGCGGGCCTGGTTAGGCACTCTGCTCAACAACAGGGGGTCAATGAGCTGGCCCCGGCGCAGGATGCTGACCTCCCCCGTGGGCTCCAGGATCGCCACGGCCACTTCGGAGCGGTTCCGAATGCCGGACTGCCGGAGCTGGAAGTACAGTTCCTCCTCAAGGATGCGGGCCTTGCGGAGTCCTTCCTCGAGGACCTCGCTTCCCGCCATTAGAAGGATCGGCCGGCTGGTGAGATAGGCACCGTGCCGGCTCCGACGCAGGTAGCCTTCCACCCGCAGCATGCCGAACATGGTGGCCAGCGCGATGATGCCGGCCGTGAGCGTGGGTGTGTACCCGAGGACGACGCGGCCCAGGACGGACCCCAGGGCAATGACGATCGCCCGGTCCAAGGTGGACCAACTCGCCAGGGCGCGCTGCCCGAAGCCGCGGACCAGAAGGGAGAAGGCCGCATAAATGCCCAGGGCGCTCAGGACAACCCAGAGTGCTTCGGACGGGGTGATGCCGAGGTTGTGCCACACGGTGCATCTCCTTGGGAGCCGGTACGGAACTGCCGGTAGCTACCGAAGATGCTAGTGGCCGAAGCGGCCCGGTGACAGGGGCCGCTGGTCGGCCGGGTGCCGCTGGTCGACAGGGTGCCGCTGGTCGGCCAGGTGCCGCTGGTCGGCCGGGTGCCGCTGGTCCACACCGTGGGAGGTCGGCACAGGCCGGTCCGTGCGGTCAGGCGAAGAGTGGGGGCCCGGTATGGGCGGCGGCCATCTGCCTCTGGGCTGCCGTCAGTCGCTGCAGGGCGCCCGTGGCGCCGTCAACGAACGCCAGGGTTGTTTCGGCCCGCACACAGGCCTCCCGGGTGACCGGGTCATGGATGACGTAGGCCAGGGTGAGGCTGGCTCCCTTGACCGCGCTGATCCAGACGTCGACGTCGGCGGGGATGTTCCGGTAGGTCAGTTCGGCGACATACCGGATCCGGTGTTCCACCACGAGTGACTGGGTGCCGGGCGGAACATCGCTGAACAGCGGAACCGCTGCCTGCCGCCCGGGCCCTCCCGTTCCGCCGGGAGGGCCGAAGGCATGCACGCGTGCTTCCTCGAGGATGCGGACAATTTCCACGTTGTTGACGTGCCCGTACGCATCCATGTCCCCCCAGCGCATGCCGACGGAACAGGGGATGACATAGGACTTAGAGCTCATCCTTCATATCTAGCACAGGGGTAACACTCTCCGTACGACGTGCCGGGCGCGGAGGGTTAGGCACTGACAGGCAGTGCGGCTTCCGCGAGCAGCTGGAAGGAACGCAGCCGGGATTCCACCGTGGCGGTCTGCGTGGCAACGATCAGTTCGTCGGCCTGCGCATGTCCGGTGAACCAGTCGAGGTAATCCCGGACTTCTTCCGGGTTGCCGACGGCGGAGTAACGGCCCATCTGCTTGACCTGCTGTCCGCCGGGCGACTGCAGGATGGCATCTGCCTCGTCATCGGTAAAGGTGCGGTCGCGGCCGAAGAGCTGGGTCACGCGGCGGCGCTGGGAATCGGTAAACAACTCCTGGGCTTCCTCGGAGGTCTCGGCAGCCACCACGTTCACGCCGGCAATGACGTACGGCTCGGCCAGCTGGGCCGAGGGCTTGAAGTCGCGGCGGTAAATGGTGACCGCGTCCTGCAGCGCCTGCGGAGCGAAGTGCGAGGCGAAGGAGTACGGCAGGCCCAGGGCAGCCGCGAGCTTTGCGCCGAAGAGGGAGGAACCAAGAATGTACAACGGCACATTGGTGCCCGTGCCCGGCGTCGCGTGGATGCCCGGAATGAGGGTGTTGCCGGTCAGGTAGCCCTGCAGCTCCTGGACGTCCTGCGGGAAGCTGTCCGAGGACATCGGATCGCGCCGCAGGGCGCGCATGGTTTTCTGGTCGCTGCCGGGGGCACGGCCCAGGCCCAGGTCAATGCGTCCCGGGAAAAGCGTTTCGAGGGTGCCGAACTGCTCGGCGATGGTCAGCGGAGCGTGGTTGGGCAGCATCACCCCGCCGGCGCCCAGCCGGATGCTCTGCGTGTGCGCAGCGATGTAGCCGATCACCACACTGGTTGCCGAGGACGCGATGGTGGGCATGTTGTGGTGTTCCGCGTACCAGATACGGGTGTAGCCGAGCTTTTCCGCTTCCTGCGCCAGAGCCAGGGAAGAAGCAAAGGAATCACGTGCGGTCTCGCCCTCATCGATGATGGCGAGATCGAGAATGGAGAGCGGAACAGTCATTGAAGCGTGCCTTTCAGTTGCCTGCGCTCCGGACCTTTTTGTCCGGGCGCCTTAGTAGCAACCCCGGCAGCGGCCGGGATATTTCATGCTTCGCCGCCACGGTGCCGGGACCGGATAGTTTGGAGGGTGTGAGCATCCATATCGGAACTTCGGGCTGGGCCTACAACCACTGGCGCAATGTGCTGTACCCCAAGGGGGTGCCGGCCCGGTTGTGGTTGGAACAGTACGCCGGCGAATTCGACACCGTGGAACTGAACGGCAGCTTTTACCGCTGGCCGCGCGAGGAGGCATTCGCGGCCTACCGGGACCGGCTGCCGGAAGGGTACGTGTTTTCCGTCAAGGCGCCCCGCGGGCTGACCCACGCCCGCAAGCTGCGGGATCCGGACGAGTGGATCGGACGCATCACGCGCTGCTTTGCGGAGCTCGGGAACCGCAGCGGAGTGCTCCTGCTCCAGCTTTCCCCGGACATGGAGCGCGACGACGAACGGTTGGACTATGTGCTGTCGAACCTTCCCAAGGAGATCCGGGTCGCCGTAGAGTTCCGCCATGACAGCTGGAATTCCGAAGACGTCTTCCGCCTGCTGGAGAAGCACAGTGCCGCGTACACGGTGATGAGCGGAGCACACCTGCCGTGCACCCTGCGCGCAACGGCAGAGTTTGTCTACGTCCGGCTGCACGGACCGGACCCGGAGCATCTCTACGTTGGCTCCTACACGGAGAAGGACCTGCAGTGGTGGGCGGCACGGATCCGTGAGTGGGAAGCAGCGGGCAAGGACGTGTACGCCTACTTCAACAACGACCTTGAGGGGAACGCGGTCCGGAACGCCCGGCGGCTGCGGGAGCTGCTGGGCTAAGCCGGCAATTATCCAACGGAGGTAGGGCCATGGCGGTTTCATTCGTTGTCACCGGCGGCAGTCGCGGAATAGGCCGCTCCCTCGCCGGGTATCTCGCGGAAACCGGTCATGTCGTCAGCCTCGACCAAGTCCCTGGACCGGAGCATCCGCGGATCCACACCCTTGAGGGTGATGCCGGAAACCCCGAAGACGCAGCCCGCGGTGCCCGTCTCGCTGAGGAGTATGCGCCGCTGGCGGGATGGGTCAACAACGCCGCTGTTTTCAAGGACGCGGACCTGGCCACGGCCACGGCCGCGGAAATCACTGCCCTGATCATGCAGAACGTGAACCTGGCAGTTGTCGGCTGCTCCGCCGCGGTGGGCCATTTCCTGTCCCACCTCCGGGGCGGAGCCGTCGTCAATGTCTCGTCGCACCAGGCGGGGCGCCCCGTGCGAGGTGCATTGCCTTATGCCACGGCCAAAGCCGCCGTCGAAGGGCTCACCCGCGCCGCCGCCGTCGACCACGGTCCCGATGGAATCAGGATCAATGCCGTCGCCCTGGGTTCGATTGCTACCGAACGGTTCGAGGAGTACCGCCGCACCCATCCCGCAGCTGATCGACAGATGGCGGATCTCCACCCGCTGGGACGCGTGGGTTTCGCTCTGGAGGTGGCGCAGGTGGTCGGTTTCCTCCTGTCCCCGCAGGCAACCTTCGTGACGGGTGCGGTCCTGCCGGTCGACGGCGGCCGCTCGGTTCTCGGCAATGATCCCGAGGCGTTATAGGGAGGCTCTACCGGGGCGGGTCAGATCCCCAGGGAGGCCAGGGTGCTGCGCAGGGTTTCGGCCGACGCTGCCAGTTTTCCGGCTTCTTCCTCATCCAGCGGCATCTCCAGCATCTTGTAGACGCCGTTGTGACCCACGATGGAGGGCAGGGACAGTGCAACGCCGCTGATCCCGTACTCCCCCTCCAGTGTTGCCGCGACCGGCAGGACGGCGTTTTCGGCGTTCAACACCGCCTCAATGATCCGCACTCCGGCCAGTCCGATTGCATAGTTGGTTGCGCCTTTGCCTTCGATCACCTTGTAGGCGGCGTTGACCACGTCATCGGTGGCAGCGGCCAGGAAGTCATCGGTGAAGACCTGTCTTCCGCTGATTTCCCATTCCCGGATCGGCACCGGTCCGATGGTGGCATTGGACCAGACAGGGAACTCGGTGTCGCCGTGTTCGCCGATGATGGTGGCGTGCACGCTGGTCATCAGCACGTGCGCTTCACGGGCCAGCAGCAGCCGCAGGCGGGAGGTGTCCAGGACGGTGCCGGAGGAGAAGATCCGGTTGCGCGGCAGGCCGCCGATTTTCTGGGCGGCCACGGCAAGCACATCGGCCGGGTTGGTCACCATGATGTAAACGGCGTCCGGTGCCTGTTCCATCAGCTGCGGTATCAGGGTCTCCAGGATCCGCACGTTGGCGCCGGCCAGGTCCAGCCGGCTCTGGCCCGGCTGCTGGCGGGCCCCTGCGGTAATCGCTATGACGTCTGCTCCGGCCAGGTCCTCCACATGGTTGCCGCCTATGACCGTGTTGGCGCCCGTGAACTGTGTACCGTGGGCCAGGTCCAGCCCCTCGGCTTCAGCCCTGGTGGCATCGATGTCGTAGATCACGATCTCGCGGGCCGTGTCCCGGATAATGGCCGCGTATGCCATGGACGTGCCGACGCTTCCGGCTCCCACGATGCCGAGTTTGGTGACGGGTCGGGTGGTGATATTCGCCATTGCAGAGCCTCGCTCACAGTAGGAATGAACCCCTTTTGAACTATAGGCTCGGACCTGTTTGAACGGAACGGCGGGACCTCCGCCGTCCGTCAGGACGGGCTGAACCGGCTCAGATAGCCGGCGCGGGACTGCTGTACATGGGTTTCCATCAGCTCGGCGGCACGTGCGTCATCCCCGGCGTCGATCGCCGCCATGATGTGCCGGTGCTCACCCCAGGAATCCTTGCCCCGGTTGTCCACGTCCGTGGCGTACAGCCATTCGATCTTGCCCGCGAGCTGGCGCAGCAGCGCCGTCAGCGACCGGCTCTCGGCCAGGGCCGCCACCGCGAGGTGGAAGCGCACGTTCAGGTCCGGCAACACATCCAGGCGCCCGTCTGCGATGGCTGCGTCGCCGGCGTCCAGGATCTGCGCCAGTTCCCGCCGGGTCTCCCACCACGTCTCATCCGGCGTCCCGGCAGCGAACTGGCGGGCGGCACGCCGGGCAGCCCGGCGTGCCGCGGCATGTTCCACCACGGCACGCACGGCAAAGAGGTCATCGGCCTCGTCCACCGGAATGTCGGACACCGTGGATCCGGCATAGGGCCGCGACTCGACGAACCCCTCCGCCTCCAGTGCCCGCAGCGCCTCCCGCACCGGCACCCGGGACATCCCGTACTTCTCGGCCAGGGACGCCTCGGTGACACGGGTTCCGGGCGAGAGCCGGCCGAAGATAATGTCACGCCGGATCTCGTCCTGGACCCGCTGTTTACTGGCCCGTGCACTGTCAGCCGGCAAAAGCTGCTCCGGGAATGGCGCTGAGGAGCTCCTGCGTGTACTCGGCTCCGGGAGCCAGGAAGACCTGGTCCGCGGTGCCGCACTCGATGACTGAACCGGACTTCATAACCACAACCTTATGTGCAATCTGGCGGACCACCGCCAGGTCGTGGGTGATAAAGAGGTAGGTCAGGCCCAGTCTCTCCTGCAGTTCGGCCAGCAGTGCCAGGATCTGGTCCTGCACCAGCACATCCAAAGCGGACACGGCCTCATCGCAGATCAGCAGCTCGGGTTCCGGTGCCAGCGCCCGCGCGATCGCCACCCGCTGGCGCTGCCCGCCGGACAGCTCGTTCGGGCGGCGCTGGGCGACGCTGCGCGGCAGCGCCACCTGGTCCAGCAGCTCCGCGACCCGGGCCCGCCGGGAGGCACGGTCACCGATCCCGAAAATGCGCAGCGGCTCGTCGATCAGCCGCTCGATGCTGAAGGTGGGATCCAGCGAGCCGTACGGATCCTGGAACACCGGCTGCACCATCCGCCGCAGCGACCGCCGGGCCGCGCCCCGGCTGGCGGTGATGCTCTCACCGCGGATCAGGGCTTCGCCGCTGGTCGGTGTTTCCAGTCCCAGCAGGATGCGCGCCACTGTGGTCTTGCCGGAGCCGGATTCGCCGACGACGGCGGTGGTGGTGCCGGGTTCGACGGTGAAGGACACATCGTTCAGGGCCTTCACCGTGCCGCCGCGCTGGCCGCGCAGGCGGAACTCCTTCACGAGGTTCCGCACGGTCACCACCGCGCCGGCCGCAGCGGCGGGGTCGCCGGTCCCGGCGGCATACCCGCGTTCGGGTGCCAGGGCGGCGGAGACGGACGGGGCGGCGGCCACCAGCGCCCGCGTGTAGTCCTCCTGCGGGTCGAGCAGGATCTGCCGCGGCGTGCCCTGCTCCACGATCCGCCCGTCCGCCATCACGATGATCCTGTCTGTGCGGTCCGCGGCCAGGCCCAGGTCATGGGTGATGAACAGCAGCGAGGTGCCGCGGGCATCCACCAGTTTCTGGAGGTGGTTGAGGATCTGGCGCTGCACGGTCACATCCAGCGCGGAGGTGGGTTCGTCGGCAATGATCAGGTCCGGGTCCCCGGCCAGGGCAATGGCAATGAGGACCCGCTGGCGCATACCGCCGGAGAATTCGTGCGGATACTGGCCGAACCGGCGCTCCGCTTCCGGGATTCCGGCTTCGCTCATCAGTTCGACGGCGCGCCGCCGGATACCGGCCCGGGAGCGGTCCGTGACGCCGGGCAGCCCGTTGGCCGCCAGGGCGTCTACGATCTGCGCGCCGACCTTCAGCGACGGGTTCAGGTTGGACATCGGATCCTGCGGCACCAGGCCGATCCGGCAACCGCGGATGGAGCGCATCCCGGCTTCCCCGGCAGCGGCGAGGTCGACGCCGTCGAGCAGGATGGACCCGTGCGAGATCCTGCCGCTGCCGGCCAGCAGCTGCAGGACCGCGCCGACGGTGGTGGATTTGCCCGACCCGGACTGCCCCACGATGGCCACCCGCTCACCCCGCGCCAGTTCGAAGCTGATCCGGTGCAGGACCGGCTGCGCTTTGTCCCCGAAGCAGACTTCCAGTTCGCGGATGGCCAGCAGCGGGCCGGCACCGTCCGGCCGGGTTTCTTCCTTAACGTCCTGCTGCATAGCCCTGCGCTCCCCTCGGATTTGCTGCTGCCTTGAGCAAACCGGTTTCCGGTTCGCTGACTACGCAGGAGAGCCGGCCCAGGGCCCAGTCCCCTGCCCGGGTGATCACGTGGCCCCGGGCTTCCAGCTCCGCGATCACGTCCTCCCCCAGCCGGTCTTCGACCACTGCTCCGCCGGGCGTCCAGGTCCGCGGCCAGAAGGATCCGGGGATCGAGGTGGTGTGGAGGGCGGGTGCGTCCACTGCCTGCTGCGGGGTGTACCCGCCCACGATGGTGCGCAGCAGGTACAGCAGCTGCCACTGGTCCTGCTGGTCGCCGCCGGGAGAGCCGAGGGCAACCACGGGCCTGCCGTCCTTGAGCACCAGGGTGGGAGTCAGCGTGGTGCGCGGGCGCTTTCCCGGGGTCAGGGTGGACGGGGCGCCCTCCTCCAGCCAGGTCATCTGCAGCCTCGAGCCGAGGCAGAAGCCCAGTTCCGGGATGGTCGGCGAGGACTGCAGCCAGCCGCCGGACGGGGTGGCCGAGACCATGTTGCCCCACCGGTCGACGACGTCGATGTGGCAGGTGTCGCCGCGGGTCTCGCCGGTGGGCATCACGGTGGGTTCGCCGGCGCCGGCGAAGCCCTTGCCCGTTCCGGCCAGGGCCGGGGGCAGGTATTCGGTGCGCAGCGGCGGCACAAAGGGAGCATGGCCCGGTACGGTGCCCGGGCGGAATTCGTGCGACGCCCGGTCCGTGATCAGGGCACGGCGCTGAGCGGCATATTCCTCGCTGAGCAGGTAGTCGAGCGGCACCTGCGCATCTCCGTAGTAGGCCTCGCGGTCCGCGATCGCCAGTTTCTGCGCCTCCAGGATGGTGTGGGCACCCAGCGCCGTGGACGGATCCAGGCGTTCGTCTTCGAACCCGGCCAGGATGGCCAGGGTCTGCAGCAGCGCCGGTCCCTGCCCCCAGGCGCCGGTCTTGGCGATGGTGTAGCCGCGGAATTCGAAGGTGGTGGCGGGTTCGTAGCCTGCTTCGAAGCCGGCGAAGTCCGCCAGGGTCATGACGCCTGCGTGGTCGGTGCCCGAGGAGTGCCGGTGCGGCGCGGCCAGGAAGTCGACGGCGGCGCGGGCGACGAACCCCTCACGCCATTCACGCCGGGCCGCATCGATCCGTGCGGCCCGTCCGTCCGCGCCGGCGCCGGCCGAAACCAGCCGGTCCAGCACCGTGGCGTAGGCCTCGTTGCGGATGATTTCCCCCTCGCGCGGGGCGCGGCCTTCGGGCATCCACTGGGCGGCCGACGTCGGCCAGTGCTCGGTGAACAGCTCGGCCACCGATTCGATGGTGGTGCCCACGCGGCCGACCACCGGGTGTCCGTAGCGGGCGTAGTCCACCGCGAAGGCCAGGACGTCGCCCAGCTCCCAGGTGCCGTGGTCGCGCAGCAGCAGCAGCCACGCATCGACGGCGGCGGGTACTGCCGCGGCCAGGGCGCCGGCGCCGGGTACCAGTTCCAGGCCTTCGGCGAGGTAATGTCCGCGGGTGGCGGCGGCGGGAGCCGGGCCCTGACCCATCAGGACCACGGGTTCGGAGGGAGCCTCCGCCGTCGCGAAAACGCCGGTCATGTCCCCGCCGGGCCCGTTCAGGTGCGGTTCAACCACGTGGAGCACAAAGGCCCCGGCGACGGCGGCGTCGAACGCGTTGCCGCCGCGCTCCAGCACGGCCTGGGCCGAGGCGGTGGCCAGCCAATGCGTGGAGGCGGTCATGCCGAAGGTGCCCTCGAGCGTGGGCCGGGTAGTGAAAGAGTTCGGAGCGGTGTAGGTCATGGGAATCACTTTCGGCTGGAGCTGGTGGGGTCCAGGGCGTCCCGGAGGGCGTCCCCGAACAGGTTGAAGGACAGGCAGATCGCGGCGATCGCCAGGCCCGGGAAGATCGCGGCGGTGGGCGAGCGGAACAGGTACTGCTGGGCATCCGAGAGCAGGATGCCCAGGCTCGGGGTGGGCGGCTGGATTCCCAGCCCGAGGAAGGAAAGCAGCGCCTCGCCGATCACGGCCACGGGCATGATCACAGTAGCCTGCACGATCACTGCGGACGCCGCGTTGGGCAGGACATGGGTAAAGATGATCCGCAGGCCGGAGGCGTCCATGGTTTTGGCCCCGAGCACAAAGTCGCTTTCCTTGATGCGCAGCGTCTCGCCGCGGACCACGCGGATCATGGTGGGGATCTGCGCGATGCCGAGGGCGATGGCAGCGTTGGTCAGGCTGGGTCCGCTGATCGCGGCGAGGCCGACGGCGATGATCAGGAAGGGGAAGGCCAGCGTGACATCGGTGATGCGGGAGATAAAGGCGTCCAGCCAGCGCCAGTATCCGGCCAGCAGGCCCAGCGGGGTGCCGATGACGACGGCGAGGGCCACGGAGAGCACCCCCACCTTGAGTGAGGCCTGGATGCCGAAGAGGAGCCGCGAGAAGATGTCCCGGCCCAGGTCATCGGTGCCGAGCAGGAACCCGACCGTGCCCGGCTGCTGGAAAGGCGTGTCGAAGTGCACCTGTGACGGGCTGTACGGCGCCAGCAGCGGGGCCAGGATGCCGGCCAGGAGCACCAGGGCAAGCAGGATGCCGCCGGTGAGGCCGAGCGGGTTGTGCAGCAGGGACTTCAGGACGCGTCCCCGGCCGGAGCCCAGCCCTTCCGCGGGGGACCCCACCGGGGCGCTGGTTTCGATAACGGTCATCAGTTGCTTCCTCCGACTCGGATGCGGGGATTGATCAGGGAGTACAAAAGGTCCACTGCCAGGTTGATGACAATGTAGGAGACGGTGATGATCAGCACGACTGCCTGGATCACCGGATAGTCGCGGGTGAAGACGGCGTCCAGGGTGAGTTTGCCGAAGCCGGGCAGTCCGAAGATCCGCTCGGTGACCACCGCCCCGGAAATCAGTCCGCCCAACTGCAGGCCGACAATGGTGACCACCACAATCAGCGAGTTCCGCAGCCCGTAGCGCATCAGGACCCGGCCCCGGCTCAGGCCCTTGGCCCGTGCAGTGCGTACATAGTCGGTGCTCATGGTCTCGATCATGGAGGCCCGGGTCTGCCGCATGATCACCGCGGCCAGTCCGGTGCCCAGGATCAGCGCCGGCAGGGTGAGGTAGTACAGTCCCTTGACCGGGTTCTCGACTACGTCCACGTAACCGGACGCCGGGAACCAGCCAAGGGTGACGGCCAGGTAGAGGATGGCGAGGATCCCGAGCCAGAAGTTCGGCACCGACAGGCCCACCAGCGCGAAGCCGTTGGCCGTCCATTCCGGCCAGCGGCCGCGGAACCGCTCGGCAATGACGCCGAAGAGGATGCCGACCACCACGGCCACCAATATCGCGTATGCCGACAGCCACAGGGTGACCGGGAGGGTGGTGGCGATCAGTTCCGTGACCGGGGTGCCGGTGCGGGTGGATTCGCCGAAGTCGCCGCGGAACATGTTTCCGATGAACTTCAGGTACTGGGTCAGCAGCGATTCATTCAGGCCGAGCTGCTCGCGGACGGCCTCCACCTGTTCGGGTGTGGCCTCCTCCCCCGCCATGGCCAGGGCCGGATCGCCCGGCAGCTGGCGGACGCCGATGAAAATGACCAGGGAAGCCAGGACCAGCGTCATGGCCGACTGCCACAGCCGGGTGCCAAGGTAGCGCAGCATGCTCAGTCCTCTTCTTTCACGAAGGCCGCGTTGCCGAGCCGGACGACGCCGTCCGGGTAGGTGGCCACGCCGGCGATATTAGTGGTGTAGGCGGTGAGGCTGCGCTGGCGGTACAGGTAGAGGATCGGGTTGTCTTCCTGCACCCGTTCCACGACCTGCCCGTAGAGCGCCGCCCGCTCTCCGCTGTCGGTCGACTGGGCGGCCCGGACCAGCAGCTCGTCCACCTCGGGGTCGCTGTAGCCGGAGTAGTTGTTCCCGGCCTGGGTGCTCAGGAAGTTGGACATGTTGCCGTGCGGGTCGATCCGCCCGGACCAGCCCAGCTGCAGGGCTTCGAAGTCGCCGCGGGTCTGGACGTCCAGCAGGGTGGAGTATTCCACGGGCTGGACGGTCAGGTCGAAGCCTCCTTCGGCGACTGCTGCCTGCAGCGCCTGGGCGTAGCGCAGGGTGTCCGGGCTGTTGGTGACCTGCACGGTGAGCGGGTAGGGAACGGGGGCGCCGCTGTCCTCCAGCAGTTTCCGCGCCGCTTCGGGGTCGAACGGCGGGCAGGCCTCGCTGGCCTCTGAGGAATACGGGCTGTCGGGAGAGATCGGGGAACACGCAGGTTCAAACCAGCTGTTGAAGACCGTGTTGACCAGCGCTTCACGGTCAATCGACATGGACAGTGCCATCCGCACTGCCGCGTTCTGTGCCAGCGGGGTGTCGATGACGCCGGGTTCCTCCCCGGTGCCGTTGACGTTGCCGAGGTTCAGGGTGAGTCCCTGGTAGCCCAGGGACGAAGTCTGCAGCACCCCGATGCCCTCTTCCTGCAGCAGGGCGTCCACGTCCTGCGGGGAAATGGTGTCCGCAGCCTGGACGTCGCCGGAGCGCAGGTTGGCGGCACGGATATTCGCGTCCGTCATGATCCGGTACGTGATGCTGTCCAGGTGGACGTTGCCGGCGTCGTAATACAGCGGATCGCGCTCCACCCGGATGGAGGTCTGCGGCACGCGCTCGGCGAATTTGAACGGGCCCACGCAGACCGGATGGTCGCCGAACTTGTCGCCGTTTTCAGCGACCGCCCGGGGCGAGAGCATCATGCCGGCGCGGTCGGCCAGCGCAGCGGTGAGCGGTGCGAACGGTTTCCCGTAGCTGACCTGCACATGGCTGTCGTCCACGGCCGTGATGCCGGTGATGGGTCCCAGCTCGCCCTTGCGGGTGGAACCGGTCATGGTGAGGTGCCGCTCCAGGGTGGTCCGGACGGCTTCGGCGTTGAACGGGGTTCCGTCGGCAAACACGGCGTCGTCGCGCAGCGGGATGGTGACGGTGAGTCCGTCGTCGGACACCTCGGGCAGCGCGGTGGCCAGCTGCGGCACCAGTTCCCCGTCCGCGTCGATGTCATAGAGCTTTTGGCACATCGTCTGCATGACATACCGGGTGTAGAGCGAGGACGAGGTGGTGGGATCCAGGCGGTCCGGTTCGGCAGAGAGCGCCATGACCAGGTCACCGCCCTCGATAATTTCCCGGTCGCCGATGACCGCGGCAGGAACGTTGGTCCGTTCCGGTGCCGGTTCCAATGCCTGAACGGGCCGGCAGCCGCTGACGGCCAGCATCACCAGCGCCGCCGCGGTGAGATTGCGGGACAGGGTACGACGGCGGGCGACGGGTGGGGTGGTGCGCTGTGGAGGTGCCATGGCGTTCCTTGCGTCAGGAATTTTGAATACAATCGAAATTACAACCACAGCTTCGTATACATCTGTTACGAACGGGTTAATTGTTAAGGAGAAATGTCGAAAGTGAAGCGACTCAATGCAGTACCCACCGACCGGCTGCATTTGTGGCTAATGCTGGCCCTGACGTTTTCCACCGGGGTGGTTGATGCCGTGGGTTATCTCGGACTGGACCGGGTCTTCACCGGAAACATGACCGGCAACGTGGTGCTCCTAGGCATGGCCTTTGCCGGGGGCGACGAACTGCCCATCCTGCGCCCCGTCCTGGCGCTCGTCTTCTTTATGGTCGGTGCCGCCCTTGCTGGACGGATGCTGCGCAAGGGTCCCGCGGGCTGGTCCTGGCACACCTCGCTCTCGCTGGCCCTGGTGGCGGTGATGATTACGGCACTGGCAGTCTTCACTGCTGTTGCCGACGTGCAGGGCAACGAACTGCTGGGCAGCATCACCACGTCCACGCTCGCCGCCGCGATGGGTGTGCAGGCAGCGACGGCGAAGCGGTTGAAGGTCGCCGAGATCACCACGGTGGTGGTGACCTCCACCATCACGGGCCTGGCCTCGGACTCGCGCCTGGCCGGCGGCAACAGCCAGTACTGGGTCCGGCGGGCCTTGGCCATTGCCCTGATCCTGCTCGGCGCCCTGGCCGGCGCTGCCACCCTGAACGTCGGACTCTGGCTCGGACTGGCGGTATCCGCCGTCATTTCCATTGCCGTGGCTACCGGCGGCTACGTCCGCCATCACCGGGAGCGCGGTGCGGTGTCTGCCGGCTAAATCCGCGCCAACGGGGTTACCAGCCTGAGACACCGCCGTACGCTTGAATGAACGCTTGTTCCAGCGCTTCCCCGGTTGGACCGGTTCAGCCGGCCGGGCAGGGAAGCTCCATCCGTTGAAGCCGGCTCCGCAGCCGGCGCGGAGGTCTTCATGGACAGCTTCACCCCCACCACCAATCCGGTCCTCAGCAGCGTGGCGCTGTCCGCCCTCGTGGCCTTGCTGCCGCTGCTGACGTTCTTCTTCCTGCTCGCTTTCGCCAAGACCCGGGCCTACGTGGCCGGCGCGTGGGCGCTGCTCGTTGCCCTCGCCGTCGGCGTCTTCGGTTTCGGCATGCCGATCGGACTGGCCCTGCTCTCGGCCACGCAGGGCGCCGCCTTCGGGTTGTTCCCAGTGGTCTGGATCATCGTCATGGCCGTCTGGCTGTACCAGGTGACGGTCCTCAGCGGCCGGTTTGAGGATCTGCGCCGGGTCTTTGATGCCATCGGCGGCGGTGACCTGAGGGTGCAGGCCATCCTGGTGGCCTTCTGCTTCGGCGGGCTGCTGGAGGCCCTCGCCGGGTTCGGCGCCCCCGTGGCCATCACCGTCACCATGCTGCTGGCCTTGGGTATCGCCCCGATCCGTGCAGCCACGGCGGTGCTGGTGGCCAACACCGCGCCGGTGGCGTTCGGTGCCCTGGCCATCCCTATCACCACCGCCGCCAACCTGACCAACTACACCGGGGAGGAAATCGGCTCCGTGGTGGGCCGGCAGACACCGGTGCTGGCCCTGTTTGTCCCGCTGATCCTGCTGTTCATCCTGGACGGCCGCCGCGGCCTGCGGGACTGCTGGCCCATCGCCCTGTTCACCGGCGTCGTTTTCTCGATCTTCCAGTTCCTGTGCTCGAACTACTTCTCCTACGAACTCACCGACATCGTGGCCTCGCTTGTGGCCCTGCTGGCCGCCGTGGGGTTCCTGCGGCTCTGGCACCCCCGCAACGGAGGGCAGGCCGGCGAGCGGATGAAGGCGGAACTGGCGCAGGCGCGGGCGGACGGCTGGACCCCGGCCGGTTCCGGAACGGCGTCGGACGTCCTGACGTCGGCGGATGACACCGCCGAGGACCGCCTGACTCCGGGACGGGCATGGATGGCGTTGTTCCCCTATGTGGCGGTCATTGTCATTTTCGGCTTTGTGAACCTGTGGACGCTGGGCATCGACGTGCCCGAAGCGCTGGCGAAGACCAACATCGAGATCCCGTGGCCGGTGCTGCACGAAGCCCTGCTGGATGCCAACGGCCAAACACAGTCCTCCACCGTCTATTCCTTCGAATGGCTCATCAGTCCCGGCACCCTGCTGCTGATCACGGGGCTGATCGTCGCCCTGGTCTATTCACGCTTCAACGAAAACGGGCGGTATCCGCTGAGCATGGGCGCGGCCGTGCGGGAAATCTGGACGACGGCGGTGCGGATGCGTTCCGCGGCGCTGACCATCCTCGGAGTGCTGGCCCTGGCGTACGTGATGAACTTTTCCGGGCAGACGGTATCCATCGGTACGTGGCTCGCGGCTACCGGGGGCTTCTTCGCCTTCCTCTCCCCCGTGCTCGGCTGGATCGGCACTGCAGTGACGGGTTCCGACACCTCCGCCAACGCGCTCTTTGCCAAGCTGCAGCAGACGGCCGGCCTTGAAGCCGGACTTGATCCGCAGCTGATGGTCGCCGCCAACACCGGCGGCGGTGTCATGGGCAAGCTGATCAGCCCGCAGAACCTGGCCATCGGGGCCGCCGCGGTGAACATGAGCGGCCAGGAATCGGTGCTGCTGCGCAAGGTGGTCGGCTGGAGCGTGCTGCTGCTCCTGGCCCTGTGCATCCTGGTCTACCTGCAGTCCACCCCGGTCCTGGAGTGGATGCTGCCGTAAATCCAGGGGCCCCGCGGGGTGCACACTCGTTAGACTCAGGGGCACCACTGTTCATCATGAGGGGAAACCGTGCACCGCGTATCGACAGCCCTGCTGTTCCTGTTCTCCGTCTTCGGCGTTGTCCTTATCGGCGCGCCGTCCGCCGCGGCGGTGACGCCGAAAGATGTGGTTGTCGAGGACACCGCGGGGGTGCTGGATGCCACCACACTGATTCCGGCGCTCGAAGAGATCGAGTTCCGTGATCCGACCACCGTGGCGGTCTACACCTACAACGGCACCAGCGAGGCGAACCTGAACGAGGATCTCCTGCGCTTCGCGCGGGCCGAGCGCCCGGAATGGCTCAGCGACGACGGACAGAAATGGGCGGACGGCCTGTTCATCTTCGCGCTTGATCCCGTGGGCCGGCACATCGGCACCTACTTCGGCGAAGACCGGAAGATTTCCCTGGACCAGCAGGAAGACATCCGCGAAGACGTCACGGACCTTTTCCGCGAAGCCCAGTGGACCGACGGCACCATCGCGGCCACCGAAGAAGCGGCCGACCTGATTAACCAGCCCTGGTACGCCTCGGACGGCTTCATCGGAGCCTCGGTAGTAGGCGGTGTTGCGGTACTGGCAGGTGCGGGGGTCGGCGTCGGCATCCGGCGCCGCCGCGGGAGAAAAAACAGCGAGCTGCTTAAGGACGCCGATGCCGCCTATTCCAGCGTTACCCGAGACCTTGAGGCCACCGAGGTGAACGCCCGGACCATTCCCTCCGAGTCTGCCTACGGCGCCAAGGTCCTGGAGCAGTACCGCACCTTCACATCCCGGTACAACGCGGCGACCAAGCAGAACAACGCTGCCCACGACCTTCCGGCCAAGGATCTGCGCAAGCGCAGCAGCACCTCCGTCATTGAAGGCTACGCGGACACGGCAACGGAGCTGGACGGCCTGGATGACGTTATCGCGGACACCAATGCCCTGCTCAACAAGGCGCACGGGTGGGAGCGTGCCTGGGACCGGCAGGTGGCACCGTTCGAAGCCGACCTGGACAAGCTCGACGACCTGCTGGACTCCGACGAAGGGCACAAGGAATCCTCGACTGCGGCGGCGCTCGTAGCGTTCCGGGCGCGCGTGCGGCAGGACCTTCACAGCTGGGCGGCGGAGCTTTCGCAGGGAAGCATCAGCCCCGAGACGGCCCTGGACCTGCTGCGGGATGCCCGCAGCGAGCTTTCGGATTTGTTGAAGAACCACTCGGAAACGGTCATCGCCGGCTACGCCCGGAATGAGAAGGAACGCGGGCTGATGCGCGATGCGCTGGTGAAAAACGGCACCAGCCGGCCCGGCACCCGGGAGGGCTACCGTCCCGGCATCCTGGATACCGTTTTCCCCTACTACGCGTGGTACTCCGTGGGGACGTTCAACACCGGTCTCGCGTCCGGGACCTCCGCAGTCAGTTCGGTGCGGACCGATTCGAGCAGCACCACCGGCTACGGGAGCAGCGGCGGCAGCTTCTCCGGTTCGGGCAGTTCGGGCTCCTTCTAGGCTGCGGGCTGTTCCGGTGCCGGAGCGAACCGTGGACACCGGTTTCGCCGGTCGCTAGGGTATCGCGCATGACCGCAGACCCCGCCCAAACGCCCTCCGCCGCCACCCGCCTCCTCACCGGCTTCTCGCTCGAGATGACCGGGAAGGACATTGGTGCACTTCAGGAAGCGCAGCATTCCATCCCCTCCGGCACGCGGATCAACGTCACGTTCCTGGGCAACGAGGACCTGCCGATGCGCGTTGCCGCTGCTGCGGCCGTCCGCGCCGGCGGGTGGATTCCCGTCCCGCATGTTTCCGCGCGGCGGCTGGAATCCCGGGAAGACCTCGGCAAATTCCTGACGGCGCTCCGGGAAGCGGACGCCGCGCATGAACTCTTCGTGGTCGGCGGAGATCCGGTGTCCCCGCTGGGCCCCTTTCCGGATGCGCTGTCCGTGATCCGCAGCGGGCTGCTGCCCGGGCACGGGGTCCGGTCAGTCAGCATCAGCGGCTATCCCGAAGGACATCCGGATATCGATGGCGGCACCCTCTGGACCGCCCTGGAAGACAAGATCCGCGCGCTGGACCAGGACGGACTGGAGGCCTCGATCACCACGCAGTTCGGCTTCGACGTGGCGCCGGTCCTGACCTGGCTGGAGGAACTCCGCAGCCGCGGCGTGAACGCCCCCGTCCGGATCGGTGTCCCCGGCCCGGCGGGCGTAAAGCGGCTCCTCGGTTACGCCCGCCGGTTCGGCGTTGCCTCCTCGGCGGGAATCGCGCACAAGTACGGCTTTTCCCTGACCAATCTGCTCGGCACGGCCGGACCGGACCGGTTCATCCAGGACCTGGCCCAGGCACTTTCGCCCGCAGTCCACGGCGATGTCCGGCTGCATTTCTACACCTTCGGCGGGATCAAGACCACGGCGGACTGGGTGCACGCCTATCGGAACTAGACCCTACTGCGACTGGGGCAGAAGGGTTTCGAGATCGGGTTCTTCCTCGATCAGGCCGCGGTCACGTGAGATGCGCGCAACCTCCGCCAGCGAATCCTCGTTGATTTCGCCGTAGTACCTGGGCAGGGTCAGCTCCTCGATGACATCGGGCTCCAGGGAAGTATAGGTCGGGAGGACTGCGCGTACCTCGTCAGGATTCTGGTCGGCGTATTCCAGCGATGCCGTCATCGCGCGGACAAACTTCTCCGTAGTTTCGGGGTTTTCCTGGGCATACTGGTCCGAGGTGAAATACACGGCCACGGTGAGGTCCTTGATGGGCTCCGCGTAGTTGGAGAACACCGGAACCGCTCCCTGTGCTTCGGTGATGGTCACGAAGGGTTCCACCGCGGCAATGGCGTCCACGTTGCCGCCGTCGAGCTGCGCGGGCATGTCCGGAAACTGCATCTCCACGAACTCGATGCTCTCGTAGTCGCCGCCGGCCTGCTTCACGGCTTCGGAGATGGTGGAATCCGAGATGTTGTTCAGCGTATTTACGCCCACCCGCTTGCCCGCCAGATCCGCGATCTCCTCGATGCCGCTGCCGGGAAGCGTCATCACCGAGGCGAAGTCCGCATCAACGTCGCCGGTGGTGCTGGCCCCCGGAGCCACCATCCGGATGGGCAGGCCCTTGGACTTGCCCACGATCATGGAGGTCACGTTCGAGAAGCCGAACGCCATCTGCCCGGAGGTTACGGCCGGGACAATCGCCGCGCCGCCCTGCGCCAGGGTCAGGGTCAGCTCCAGGCCCTCGTCCTCGAAGAAGCCCTGCTCCACCCCCAGGTAGATGGGGGCCACATCCACAATGGGGATGACGCCCACTTCTATGGGCACCAGATCTCCGCTGGCTTCCGTTTCGGTCTCGCCCGACGGCGAACCGCCACCGCATCCCGCAATGCCTACTAACGCCGCCGCCAGCACAGCGGCAACACCGATTCCCCTCATTGTGCCCTCCAGTTTCCGTGAGCCGGGGGCAAGCCAGGTCCCGGCCGCCCTGTCGGTAGCTGCACCCTAACCGCGTTGGGCCTGCTCGGCCAGCGAGATATCCGGCCCCTTCTGCAAGGTCCGGGTCCGGGGGCTTCGCCGAGGGCCTCTCGACAGCACTCGGAGTTGGCCCTAGGGTCAGGACAATTCGTGCTGCCATTCGGGGGCCGGCCAAGGACGGATGTGAAGAGTCCGCCGGCCGGCCGAGGCGTGGCTACGGAGAAGAAACGTCCGAATATTCCAGGGAAGAAGAGGTTCAACGTGGCACCTAAGAATCTGCAGGAAGTCCTCGATGCGAGCACGAATGTGGTGGACCGGCTCCGCAACTCCCAGATTGGCGCATACATCTATCCCGTCGTAGCACCGGAGTTCAGCAACTGGCGCAGTGAACAGCGGGCCTGGCGTGAGACTGCGGTCCTCTTTGACCAGTCCCACCATATGGACAACCTGTTCATCAAAGGCCCTGATGCCCTGAAACTGATCTCCGACACCGCGGTCAACAGTGTTGCGAACTTCCCGGTCAACAAGGCGAAACAGTACGTTCCCACCGGCCCCTCGGGCCACGTCATCGGAGACGGCATCCTTTTCCACGAGGATGAGGATGAGTACATCTACGTGGGACGGGCACCGGCGGCCAACTGGCTGCTCTTCAACGCCGAAACCGGCGGCTACGACCTCGAGGTCGAGGTCGACCGGCGCTCCCCCTCCCGGCCGATGGGACGGCCGGTGTCCCGCCGGTACTGGCGGTTCCAGATCCAGGGTCCCAATGCCTGGCAGATCATCGAGAAACTGAACGGTTCCTCTGTGGAGCAGCTGAAGTTTTTCAACATGGACCATATGAACATTGCCGGCGAACGGGTCCGGACGCTTCGCCACGGCATGGCCGGAGCCCCGGGGCTGGAAATCTGGGGGAACTACGGGTCCTATGAAAAGGTCCGGGACACGATCATGGAGGTCGGCGCGGAGTACGGGATGGCCGCCGTCGGCGCCCGCGCGTACCCGTCCAACACCCTGGAGTCCGGCTGGATTCCCTCACCGCTGCCCGCCATCTACACCGGCGAAGAGCTGCGGCCCTACCGGGAGTGGCTGGGCGCGGACAGCTACGAAGCCTCCAACGCCATTGCCGGCAGCTTCGTCAGCCCGAACATCGAGGACTACTACCTCACCCCGTGGGAACTCGGCTACGGGTCCTTCGTAAAGTTCGACCACGACTTCATCGGCCGGGAGGCCCTGGAACAGATGGACCCGCAGGCACAGCGCCGCAAGGTGACGCTGGATTGGAACGCCGAAGACCTGGGGAAGATCCTGGCCTCGCCGCTGGGCACCGACGAGCCGTACAAGCACTTCGACCTTCCCCTGGCAAACTACGGCTCCTCCAACTATGACTCGGTCATCGATGCGGACGGGAACGTCGTCGGCGTCTCCATGTTCACCGGCTACTCGGCAAACGAACGCCGCGGGCTCTCACTGGCAACGGTCGACCCGTCGGTACCCCTGGGCGCCGAACTTCGGGTGGTGTGGGGCGAGCCGGACGGCGGAACCGCCAAGACAACGGTGGAGCCGCACCGGCAGCTCGACGTGCGTGCCACCGTGAGCCCGGTGCCGTTCTCCGAAACGGTCCGCAAGGAGTACAAGGGCGGCTGGCGGACGGGGAACAGCCAGGGCTGACCTTGGGGAGTTGTGCCGGGCGCTTCCGTGGCCGAAAACGCCCGCGGCAGCGGCCCGGCACACTCCGCAGCATCGTTGGCGGACGCTGTACCGTCCACCACCACCGGGCATGACCTTCCTCGCAGCCGCCGGCCCCGAGCCCCCGAACGGCGCGGAACCGGCGGAAGGGGCCCGTTGCGGGGGATTTAGCTTAGGGGCATGAAGCTCTCCTCGCTCACGGCGGCGGGGCTCCTGGCCGGGGTGGCCGCCGCTGCCGGAATCAGCGCCGCTGCCGCACTCCAGCGGGATCCCCGCCCGGCCGCGCTGCTCATCCGCGGAGTCTTTGCCGGTGCAGGCCGGGTTCCGGTGAAGAAGGTCCTTCCCCATATCCCCCGTTTTACGGTGACCGGACACCGGGACCTGCATTATCTGGGATCCGCCGGAAAACCTTCCCTTGACCTGTTCCTTCCCGACGATCCGGACCGGCAACCGCTCCCGGTGGTGATGTGGATCCACGGCGGGGCATGGATCTCGGGCTCCAAGGACGATGTGGCTCCGTATCTCAAGGTCCTCGCCGGGTTCGGCTACGCCGTCCTTGGGGTCGGTTATTCCGTCTCGCCCAAAGTCATCTATCCGACGGCCGTGACGGAGCTGAACGCAGCACTGGGCTTCATCCGCGAACACGCCGACCGCTACGGGCTGGACCCGAACCGGATTGTGCTGGCCGGCGATTCGGCCGGTGCGCAGCTGGCCGCACAGCTCGCGCTGGTGATCACCAATCCGGACTATGCCCGGGACACCGGGGTCCTTCCCGCGGCCGGCCCCGGCCAGCTGCGCGGGATGGTGCTCCACTGCGGTGTCTTCGATCTGCAATCGGTGGCCCGCATGGCCGGTCCGGTGGGCTGGGGGCTGAGGAAGGCATTGTGGGCCTACACCGGGTCCCGGCGCTGGGCAGGCACCCCGGCGGCCGATCACATGTGCATTCCGAGGCACGTGGACCACCGCTTTCCGCCCACCTACATTTCCGGCGGCAACGGCGACAACCTGACCCGCGCGCAGTCGATGTCCCTGGCAGACCGGCTCCAGGACGTGGGGGTTCCCGTCCGGCGGAAATTCTGGCCGGACGGCTACAAGCCGAAGCTGGGACATGAATACCAGTTCCAGCTGCACCGCCCCGAGGCAATGGAAACACTGCACTCGACGGTTGCTTTCCTGGCGGAGGTCACCGGCGTCTCCGCCCTGCCCGGGCCGTCGCCGAAGAAGGTGATTTCCCGGGGTGAAGACCTGCGCGAAGACCTGACCCGCACCGCGGGCCTGCTCGCCGCCTAGCTTTCGAACAGGGTCAGCTCCGAATGATCACCACGTCCAGCTTCCGCGGTCCGTGCACGCCCTCCACTCGCTCCAGTTCAATGTCGCTGGTGGCACTTGGACCACTGATCCAGGTCAACGGGTGGGTGACGTCCAGCCGCCGCACCGCTTCGGGAAGCACCCCGGCAATGTCCGATGCGCGGACCAGGCACACATGGTGATCCGGAATCAGTGAACACGCCCGCCGGCCCTGCCCCGGGCTGCCGTCCAGGATGATCGTTCCGGTTTCCGCCACAGCCGCTGCGCTGCCGGTGACAACGGCATCGATGCCGTCGAGCTGCTCTACGCTCAACGGGTCCTCCGGCGAATCCACCACCCTCCCGGGGGCCAGCGCGGTCCAGCGCTCGTCCAGCCCCGCAGGAACCACGTAGCTGCGCCCGCCCAGCAGTTCGGCTACCCGCGCGGGGACCGATGCTTCATCCACCACGCTGACGCCTGCCTTGTAATCCAGCAGCCGGTCGCTGAGCAGTTCAATGAGCTCGTCTTCATTCAGGTCCGACGTGTGCCGGTACTTCCGCGGAACCTCCGGAACAGCCGGGGCATCATGCAGGGCCTGCCGCAGCCGGTTCAGGATTTCCGTACGGGCGCTCATGCCTTCTCTTTCGCCGCAGTGCCATCATGTTCCCGAGCCCACCAATCCCGGAAGGACTGCGCAGGCGGAGCCGGCAGGTCGCGGCTCCTCGTCCACCCGGCGGCAATGCCGGGAAGCTTTTTGATTTTCCGGTCCGGACCCGCGGCCAGCTTTCCCAAGGGAAGCGCTTTCTCCACCAGGGCCATCCGCCGGCCCGCGCCCATCATCCATGACGCTGCCTTCATGGCCGCGTCCATCTGCCCCGGCACCTTTTTCTGCCCCCGCCGGCTCTCAACGTCCTCCGAACGCAGGTGCACCAGGATCTCCGGGATGTTGATCTTCACCGGGCAGGCGTCGTAGCAGGCTCCGCACAGGGAGGACGCATAGGGCAGCGAGGCGTTTTCCTCCGAGGTAATTCCGGTCAGCAGCGGCGAGAGGATTGCGCCGATAGGTCCGGGATAGGTGGAACCGTAGGCGTGCCCGCCGGTCCGTTCGTACACCGGGCAGACATTCATGCAGGCACTGCAGCGGATGCAGTGCAGGGCCGAGCGCCCCATCTCGTCCGCGAGCGCCGCGCTGCGTCCGTTGTCCAGCAGCACCAGGTGCACGTTCTGCGGTCCGTCGCCCGGGGTTACTCCGGTCCACAGCGACGTGTAGGGATTCATCCGTTCCCCGGTGGAGGAACGCGGGAGCAGCTGCATGAACACTTCCAGGTCCGTCCACGAGGGCAGCAGCTTCTCCACCCCCATGACCGTGATCAGGGTTTCCGGCAAGGTCAGGCACATCCGCCCGTTGCCTTCGGATTCGACGACGGCGAGCGTCCCGGTATCGGCCAGCGCAAAGTTCGCACCGGAAATGGCGACCTTCGCGGAGAGGAACTTCCGGCGCAGGTGCAGCCGGGCCGCTTCGGCCAGCCGTGCCGGGGTGTCCGTGAGGCCCGGATCGACGTCGGGCATCTCGCGCAGGAAGATGTCCCGGATCTGGCTGCGGTTCTTATGGATGGCAGGTACGAGAATATGGCTGGGCTTGTCATGGTCCAGCTGCACTATCAGTTCCGCCAGGTCCGTTTCGAACGCGGAGATGCCCTGCTCTTCAAGGTATTCGTTGAGCCCGATTTCCTGGGTGGCCATGGACTTCACCTTGACCACCTCGTCCGCCCCGGCGTCACGGATGAGGTCCCGGACTATCCGGTTGGCTTCCGCGGCGTCCCGTGCCCAGTGGATCACGCCCCCGCGGGCGGTGAAGTTCGCCTCGAACTGCTCAAGCAGTTCCGGCAGCTGTGCCATCACTGCGGCTTTGGTGGCGCTGCCGGCTTCGCGCAGGTCCTCCCAGTCCGGCAGCTCGGCCACCACCCGCAGCCGCTTGTCCCGGATGGTGTGCGTGGCGTGGCCGAGGTTGGCGCGCAGCTGGGTGTTGTCCAGTTCCCGCCGCGCGGCCTGGGGAAAGGGTTCAGCGGTGTGCAGGTTGCCGCTGCCGAACACCGGAACCCCCGGCATGCCCAGAAAAGTGTTGCTCATTGTCCGGCCTTTCGCATGACGTTGGCGGCATCCGGAGCTCCGCCGCGGATGGAGTCCGGCGGCGGCGCCGGGTGCTCGCGGGTACTGGCCAGGATCTCGGCGAAGTGCAGGGTGGAGATGCTGCTGCCTTCCCGCGACAGGCCCCCGCCGATGTGCATCAGGCAGGACGCGTCGCCGCCGCTGCACAGCTGGGCGCCGGTGGCAGTGATGTTCGCATTCTTATCCGCGAGCATGGCCGAGGAGACCTCCGCGTTCTTGAGGGAGAAGGTCCCGCCGAAGCCGCAGCACTGGTCCGCCTCCGGCAGCTGTTCCAGTTCCAGGCCTTCCACCGTGCGGAGCAGGTTGGCCTGCCGGTCCCCCAGCCGCAGCAGCCGCATGCCGTGGCAGCTGGGGTGGTAGGTAATCCGGTACGGGTACCAGGAGCCGAGCTGCTCCGCGGCGTCCGTGACGCCCAGGACATCGGTCAGCAGGGCGGAGAGTTCGTAGGTCCGGGCGCCGACGGCGGTGGCCCGGGCTTCCAGATCCGGGTCGCCAATGGAGCGGGCCAGCATGGCGTGCTGGTGCTTCACCGAGGCGACACAGGAACCCGAAGGCGCCACGGCGACGTCGTACTCCTGGGCTTCAAACGCTTCCACGTGGTTGCGGACCACCGGCACTGCCTCGGGGAAGTACCCGGAGTTCAGATGCATCTGCCCGCAGCAGGCCTGGCCGGCAGGGAAAACGACGTCGTGGCCCAGCCGTTCGAGGATGGACACCGTGGCGCGGGCGGTGGAGGGATACATCGCGTCCACAATGCAGGTGGCGAACAAAGCAATCTTCATGGCAGCCTCTCAGCGGAAGCGCAACGCTGCGTTTCCTCGGGTGGAACCATCTTTCAATATAAACGCGCCGATTGATATGGCTGATGCGGGGAAAGTGTGCAGGTCCCGGCTCCGGCGGATCCCTCCGCTATTCTCTGGGCATGACGAATACGGGGAATTCGAAAACCATCAGTCTCGACGTTACGTCCAAGCGGGCACGCGGCCGCGGAGAACTCCTGGTCTCCGCTCCCGTGCATGCCCTGCCGCCGGCCGTCGAGCGTGCTGCGCTCAAACTGCCCCACATGTCACTGACCGGCTTATGGCAGGAGCGGGCGGAGTTCGCGGTCGGCATGACCTGGAAGTCCTATGGCCTCGCCATGGTGCTCGCTTTTGAACCGGTCGACGCCGAGACCACGCGCGTGCTTGCCACGAGCACTCCGGCTGTCCCCACCACGTTGACGGACTGGGGACAGGGCAAGGCCCAGCTGACCGAGCTCCTGAACGCCGTCGCCGCGGAACTGTAGGCGCCGGCAGGCCTGACACCGCAGGGAAGCGGGACTACCCGTTCCCGGCGCCCGTTTCCGAGGGAAGCGTCGGTGCAATCTCGGGGAGCTGCTGCAGGGACCACTCGTTGCCGTCGGGGTCGCTGAAGTACACGAACGTTCCCCAATCCAGCGGGGTGATCTCGCTGGTGGCCACGCCGTGGTCCACCAAATGCTGACGGGCATCGGCCGCGCTGGGCACCACCACCTGGATGCGCTGCGTTCCGGGAACCATGTCGGTGGTCCCCGGGCCGATGACCACCGAGCAGGCCGATCCGGGCGGTGTCAGCTGCACAAAGCGCAGGTTTTCATTCACGCGTTCGTCGAAGTCTGCGTTGAATCCCACCTGGTCCACGTAAAACGCCTTGGAAGCATCCACATTGGAGACGGGCACGGGCACAAGTTCAATTTTCCAGTCCATGGCCACCACGCTAGGACCGCCGACGACGGCCCGGAACAGTGCCGCGGACAGCTTCAGTCCTCGTTCCGCGGATGAATCCTGAACCGGTCAGACAGCCGCCGACCGCCAGCCGCCGTCCGTGTAGGTCCTGCGGACCACTTCGGAATAAGGCACGGGGCTGACGTCCACGCCGACGGTGTATTGCCGGTGCGGTTCCACCGACGATTTCCGGGTCCCGCCGTCGGGCTCGCCCCAGACCACCGACAGCCGCGACCCGATCTCGACCTCCGGGTCCACCACTGCCAGCGACAGGGGGCGCTTCTCGTTCCAGCTGTAGCCGGTGAACATGGAAAGCCCCACGGTCCGGCCCTCCCCGTCCAGGACCACGTCGAAATTCGAGGCACCGTAGTTGGCATTGGGCAGGTCGAAGAACTTATAGGGCAGGTCATCCTTGGAGTACATCGAAGCGTGGATGGCGGCTACGTCGCCGCCGTCCCAGGCCAGCGTGACTTTCCGGCGCCGGGACTGCGGATCCATCGCTGCCAGCGCATCCCGGCCGATGAAGTCATGGTCGAACCGGATGAAGGATCCGTAACCCAGTTCCCAGGGGGTGCTGTAGTACCCCTCCACCGAATCGGGCACATAGGACCCGGCCACGGCGGAATTAGCTTCGAAGCTGTCGGCCCCCAGCCACCGGCGGTAGCCTGCCAGCTCATCCCCGCTGTAGATTCCGGGCAGCGGCGACGGGATCCACCCGGATTCCAGGGTGTTGCAGGAGTAGGCCCGGGCACCGGCGGGTTCAAGCCCGAACTCCGCGCCGGCGGCGAGGATGGCCTCGCGGATCCGGTCGTAGTCCTCGTACGGACCCCAGAGTTCCAGGCCGGGCGCTCCCGCCATGCCGTGGCGCAGGGTCCGGACCCTGGTTCCACCCACGGACATCCAGGCCATGTGGAAGAACTTCAGCTGCTCCAGCGGACCGCCGTTCACTTTTTCAATGACGTCCCAGGCACGCGGGCCCTGGATCTGCAGCCGCCAGTAGTCCCGGACCACGGCTTTGCCCATGGGCCGTGACGGCGAGCGCCGGTCGGTCTTGAGCTCGACGTCGTATCCCCCGTGCTCGGCGTTGTAGAGCAGCCAGTTCACGGCGGGTGAGCGGCCCACAAAGACGAACTCAGTCTCCCCTTCCCGAAAGAGGATGCCGTCGCCGATGACGTGCCCGTAGGGGGTGACGGGAACATACTGTTTGGCCCGGTTGACGGGAAAGTCCGCCATCGAGTTGATGGCGGTGTCGGACATCAGCTGCAGGGCTCCGGGCCCGGAAACGGTCAGGTTGTCCATGTGGTGGGACTGGTCGAACAGCACTGCCGATTCGCGCCAGGCCTGGACCTCGCTGCGCCAGTTGGTGAACTCCGCAGCGACCACCGGGTAAACGTAGGCTCCCACCTGGAGGTTGCGCAGGTAGTCCACGGCGTTTCCGGACGCATCCAAAGCATCCTGCAGGGACTTCGGGGTCATCTTTGCTTCCTCTCTTCGGCGTCAGTGCGCGGCGGCGGCTGCAGCCTCGTCAAGGTGGGCAATGGAGCGGGTGTCCTGGAAGGCCCGCACGCCCTGGATTCCCTGTTCCCGGCCCATACCGGACTGCTTCATGCCGCCGAAGGGGGCCCGAAGATCCAGCCGGGTCGCTCCGTGGTCATTGACCCAGACGTAGCCGCAGGCCAGCCGGGAGCCCACT
The DNA here is from genome assembly GCF_059090365.1 of Arthrobacter sp. Ms25. Lineage (NCBI taxonomy): Bacteria > Bacillati > Actinomycetota > Actinomycetes > Micrococcales > Micrococcaceae > Arthrobacter > Arthrobacter sp. Ms25. The sequence goes on along the minus strand of NZ_JBNHFP010000002.1, from coordinate 316,801 downwards.
GCGTTGGCCCTGGCCGGATCCTCGGTCCAGACCGAGCCGCAGAGCCCTGCCCAGGTGTCGTTGGCCCAGGTGACGGCGTCCTCCTCGTCATCGAAGGGGATGACGGGGATCACGGGCCCGAACTGCTCCTCGGTGACCACGCGCAGCTCGGGCGACGGATCAAGGACCAGCGCGGGGCGTAGGAAATTGCCGCCCCGCAGGTCCGCATCCTCGGGAAGGGTGCCGAAGCGGCGGACCTCCGCGCCGGCTGCCTCCGCCTCCTGGATCAGGTCTTCCACGAAGGCTTTCTGCGCCGGTGAGTGCAGCGGCCCCATGGTGGTTCCCTCGTCCAGGCCGTAGCCGATGACGGTGTTGTCCAGCCGGGCGGACAGCCCCTGCACCAGTTCGTCCATGCGGGACCGGTGGACGTAGATCCGTTTGGCGTTCATGCAGATCTGGCCCGTGGTGTCGAAGACCGCGGCATGGAGCCGGTCCAGCCGGGTGTCATCCAGCAGTGCATCGTCCAGGATGACCGCCGCGTCGTTTCCTCCCAGTTCCAGGGTCACCCGGGTCAGTGACCCGGAGGCCATTTCCATGATGCGCTTGCCGCCGTTGACGCTGCCGGTAAAGCAGACCTTGGCAACATCATCGTTCCGGATCAGGCCGGACATGTCGCTGTCCCGTCCCGTGACGACGTTCAGCACACCCGGCGGCAGTTTCTCGGCAACGCGCTGCACAATCCGGGTGGTTGCCAGCGGGGCGGTGGGCGGCGGTTTGACGATGGCGGTGTTCCCGGCCAGCAGGGCGTGGGGCAGGGACGCGCCGAGGATTGCCACCGGCCAGTTGAACGGCACAATCACGGTCACCACGCCCAGCGGCTGGTAGGAGACGGTGGTGGTGACGGGGATGCCGGGCGCCGGTTCGAGGATCCCGTCTTGGTCCACCTGGCCGGCCAGGGACAGGGCAAGCTGCCAGCGGAGCTCGAAGACGAGGGTATCCACCCAGCTCTCCATGACGATCTTGCCGTTCTCCCGGGACAGGACGGCCGCATCCTCGTCCCGCAGGTCGGCTATGCCCGCTATTGCCTCGGCCATCCGGGCCGCCCGTTCCTGTGCCGACAGTGCCGACCAGCCGGGAAAGGCCGCCTTTGCAGCGCCGACGGCGTCCGCCACGTCTTCCGGAGACGCCGCCGCCGCGTAGCCCGCGACGGTCCCGGGCCGGGCCGGATCAGCAACAGCCAGGGTTTCCTGCGTGGTCCGGGCTTCACCGTTGATGTACAGCCCGGTAACCACCTGGGCGGAAGTCTTTGTCATCGCCAACACCTCTCTGTGTTTGCTGGGTTGCTGCTGTATCTCCGGAAATGGCAGCTTCCGGCCGCAGTGGGTACGCCGCAGTGGGTACAAGGTAGCCCACCCCGGGACCCCGGACAACAGGATCCGGAAGACGGCAGCCGCCTAAGTAAGGCTGCTGAGGAATAAACCCGGCATCGGCCCGTGTTGACGCCAATATGACTGATACGACGGAAACTTCACCCGCCCTGTCCCCCACCATCGACCTCAAGGACCTCGGCACCGTACACCGCCTGGGCTTCGGCGCCATGCGGATTGTGGGACCCGGTGTCTGGGGTGAACCCGAGAGCCGCGGCACCGCCGTCGACGTGGTGCGCCGCGCCGTCGAGCTGGGCGTCGACTTCATCGACACGGCCGACTCCTACGGACCGAACATCAGCGAAGAGATCATCGCCGAGGCGCTGTACCCGTACCCCGACGGCGTGCGGATTGCCACCAAGGTCGGCTTTGTCCGCACCGGGCCGGATGTCTGGGTGCCGGTCGGCCGCCCCGAGTACCTTCGCCAGCAGACCGAACTTGCGCTGCGCAAGCTGAAGGTCGATTCCCTGGACCTGCTCCAGCTGCACCGCATCGACCCCAAGGTGGACCGGGACGAGCAGTTCGCCGTCCTGCGCGACCTCCAGCAGGAAGGCAAGGTCAAGGCGCTCGGCCTGTCCCAGGTATCCGTCGATGACCTGGAGGCTGCCGGCAAGTTCTTCACCGTGTCCACCGTGCAGAACCGCTACAACCTCACCGACCGCTCCTCCGAGGACGTCCTGAAGTACTCCGAGGACAACGGCATCGGCTTCATTCCGTGGGCACCCATCTCCGCAGGCGAGCTCGCCAAGGAAGGCGGTCCCGTAGACGAGGCAGCCAAGCGGCTGAACGCCAGCACCTCCCAGGTTGCCCTGGCCTGGCTGCTGCGCCGCTCCCCCGTCATGATGCCGATCCCCGGCACCGGCTCCATTGCGCACCTCGAGGACAACCTCGGCGCCGCCAATGTGCAGCTCGACGACGCCACCTTCGCTGAGCTGGACGCCGCCGGCGCCGCCGCAGCACCGGCCAAGTAACAAAAACTTTCCGCATTTCCCGCCAAGCAAAGGAAAAAAGAACGCATGGCAAATATCCTGATGGTCGTATCCGCAGCCGATTCCCTCACCATGAAGGACGGCAGCGAACACCCCACCGGCTACTGGGCCGAGGAACTGGTGGAATCCCACCGGGTGCTGCGCGAAGCCGGACACACCGTCCGCATCGCGACCCCCGGCGGCGTGAAGCCCACCGTGGACCAGGTGTCCCTGGCCCCGGAATCCGCCGGCAGCCCGGAAAAGGCCGCCGCGTTCACCCAGTACATCTCCTTCATCGACGGCGAGCTTTCCTCCCCCATGGTGCTCGCCGACGCGGATGTGTCGGAGTACGACGCCGTGGTGATGCCGGGCGGCCACGGCCCCATGGCGGACCTCGCCTTCGATAAGGACATGGGCCGGATCCTTGTTGAGGCCGACGCCGCCGGCAAGATCATTGCCCCGTTCTGCCACGGCCCGGCCGGCTTGCTCGCCGCGGAAACCGACAACGGCGAGTTCATTTTCGCCGGCCGTAAGCTCACCGTCTTCACCGACGAGGAAGAGCTGAACGGCGGCACCGGCGAAAACACCCCCTGGTTCGTGGAGGAAGTGCTGCGCAACAAGGGCGCCGAAGTGGAAACCGGTCCGGCCTGGACCAGCTACGTGGTCCGCGACAAGAACCTCATCTCCGGCCAGAACCCCCAGTCCAGCGAGGATGTGGCCAAGGCCGTCATCTCCGCCCTGGCTGAGTAGGACATGACGGTCCTGATCGCCGGCTGCGGCGATCTGGGCACGGAAGCCGGCCTGCGGTTCGCCGCGGCCGGCTTTTCCGTGCACGGGTGGCGGCGCTCCCCGGAGAAACTGCCGCCGGAGATCACCGGATCTGCCGTGGATCTGACCGGTGAGCTGCCGCGCATTCCCGCGGATACCGACGTCGTTGTCATTGCGCTGGCCGCAGGTGAGCGCACCGAGGCCGCCTACCGTGCCGCCTATGTCACCGGCACCGCCAATCTGCTGGACGCCTTGGAGCGCGACGGCGTGCAGCCGCGGCGCATCCTGTTCGTGTCCTCGACCGCGGTCTACGGCGATGCCGACGGCGGCGGGGTGGATGAGGACACACCCGCAGATCCGGCATCGGCCACCGGGGCCGTCATCCTCGAGGCAGAGCAACTGCTGCACGCCCGCCGGCCGGATGCGGTGGTGCTGCGGCTGTCCGGTATTTACGGACCGGGACGCACCCGACTGATCGATGCGGTGACCGGTGGAACCGCCGTCGTACCGGCCGGAAGCCAGCTGACCAACCGGATCCACCGGGATGACGCAGCGGCGGCCATCGTGCATTTGGCCACCCGGGTGTCGAACCCGGCGCCGCTGTATGTCGGCGTCGATGACGAGCCGGTGGAACAGGCCGAGGTGCTGGGTTTCCTGGCTGCCGAACTCGGCCGGGAGCTGCCGCCGGCCGCTGCAACCCCGAGCAGCCGCGGCGGCAACCGCAGGCTGAGCAACCGGCGGCTGCGCAGCACCGGATTCGACTTTGCCTATCCCACGTACCGGGAAGGCTACCGGGCCGTACTGGCTGGAGCCGGAGTCCGGCACCCTTAGGATTCATGTAACCGCAACCGCACCAGGAGTACCTGTGAGCGACACCCCGCCCGAAACCGGACCACGCACCCGCACCGCAACCCGCACGAGCATCAAGTACATCCTGATGCTCGGCGCGCTGGCCGCGCTGCCGGCGGTCACCACCGACATGTACCTGCCGGCCCTGCCGCAGGTGGCCGAGGATCTGCACACCAGTGCCGCCGCGGCCCAGTTCACGCTCTCGGGCACGCTGCTCGGCGCCGCCGTCGGGCAGCTGGTCATCGGTCCGTTCTCGGACCGCTTCGGCCGGCGCCTGCCGCTGATCATCGGCATTTCCCTGCACGTAGTGGTCTCGCTGCTGTGTTTCCTGGCACCGAACATCGGCGTCCTGATTCTGCTGCGCCTGCTGCAGGGCTTCTTCAACGCGGCCGCCGGCGTGGTGGCCCTGGCCGTGGTCCGGGACCGGTTCACCGGCTCCTCCGCCGCCGCGATGCTGTCCCGGCTGATGCTCATCATCGGCCTGGCCCCGCTGCTGGCCCCCACCATCGGGCAGGCCGTCTCGGGACTGTGGAACTGGCGGGCCGTGTTCCTGGCCCTGGCACTGATCGGCGTGGTCCTGGGCGCGATCGTGCTGAAGTGGATGCCCGAAACGCTGCCGCCGGAACGGCGCCGGACCAAGGGCAGCGGCAGTACCTTGGGCGGCTTCCGCGTACTGCTGAAGGACCGGCGGTTCCTGGCGCTGGCCACCATTCCAGGCCTGGGCATGGCAGTGATCATGAGCTACGTGGTGGGTTCACCGTTCGTTTTCCAGGAGGAATACGGGCTCACCCCGGCACAGTACGCCGCGGTGTTCGCCATCAACGGCGTGGGCATGGTCATCTCCGCGCAGCTCAACGCCTGGCTCGTGGGCCGCCACTCCCCCATGGGGATCCTGCGGCTGGCCGTGATCCTGCTGCTGGGGCTGGCTGCCCTGCTCCCGGTCATTGTGCTGACCGGACTCGGCGGCGCCGCCGGACTCACCGCCGGACTCTGGCTGGTCCTGGCGATGCACGGTTTCATTGCGTCGAATTCCTCCGTGCTGGCGCTGAACAATTACGGGCACATGGCCGGCAGCGCCGCGGCGCTGATCGGCGCGCTGCAAGTGGGGCTGGCCGGGATCATCAGTCCCGTGGTCGGCCTCCTCGGCGGCGGAGCGCTGGCCATGGTGTCGGTGATCATCGGCTGTGCGGTGTTGATCGTCCTCATTCTGGCCACGGGGACGACGGCGTACCGCGGCGGCGGTTCCGACCGTCCGGGCCGGCGTCGGCTGCTGCGCAGGGACGCCGCGCCGGAAGGGTCCGGTACCGCTCGGCTCGCTGCCGAGTCCTAGGAGTCCCGGCGGTTAGCCCTTCGGGATGGGCGGGCCGAGGTAGAGCAGGATGCTGAAGACCACGGCCACGGCGACCAGGGCCACCAGCCCGGCCGCGACGGGTCGGCGCAGCACCAGGGCGGCGATCCGGTCCACGCCGTTGGTGGGCTCTTCGCCGCCGGGGGCCATCCGCCAGCCGCCGTTCAGCATGCCGCGCCGGTCCACCGACTTCTCGAAGGGAATGGTCGCCCACGGGATCACCGTGGTCGCCAGCCCGAGGATGCCGGTGCGGGCCGGCCACTTCTGGTTGGCCCACACAAACAGCGTGACCACGCCGTAGGACAGGAAAACGAAGCCGTGCAGGCCGCCGAAGATCGGCGTCAGGGCTTCGAAGTCCAGCACGTATTTGGCGAACATGCCGATCAGGAGCAGGGTCCAGGTCACCGCTTCGGCCAGGGCGAGGGTGCGGAACAATTTGCGGGGGGTCATTGCGGGATCCACCTTCTGCGTGAGATTAACCAACAGTATGTCAGCATGTGCGCGGGAGGAGCGAATCCGATGAGGGATCCCACACGGCCCCGGGGATGCCTGCCCCGGCAAGGCAAAAGGCTGCCGCAACAGAGCCGCCTACAGGTATCGGGACTCCGCTGCGGCAGCCTTGCCGGCCGGGCAGATCAGGCGGCGTTGCCCCCGGACAGGGTTTTCTCGAACTGCGCACGCGTCGCGTAGGAAGTCTGCGTACCGCGCCGGGTGACGGAATCCGCTGCATAGGCGTTTGCCGTCGCCAGGGACGCCGGGATGTCTCCGGATTCCACCAGGCAGTGGCTGAAGCAGCCAATGAAGGCATCGCCGGCGCCCGTCGTGTCCAGGGCAGGGACAGACCGGCCTTCCACCAGCACCGGACCGCCCGCCGAGAGCCACAGGGCCCCGCGCGATCCCATGGTCACGATGACATTCTTCACGCCGCGGTCCAGAATGGTCTGCGCCGCGGCCTGCACCTGCTCCAGTGTTTCCACGGGCATGCCGGTGAGCAGGGCCAGCTCGGTTTCATTGGGAACGAAATAGTCGCACTTCGCCACCTGGGCGAAGTCCAGGTCGGGGCTGGCCGGTGCCGGGTTGAGCAGGACGGGGATGCCGTGCCGGTTGCCGAAGTCGATGGCTGCGTAGACGGTCTCCAGGTTCACTTCCAGCTGCAGCACAATCAACGAGCACTGCGCAATCGCCTCGGCGGCATCCTCAATGTCCGCCGGCGTCAGGAAGGCGTTGGCACCCTTGGCAATGACGATCGAGTTGCGGGAGTTGTCATCCACGAAGATGGGAGCAACGCCGCTGGTGGCGTCCGTATCCAGCACGTAGGTGGTGTCGATCCCGTTGGCCTCGAAGTTGCGCCGGGTGGTTTCGGCAAAAGCGTCATTGCCCACCCGGGTCAGCATCAGCACCGAGGAACCCATACGGGCAGCAGCCATGGCCTGGTTCGCGCCCTTCCCGCCGCAGCCCATTTGAAAGTCCCAGGCCTCGACGGTTTCCCCTTCGTCCGGCATCCGGCTGAGGTAGGACACCAGGTCCACCATGTTGGAACCGATCACTGCAATATCCATGGGACTATGCCTTCTCTTTGATGCCGGTACTGACGGAGAAGGAGCGGGACGCTCCGGGTGCCAGTTCAATCAATGTTCCCGCGGCCTTCGCGGCGAGGAATCCTTCGGGCCGGGATGTGCCGGGCAGGACGAAGGACGCCACCCGCTGGTCCGGGTTGTGCAGCAGCCACCGGGTGGCCACCGGGAAGTCCGTGCTGGAGAACCGTGTGCAGAACGTTATGCCGTCGGTGCGCTCCATCCGGAATTCCAGGTCCTGCCCGTACCGGGGCAGGTCGTCGGCGAGGAACACGATCTCCGGGTCATACCCCTGGGCGGCATCCAGCACGTCCGCGGCGACCTCACCGCTCGAGATGGCCTTGTTCAGGACCGTCCACTCCGGAGTCGGGAAGACATGCGCCGGCACTGTCTCGCGCAGCGCAAACGCGCCGTCGGGCAGGGACTGCGTCATGCGCGCTCCGTCCGAGTAGGCGTAGTTCATGTGGCACATGTACTGCAGCGGCATAGTGCGCACCGCGGACAGGTTGGTCACGGTCAGGTCGATGTCGAACATCGCCGAACCGGGGCGGAGCCGGACGGCGGGCACGGCCTCATAGTGGTCGCCGAATCCCTTCACGAATTCATGGCGCCCGGAGACGGCCACGGAGTCGGTGTCGATTTCGAGCCAGGCTTCGTCGAAGACCGCGCACGGGAATTCCCCGTGCAGCGGATGCTCATCTTCCGGTGACGGGCACCCTGCGGCGAGCAGTCCGGAGTGGAAGGCGAAGCAGCCGTAGGTGTCTTCGATCAGCGTGGCCGGGTAGGGCTGCCGGAAGGGCGAATCCATCCGCAGGCTCACGCCGTCGAACTCGGCGTCCCAGACCATCTGCCCCAGGAACGGGAGGACTTCCACCCGCCCGCGGGAGTTGGTTACGGTTACGGACTCGACGCCGCTGGGGTACCGGATGCCCGTGACCGTAAACTCGGTCGATTCTGCCAGGGTGACCGGAACCGCGGAGAAGGCGGACCGGGCCAGATTAATGCGAAACATACTCGGCGTCCTTTGCGGCAGGGGTGGAAAGGCGTCCCTCGATCCGGCGCAGGCGGCCGAAGTGCAGCAGGACCACCAGGAAACAGACCAGGTTCACGATGAAGGAGAACTGGAGGGAGCCGGAAGCATCCGAGACCAGGCCCTGGATCACGGGGATGACCGCGCCGCCGACAATGGCCATGACCAGCACCGCTCCGCCGGTTTCCTGGTGGCGCTTGTCGGTGATGGTGTCCAGGGTGCGGCCGAAGATGGTGGCCCAGCAGGGACCGAAGAGGCCGGAGACCAGCACGGCGGCCCAGACTGCGGTGATGTTCGGAACCAGCATGACGTAGACCAGGGCCAGGCTGCCGAGGACGGCAAAGCCCATCAGGACGGCGTTGACGTCAAACCGGGCAATGAGGAAGTTGGCGATGACCTTGCCGAGGAAGAAAGCCACAAAGGCGAACACCATGTAGTTGGTGGCCTCGCGTTCGTTGAGGGAGTCATCGAGGTTCAGTGCCAGCCGGATGGTGAAGGACCAGACCGCGGTCTGCATACCCACGTACATGAACTGGGCGAAGATGCCGCGCAGGAATTCCTTGTTGCGGCCCAGGTAGGCCAGGGTCTCCCCCACACGGGCGGTGGCCAGATGCTTCTGGTCGCGCAGCGGCTTGCAGTGCGGGAACTTCGTCAGCGCCACCACGATGAAGACCACCACCAGGATCATGATGATGTAGCGGTAGGGCAGCAGGGTCCGCTGCAGCATTTCGGCGCTGAAGGCCGTTTTCTCCTCCATGGTCATGCCGGCCATCTGCGCGTCCAGGGTGTCGCCGTCGGTGAAGACCAGGTACTTGCCCAGCAGGATGCCCAGGATCGAGCCGAGGGGCGTGAAGGTCTGGGAGATGTTGAGCCGGAGCGTGGAGGTGGGCTTCGGGCCGAGCATGGTGGAGTAGGTGTTGCCGGCCGTTTCCAGGAAGCTCAGGCCGATGGCGATGGCGAACAGGGCCACCAGGAACATGCTGTACGTGGCCATGTGCGAGGCGGGGAAGAAGGCCGCGCAGCCGACGATGTAGACGCCGAGGCCGATCAGGATGCCGGTTTTGTAGGTGAACCGGCGGATGATGCGGGAGGCGGGAATGGCGATGACGAAGTAGCCGCCGTAGAAGGCCGACTGGACGAAGGCGGTGGCCAGGTCCGAGAGGGTGAACACGGACTTGAACTGCGTAATGAGGATGTCGTTCAGGCTTGCCGCAGCGCCCCACAGGGGGAAGCACAGGGAGATCAGGAGGAACTGGAACCACGGGATGCGGCTGAGGTAGCCATCCGGCTGCTGGACGGCTGAGGTCTTGAAGAGCATTAGATGGTGCTCCCCGCCAGGATTGCTGCACCGGCGGAGGCGCCGATGCGGCTGGCACCGGCTTCCACCATGCGGGCCAGATCCTCGGGGGTGCGGACACCGCCGGAGGCCTTGACACCGAGATCGGGTCCTACGGTTTCGCGCATCAGCTGCACGGCTTCGACCGTGGCGCCGTGCGTGGAGAAACCGGTGGAGGTCTTGACGAAGTCGGCGCCCGCGGCGACGGCGCAGCGGCAAGCTTCCTCCGTCTGTTCGGCGTCCAGCAGGCAGGTTTCGAGGATGACCTTGACCAGGGCGTCGGAGCCTGCGGCGTCGACGACGGCGCGGATTTCCGCTTCGACGTCGTCCCACTCGCCGGCGAGTGCCCAGCCGATGTTGATGACCATGTCCACCTCGTGGGCGCCGTTCGCGACGGCGTCGGTGGTTTCGAACACCTTGACGGCGGTAGTGGAAGCGCCGAGCGGGAACCCGACGACGGTGCACACACCGACCGAGGTTCCTTCTACGGCACGGCGGGCCCTGCTGACCCAGGCCGGGTTGACGCAGACGGTCTTGAACTCGTGGTCAACGGCCTCCTGGACAAGGGTGTCGATCTGCGTTGCTGTTGCCGTCGGGGCAAGCAGGGTGTGATCGATGAGCTGCGAAATCTTCGACATGTGAGCCTCCTCATTGAGGGTTTTCACTCACTGTAGAAGTGGCTCGGAACACATGTCAAACCAACTGTTGACAAAGTTTCCGACGGGTGAAGTTACGACGCGGCGCGCTGCCGGGTCATCCGAAGCACCTGCCGGGCGGTGTCCTGGTCGATCACCAGGTGGGTTGCGTATCCGGCGCGCAGCGCGGCTTCGATAGCTGCCGCTTTGTGCTCGCCGCCGGCAACCATGAGTCGGGTGGGTATTCCACGCAGGTCCTGCAGCGTGATTCCCACTGTCCGCTCGTCCAGCTGCGGAACACAGGGGTTCCCGTCGTCGTCGAAAAAGCGGGAGCAGATGTCCCCGACCGCGTGGGCTGCAATACCGGCTTCCTCCGTCTCGCTGAGATAGCCCAGGTTGAACAGCATGGCATCCGGCCGGATCGCGCCCACGGTGAAGACGGCGACGTCGGATTCCCGGCCCATGTCGATGACCCGCCGGATGTGCTCCTCCCCTTCCACGAGCCGCTTGACCTCCGCGCTGTCGAAAATCACCGGCAGCGGCAGGGTCCGGGCAAACGCGCCGAAGGCCTTGCAGAACAGGGTGATGGTTTCGAAGTCATTGGTTGCCCGGGTGGTGTAGGAGACCCCGCCCTTGAGCTGGATGATTTCCACCCCGCGGCGTTCCTGGCGCTGGAGGTTCCGTGCCACGGCGTACATGGTGGACCCCCAGGTCACGCCCACGGAATCGCCGTCGGCGACATTGTCGGCCAGCAGTGCCGCGCCTACCTTGCCCAGCTCCCCCACCAGGTCGGCCCCGTTCTCGGGCACCACGGCGAGGCGGACGTCAGAGAGGCCGAAGACGTTGCCCAACTCCGTTGCGAGCGAGGATTCCTGCTCCCGCGGATCATGGATTTGGATGGTGACGAACCCCCGGTCCTTGCCATGCTGGATGAGCTTGGAAACGGTGGGACGGGACAGCCCCAGCCGCTGGGCAACCTCGCTCTGCGAAAGTCCAGTCCCGTAGTAGAGCTTGACCGCATCAAGGGCCTGTTCGTCCCGCGCATCCATCGTGTTCCCCCTTGTCGCCCCCTCGCCAATGAGGTTGCTCACAGGTGATTGTTCCATCTCTGCCCGCCTGCTGCGGACCTGTCCCCCGATTCAACGGGTGCCGGCCGCGGTTCCTTCCCGCCGCGGCCGGCCGTCCAGGCAGTTAATTCACCGGTGCCAGCGTTGGCTCATCCGTCTGCCGGCCGCTGCGCCGGTGCCGCAGGTGCTGCACGCCGCTGACCACCAGCGCCGTTACCAGGACCAGGTAGAGGGTGATCGTGATGGGGCTGCCCACCAGGATGCCCAGATCCCCCTCGGACACGGCCAGGGCCCGCCGCAGTTCCGTCTCCGCCAGCGGGCCAAGGATCACGGCGATCAACACCGGAGCCAGCGGGATGCTGTAGCGGCGCATCATGAAGCCGACCAGGCCGATGGCGATGAGCAGCCACAGGTCGATCAGCGACGAACTGACCGCGTAGACGCCCAGCACCGAGAACACCGTGATTCCGGCGTACAAGTAGTGCCGGGGAATGCTCAGCAGTTTGGCCCAGACGCTCGCAAACGGCAGGTTGATGACCAGGAGCATCACCAGGCCGATGAACAGCGAGGCGAGCAGCGCCCAGACCAGGTCTCCGCTGCGCTCGAACAGCAGCGGTCCCGGCTGCATGCCGTACTGCTGGAAGGCGGCGAGCATGATCGCTGCGGTGGCCGACGTCGGCAGCCCGAGTGCCAGCAGCGCCCCCATGGCGGTGCCTGCAGTCGCATTCGACGCCGCTTCGGGCGCGGCCAGGCCCTTGATGGAACCGGTGGTGCCGAATTCGGGGTCGCGGCGCCGCTTGGCCAGCTGCTTTTCGGTGCCGTAGGCCAGGAAGGTCGGCACCTCGGCTCCTCCTGCGGGTATCAGGCCGAAGGGTGCGCCGAAAGCCGTGCCGCGCAGCCAGGCGGGAAGCGCTTTCCGGAAATCGCGGAAGTTGATCCGGGCGTTGCCGCCTGCCTTGAGCCGGGTTGCCACCGGGTCGCGGTGGATCCTCGAGGCAACGTGGAAGACCTCGCCCAGGGCCAGCAGGCCCACCGTGATGACGATGACCGAGATGCCGTCGAACAGCTGGGGCAGGCCAAGGGTGAACCGTGCAGTGCCGCTGGGTCCGTCAATGCCGACCAGTGCCAGGGCCAAACCGATGCACAGGGCGGCCACGCCCCGGATGACGGACTCGGAGACAACGGCGGAGATGGCGAGGAAGGCGAAGACCGCCAGGGCAAAGTATTCCGCGGGACCGAAGACGGTGGCGAGCCGCACCAGGGTCGGGGCGAAGAACACCACCAGCGTCGTGGCGATGAGTCCGCCGATGAAGGCACCGATGGCCGCGGTGGCCAGCGCCTTGGCTGCGTGGCCGTTCTTGGCCATGCGGTGCCCTTCGAAGGTGGAGGCGATAGCCGAGGAATTACCCGGAGTGTTGAGCAGGATCCCTGCGGTGGAATCACCGAAGAGGCCGCCGAAGTAAATGCCGGCGAACATGATGAAAGCCGCTGTGGGTTCCAGGGAGAAGGTGACCGGCAGCAGCAGTGCCACGGCCATCGCGGAGCCGAGTCCGGGCAGCACGCCGACGGCTGTCCCCAGCACCGCTCCGATCAGGACCCAGAGCAGGTTCACGGGAGTCAGGGCGTGGGCGAAGCCTTCGAAAAGCAGGGCGAGCTGGTCCATCAGAACATTCCTCCCAGGAAACCGGCGGGCAGGTTGAGGCCGAGGCCGGCGCCGAAGGCCAGCTGGATAGCGGACGAGAACAGCAGGGATACCCCCACGTCAAAGCCGGGACGTTTGCTGCCCATGGCGTAGCAGACCACCCAGAAGAGGAACGCGGCGCTGATGATCCAGCCCAGGATGTTGAGTGCGGCGGTAAAGACCACCACGCCGCCCACCACCAGGCCGACGGTGCGCCAGTCCGAGTAGGTTTTCCAGGTGGGAGCCGTTCCGCCGGCCGGGTGGGGCATGGAGAACTCGTGCTCGCCCGACAGGTCGTCGAGCATTGCTCCGGAGAAGTTGCCGCGTCCGGGGTGGATGCGGGTGTCGGGAACGTTTGGCCGCCGGATAATGGAGACCGCCAAGGCCGTGGCCACCACGTAGAGGGCAATGCAGACCAAGATCGGGAAGAACTGCGGTCCCGGGACGGCGCTGCCCTGCACGTTCATGGAGGCGGTGCCGACGGTAAGGAAAACGGCGAGCGCATACAGCACCGCCACCACGATCAGTTCGCTGCGGCCTTCGAGGGCGGGGCTCCGCTGCGGCTGCGTCCGCTGCAGCGGAGCCGGCTTGTCCTGGGCGAGGCTCATAGTCCGAGCTCCTTAACAATGGATTGGGCAGTGGCGACTTCTTCTTCGATATAGGCTTCGAATTCTTCTCCCGTTGCAAAGCTGTCCGTCCAGCTGTTGCGTTCCAGGGTGTCTTTCCATTCCTCCGATTCACGCATTTCGGTGATGATGGAAATGAACTCCGCCTTCGCCTCGTCCGAAATACCGGGCGCGGCAACAACCCCGCGCCAGTTGGACATGGAGACATCCACCCCCTGCTCCCTGAAAGTGGGCACGTCCACTCCCTCGAGGCGTTCGGCGGAGGAAATGGCCAAGGCGCGCAGGGTGCCGGACTCAATCTGGTCCGCCACCTCGTTGTATCCGGACATGCCGACGGCCGTGGTGTGGGACAGCAGGGAGGTCAGCGCCTCGCCGCCTCCGGAGTAGGCCACGTAGTTCACCGTGCTCGGGTCCATGCCGATCTTCTGGGCGAGCAGTCCGCTGAGCAGGTGGTCAATGGAGCCAAGCGATCCGCCGCCGATCGAGTTGGCTCCCGGATCCGCCTTCCATGCCGTGAGGAAATCGTCGAGTGTCTCGAATTCGGAGTCTGCAGGGACCACGAGTGCCGCGTAGTCGTCAGCGAGGCGGGCGATCGGCACGACGTCGGCCATGGACTCCGGGTTGTCGGCCAGTTCAATGGCTCCCACCATGACCCCGCCGGTGACCAGGAGTGCGTCCTCCCGGCCGGGCGTTTGGACGAATTGGCTGAGCCCGATGGTGCCTCCGGCTCCCGGGACGTTCACCACCTGCGGGTTGTTGACAATCCCGTCACTGCGCAGCGCCTGCTGAGATTCCCGCGCAAACCCGTCCCAACCGCCGCCGGGGGCCGCCGGAGCGATGAGCGTGAGTTTGCTGCGGGCGGTAGCGGTACCGCCGGAGGCCGCCGCGTTGACGAACGCCAGGAGGGTGACCACTGCGACCACGAGGGCGAATGCCCCCGTACGGATGGACTTTTTCATGTTTCCCGTTCCATTACTTCGTTGTGGTGGAGACGTTTGTACACACTGAAATACATATACTCCAAGTGACGCAGCTCACCACAATAATCCCGGGCAACCCGAAGTAACAATACGAATTTGCGTCCGAATATTTGACCGGACGCGGAAATTCCCTAGACTCTGTTCTGTTTCCACGGCAATGTATACAGTCGTATGCAACGATTGGCAGGAGTAACCAGATGGCAGAGAAACCAGGTCTCGAACGTACGGACGTCATAGTCGTGGGCGGCGGAAATGCCGGATTCACCGCTGCCCACGCGGCAACCGAACGGGGCCGGTCCGTCATCCTGCTCGAAAAGGGCAGCGAGGAGCTCTCCGGCGGAAACAGTTTCTACACGGCAGGCGCCACGCGGATTGTCCACGGCGGGCTGGAAGACCTGGCCGGCCTGGTCGAACCCGATGACCGGCACGCCTCCACCGTCGTTCCCCCGTACACGGCGGAGAACTACGCCTCCGATCTGGCCAAGGTCACCGAGGGACGCAACGATCCCGGTCTCACCGAGGTCCTGATTGCCGAAAGCCAGTCCACCCTGCGCTGGCTGAACAGCCTCGGGTTGAAGTACCGGCTCATGTACGAGCGCCAGGCCTACCAGCGGCCCGACGGCAGCTACCTGTTCTGGGGCGGGCTGCATGTCGGAAATGTCGGCGGCGGCGAGGGCATGATGGCAGACCACACCCGCGTTGCCCGGGAGCGCGGCGTCGACATCCGTTACGGCAGCCCGGCGACCCGGCTGGTGCTCGACGGCGGCCGGGTGACCGGCGTCGTCGTCTCCGGTCCCGAGGGCGAATACGAGATCAGTGCCGAGTCGGTGATCCTCACCGCCGGCGGTTTCGAGTCCAGCCCCCGGCTGCGCCGGGAACACCTCGGCGAGGGGTGGGAAAACGCCAAGGTGCGCGGCACCCCCTGCAACACCGGCGACATGATCCTTGCGGCCCTGGAAGCCGGGGCGGCGCGCGGCGGTGACTGGAACACCTGCCACAGCGTGCAGTGGGACGCCTTCACCGAAAACAACGAGAGCAACCGGGAACTGACCAACCGCCTGACGCGGCAGAGCTATCCGCTGGGCATCATCGTCAACCGCGACGGCGAACGGTTCCTGGACGAGGGAGCCGACTTCCGCAACTACACCTACGCCAAGTACGGACGCGAGATCCTCCGCCAACCGGGATCGGTGGCCTGGCAGATCTTCGATGCGACGCTGCGGCCGATGCTGCGGACCGAGGAATACGACATGCCCGGTGTCTCCGTGGAGACCGCGGACAGCATCGCGGAACTCGCTGCGAAGATCGGCATTGATCCGGAGGCACTGGAGAAGACGGTCACCGCGTTCAACGCCTCCGTGGACCGCAGTGTCGACTTTGACCCCAACGTCCTGGACGGCCGCTCCGCCTCGACGGAGCCGGTGAAGAGCAACTGGGCAATGCCGCTGGAAACCGGTCCGTTCTATGCCTACGGAGTCACCTGCGGCATCACGTTTACCTTTGGCGGAGTCAAGGGAGATACGCACGGCCGGGTGCTCGACGCCGACGGCAGCCACATACCGGGGTTGTACGCCGCCGGCGAGATGCTGGGCGGGCTGTTCAGCACCAACTATCCCGGCGGTTCAGGGCTGGCAGCGGGCTGCGTCTTCGGCCGCAGGGCAGGTTCCCTGGCCTGAGCTCCCGTAAAGTAGGGACGTCAATTCCGGCTATTTTCCGCATCTTTTCCGAGGACACTTCAGTGGCGCAAGCAGCATCAGCACGTATGGACGGCGAGGCGATCTTCGCAACTCTGCGCAGTGAGATCCTCTCCGGAGTGCACCGGCCCGGGACGGCCCTGCGGGAAGTGAACCTGGCTGAGCGCTTCGGCGTCTCCCGGACACCCATCCGGGAGGCGCTCTCGCGCCTGCTGCAGGAACGGCTGCTCGAGCGGGCCGCCCGCGGCCTGCAGGTGACCCGGGTCGAACCGGCCCAGGTCATCCAGATGTACGACATGCGCATCCTGCTGGAGGAAGAGGCCGCCGGACAGGCGGCACGAGCCCGACAGTTCACCGACCTGATGCGGCTGGAGGCATTGCTCGAGCGGGACCGGGCCCTTACCGCTCCCGATGACGCGACCCGGATCACCACCAACCTGGAATTCCATGCGGCCGTCTGGGAGTGTGCCCATAATCCGGTGCTGACTGACCTGTTGGAACGGCTCAGCACCCACCTCGTGCACGCCCCGCAGTCCACGCTGTCCGTGGAATCACGCTGGGACGCCGCCCTTGACGAGCATGACGCACTGATCCGTGCCGTCGAGAGCCAGGACGTTGAAGCTGCCCGCCGTATTGCCCGCGAACACATGGAAACGGCCCGGCAGATCCGGCTGAAGCTCCTGCGTGAGGGGGCGCTTCGGCAGCCGCTCCCCCCGTTTACTCGGTAGCCCCTCTTACTCTCCTCTTAGTCGGTGGGCCCCGGATAGGTCAGCGGCTCGGTGATCCAGTCGATGTCCCCCCAGCGATCCAGCCGCTGGAGGATGTCGAAGCTCGTGCGGCAGAAGTCCAGCACGGCCTGCTGCGGATCCTCATAGGAGAAGGCGTCCCTGAGGGTGAGGATGAATTCACTGGACCGGGTGAGGAATTCCGCCTTGGCCGGGGCCAGCAGCGTCCGGTAGCTCCCGATGTCGGCGAGGAACGGATACGGCATCACGTAGAACGCCGGCTCCGTGGAGGACGGGTCGCCGGGCCAGAAGCCGAATTCGCAGAACCGCTCGTCAAAGCAGTTCACGGCAATCACCCCGTTTCCGGGATACGGCTCCGACTGGCCGCTGAAGATGGTTCCGGAAAGATCCATGGTTCCGAACCAGTACGACGGCGCGAAGACCTTTCCGCGCACCGGTCCCATGAACTTGGAGAGGCTGCGGTGGGCGAAATGCAGGTTGTCCAGGAAGAGTTCCACTGCGTGCTTGTCGTACGTGGAGTGCTTGGTGTCGGAGTCGAAAGGCACCGGATCGTGGAACTCCTGCGGAGCCGTGTTGATGGAGGTGGGTGCCCCGATGAATTCCAGGGCGCCCATCAGCTGCCGGTAAAAGTCGGCCACGCTGAGGCCGTCGCTGAGTTCGATCCGGGTGCGGATGTAGTCGCTGTTCTGTACGTCCACATGATGCTGGCGGAGGTTGATATAGATCTCGAAATTCGCGTCCGGCCCGGGGATGATGCCGGTTCCGATGCCCTGGACGGTAAGCGGCATGCGTATGTGGCCCCACTCCGGCTCCGGGTAGCTGCGTTCCAGTTTCACCTTGCCCGCCACCTGCAGGTATAGGTGCAGGGTGTCGGCAGTGGCCTGCCAGTCCGGATAGTTCAGGAAGTTTTTGTCCATGGGAAGCACCTTCGGTGGAGGGCGGACAGCTCGGCGGCGGACCGGACAGCTCGGTAGCCGGACTTCGTGGCCGGCCAATCCAGCGGCGGACAGCGGATGTGCTGCTCTTAGTGTGAAACCAGCTCTGGAGCCGGTCAACGGAACCGTCCGTCCCATTCGGAGTGGGACGCTAGCCGAACACGCGTGCCCGCACCAGGCGGCAGCGGCCAAAAGAATCTCGTCCCGGATGTTTTCAACGCTCTGCTGCGCAGCCATGGGGTCTCCCGTCCTGTCCCGGCGGTTCCGCCGACCCTAACCCCGATGGGCCCGGCAGACGAAACAGCAGCATTCGAACATCAGTATGCTGATCTTCCGGCACTGGAAGGAGAAAAGCTCTTGGGCTCTTGGTATGAGGCATGGTTGTGGGGAACGGTTGCCGGATCGGCGCTGGTCATTGGATCGGGCATCGCCTGGAAGTGGCAGATTCCGCCCAAAATCGTCTCCTCGGTGATGGCTTTCGGCGCCGGGGTGCTGATTTCCGCCCTTGCCTTTGAGCTGGTGGACGAGGCGGTGGAGTCGGGCGGGTTGGAGCCGACCATCTGGGGGTTCCTGGCCGGGGCCGTGGCCTATGTGGGGGCCAACGCCCTGCTGGCCCGGGCGGGTGCACGGCACCGTAAACGTTCCGGGCACAAGCATCCGAGCGAGGCTGAGAATCCCGGCAGCGGGGGTGCCATTGCCGTAGGTGCCCTGCTGGACGGTATTCCGGAGTCGGTGGTGCTGGGATTGGGCCTGGTCAGCGCGTCCACTATCAGCCCGGCCATGCTGGCCGCGGTGTTCATCTCCAACGTCCCTGAGGGGTTGTCCAGCACGGCAGGCATGAAACGTTCCGGCCGCAGCGCCAGGTACGTTTTCGGCGTCTGGGGAGGGATCGCCGTCGTCTGCGGGCTGGCCTCGCTGCTGGGCTTTGTTGCCCTGCAGGGCGCGCCTGTGGAGCTGGTTGCGTTCATTACCGCCATCGCCGCCGGCGCCATCCTGGCCATGCTGGCGGACACCATGATTCCGGAAGCTTTCGAAGAGTCGCATGTGCTGACCGGGCTCATAGCCTCGGTCGGTTTCCTTGCGGCGTTCTCCATTCACCGGCTGGGGTGAAGGGATACGAAAAGCACCTCGGGAGCAGCCGGGCTGCACAGCATCCCACCGGGTGGTACAGGTGTTACCTGAAGGGAAACCACCAGTCCCAGCAGCCCCACCGAATGGGAGTCCCTGCGCGAACGGGGGCACCGCGAGGCGAAGGTCCGGTTCACGGTTCCGGCCGACCGCGTCCTTCACCGGCGGGACGGCCAGGGGATTGTGGAGCCCGGGAACCTGGAACTGCGGCTCGGGGCATCAAGTGCCGATATCCACGGCACGGCAGGTGTTAGCCTGACCGGAACCGTGCGGGAGGTGGATCACATCAGGCGGCTGCATTGCCCGGTGGAGGCGAGCCCGCTGGATTGAGCCGCACCAGTTCGCAACGCCTGCATCCCTCCAACACCCGGGAGCCACATGTATTACGACCTACCCGCCGAAGAACTCGCCACTTACCGCGGCAGCACCAGCGCTCCGGAGGACCTGGACCGATTCTGGGCGGACACCTTGGCGGAAGCGCGTGTGCATCCCCTGGAGGTGGAGGTCACCCCCTTCCCCAGTGAGTTGCGGACGGTTGAGGTCTATGACGTGGTGTTCCCGGGCTTCGCCGGTGACCCGATCCGGGCTTGGCTCCGGCTGCCTGCCCGGAGCATCCTCGGCGACGGTCCGCTGCCCGGCGTGGTGCAGTTTGCCGGCTACGGCGGCGGCCGGGGGGAAGCGCACGAGGGCCTGTTCTGGGCCTCGGCCGGCTTCGCCCACCTGCAGATGGACACCCGCGGGCAGGGTGCCGGCTGGAGCAAAGGCACGACGCCGGATGCCGCCGGCAGTGCCGGTCCTCAGGTTCCGGGCGTGATGACCCGCGGGGTGCTTGATCCGCAGACGTATTACTACCGCCGGCTGATCACTGATGCTGTCCGGGCGGTGGAGGCCATGCGTTCACTCGCCGGCAGCGGTTCGGCGCCGGTGGATCCGGAACGGGTGGCGGTGCTGGGGATGAGCCAGGGCGGCGGGCTGGCCCTGGCGGTTGCCGCGCTGTGCCCGGAGGTGGCCGCCGTCGTCGCCCTGGTGCCGTTCCTTTCGGACTTTCCGCGGGCGCTGACCGTCACCGATGCCTACCCATACCGGGAAATCGCCGACTTCCTGTCCATGCAGCGCGGGGCGGTGGAGCATGTGAGGCAGACGCTGCGCTATTTCGACGTCGTGAATCTGGTGCCGCGAGCCTCCGCGCCGGCGCTGTTCTCGGTGGGCCTGATGGATACCACTACTCCCCCGTCCACGGTGTATGCCGCCTACAACACCTATGCCGGGCCAAAGGAACTCTCCGTCTGGCCCTTCAACCAGCACGAGGCCGGGGGCAGCGAGGATGAGCTCGTCGCACTGGCGTTCCTACGTGGGCAACTGGCGGGTTAGCTGGGCCCTACTACGCGAGTATGTTTCTCCTGTCCTCCAACACCGGCACTCCCTTACTTCGCCTGTATCCGGCTACGCTCAGTCCACTCCGTCGCGTGGACGGGCGGCTGAGCGGAGGACAGAGTGAGAGGGCGACGTCATAGCGTCAACATGATGCTGGTCTGGGCTGTGATCTTCTGCGCCGCTTCCGTCACTGCCGCCTTTTTGGCGTGGAGAATACGTCCTTCTGCATGGACCACTGCAAATTGGGCAGACCTTGCTATCTCCCTGCTGCTCGGATTATCGTTCTTCGCCCTCGCCGAAGGGGCCAATCGCAAGGCGAGCAGACGTGCCATGGCAGTAGCGAGCGCCAACCTCCTCACTTCCACCGGAGTGTTGGCCATGAACAGTGCACGCACCTTTGCCGGGGCGGCTCCGGATGCTCTTCGCGTGGCTGCTGACGCCCGGGCGGTATTGCAGCATTACCCCGATGTCGATCCAGCGATCCGAACCGACCTTGTGCGGGCGGTCACCGGCGCATACAACGACTTAGCCTTCTCCACGTTCCTGCACTCCGATAGTCTCGCTCGTTCAGTCTGGAAGAAGTTGCTCGAGGGGACGCGGAGCGTGGTAGCCGAAGCCGATACCCTCGAGCGGAACTACCAGGACAAAACCCTGACTTCCTTAGCTGAGCACGTTGCTTTTATCGAACTTCTGGGGAGTGCGTTGCGGGAAAACGACGATGCGTTTCTGCCTCCCCGGGGAACCCTGACTCTGCCCGCTGTCTGGGACAGAACACGGTTGCCCTACAGCACTCACCGTCAGCCGAATACCCCGAATAGCGACGAGACCAGTCACCGCCTTGGGTGTTTCGCAGACCTCTACAGGTACGAATTGACCGTCCAGCACAACT
Source organism: Arthrobacter sp. Ms25 (assembly GCF_059090365.1). Taxonomy (NCBI): domain Bacteria; kingdom Bacillati; phylum Actinomycetota; class Actinomycetes; order Micrococcales; family Micrococcaceae; genus Arthrobacter; species Arthrobacter sp. Ms25. The sequence continues at coordinate 295,767 of NZ_JBNHFP010000002.1, read as the reverse complement.
GGAAGGTCCTGGATGACAATGCTGGGGACCTTCAGTGCGAGGTCGAGCTTGTGGACAGCGCGGCGACGGATGAGTGGCTGGCTCCTTGGTATGTGGATAAGGACGCCACCGACAACCATGTGCAGCCGGTCAGCGTTTCACGCAGCGACTTGCAAGAACGGGCACGGCACGACCAGCTCGAGGTTGATGCCTCCACTCCCCTTTGGCCCGACGCAGTCCCGCACGGGCAGCTGCCGGAGGGCATGAGGCGTATGGGCATTGAGAAATTCTGCCGGATACTGGAAAAGCAGCCATCTCCCACAGTCTGCGTGCTTGCCTACGAACTGCTTCTCGACCCGGAGACCGGGCGGACTGTGCGCGTGGTGTTGGATGGAAATCACCGTCTGGCCGCTGCCCGCCGAATGGCGCAGGCGGAACACTCCGGTCCCGACGCAGGAGATCAGGCCCGACGGTTCAGGGTCCTCACCTTCCTCATTAGGGAGCTGAGACAGGTCGACTGCCCCGCTACCGGGGAAGACCCCGACAGGGATCCCCAAGACTGGCTGGGATTTACGCCCGATATCGGCTTGATCCGCGGCTCCTGGCCCCCAGGCCGCTCTTCCCTGCGGAGCGGCCCGGCAGGCGGCGACGCCCCCGACCTTCAGCCACTACCCGCTGCGGGGGCTGCTGTCGATTAGCTATAAAACGGCCATCTACAAACAACCGGCCAGTTAGCTGGGCTTTTCACGGGATACCTACGCTCCCTGCGGTCCCAACTGGCCGGGCGTCTCCCCCGCGGGGTTCGGTTCCTTGAGCTCGACGAAAAAGACGTGCGTGTCCGTCTCGCCCGTGTTTTCGCCGTAATGCTCCTGGGCCGGGAGCCAGCGGACTGCACCGGCAGGCAGCTCCACGTCCATGTGGGAACCTGCCAGACCGGAACTGGAGTGCAACCGACGCTGAAAGGAGCTGGCGGTAATCATCACGCTGTCCGGATGCCGGTGCCCAACGCTGATATGGCCGGGAGCGTCCCGGTACTCCAGCACGGGCACGCGGTCGTTTTCGAATACCACCGTGTAATGGTCTGGATTGGACTCGACCGGGTCCTGGGTCATAGGTGAAAGCGTAGGCCGGTTTTCGGCGGCTGAAATAGCCCTGCCGGCCATTTAGGCCGCAGCGATGCCGAACCCCAGCTGGTGCTCCTCGCCGGGAGGCAGCACAATCAGCCCTTCCCAACACGCCGCTCCTCTGTGTTCTCCCTAGTGCAGCCGCGCTAAGGAGAACACAGAGGAACCAGCGATTAGGACCTTCTACTCCGTAACAGTCAGTCGGCGCCAACTGTCCCCGCCGGTATGAACTTCCCAATATGCCTTCGAATTCGGCAACGTGGGCTGGATCCTCCGCACGTTGACCTCCAAGTTCAGCCCCGCCATTTTTCGTTGCTGTTCTGTCATGGTTTCTCCTTAGAAATTGAATTCCAGATTTCTAGGAGTCGGAAACACGCCGTACGGGTTACCGCGCGATCCACCAAACCATGTACTGTTTCTATACATACACAAAGATATAAAAATGCGTACACAGTCCGGATGACTCCAGGGCTGCCAGCGCTCGTATTTGAGCCAACTAAGCAATTGCCGTTGCCAAGTTGGCTCTCATGCGTTAACAGCTTTCCCAAGGGTACCTCTCGGCGCATACGTCGCCGTGGTGACCGACACACTCTGTATTACAAACATGTCATTCCCGGCACCCGGTTCCGTGCTTCACCCAGAGTCTAAGCCCTTGTAATTCCGCGGCTTCTCAGGGCATTGCCGTCGTTTTTCCCAGACGAAGCGGACCGAGACTCCCAGAGGAAATAGCCGCGTGTCGCGCTACATGGGCGTGTCGAGCCTAGTCTGGCGAGGACAAGATGTGGTGTTTAGGTTTGATCAACCCCCACCGCTAACAGGGGCTGCGGGTCAGGGAACCGACAGTGGGGCGGGGCTTAGGCCGCAGCGATGCCGAACCTCAACCGGTGCTCCTCGCCGGGAGCCAGCACAATCAGCCCCTCGCCGGAATTGAAGGCATCCGGCGGGCAGGTCATCGGTTCGACGGCGACGCCGAGGCGGTCCATCTTCTCCCCGGAGTAGACCTGCAGCCACGGTGCGTCCTTGCCGCTGGCGGACAGGACAGCACCGAACCCGGTGTCCGGATCGGTCAGCGTGACCTGCCAGCCGCCGTCGGGCAGGCCCGTGAAGGCATGGTCCGCAGTGCGGCTCCCGATCGCCTCCGGAGCGGAAAAGGACAGCGGCGTCCCCCCGGTGTCCCGCAGTTCGACCAGGTCCAGGGGGCGGCCCGGCTGGTCGACTCCGCCGAGCACCTGCGCGGCCGGCACGTCCAGCACGCACCGGTCCACCGGCACCCGGTCCGCAGTGAGATAGGGGTGGGCGGAGACACCGTAGGGGGCGGACGCCGTGCCGGCATTGACGGCGGCCAGTTCCACGCTGAGCCCGGTATCGGCGTCGAGCGCGTAGACCGTTTCGAGGTCCAGCTGGAACGGATACCCGGGCTGGCCCATCAGCCGGTGCCGCAGGACAACACGCTCCGGCGAGGACTCGGCAACCTCCCAGGCATCCCACGCAACCAGCCCGTGCAGGGCCATGCCGGCTTTCGGTTCGTTGACCGGCACCTGGTACTCGGCACCGTCGAAGCTGTAGCGGCCGCCGACAATCCGGTTCGGCCAGGGCATGAGCACCTTGCCGCTGAACGCGTGGGGAATGGTGTCCGGAGACAGCGGAAGCACCAGGTCCCGGCCGTCGGACGTCAGGCCGGCGAGCGTTGCCCCGACGGGCAGGATGGTCGCCCGGTAGTCTCCGGCAGCCAGTTCGACGGGGCGGCCGTTGGGGCCGAAAGAGGAAGTCATGGGCCCGATCCTACCGGGCAGCCGGAAGCGTCGCTCCGGCCGCGGCCTGCCGGTAACGCTGCAGCACAGCGGGGGCAGGGTCAGCCGTGACCACCACGGATGCGCTGTCATTCCACGCGGGCCACGCACCGGTGAGGATGGCGGCGGCCTGCCGGGCGGCACCGTCGGCGACATACTCCCCCGGGCGCGGAACGGTGACGGGAAGCTCGAAGACAGCGGCGATGGACTGCTGGATGGCCTCGGACCGGGCTGCACCGCCTACCAGGATCACGCGCTGCGCGGTCACTCCGGTGTCCTTCAGCGCCGCGAACCCGTCCGCCAGGGAGCAGGCCACGGCTTCGACGGCTGCGCGGGCCAGGTTGGCGGGGGTGAAGTTGCGCAGCGTCACGCCGTGCAGGGAACCGGTGGCATCGGGCAGGTTGGGCGTGCGTTCGCCTTCGAAGTAAGGCACCATGACCAGCCCGTCGGCGCCGGCCGGAGCAGAGAGCGCCAGCCGGGTCAGTTCGTTCAGTTCCACGCCGAGCAGGCCGGCGGTCGCGTCCAGCACGCGGGAGGCGTTCAGGGTGGCGGTCAGCGGCAGGAAGTGGCCGGTGGCGTCGGCGAATCCGGCCACCAGCCCGGTAGCATCCGACGTCGGGTCGTCGGTCACGGCGAACACGGTGCCGGAGGTGCCCACGGAGACCACCACGTCCCCGACCCCGGCTGCGACGCCCAGTCCGGCGGCAGCGTTATCGCCGGCACCGGGTCCGATCAGCGCTCCGGCCGGGGTACGGGCACCGGCTTCGAGCGGACCCAGGACGCGGGGCAGCTGCGGCACGTGGCCAAGGGTCTGTTCCAGGACCTCGGGCAGGTATTCCCCGGTGGACGGGGACCAGTAGGCGGTGCCGGAAGCATCGGACCGGTCGGTGGTCAGAGCGGCCAGGCCTTCCGCCCCGCTGCCCGGGCCGTAGCCCGCCAGGCGCCAGCTCAGCCAGTCATGCGGCAGGCAGACGGCGGCGGTGCGGGCCGCATTTTCGGGCTCGTTTTCGGCCAGCCAGCGCAGTTTCGCCGCGGTGAACGAGGCCACCGGCACCGAGCCGGTGGTTTCGGCCCAGTGCCGGGCACCGTCGGGGCCGGCATCGGCCACCATCTTGTCCGCCGCGGCGGCGGAACGCACATCGTTCCAGAGCAGCGCCGGGCGGACCACCGCACCGGTCTCGTCCAGGCACACCATGCCGTGCTGCTGCCCGCCCACCGAGACGGCGTCGACGTCGTCCAGTCCCCCGGCGGCCGCGGCAGCTTCGGTGAGCGCCGCCCACCAGGCTTCGGGGTCCACCTCTGTGCCTGCCGGGTGCCGGGCCGTGCCTTCGCGCAGCAGGGCGCCGGTCTGGGCGTCGCGGATGACGACTTTGCAGGACTGGGTGGAGCTGTCGACTCCGGCAACGAGGGGCATGTCGAGCCTTTCAAAAAGGTGCTGCCGCCGGTCCCCCAGGACCCGGCGGCAGCACGGTTCGGTGATGTTTTGCGGCGCCGTGCGCAGGTAGCCTAGCGGGCACCCATCAGGTGTTCCAGCGCAAGCTGGTTCAGCTTCACGAAGCCGAAGTCGCGGTCCGCGGCGGCGTCGGCGTCGAAGTCCTCGAAGGACGCGGCGTCGGAAAGCAACGCGCTGACGGATTCACCGGCGGCCAGCGTGGGCTGCGCCAGTTCGCCGATGCCGGCGTACTGCATGGCTTCCTGCACCTCGGGATCGGCGCGGAAGGCCAGGGCGCGTTCCTTGAGCAGCAGGTACATGCCCATGTTGGCCTTGGCCGATTCCCAGACACCCTCGTAGCCCTCGGTGCGGGACGGCTTGTAGTCGAAGTGGCGCGGTCCCTCGTAGCGGGGGCCGCCGTTGGGGAAGCCGTTCTCCAGCAGGTCCACGGTGAAGAAGGCGCTGGTCAGGTCGCCGTGCCCGAAGACCAGGTCCTGGTCGAACTTGATGGACTTCTGTCCGTTGAGGTCGATGTGGAACAGCTTGCCGGACCACAGGGCCTGGGCGATGCCGTGGGTGAAGTTCAGCCCGGCCATCTGCTCGTGCCCGGTTTCCGGGTTCAGGCCGACAATGTCGCCGTGCTCGAGCTGGGCGATGAACGCCAGGCCGTGGCCGATGGTCGGCAGGAAGATGTCGCCGCGCGGTTCGTTGGGCTTGGGTTCGATCGCGATGCGCAGCCCGTAGCCCTTCTCCTTGATGTAGCCGGCGGCAGTGTCGATGCCCTCCCGCATGCGGTCAAAGGCGGCGGAGAAGTCCTTGGAACCGTCGTATTCGCTGCCTTCACGGCCGCCCCACATGACGAAGGTTTCCGCACCGAGCTCGGCGGCGAGGTCGATGTTCCGCAGCACCTTGCGCAGCGCGAAGCGCCGGACCGAACGGTCGTTGGAGGTGAAGCCGCCGTCCTTGAAGACCGGATGCGTGAACAGGTTGGTGGTTACCATCGGCGCCTTCAGGCCGGTTTCGGCCAGGGCGTTGGTGAAGTTCTTGATGATGATGTCCCGCTCCTGCGCCGTGGCGTCGAAGGGAACGAGGTCATTGTCGTGGAAGGTCACCCCGTAGGCGCCCAGTTCGGCGAGCTTATGCATGCCCTTAATCGGATCCAGGGCGGCCCGGGTAGGAGTGCCGAAGGGGTCGGTTCCGGTCCAGCCGATGGTCCAGAGGCCGAAGGTAAACCGGTCGGAAGGCGATGGCGTCATTGTCACGTGAGCTCCAGATCAAGTATTAGTTGGGATCAACAACATATTGGGGCAATCCTCTCCTGTCAATGGTTTCCGGGCATCCATCCCGGCGCAGCCGCGGCCGACGGCACGCCATATCGCCAATATGTTGCCTTGCCCAACCAACCGGGAGGAACGCCGGGTAGGCTGGAAGGGACCCTGTAACCGAGAGGAACCTACAACGTGGAACGCGGCACCATCAGCGCCCCAGCCCCGGCAGGCCGCGGCACCGATAACCTGCGGTCCGCCAATCTCTCGCGGATCCTGACCCTGCTGCACCGGAGCGGACCGCTGTCCCGGGCGGACCTGACCCGGCTGACCGGGTTCAACCGTTCCACGGTCGGCGCGCTCACGGCAGAGCTGGCCGCCATGGGCCTGGCGTACGAAACGGATCCGCCGGCAGGCCGGGTGGGGCGGCCCAGTCCGCTGGTCCATCCCAACGAGCGGGTGGCCGCCGTCGTCATTCATCCCGACGTCGACGCCGTGACCGTAGGCCTGGTAGGCCTGGGCGGCAGGGTGCACCGCAGGATCCGCCACGACACCGATACGAGGCCGAGCGTGGAGGAGACAGTCAGCATCACCCGCGCCGTGCTGGCCGGGATGGCGCCCGAACTTGCCGCGATGGACCGGATTGCCGGGGTAGGCGTGGCGGTGCCCGGACTCACCCGCACCTCCGACGGCAAGGTGCTGCTGGCACCGCACCTGGGATGGCGGAACGAGCCGCTGGCCGCTCCCCTGGCCGACGCGCTCTCCCTGCCGGTCTTCGCCGGCAACGACGCAACGCTGGGGTCGGTGGCCGAAAGCCTCTTCGGCGCCGCCGTCGACACGGACAACACGGTGTACTTGAACGGCAGCGCCAGCGGCATCGGCGGCGGCATCATAGTCGCCGGCACTCCGCTGCGCGGCGCGGACGGCTACGCAGGCGAACTCGGGCACACGTTGGTCCGCAGCGACGGTGAACAGTGCCACTGCGGCCGGTGCGGCTGCCTGGAAACGGAAGTACACCTCGCCGGGCTGCTGCGGGTGCTGGGGCTGGACCGCGCGGACCAAGACACACTCGACGCCGCAATGAGCGAGCAGCAAACCGCGCAGGTCCGCGCCGAGGCAGACCGCCAGCTGGACTTCCTGGCCGTGGCGCTGACGAATTTCGTCAATATCTTCAACCCGGACGCCGTTGTCCTGGGGGGATTCCTGGGCACCCTGTTTGCCTCCAATCCGCAGCGGCTGACGGATGCGGTGGCCGCGGAGGCGGTGGCCGGCCTGGGCCGGCGCGTGCAGCTGCGCCGGGCGGCGCTGCGGTCGGAGCTGCTGCTGGTCGGCGCCGCGGAGCTGGCGTTCGCCCCGGTACTCGCCGCGCCGCGCCCCGCCTAGCTGGCGCCACTAGGCCCCCTTCGAGGAATCCCGCTTATTAGGCGTCCCAGCCGAAGCCGAAGCGCTCGGCCCGGAACGACTCCAGCAGCGGATGCCGGCGGCCGGTGAGGATCTCATCGGCCACCAGTTCCCCGGCGATCAGCCCCAGAGTGGCGCCCGAATGCGTGAAGACGGTCCAGCAGCCGGGCAGCTCCGCCAGCTCCCCGAGCACCGGTTCGCCGTCGCCCGGGACCGGCTTCAGGCCGGGCTGCCAGCTCTGCGGCACCACCTCCGGATGCCCCGCCAGCACCCGGCTGGCTTCGGCAGCGAGTTCTCCCGGCACAGCGGGATCCACGGCCCAGCTTCCGCCCCCGTTGCGCTGCACCCGGTCCAGGTACCAGGTGGAGTCCATGGCCAGCCGTCCGCCCGGATGCGGGCGCAGCGAAATCCGCGGCGTGTTCAGGACGGCCCGCAGTCCGTGTTCCAGCGGTTCGCTGATCACCAGCATCGCCGGGTCGGAGGCGTCGGGCAGGTGGACGCCGGCTTCGGCAAGCACGGCAGCGGTGCCGGCTCCGCAGGCGACGACGACGGCGTCGGCACCGTACTCCTCGCCGCCGGCAGTGCGCAGCCCGCGGACCCTGCTGACGCCGTCGGACCCGTCACCGGGGCCGGACCCGCGCACCAGCGTGCAGAGTCCGGCGTGCTCGATCAGTGTCCCGCCGCGCAGGGTGAATTCCTCGGCCAGGTGCCGGACCAGGTGCGGCAGCGAGACCCACCCCTCCCCTGCATTGACCAGCACCCGGTGCGGCAGCACGCCCGGATCCACGCCGGGCACCATGCCCGCGATGTCTTCGCGTTCCAGCATCCGGGCGTCGTACCCCTGCCGGGTCTGCCCGTTGTGCCGGTCGACCACGGTGAACGGGTCATCGTCCCAGTACAGGCCGCCGTCGAAGGCAAGCCAGTCGATGCCGGGATTCCGCGCCAGCAGGGTCCGGTACCGGTCAATGCCGGCCATCCGGAGCCGGTAGTAATCCTCGCCGTAGCCGCCGCCGGCGTTCAGCCAGGACAGCGAGCGCCCGGAGGCGCCGCTGCCCACTTCCGCTTCGGTCACCAGCAGCACGTCCGCGCCGCCGCGCAGCAGCTGCACTGCTGTCGAGAGTCCCAGCACCCCGCCGCCCAGGACGGCGACGGTCCGGGGCGGAGCTGCAGGTTCCTGCGTCATAGCGTCCTCCTACCTTTCGCGCGACTGCTTGGCGAACCGCCGCGCCTTGGTCTCTTCCGGCAGGAACTTGTTCACCACCGCCTGCAGCCGGGTCTTGAGGTCGCCGCCGACCACGTGGTCCCGCCCGGCGAAGAGCGCATCGAGGCCCATCCGGGCCACCTTCCGCGGATCGTTCTTGACGGAGTTGTCCCCGAAGGCGGTGTTCTGCATTCCGGCCCGGTCATGGAATTCGGTGGCCGTCGGCCCGGGCAGCAGCGCCGTCACGTTCACATTGTGCTCGCGCAGCTCCTCGCGCAGCCCCTCGGCAAAGCTGTACATGAACGCCCGGGTGGGTCCGTAGATCGATTCGAAGGGAGTGGGCGTGGTGGCTGAAATGGAACTGGTGATGAGGATCCTGCCCTGCCCGCGGTCGACCATGGTGCGTGCCACGTGCTTGGCCAGCAGGACCTGCGAGGTCACGTTCAGGGACAGCAGCTCCAGCTCCTGGTCCGTGTCCGCGTCCAGAAAGGACCCGCCCAGGCTCCGCCCGGCGTTCAGCACCGCGACATCCAGCGGGGCGTCGATCGCGCTGAGCGCGTCCCGGACCGTCTGGACCCCCTCACTGGAGGCCAGATCCGCCCGGACGGCATACACCTTCGTTTTCGTCAGCCGCCGCGGCACTTCTTCGATGCGGTCGCTTGATCCCACGCCCACGATGTCGTAACCCCGGTCCGCGAGCCCTTTCGCGAGCTGGAAACCAATCCCCGAGGAAGCCCCGGTCACGAGTGCAAGTCCTGCCACTGTTCTCCTCCTGCCACGTCAGCCGTCACGGTCATTCAAGAACCCACCCTAGTTCGGGACCCCGGCCGGCAGCCATTCCCGGAACCGGCCCCGGCTACTGTTCGACGGCCGTTCTGCCGTACCGTTCCTGGGAAGACCATCACTACAAGATCCACCGGAAGGCGGCGCCGTGCAGCCCCAGTCCCCCTCCCGTCCGCAGCGCCGCATCCCGGTGATTGCCGACGTCGACACCGGCGTGGACGACGCCCTGGCCCTGACCTTCCTGGCCCGCAGCCCCCGCATCGACCTGCTGGCCGTGACCTGCGTTGCCGGGAACACTGACGTCAACCAGGTGCTGCGCAACACCCTGGACGTGCTGGACCTTGCCGGACGGCCGGACGTCCCGGTGGCCCGCGGTGCGGAACGGCCGCTGGTCAACGAGCCCCGCAACGCGCACGCCTTCCACGGCGCCAACGGGATCGGCGGACTGCAGCTGCCGGCCAGCAGCGCCGCCGCCTCGCCGCTGGCCGCCGTGGAACTGCTGCACCGCACCATTGAAGACTCCCCGGAGCCGGTGACCCTGCTGGGCATCGGTCCGCTGACCAATCTGGCCGTGTTCCTGCGCGCCTATCCCCGCACGGCCCGGAAGCTGGAGCGGATCGTGTTCATGGGCGGATCCGCCGGGATCGGCAACGCCACCTCGCATGCCGAGTTCAATGCCTGGCACGATCCGGAGGCACTGGCGGTGGTGCTGGACAGCGGGGTGCCGGTGACCATGTACGGGCTGGACGTCTTTATGCTGGCAACCCTCACCGCCCCGCAGTACCTGCAGCTGGAGGCCTCCGCGGATCCCGGAGCCCGGCTCGTGGGCCAGCTGCTGGCCTCGGGCGCGCGGACCCGGGCCGCCGGCGGGGTCATCGGCGCGGAACCGCTTCTCCAAGTGAGTGCACACGACGGCACCCTGGATCCCATGACCATCGGCGACGCCGGCGCCGCCTGCCTGATCGCGGCACCGGAGACCGTGGTGCTGGAGGATTATCCGGTGCGGGTGGAGCTCGCCGGACACAGCCGCGGGCAGACCCTGGTGGACCGGCGGCTCATCGCCGGCGAAGACACGGTGCACGGCCTGCTCGCTCCGGCACCGGTCATTTCGGTGGCCATGGCCCTGGACCACCCGGCCATGGTCCGCACGTTCCTGGACACGGTGGCGCCGGGTGAGGCTATTCGTAGCTGAAGAAACCCCGTCCGGCCTTCCGCCCGAGTTCGCCCCGCGCCACCTTGTCGCGCAGGATGTGCGGCGGCTCGAACCGGTCGCCCAGTGTGGCATGCAGGTACTCGGCAATCCCCAGCCGTACGTCCAGTCCCACCAGGTCCGTGGTCCGCAGCGGACCGGTCGGGTGGCGGTAGCCCAGCGTCATGGCTGCGTCGATGTCCTCCGCGGACGCCACCCCCTCCTCGACCATCCGCATGGCTTCCAGGGCAAGGGCCACGCCCAGGCGGGAGGACGCGAACCCCGGCGCATCGTGCACGACGACGGCGGCCTTGCCGAGGGCGTCGATCCATTCCTGCGCGCTGCGGGCCAGGTTCTCGGAGGTCCGGGTGCCGAGGACCAGTTCCACCAGCTGTGAGGAGGGCACGGGATTGAAGAAGTGCAGCCCGCAGAAGTTCTCCGGCCGCTTGAGGTCCGCGGCCAGCCGGTCCACGGACAGCGAGGAGGTGTTGGTGGCCAGCCAGGCGCCGTCGTCGAGCTGTTCCTCCACAGTCCGCAGGGCAGAGGACTTCAGCGCGAAGTCCTCCGGCACCGCTTCCACCACCAGCCCGCAGCCGGCAAAGGCGGCGTAGTCCACCGCGTAGGAGACCCGGGCGGCGAGCTGCGCGGACGTCGACGCGGTGTCGGCCCGCTCGATGCTCTTGGCGATGGATGCCTGGACCCGGGTGCGGGCGGCGTCGGCGGCTGCCTGGTCCCGTTCGACCACCACCACTTCCGCTCCGGCCAGCAGGAAGGCGTGGGCAATGCCCGCTCCCATGCGTCCGCCGCCCAGCACGCCGACCCGGGACGGTACGGCACCGGGGTTCGCGGTGTTCACTTCGGATTCTCCTTGCGGTCGAGGAAGGCCTGCATGCGGTTCATCTTGGCTTCGGATTCAAACAGGATGCCCTGGGCGAGGTTGTCGATCAGCGGATGGGCGTCGCGCGGGGCGGAAAAGGCCGCTTTGGTGAGGCGGAGTGCCAGCGGATCCGAGGCAGTGATGCGGTCCGCGAGCGCGTGGGCGGCGGTCAGCAGGCCGGAGGGGTGGTGGAGCTCGGTGACCAGCCGGACGGCCAGGGCTTCTTCCCCGGTCAGGATCCTCCCGGCCAGCAGCATGTCCTTGGCCAGCGGCTCCCCCACCAGGTCCTTCAGCCGCCAGGTGGCACCGGCGGCCGCCATGATGCCCAGCCCCGCCTCCGGCTGGCCGATCTTCAGCCGCGGCGTGGCGATCCGGAAGTCCGCGGCGTAGGCCAGTTCCGCCCCGCCGCCCAGCGCGAAGCCGTCCAGCGCGGCGATCACCGGCAGCGGGAGGGCGGCGATCCGGGCAAAGAGGGAGGAGTTGATGCCGGCCAGGGCGTCCTTCCGGCGGCGTTCGCGCAGTTCGGCAATGTCGGCTCCGGAGGCGAAGACCCCCTTCCCGCTGACCTCGGTGCCGGAGAGGATGAGCACCCGCGGCCGCCGTTCCAGCTCGGCGCAGACCGTGTGCAGTTCGGCCACCATGGCCGCGTCGATCGCGTTGCGGACCTCCGGCCGGTGCAGCTGGACGTGAACCCGGTCCTCTCCCTCGGTCACCCGGAGCGTGGTGAAACCTGCGAATGCCGCGGCCTGCTGCGGGGGTTCCGTCACGATGGCCTATCCTTTCGTTCCTGCCGGCGTCACTGCCGACGGTCCTAGTATGGCGCAGGAGCAGGGCTTTACTGTGGTGCAGCTCACTGCGGTGCGGGATGTGTCGCTGCCCAGCGGACCAGCTCCCCGGTCATGGCACGGTAGCCCGCACGGGTGGGGTGCAGCAGTTCCTGGTTGGCGGCGGCGGAGTCGGCGGCCTGCAGCAGTCCGGAAACATCCGCGGCGTGGACAAACGGTTCCGGACTGCAGGCGCCGTGGCCGGCAAGTGCGTTCTCGACGGCGTCCACGTAGTGGACGTTGGGCAGTGCGGAGGCTTCCACTGCGGACCGGATGACGGCGTTCAGGTCATCAATCAGCTTCCGGCCGAAGACTTGTTCCTCGGTGCTGAGCCGGCCGCACCCGCCGTCGGGCTCGTCGAAGAGCCGGGGGTAGGGCAGCACCAGGACCGGGACCCGCTCCGGCACTGCGCCTGCCACGACGGCATAGCTGTCGACAAGGTCGGGCAGGAGTGACGCCAGCTCCGCTTCGGCGTGGGCGGCCAGCTGCGGATTGCCGCTGCAGGGTGTGGTCTCCAGCAGGCAGGCCTGCAGGATGCGGGCGAAGTCGAGGTTATTGCCGCCCACGGAGAGCACCACGAGGGTGGGGTCGATGCCCTGCAGCTGCGCCAGCTGGGCCGGGACGGTACCGGGGTCCGTGTCCGGTCCGGCGCCGGTGCCTGCGGCCAGCCGCTGCGGTTCGGCGAGGTGCCCGGTGGTGGCGCGGGAACACGCCAGGTTTGCAATGTTCTCCGGGGCGAACAGTTCCGCCGCCGGAGGGGAAAGGCTGCGGTGGCAGGAATCCCCGTGGCCGGGTACCGCCGGCTGGTAGTCCCCGGCGCCCTCCCCCGCGGCGAAGGAGTCGCCGAGGACGGCCAGGCGTCCGGCGTCGCCGGTGACCTCGGCCAGCCAGCCGGAGGGCAGGGGCGGGTCGGCTGTCGGTGGGGGCGGGGCAGCGGTGCTCGGGGCGGGGGCTGCCACTGTTGTCGTCGTGGCAGGCGGCGGACCGGCGTCGGGCGGAGCAGAACAGGCCGAGAGCAGTACGCCGGCCCCGACTGCGGCGGCTGCCGTCCGCCGTCCCGCGCCCGCAGGCACCGGGTTCTTCATAAGCGCCCCTGAAGTGTTGAGTTGGACGAGGTTAAGCGGCTGCGGCCGGCATCGTTGGCGTGGATGTCCTCCGCCAACGACGTCGGCCGCCGCTTTCCACCTTTTACTTACGCTGCGTGCCAGGTTACCGACGGCGGCCCAGCGCCTCGTTCACGGCCGGGTCGCCGAGCTGGCTCAGCCACGTCAGCAGCGCCGGGTAGGTGGACGGGTTCGCAGCAACGGCTACCCGTGCGCGCGGGTGGGTCGCCAGTTCCTGCAGCCGGAGCAGCGGTGTCGCGGGATCGGCGGCTTCGGCCAGCAGGGCGGCATCGGGATCGGCGGCCGGCACAGGCCCGTCGGTGTCCTCAGACGCGTCCGGGTCCTGGACGGGCACCGGGTCCTGGAGGGGCGCCGGCTGGTCCTGCTGGGCGAACTGCTGCTGCCCCGCGGCGAAAGCCGCCGGCGTCGGGATACCGGGCACCTGGGCCCCTTCGAAGGCGAAGCCGTTGCCGGTGCTGCCGGACGTGGGCAGCGACTTGAAGTGCGCCCGAGCGGCCTTGTCCAGCCACAAAACGGCCAGGACAGCGAACGGCATCACCCAGGTGAGCACCATAATCAGCTGCCGGACACTTCCGGTCGGCAGCAGGACGTATTGCATCCCGCCCTGCCCGAAGTCCTGCACCGCGAAGAGGATCATCAGAATCAGCGACAGGACAAACACGGCACCGGCGTACACGCTGCCCATCACAAAGGCGGAACGCTCGTCACGGGCAGCGAGCCTGCGGACCATCACAGTGGCGGCGACCAGCAGGAGCGCCAGGACCAGCCCGACAGACCAGGTGGCCACGCCGTCGAGGTCCGCCACCACGGCCTGCACCAGGCCTATGAGCAGAAATGCCGCCAGGGCAGACGCCAGGATCAGCGTCAGGACCACTACCGGCCGGAGGGCAGTGAGGCGGTCCCCCGGGGCGACGGCGGTGCGCTGGGTGGTGCGGGCGATGGACGGGGCGGAAACCACGGCGCCGAAGGCCATCCAGAAGAGGATGGAGAAATATGCCGACCCCGGATAGTAGGCCAGCCCAACCGACTCCACACCCATGATCGCCAGCATGGAAAGGAAGGCAGCACCGACGCCGAGCGCCACCCCGGCGAAGCGCCAGGTCTCGGACCCCAGGAAGACCTTGACGGCAATAAGTGCAAGGACCGCAAGCGAGAGGAGCGCTGCAAGGATCTGCGCGATCATGTACGGCCAGAAGCTGTCCGTGGCCGCAGTGAAGTACGTGCCCGCATCGAGGGCAAATTCGATGACCTGCACCATGGTCGTCAGCCCCGCCAGACCCACGACGCCCACCATCATGAACAGCCAGCGCCGGTCGCGTGCCGCATCAACCTCGCCGGGAGCAATTTCTGCCCGTCGCGGCTGTGCTGCGAGGAGGGCACCGGCGAGACCGAAGGCGACCGCCCCGCCCAGGTAACGTTCGCCGTCGTACCCGAAGCCGGAGACCATGCTCAGGACAAAATACACCAGCACCAGAAGCACATACGGAAGGTTGGCGAGGAGACGGATGTCCTGGATCCGGCGGTAGCCGACCGTGGGGCCGAAAACACCGGCACGCCACAGGTAGGTCGCGCCCACCGAGAGGATGCTGAGCAGGGTAATCAGCAGCACATCGACGCGGGTCCCGGCTGCGTTGCCGTCCCCGTAACTGCTCGTGCTGGACCAAGTCATGAAGAGCGATGCGAAGAGGGCCAGGACAGCCAGGCCGTCCCGGACATAATCGCTCACCGGAACACCGGCAAAGGCGGACGGGCGCTGTGGAGCGGACGGCGCCTGTGCCCGGCCGTATCCGTCATTCCCCGGATACGGCTGCCCTTGACGCTGCTGCTGATACGGCTGGCCATACGGTGCCTGGCCATACGGCTGCTGTCCCTGCGATGTGCCCGGCGGACCGTACGGCGGCTGACCATACGGTGGCTGCCCCTGCGGCCGGCCCGGATGGCCGGCGGCTACGAACTGCCGGTCGACGGCAGGCCCGGCGCCGGGGGTCGCAGGTGTTCCCTGGCCGGGTGCGGCGGCGGGAGACGGGGATCCTGTCCCTAGTGCGAACCCGCACTCGGCACAGAACCGACCCCCGGGTTCTTGTTGTTTGCCGCATTCAGGACAAAATTTCATGACGCCTTCCTTCAAAAGTTTCAAAGTTTTCCGGACGCCCGTCCGGCAGGGCTCGATGGTCCGGCCGGGACGGGTTTCGTCCCGGCCGGACGGTGTTACTTCTCGACGAGTTCACCGGTGTAGGTCACGATCAGGAACGCTTCCGCGGGATCGACGCCGCGCAGGCTGACCTGAACCTCGTGCTCTTCACCGTCATTCGGATACGGGATGGCCACGGAACCGTCCTTGGCACCCGAGACTTCGACCGTCTCTTCCTTGCCGTCCACGGAGACCACTACCGTCATCGGAGTGCCCGAGTCGTTATCCCCTGTCACCTCCACCACCAGCTCGGATTCCGCCTTGGTGCCCGGCAGGGTGTGCAGCTCCGGCTCGTCGGCGGACTCCGAGGTGAGGATGCCCATGATGTAGTCCATGGCACCGTACATGTCCGTGTAGGACGGGGCTTCTTCTTCCACCAGGGTCAGTTCGGAGGAGTAGTCGACGTCGGCCCCGTTCTCGTCGAATTCCTCCTGCCATTCCGTCCCGGCGAAGACTACGAGCTTGTAATCCCCGGCGGGGATGTCATTGCCGTAGCCAAGGTCGCCGATGAGTTCCTTGCCGTCGGCGGAGTACACCGTCAGGGAGGTGAACTCGTACGGGTCTTCGGCGGTCAGCGCCGCGTCTTCATCCACCGTCAGGTCCAGGACCGCATAGCCGGCCGAGTTGAATTCCACCTCGGTGGATTCGTCCACGCTGATATCTCCGGCGGCGTCTTCGGAGTTCGCGAGCTGCATCATCGCCAGGGCCTGCTCACGGGTCAGGGAATCGGTCCAGTTGATGATCCAGTCCGTGACGGTGTGCCCCAGGCTCACGCGCCATTTGCCGCCTTCTTCAATGGTGGTCAGGCTCATGATCTTCGCACCGCCGAGCATGTCCACGGAGG
The DNA here is from genome assembly GCF_059090365.1 of Arthrobacter sp. Ms25. NCBI lineage: Bacteria > Bacillati > Actinomycetota > Actinomycetes > Micrococcales > Micrococcaceae > Arthrobacter > Arthrobacter sp. Ms25. The sequence goes on along the minus strand of NZ_JBNHFP010000002.1, from coordinate 279,743 downwards.
GCTCAATGGAATATCCCGCCCCGGTGAAGCAGAAGCTGTCCGAATCCGATTCACCTTCAATGCAGTCGCCGGTGAGGGTGATCTCGTCACCGTATTCGGTTTCCACGGAAATGTTGTCGACGACGGCGACGGCACGGTCGCCGTCCTTCCCGCCTTCGGTGAACCGCACGTCGTTGATGTTCAGCTCTTCTCCGCTGACACCGGCCATGAGGTCGTCGAACATGTCCTGGTACAGGTACAGCAGGCTGCCTTCATGCAGGGACAGCGTCCCGGCCAGCGGGTTCAGGCTTCCTTCGGACATTGCGTCCGGCACTGCTTCCACTGCGGCCTGTGCTGCCGCCTCGGGGTTCTCGCTGCCGCCGGATGTTTCGGGCACACTGCCGTGGCCGAACCCTTCACTCTGGCTGATCATTTCCGCAATGCTGTACAGCGGACTGACATACCAGCGCCCGCCGCGTTCGGTCGCCACGAGCGTCAGCGGGGAGCCGTCCGGTCCGATCTCGTTGAGCTGGACGGTCTCATCGATTTTTTCCTCGTCCTGGCCGGAGGCCTCAAGCACGGAGCGGATGGCACCCGTGGTCGCGGCCGGATCCAGCTGGAACCGTGCCTCACCTGACGTGTACTTGATCAGTGCGGTGCTGTCATCGATCTCGGTGATTTCAGGTTCCACGCCCTCGAAGGTGATGCTCATGCCGTCGAAGGTGAGTTCCTCGTCGAACTCTTCCTCACCGTCGGCGACCTTGCTGAGGGCTTCCTCGATCCCGAATTCCTCGGCTTTGTCCTCCAGGTGTTCCTGGAGCCGCTGCAGCGGTTCGCGTTCTTCCTGCGGCACCATGGTCGCCAGCCCTATGAAGTCCTTGGACTCGATGGCCTCCACCACCTTGTCCGCAGCGCTTTCGGGGGAACCGGCGCCGCCGCGGATCAGGTTCTGCACAAAGAAGAACGCGGCCAGGCCCAGAACCACGAGGAGGGCCAGTACGGAGACCAGGATGATCGTCCTGCGGGAACGTTTCTTGCCGCCCGACGACGCCGCGCCGGACCCGTCGGGCCCCTGCGGACCGGAGGGGCCACCGTCGTTGGGGCCTCCGCCGCCTGGACCGGGAGACTCCGGGCCGCCGGAACCGGAACCGCCGGGACCTGCTCCCAGGCCGCCCTGGCCGTATCCGGGGTAGGCAGCACTTGCCGTGGGAACCGCCACGGGCGGGTCGAATACCGAGGTGGCCGGGGCGGGCACCCCCGTCTGCGCGTGCTGCGACTGCGCCGCGGGAGGCTGCTCGAAGCGCTCGGTCGGCTGATCCCGCCCGGCGGGAGGCTGAAATTCGGCTGTCGGGGGCGCGGCGGCCTGGGGAGAGCCGTCGTCGTGGGTTCCGGAGTTCTGTCCCGGGCCGGCTTCCGCGGGGTGCGGCGCGGTTTCGCCGCCGGTCTGCGCCGGCTGCGGCGCCTGGCAATTGGTACAGAACTTCCAGTGCGGCTGCAGTTCAGCCCCGCACGTTGTGCAGTGTTTCACAACTCCCCCAGGTGTCGGTGCGGACCCGGAAGGAGTAAGTGATGGTCCCCCCGAGCCAACAGATACGTATTGCACAAGACCCTAGCAGGCCCCGGAAGGGCCCCCTGGTTCAGCGGGTAAGAGTTGCATAGACGACGTAGTTGTCCTCGAAGGACCCGGTGGCGGCGTCGAACCCGTCGCAGGTGATGAGCCGCAGTTCCGCACCGGCAGTGTTTCCGTACACTTCAAGCGTCGGGAAGGTGTCTTTGCCGTACTGCTCTCCGCGGTCCACGGCGAAGGTCGCGGTCGACCCGTCTTCCCTGGCAACTTCCAGCCGGTCGCCGGGCTTCAGGCTTCGCAGGTTCGCGAACACTCCCTCGCCGCCGCCGGTGGCATTGACGTGTCCCAGCAGGACGGCGGGACCGCGCTCCCCGGGTGTGGGGGAACCGGTGTACCAGCTCGCCGGTGACCCCGGCGGCTCCGGCGGAACCTCGAGGGAACCGTCCTCCCGCAGTCCCAGATGCAGAAGCGGGGATTCGGTGCCGACGGACGGGATGGACAAGGACACCGGGGCGGACGGCGCCAGTACCGGTGGCTGATCCGCCGCCGGAGCGGCAGGCCCGCCGGGGGCCGGGGATTGGGTCGGCGCGGCGGCCGGGCTCGGTGCCGCGGACGGGGACGCCGACGTCGAGGGGTTCGCGGGTGCTCCGGCGTCCGGGGTGGCCGTACCGGTGCATCCGGAGAGCAGGAGCAACGCGGCCGCCGCGCAGGACATCAGTCCTGCGCGGCGGCCGTGGCGGGATGCCGTCATGGGATCGACGCTCCGGCTGCCGGTCTTAGGCGTTGGCCCGGCGGCGGATAACCATCGCCGCGCCGCCCAGGGCCAGGACGCCCGCGCCGGCGACGGCGAAGCCTGCCGCATTGCCGTTGTCGGCGGCGGCTTCCACACCGGTGTCTGCTCCGCCCTCAGGCATCGCGGCCATCTGCGAGCCGGTGAGGGTTCCGCAGGCTGCCGGGAGGGTGGCTGCTGCAGGCAGCGACGGATCAAGGTCGGACATCTTCTCGGACGCGGCGGCCGGCATGAGCGTCGGGTCCACGCCGTGGACAACAACCACCGCGGATCCGTCCTTCAGGGATGCTGCGGTCTCGGGAGTCAGATCGAAGGTGCGCTCATAGGTGTAGGCGGATCCACCGGGGAAACGTTCCACGGCCAGTGCGGAGTCTGCACTGGTATCGCCTTCGGTGGTCAGCGAGTTGCCGATGTGACCGTAGAAGGGGTGCCCCTCGGTGGTGTTGACGACGCCGTCGCCGTCGGTATCGGCGTCAGGTCCCGGGCACACACCCTGGGCGGCGATGTGGATGTGCTGGGCGTGCGGGAAGGGGCCGTCCATGAACGTCTCGGCCGCACCGGAAACGTTGACCGTCACTTTGGCCTCCGTACCGTGCACGTCCACCATGGCCTGGCCGGTGGTGCCCGAATTGTTCATCGTGTTCAACGTGGCCTGGCTGGACCAGGAATCTTCTCCATGGGCTATGGCGGGGGCACTCGAAAGGGCCAGCGCACCCAGGGCCAGGGTGGGAACGGCAAGCAGGCGCATCTTCTTGTTCATGATCGGTTCCTTCGTCGTGTCGGCATGCACAGGGTGGTGTGTGCATCGGTCGTTAGACATGGAAGGTTCGGAGCCAATCCCCGCCCGGATGGGTCGTGAGGGAAATTACTTTGAAATCTTCGCCGGCTACGTGCTCGGGGAGATGGAAGAGACACCCATCCGGTTGCAGTCCGGCTGCGAACACTGGGTATGGAGTGGTTCGCAGGCAGGTGCGAAAGTATGACAGTGTTCTCATCGAACATCTCCCCGTCCGTTACCTCGGAGGGGCGCCGTTGTCGAAGGGATGACCTGTGGGAGCCCATGACTGACGCTGGGACCGGCCCGGCGGATTTCACCGCCCGGCCCGGGGCTGCAGCATCACCGGATTCCCTGCCGGGTGACCGCAGCGGTGAACTCGCAGAGCTGGTGCGGCGGTCCGGAGAGGGAGACGAGGCGGGTTTCGCTGCCCTTTACGACGCCACTTCGGCCAAAATCTACGGGCTGGCAGTGCGGGTGACCCGGTCTCCGGAGATTGCCGCCGAAGTTGTCCAGGAGGTGTACCTGATGGCCTGGCAGCAGTCGGCCCGCTTCGATCCGGACCGGGGAACCGTGCTGGGATGGTTATGCACCCTCGCGCACCGCAGGGCAGTGGACCGGGTGCGCCAGGTGGCACGGGAACGGGACCGGGAACAGACCTATGAGGACGAACGGACCGGAACTCCCGTGGACTCGACATGGCAGGAGGTGGAGGAGGGCATGAAGAACAACGAAGTGCGGAATGGGCTGGGCTCCCTCACACCGCTCCAGCGTGAAGCCGTTGCCATGGCCTATTACCAGGGTTTCACCTACCAGGAGGTAGCCTCGCGGCTCGAGATCCCGCTGGGTACGGCCAAAGCACGGATCCGTGACGGGTTGAACAGGCTTCGGTCGGCATTGGGAGGAGGACGGTCATGAACCAGCACAATCAGGATTCCGTGGAGATACATGATCTGGCCCCGCTGTACGCCGTTGATGCCCTGGAACCGGCGGAACGGAGCGAATTCGAGCAGCACCTGGCGGACTGCCCCCGCTGCCAGGCCGAGGTTGCCGAGTACGCCGAGGTCACCGCCGGCCTGGCCGCCGGGATGGAACAGACTCCGCCGCCTGCCCTGCGCGCCTCCGTGCTCTCCTCCATCCACGGCACGCACCCGTTGCCCGGTCCCCAGACCGAAGGGGCTGCCGTAGCCGAGCCCGCCGTCGTCGTCTCCTTGGACGAACGACGCCGGCGCCGCAACCGACGGCTGCTTACGGCAGCTGCGGCCGCGGTCCTCCTGCCGGGAATCGGCCTGGCCGGGTGGGCATTGGGCGTCCAGTCCGAACAACGCCAGCAGGAACAACTGACAGCACAGGAACAGGATCGGGAAAACCGTCTGCTGTCCGCACCGGATGTCGCCACTCAGCAGGTGGACGTCAACGGCCGGCCGGCCACCCTGGTCGTTTCACGGACGGAAGACGCGGCTCTGTTTGTCGCCGACGATCTGCCCAATCCCGGCGAGGGGCAGGAATACCAGCTCTGGCTGCTCGAGGGTGAGACCCCTGTTCCGGATACCCGCTTTGCCGGCGGCGACGTCAGCATCTGGCTCAGCGGCGACGTCGCCAGGGCCGGAGCCGTGGCACTGACCGTCGAACCGGCGGGCGGCTCCGACACCCCAACGTTCCCGCTGGTAGCCGTGGCGGAAATCTAGTCGCGTCTGGAAGGACACTTCCCCTTAAACGGCAACATCCCGCCGCATTGACTTCATGCAGCGGGATGCTCCTCTTGTCAGCAGAGGTCAGCGGGCGCGGCGGGCCAGGGCCTCATCCACGCCCGCGTCGCCGAGGGCACCCAGCCATTCGAGCAGCTCCGGGCCGGCAGCCGGGTTGGCGGCCACGGCCGGGCGGGCCAGCGGATAATCGGTGGCCAGCTCCTGCAGCCGAAGGGGGTCCGTTCCGGGGTCCTCGGCCTCGGCCAGGACGGCGACCTCGGCCGGGTCCACCTCAGCAGGTGCTGCCGCCGATGCACCGCCGCTGACGACGTCGGCCGCCGGAATGTTCATAACCGGTTCCGCAGCGCCGTTCCCGTTCATTTCGTCCTGCATGCAGTCCTCCTTCACGTGGGTGCCTGAGTAAGCAGGCTTTCCATTATTCTTTCAGACCGCTGAGCCGCCGCCCAATCACGGGGCAGCCGCGGCCACCGGAGTCCGTCCTCCGCCCCGGTGCACCTGGCACTCCCGGCGCTACCCTCTCCGCGAACGGCACCGCCGGTAGTTGCCCGCGGTGTCCGGGGTGCGACATACTGAAGCCTAATTCGAATCGGATGAAGCCATCCTCAACCTAGTTTTTGCCCTTCCCGCCCCCCACCGGCTGCGCGCAGGAACTAAAGGAGCTGCAAGCAGAGTGTTTCTCAAAACTTTCGGTTGGTCGTTTGTCATCACGGCCGCCGCGCTGGTCACGGCGTTCTTCTACGGTGGGGTAGAGGCGCTCATCCTCTGCGCCATCCTCGGCGTGCTTGAAATCAGCCTTAGCTTCGACAATGCCGTGGTCAACGCCCGCATCCTCGAAAAGATGAGCCCGTTCTGGCAGAAGATGTTCCTCACCGTGGGCATCCTCATCGCCGTCGTCGGCATGCGCATCATCTTCCCGCTGATCATTGTGGGCGTCACCGCCAGCATCAACCCGATCGAGGCCCTGCAGCTCGCCCTGGAGAAGGGCGACCCGGAGGAGCCCGGCACCTACGGTTACCTGCTGCACGAGGCACACCCGCAGATTGCGGCCTTCGGCGGCCTGTTCCTGCTGATGATCTTCCTGGACTTCATGTTCGAAGACCGCGACATCCGCTGGCTGCGCTGGCTGGAAACCCCGCTGAGCAAGATCGGCAAGGTGAGCGGAGCGTCCCTGATCGTCGGCCTCGCCGCACTGCTGGCAGCTGCCAGCCTGGCCGACGCCGAGCACACCACCGACATCTTCGTTGCAGGTGCCGCCGGCCTCATCACCTACCTGCTGGTCACCGGCCTGGGTGACATGTTCGACGTCGACGGCGACGAGGACTTCGACGCCGACGACGCGTCCGCGAAGGTGAGCAAGAAGTCCGGCAACGGCGAGCTGGTGAAGGCCACGGGCAAGGCCGCGTTCATGCTCTTCCTCTACTTGGAAGTCATCGACGCGTCCTTCTCCTTCGACGGCGTCATCGGCGCCTTCGCGATCACCTCGGATCCGATCATCATCGCCCTGGGCCTCGGCCTGATCGGTGCGATCTTCGTCCGCTCCCTGACCGTCTTCCTGGTCCGGCAGGGCACCCTGGACGAATTCGTCTACCTGGACCACGGCGCGCACTGGGCGATCGGCGCCCTGGCAGCCATCCTGCTGCTCACCATCGAACTCGAGATCAACGAGGTCATCACCGGCCTGATCGGCGTGGTCTTCATCCTCGCCGCCCTGATCTCCTCGATTGTGCGCAACAAGCGCACCGCGAAGTCCGCCGCCGCCAAAGAACCCGCGTACACCAAATAACAAAGGAGAATCATGGGCCTCAGCCTGCAGAAAGGTCAGTCGCTTTCACTGACGAAGAAGGACGGCGGCGCACTGAGCAAGACGCGCCTGGGACTGGGCTGGGATTCCGCCGCCCCGGCGAAGCGGGGCCTGTTCGGCAAGAAGACCGCCGAAGTGGACCTCGACGCCTCGGCCATTTTCTTCGACGCCAACGGCAACGCGGTTGACCAGGTCTGGTACGGGCAGCTCGCCAGCAAGGACGGCTCCGCCAAGCACACCGGTGACAACCTCACCGGCGCCGGTGAGGGCGATGACGAAGTCATCCTGGTGGACCTCTCCGCGGTTTCCCCCGCCGTGCAGAACATCGTGTTCGTGATCTCCAGCTACAGCCGGCAGACCTTCGACCAGGTGCAGAACGCCTTCTGCCGCCTGATCGACGACTCCACGCCCGGCAGCCCCGAGATTGCCCGCTACCAGCTGACCGACGCCGGCACCCACACGGCCATGGTCATGGCCAAGGTCGGACGCGAAGGCTCGGGCTGGAGCTTCAAGGCCATCGGCGAACGCGCCCAGGGCCGCACCGTGAAGGACCTGATCCCCACGGCTGCCCGCTCGCTCTAAACCACCCGCCGTCCTCAAAGGAGAGCACCTTGTCCAGCCTGACCCTTTCCAAAGGAAGCAACCTTTCCCTGACCAAGGCTGACCCCGGTCTGGAACGGGCCCTGATCGGCCTGGGCTGGGACCCGCGCACCACCAGTGGTGACCCGTTCGACTTGGACGCCTCCGCACTGCTGCTCGGGGCCAACGGCAAGGTGCGCTCCCAGGACGACTTCATTTTCTACAACCAGCTGTCCGCCAAGGACGGCTCGGTGGTCCACCAGGGCGACAACCGCACCGGCCAGGGCGACGGCGACGACGAGCAGATCCTGATCGACCTCAGCATCCTGACCGACGACGTCGACCGCGTGGTCATTGTGGTCTCCATCGACCAGGCCGAAGCCCGCCACCAGAACTTCGGGCAGGTGCGTGATGCGTACTGCCGCGTGGTCAACCAGGACACCGACGCCGAGGTGGTCCGCTACGACCTCAGCGAAGATGCCGCAGCGGAAACCTGCATGATCTTCGCCGAGATCTACCGGAACCGCGGAGAGTGGAAGTTCCGTGCCGTCGGCCAGGGCTACGCGTCCGGCCTGTACGGGGTTGCCACCGACTTCGGCATCGCCCTCGACTAATTTCCCCCACGTCTACAAGGAGCTGAACACCATGGCAGGTCTGACCCTCACCAAGGGCAACAATCTTTCCCTCACCAAGACCGATCCCGGACTGCAGAAGGCCGTCGTCGGCCTGGGCTGGGACCCGCGCACCACCACGGGCGAGCCCTTCGACCTCGATGCCTCGGCGCTGATGATCGCGGCGAACGGGAAGGTGCGGTCCTCCGACGACTTCATCTTCTACAACCAGCCCGCCGCCAAGGACGGTTCCGTCACCCACCTGGGCGACAACCGCTCGGGCGCCGGCGAAGGCGACGATGAGCAGATCCTGATCGACCTCACGCAGATGGCCGCCGACGTCGACCGCGTGGTCATTGTGGTCTCCATCGACCAGGCCGATGTCCGGAACCAGAACTTCGGCCAGGTCCGCGGGGCGTACTGCCGCGTGATCAACCAGGACAACGACAGCGAAATTGTCCGCTTCGACCTCAGCGAGGACGCCGCGCCGGAAACCTCCATGATTTTCGCCGAGGTGTACCGCAACAACGGCGAGTGGAAGTTCAAGGCCGTGGGCCAGGGCTACGCCACCGGCCTGGCCGGCATTGCCACCGATTTCGGCGTACAGCTCAGCTAGACTCGGTTTCCAGTTACACCCTGCGGGGAGTGTTCCGCAGGCCGGGACACTCCCCGCATCCGTATACGCAGCTCAACCAAGAAAAGGCTGGACCATGACCACACCGTTGACTCCCCCGGACGCCACCGAAGCCGCCCTGGTGCTGAACGCTCCGGAACCGCCCGCTCCGGTCGCTCCCGAGAGCGCACCGGGCATGGTTCCAGTCCCGGAGGAACGCCGCGCCGAAATCGCCGCGCAGGCTCAGTCCTTCATGGAGGAAGTTTCCAAGCTGGATGCGCGCAGCCCGGAATTCACCGCACAGGTGGATTCCATCAACAAGCTGGCCGGACAGGAAATGGTGCAGTCGGCCGGGTATTCCTCCCGCCTGCTGGACCGTTCCTCCACCTCGGTGAACGGGGCGAAGAAGTCCGGCAACGACGCGCAGAAGAAGGTCGCCACCACCCTCGGCGACCTGCGCAGCACCGTCGAGGACCTCACCCCGAACCAGGCGAACCTGGGCACCGGGCGCAAGATCCTGGGCTTCATCCCCGGCGGCAACAAGCTGGCCAAGTACTTCCAGAAGTACGAGTCCGCCCAGGTGCAGCTGGACAAGATCATCAAGGCCCTGATGGCTGGCCAGGACGAACTGCTCAAGGACAACGCCGCCCTCGCCGGAGAAAAGGTGGAGCTGTGGAAAACCATGCAGACCCTGAGCGAATACTCCGTGCTGGCCGAGTCCCTCGACGCCGCGTGCGTGCAGAAGGTGGACAAGCTCAAGAACGCCGGACAGATTGAGCAGGCCAACGCCCTGGAGGCGGACGTGCTCTTCCCGATCCGCCAGCGCCGCCAGGACATCCTGACCCAGCTGGCCGTGTCCGTGCAGGGCTACCTGGCCATGGACCTGATCCGCAAGAACAACGTGGAACTGATCAAGGGTGTCGAACGCGCCCGCACCACCACCATTTCCGCGCTGCGCACCGCGGTCATCGTGGCCCAGGCCCTGGCCAACCAGAAGATGGTCCTGGACCAGATCGACGCGGTGAACACCACCACGAACAACATGATCCTGAGCACCAGCGAAATGCTCAAGGACCAGACGGCCCGCATCCACCAGCAGGCCTCCACCTCCGGCGTGAGCGTGGAAACCCTGCAGAAGGCCTTCGACAACGTGTACCAGACCATGGACGCGATCGACACGTTCCGCACCGAGGCGGCCCGCAACATGGAAGGGACCGTGAAGTCCCTGGAGTCCACCATCACGCAGGCCAAGCCCTACCTCGAGCGCTCCCGGCAGAGCGAGTCCCGCTAAATGCCGGAACGGACAGCCCCGGCGGAAAGGATCCGGCCATGCCAGTAGGCAGGTTCTTCGGTTCCCTCTTCGGCAACTCGCCCGAACCGGAACCGGCGCCGGAGCTGTCCGCAGCCGCATCGTCGTCGGGCCCCGACGCCGAGCACCGGGAAACCATGACGTCCCTGGAAAACCTGCGCACCGCCGTGCGCCGGGCCGGCGGGGCCCTGCCGACCTCCATATCGTCCATGGTCCGGCAGATCGACGACATCCTGGCGCCGCTGGTGGACTATGTCGGCAGCAACGGGGCGTCCACCGAACAGCGCGTGCTGCTCAACGCCATCATCACCAATTACCTCCCCACTCCCCTGCGCGCCTACGTGGCCCTCAGCGACCGAGAGCGGACCGAGACTTCAGAGGCCACCATATTGCTCGTTGACCAGTTGACCATCCTCGAAGGGATAGCCCGGGACCTGGAGAACCAGGTCCGTACCGGAGCCATTGCCGAACTGTCCGCCCACGGACGGTTCCTCGATGACAAGTTCTCCCCCTCCTCCCTGACCTTCGGGGAGCACTGATGGGAACCCTGGTGGCCGGCGCCAATGCCGCCCTCACCGCAGAGAACCCCGGCCTGACGTCCGTGCTGGTGGGACTGGGCTGGGACGTCATCCCCAGCCGCGGCCCCGCCGCCGAGCTGGTTCCCCTCACGCTGCTGTGCGGCGCCGACGGGCGGGTCCTCTCCGACGCGCACCTGGTCTTCTTCAACCAGATCGCCAGCCCCGAGGGCTCGGTCCTGTTCGAGGGCGACGACGACACCGAGCAGATCGACGTCGACCTCTCCCGGGTGCCGGACGCCGTCTCGAAGATTGTCTTTGCCGTCTATGCCGATCCGGAAATGCGCGGACCCGGCACCTTCGCCGCCGTCCGCAGCGCCTATATCCGGGTGGCCCGGCCGGACGGCGGGGAACTGGTCCGCTTTGACCTGCCTGCGGCGAACCGGGACTCCATCACCGCGATGATGTTCGGCGAACTGTACCGGCACCGCACCGACTGGAAGTTCCGCGCCCTGGGCCAGGGGTACACCACCGGCCTGCGCGGACTGGCCGCCGACTTCGGATTCGATCTCTAGGCGATGGCCGTCAACCGCTCGTCGGCCGTGCGCACCGACCTTCCCTTCCTGACCCGCCGGGTCAAGCCGCGGGCGCAGGCGCCGGCCGCACCCCCGGCAGCCGCCCCGGCCGCACCCCCGGCTGCCGCGCAGGGAACGACGACGGCCCCGCGCCTGACGCCCAGCGCTCCGGCGCCCCGGGCGACACCTGCCCCGGCTGCCCGTCCTGCATCCCCGGCACCGGGGTCCCTGTCACTGTCCCCGCCGCCCCGGCAGGAGGCCGCGCCGTCGGTCTCCCCGTCACTTTCGCTGGGCCTGTCCCCCAACGCCGAGGCGGCGAGCAGCCGCAGCGCCGGAGCCTCGGCGCTGCGCCCGGCGTCGCCCTCGGGCACGCCGGAACCGGTCCGCGTCGAGCCCCTGCACAGCAGGCTGTTCCCGGCACCGGGAATGGGCGACCTGCGCAGCCTGGACCGGCAGAACCCGGTAGTGCGCCTGACCCCGATGGAGTCGGCCGTGGGCAGCCTGGTGGTGGCCGGAACCGTGCGTGCCGTGTGGGAAGGACCGGGATTCAGTACCGGCTCCGTTTCCGCCGGAGAGTTCCGGCCCGAAGACCTGGAGGGTGTCCTGGTCTCCACCCCTGGCAACCGTCCACTGGTCGGCTACGAGGATGAGCTGGCCCTGATCCCGCTGCGCCACGTCCGGAAACTGCGGCGTGCGCTGTTCTTCCCGAAGCCGAAGCAGCCCATGAGCGTGGGGCTCTACAACGGCAGGTCCATCACCATCCCCGCGCAGGCGGGCCAGCGCAGCTTCTACGTGCTCTCGGTGATCCGCATCGGCGATGTCCTGGAGCTGCGCGCCGAAGAAATCCCGTACGGCATGGAGTTCAAGGCCATCTGGGAGGCCTTCGGGTTCACCATGACCACCCGCCTCCCGTACCAGGGGCGGTAACGCCATGCGGCATTTCTCCTACCTCAGCGAGCCGGAAACCGCCCGCCTGTTCCACCTTCCGCCGCAGGAACTGACCCTCGAATCCGATGCCGGACTGCTGGCGACAGCCCTCGGGGCCACGCTCTATTGCCCCGCCACCCGGCCGGACCTGGTCAAGGACATCCGCAAACAGGCCGCCCGCGGCGCCGTCAGCATGGTGATCTGCCTCGAGGATTCCATTGCCGACGCAGAGGTTCCGGCCGCCGAAGCCAACGTCGTCGAAGCCCTCACCGAACTGCACGACGCCGGCACGCCCGGGGCTGCCGGCTACGAGGACCTGATGCTCTTCCTCCGGGTCCGCACACCCGAGCAGATGCTGGACCTGGCCAGGCGCAGCGGGCGCGCCCTGGACGTCCTCACCGGATTCGTGATTCCGAAGTTCGAGAACACCTCCGGTGCCGCCCAGCGTTTCCTCGACGTCCTGCACACGGTGAACGCTGCCCGCCTAGCGGCAGACCCCGGATCCCGGTCCCTGCGGATCATGCCGATCCTCGAGTCGCCGCTGATGATCCACGCAGAGACCCGCACGCAGACCCTGGCCGGCATTTACGAGGTGCTCGAAGCCAACCGGCCGGACATCCTCGCGGTGCGGATCGGCGCCACGGACATGTCCAGCGCCTACGGGCTGCGCCGTTCCCGGGACCTCACCATTTATGACGTGAAGGTGGTCTCGGCGGTGATCGGGGACATCGTCAACATGCTCGGCCGGCCGGACGGCTTTGTCATCAGCGGTCCGGTCTGGGAACACTACAGCTCGGGTGAACGGCTGCTGCGTCCGATGCTGCGCGCCTCCCCCTTCGCCGAGGCCGACGAACTGGGCCTGCGCCAGCGGCTGCTGACCGCGAACCTGGACGGCCTGATCCGGGAAATCGAACTGGACCAGGCCAACGGATTGCTCGGCAAGACCGTCATCCACCCCTCGCACGTGCCCCTGGTCCACGCCATGTCCGTGATCAGCCACGAAGCGTACCTGGATGCCCTGCATATTTCCGGTGCGTCCGGAGGCGGCGCCGCGGCGTCGCCGTACCGCAACAAAATGAACGAAATGAAACCGCATCAGGCGTGGGCAGCTTCCACCCTCGTCCGGGCCGCCGCCTTCGGCGTCGCCGCCCCCGACATCACCTACGTAGATCTTCTGGAAGCGAGCATGAATTGAAGCAGCACCCCTGGACCGGCGGATTTGTCCACGAGGCCCTGGGAGTGCGGATCACTTCCGATCCCGCGGCGCTGCTGCCGGTGGAGGACCTGGTGGGACTGGCGCTGCGCCGCAACCCCCGCCGGGCACACCTGCTCGTTTCCCGGGTGCTGGCCAAGCATGTCCCCACCGAACCTGCCCTGGTCCTGGCCGCCGGTGAGCTGCTCGGCGCCCTGGCCGGTGCGGCACTGGGCAGCACGGTCGACGGCTCTGTGCTGCGCAGCGTCGCGGGGGAACTGCAGGCGGTGCTCGAGGACGCCGACGGCACCGCGGGAGGCGGAACGGATTCCGCTGCCGCCGGTCCCGGAGCCGCCCGGTCACCGCGCGCCCGGCTGCAGTATGCCCGCGAACGGCTCTGGGCCCTGCCCGTCTCGCACCCCGACGTCCTGACCATCGGCTACGCGGAGACCGCCACCGGGCTGGGCCGGCTGGTCGCCGACATGCTCGGCTCCTACTACATCCACTCCACCCGGCATGCCCCCGAAGGCGCCGTGGCATACGGCGCGTTCGAGGAGGCGCATTCGCATGCCACCTCGCACCGGCTGCTGCCCGTGGACCCTTCGGCCCTGAACAGGCCGGCGCCGGTGGTGCTGGTGGACGATGAGCTCAGCACCGGCGCCACGGTCATCAACACCATCACCGAACTGCATGCTGTGGCACCGCATCCGCTGTATGTGGTGGCATCGCTGATCGACCTGCGGTCCGACGCCGACCGGGCGCGCTTCGATGACCTGGCGGAAGAGCTGGGCTGCAGCATCCAGGTGGTGGCGCTGGGGACCGGCAGTGTCGACCTTGGGGAGGACATCCTGGACCGGGCCCGGGAGCTGATCGGCGGGCTGCCCGCACCGGCGTCGGCCGCTCCCGCTCCGGAATCCCTGGGCACCGTGAGCATGGTGGACTTCACCACCGCTCCGCACCGGCTGCGCAGCGACCGGTTCGGGAACCCGGCCGGCGTCTCCTCCGAATACCTCGGCAGCCTGCCGGCGCCGCTGCCCGGTGCCGTCTGCGGCGAGGATCTGGCCTGCATAGCCGGGCAGGTTGCGGCCGCACTGGCCGGACCCGGAGGGGCAGCGGGTCCGGGCTTCGCCGGTGCTGTCCCTGCACCCGTGCTGGTGCTGGGCTGCGAGGAGTTCATCCACGTTCCCCTGACCATCGCCAATGCCCTGGCCGAGGCGCTGCCGGATGCCGCCGTCCGGTTCTCCACCACCACGCGCTCCCCCATCGTGCCGATTGACCGGCCGGACTACGCCATTGCCAGCGCCGTGGACTTCGACAGCCACGACGTCACCGAAGACGGCCCCGGCCCGCGCCACGCGTACAACGTGGGACCGGGCAGCCGAGGAAGCTTCGGCAGCATTGTCCTCGTGCCCGAACCCGGCACCGATCCTGCCGCCATCACCGGCCCGGGCAGCGTGACCGAGGCGCTGCGCGCGGTGACCGGCGCCGTCGTCGTGGTGCTGCTGCCTGCAGACATCCCGGCACCCGGGGACTGGGCCGAGCCCATTGACGTGCCCGAGGCGGTTCCCGCGGCCGTGCCGTTGACCGGACCCGGGTTCGGCTCCTACGCGCCTGAGGATGTGACCTGGCTGCTTAAGGACCTGCGCGATGCGAAGCTGGAGGCCCCGACCGCCGAGCGGGAGGCCGCCATCCAGTCCGGCGGGGCGAACTACGCCGAGTCGCTGCCGATGGAGTACCTGCCCTCGGCCCAGTACCAGGACCTGTACGAGGAAGCCCTGCGCCGTTCCGCACCGCGGGTAGCCTCCGCCGTCGGCACCGTGACCGAACTGGCGCTGGCCGCCCGGAACCGGGAGCCGGTGCTGGTCTCGCTTGCGCGGGCCGGTACACCGATCGGGATCCTGATGAGGCGCTGGGCAAAGCGGATGCACGGGCTGGACCTGCCGCACTACACCATGAGCATCGTGCGCGGCGTGGGCATGGACGAAACGGCGCTGCGGTATCTGGCGCGGACGTATTCACCCGAGCGGATCCTGTTCGTGGACGGCTGGACCGGCAAGGGCGCCATCACGCGCGAGCTGACTGCCGCACTGGATCGGTTCGAAGCAACCGACGGGGTCCGGTTCTCGTCCGAACTCGCGGTGCTGGCCGATCCCGGCCACTCCGTGGAGCTGTTCGGCACCCGCGAGGATTACCTGATTCCGTCGGCCTGCCTGAACTCGACCGTCTCCGGGCTGGTGTCCCGGACCGTGTTCAACAAGGACCTCATTGCCCCGCACGATTTCCACGGCGCGAAGTTCTACTCCCACCTTGCCGGTGCCGATGTGTCGCGGGACTTCCTAACCGCGATTGAGTCGCACTTCGACCAGGTGCGGCCCGAGGCTGAGGCTGCGGCGGCGTCGTTGGCCGCAGCGGACCGGACCCCCACCTGGGTGGGCTGGCAGGCGGTGGAACGCCTCAGCGAGGAGTACGGCATCCATAACGTAAACCTGGTGAAGCCCGGCGTCGGCGAGACCACGCGAGTGCTGCTGCGCCGGGTGCCGTGGAAGGTGCTGGTGCACCCCGGGGCGCTGGAGGACGTGGCGCATGTGCTGCTGCTGGCCGAACAGCGCGGCGTGCCGGTGGAGGAGGTGCCGGACCTGCCGTTCAGCTGCGTGGGCCTGATCCATCCCCGGTTCACCGCCGGTGCCGTGGGCGCGGACGGGCGGGCTGTTGCTGCTGCCGGTACCGGTGCTGCCGCTAAGGGGGTCGACGCGTGAGGACGATGCTCGCCTCCGACCTGGACCGTACCCTGATCTACTCCGCCAATGCGCTGTTCCTGGATACCGCCGACGCGCAGGCTCCGGCCATGGTGGTGGCCGAGGTCTACGAAGGAAAACCGCTGTCCTTCATGACCCGCACCGCCGAGGAGTTGCTGGTGGCGGCCGCGGAGGCGTCCGTGTTCGTGCCCGTGACCACCCGTACGGTCGCGCAGTACCGGCGGATCCGGCTGCCCGGGCCGACGCCTGAGTATGCGGTCACCACCAACGGCGGCGTCATCCTGCACCACGGTGAGCCCGACGCCGACTGGCAGGCGTCCGTGCGCGGCTCGGTGGGCTCCGCCTGCGCTCCGCTGGCGGAGATTGAGACGTATCTGGGCCGTCCCGAGTTCTCTGAATGGATTCTGAAGCTGCGGACCGCCGAAGACCTGTTTGCCTACGCCATTGTGGACCGCGAAGCGCTGCCCGGTGAGTTCCTGCTGGCTCTGGAGGACTGGTGCGATGCGCGGGGCTGGACGGTGTCGCTGCAGGGCCGCAAGCTTTACTGCGTGCCCACGCCGGTGACCAAGCAGCAGGCCGTGGCCGAGGTGGCCCGCCGCGTCGGTGCGGACCGGATCATTGCGGCCGGGGATTCCCTGCTGGACCGGCCGATGCTGGAAGCCGCCGATGTCGCCTTCCGTCCCGCGCACGGGGAACTGGACGACGCCGGCTACTTCGATCCGCACCTGCAGGTGACCGGGGCGCGGGGCGTGCTGGCCGGGGAAGAGATTGTCCGCCGGATGCTGGAGCTGGTCCGGGGGTAACCCCGCCTGCCGGTAGTGCCTGCACCTTCGGCTCCGTCAGTTCTCAGATGTTGATGCGAGGCGGGGCGGGGGCGGGCTCGGTGACCGGCCGGTCCATACCGAGCACCCCCGCTGCGTAGCTGAGGAATTCATCCAGCCGCCGGTTGAACGTCTCCGGAACACCAAAGGACTTTCCGCTGCCGAGCCGGAAACCGAAAGTGTCGAACGCATGCACCTCGATGGCCGTGCCGGTCCCGGATTCGGTTTGGGTTTCGGACACGGTGAAGGTCAAAGCGACCGGCAAGTTCGCGCGGCCTTCAGCCGTCATGTTGCCATACGTCCGGTACAGCGCATTGGATCCCAGGTGCACCTCCAGCCGGAACTTTTCCCGCCGGACGTCCTCCCCGTGGGAACCAAACGCTGCCGCCAGCGCGTCCAGGACTGCCTGCGGCGGCTGGGCCGCAGTCCACTGTTCCTTCTTTTCCACAATCGGTTTAGTACTGAACAACCGCATGGTTCTTCCCCCATCTAGACACCATTTATTTGCCACAGCCTATCTTGGAGAAATTGCGGGTGTGCAAGGCAGGTAAGGCCCACGACAGAATCGGGCCTGAACCTTACGGCTAGGGTCCCCTACCTCGGGCGTTTTACCCGGAGCGCAGCGGCGACTTTCCCCAGCAGGACTTCCAGCCGGTTCGCGAAGGTTTCATCGGCTCCGAAATACATCGGGCCTTCTATCCTGAAGCCGAACGTGTCGAAGGCCCGAGCCGCGATACTGGTCCCCGAAGGCGTGACACTTGTCCGGAATTCAACGGCCACGGGCAGGCTGGCCCGGCCCGCGGCGAAGAGGTTTCCCCAGAACCGGTACCGCCAGTTGGGTGCTCCCGGGTTTCGCATTTCCTGGATTTTCCTGTGGGCACGCTCCGGACTCATCGCCGGCCCGCCCTGATCTCCAATACCAGCAGGGTAAACAGTCCGGCCATGAGCGCTACCGGCATCGCAAGCATCATCGGGTTGAAGAGCGGCGGGTACAACACCGCAACTACCGCCAGGACCAGCAGCAGGACGCACGTAGGCACAAGAACCGCAGCCCGCCGTCTCACGTTCATGCTCCCCTATTCCCCACGTCCTCACCGGTGAGGCAGACTAGCGCCACCCCGCTGGGAAAGCCAGCGTGTGTCCTACACCCGCTCCAGCAGCATCGAGACGCCCTGGCCAAGCCCGACGCACATGGTCACCAGACCCTTCGAAGCACCCTCGCGCTCCATCCGGTTGAGCATCGTCACCGTCAGCCGGGACCCCGAGGACCCCAGTGCATGCCCCAGGGCGATGGCGCCGCCGTCGTGGTTCACGATCGACTCGTCCAGGTTCAGCGCCCGCAGGCACGCCAGCGACTGCGCGGCGAACGCCTCGTTCAGTTCGACGGCCTCGATGTCACCCAGCGACCAGCCGGCCCGGTCCAGCACCTTCTGCGTCGCCGGCACCGGCCCGATCCCCATCACGGCGGGGGCCACCCCGGCCGAGGCGCCGTCGACAATCCGGGCACGCGCGTGCAGGCCCAGCCGGCGGACGGCGTCGGCGCTGGCGACGACGACGGCGGACGCGCCGTCGTTCAGCGAGCTGGAGTTTCCGGCGGTCACCACGCCGTCGGGCCGCACGATGGGCCGCAGCTTCGCGAGCGCCTCGATGCTGGTTTCCCGGCGCGGACCCTCGTCCGTTTTCACCACGCCCTTCTTTGTTTCCACCGGCACGATCTCGTCCGTGAACCGGCCCTCGTCGATGGCAGCGAGGGCGCGGGTATGCGAGCGCAGGGCGAAGGCGTCGGAGTCCTCACGGGAAATCCCGTCCCTCGTGGCCAGTTCCTCGGCGGTTTCGGGCATCGAGTAGGTGGTGCCGGGCATGTCGTAGAACTTCGGGTTGGTGAACCGGGCGCCGATGGCCGAATCGGCCAGCTCTCCCGGCTTGGCGAAGGCCTTCTCGGGCTTGGCCAGCACCCACGGCGCCCGGGACATGGACTCCACTCCCCCGGCCACCACAATGTCCGCCGCCCCGGAGCGGATCATCTGCGCGGCGGTGATGATCGCGCTCAGGCCGGAGGCACAGAGCCGGTTCACGGTCATGGCCGGCACGGTGTCGGGGAACCCGGCGAGCAGGGTCGCCATCCGTGCCACGTTCCGGTTGTCTTCCCCGGCCTGGTTGGTGTTGCCCAGCAGTACCTCGTCGACGTCGGCCGGTTTCACGCCGGCGCGGGCGACCGCCTCGGTGAGCACCAGGGCCGCGAGGTCGTCGGGGCGGACGCTCGAGAGGGCGCCGCCGTAGCGGCCGACGGGGGTGCGGACACCGGATACCAGATACGCCTCGCTCATGCTGGAAATGGTACTGCGCCCGGAACGAGTAATGTGACTTGGACAACACGCCACCGATTTCCGGCACCACCGCCCGTTCCGGCCGCAGCGCTGCGGCCGCAGGAGGAACCTGATGAGCATCCCCGCCACTCCCCCCGCCGCCTCCGCCGCACCGGACCTCGAAACCCTGCGCACGGCGTCGGACGTCCTGGGCCTGGACGCGCTCCTGTCCGAGGAGGAACTGGCGCTGCGCACCAAAGTCCGGACCTTCGTGGACGAGCGCATCCGCCCGAACATCAAGGACTGGTACGAGGATGCGGTCTTCCCGGTGGAGATTGTCCGGGAATTGGGCGAGCTCGGGGTGCTGGGCATGCACCTGGAGGGCTACGGCTGCCCCGGCCGTTCCGCCGTCGAATACGGAATCGCCGCGATGGAGCTGGAGGCGGGAGATTCGGGCCTGCGCACCTTCGTCTCGGTTCAAGGCTCGCTGGCCATGACCGCAATCCATAAGTGGGGCTCCGAGGAGCAGAAAAACCGCTACCTGCCGGGCATGGCTCGCGGGGAACTGATCGGCTGCTTCGGGCTCACCGAACCCACTGCCGGGTCCGATCCGTCGAGCATGACCACCTTTGCCCGGCGCGACGGCGAGGGCTGGGTCCTCAGCGGAGCCAAGCGGTGGATCGGGCTGGCGTCCATTGCCGACGTCGCCGTCATCTGGGCACAGACCGACGACGGCGTCCGCGGCTTCCTCGTGCCTACGGACACCCCGGGCTTTACCGCCGTGCCGATCGAACCGAAACTGTCCATGCGCGCCTCGATCCAGTGCGATGTTTTCCTGGAGAACGTGCGTCTGCCGGATACGGCACTGCTGCCCGGCGCGAAAGGGCTGCGCGGGCCGTTCTCCTGTCTGAACGAGGCCCGCTACGGGATCCTCTGGGGCTCCATGGGCGCTGCCCGGGACAGCTACGAGGAGGCGTTGAAGTACTCCCTGGAACGGCTGCAGTTCGACAAGCCGCTGGCCGCCTACCAGATCACCCAGGAGAAGCTGGTGAACATGCTGCTGGAGATTTCCAAGGGCGTGCTGCTGGCCATCCATACCGGGCGGCTCAAGGACGCCGGGACCCTGGAGCCGGTGCAGATCTCCGTGGGCAAGCTGAACAACGTGCGCGAAGCCATCACGATCTGCCGGGAGGCCCGGACCATCCTGGGCGGCAACGGCATCACCCTGGACTATTCACCGCTGCGGCACGCGAACAACCTCGAATCCGTGCGGACCTACGAAGGCACCGACGAGGTGCACACCCTCATCCTGGGCCAGCACATCACCGGGATGTCCGCGTTCCGGTAACGGATGCCTAGCGGGCGGCGGGCACCGCTTCGACGGCTACCTCCTTCACATCCGGGGCAACCGACGGCGGAGCGAACGACGACGACGGCGGGGACGGGCGCTGCGGTGCCGGCGGCGCCGGCGGTCCCGGGAAATCCGGCGGAAGAACCGGGAGATCGGGCTCCGGGCTCGGGTCCGGCGGTTCGGGCGGTCCCGGGGGCGTGGGTGGCGGCGTCGTCGGGTCCGGATTCGGCGGCCGGGTCGGCGGACCCGTAGGTGGTTCCGTGGGCGACGGTGTCGGGGGCTGGGTAGGCGGGCCCGTTGGTGGTTCTGTCGGAGGATCCGTTGGTGGTTTGTCCGGCGGCTCCGTCGGGGGTTCGGTCGGCTGCGGCGGCCGGTCGGCCGGCGGGTTCGGGGACTGGGGCGCCCCGCCGGGCTCCTCGATCCGTGCGCGTTCTTCTGCTGCCTTTTGCTCTGCCATCTGCTGCTCCCGTTGAATCTGCCGTTCCCGGTCCTCTTCGGCGGAACGTGCCGTCTCCGCCGCTGCCTGTTCCTCCGCTAACCGATCGGCCACGGATTCCTCCAGCCAGACGAGCCGTCCGTCCGCCGCGCGCGTGCAGAGGTAGTCGGCCTGCAGCTGGGTGCGTGCTTCGCCCGGAACCCGGCAGAGCTGGTTGGCCAGGGATGCCACCGCCGGATCCAAGGGGGACGTATCCCCAAGCAATGCATAGCGGCCGGGTTTGTTATTCGCCTCCGCTGCTTCCTCCTGCGCCGGCGGCCGGTCCTGCCGGAGGACGGACCCGGGCGGCGGCGTCGTCGGCGTCGTTGGGAGCGCAAAAAGATCGGGCCTCGGCCGCAGACCTGCAGCGTCGTCCGCCAGCGACTTCCCGACCGGCTTCGGGGTGGAAACAATGCCTGCCACCATCCCGACCACGAGCACGACAGCGCCGAGGGAGAGGGCGAATTTCCGCTGCTCGAGGGTGCCCAGGTTCGCCCAGGTGCGGCGCCGGAACCCCAGGGCATAGAGGGCGGTGAGCACCAGCAGGAACCCGACGGCCAGCAGCCAGACGATGATGCCGAGGCTGCCCAGCAGAGCCGCCGCAAACAGCAATCCGGCGGCCAGCGCGAGAACCAGCCACGCGGAGCGGGGATTTCCGAGACCGGGACTTCGCTGACGCACGGACGCATCGACGGGAACTGCTGCTGGTGTTGGTCCTTGCGACATGGTGCCTCAGCAGGGTGGTGCCGGTCCGGCCGCCCCGGTCTGCGGGATCCGGCCGGCTTCTGGCGGCAACACCGCCGCCAGGTATCCGATGGCCGGACCCGTTAAACGGATGTTGCCCTTGGAACCACGCTAGGCGGGTCCAAGGGCAACATCTACTGCTTTCCGAAACTGGGCGGACTATTCGCAGCCGACGCCGTCGCCGTCACGGTCCAGGTGCGGGCCATACCCGGGACCGCCCGCATATACCGGGGCGCCGCCGGCGTTGCGAGCCGCGGTGCAGTTGGGGTAGTAAACGCTGGCGGGAGGGGCGGGCGGTGCCGGTGCAGGGACCACTGGGGCGGGAGCCGGAGGCGCGGGTGCCGGGGCAGGAGGAGCTGGTGCAGGCGCAACCGGGGCAGGCGCTTCGGGGACGGGAGCGGGAGGCGGATCGGCGGGCTTCGCTGCTTCTTCTTCCGCTGCCCTTTTTTCTTCCTTTGCTTTGCGCTCAGCTGTCAGCTTCTTGGAACTGCCTTCATCCATCCAGATGAGCCGGCCATTGTCGTTCTCGGTGCAGACATAGACGACGCTCTGGGACGTCGGCGTCGGGGACGGAGAAGCAGTCGTCGAAGACGGGGACGGGGACGGGGAGGCCGTGGTAGATACCGATGGGGTGGGCGTGGAGCTGGCAGTTGCCGCCTGCATTCGGGTCGCGCCGTCGGTTGTGCAGGCCTTGTTGGCGATCTGCGTGACGGTCGGCGTCGGGGTCGGTGACGCAGTGGTCTTGGTCGGCGACGGCGTGGCGGCCGCGGGTTCGGCGTCGTCGCCGCCGCAGCCGGTGAGGACGACGACGGTGCTGAGCGCCAATGCGCCGAGGGTGAGCACCCGCGAACGGGCGGAAGAGGCGGTGCTGCGGGTCATCGTGGACGCGGTGCGGCGGGCGGGCAAAGCGGGCATAGGGTCCCCCATGGACGAGACAATCGGATGTGGATGCGAACGCATCGACCCATAGGCTACAGCACGCGTGGAGGAGTAGACGGCGACCGGCAGGAGGATCGCGGGGACCACCTCCGGCGTCTACCTCTCTGGCTGATGCTCCCCCGGCCCCGTAGCCTTTCTGCACATGCTCGGGAGGTTGCCGTGGATTGGATCTGGGACATTCTGTGGCCGTCGCTCGGGGTGCTGATCGGCTTCGGAACGGGGTGGGGAACGAAGCGCAGCCTGGACCGGCGGCACGAAGCCCGGGCCCTCAACGAGCTGGTCACCTACCTGCACCTGAAACGGACACTGGCCCCCATCGATCCGCAGCCCTCCGCCGCCGGACCCATGGAAGCCCGCCACCGGTCCGCCGTGCAGGACCTGCGCGAGAACGTGATGGAGACCCTCGCGTACCTCGTTCCCGGGTCCCCTGCCACCGCGGTGTTGATGCGGATGGCGGCCGCCGGCAACCGCTACCTGCGCGATGTGGCCAAGGACCCGGGGAACTACCAGTTCGAACTGATGGAGCTGCGCCGGAACCTGGAGGAGGACCTGCGGATCCTCACCGACGGCCGCCGCGATGTCCGGTACCTCAGCCCGGGAGAAGCTCCGGTCCGCAGGCGGACGCCGCCACCGGGCGCATAGCCTTCCGGAACTACTCCGCCAGCTGGGACGGGCCGAACCCGTCGATGACGAATTCCGCGGTGGACCGGCCGGTCGCAGCCGCATCCTCCGGGCGCGCACCGCGGAGCAGCATGCCCAGCACTCCGGTGAAGACCAGGAGCAGGTGCTCCGCCGCCGCCCCGGCACGGTCGGCGCCGACCACGGGCACCGCGAGCTCCCGGAAACGCTCGGTGAGCAGCTGTGTGTCCTGCGACAGGGCCTCGGCGAGCTGCCGACCCGGGTCCACGGTTTCGGCCGCCACCCCCAGGAAGGCGCACCAGCGTGCGGGCGAGCCGCCGGACCGGTAGCTGGTCAGCGCCGGAAAGACGGCCAGCAGCCGGTCCCGGTCGGTGGCCGCGGCATCGATTTCGAGCTGCCAGGCTGTGTCCCAGTACTGGAGTCGGCGGCGCAGCGCCTGCGCAATGAGCCCTTCCTTGTTGCCGAAGTGCGCATACAGCGTGGCCGGAGAAACGTTGGCCCGCTCCAGGATCCTGTCCACCGGCGTCGCCGCGACGCCGCGGGTGAAGGCGAGTTCTTCGGCGGCGTCGAGCAGCCGGTCCCGGGCGCTGGGACGGGATGCCGTGGTGGGTTGTACAACCATGCGACCAGCATATAACGTACGTTTCAATGAAACGACCGTTACAGCCTTCCGTTCAGACCGCCGGCCCGCTCTTCGCCGTGGCCGCGGTGACCCTCATTGCCGCGACCTACGGTCTGGCGCGGCTGGGCTACGGCCTGTTCCTGCCGGCCTTCTCCGCCTCCTTCGAGCTGACCCCTGCCGTGGGCGGGCTGCTCTCCTCCGGCGCCTCGGTGATTTACTGCGTCTCGGCCGGACTCGGGTTTGTCTACGCGCCGCGGCATCCGCGGATGATGACGGTGCTGGCGGGCACGACGGCGGCGGCGGGCTCCGCGGGCATCGCTGCGGCGCCGTCCACGGGGTTCTTCGCCGCGGCCGTGCTGCTGGCCGGGATGGGCGCGGGCTTCGCCTCCCCCGCTCTGGTGGAACTGGTGCAGCGCAACACCATGCCGTTCCATGCGGCGAAGCGGCAGTCGGTGGTGAATTCGGGCACCGGTTTCGGGGTGGTGGCGGCCGGGCTGCTGGCCCTGGCGCTCGGGTCCTCCTGGCGGCTGGCGTGGGTGCTGATTGCCGGAATCGCGGTGGCGGGAATGGTCGGTGTGCTGCGGACCGATGCCTCGCGCCGGCGCGGAGGAACGGGCACGGAACCTGGAGCTGATGGCGGAGGGAAAGACGAGGACGACGACGGCAGCACGGCCGACGGGAACGACGACGGCGCGAGCGGCCGCCGTGCGCACAGCGGCAGCCCCCGCGGCCCCCACAGCCGAAGCCGGTCCCGGGGACTGGGCCTGGCCGCCCTGACCGTGCCGCTCGCTGCGGCCTTCGTCTACGGCATCGGCTGCGCTGCGATCTGGGTCTACGGCCGGACCCTGCTCGAGGAGCAGGGCGGCATGCCCGTCGCCCTGTCTGCGGGCGCGTGGATCGCCCTCGGGGCCGGCGGTGCGGCGGCGGTGCTGACCGCCCCCTGGCTGGCCCGGCACCCGATCCGGCTCACCTGGCCGGTCACGGTGCTGGCCACCGGGGCCGCGACCGGCGCCGTCGTGCTCGCGCCCGGCAGCGCCGTCGTCGGCTTCGCTGCGTTTGCGCTGTTCGGCCTCGCGTACACCGCGGCGACATCGGTGCTCATCATCTGGGCGACCGCGACGGCGAGCAGCAGCGCCGCGGGCACGTCGGCGCTCTTTATCAGCCTCATCCTCGGGCAGGCGCTTGGGTCGGCGGTGACCGGCGGCGCCATCGAGGCCTCCGGCTACGGGCCGGCCTTCGCCGTGGCTGCGGCGGCCTGCACCGTCAGCTCGGCCGGGGCGATGCGGGCTGCAGGGC
Organism: Arthrobacter sp. Ms25; assembly: GCF_059090365.1. Classification (NCBI taxonomy): domain Bacteria; kingdom Bacillati; phylum Actinomycetota; class Actinomycetes; order Micrococcales; family Micrococcaceae; genus Arthrobacter; species Arthrobacter sp. Ms25. The sequence continues at coordinate 254,852 of NZ_JBNHFP010000002.1, read as the reverse complement.
TTCGGAAGTCACGAACCCGGTCTGCGGAGGCCACGGCGGCCGGCCCCGCATCCTGAGCGCACGTCAGCCCCAGGCTTCCAGCGCGAGGAAACAGCCGAAGGCCGCCAGCCCCAGTGCCGCCCCGGACAGGGCCTCCCGCGGGGTGTGTTCCCGCAGGGCCACACGGCTGAGAATCATCAGCGGCGACAGGATAACCAGCCACGCCCACCCGGCGCCGTAGGCGGCCGCTGCCCAGAGAACGGCGAAGGTCAGGACGGACACGTGCGCGGAAACGTTGAGCCAGCGCCGGAAGAACACCAGGCCCACATTGCCGAGCAGCAGCCCGGCCACCGTGGCCGGCACCGGCGGCGCCACCGGCAGGAGGAAGCAGACAACGGCGGCAGCCAGCATCAGCGCGGCCACCAGGGCGGTGCGCCGGCTATCGGGGATGCCCCGGCGGCGGAACATTCCCTTGGTGCCCTTGTAGACCGCGCCGGGCACCACCACGACGCCGGCCAGCAGCAGGAGCACGCCCGCCGGTTCCAGCCCTGCCTCGATTCCGGCGGCAATGATGAGTGCCGCCAGCACCAGGGCCGGCGGGAGGATCCTGGAGTACCAGCGGGCCGCCAGCTGCGCGGCGGCCTGATGTTCGGTTACCTTCACGTCCGCTGAACCCGTCACGAGGGCAGCAGCAGTGCCACGGCGAAGGTGAGGCAGCCGGCGATGTGTCCGGCCAGGACCTGGCTGGGGGTATGGTCGCCGAGCTTCACCCGCGACCAGCCCGTGGCGGAGGCCAGCAGCAGCGCCAGCGCGACCCCGACCGCCGGGACCGGTGCCAGCAGGGCCAGCCCGATGTAGGCCGCGACGGCGGAATGCACCGAGAGCTTCCACACCAGGTTCGCCGCCAGGCAGATCATCAGGCCGATGAAGACGCCGCCGATGTCGCCGAACAGTCCGGCCGGGGCGTCCAGCAGGACCAGGAGCAGCGCGCCGATGCCCATCGACACCGCGGAGGCGGCGAGGATCGGCGCCCGCTGGGTGCGCACGCCCACGTGGTGGTCGCTCACCCGGCCGCGGCGCTTGAGCACCAGGATCCCGGCGAAGGGCAGCCCCACGGTGAACACCGCTGCCGTGAGGCCCTGCAGCCAGGTCACGCCCGGGGTGAGCAGGGGCTGCAGCAGCAGGAACAATCCCACGAGGACGGTCGGCGCGGAGGCTTCGGTCACGATCCGCGCGAGCCGGGCGGAGGCCGTGGTGGCGGAGGCGGGCGGAGCGGTGGAGGCGGGCGGCTGCAGGGTTTCGGGCATCCGTTGATTCTACGGGGGCGGGGGCACCCGCCCGCCGCCGCGCCGTCGTCGTCGGGCCGCGGGACAGACCGGAGCCGGAAGCGTCCGGCCCCTCCCCCGCATTACTTGACCGCCGCGGCTGCCGTGTCCTCGGGGAGGCGTTCGAGTCCGACGGCGTAGACGTCGGTCCCCTGCCTGCGGTTCCGGACGTTTCGGATGTGCCGGACCACGATGCAGACCAGCAGGATCACCGCGAGATAGCCGGCGACCGGGTACAGGAGGTTGACCAGCTCCGCGAACGGCACCTGCGCCAGCAGGACCGCAATCACCGTGCCGACGACGGCCAGGACCTTCGCCCGGCGGCTCTTGTCATTCGGCTCGACCCGGTTAACCGCGGTCCACAGCAGTGGGACGGCGGTGGTGTAGATGCCGGCGAACAGGACCACCGAGAAGATGCTGCCCGCGCCGGAGAAGACCTGGTCCGCGATCCACAGCATGGGGATCTGCTTGTCGTAGACGTCGCCGATGTTCGCCAGCAGGCCAAACGCCACGACGGCGACGGCCGCCACGAAGGTGACGGCTCCGACCAGTCCGCCGGTGACTGCTTCCCGGTCGTTGCGGACTTTCCGGCTCAGGCTGGCTAGGAACGGAACCAGCATGAGGATTCCCAGTCCGGGGAAGATGAAGCCCGAGACGGCCCAGTTCGGCGCGGCCTGCAGGACGTCGATCGTGGGGAGCACGTCCGCCGATTCGGCGATCCCCTGCGGGTTCCTCACGATGCCGATGACGCCGATGACCAGGCTCAGGGCAACGATGACCGGGCCCAGCTTGGAGACGATGGACACCAGGCCGTCGAGTCCCAGCATCACCGTCACCAGTGCCGCGATGGCCATGGCGAAGATGCCCACCTGCCCGTTCCAGCCCAGGTGCTCGTTCAGGGCCGCACCGGCTCCTGAGAGCATGACCGCGTACATGCAAAAGAAGAACAAGGGCGCGAAAATGCCGAAGAATCCGCCAATGTACTTTCCGCAGTAATACTCGAAAATCCGGTTCCCGGATTTCAGCCGGAGGTTGCGGCCGTCGCGGAGGACCACCGCCGTCACGTAGCAATAAAGAATAAAGGTAATTACCAGGGCGCCGGCTGCACCGGCTGCCCCGAAGGACGCAAAGTACTGCAGCGCTTCCTGGCCTGTCGCGAAACCGGAGCCGATCAGGTAGGCGACAATTGCCCCCATTACTGTGATGACCGTGCCGATGCGAACTCTTGGAGATGTCGTCTGAGTCATCAACTTACTTTATGCGAGTCTTGGAAAAGCCTCGAAATGGTTTCGGATTGCATGCCGTCAATGCCTATTTCTGCCAGCCTCCACCCGCTTACATCGTGCTAGATTGCTTGTCCCATCCGCGAATCCCAGGAGCAGCACATGCAGGTTCATCCCCAGGCGCAGGCTTTTCTCGACCTCTTGAAGGATGCCCCGCCGCTGGATACCCAGACCGCAGAGCAGAACCGCTCCGATCTGGAGAATGCCCTGCCCCTGACCGGCGCGGCAGCTGAGATGTTCTCCGTGCAGGACCGGACTATAGCCTCGGTCCCGGTGCGCGTGTACGTTCCGGAGGCCCCGAGCGGATCAGTGCCCGGCGCCGTCGTGTACTTCCACGGCGGCGGATGGGTCCTGGGTGATTTGGAGATCGCGGACACGACGGCCCGCGCCCTCGCCGCGCATTCCGGCGCCACCGTTGTCAGTGTGGACTACCGCAGGGCACCGGAACATGTGTTCCCCGCAGCGGCCGACGACGCCGAGGCTGTCACCCTTGCACTGCTCTCGGGTGAGTCCGGTCTGGCGATCGATCCTCATCGGGTGGCGGTTGCCGGGGACAGCGCCGGCGGTAACCTTGCGGCGGTCACCGCCCAGCAGCTCGCCGGGCATAACCCGCCGCTGGCGCACCAGGTGCTGATTTATCCGGTGACCGATGCGCGCGTTGGCGCCACGGAGAGCTACGCAACGTTCGAGGACGGGCATTTCCTGACCCGGCGGGACATGCAGTATTTCGTGGACATGTATGCGGCCGGGGCGGATTTGGACGACGTCCGCCTCTCCCCCGCCCGGAACCCCGACCTCGCCGGTGTTGCCCCGGCCACCGTCATTACCGGTGAATGCGATCCGCTGCGCGACGAAGGCGAGGCCTATGCCGGGCAGCTGCGGGCTGCCGGCGTTCCCACCACCGCAGTGCGTTTCGGCGGCCAGGTGCATCCCTTCGTCTACATGGCCGGATTGATTGATGATGCCGCCGTCGCCCGCGAGTTCATCGGTGCCCGGCTTCGGTCCGCCCTGGCTGTTGCGGCGGTTCCGTAGACGTTTCCGGCGCGGTCGGTCGAGGCGCTCCCCGATCAGCCGCCAAACCGGGGTACGGCCACAACGCCGTTCCGGAACGCCCAGACCACGGCCTGCATCCGATCGCGGGCGCCCGTCTTCGTCAGGATTCCCGCCACGTGATACTTCACCGTGGTGGACTCCACAAACAGCCGTTCACTAATTTCCTGCGTGGAAAGTCCCTCGCACAGGAGCGTCAGGATTTCCGTTTCCCGGGCGGTCAGCGGCACAACCAGCGGCGTCGGCGAGCTGCGCGGCGCCGTCGTCCGGTTCGCAAATTCCATCAGCACGCGGCGGGTCAGGCGCTGGTCCAGGGTGCCGTCGCCGCGGGCGACGGAACGGATGGCGTCCAGCAGCGAGTCCTCGTCCGCTCCTTTCAGCAGGAAGCCGGAGGCGCCGGCTTCGAGGGCGCCGAAGACATAGTCGTCGAGTTCGAAGGTGGTCAGCATCAGCACCCCCGTGGTGTTCTGCGGATCTTCCGTGATCGTCTGTGTGGCGGCAATGCCGTTGAGGCCGGGCATGCGGATGTCCATGCAGATGACATCCGGGCGCAGCTCCCGCACCAGCGTTACCGCCTCGGCGCCGTCGGCTGCCTCGCCGACCACCTCGATGCCGGAGTCCGCTGCCAGGATCACCCGGAGTCCGGCACGCACAATGGCCTGGTCATCGGCGATGGCTACCGTGATCGTCATGTCTCGTCCTCATAGGGAAGCACCAGGGTATTGGTCCAGCCGCCGCCGTCGTCGGGTCCCGTGTGCAGGGTGGCGCCGATCAGGTCCGCACGCTCGGCCATGCCGATCAAACCGTACCCGGTGCGGGCCAACTGCCCCGGCGGGGCCGACGGCGCGTCATTGGAAACCGTGAGCCGCACCGACGTCGGACCGTAGTCCGCCCGGACGCTGCGGGAGGCACCGGGAGCGTGGCGAAGGGCGTTGGCGAGGGATTCCTGCACCATCCGGTACGCCGCGATTCCTGCCAGCGGCCGGAGCTCACGGGGTTCGCCGGACTCTTCAAAATGGACATTGGTGCCGGCTTGTGACGCTTCGGCCACCAGCGCGGGGAGGTTCTCCATGGAAGCAACGGGAGCCAGCTCTCCTTCGGCACCGTTCGGGCGCAGGAGTCCCACCGTCGAACGGAGATTATCCAGCGTTGTTTTCGCCGCAGCCTGCACCTGGCGCATGTAATGTCCGGCTTCTTCGGGATTGGAGGTCCGCAGGGCGTGCGCGGCCTGGGCGCTGACGATGATGCCGGTCAGATGGTGAGCGGCGACGTCGTGCAGTTCCCGCGCCATGAGGGTGCGTTCGCGCATCACGGCTTCCTCGGCCCGGCGTTCCTTTTCGCGTTCGGCCGCCTCCGCCCGTTCCTGCAGGGCTTCCAGGAGCCGCGCCCTGCCGCCCATGATCTCCGCGCTGGCCGCACCCACGGCGAAGACCAATGCTGTACGGCCCAGGGCAAATGCGGGCACCAGCTCGGGCGGAAGCACGTCACTTGCCCGCGCGGCGAAGTACGTGACGACGACGGCGGCCGCGGCAAGCGCTGCCGTGACAAGGTAGCGCCGTGGGCCGGTCGCGGCACGGAGGTAGGCGTAGACGGCAACCATCACGGCAATGGTGCCGGTGCCCACCTCGCCGACGGAAAACACCAGTGTGAGGCCATCCAGCGCCATTACCGCCAGGAGGACCGCCAGCGGAATGCGGAAACGCGCGGGCAGCACCGCGGCCTGGGCCAGCATCAGGAAAACCGGCAGGAAATCCCTGGGATCCGTCAGCGACTCGGGTTCGAAGGCCAGGACCCCCCACACATAACCAATGGCCAGCAGAACAATGAGCACTATAGGCGCGAAACTCCACAGCGCGTTCCAGTTCCCGGGGCGGGCGGCGGCCTTTAACATCGCTTCATTCTGATCCACCTCGATGGTGTCCGGTCCGTTGTTTTCCCGAAGGGCGGCTGAGGTAGATTGAAGCATTTTTTCAGCGTACGGACGTATTCATTTGCGGCGCCCTATCCGCGGGAACAGGTTCCTTTCTGTTCGCAGGGCCGGGGTGCCGGATCCGGGGAAAGAGAAGGCTGGTGCTTATCAATCCCGAGGACAACGAGCACCACGTGCCCTCCCCTTATCCGGAAGGAACATCACCATGGCTCATGAAACAGAACCCGCGGCCACATCGGACGGAACCATGCCGCCGTCGTCGTCCCTCAAGCGCACCCTGGCCTTCACCGCGACGGGCCTGCTGGCCGCCGGAACGGTCAGCGCCGGCGCCTGGTGGGGTATCGGCTCCGTCGCCGGCGACACGGCGCCTGCCGCTGCCACCACTGCTACTGCCCCTGCTGCGGGCGACACGGTGGTCCAGGCGCAGCTGGATGGCCTGGTGGACCGCGGTTTTCCCGCAGCCCTGGCTTCCCTGACGCATCCGGACGGCACCCATGAGGACTATGTGTCCGGCGTCGGCAACGTGGAAACCGGCGAGGATGTTCCGGTGGACGGTGAGGTGCGCATTGGCAGCAACACGAAAATGTTCACCGCCGTCACGGTGCTCCAGCTCGTGGAGGAGGGATCGGTGGAGCTGGACGCTCCCATCGAGAAGTACCTGCCCGGTCTGGTTCACGGCGAAGGGATCGACGGGGCGAACATCACCGTCCGGCAGTTGCTGCAGCACACCAGCGGGCTGCCGGAGTACACGGATGAGTTTGCCGTCGATATCAAGAAGATCCAGCACTCGTACAAGTCGGCGCGCGACCTGACAGACATGGCCCTGGCCTCCCCCGCACTGTTCGCCCCGGGAGAGCGCTGGGAATACTCCAACACCAACTACATCGTGCTGGGATTGCTCATCGAGAAGGTGACCGAGCGTCCCCTGGGCGAGGAGATCACGAACCGCATCATCGAACCCCTTCAGCTTGAGCACACCTATTTCCCGGACCTGGGTGAACAGGAGATCCGGGGCGAGCATCCGAATGGCTACCACATGGAAACCGATGGCAAACGGTTCGACGTCACCGAATTGGATCCGTCCTGGGCCTGGGCAGCAGGGGCGATCGTCGCCAGCCCCAGCGACCTCAATGAGTTCACCCAGGCGGTGCTCGACGGACGGTTGCTCAACGAGGCGTCACTGGCCGAAATGCAGAAGACGGTGCCCTCCGACGAGGAGGGCCTGTGGCCGGGGTCCGAGTATGGGCTCGGCCTGGAACGCTATCCGCTGAGCTGCGGTGGCGACATCTGGGGCCACGGCGGAGACATCCACGGCTACGAAACCCGCAACGGCGTGACCGCCGACGGCACCGCCTTCACCGTGGCAGTGACCTCCCTCCCCGGGGGCATCGACCAGCCGGCCAGCGAGGAGCAGATGCTGGAGCACTACAAGTCCGTGACGAAGGCCGTGGATGCGGCGTTCTGCGAAAAGTAGGAGGAGCGCGTCAGGCCCGCCCGTCGCTGGGCGGGCCTGCTGCCGTCACCGTTGTAGGCAGCCGATGCCGGCGGGCGACTGACCGTCGACGTCGTCGTATGCCGCGCATCTCGCACGACGACTATGAGAAACAAACCGCCCCATTCTAGCGGAAATGACACCAATCGTGAGCAATCTTCGTTCCTGTCTGTGAGTTTCCGTACAAGTATCTGGAGGCCCGCCGTAGCGAGGGCATGCTGGGCCGATACCGGCTCGACAGCGAGGAGCGACAATGTCAGAGAACCAGCCGATTGATCCCCGAAACCAACCTCCCCGCGACCCCCGCGACGCGCGTGCGCAGGCCAAAGCCGACAAGGCCTATGCCAAGGCGCGCCGCCCTTGGTACAAGAAAAAGCGTTTCATTCTGCCCCTGGCGCTCATTGTCCTGATCGTCATCATCACCGTCGCAACGATGTCGGGCGGCGGCGGGGACAATACCGCGGATCCGGATCCAACCTCGGACCCGACTGCTACCGAAAGCTCCGACCCGACCGCCACCGAAACCTCTGGGCCCACCTTCCCGGGAGCGCAGGACAGCGACGTGATCGGCCAAGCGGGCGACCCGCTGGTTTTGGGAGATATCACCGTCACTTCAGCGACGTTGGTCCCAGGCGATTCAACCCTCGGTCCCACTCTGTGCACGACGGCGACCATCCAGAACGGATCGGATGAAACGATCGATTTCAATGCCCTCGACTGGAAGCTTCAGGCACCTTCAGGAACCATCAACAATGCCGGCCTGACCGGGAGCCCCAACATTTTGGCAGGCGGGCAGGTCGCACCGGGCGGCACCGCAACCGGCGACGTTTGCTTTGACAACGCTGCCGCGGAAACCGGAGAGCATATCGTCCTCTACGAGCCGTTGCTCTCTTTCTTCTCAGACCGGGGTGCATGGATCAACACCATCTGATCCTGTCCGCCGCCGTCGTCGTCAGTCCACGAAATCCCGGATGATCGGCACGTCATGCAGTGCCCGCGGCCGCGGCGGGAGCGCTGGGCGTTCTCCCCCCATGGTGCGGCCAGCCCGCGTGTCCGCTAGCTCAGAGCTCTATCCAGCCCCGGGCCAGGGCGAGCACGCCTGCGACGGCTCCGGCCAAGGTCATAAGGAAAAGAATAAACTCCCCTCCCCGGAAGACGCGCTGCCCTTGTTCACGGCGCGCGATCGCAAACAGGACGGTGGCCGGGGCGTAGAAGATCATCGAAAACAGCACCAGGGACAGTCCGGCGGCGTAGACCAGGAACACCGAGTAAATGGTGGCAATGACGGCAATGGCCAGGTCGCCCCGCCGGGTGCGGCCCGGGGCTCCTTCATACGTTTCGCCGGTCCAGCCGAGCTTCAAGGCGTAGAGGGCCGCGAAAAGGAGGGAAAACAACGTCAGGACCGCGGTCATGTCCAGTGCGAAGTCGAAGGCGTCCCCGGAGAAGTAGGTGATGACCATGACCAGCTGGCTGAGCAGTGTGCTCAGCAGCAGGGCGTTGACCGGGACATCGTCCGCACTGACCCGGGACAGGAACCGCGGCATGTCCTTCTCCCTGGCGGCCACGTACAGAACCTCCGCTGACATCAGGCTCCAGGCCAGGTAAGCACCCATCACCGAGATGATCAGGCCTGCGCTGACGAACACCAGCCCCCAAGTCCCTACCCCCGCTTCCAGGACGCCTGCCATGGACGGTTGGCGCAGCTCGGCGAGCTGTTCCATCGGCAGGACCCCGTAGGAGACGATCGTGACCGAGGCAAAGATGGCAAAAACGCTCAGGAAGCCGAGGATGGTCGCCCGGCCAACGTCCTCCCGCCGTCGGGCATGGCGCGAATACACGCTGGCACCTTCAACACCCAGGAACACGAACACCGTCACCAGCATCGTGTCCCTGACCTGATCGAACAGGGGCCCCGTATAGTCCGCCCCGGTAAGGTTTCCCGCGAAGACGGCGGGGTCGAACAGAAAGACAGCAAACAGCACAAAGACCAGGATGGGAACCACCTTGGCGATCGTGACTATCCGGTTAATGGCCGTGGCTTCCTTGATGCCGCGCCTGATCAGGAAGAAGAATCCCCACAGCCCGGCCGAAGACAGCACGACGGCGAGGAGGGTGTCCCCTGCGCCCAGCTGCGGAAACAGGGCCCCCAGCGTGGACATGGTGAGCACCCAGTAGGTGACGTTTCCAACACAGGCACTAGCCCAGTAACCCGCGGCGGAGAAGAACCCCACATAATTTCCGAAGCCGGCCTTGGCGTAGGCGAAGACCCCCGCATCAAGGCCTGGTTTGCGCATGGACAGCCGCTGGAACACGAACGCCAGCATCAGCATGCCGGAACCCGCAATCAGCCAGGCGACCAGCGCACCCCACACCCCGGTTTCCTCGGCGAAGCGCTGGGGCAGGGAAAACACCCCCGCCCCGACCATGGACCCGATCACCACAGTGGTGAGGGTCAACAGCGAGAGTTTGGCCGCTGGGGCTTTGTCCCCTGAAGCAGGCGCATTAGACACGGTTCTTTTTCCAATCGGATGTAGCGGCCAGTGAGGCAACACCGCTTAGACATCTGTGGAGGAACGGACCGCTTCCTGCGGAGGCTCCTCCGTCAGCGGCTCACTCCAATCCTCTCAGAGGGAGACGGCGGGGTCCGAATCGGCGGCCGGCTGCCGCGTCCGGCACGCCGCCACTCGTCGTCGTCGTTAGTCCAGCGGATCCCGGATGATCGGGCAGGTCATGCAGTGCCCGCCGCCGCGGCCGCGGCCCAGCTCGGCGCCGACGATCGGGATGACCTCGACACCGGCGTTGCGCAGCGCGGCGTTGGTCTGGGTGTTGCGGTCATAGGTGAACACGACGCCGGGTTCCAGGGCGACGGCGTTGTTCGCGCTGTCCCACTGCTGGCGTTCGGTGGCGTGGTAGTCGCCGGCGGTCTCCACCAGGCGCAGCTGCTTGTAGCGCATGGCTTCGGCGACCACGTCCACGAAGCGGCGGTCCCGGTGGTCGCGGACCTCCAGACCGGGGGCCTTGTCCGAGGGGTGGATGGTGAAGGGGTGGATGCCGTCCACGATGGCCGGGTGGATGGTGGCAAGGTCCCGGTCCGCGAAGGTGAACACCGTGTCCAGGTGCATCGCGGCGCGCAGCTTGGGCATGCCGGCGACGACGATCCGCTCGGCGGCCTCGTCGGCGAACAGGGCCTGCGCGAGCTGGGTGATGGCCTGCCGGGAGGTCCGCTCCCCCATGCCGAGCAGCACGGTGCCGTTGCCCACGGGCATCACGTCGCCGCCCTCCAGATAGGCCTGGCTCCAGTCCTTTTCCGCGTCGCCCCACCAGATTTTTGCGCCGGTGTAGTCCGGGTGGAACCGGTAGATGGCCTGCATCAGCAGGGTCTCGTCGTGCCGGGCCGGCCAGTACAGCGGGTTCAGGGTCAGCCCGCCGCCGATCCAGCAGGTGGTGTCCCGGGTATAGAGGGTGTTGGGCAGCGGGGGCAGCAGGTACTCGGGGCGGCCGGTGGATTCCCGGACCAGGGCGACGTAGCCGCCGAGGTAGTCGTCGGGAACGTCCGACGTCGTGAGCCCGCCGATGAGGTAGCGTGCCAGTTCCGCTCCGGTCAGGGAATCCAGGAACGCCCGCGTGCCGGGGACCAGGCCGAGGCCGACCCGGTTGGCGATGATCTTGCGGTCCAGCAGCCACGCCCGCGCTTCGGGGATGTCCATGGTGGAGCCGAGCAGGTCGTGCAGTTCGACGACGTCGACGCCGCGGTCGGTCATCTGGGTGACGAAGTCCGCGTGGTCGCGCTGGGCGTTCTCCACCCACATCACGTCATCGAAGAGCAGGTCTTCACGGTTGGTGGGGGTGAGCCGTTCGTGCGCCAGGCCCGGAGCGCAGACCAGGACCTTACGCAGTTTCCCGACCTCGGAGTGCACCCCGTAGGCGGCGGCGGGTCCTTGTGTGGCGGGCGCGGGGGAAGGCATGGGTGGCTCCTTTATCAGCAGGCTTACCAGCATCCTTGCAGACGGAGGGGGCGGGGGCCGAATCGGGCGGTTCCGTGTAAGGTCCGCGGCGAAAACGATTTCCCCCATCCGGTATTGCGTCAGTGAAAGGGCTTCACAATTTCGGCCCTATCCGAAACATCAGAAAGAGTCGACGACCGAAACCGCATAATGGTGACTGATCGCGTCCTAAACATAGACGGCACAGCAAATGCCTTACGCTTAGTGCATTTATTGACGACATTAGTGTTTGGGGGACGGCGTGCACGTGAGGATTCACGAAGGCTGTATGCCCGAGGCGTTCGGTAGACGACACCATCCGTCTACAACCGTGACACTTTCCCTTCGCGTGGGTGGGGGAAGCCACGCATGACCAGCACCAGCACGGCCATCAGCTATCCGCCGGAAGAATTCGTTGTCTCGAACCGCCGCCTGTTCATCGACACAAATGTATTTATGGACACGGACCCCGCTCGCGAGGGTGCTCTGAAGAGGTTGTTTGAGCGTTGCGGTAAAGCCATCCTTTCTCAGGGCCACCCAATTGTTGTGCCAAGCAAGGTTGTGGACGAACTACGTAAGAACAGCAAAGCTCATTTTGCCAAACCGAATCAGTCTCAGCCTTCACCCACCGCAAAGGCTGCTAACGCTCTCGTTTTTCTGGGGGACGCTGAGAAGCTTGGCCTGATTCGTACGGATCTGGGTGACATCTCGAATCCATACGCCGACGATCTGTTCGTCGATGTATTCAAGGCTTATGCCCCCCAGTATGAGATGTGCTTGATTACAAATGACATCACGCTGCGCCTGCGCATTCGTCTACTGGCCGCAGAGATTGATCGACGTCTCGTAACGGGCACCGTCACGAAAGATGGCTTGATAGAGGTAGATAACGACCAGGCTCTCTATGAGCGAGGCGTTCGTAAACTGAAGCGCAAGGTTCGACAAATTGATGAGGGATCGGCGGACAATAAGGACCACTGGGAAGTCGACTCCCTCACGCCACTGCTCGATGCGTTTCGAGAAACTTACGGAGTAGAACCAGTACGAGAGCCGCCCACAGCCCGGACGGCGGCTCCAGGACCACGACGCCCGGCCCGGCCCGTAGACCAAGCAACTGTCGGGGCATTCAGTTCAAAGCCCAGCTTCAAGGGTCCTGATGCCGTTCTCCCAAGGATCGCGCCTACGGTTGAAGGTGACGAAGTACGGGCCATTTCCGCCACAAACGGCACCCGTCCCCTCATTTTGGGCGCCCTGCTCGGCGAGGGCGGCGAAGGACGCGTCTACACCGTTGTCGGCGACGACCGAACAGTCGTCAAGGTGTTCGACCCTGAACACCGCTCAGAGCACCGCAAGGAGAAGGTAAGGCTCCTTCTGTCTAGGAAGCTGGAACGTCACGGCATCGGTTTTCCTATCAGTATGGTCACGAATCTGGACGGAGAGTTCGTCGGCTACGAGATGCCGCGCGCCAGCGGTAAAGAGTTGCAAGCGACCGTTATGCGCCCTGCGCGGTTCAAGCGGACCTATCCGAACTGGTCTAAAGCCGACTTGGTTGATGTCTGCATATCCTTCCTAGAGAAGGTGGCTTACCTGCACTCGCTGAACATCCTTCTTGGCGACATCAATCCCAAAAACGTCATGCTGGATACGGACAAGAATGTGTGGATTATCGATGCTGACTCGTGGCAGCTTGAAGGTTATCCGTGTCCGGTTGGTACGCCGATGTTTACCGCGTCCAACGTCAAGGGAGACTACGCGGATGCACTCCGCACGGAGCAGGACGAGCTCTTCGCTGTTGCAACCATGCTGTTCATGATCCTGATTACCGGCCAATTTCCCTACGCCCGTAGCGGCGTTGATGGTGGCGACTTCGCAGAACTGATCAGGAGTGGAAAATTTGCCTTCCAGTTCAAGGGCGCATCAGACCGTGACCAGCCTGAAGGTAACTGGAAGTTCATGTGGAGTCACTTGCCGTCCTTCGTGAAGCGGATGTTCTGGAACACCTTTCATCGAGACGGCACCCGCTATGACAACGGGCCCTCAGCGGAGGAATGGCTCAAGGTCTTCAGGAACTACCGGAGGTTTTTCGGCAGCTCGGACGACTTCGACCCTCTGTCCCACGACGTTTACCCGACGCGATTCCGCAAGATGGAAGCGGCTACTCCTGAATACCCGTGCGGCGAATGCGGTACGTCACTGATCGGACGCTGGCAAGACGAGAGAAAGACGTACTGGACGCCGGAACTCTGTGACGGGTGCCGGAGGAACGTGCCCAAGTGTTCGGACTGCAGCAAGCCCAGGAATCCCGCAGCGTTGAGAGACGGGCGGTGCTGGGAATGCAACCACAAACGCAACTACGGCACGTGTGTCAGCTGTGCAAAGGAGACTCGTCGGGCCCACCTCACCGGTGGGCGCTGCATAAACTGTCAGCTTGTTCCTTGCAAGGACTGCCGAACACCGACTATGAAGCCCGAACTTAAGTTCGGGCGCTGCACGAGCTGCGCAGTGAAGGCGGGGCAGCTGAATCCCAATCGGTTGTGTGCCGATTGCCGCCAGCCGTTCATTACGCCCGATCACGAACAGTGGTTCATATCGCGGGGGCTTTCGGTACCGAAAACACACCAGAAGATAAAGAAGACGTGCCCCACGGCGCCCACAAACCAGCCAGCGTCGTACACCCGTAAGCAGCCCGCCGCCGTCAGCTCTGGTACTACGCAGAAGAAGAGCCTATGGCGGCGCTTCAGCGACTGGATGAATTCCTGATCGTTGCGCTGATCCGCCCAAAAAACCCACCACCTCAACCGAAAGTGACTCCCTGATGGCGCTCAACATTGGAACCGATGACCTCGTAGAGAACCCAACACCCCGGGTTCCGGTGGCCCTGTGCCTCGATTCAAGTGGCTCCATGATGGGCGAAAAAATCCGCGAGCTCGTTGAAGGCGTAAACCTCTTTTATGACGCTATTGACCAAGACGATGATGCCCACGACGCGGCCGAGGTAAGCGTGGTCGAATTCAACTCCACGGTGAAGCTCGTCCAGGATTTCGCCAGCATAGATCTGCTAGTCAAACCGATGCCGCAAATTCACGCTACAGGCGGCACCGCGCTAGGCGAGGGTGTAAACCTGGCGTTGGATACCTTGGAGAACCGCAAAGCCGTGTACTCCGGAGCCGGCGTCCTCTACTACCAGCCTTGGCTTGTCCTGATGACGGACGGCCAACCGAACGGCAGCTCCATAGAACTGGAACGCGCCATACAGCGCGTCACCGATCTGGTCGCCCAAAAGAAGCTAACAGTCTTCCCGATCGGGATCGGTTCCGACGCAGACATGAGCGTTCTGGCTAGGTTCAGCCCCAATCGTCCCCCGCTGCGCCTACGGGGACTCAGTTTCAAGGAGTTCTTCGAGTGGCTGTCGAAGTCCGTCTCCCGCGTGTCCCGGTCGACTCCTGGAGATACGGTGAAGCTCGACCTCGAGGGTTTGAAGGGCTGGGCGGAACTCTAGATGTTCAACGAATTCCACCATCAGGTCCGTGGTCGAGGGCACGAGCAGAACGGTACCCGCGGCCAGGACCGGACTGCCTATCTGTCTCGCCACGGTGTCCAGGTGCTGTGTCTAGCCGACGGTGCCGGATCGGCGGAATATTCCGAGTTCGGTGCACAGGCAGTAGTGGAAGAAGGCTGCGCGCTGCTCGCGGAGCGCTTCCCGGACCTCATCGCCAGTACTGGTGCCGAAGAAGCGCGTCAGCTGATTCTCGAGCGTCTGCTCAGCCGACTGGCAGGCATTGCCGATAAGCAAGGCTGTGCTGTTCCAGAGCTCGCATCGACGTTTCTGGCCGTCGCAGTGTCAGGTGACAGATTTATCGCGGTGCATGTCGGCGACGGCGTCATCGGCTACGTGAAGCAGGACCGGCTGCAGGTCGTTTCGACACCTGACAATGAAGAGTTCGCAAACCAGACCACCTTCGTAACGTCGCCCTCGGCCCTGGCTTCCATGCGCCTCTACCGCGGAAAATTGGAAGGGGTTGCGGGTTTCATCACGATGAGTGACGGAACAAGCGAAAGCCTGTACGACTTCCGGTCAAAAACTCTGGCCCCAGCGTGCGCGAAACTGATCGAAGCCGTCGGAAAGCCGCGTCGAGCGCAGTCAAAAAGCTCCAAGTACAAGAAACACCTGCGGAAGCTCGTCAATACAAGGTTGCGCTCTGCCACCAAAGACGACTGCTCCCTTGGCATCCTCGCGCTAAGGCTGTGACGGAGAAACAGCGTCCTGGCAACTGCTTACGCGGTGTCGCATTATTCGGCGTGGCTCACCAAGCCTTTTTCGGACAACTGCTGTTCCTTGAGCACAAGGGAAAGCGCGTCATCAAACGGCACACCGGGGTGCTCACGAAAGGTGTGGCGGTGCCAGCGCGAAGGATGCCTTGGTTCGTCACTAACGGACCAAACGGGGATATCCGTAGGCTCAAGCATGCGGGATAGCCAGGAAATCTGGTCCCTCCAATGGTGCCTCGCCGGGCCTGTCGGAGCCGACGTCCCATAGGCGAGCAATATGCCGTCCGCTAAGGAAATCCCAGACTGTATTTCGTCACGGGATATCATCCATGGATCTTTTCGAGCCCCGAGAGTCTTCAATTCCCCAGATGATTGAGTCGGGAAAGGGAACATATTTGCCAAGCGAACGTATTCAAAGCAGAGGACTTTTCGGGCCGCTTCAACTCGATTGAGCGTCCGGATTCCACTCGTTTTCGGTGGGCTGGTGCAGATTGCCAATAACAATCCTGACGCTGGTAGTTCTTCGATTTTTCTCTCTTTATCGTGTCGCCGTGTGTTCACCTCGATTGTACAAGCGAGAGGCAGGTCCACAGCCCGGGCGCCTCAGCTTCCCCTGCCACCGGGCCTTCAGGTAAACGCTTGGTCGTATACCGCTTCCGGCATTAGCCTGCCGGCAGAGCGCTGGCGACGGGATTTGCGTCTGCCCCAGAGCATCCAAATTCGCTGTGACCAGAACGCTATTGCTCGGGTGTCGAGCTCCTACTCGCCCGCTTACCGATCTAAGCTGTATATGCAGGAAGCAACACCGCACAGGCATCACGACAACGAGCGAATCTGGAGCACCGATACACCGATGAAGGTTGATTCGCCCCACTGGAAAGTAATGGGCCCTGCCGCCACGCCGGAGGAAGCCGCCGCGTTGGAGGCCTTCCGCGAGGTCCTGCCCGACGACGGCCGCACCACCGCCTGGGTCAACCTCACCTTCATCGACACAAACAATCGAACGGCCGAAGTCGATGTACTGCTCCTGACTCCTGTGGGACTGTTCTGCGTGGAGCTCAAGGGGTGGCACGGAACCATCACCGGCAACTCCCAGCGCTGGTACCAGCCCGGCAAGACGCACCCGAACCCGTTCCTCGTGACGGACCGGAAGGCGAAACGCCTGTCGTCATTGCTGAAGACCTATGCATCCGGTCATTACACGGAGCAGTCCGTTCCGTGGGTGAATGCGCTCGTTGTGTTGCATGGCCAGGGCTCGACTTTCGCCGTCGACCCCTCCGGACGCGCCGGCGTCATCAAGCTGGACAAGTACAACGTCAGCTCCAACCCGCCGCTGCAACGCCTGAGCGAGTTCCTGAAGACTCCCCCGCCCAACGCCCGGGATTACATCGATCCCCAGCGCGCCCAGCTCGTACGGCACCTTTGCGAGAAGGCAGACTTCCTTCCTACCCCGAAGACCCGGATGGTCGGGGACTACGCCGTTGCCGATTCAGACCCCGTAGCCGAGGGCGTCGACTGGCAGGACGTAGTCGTCACCCACCCGAACCTTCCCAAAATCAAGCAACGTCTGCGGCTTTACGACGTACCGCCAAAGGCTTCAGCCTCCGAACGCAAACGCATCGAGCAGCTGGCTCAGCGCGAATACCAGCTCACCTTCGGAATCCGCCATGAAGGCATCGCTGTACCCCAGCAGTTCCTGGTGACCGACGACGGCCCTGCCCTGGTTTTCGAATATCAGACCGAAGAGCGTCCGCTCGATGCGTTCCTCGCCGACGAGGGGGCTGCGCTAACCCTCGACCAACGCGTTGCCTTGGTTGAGCAGCTTGGCGACATTCTCCGCTTCGCCCACCATCGGCATCTTTTCCACCGCGCTTTGTCACCGCACCGGGTATGGGTGCGTCCGTCTGCGGATGGTCCGCGGCTCGAAGTCCGCGACTGGTATTCCGCGCAGAAGGACCACGACACAGCCACGACGACGCGGTGGACCATCAGCCGTGGAGTGACCGACCTTCTCGGCATTGCCGGTGCCGAAGACATGGTATGGCTCGCACCTGAGGCACGCCACACCGTCACCGACGTCCCCGGCGCCCCGCTGGACGTCTTCGGGTTCGGCACTATGGCGTTCTTGATCCTCACGGGGAAGGCACCGGCGACAACGATCGCCGAGGTGCAGGAGATCCAGCAACAGGCGGGGCGGTTCGATCCGCGGACCGTCACCGCTGCACTGCCGGACAGCCTCGCCGATGTTATTGGCGAACTGACGGCTGTCAATGAGGCCGAGCGTCCAGCCTCGGTGGAGGATGCGCTGGACCTGGTCCGTTTGGCCTGGGAAGAAGTCCGCCGTCCGGATGATCAGGCCCCCCGGGCCGTCATCACCGACCCGCTGGATGCCCAGAGCACCGATATGATCGGCGAACGCTTCCTGGTCGAAGGCCGCCGCGGCGAGGGATCATCCGGAGTTGCCCTGGCGGTGTTGGATGACGCTACCGGCGATGACAGGGAACTCATCCTCAAAGTCGCCCGGGATGACGCTGCCGGGCGGCGAATCGACGTCGAAGCCCAAGTGCTCAGTGGACTCGAGCATCCCCGCATCGTCAGACTGCGTGAAAAGCTCGAGCTCGGCGGCCGCACTGCGCTGCTGATGTCGGATGCGGGCAAAGAGACGCTCGCTACCCGTCTGGTCAAGGAAGGCCAGTCAACCCTGGAGCAGCTGCAGCGCTGGGGTACTGATTTGTTGGAGGCCATGGCGTACCTCGTGGATGCCAAGGGCATTTTCCACCGGGATATCAAGCCTGCGAACCTGGGCATCGCTCCCGACCCAGGCTCTCGGAAGCCTCACCTCACGCTGTTCGACTTCTCACTCGCGCGTGAACCGCTGGAGAACATTTCTTCCGGAACGCCTGGCTATCTGGATCCCTTCCTCGGCACAGGGCGGCGTGCGCGTTACGACCGCGCTGCCGAGCTTTGGTCCGTCTCGGCGACCCTGTTCGAGATGGCTACCGGCGTGCTGCCCTGGTGGCCAAACGGAGCCAGCGCACCGGCGCACCCTTCTGACCGGCCGGTGATTGAGCCGACGTCGTTCGATCCCGCCGTGAGCGCTCAGCTCACCGAGCTGTTCACGAAGGCCCTCTCGCCGGATCTCAACGAGCGGTTTGGCAACGTTGAGGACCTGCTGGTCGCTTGGACCGACGTTTTCGCATCCCTCGCCTTGGATGTCGAGGCAAAACAGAAAGATGATGAGCTTGCCGCTAACGTAACGCTCGAGACACCACTGGAGCAGTCAGGCCTATCGGCGCATGCTCTGTCGGCGCTGCGCCGCCTCAACGGCATAGTTACCGTTGGGGATGTCCTCGGTGTTCACCCGGTCAAGATCAACGGCATTCGGGGCCTGGGCGAGACTTATCGCAAGGAGATTCAAGCCCGCATCTCTCAGTGGCGAAAAGCCCTCCGCCCGGCGGAAACCGCTCAAGGAGCCGAGATAACGCTCGGGGTGGACCGGGTGGTTGGCGATCTGCTGGAAATGCTTCCCGCCGGGGACAAGCCGCTGGCCAAAGGGCTCCTGGGCCTGTCCGAGGCTGAACCATGGCCCACGGTGGCCGAGGTAACCTCCAAATTCCAGACCACCAGGGAACGCGTCACGACGATGCTCGACGACGCCGCCTCGACGTGGTCGAAGAATCAGCCGTTCGTGGCTGCGTGCGGAGAGCTGATCAAGATCCTCGTTGATGCCGGGCGGGTCATGACAGTGGTGGAAGCGGCGAGTGCGCTCCTGACTCTCCGTGGTTCCACCCTGGACGGCCCTGAGCGTTTGGCTCACGGGCTGGCCCTGGTGCGGGCCATCGTCGAATTCGACGCCCGAGACAGTCAGCCAAACTTTGTTTTGCGTCGCCGTGCCGGCGGCAAGGCCGCTCTGCTGGCGCTCAGTGACCAGACAGAGCCCCAGGAGGACGATGTATCCCCATCTGCTGACCTCCTCACAGATTTCGCCGGAGAGCTGGGAAATAAAGCCGATGAACTAGTCACAGGCGGCGTTGTAGCCGCCAGCACGGCAATCCAGGAACTTCGCAGTGTTGTCGAGGAGCTCGGCGGCGCCGGCCAATGGTATGTGAGCGACACCCGTCTGCTGCGGTTGTCCGCTGCCGCCAGCCAGACAGCGGCCGTATCCGGATTCCAGGAGCTGTACCCACGCAACTTGCCGATCAAGCACGCACTTGAACACGCCATGCGGGGTAAACCTGGACGCTCCATCAGCCAGATGGCGGTGCGGCGCACCTTGGCTGCTCGGTTCCCGCACCGGACCGAGTCGCTTCCGAGTTCAGACAAGCTCGATTCCCTGATGGGAGAGCTATATCCCGAGCTGGTTAACCGGGACGGAGTTTATGCCCCCAAGAGCACCGTTCTATCGGGCACCGGGACAGGAACGTCCACTCAGTTCACGCCAACGCCTGCCGCTGACGTCTCCCGGAAGTTGCAGGACTCACTGGGCAGAAATGCAGCACTGACTCTCACCGTGGCGCCCAAACGGTATGTCGCTGCCGCGGAGACGTTAGCTTCCCGCTACGGCGTGGAGGTCGTCGACGTCGCAGACCTCGTGGTCCGTGCAGCCAAAGCGAGAATAGAGAAGGCCGGTGGTATTTGGACCGGATTGCTCGGCTACGATGCGTTGGACCGGGAAAGCAAGGAATGGAAGTCCCTCGTGCAAGTCGTTCAGGGAGCCGTCGAACCACTTTGGACCGACCTGATCGCATCCGCCAAACCGCTGTTGCTGACGAATGTCGGACCGCTGATGCGGTATGACATGGCTTCGCGGCTGGCGTCCCTGCTCGACACCGGCAGTAAACGCCCGGCAGCCCGTTGGCTCTTGGTTGCCAAACCCGGCGATGCCCGCGCACCTCTGTTGGAGGGCCGGTCCGTGCCGCTGGGTCCCAGCGGCTGGATCGATCTTCCCCGCGAGCTGACTCGTCCCGAAGGCACCGCCTCTTCCACCTTTGACCGTACTTTTTTGACCGGAGATTTTGCATGATCACGTCCTCTACCCTCCTGCCGGATCTGAAGTCCCAGCTGAAGGTCCTGCAGGCCGATCTGAGGCAACGGGCCGACGACGCGACCACAGCCTGGGGTGCCCTCCTGCAGCAGCAGCACGCCGAGGCCCTGAGGCGGGAGCGCACGGGTCTGTCCTGGACAGCGTGGCGGGACAACGAGGTCGACCAGGCTGCGGTGGCCTGGATTGTGGCCACCACGTTCATCCGATTCTGCGAAGACAACGACCTGCTAGCCGGCGCCACCCTGGACGGGGTCCCGGTCCCGGTGGGCTGGATCGCCGGACCGGGCACCAGGACGGTGCGTGCCCGAGAGAACCAGACCGCCTACTTCCGCACCAACACCAGCCACCATGACCGGGACTGGCTGCAGCAGGCCTTCCGCGTGCTCGCGGCCCAGCCCGCCGGGGCCGCTCTGGTCGACCCCGAACACAACCCGGTCTGGAGTGCCGAGATCAGCGCCGAAGCCGCTAAGGGCCTCCTGGACTTCTGGCGCCGCACCGACGCCGGCGGGAACCTGGTGCATGACTTCACCGACCCGGACCTAGACACCCGCTTCCTGGGTGACCTTTACCAAGACCTGTCCGAGCACGCCAAGAAAACCTATGCCCTGCTGCAGACGCCGGTGTTCGTGGAGGAATTCATCCTCGACCGGACCCTGACCCCGGCCGTCAACGAGTTCGGCATTGAGGGGCTGAAGCTCATCGACCCGACCTGCGGTTCCGGTCACTTCCTCCTCGGTGCGTTCGAACGCCTCAACCAGCAGTGGGCCGCCGAAGCACCGGGCATGGATCCCAAGCAGCGGGTCCGCAAAGCCATGGACTCCATCCACGGCGTGGACTTGAACCCCTTCGCCGTTGCCATTGCCCGGTTCCGCCTCACCGTCGCCGGACTCCTGGCCGCCGGGGAGAAGTCCCTGGTTGGGGTGCCGGAGTGGGGATTCCACCTGGCCATCGGTGATTCCCTCCTGGGCGAGCAGGGCGTCACCAAGACCCTCTTCGGGGAGAACACCTACACGTATGCCACTGAGGATCTGGGCGAATACACGGACATCCTCAAGCCCGGCCGCTACCACGTCGTGGTGGGAAACCCTCCGTACATCACGGTCAAGGACAAGGTCCTGAACCAGGCCTACCGAGACGCCTACAAAACAACCGCCGGGAAGTATGCACTCTCGGTACCGTTCATGGAGTTGTTCTTCCGCCTCGCTATCAAGGGCGGCACCGGACAGGGCGCCGGCCTCGTCGGGCAGATCACCTCCAACTCGTTCATGAAGCGTGAGTTTGGCAAGAAGCTCATCGAGGACCTCTTCGCCGGCTACCACCTGGACAACCCGGTGGACCTGACCCACGTCATTGATACTTCCGGGGCATACATCCCCGGTCACGGCACCCCGACGGTGATCCTGATCGGCCGACGCCGCCGCCCCGTCGCTGATCAGGTCCGGGCTGTTCTGGGTGTCCGAGGAGAACCCGGCCGTCCCCAAGACCCCGCTATGGGTCTTGTATGGACCGAAATCGTAGAAGGCATTGACTCACCTGGACTTGAGGGCGCTTATGTCAGCGTCGCGGATCTGCAACGTGAAACGTTTACGACATTTCCATGGTCGCTCTCCGGCGGCGGCGCGAGTGAGGTATTTAGGGCGCTAGAGCACCGTGCTGACAAACGTCTGAAGTCACTGCTCTCAACCGACATAGGATTCGCTAGCTTTCCCGGAAACGACGAACCATTTTTACTCGGCGAAGCATGGTTTCATCGGCACGGCGACGCGGTGGAAAATGGAAAGGAGCTGGTTGTAGGCGACGTTGTCAGAGATTGGGACATTCGGTTTGACGAGGTTGCCTTAGCCCCATACGACTCCTTATTCCGGCCTGTGGCGTTCAACCCCGATTCAAGTTGGGGACGTCACCTCTGGTGTTTTCGGCGTGTTCTAGAATCCACGACTGGTTTTGGTGGCGAGACGCTCAAGAATAGTGGCCACGAGTGGTGGACGTGGTACCGGTGGGTTAGAGCGCGCTATCTGACACCGTTGACGATTGTCTTTGCCTCCATCGCAACGCACAACCATTTCGTACTCGACCGCGGTGGAAAAGTCTTTAAGCAGTCTGCGCCAGTGATTAAGCTTCCGGATAACGCGTCTGAAAAGCAGCATTTCCAGCTGTTGGGTGCGCTCAATAGCTCTGTGGCGTGCTTCTGGCTCAAACAGGTCAGCCATGACAAGGGGAACGGTGGAATCGGTGGAGGGATCGCGGACCAAGAGTGGGAACGCTTCTACGACTTCACCGGTACGAAGGTTCAGGAGTTCCCTCTTCCCGTAAATATTTCATCAGCACGCGGGGAAGTACTCGATCAACTTGCTAGTTCTCTCAGCCAAGTTACTCCACGTTCGACGATATCGAGTTGGAGGACAGAAGGGCTCAAAGGTTCCCTCTCAGAGTTCTTGTCGTCTGCCCACGAAGACTATGTGAACCTGAATGGCAGGCTTATCTTCGAACAGGAAGAACTTGACTGGGAGACTTACGGCATCTATGGCCTGCTGACCGACGAGCCACTGAGATACGGTGGTTCCACAATAGACGCAATACGACTTGGGCAGCGTGCGTTTGAAATCCAATTAGCTCGGCGAATCGCGGCAGGCCACGAGGAATCGGCTTGGTTCGAAAGGCACAGGTCTCTTCCAACCGTTGATCTGCCGGCCCAGTGGCCGGAAGACTACCGGGCGCTCGTTCAAAAGCGCCTTGACCTCATGGATACAGACCGAAACATTCGCCTGCTGGAGCGCCCTGAGTACAAGCGCCGCTGGCTAACCACTCCATGGGAGAAGCAACTCCGGGTCGCCTTGGAAGATGCGATCTTGGACCGCCTCGAAGACGCGGGCCTGTGGCATGACCCTCAAGGGCCGGCAACCCGTTCAATCTCCCAGTTGGCGGACCTGCTGCGCCATGACAAGGTTCTGCTTGAACTCGCCCGCGTGCTCACGGGAAACCCTGAACCGGACCTGGCCGCTGTGATCGGTTCCCTGGCGCCGGCGCAGGCCGTCCCGTACCTGGCGGCCTACCGGTACAAGCCCTCCGGTCTGGAGAAGTACCGGGAATGGCAGAAAGTCTGGGATCTGCAGCGCCGCGAGGACGCCGGGGAAAAGGTCACCATCCCGGTCCCGCCGAAATACAAAACACCGGATTTCCAGAAGGTCTCCTACTGGCAGGCCCGCGGCAAGCTCGACGTGCCGAAGGAACGGTTTGTGCTCTATCCCGGCTTGGGCCGGGAAGGCGACACCAGTCCCGTGCTGGGCTGGGCCGGCTGGAACCACCGGGACCAGGCCGTCGCCCTGGTGCGGGAGATCATGCACCAGCAGGGACTCGGTGCATCCAACGATGCTCTGGCCCCGATGGTGGCCGGGCTCGTGGAACTGGAGCCTTGGCTGCACCAGTGGCACACCGACCTCGAACCCGAGTTCGGCACCAGCGCTGCCCAAGCCGTTACCAGCCAGATCGACCAGTTCCTGACCCAGCTGCAGATGACCCGCGAGGACCTCAATGACTGGCGGCCGCAAGCCACGGTAAGGGGACGCAAACGTGCCTGATCAACTGGAGCATCGTCCTTTTACCCGAGTAGACCTAATCCACCCGATGAACGGAAGTTTTCGCTGATGAGCACTCCCACTTCTGGCGCCCTTGCCATGATGTTGCGTGATGCAATCCATGTTCCTGAGGCTGTCCACGACGACGACTTCGTTATGCGCATCCATGAGGGCGTCCCTGCGGCTGAGCAGACCCTCAAGGATTACGTGGTCACTGAGAAAATCGCGGAAGCATTCGGCGAGGGTCTCGGCCTGGTGAAGTCAGCCATCTCCCGCGGCACCGCAAAGGGTGCGTTTATCCATGGCTCGTTCGGTGCAGGTAAGTCGCACTACATGGCCGTGATGCACCTGCTGCTGACCGGAAATCCGCAAGCACGTGCATTGAGCGGACTGCAGTCCGTTGTGGCGGAGCATGCCGACGTCCTGGGCAAGCAATTTCTCGCAGTCGATTACCACCTGATCGGTGCGGAATCCTTCGAAGCCGCGCTCTTCTCGGGATACATCAACACGGTGAAGGCGAAGCATCCCGACGCTACCGCCCCGGTGCTGCACCAAAGCGACCAGCTGTTCCAGAACGCCCAAAAACTGCGGGCCCAAATGGGCGATGAATCTTTCTTCTCTAACTTTGCAGCAGAGCTTGACCCCGTGCTGGGCACCCTCAGCGAAGGCGGGTTAGCGGCGGCCGACCTCGATGCCGCCGCCACCGGCACGGCGAATGAACGTGACCGGCAGAGAGTTGCCGCAGCGCTCGTGGAGACCTACTTCGAGTCCTATACCTCTACCTCCTCTTGGTTGCCCATTGACGAAGGCCTGCGCGTCATGACCGCCCATGCCAAGGATTTGGGCTACGACGGTCTGGTGCTCTTCCTGGATGAATTAGTCCTGTGGCTGGCCAACCACCTGCGAGACTCGGCGTTCATCCAGAACGAAACTTCGAAGGTGGCCAAGCTCGTCGAAACCGGGTCAGGGCAAATGGCCATCCCGATGATTTCTTTCGTCGCCCGGCAGCGTGCGCTCAAGGACTTCCTCGGCGGCGGCAACGCAGGCGCTGAACAGGTCGCCCTGGAGGATTCCTTCCAGTGGTGGGAGGACCGGTTCGACAAGATCACCCTTGCGGCCGCTGACCTTCCAGAAATTGTTAATCGTCGACTGCTGACCCCCCAATCCGATGAAGGACGCGCTGCCCTTGCTGCGGCAGTCGGACGGATTCGGGCCAATCCCACGGACTGGAAACACCTGCTCACCGACGCAGCCGGATCCGCCGCCATCGACTTCGAGAAGGTCTATCCCTTCTCCCCCGCTCTGGTTGACGCGATGGTGGCATTGTCAGCCATCATGCAGCGCGAGCGCACCGCGCTAAAGATCATGAGCGAACTGTTGTACCGGGGCCGCGAAGAATTCACGGTGGGTGACCTGATCCCTGTAGGGGACCTGTTCGACGTCGTCGTGCTCGGGGACGCCAAACCGCTGACCGAAGACATGGTCAAGCTCTTTGAAGCCGCGGCGTCCTTCTACCGCGGCAAGATGCGCCCCTATCTGCTGGACAAACATCACCTCACCGATGATGAGGCAAGGGCAGAAGGCCGAAACTCCGCGTTCCGTAGGGAAGACCGCCTGGCCAAGACCCTGCTCGTCGCGGCGATCGCGCCAGGTGCTACGTCGCTGAAGGACGTCACCGCGTCCAAGCTCGCGGCGCTCAATTACGGCAGTGTCGTGTCGATGTTCGGCGGGAACGTGTCCGGGCAGGTGGTGGCCCTCGCTACAGAATGGCAGTCCAAGTTTTCGGAAATCACGGTCGGCTCAACCGCGGATCCTGTCATCACCCTCCAGCTCACCGGTATCGATTTTGACGCTATTCTGGCCCATGTCACTCAGGAGGATTCCCACGCGAACCGCCGCAAGCTCATCCGCGACACTCTTGTCAGGGAAATCGGTGCGGTGTCCACCGGCTCCTACGCCGGCGAGTACTCCGTGGATCATGTCTGGCGCGGTCAAAAACGGACCGTCGACGTCGTGTTCGGCAATATTCGGGACAAGTCCGCGCTCCCCGTTGAGGCGCTAAAGGCAGCCGACGGCCGGTGGAAACTCGTGGTCGATTTCCCCTTCGATGACCTCGATGATCGGGCGCCCTCCGACGACGTCGAACGGATCTTTACGCTTCGGCGGGAAGGCATCGTCACCGACACCGTTGCGTGGGTGCCTCACTTCCTTACCTCCCAGCGCATGGACGACGTCGGGAAGCTCGTGCAACTTGAGTACCTGCTCACTGGCGACCGATGGGAGCAGTACGCTGCAAACCTGCCGGTCAGCGACCGTGATCCTGCACGCCGTCAGCTGGAAAGCCAACGCGACTCCTTGCGCGGGCAATTGGTGGCGCTGCTACGCCAGGCTTACGGCGTCGATGCCGCCAACGAGGAGAATCTCGGGAGGACTCTCAGCACTAGCAACTTCGTCACCCTCGCCGAGGGTTTCACCCCGGCAAAGCCCTCAGCGGCGACTCTGCGTGACGCCGTCGTAGGTGTTTTCAACGCTGCACTGACGGACCGGTACCCCAAACACCCGGAAATAGAGCGCGGTACCGAGGAAATCCGGCGACCTGAGCTGAATTCAGTGTTGGAATTGGCGCGCAGGGCTGTAGACAACGGTGGGCGCCTCGAGAACGTGGAGCGCTCCCTTGGTACCAAAGTCCGTCGTGTTGTTACCGCTTACCGCACCGGCACATTGCGGGAGACGACTTATGCCTTGGACGCACAGAACTTCGAGTTTTTTGATGAGTTCACAAGGGCGGCGGGCACCGGGGACGTCACAGTCGGGAAACTGCGCGAAGTGCTTGCCGAGCGAGGGCTGACCTCCGATATTAAGGACCTGCTGGTCCTCGTCTGGGCAAAGGTCACCGATCGCGAGTGGTACCGGGCGGGCTCCAGAACATCGGAACCAGGCATTGGCGGACTCGCTCCGGAGATGGTTTTGCGTGAGCCGGTGCTTCCCTCTGAAGATGAGTGGCGCGTAGCACTCAGCCGTGCCAAGGGCATGTTCGGTGTGGGAAGTGATGAATACCATCTCTCTACGGCCGCAGTGCAGCGCGTCAGCGACGCGCTCGTCTCGAAGGTGCGCCCTGCTCTTGCTACGACGGCGGGCGTCGCAACGGAGCTGTCTGCGCACCGGGATGTCCTGGGACTGGATGAAACGTCCCCACGCTGGCAGACCGTTAGTCGTGGACGGGACTTGGTTGCAGCGCTGGCCGCTGCGGATGGCCCCCTTGCTAGGATCGAGGTGCTGGCCCAGTTTGATCTGCCTGATGAGCCGCAAGCCGTCGCCACGTCCATAGCAGCCGCCGGGGATGTCGCCGCCGCGTTGCGCGGGGCGAATTGGGGGCTCATTGAACGACTGCCGAAGCTCGAGGGGACGCAAGCTGCAGATGCCCTTTCCAAACTGCGGGATGTGGCCCGCCAAGCCGAGCTACACGCCGCTTTGAAACCTGCTCTCGCCGCCGCTGCCGAAGAGGCGACGGAGGCGCTCCTCAACGATCCACATGAGAAGTCGATACGGGACGCAGAGGAACGAGAGCGCAAGGAGGCCGCACGCAAAGCAGCCGCTGAGCGCGAGGCTTACGCCGCGGAACAGGCAAAGCGGAAGGCTGAGCTCCAAGCCCAAGCCGATGAGCAGGCAAAGCAGCAGGCAGAACTCGAAGCCCAAGCCGCGGAGCAGGCAAAGCGAGAAGCCGACCTTGCCCAGAAGCTCGAGGAACTCAACAAGATCCGCCTCAGCGAAAAAACCCAGCAGGTCACTCGCGTCGTCGAGGTACAGGAGATCGGCAGCAAGATCACTGAGGAACTCATGCATCCGGTACCGGGTAAGAAGCTGCGGGTGAGCTGGAGGTGGGAGTGATCAGCTCTGCAGCCGAAGCTACGCGCACCGTTCCCGTATCAGAGGCGCTCATTCGTACCCGCGCCGCTGAACTCATCTCCAAGGGTGGAGAGTCACGCGTCCTGGTGATGCGCGCTCAGCCTCGTTGGCAGGGTGGTCCCTTAACCGTTAGCGGGCAACGGGTCCGCGTGGTCGAGGGTATCTCCCAGCTTGCGATCCTTGACGCCTATTCAGCGCAGGCTGAGGACGAGTTCCTGGTGGTCCTCACCGACCGTCCACGTGCGGATCTTGGAGATACAGTTCTGGCCCGGGCCTACCGGCAGCAGATCGAAGACCCCGATGAATGGGGCAGCATCCCCGCCCTGTTCCGAGGGGCGCGGGAAGTCAGCCGGGATCTGCGCCGGCTCGAGTGGGCTGCCACCGCGCTCTTGGACCATCAGCCCGCCCAGGGGTGGGCGCCGTCGTCCGATCTTGCCGTCAGCGCTGAGCACGCTGTGGGGGGCTTGTTGGCGCATTTGCTGGGGACCGATGCAGGATCTCTCGACGGCGTGACCGTCCTCACGGCACTAAGCAATGGGGCGAGGGCGTCTTGGTCTGTCGTGGACCAAGGCCTGCAGAACAACCTCATCGATTGGGCGGAGCAGCAGTACGGAACCGCGGCCGGTTTCGCTCTGCGGACCACCGCCGCCGCCGGAGGGCTCGTCAAACCGCTGGCCCTCGGGCTCGCCATCGACGTTTTGTGGCCTGACCCGCCCGGCGATCTGGTCGAAGAACAAATTGCAGCCCGGACACGCCTTTTGGAACGCTACATGGGCGGCAAATCTCTGACCCCGTTGCAGGCGCGCGACGTCGCCAACGCTTCGGTGTCTGCGGTGCTGCGGCTATCCCGCGAAGGCGACCCGGAGGGGCGCCTCGGCGTTGTACTCGATCAAGCCGAGGCATTGCTGCGTGACAACCTGGGCTGGCCGACGGGTGCCGAACGCTCGTTGATTCTTCGTCCCGGTTTCACTGCTCGACTGCGTGCCCTCGGGAAAGCGCTGGATGAAAAGGCCGGCGTGGAGGAAGCTCTGGCGGCGGTTCTCGACCACCGAGAAGCAGCCTTCAACGCCAATCAACTCGCCCCTCGGATGGCGGTACGGCTTGCCCGTTGGCTGGAAACATCCGAGCAGGAGAGCCATAACCTCCGGGGAGATCTCCAACGCCAGATTGACGACGGCGCCTGGGTCGACGCCGCAGTCGGAGTGCTCTGGAACGGGTCCAGCGATCCCGAAGTCGGCGGCGCTTATGGTCGGCTCATTGAGCGAGTGCAGACGAGGCGACGGGCGAGGGACGCTGCGGCCGCTATCCACCTGGGAGACTCAGTGGCGGAGAGTGCAATTGCCAATCTGCTGACCGAAGGACCGGCAGTCGGAGTCGAACAGATTCTGCGCCTTGTGGTTGATCCGTGGAAACCGTATGGAGGAGTTCTCCTGGTGGTCTTGGACGGAATGAGTGCCGCTATCGCCACTGATCTGTCTGCCGAGGTCGGTCGCTCCGGCCTCGTCGAGTGGGCGCCGGCTTCTTCCAAACGTCGTCTCGTCACCACCGCAGCATTACCATCCATGACGGAGATTTCCCGGACCAGCTTGTTCTGCGGTGAAATCCGGAGTGGAAATGCAGCGGTGGAAAAAAATGGTCTTGCCAAAGCCTTCCCCGGAGCCCAGCTGTTCCATAAGGGAGAGCTGCGCGCTGCTGGCGGCGCACAGCTCTCGGAGCCAGTCGCCTCGGCGATCGCTGATCCCGGTGTCCCCGTCGTCGGCGTCGTCATTAACGCCATTGATGATGCGACGCACAAGAATGACACTTCGGGCCGGCCATGGACGATGGGAGACCTGGAACCGCTGCGAGCCCTGCTTAACGCCGCGTCCATCGCGGGGCGAACCGTTGTTCTCACCTCTGATCACGGCCATGTAGTAGAGCGCAAAACCGAGATGCTGCCCGCTGTTCCCGGTTCCGACTCGCGGTGGCGTCCTGCTTCCTCGGGTCCGGTCAAGGAGGGAGAGGTCTTGGTGCGTGGACCTCGGGTTGCCACCGAGGATGGAGAAGCCGTCCTCTTGTGGCGTGAGGATGCACGCTACGGTGCGTCGAGGGCGGGGTACCACGGCGGAGCTTCCCTGGCGGAGCTGACGGTACCGGTCCTCGTCTATCAGCATTCTCTGGCGCAGCAAGCCCCGTCTGGATGGGAACAGGCCCCTCCTCAGGTGCCGGCCTGGTGGAATGACCCAATTGCTGAAACACAACCGCTTGCCGCCACACCTGCGCCTGCGCCTGCGCCTGCGCCTGCGACCAGGAAGTCCCGTAAAAAGCCGGTTCAGAGTACCAGCGAACCCTCTCTCTTCGAGGTCGCTGAACCTGCCGCCCCGACGCCGGTGAAAAGCGGTGACCTGGTTGGCCGTGTACTGACGTCACAGGTTTACACCGACCAGGTCAGACTGGCAGGACGAGCTGCGGCTTCGGCCGGTTCTCTGTTGGAAGCAGTCCTCCGTACCCTCATCGAGCGCAACGGCCGTGCGCACCAAGACACCGTTGCATCGGCTGCCGCCCTGCCTGCCACGAACGTGGGACAGGCGTTGGCGGTAGTCAAACGTGTTCTCAACGTAGAGGGATATGACATCCTTTCCTACGACAGTGACGGTGAGACCCTGCGCCTTGACATTGACTTGCTCAAGGACCAGTTCGGAGTGGTGTAGTGGCCGATGTTTCCATCAGTCCCCGGCGGCGCCGGGAGATTATCGATGCCCTGCGCCGCGGCACTGTGCCGCAGCAAGGGCTGGACGTTATGGCAGTAGGACTGAGCAGCTTCGAGTCCGCTATCGACGGTGAGCTGGAAGCAGTCAAGCATGGTGCTGCCCAGTTCAAAGCTGTCCGCGGTGAGTACGGCTCAGGTAAAACATTTTTCTCCCGCTGGCTAACCGAGCGGGCTAAAAAGAAAAATTTCGCAACGGCTGAAATCCAGATCTCGGAAACCGAAACCCCACTGTATAAGTTGGAAAAGGTCTACCGCCGTATCGTCGAGAACCTGTCGACGCCTACCGTCTCGAACGGCGCGTTTTCTGACGTCGTTGACGGGTGGCTGTATGTGCTGGCCCAGGATGCCCAAGCCGGCGGCGCGGCTGAGGCCGACGACGTGGCAGCGCGGGCAGATGTTCTGCTCGAGAAGCGTCTGGCTGCTGTGTCCAAGGAAGCTCCGGCTTTTTCCATGGCCCTGCGTGCCTACCGACAGATGAGTACCGCAGGAAACAACGCGGATGCGGATGCGCTTCTGGCATGGTTGGGCGGTCAGCCGCATGTCTCCGCCAGTGCGCGGCGTACTGCCGGGGTCCGCGGGGAACTCGACCATTTCGGAGCGCTTGGGTTCCTGCAGGGATTACTCACCGTTCTACGCGACTCAGATTATGCCGGGTTGGTCTTGGTGCTGGACGAGGTGGAGACACTTCAGCGCATGCGATCGGACGTTCGGGAGAAATCGCTCAACGCGCTTCGCCAGCTGATGGATGAGGTGGACAGCGGCCGGTATCCCGGCCTGTATCTGCTGATGACCGGGACCCCTGCCTTCTATGACGGCCAGCAAGGCGTCCAGCGGCTTCCTCCACTGGCCCAGCGGCTCCAGACGGACTTCGGAACTGATCCGCGGTTCGACAATCCTCGGGCAACCCAGATCCGCCTCCACGGATTTACACCCGACACGTTGGTGGAACTGGGCAGCCGTGTCCGCGATATCTATGCCGCCGGGACTGAAGCGGCTGACCGGATTCGCTCAGTAGTAGACGATGCTTACATTGCCGATCTGGCCAGCGCCGTCGCCGGGAAATTGGGAAGCCGGACAGGGGTGGCTCCGCGGGTCTTCCTCAAAAAGTTGGTTGCCGACGTTCTCGACAGGGTCGACCAGTTTCCCGAGTTCGATCCGCGCCAACATTATGAGCTCACGCTGAGCGTCTCGGAGCTCACCGACGTCGAGCGGGAAGCGCAGACCCGTGGCGATCTGCGCGCCGCCCCGTCCGTGGACGACGTCGATTTGGGGTTCTAAGCCATGGCGGGGGCTACCGGCCTGGACGAGGCTATCGAGTATCACGTCGTCAATTCCCTGGGGTGGTCCAGTCTGCGCGCTCTCCAGGCAGCCGCAGTAGCGCCCGTCCGCTCGGGTGCAGACTGTGTGCTGCTCGCTCCGACCGCCGGGGGAAAGACGGAGGCTGCGCTTTTCCCCCTATTGTCCGAAATGATCCAGGAACAATGGCAGGGTCTGTCAGTTCTCTATGTAACTCCCCTGCGGGCTCTTCTGAACAACCTTCACCCGAGAGTGACCAAGTACGGCGAGTGGCTCGGCCGGCGGGTGGGTCTTTGGCACGGAGACATCAGTGACACAGCACGACGCCGTATCCTTACCGATCCGCCGGACATTCTGTTAACCACCCCCGAGTCTCTTGAAGCCATGCTCGTTTCCCGACGCGTGGATCACGCCCGGTTGTTCTCCGGAATACGGTCCATCGTTGTTGATGAACTGCATTCCTTTGCCGCTTCTGACCGGGGCTGGCACCTGCTTGGTGTCCTAGCCCGGTTGGAGCGGATAGCGGACCGACCCATCCAGCGGATAGGTCTGTCCGCGACTGTTGGCAATCCGGAGGAGATCGGGAGGTGGCTCCAAGGTGGGCGGGTCTCGTCGGCGGCCGGTTCGCCTGAGCTTCAAGTGGTGTCAGAGGAGAGTGCTGCCTCAACCCCCGAGCCGGAGGTTTTACTGGATTACGTCGGATCGGTCGCTAACGCGGCCAAGGTCATCGCAGCGCTTCACCGCGGGGAGAAACGGCTGGTCTTCTGCGAGTCACGCCGGGTCAGCGAACAACTCGCCTTTGAGCTGCGCACGCTCGACGTCGAGACGTTCGTGTCCCACTCTTCCCTCTCTGCCGATGAGCGGCGTCGATCCGAGCAGGCTTTCGCGGAAGGCCAAAACACGGTCATTGTTGCCACCTCCACTTTGGAGCTCGGAATTGATATCGGTGACCTCGACCGGGTCATCCAGATAGATGCACCGCGAACCGTGGCGTCCTTCCTACAGCGTCTGGGGCGGACTGGACGTAGGCCGGGCACCCGGCGTAATGCGTTGTTCCTTGCAACGAGCACGGACGCGTTTCTCGAGGCAGCAGGCCTCCTTCTGCTGTGGAAGCGCGGCTTCGTGGAGCCCATCACTCCTCCCCCGCATCCGCGCCATCTGACGGCGCAGCAGCTTTTGGCTCTAGCCTTGCAGGAGGGCGCCTACGGTGCTGAAACCTGGCGGCAGTGGTGGGGAAACCTGGACCTGATGAGCGACGGGGATGAAGTGCTCGCCTATCTTCGGGACGAAACATTTCTCGTCGACGACGGCGGGCTGCTGATGATTGGCCCAGCCGCCGAGAAGTCATTCGGCCGCCGGCATTTTATGGACCTGCTGAGTTCTTTTGACGCCGAGAAGGAACTACGTGTGGTGAGCGGGAACAAGGAGCTGGGGTTCATCTCGCCGCTCGCTTTACCCCGCCATGGTGCCGAGAAATTGGACGCTAAGCCGATCCTCATGAACGGCCGGGCATGGCGCATTGAACAGGTTAACTGGGATCGGTTTGAGATCCTGGTCAGTCCCACCGCGCATAAAGGGGACGTCCGCTGGCAGAGCGATGCGGTCGCGTTGTCCTTCGAGATGATGCGGGCACAGCGGGATGTACTGCTTGGGGACACTCCGGACGTGCCGCTCTCGCGGCGGGCGATTGAACGGTTGAATCTGGTCCGCGAGGCGCGGAGGGGCCAGGTTTCTTCGGACGGAATTGTCATCGAAGTCGTGGCCGATGAAGCACATCTGTGGACCTGGGCCGGGTTGAAGGCCAATGAGACGCTTCGAGCGGCAATGGGGGGCGCCGAAGGACAGTCATTCAATGACGTCATGGTCCTGCGTGGTGCTGGGGATTTGTCGATGCTGGCTCGTCTTTCATTCGAGAATGTGGTGCCACGTGTGCCGGTTGAGATGGTCAAGAACCTGAAGTTCTCGGCCGCCCTGCCGGAGGACACCGCTATCAAGACGTTGGCTGAGCGATTCGTGGATAGGACCGGGGCGGCGATCGTTGCGTCGGAGCCTTTGGTGGCGAGAACAGACGTCAACGAATCGTGAGCCCGGTGCGGGCCTAAGTATCCTAGAAAGAGATCATTTTCCACGTTTTGAGGACCATGCGCATGCAGGACAACGAACCCGGACTCTTCGAGCTTGAAGATCAAGCCGAAGAGAAGACTTTCGAAGAACCGCTTATCTCCGAGGAACAAGTCGCGTCGATCCGGGTGGCCTTTGAACAAGCCGGCATCACTTCCATGGAAGAACGCCAGGAGGTCATCGAATCCTGTACTGCTCGTCCGGTAGCCAACATCCGTGAGCTACAGGCGAGAGATGTTCGCCGTGTCTTGAAGCGCATAGCCGAACGGCAGAACCATCAGAAGCCTGTCTCGGGCTCGTCTTGGGACACCCGTGAAGAGGACACTTGGATCGATAAGCTGTAGCCCATCGGCTAGAGAGAAACGCCGACGAAGGTACAGCATCGTGGCATCACCGACACTATCCTCCCGCTATTTCTCAGACCCCTAATTGCAGCTGATCTCATACGGCTGAGCACACTGAAGCAGATATCTCGCTAGCAATGAGATTAAGATCTTGCTCAACATTGATACGTCTTATACTTCAGCCCTATCTCTGCATCAACAAAGACCCCTGCGAATTGGAGCCATCTCCCCCTAACGGCCAGCCCGCCACAATGTTTTAGGCTAAGGTTGGTCCGTGCTTACCGACTTTATTGACGATGACTCCGATGCTGCCGTTATTAACAAACAAGTTCACGCTCGAGTGAAATCACTGAAGCGCATCCTTCAGTCGGTACGTAATGAGCAGACGCTGGTAACCACCCTCATCGATAGGGAAATGCGTCGAACCCGTGCCGTATCACGAGTAATTACTGAGACGGCTACTTTAAATGAGGCAGACCGAGTGGAGCTTATGTCGCGAACCGAGAATGTGTTCCTTGCGTTAGAATTCCTCAAAGCCTGGTCTCTACAATTTGCCCCTTTGACCCTGCACCATGCCGGGATCATTTTGGGTCGTGGCAGGTTCGTCGGCAACTCCCCTGAGGAAAAGCTAATTCACTACCAGGAGCGCATCGAGCTGTTACTTCAAGCGCGTCCAAACAACAAGAACTTCTGGGACCTCGCACGCACACTAACAAATGACATTGATGACGCGCTCCGTACATTCGGTCGTGCTTACGGACCTCGTCTAAGACAGTACAAAGCAGTAATACAGTGTGTCGCCCCTGCTTTTGTTTTTGAAGACAGATCGCATATCAGAACACCCACTAGATACGGGAACCTCACCACTGGGGTTACCTCGGTAGTTGTAAGCGGCCCACCAGGGTCCGGAAAGAGGAGCTGAATAGGGCCCCCAATTTAGCCGGCGAAACCATCTCCAGGATCGCCGTCAGCGCGATTTACTCTCCGATATCTCTCGGTGATACGCCAGATACGTCATGTTCAACTGATGATGGGGATGTATGACTAGGTCGGCTTTGTACTGGCCAAATTCATAGACCTTGCCGACCTCGTCCACTGTAACTGCGTGGCCGTCAAACTCTTTGTGGCAATTAGGACACAGGCAAAGTAGATTCTCTAGGATATCGGGGCCGTCGTGCGGGATGCCCAATGGGCGGATGTGTGCGGCTTCCGCATACGTTCCGGCTGCAGTCTTCAACTGAGTGCCGCAGATTTGACACGTATTATTGTAGAGCCGCTTAACAGAGTCAGCTACGTCCGCATTGCGCACCCTCCGATTGACTGCCGCGGTCCGTCTCAGCGGCGGAAGGTTTTCTCCTCTCACTAATGCACGAGAAACCTCGCCCGGCGTGAAGCTGTCCAGAGGTTCGGCCTGCATCTGGAACCGGAGGACCTTGTATCCGTCGCGCTCACCCCAACCCCACTGAGTCACGACAAATAAACCGAGATATGTGTACCAGGTGTCCTTCTTGTTTTTTGTCAAGACCGATTCTTTGACGAGAACGCGGACGGGTCGCCCAAGATCGTAGTCCCTGACCAATCCTGCATTGCCCTTAATAAGCTGCTGGTCAGCTATGTGGCGCCCGGTATTGGTGTCCCGGCCTCCAAACCCCGTGTAGGTAATCAGGTCGCCCTGGATTTCGTCATCTGAATATCCGTCCGAAAGGCAGATCGATTCCGTTCCTTCTGCGGTTCCCGATATTCCGGCTTGAGTGTGCCGGTGTACGCCTGCATCGCATGCGGCCTGCCTGTTGATGAATCTGCTTCCGGGTGGATATCCCGGTAGTTCTCCGTACACACGCTGCGCCACTATATACCCCCATGTAACCCAAGCCCCAAGCGAGACATTCTCCCTGTAAGGAACACATATCTGCCTTAATCAATCGGTCATGGCAGACCATCCGTTAGAAATAAGAACGACAAGAGGTAGTGGTCTGCGGCGGATAAGACGCTTTTCCCCAACGTTGCGCGAACAACTGCGGGGCAGAGCCCAAATGGATATAGGTGGGGGCGCTAGGAAGTCGGCACATCACGCGGTGACGTGAGCGCGAGCACTCACGTCACCGTGTGGCCTACACATTCAGGTAATTTGCAGCCCCGTTATAGGCAGCAAGCAACACAGGAAGCGGACGCCGTGTTATGTCATAGAAGTCGCTGACTGCGATTCTGTCCCCTGGGCGGGCCAAACGGATGGCCTCAATGGCTTGTGTCTGCTCGTCGTTGAACCTCTCCTCGTTCCGGGACCACAGAGGATGGTTCACCACGATCGTCGTCTGAACTTCAGGGATGTTCACCAAAGGGATTCCGCTACCGTCATAACCCACGCGGACGCCCGGACTGATGGTGGTCATCATCGATTCAAGTTCGGTCCGACGTTCGAACCAGCGCTCAGTTTCCAGCGGAGCACCCGAACAGAGGTCCAGCATGTCGAGTGCCAGTCTCCAGTCCAGGGCACCGTGAAGCCGCTGGTTATCCCAGGACCGCAAACAATCCGGGCAAGAGGCGGAACATGAAATATGCGCACGGTCCTCATACTGCTGGCGAAGGACTGTTCTCGTGCTTCTCAGCAGTTCACGAAAAACATCAGGCTTGCCAATTTCGACGGCGTACCCAGCACCGTTCTCCAGGGAATCAGCTAGGAAAACCCGCGCCGTGGGAGTAGCTCCCGCGGTGATGTACTGGAGACCTGCTTGGATCTCCTGAGGATCTATGTCGAGCTGTTCCCTTGCGCCTACTCGAAGGACTTCGGCGAGTGACCAGAGCGCTGCGTGCCCGGCTGGGAGAATTGACTGCTGGATGGGGATGCCGCCGTCGGCCGTCTGCAGCGGTAGGAAGTCTACCGTGAGGGCATCGGTGGTCCGGATTTCTCCAATGGCCGCACTCCCAAGATCCTGTCCAGTCTCAGGCATGTCCCGCCATCCCGAGGGATACAGGTTCTTGTCCGAAGCAACAACAGATTTGTCTGCTTGCCGCAACAACTTGAACAGTTTCGCCTTATTGTCGTTGTACTGCACCAGCTTTCCTTGCTCGTAAAGTCGAAGATCCACGTCGCAAACGCGGGACTGCAGGCTCATTTCCTGCTCCGACACGAAAGTCGGCATGCTTTTGGCATGGGTACGTGACTGGTCGATTCTGAACGGCCGTTCCGCATAGGTAGTTCTGAACCCCAGTGGCTCGTACATGCGGAATTGCTGCATGGGCGCGGCGCACGTGGGGCACTCGGCAACAGTCTTGTCGATGAAGGTAGTGGCACATTCCTGGCAGAGGGAGACATGGTGATTGGGTCCCAGTGGATCTGCCGGGACCCAGCCGTTGCCCTGCCGGACGTAGTGCGCAAACCCTGCGGAGGTATGAACAAGCTGGTCCCGGACTACCTGCGCCCCGGGAGCATAGTTGGTTATAGCCATGCCGAGCGGCCGATCCGATACGACTTGATCGTCTAGTTTACGTCTCGGAAGGTCCCGATAGAGGTTCCGGACTCGGGTGGGGAAGCCAAACATAGGCAGGACGCCGCCCAAGGCCAGTGCCTGACTCAGTTCCTCCTCAGTGACATGCGGCTGTTTCAGGATGAAATCAATTCGTTCACACAGGGAATCGCGTGCCCAAGAGATCAGGTCCTCAACCTCAGTTTCTGTGAGCTTCGTGTAGGCCGTGAGCCTCCGAATAGTGGGGTCGATCTGCGAGCTCGTAGCCAGCCAGTGTTCCACCCCGCTCCTGTACCTTGGCCAATCCCTCGTCTTGCCGAAGGACCCGTGCAGGCTTTCACTGCTCCATTCGGGGCTCCCAGGCACCGAGAGAAAGGCCCTTTTCAACAGTTCTGCTGCCACGACTCGCTGGGCGATCCGCATACGCCCCAGATCCAGGAAAGGTTGAGGTGCCAAGTCGCCGGTTATCCGCTCCGCGTGGTTGAAGTAGTACTCATCGTGCGCGGAGTCACGGCACGATGTAATGGCGAAGCTGAAGGCTTGGCCGGCTCGGCCTGCCCGGCCAACGCGTTGCTGATAATTGAATCTTTGCGGCGGCATGTTGGCCATCAGCGTCACGTTCAGAGACCCAATGTCCACTCCCACTTCCATAGTGGTTGTCACACTGAGCACATCCAGCTGCGACGTCCGCGCGTTCTCCTGTGGAGCAGGGAGTCGCACACCTTTGAACCACCGCTGCCTTTTCCTCTGCTCCTCGGCCGGTTTCGTCTGAGCAGTGAGCTCGGCGACTGCAATCCGGCGAACTGGTTGCTCTGCCAGCCAGCTGTAGTAATCCTGCTCGTAGTCTCCGGTCTTCCGTTCGACGAGCTCCGTTGAAGCGCAACCTTTATGTGCGCAGATTCCTGCAGACGGTTGCAGATGCCTGAAGCCGCATCGAAGGCATTCCCAGACCTGCTCCCCTG
Source organism: Arthrobacter sp. Ms25 (assembly GCF_059090365.1). Taxonomy (NCBI): domain Bacteria; kingdom Bacillati; phylum Actinomycetota; class Actinomycetes; order Micrococcales; family Micrococcaceae; genus Arthrobacter; species Arthrobacter sp. Ms25. The sequence goes on along the minus strand of NZ_JBNHFP010000002.1, from coordinate 216,080 downwards.
CTGGTGCGAAACCTATCTGACTGGAATGCCCGTGCAACCTCAGGACCCATCCATCAGTGATGTTGGCGGTCTGCAGTGCCCGGTAGACCCATGCCTCTAGCGTCGCACGGTCAGTCTCAAATTTGGCTGCGACTTTGGTGAGGTACCCGCTAACTCCGGTGGGTGCTTTGGTGCCGGTATCCTGCAGCGCCCAATGGCCCTGATATTGCCGGTCCAGAGCCAGAATGCGCACACAGCTTGCCAGGATCTGCATGCTCACGTCTGCCTCCAAAGGACCACCGTCTTGTGCCGGGGGTTTGATCCAGGCCAGGAGAGTCGACTCGATATCCCGTCGGCCGGAGTCGAAAAGCTGCATCGCTATTTCCTGGTCCAGCATTTTCGCAAAAGCATCACGGGCGGGTGCGCTGGCAGAGACCGGCGCTTCAATCCACATCCCCGGTTCCGGGGACGGATAGTACGTGTACCACGGTTCCCCGTCTTTCTTTTGAGCAAATGCTCCACTTCCGCCCGGGCTGAGTCCGAGGTCCACCAGTTTTGTTGTGGTTCTGGCCCGGAGTTCGGACCAGCCGATGGTGTCGCTGCGCCCCTGACGGATTTGCGCAACAGTTTCCAGGTCAGCTTCTGTCGGCGAACCGCTCCTGAGTCGAACTGCAGCAATGATCGCCGTCGGATATTCCTGAACAATTTGTTGTGCGACGGACACTTCTTCTTGGGTCAGGTCAGCGCTGCCGTGGGCGAAGCGGTCAACGAGGTCAATCGGATCCTGCTCGGAGGCTTCCGCAAGACCCTGGTGAAGCATTTGCACCAAAATATCGCTGTACTGTCTGGTCGCTAACGACGCAGCCGTCCGTGCCGCGGAGTCACGATTATCGGTGAAGACGATGGTGCGGTAGTCCTCGGGTTTTTCCCCGAGGGTTCGCGGCAGCTGCCTCAGGTATACGGAGGTGGCCTGTGCCGGGGAAGTGGCGTGGCCTTGCAAAGGCGTGGACACTGCGCCGGTTTCAAACTCGGTCTGCCGCCCGCCAGACTGGCCGCATCGAGGGCATCGGCTGGACAGCGCCGGAGTTGCCCCGGCATCGCCCTTTCCTGATGCCTGGAATACCCACCCTGTGGCCTCCTCAGCGCCGATCTGAAGGACCCCTGCCTCGTCCAAACGTGCGGGGACCCATTGCAGTTTGAACTTGGCATGGGTCCACTCCGCTTGCCCAACCGGTCGGGTGCCGTCGGGGGATGGCCAATACCACCGGTAGCTCTCCCGTCGCCGCCTGGTCACCAGCCCGGGACTTTCGGACATGATGGAGGTGGGTGTAGAGCTCAGCGCCTCTTCCCCGTCTCCCTGCAGCGGCAGTCGGTAACCGCCCAGGCTCACATCGCCGCATTCGCTACAGAGAATGAGTTCCAACACGCGTGAGCCACATGCATCGCACATTGACACTGGGCGGCCGAAAACTTTTCCCACAGTCCGATATGCATCCGCTCGTCCGTCATCAACCCCTACGCATGTGGGGTTACTGCAGGCCCATAGACCCGAGAGCACCCGGGCGAAAAGGTGCGCTCGAAGGGGAATGGTGCGTTGATCGCTCTGTGCGATGGCACGGAAGGCAGCATCCAGGCCTTTGGCACCCGGGTCTGGGCAGCCAAAGAGCCGCTCGGCCACAGTGGTCAGTGAGTAGGTGCGGTAGCGTTTTTCGTCCGTGTCATAGCAGGCCCGGGCTACGGCCTCAGCAAGTTCAGGGGCCCTCTTCGTCAGTGTGTCTGCCTTGTCTTCCTCCAGCACGTGAGTGAGATTCAGCGGCAACGTGTCCTGCAAGGTTTGGCGTTGCCCCTCCGTGATGTGGAATCGCTTCCTGTCGACGCCGAAGAATTCCTCCAGGAATTCGTATCCAGCGTCGTCTGCATTGAGCGAGGCGCTCGCACCGATGATGCGCAGTTGCGGGCTGTCCGGCGTGAGCTCAAGCCTGTTGAGTAAACGCCTGATGAGGAGTGCAACTTCGCTGCCGGATGTGCCGCGGTAAGAATGAAGCTCGTCCACGGCCAGCGTGAAAACGTGCGTTGGGGATGCTTTGAGCCATTCCCGCGTCGCTGCAAACAGGGGGTTTTCAAAGTCACGCATGAGAATGGCGTTGAGCATGGCAAAGTTTGATACGAGCACATCCGGCGGGTCCTGGACAATGTCCCAGCGAACCACCATTTCGTGCTCGGCGGGATTGGTGAACAGAGCCAGATCCTCATCGCTGGCTCCGGCTCTCACCAAATCAGTGAACTCACCCTCAAGATCCTGCAGGTCTTGGGCTGCCCTGGCAATCTTGGATTTGGCGCTGCTGCCTTGAGGAATACCATTCCCTCCCGGAGTGGCACCCGTGTAACGACCGAGCCATAGTCTGGCGGCCGGTTCGGATTGTCCGATGCGACGGAAGGCGAGGCGTAGTCTCGTCAGCTGGTCTTCCACCAAGGCGTTGGTGGGATAGAGAATCATCGCGCGGACAGCAGCTGGTCGGTCCTCCCCTTTTCGGAGCCTGGCATAGGAATCTGTTGTCCACCACCGGTTGACGGGGCCGGGCGTTCCCCAGGCCTGAGCTTCTTCCACCAGCCGCAAGAGGATGGGCAGGAGTATCGCTTCCGTTTTACCGGATCCGGTTCCCGAGGTCACCACAACATGCTGAGGTCCGTCCTCCTCGGACCTCCGGTTTACCGTAATACTGGTGGCCTGGTGGCTTCGGATTTGTGGACTGGAGGACGGCGCTGTGAACTGCCGAAAAAGCGCGTCTCCAACTGTTCTGGCCACAGACTCGGAGTACCCTGCCTGCATGGCGGTGCGGACGAGGTCGTCTGTAGCCGGATAGGGGATGACAGGCTCAATCAAAGGGTCCTGGAACACCTGCCCAGGAGACATGACCAGCTCGTCCCGATCGGCGGTTAGACCTGGGGACCTGAGCCGGTAGTGGGTGCTGAAATAGCGTTGGAAGGCATCGCGCAGAGCGGCCGAGACGGATGTAGGCGTGGGCACGAGGCTCATGAGGCAACTTTTCCAATCAAAAGGCGGGCAGTCTGAGGTTCCACTCCCCGGTAATTCAGTGATGATGTTCGGAAATCAGATTCAGGGAGCCTTCCGGAGGCCATGACCGCGGCGCGTCCGTAGATTCCGGGGAGTTCGGCGCCCAGAGGCACGGACATCGTCTGCGATTCAGGATCGTAGGCGGCTAAATGGTGCCCGATTTGATTGGCGGCCAGGTGTTTCCCGAGTTCGACGTCGACCCTTGCTCCTGCGCCGTTTCTAACGTCTGCCGGGGTACGGAAGAAATAGTGAGTGACGTATCCGTGACGGCTTCTGAACAGCCCTGCATGCTCGGCGGAGTCAACGTCAACCCAGCTTGCGGATACCGGTTCAAAAAACTGACACTCGTGCACATCCGGCAGTGGCGAACGGTCCAGAGATTGTCCAACGGTAGATATGTTTGGGAGCACCCGTGCGAGAGCATCCGCTGCGCCCGGGCGAAGTACGACTTCCAAGTCAGCAGCAAGCTCCGCGATTGCTGTCTGCTCCATGCCGCGAATGATTCTGCTGGCGTGAGTCGCTACCTCGATCTGCTCGATGCGTCCTCCGCGCGCCTGGGCTGCCTGCTCGACAGAAGCCACCATTTCCCGGTCCCACAACCCTGCAAGCAGCCAAGAACCGTCGCTGAGTCCACCAATGCTGCTCGCTGCCATTTCCCAGTGGGTGAGACGATGTGAGGAGTCGCGCTGAACCTCGATGTATGCCAGCGCTTCGAGTGCCGTGAGCAACCGTTTCTCGAAGAGAGGCGTGTCTTCATGCTGTCTGGCCAGCCCTGAGAATTCCTTGGCTGTGCCTGAGCCGATGTAGGCCAAGGCATCCATGAGGGCCTCCCAGTTGGGTTCTTCCTTAGCCGAGAGTGGAGGGAGCGGGGTTTGCTTTGGCAGTGACTTTCGCTGGGTTGTTTTTTTGGTGAAACGCGTTGGAGCCCGGCTGCTCAGCCGACACTGCTCGCATTCCCCATATATCCATTTGGTCTGCGGCCACCCTCCATGAAACGTCGGAAAGATGAAATGGTGCCTTCCTGTTATCAGACAGGAAGTGGGGCCAGGAGGCGGAAGTCGAAGCACATTCCGGTTAATATTTCCCGCACTCCGCTTTGACCATGTCGCTGTCCTAGGAATGGATACTTCTCTCGTCGTTGTGCCATCCGCCGCTTCCTCTTGTACAAGGAGACCATCGATTCCAATCCGATACGCCTCAACGCCGGGGACAGCCGTAACCGGCCACGAGGGATCCCCAAAGTCCCTGCAGAGGAACCGGTAAGCGGCCGCCGACGCGGCTCTTGGTGATGAAGAGTCACGAAGTTTGACTGAAATCGATTGCAGTGTCTTCTTCCCTGCGCGCAAAGAGAGGCTGAAGTCCTCACGATCAATGTCGAGGTCCTCGAGCATCACTGCGTACGGTGCGTGCAATCCGTGTATGAGCACCTTCTCTTCAGCCTGCAGAGTGTCAGCATTCAGCGTCGTCATAACAAGTTCGAAAGGGCCATCCTCGTCTGAGGAGATAACCAACTGCAGGGGGCTACGCGCGCTCCACCGGGCGACTCTGCCGGGCAGCTTGAGCCCTCCGTTTAGCGTCATCTGTGCGGACAGACGGAGCTCAAACCCAGCAAGTTCCTTGCTCGTAATCAGCTCAGCTGCCGGGCTTCTAAGCACTTGTACGCGGTCAAACATGACCCATCCTGCGGGCAATCCGGCATGACCTTCGAGGAGCCTGGAATAGCCTGGCTGCGCCGAATCAATGAGGATCTTCTCCACCGCATCTGCCAGGCCGCTTTGCAAACGGACTAAGACCCGCGCGGGGGTGCCCGGGGCTATCCGGTCCGTCTCCAGGTAGCGCTCGGTGACAGGGTCCCGAGTCAGAATCAGAACGTTCTTGGGGAATCTTCTGATCGCTTGTCCGGACTGCGTGGTCAGTGAAACGGCGCCTTCGAGAAAACTTGCGTAATCCGGCAGCACACCTTTGAAATCTATGCCGGCCTGGCCTGGCGAGCCGGACCGGAGAACAACGCTTATGTCCTCTTGGTCTCCTGCTAGCGTCGCTTCTTCGTCGGCGACCAATTGCACATTGGCCACTAGCCCCAGTTGAAAAACAGTCGCGAGGCGCTGTCTGCTCTCTCTGAGCGTAAAGAAGCACCTTCTCGCAGAGACATTGGTCTGCCCATCAGTTCCATCACCTGGACCATCCCATGCAGCCAGTTCAGCCAGTGCGATGTCAGTTATGCGGTCCTGCGTGTCGCTGTTGGCCCACATCTTGATCATGGACGCATTGGCGGATGTACGAGCACTGTGGATCCAGACATCTAGTGCGTTGAACATTTCGGTGTGAGCCAAAGCAGTTCCCGGCAACAGCCCCTGCTCTTCGAACATGCGGCGCAGGTTGCGCCGTTCTGTTTCCCGCACGAGTGCCTGAGAAACCGGCAGTCCCACGTACCGGTGTGTCAGCGCATAGGCGCTCGGCAGGCCTAGAGCGCCGTCGCGGTCCTCGAGCCAGAGCGCCAGCGCCTCCCAATATGCCTCGGTCGAAGCCCTGAACGAGGTACGGAGGCGAAGCGACTCCTCGGCGGGAACTGAGAGGAGGTTCTCCAGCTGACCGTAGAAACCCGCTTCACTCTGCATCGACCGGCTAGATGGATTCCCCATCGTCTCCGCCGCCATCGAGAAAACCGTCAATAGACCGATGTGGGGTGGCGCCTGCGTTGTCGTGGTTGCGGCATTTCGGTGTTCCAGCCATTGCTCGGTCATTCTGTCGAACCAGGCAAACATCGGCACGCCCGCCCGCTTCCAGAGCAGCCGGCTGCGTACGGCGGAGGCTAGGGACTCCGTTGCCTCATCCACGGCCACGTCTAGAGATGCCGCGGCCACTATAAAGGCTTCGTCGTCTTTATCCAGATAGACGAGCTTGCCCGCGTTTTCCTCTATGAAATACGCCTTCGCTAGCGCCGCATTCCAGCGCTCATAGACGTCGTTGCCGGCACCGTTGCCTAACACCATGTCCCCCCAGGGTTGTCTTTAGTTATGCACTGTAGTCACGGGCACTGACTTTTATAGTCCTTGACTGAGGCGGGAAAACTGTTCATGCCATCTCTGCTTGGATCGAGAACTGATACGGAGCCCTGCAACCTGTCCTCGGCGTGGCGTGCTCAGATCTCCGGAGACGCTTGTAAAGGTGTCCTCAGTTACGTTGGTCCTCGTCGTTTGTGCATTTGCTAGCTCAGGAAAGCAGTATCTCTGTCACGCATCGCTCAGAGTACAGGCAAAGTCTAGCGCCTAGATGCAAAGACATATAACGGAGACTATGCCGGTCCAGCAGTCTGCTTCTGCCACACCTGCCCTAAAGGGCTCGTGCAATGTACTACTCCGGAATTGCCATTCTTGATGCGCGCAGAACCCGCCCCGCTGCAGGGGGGTGAGATGTTTCCGCTGATTGGCTCATCATTGGCGAGCATCGTGTTCCCGGACGAATAACAGAAGGTTTAAGGATCCCGCATACCCGCACCGCAGGAAAGTAGAAACCACACGCCAGCACTTCTCTGATCTATATGTGTACGCACCAAACAGTTCACGCGAACACTTCGAGGGTTAAGCAACTAGGCATCTCCCCATGTTTCGATGTTGAAGTCTCAAGCACGGTCGGAGGCATCTTTGTCCGCCGACAGCTGTTCCAGAAGCTGTCGGCGGACGCCATATGATCCGCTTACGATTGGCTCAAGGCCTGTAGCAGCATGCAGATCGTCTGCGTTAAACATGCAAAGCAGGCGGGCTGCTCTGAGAGCAGGGTGCCGTGACTAAACCTTCTCCTGCTCTTCTGTCAGGGTGCTCCCAAGCACCTGGATCAGGCGATCCCTCATTCGACTTTTGCGCTCCTCAAAGAACTGGACAAATCCCTCCAGCTCGAGCGGCACACCGTCAAGGTCATTATCGGCAAGGTAAGCGTCCCGCTTTGAATCGATTGCGAACGCTTTCCCGATCCATTCCGAGGGCAACGAGTCCTGCTTTTCTATGTTCGCTGTCCCTGCCAGGAGCTGAAGGTTGGGCAGAAGATTCACCGCTCCCAGGTAGTCCTCGACCTTGCCAGCCGGGATTCCTGCTGCCTCTAGTTTCTTCCTTGTGAAGCGAGACTTCGGGAAGATGTGGTCTTCGTGGAACTTCTTACTCAAGTCAAGACCTGGGTAGAGAATCGACAGTACAGAGAAGGTTCGCTGTCCGGCATATTTCAGGTTGAGAAGCTCGTCTACTTCAGCAGCATCGAACGATAGACTCTTTCCCGCTGCGGCCATAGCAGTTTCGATAGCACCTACCGGGAAACATGAGTGGCTCTCAACGAGAATCTCGCGAATTCGCAGAAGCATCGTATCAAGCCCTGAGCCCCAAATCCCTCGCTTGATGAGTGAACGGGTTACCCACCGCTGTAGGACCAAGCGATCGGACGAGTCAGCAGTCGAATCGAGGTACGAATCATTAGCCCCACGAAGATACAGGTATTGGGCAATAGGCACGATGACACTGTTAGCTGTGAGGTTACGCTCGTTATAACCAAACTGCTGGAGCAGAGTGGCGGCCCGGAGAAGCGCACCCTTGATCTCGGGCCACGCCTCTTCCACCTTGCCCATGTTCGCCTGAGTAAAGTTGGATACCTTGAACCTGAGATCCACTCCGGCGATGCTAAGTGCCGTTTTAAGGACGACGTCCTTGGAGAACGAGAACTGACGCCCGGCATTGCTGTTCAGCTCGCTCACAATCGAGCGCACTTCCTCACGGGCATCGAGCTCCTTCCACTGGTTGGTGGCCATGGAGAGGAGCAAATCCGAATATGAAAGGGTAGTTCCCCCGCTGTTCACCCGGACAAAGATCTCAAGGACTTTATCCGGGTCCTGGTCACTAACCAAAAAGTAGTTCATTGGCTTGAGGACGCGGACAGCTTGATAGAGGTCGTACAGCCTTTGGAAAGCTTCTCCAGAGTTCCTGATTCCGCGCCGATCGAGCTCCTTCATGACTGCGGGGCCCGAGTCTGGAAGGTCAAGGACTGCCCCGACACGGAACCACTTATCTTCAGCGTCAGAAGCGGCTTCAGCATCTGAATCGGTTAGGAATTTAAGGTCGTATTTAAGGCCCAGCTCCTCATTTTCAGGCTCCTCAGTGAGGTTCATGTACAACCGCTTTACGGGGAAAGCATCAGAACTATTCCACCATGCGTACTTTTTCTTCTCGGCAAAGCTGCCGTACAGGCCAATGTTCAGTGATGTCAACCGTTGCTGGCCGTCAAGGACTGCAGTGGTTCCCGAACCCGCCGGCACTGTTGCTTTGGCAGCGTAGGGGTTGTCTCGCTCATGGTAACGCGTCAAGAATTCATAGAACGTGTATGACTGTGCAGTTTCGTGCTTGACATCCCAGAGCAAAAATGACCCTACTGGGTAGCCTCGCATTAGGCTGTCAAAGAGTCTGATGATCTGATCTGGACCCCATACGAACTCGCGTTGTATGGCAGGCATAAGGTAGTCGCGTTGATGAATGGCAGTTAGAAATTCTTCAACGCTTTTTGGTGTCTGAAATGACATAATTTTCTTTCTGAGTTTTTAGCAGGATGGGCGGGTTTCAGGCGCTCAATGAGATGCCTGCACCCTAAGACTCCTTGCTGCTATCCGACAGTAGAGGGTGGTGCGAGTTCAGGTTCAATGTTTTGAGTTCTCCACAATAAGCTTATTCCCTGCGCGGGACAGTTTTCCCGCATCGATCAACGCTGCTTGGGCGTCACCGGGCCGCCGCTAATACCCGTGACCACTCGTTTGCCTCCGAATAACCTGACTGTCCGCCTCTTAATCTCCTTCGGTACCGGCCGGCGGCCTCCCGACAGAGCTCAGCCTGGCGTTTCCGATGTCTACCAAGCTGAAGTGCTCCATCTTCCGCAGCTCGACTTGGTCACTTTCCCGCAGGGTGCCGACATTATGGGATCCTGCGGCATCAGCCGGAAGAACTCGCCCCGGTCCACATGGAACCTCTTGAGATTGATGAGCCTTAGCATGGTGCCGGCTCGCTGGTTCATCTTGTTCAGGTCGAACTCCGGACAGACCAATCTCTCCAGCCACGCCGAATGAATCAGCGTTCCGATTCCACGATCATTCCAGCACCTTGCGCACGGTTTCTCGGGCGCGGGCGATGAACTGATGTTATTCAGTTCGCAGCATTATCGAGCCTCCGCCAGCAGGCCCACACGCCGGATCTCGTTTTCAAGCCGTCAGCGCTGTGGCCTAATCGGGCAGCCACTTCGGCAGCCACATCCGGCGGGCCGGCCAGTGCAGCAGGAAGCGAGAATGACTCCCCGTCCGCCCTGGAAAATAACGGGTCCGGATCTCCTGTGGCAACGGAAGATGACACCGCTGCGTGTCCTATTCTTTCCCACGAGGCCTGGCGCATCGTCCGCGGCCTATGGGCGCGACCCTGATAACCCTAAACCGAAGGTGTAGCCGGCCGGCTGCATGGTCATTTCAGACGATCCCAAAACGTGGCACTGCATGAACAATGGCTGCGGCTGGGAATGGTAATTCTCCAGACCCGTGCAAGCCGCCGCTAAGACATCAGCACCTACTGCTAGGTTGAAGAACACTTAATAACAAGGGGGAGTTAATTGAGTACGGATTCATTGAGTACTAGCGCTGCGCCGGAGGACCATTCGTCCACGCAGACCTACAACAGCACACCGGAAGCACTTCAGGCCCTGGCCGAAGCAGTCGCGCAGGCCCAGCAGGGCAAACCGCTGCAGCCGGTGACCGTCCTGGCGCCCAGCCTGGTAGCCGCACTGGACCTGGCCCACTATCTGGGCAGGGCCCTCAACGACGGCCGCGGCAGCGCCGCCGTCCGCACCACGACCTTGGGCGATCTGGCCGAGGAACTGTCCGACACCGACGGGCAACTGGCCGGCCGCGCTCCGCTCCCGGCGATGGTCCGCGAAGGTGCTGTCACCGCCGTGCTCGCCGACGCACCCGGACTGTTTACCGAGGTCGCAGACCAGCCGGCCACCGCACGAGCCATCGCCGCGACCTCCGCATCCCTGGATGCAGCCTGCCCCGACGATCTGACCGGTCTGTCGCCGCTGGTGTGTGAGGTTGCCCGCGTCCACCGGGCCGCCGCCGGGATCCTCGGGGACAGCTGGTACACCAGCCATGACCTCTACTCCGCTGCCGCCGGAGCCCTGCAGACGCCGCGGATCCGCAGACTTTTGGGCCCGGTGATAGGTTTCCAGCTCGCCGACGAGCAGGACCCGTCCGCCGCAGCCTTCCGCGCTGCGCTGGACCAGCAGGTAGGAGTCACCTACCTCACCGCCACTTCCTCCCCCGCCCCCGGCGAGGAGATCCTCAGCGCTTCCGACGCCGACGACGAGGCACGCGCCGTCGTCCGCCTGGTCATCGAAAAGCTTCGAACAGGCACGCCGGGCCATCGGATCGGAGTTTTCTATTCCGCCGCCGAGCCGTACCGTGCCCTGCTGGCCCAACGCTTCGACGAAGCCGGCATCAGCTTTGCCGGGCCGTCCGCACGCGCGCTTGCCGATACCGGGCTGGCCCGCGGGCTGGGCAACCTGCTCAGCCTGGATCCGGCGAACCCCGATGTCCGGGTGATCCTGGACGTGATGTCACAGGGTGTCCTGCATTGGCGCGAGGAAAACCTGCCCAGCAGCGCCGTCTGCGAGCGGCTGCACGCCTCTCCCCCGGCCGAGCAGGAGGAAGCGGACGAAGACCGCGAATCAACCGAGGCAGAGCAGGAACGTCAGCAGGACTACGCCCAGTTCACCGGCTTCGTCGGAGTCCTGGGCGAACGGCTGGCCGAGGTCTTCACCGCCGGGACCTGGACGGACGCCGCCGGAACCCTGGCGGAGTTCGTCACGGAATTCCTGGGTCCCCGGTCCGAGACGGAGCGCCCGGAACTGGCCAAGGCACGCGAAGCCCTCGAGGAGGTGCTCCGTGACCTCGGGCTGCTGCACGGGATTGCCCCGGCGCCCTCCGCTGCGGCGGTACGCGCCGCCGTCGCCCCGGGCATCGATGCTCGCCGCTTCTCCACCGGCAGCAGCGGCACCGGGGTGGTCCTGGGATCGTACGACGACGGCGTGGGCCGGGATCTCGACGTCGTCTTCATCACCGGTGCGGCGGACGGGCTCGCTCCCGCCCGTATCCGGGAAAACCCGCTGCTTCCCGACAGTGCCGGCCATCTGCTGGCGGTGAAGCTGCCTACCATCCACGAACGATCCTCCGCCCGGCGGGAACAGTTCCGGCAGCTGCTCGCCACCGGCGCCGAACGCACCATCCTGTTTCCCCGCGGCAACCTGCGCGCCGGCGGAACCCTCCAGGCCTCGCGCTGGCTGGCCGGCACCACGGTGACGGCTCTGCCCTCCTTCGCGCACGGCCTGATGCACGGCTCCCCCACGGGTGTGGCCGCCACGGGGCAGGAATGGCGTGTCCGCCGGCTCCTGAGCACCGGGTCCCTGACCGGTGACACCGTGTTGGATACCGTGTCCGAAGTCCGGACCGACCGCCGGAACGGGACCTTCTCCCGCTTCAACGGCAACCTCACCGGCGTCTCCGGACCGATCATCGATCCGCAGCGGACCATCTCGCCCACCAACCTTGAGGACTGGGTCATCAGTCCTCTGGCCTACTTCCTGCACCGTGTCCTGCGAGCCGGACTGTTTGAGGACGTAACCCTCGAGGTCCAGATCAGCAACCTGCAGCGTGGCAACCTGATGCACAAGGTGCTCGAGGACTACGTCCGCGGCCTGACCGACGGCAGCCAGGCAGTGTCTTCCCAACGGCTGCTGGAAATTGCCGAAGCCGCTTTCGAGTCCACCACCAATCCTGCCTGGCTGCTGCACACCTGGGACCGGGACAAATCCCGGATCCGCACCGACCTGCAAAAGGTCCATGATTCGGACCAGCAGGCACGCGAGAACGGCTGGCAGCACCTCTCGGTGGAAGCCGAGTTCGGCGCCGAGGACGGCGAACCGCCGGTGGAACTGGACCTACCCAACGGCAGCACCCTCCGCTTCCGCGGCAAGGTGGACCGCGTGGACCGGCATTCCAGCGGCCAGGTGCTTGTCATTGACTACAAAACCGGCAAGGCGGACAAGTATAAGAAGCTGACCCGCGAGGATCCCACCGCGGGCGGCACCCGGTTCCAGCTGCCGGTCTACGGCCTGTTTGCCCGACGGTTCTCCACCGATCCCGGCGCGGAGGTCCGCGCCGAATACCGGTTCATCACCGCCGACGGGAAGTACGAACACGTCGGCTATGAGGTGGGGGCCGGCGTCGAAACCCGGCTCCGCGAGGACGCCGGACTGGTCATGGCCGCACTGCAGGCCGGGATCTTCCCGCCCCGGCCTGAATCGGACCGGTACACCAACCACACCACCCTGATGGGCGCCGCCGGAGTGCGGCACACCTGGGAGCGGCTCAAGGACGACCCCGCCCTCAGCGACTATTCCCGCTTCTTCCAGGAGGAAAAATGAGCCAGCCGACAGTCACAGCCTCCCCGGACAACCCGGGCAGCACTAAGAAGCCCCTGCAGGACAAGCAGGCCCGGAAAGACATCGCCGAAAAGCTGGGCACCACCGTGTTTGTGGAGGCCGGCGCCGGCAGCGGCAAGACCCATGCCCTGGTCGGACGCATTGCCGCCCTGGTGGACGGAGGCGTCGACATCGGCGGCATCGCGGCCATCACCTTCACCGAAAAGGCCGCCGGGGAACTCCGGGACCGACTGCGCAGCGAGCTGGGCAAGACCGCCGGGCTGGACAATACCGGGACCGAACGGCGGAATACGGCGCTTGACCGGCTGGATGCCGCGCCCATCGGCACCATCCACTCCTTCGCTGCCCGGCTGATCAGCGAATACCCCATCGAGGCCGGGGTTCCACCGCTGATCACCGTGGTGGACGAGCTCCGCTCCCAGATCGCCTTCGAGCGCCGGTGGGAAGACGCGCAGCAGGCGCTGTTCACCGATCCCACGGCGGACGCCGCGCTGCGGGTACTGCTCGCCGTTGGTGTCACCCTGGACCAGCTGCGGAAGGTCGCCGCTGCCCTGGACGGCAACTGGGACCGGCTGCGGACCCACCCGCCGCAGCGGCAGAGCGTTCCGGTGCTCGACGTCGGCCCGCTGCTCCGCGCCGCCGAGCTGGTGCTCGAACGAAAGGCCGACTGCACCGACCCCGCGGACAAGCTAATGGCGCGCTTCCCCATCGTGGAGGAATGGCGGACCCGGCTGCAGGAAGTCTCAGGCTCCGGCGACCTCGGCCGCATCATCGACGTGCTGAACGCCCTGCCCTCCACCGGCTACGCCCGGAAGGGATCCAAAAAGAACTGGGGCGGCGACGTCGAAAGCGTCCAGCAGCAGTTCCTGGCACTGGTCGAAGAGCGGAACGGACTCATCGCCGACTTGGTGTCCCCGGCCGTCAACACGGTCAGCGCGGTCCTGGGCGACGTCCTGCTGGCAGCCGCGAAGGTCCGGCAGCGCAGCGGGGAACTGGAGTACCACGACCTGCTCGTCCATGCCCGCGACCTGCTGGTCGGCGAAACGGAAGCCGACGCCCCCGCACGGCTGCCCCTGCACCGGCGCTACACCCATCTCATGCTCGACGAATTCCAGGACACCGACCCTGTCCAGGCTGAAATCGCCGTCCGCCTCGCCGCGGACACCAGCTGCGGCACCGCCGGCTGGGAGGACCTCCCGGTAGCCCCGGGACGCCTCTTCATGGTGGGCGATCCGAAGCAGTCCATCTACCGTTTCCGGCGCGCCGATATCGCCACGTTCCTCGCCGCACGTGCCCGCGCCGAGGCGGATCCCGGCTCCCACATCGCCGCCCTGCAGACCAACTTCCGCTCCACGGGGCCCCTGCTGGACTGGATCAACAAGGTGTTCAACAAGTTGATTGAACCCAACGGCACCGTCCAGCCGGGCTACGCCGCCCTGGTGCCGGACCCCGACCGGCCGGCCTGGAACGACGACGACGGGCCCGCCGTCGTCGTACTGGGACGCACGGATCCCGCTCCGGATGAGAACGGCAAAGTCAGCGCAGCAAGCCGCAGCCGGCAGGAAGCCGCCGACGTCGCCGCGGCCATCCGGGTGGCGACCGGCAGCGGCGGCACAGACGCCTGGCAGCATCAGGCCGGGAACAAGGACGACTTTGCCCGGCGGGCGCTCGAGCTGCAGGATGTCTGCATCCTCCTGCCCACCCGCACCGCACTGCCCTACCTGGAGGACGCGCTCGACGCCGCCGGCATTGAATACCGGGCCGAAGCGTCCTCGCTGGTCTACGCCACCCAGGAAGTGACCGATCTGCTGCTGGCGCTGCGGACGCTGGCCAACACCGCCGACCAGGCGGCCCTCGTGCTGGCCCTGCGCTCCGCGCTCTTTGCCTGCGGCGACGACGACCTCTTCCGCTGGAAGCAGGCCGGCGGAGCCTGGAACCTATATGCACGGGTGCCGGAGGGACAGGAAGACTCCCCCGTGGGGAAGGCCCTGGGCTACCTTCGCTCCCTGCACCGGGAACAGCAGCTGCTCTCGCCGGCAGAGCTGATCGAGCAGATCGCCGCCGACCGGCGGGTGCTCGAAGCGGCAACCGACACCCCGCGCTACCGTGACGTGTGGCGGCGGATCCGGTTCGTGATTGACCAGGCGCGGGCCTGGTCCGAGGCGACCCACGGCGGCCTGCGGGATTATCTGGCCTGGGCGGCCTCACAGCAGGAGGAAAACGCCCGCGTCAAGGAGGCCATGGTCCCCGAGACGGACATGCAGGCGGTGCGGATCATGACCATCCACGCGTCCAAGGGCCTGGAATTCCCGATGGTCGTCCTGGCCGGGGCCGGCTCCGCTCCCATGCACTCGTCCGCCCCTGCGCTCTGGGACGCGGCGGGCAACGTCTATGTCCGGTTCCACAAGGACGTCGAAACCCATGGCTACGAGGAAGCTGCCGGGACGGAGAAGATGTTCACGGAAGCGGAACGCCGTCGGCTGCTCTACGTGGCCTGCACCCGGGCCGAAAGCCACCTGGTGGTCTCGCACTACAACGGGTCGCCCAGCAGTCTTAGCGGCCTGCTGGCCAAGGAGAACACCTTCCTCGAGCTGGCCCCGGATCTGGAACTACCCGAAGACCTCCGGCCACTGCACAAGGCACAGGCCTCGGCCGATCCGGTACCGGACTTTGCCGACTGGCTGACCTCGAGCACCGGGTGGGCCGCGGCGTCGGCACGAGTGTCCCGTACCTCGGTCACGGCCCTTGCCAAGGGCGGCGACGCCGGGGTCACGACGGACTACGGAACCGCAGGTACGTTCACGGTTCCCGTAGGGGAAGAGGAACGGCTTCCCGGGTTTGGCGGTAAGCCGGAGGAACACGGAACGGTGTTCGGCACCTCGCTGCACCGTTTGCTCGAACTCACGGATCTGAAGCTGTCTCCGTCACTTCCCGGTCTGGCAGCCGCCGTCGCCGCCGGTGCGGGGCTGCGCAACGCTGCCGATCTGGAGGCGTCCGCCCGGGCCGCCCTGGAAAGTACGCCGGTCCGTCGGGCTGCCGAACGCGAACACTGGCTGGAGCTGCCCGTCGTAGTGCCGGAGACCGGCCACACCGTGGAGGGCATCATTGATCTGATGTACCGGGAGGATGACGGCACCCTGATCGTTGCCGACTTCAAGACCGACATCAGCGTCAGCGAGGAGCAGGCGGCTGCGTACTGGCGGCAGTTGGGCACTTACGCCAAGATGATCGGCCGAATCACCGGTGAGGAGGTCAGCGAACTGGTGCTGATTTTCTGCCGGGCGAGCGGTGCCGAGGTCCTGCGACGGACCCGGGGCTAACACCGGGCGCATTGCAGCTGGCCGGTCACGACAAAGCCCTCCAGCATCCTGGCGGATGCTGGAGGGCTTTGGTGCTGCGGATGTTTACGCCGCTTTGACGGCCGATTCCAGGGAAGACAGGCTTCCTCGCGCGTCCCTCGTCCAGGTCTTCCCATTGCTGTCGGTGAACGTCAGCGACGCCGAGTAGCCGGAATTTCCCAGAAGAGGTGCAGCTTCGTCGCCCTTGAGCAGGGTCATAAACCGCTCGTCTTTCCGGTCGGACATGAAGTATCGGCCTGGGGCAAGTAGGGCCGCACCCTTATCAACCGAGGATATTACTACCCCTCGGTTCGTCCGGCCCGCTTCACGGAAGACCTTCAACTCAAATACCGGCGCAGGCGACGTATTCGCAACGACGAAACCCCAGACCTGCTTATTTTCTTCGGTGGTCATGATGGCAGGCCAGCAGACGATGCCCGAGGCCTGCTGGCGGGTCTCGTCTACTTCCGCACGCAACTCGCGCTTCTGCTCAATGCGGAGCATTTCCTGCGCCTGATCTAACGCATTGTTGGCTTGCTTCGTCTGGCTGGCAATGAAGAACAGCGCCCCCACGGTACCGACGGCGGACAGAATTTCCGCCAGATTTACAAAGATATCCACTTATTTCCCCCATTTTGAGACTAGGCGTGCGGAAAAAATTCCGCGAGCCTAGCCGTATGCGTGCCCTGCTTTTATAACAGCGCAGAGACTAATACTCAAAAGCGACGCGGATAACAGTGCACTTCATGCGGGATCCAAACAATTCGAAAGCACACTTCCCAATTGGGTAATCTTTAGCTGCCCGTTGCGCCTGCCAGCGAATCCTCAACCACATACCCTCGTTCGGGTGCTACAGCTCTCCGTGGCTGTCGACATGACCGGCAAAGTCCCCTTCGCAGAGCGGCAGATGAACCTCGCAGAGCCGGGCCAACGTCAACACGTAGTGGCGTACGCAGAACACTTCAGCGTCTCGGCCGTCGGCCAGCTCCTGGGACACAAAGTGCGTCGGCGGATCGACGCAGACCGATTCCGGCCACAGACATCTGAGGGAACCAAAGTCTGCCGCCGTCCCCGTGCCGGCCGTAGTGTCATCCTTCGTTCCAATCATTCGCTGCGCTCCCTAATCAACTCTGCGAGGGCTTCCATCCCCGCCCGCAGTTCCGTATGCGTCAGCCGGTGGTCATCATCCAGCCAATTCGCCCATCTCTCCTGGAACCGATCCTCCAGGTCGAGCCGCTCCCGGCGGCTTCTGTATTCCCGTGCCGCAATCTGCGCCGTTGCTCCGTCGTGGTCGGTGCTGACCTGGAGCATCGTGCCGATGGCCGGAAACGCAAGGCACACCCTGGTGCCTTCAAGATGGATGAGGAACCAAGAATTCATCCCCACCGGCGCTCCATCCGGCATCAAATGCGTCTCAAGCGAGGCGAAATCCAGGCAGTTCGTGCCCAGAAAGGACTCGAGGGTTTCTCCGTCCATGGCGGTTGACAGGGAAGAGTTCCATGAATGACCTTCATGGTTGCCTTTTCGCCAGTCCAGAACGTTGACCCAGGGAAAAAAGACCTGCGTCGAGTAGCGGACTTTTACCCCGGGACCCGATGTCCGCTCAAAACTGTGCTCCTCAAGCACCGGCAACGTGTCCTCGGTCAGCATCAACGAGACATCGTCGAGCAGATAGACACTCAACGGCGCGTTGTGGTCTCCCAAAGACCTCTTCAGCCAGGTGTGCAGTTCCAGGGCGGACCCGAACTGGGAGGTGCCCGTCTCGTGGTCCTCGTAGCCGACAATGTTGTGTTCCATCCGATACAGCCGGGCTTCGGGACTGTTGCCCTCCCACGGCTGCTTCGGCGACCGGCGGTCTTCCGGAACGGAATGCTGCAGTACCCACTGGGCCCAATCGGCACCGTGGGCACCCAGCCCCACCTCCACGCCCGTGTCCGGGTCAACATAGGACTGCATCTCCCCGTCGACGGCGCACAGCATCTCCAACGGTCCAACCTGTTCCGTGGTCGGATAAACCACTTCGTACAGGTGCTTGGAGCTGCGGGCCCACGCGACGACCGGCCGGCTATCGCTGATGTCGTCGCTGTAGGGCAAATTGAAGTCGTTCCAGGCCAGTTCCGCCCCGTCGGGGGCTTGCAGCTTCCCGCCGGCGTGGGCCTGCATCCATTCACGGATTTGGGTCTGCCGCCCGGAAGCCATCCCGCTCACGGTGTCGGTGCGCCCCAGACTTTCGCTGTTCAGGGACACACCGGAAACGGCCAGTACGGCATCCAGGTTATGGGTAAAGAAGGCGTCCCGGATTTCTTCAATGGTTCCCGGCCCGCCTTCGTGCATGACGACGGCGACGTTGCCGTCTGGACTGAGAAGAGAGGTTCGATGGAAGGTTCCCATATCTTCGTCCACCACCATCGGCGTCTGCAGGTAGCTGGCCAGGGCCGCGAGGGTGGGGTGTTTCCGCCCGCCGAGGTCGAGATGCATAGTGTGCCGCGAGAGCATGAACCGGGCAAACTTTTCCGGTGTCCACCCGTGCCTTTGGAACACGTCATATCCGGTGGATTCGCCAATGGTGTTGTTGTACCAGTAGACGTCGCCTGAGTACGTGGCATCACCGTTGTCCTCCAACGTGAAGGTCACCGGCCAGGGGTCGACGGGCCAGCGCAGCTGCAGGCTATCCGGGGTGTCCGTATTCGGGGTATTCATGGACTCGGCAACGGACCGGACCCTGGCCCATTCGCGGGCGGGAATCCAGACGTCGTAGCGTGTGTTCGCGTCCGACATCCGCGGACAGCACCAACTCTGATTTTGAATCGACGCGGGAACCTGCTTCTTTTATACGCCCAGCCTGCACAACGGTAACCATTTGATAATCCCCCTTGATATCGAACCCTGTGTCTGGCCATGAATGCATCAACACAGCTGTTGAGCAACAAGATACCTCCGGGCACCGACAATTTCCGGACAGTAGCCGAAGCGTTCATGGAATTGGCCCAATTGGAACTAAGCCCGTCAGTCTTCTTGCGCATTCCGAATTGGGTTCAGCAGCCGCTCAAAGGCGATAATCACGCGGCTATTCGCCCAGTGTCTCGGTTTCCCCTCGCTCCGCGGTAGCCTGCTCACAACGCCTGGCGCACCGCCGGCACACGAGGGGGAACCGTGAAGTGGATACCGGAGGAGCCGCTGTTCGGCGAAGGCAGGCTCGCTGAGAGCGGTCTGGGTTGCCCTGCGCGTCCAACTGCCCGACGGCGTCGTGTTGGCACACTCCGTCCAAGTGCGCCTCGGACGTGCCGAGCATGAAATCGACATTTTGGTGCTGTGGCCGGGGGTCGGGTTGGCTGCGATTGAGGTCAAGGGCGGCAAGATCTCCGTCGAGCAGGGACAGTGGTACCAGTCGGACCGGCACGGCAAACATAAAATCGAGAGCCCCATTGCCCAGTCCCAAAGCGCGCAGCACGCCCTCAAGGGCTGGGTGACGGACCGGGGATCCGGACCTTATTGCCGAGGCCGGCGGACCGGAGGTGGCACGTGCCATGGACCGGATGCAGGAGTGGCAGCCGCAGCTTCAGTCCGAGGGCGCCGATGCTCTCTAACTGTCGACGGATAGCCAGTCGTACGTATTTGACCGAGGGCTACCAAAACGCGCTGGCCGACTCCGAATGGTCCCCGGGGAGCTTGCTGGATATAGGCCAGCAGATGACCGAAGACATAGCGCAAACCAGCCGTGGCATCCCTCTACGGAAATGCTGGCGGAGCTGGGGGCACCAGCTCCGCCAGCATCTCGCTGTCCTGAAGCAGACCCTATCGCCCCAGATGCCAGCTGTAACTGGCTGCATCCCAATTGACGGTAGCCGAGAAAACGTATCCGCTTTCAGATCCGTCATCCTTCTTCTCGTTCACCGCAATGCATTCGAACGTTCCTGTTATGGCGGTGAGGTCATCGACTGATCCTCCACCCAAGGGTGTGCATTCAGTCCGCTGAATGGGCCCGTCCAAACGCCCTGCATCTACGCGTTCGGTGGCATCCTTCTGCACCGATTCTTCCAAGCCATCAACGATCATTGCACGCACCGCGCGCTGGGCCGCTGCGTCCGCTTCAGCAGCTTCTTGTAGCTGCTTCGCTTCTGCTGCAGCCTGTTCCGCTGCCTCTGCCGCTTTCCGGTCAGCTTCTTCCTGCGCGGCAACCTCCTTTGAATGCTGGACCGCGAGCGTAGTTGCCGTCCCTGCCCCGAGGACAACTAGGACCGCTAGGAGAACCACCACGGTTTTCTTGCTCAGGCGGAGACGTTTGCGATTGTAGGAAGCACCACAATTCGGGCAGAAGTCGCCAGGAACCGAATTCTGAACACTGCATTTAGGGCAGATCCTGGTCAAAGGCGTGGACTGCTGCTCGGGTGCAGTTCCTTCGACTTCTACGGCTGTGCTCTCCGTGGTGTCCATGTCCGCGTCGGGTGATGCTGCTTCACTCACACCATGAATGTTCGCCCGGAATTCTGTTTCGTCTGCCACGCTGACCTCCTTGTTTCTGTGTAGCTGGAACAAGGGAATCGGCAGATTCGAATTCTGTGAGCACGCCGAGATACGGCGGGCGGAACTTCAGGCGTCAGTGCAGTTTCCCCATGTAGCTATCGGGTAACTGCCCAATTGCCAGAACAGTATATGCGGTTTTGGGCAAGGTAATCACCGAACCAACGCCCACCGAGCCTACGGATAGACCGTCGGTTTATTTAGTGCCTTACGGTGTCCGCGTTAAGGGCAAGTACTGGCAATCCGGAGCGTTCGGACAAAACTAGTCATGTCAACGCGCGCCGAACGGCCCTTCCCCCGCAAACGCATACTTCGCGAAGCGCTCCCCCATCAACTGATGAGTGGCACTATCCGGATGCAGCGCATCGGGCAGCGGGTGCGCCTCGGCATCGACGGCGCCATATAGCTCCAGCCCGTCCAGGAAGTAAAGATTCGGATCCTCCGCCCGGCGCTCCACCAGGGACGCCAATGCCTCCCGGATGACCCGCAGCGTCAGCTGCCCCGCAGCCACACCCTCCGGCGAGCCGGTCGCGACAAACCGCACCTGGTCCGTCCCGAAAGACGTCGGATCGAACGCACCGGGACCCGGAGTGTCCTCGTGAATGCCGCAGAAAATAGGCGAAATCAGCACCAGCGGAGTCTCCGGATGCCTCTCGCGGATGGTGTCCAGGAACCCGTGCACCGCAGGAACGAACGCCCGCAGCCTCATCACGTCAGAGTTCACCACATTGATGCCCAGCTTCACGCTGATGAAGTCGGCCGGAGTATCGCGCAGAACCTGCGCGGTGAACGGATCCACCATCGCGCTGCCGCCGAAACCGAGGTTGTGCAGCTCCACCCCGCCGATCCGCGCGGCCACCACCGGCCAGATCCCCGACGGCATCGCGGCATTGGAGCCGTGGCTGATGGAGCTGCCGTGATGCAGCCACACCGGCCGGTCCGAGGAATACGGCGAGACCGGAGCATCGGAGTGCAGCTTCACCAGCTCCACGGACTCGTTGTGCGGCAGCCAGATCTCCACCACCTTCTCGCCCGCCGGCAAGGAAAAGGCACTCGCGTGCGACTCTCCCTCCACCTGCCGGGCCGCCCCGGTGGACAAGTTGACCTCGGTGTACGAACCGCCGGTGAGCTCGTCGCTGTGCAGCAGTTCGCCGTCGACCAGCAGATCCACATGCCCCCGCGGCCGATCCGCCCCAAGGTAGACCACGCGCGTCGAATGCAGGACCACCTCGAGGTGCTCCGCCGTCGTCGTGAAGGCCAGCCGGACGCCGGAGGGCTGGGACTCGGCCATCATGAGCTGCGGATCGGGGAACCGCTCGCGCACCGATGCCGGCAGCCGGTGCGGCCGCAGACCGCGGGGCGTCGTTTCAAGTTCGGCCGCTCCGCGGACCAAAGACGGGGTGATGGGCGTGGTGATCATGGCGGTGTCTCTCGTTGCTCCGGTGGTTAGGTCTCCTTATTCTAGAGCCCCTTAAACCCCCACCCGCCCCGCAAGCATCCGCTCCACGCTCCCCGCGGACAGCGCATGCTGGATTGCCAGCTGCGACGCGCCCAGCATCCCGGCGTCGAGCCCGGACGCGGACTGCACAATCCGCAGGTGCTGCGTAGCCAGCGGCATGGTCCGGGAATAGACCACCTCGCGCACCCCGGCAATAAAGTGCTCGCCGGTCAGCGCCATCGACCCGCCGAACACAATCACCTCGGGGTTGAGCATGCTCAGACACGCGGAGAGCACCTCGCCCACCTCACGGCCGGCCTGCCGCACCGCATGCACCGCCTCGCGGTTGCCCGAGTGGACCAGCGCGACGACGTCACGCCCATCATCCGCGGACAGCCCCAGGCCCCGCAGCCGGGAAGCCACAGCAGGCCCGGCAGCGAGCGCCTCCAGGCAGCCCCGGTTCCCGCACCGGCAGAGCAGGTCCTCCCCGGACGGCACGCGGATGTGCCCGATATCCCCGGCTACCCCGTCCGCCCCGCGCAGCAGGGCGCCGTTGCCGATGATCCCGGCGCCGATGCCGGTGGCGACCTTCACGAACACCAGGTTCTCGACGTCGGGCCACGCGGCCTCGCGCTCCCCCATCGACATGACGTTGACGTCGTTGTCCACCAGCACCGGCACGCGGAAGGACTCCTGCAGGTAGCCGGGCACGTCGAAGCCGTGCCAGCCGGGCATGATCGGCGGATTGATCGGCCGGCCGGAGCGGTGCTCCACGGGCCCGGGCAGGCCGACGCCGACGGCGAGCAGCTCAGCGGCGGACCGGCCGGTCGAAGCCAGAAGTGCAGTCCCCAGCTCCACCACGGTGTCCAGCACGGCCGCCGGACCGTCGCTCACCGGCAGGTCCCGGGAGGCATCGGCCAGGGAGGTTCCGGCCAGATCGGTCAGGCCCACACGCAGGTGGCTCGCGCCGACGTCGACCCCCAGGACCACGCGCGCCCCGGTCTGCAGTGCGAACCGCGAGGAGGGCCGCCCGCCGGTCGACACGGCGTCTTCAATGGGCGCCACCAGCCCGAGGTCCATGAGCAGATCCAGCCGCAGCGTGATGGTGGAGCGGGCCACCCCCACGAGGTCGGCCAGCTCGCTGCGGGTGCGGGGCTGTCCGTCGCGCAGGAGCTGGAAAAGTTCGCTGGCTCCGGGGGCGGCGGGGTTATTCCTTATATCGACCACTGGGCAATTCAAGCATAGGGATCGACGCCGTCGCGCCGGCCGGGGAAGCGGCCGGACCCCGCACGGTCACAACGCCCCCTTGCGCCGGCCGGTCCCGCGCACGGCGAACCGCTGCTGCAGCAGCACCGCCACCACAATGATCGCGCCGCGGGCCACGGCCTGCACCGAAGTGTCCAGGTTATTCTGCGTGAAAACGTTGGTGAGGGTGCTGAACAGCAGCACGCCCAGCACGGTGCCGACAATGGTGCCGCGGCCTCCGATCAGCAGGGTTCCGCCGACGACGACGGCGGCAATCACGTCCAGCTCGTAGAGCAGCCCGTGCGTGGAGGTACCGGCGGTGGTGCGCCCCATCATCATCATCCCGGCAATGCCGGCCGTGAGTCCGGAAAGGACATACAGCCAGACCACGTGCCGCTTCACCTTGATGCCCGCGAGCCGCGCCGCCTCCAGGTTCCCGCCGATGGCCACCGTGCGGCGGCCGAAGGTGGTGCGGTTGAGCAGGAACCAGCCCGCGGCGGCCACCAGCAGGAAGATCCAGATCAGCAGCGGAACGCCCAGGAGGTTCGAGCGCATCACGGAGAGGAAGTCCCGGTTGGTGACAATCTGCGTGCTGCGGCCCGAGACCAGCTCCGCCACGCCGCGGGCCCCCACCAGCATGGCGAGGGTGGCAATAAAGGCCACCACGTTTCCGTACGCGATGATCACCCCGTTGATCAGCCCCGCCCCGACGCCGAACGCCAGCGCCACCGCCACCATCAGCAGCCAGCTGCTGTTCGTGGCGGCCAGCTGCACCGCGGTGAGGCTGGCCAGCACCGTGCTCAGGCCCATCACCGAACCGACGGAGAGGTCAATGCCGCCGGCGGTGATCACGAAGGTGGCCCCGATGCTGATCACCCCGACAATCGAGGCGTACCGCAGGATGGTCAGCATGTTGTCCAGGCTGAGGAACCGCTCACCGCTGGTGACAGCCCCGACGACAAACAGCAGTGCCAGGGCAATCACCAGGCCGATGTTGCGCCCCGCGGATCCGCCCAGGAACTTCCCCAGCGGATTGCTGCGGGACACCGCAGCCGTGCCGCCGCTGGGAGGCGGCTGCAGCGCCGCCGTCGTTGATTCGCTCACTGCGCACTTCCTTTCAGCACCAGGTCAAGCACGGCGTGCTCGTCCATCTCCTCTGCGTTGCCGGTGGCGAGGACGCGCCCGGCGTCGAGCACCAGGACCCGGTCCGCCAGGCCGATCACTTCCTCGATCTCGCTGGACACCACCACAACCGCCACCCCTCGAGCCGCGAGGCTGCGGATCAGCGCGTAAATTTCGGTCTTGGCACCGACGTCGACGCCGCGGGTCGGCTCGTCCAGCAGCAGCACCCGGGTACCGTGGATCAGCCAGCGGGCCAACAGGACCTTCTGCTGGTTGCCGCCGGAGAGGGTGCGGGCGGCCCGGTCCGGATCGGATGGGTTCAGCTGCAGCGCCTCGGCCTGCTTCCGGGCGGCGGCCTTCTCCGCTCGTTCGTTCAGCCAGCCGCCGCGGGCGAAGCGGGTAAAGGTGGACAGGGTGATGTTGCGGTAAATGGGCTCCTCCAGGAGCAGGCCCTGGCTCTTGCGCTCTTCCGGGGACAGGCCCAGGCCGGCGGCGATCCCGGTACGCACCGAGCCGGGCCGCAGCGCGGCGCCTTCCACGGTGACGGTTCCCGACGTCGCGCGGCGGGCACCGTAAATGGTCTCGAGGATTTCCGAGCGGCCGGACCCGACGAGCCCGGCCAGGCCGAAGATTTCCCCGGCCCGGACCGAAAAGCTCACATCGCGGAACGAGCCGTCCAGCCCCAGCCCTTCCACCTGCAGCGCCACCGGGGCGTCCGACGACGGCGGCTGCCGGCGCGGGAACACGTTGGCCACATCCCGGCCGGTCATCAGCCGGACCAGTTCCGCCCGGGACGTGTCCGCGACCGGCAGGGAGGACGCGGTGCTGTAGCCGTCCTTGATCACCGTGATCCGGTTGCCGATCTGCCGGATTTCCTCCAGCCGGTGCGAGATGTACACGATGGCGATGCCCTGGCCGGTCAGTTCCCGGATGACCCGGAACAGGTTGGCCACCTCGCCGGAGTCCAGGATGGCGCTGGGCTCGTCCATGATGATCAGCCGGGCATTGCGGGACAGGGCACGGGCCAGGCTGACAATCTGCTTCCCGGCGGCGGACAGGCTGCCCGCTTCGGCGGACGGGGACAGGTCCGTGTGGCCCAGCCGGGCCAGCAGCTCCCGTGCCCGGCGGCGTGCGTTCCGGACCCGGAGCACTCCCCTGCGGGCGTCTTCATGGCCCAGGAAGATGTTCTCGGTGACGCTCAGTCCGTCCACCACATCCAGTTCCTGGTACATGGTGGCGATGCCCAGTGCCAGGGCATCGGCCGGCCTCGCCGGCTGAACCGGTTCCCCGTTCCAGCGGATTTCACCGCCGTCGGGCCGGAAAACCCCGGAGAGCGCCTTGATCAGAGTGGACTTCCCGGCACCGTTCTGACCCAGGACGCAGTGCACCTCGCCGGGTAGCACCGACAGGTCAACACCGCGCAGCGCGCGGACCCCGGCAAAGCTCTTGCTCAGGTTCCGCACCTCAAGCAGGGGCTGCGGAGCGGCGGTAGCGGCGGTCATGGCACGGACCTTACACACTTATGTCGATGACCGGTAGTATGTTGGCGCTTTATCACCGGACTTCTGTTATCGTGACGCATGTCACGACGATGTGCAGTGCGCTGGCTGGTGTCCGATGGGGTGTGCGGCAGCCTCAGCGCCCCATTTACAGAGGAGAAAACCATGCACGCACCGAGCATGCGCGGGAAAACCATCACCGCTGCCGCGTTCTTTGCCGCCGCCGGGCTTGCCCTCGCCGGCTGCACCGAGGGCGAGGACACCAACGCCGAACCGACCAACAACTCCGTGGAGGGCAACCAGTCGGAGGGAGACACCGTCGTCATCGGGTTCTCCGGCCCGGCCGCGGACCACGGCTGGCTGGGTGCCATCAACTCCGCCGCCACGGCCGAGGCGGAGAAATACCCGGACATCGACCTGCGGGTGGCCGAGGGCACCAATGACGCCAACCTGCAGATCAGCCAGGTGGAGCAGTTCATCAATGACCAGGTGGACGCCATTGTCCTGCTGCCCACCGACGGCGCCGCGCTCACCGACGTCGCCATCCGCGCCATGGAAGCCGGCATCCCCGTGATCAACGTGGACCGGGAGTTCTCCAGCCCCTTCGCCGCCCGCGCCACCGTGCTGGGCGACAACTACGGCATGGGCGTCAGTGCCGGCACCTACATCTGCGAGCAGGTGGGCGACAACCCCGACGCCGTGGTGGCCGAGATTGCCGGCATCGACTCCCTGCCGCTCACCCAGGACCGCAGCGAGGGCTTCAAGGACGCCCTCGCCGGCTGCGGACTCGAGGTCAGCAACCGGGTGGCCGCGGACTTCACCGTCCAGGGCGGCGAGGCGGCTGCCGGGCAGCTGCTCTCCGCGGCACCGGAAATCGACGCCCTGTGGAACCACGACGACGATCAGGGCATCGGCGTCCTGGCCGCCATTGATGCCGCCGGCCGGGACGAGTTCATCATGGTGGGCGGCGCCGGCTCGGCCAACGCCATGCGGGAAATCCAGTCCGGAGACAGCGTCATGAAGGCGACCATCATCTATCCGCATACCCAGGCCGCAGACGGGATCCGGCTGGCCCGGCTGGTGGCCCAGGACAAGGCCATGAGCGACCTCGTCGAAATCGAGGTACCCAACCGCGTGGTGCTCAATGCCCCGGTGGTCACCAGCGAAAACGTGGAGGAGTATCTGCCCACCGCCTTCGAATCCTAACCGATGCCGTTTGCCGGCCCGAACCTTCCGATCAGTCTCAACGCAGCACGGCACTAAGGAGAAAACATGCAGGACAACACGCCACTGAGGGTGGCACTGGTGGGGCACGGCTTCATGGGGGCAGCCCACTCGCAGGCCTGGCGGGTGGCTCCCCGGTTCTTCGATCTGCCCCTGCAGCCGCGCATGGACCTGCTGGTGGGCCGCGATGCGGAGCGGACGCAGGCCGCCGCCCAAAAATGGGGCTGGGCCGAGTCCTCCACCGACTGGCGGGAGGCGGTGACCCGGGAGGACATCGACGTCGTGGACATCGTCACCCCCGGGGCCTCGCATGCCGAGATCGCCATCGCGGCGCTCGACGCCGGCAAGCACGTGCTGTGCGAAAAGCCGCTGGCCAACACGGTGGAGGAGGCGCAGGCGATGGCCGACGCCGCTGCCCGTGCCGCCGCCCGGGGCGGCAAGTCGATGGTGGGTTTCACCTACCGCCGGCTGCCGGCCACCACGCACGCACGGAACCTCGTGGCCTCCGGGGCCATCGGCACGGTGCGGCAGGTCCGGGCCGTCTACCTGCAGGACTGGCTGGTGGACGAAGACTCCCCGCTGACCTGGCGGCTGCAGCAGGACCAGGCCGGATCCGGGGTACTGGGCGATTTGGGGGCCCATGCCATCGACCTGGCCCAGTACATCACCGGCCGCCGGCTCACCGAGGTCAGCGGCACGCTCGAGACCCTGGTCGGCAGCCGCCCGGTGCCCGGCGCGGCCAGCGGCGGTTCCGGCCTCGGCGGAGGGACGGGTGATGCCAGCGAGCGCGGGACGGTGACCGTCGACGACGTCGCCCTGTTCCTCGGCCGGTTCGAGGACGGCGTGCTCGGGTCCTTTGAAGCCAGCCGGATGGCCACGGGGCGCAAGAACGCGTTCCGGCTGGAGATCTCCGGCAGCCTCGGCGCGGTGCACTTCGACCTGGAGGACCTGAACTTCCTGGACTTCTACGACTACGCCGCTCCGCAGGACCGGCAGGGCTTCAGCAGGATCATGGTGACCGAACCGGACCACCCCTACGTCTCCGCGTGGTGGCCCGCCGGCCACTCGCTCGGGTACGAACACGGCTTTGTCCACCAGGCCAAGGACTTTGTGGAGGCCATCGCCGCCGGAACCGAACCCGCGCCGTCGTTCGCTGACGGGCTGCAGGTCCAGGACGTCCTGGACGCCGTGACCCGCAGCGCCGCCAAATCCAGCGTGTGGTTGCCCGTCCGTTGACCTTCCCGCCCCCTATGCTGTCCCCTAACCGCACGCACAAGGCAAAGGAGCCTGCCATGTCCCGACCCGTCACACTGTTTACCGGCCAGTGGGCCGACCTGCCGCTCGAAGAAGTAGCCCGGCTCGCCTCCGGCTGGGGGTACGACGGGCTGGAACTCGCCTGCTGGGGAGACCACCTGGATCCCTGGCGGTGGGATGACGAGGCATACGTGCAAAGCCGCCGCGACATCCTGGACAAGTACAACCTGCAGGTCTTCGCCATCTCCAACCACCTCAAGGGGCAGGCCGTCTGCGACGACCCGATCGACCAACGGCACCGGGACATGGTGTCCGACGCCGTGTGGGGAGACGGCGATCCGGAGGGCGTCCGCCGCCGGGCCGCGGAGGAAATGAAGCACACCGCCCGGCTCGCCGCGGCGCTGGGCGTGGACACCGTGGTCGGCTTCACCGGCTCGTCCATCTGGAAGTACGTGGCCATGTTCCCGCCGGTATCGGCCGAGGCGATCGACGCCGGTTACCAGGACTTCGCCGACCGGTGGAACCCCATCCTGGATGTCTTTGACGAGGTGGGCGTGCGCTTTGCCCACGAGGTGCATCCCAGCGAGATCGCCTATGACTACTGGACCACGCAGCGGGCGATGGAGGCCATCGGACACCGGCCGGCGTTCGGCCTGAACTGGGACCCCAGCCACTTCGTCTGGCAGGACCTGGATCCGGTCAGTTTCCTCTGGGATTTTTCCGACCGGATCTACCACGTGGACTGCAAGGACACGAAGAAGCGGATGAGCAACGGCCGCAACGGCCGGCTCGGCTCGCACCTGCCCTGGGCCGATCCGCGGCGCGGCTGGGACTTCGTCTCCACCGGGCACGGGGATGTCCCGTGGGAGGACGCCTTCCGGATGCTGGGCAGCATCGGCTACACCGGACCCATCTCGGTGGAATGGGAGGACGCCGGAATGGACCGGCTGGTCGGAGCTCCGGAGGCCCTGGAGTTTGTCCGGTCGCTGGCGATGGATCCGCCGGACGCCGCGTTCGACGCCGCCTTTTCCTCGCGCTAGGCCCGGGACAACGACGACGGCGGCCCCTCCTGCGGGAGGCGGCCGCCGTCGTCGTGCCTGTTACCTCGGCGTCCGTCCGGAGCGTCCACCCCTCCGCCGGGAGCACATGCTTTACCGGGTCGAACCGTCGCCGCCCCCGGTGGATTCGCGGTGGACAATCCGGAACCCGGCCTTCACGGTCCGGGGAGCAAGTCGCTCCTCCTTTTCCCCGATCCGCTCCACCAGCAGCCGGACCGCCGTCTCGGCGATCTCTTCCCGGCCCGGATCCACACTGGTCAGGGAGGGAAGGGAATAGCGGCCCTCATCGATATTGTCGAAGCCGATGACCGCGACGTCGCCGGGCACGCTGAGGCCTTCCTCCGCGAGCCGGCGCAGCGCACCGAGCGCAAGCGTGTCATTCATGGCAAACACGGCATCGAAGGCCACGCCGCGGCGACACAGGTCCGCAATGGCCGCGGCTCCGGTTTCCCGGCCCCAGCTGCCGCCGCGCACCACCAGCTCCGGATCGCCGGGAATTCCGGCACCGGCGAGGGCCTGATGGTAGCCGCGCTCGCGCAGGCTGGCCGAGCTCGCCGCGTCCCCGGCAACGTCCATCGCTCCCACCAGGGCGATCCGGAAGCGGCCGGTGTCCAGGAGGTGCTCGACGGCGGCCCGCGCGGACGAGGTGTTGTGCATGGTCACGTGGTCGGTGGGACCGTCGAAGATACGCTCCCCCAGCAGCACCAGGGGCCCGCCGGCCGGCAGGAGGCCCACGTCATCCTGGCCCAGCTCGGCGGGACTGAACAGCATTCCGTCGATGAAGCGGATCTGGCCGCCGGAAAGCGCTTCGAGCTCAAGCTTGCGATCTCCGTTCGTCTGCTCGATCAGCACCCGCAGCCCCCGCTTGGCGGCTTCCCGGATCACGGCATCGGCAAGTTCGGCAAAGTAATTCTCCCGCAGCGAGGGAACCGTCAGGCCGATCACCCCCGTCCTGCCGGACCGCAATCCGCGGGCCGAGAGATTCGGCCGGTACCCCAGCTCCTCGATGATCCTGCGGACCCGCAACCGGGTTGCCGGTCCCACCTTGGGACTGTCGTTGAGGACGTTGGACACCGTTTTGATGGACACCCCGGCCGCCTGCGCAACGTCGTGGATTGTCGGACTCATGCTGACGCCGTGCCCCTCTCCTGCCCTCCAGCGTCTCCGGCGGGGCAATGTACAAATCCTAGCCCCGCAGAAAATGCTCGGCTGTCCGCGTCTCCGCCCGTCCGTACCCGGCCCGGACGGACAGCCGGGCGGGGGTAAATAACATTTTCGCTTTTCCCCGGAATGGCTATTGACGCCCGCGGTGACTCCGTTTAGCGTTCCGGTACAACGTTGTACCTCACCTCAGGCTGCACCATCGACGCGGTATCCGCACCATCGGAAATCCCACCGATCAGTGACATTTTGACAACGGAGTCCTTATGCCCAATGCCCGCCTCACCCTTGATCCCCGCTTCCGGGTGGGACCGGTCAGCCGCAGAATTTTCGGTTCCTTCGTGGAACACCTGGGACGCAGCGTGTACGGCGGCATTTACGAGCCCGGGCATTCCACCGCGAATGAGGACGGCTTCCGCCGCGACGTGATGAACCTCGTGCGTGAGCTGGGAGTGACCACCGTGCGCTACCCGGGCGGAAACTTTGTCTCGGGCTACCGGTGGGAGGACGGGGTGGGTCCCCGCCGGGACCGGCCCGCCCGGCTGGACCTGGCCTGGCACTCGATCGAAAGCAACGACGTCGGGCTGGACGAGTTTGCCCGCTGGGTCGGCGAGATCAACGGCGAACTGATGTACGCGGTGAACCTCGGCACCCGGGGCGTGCAGGAGGCGCTGGACGTCCTCGAATACGCGAACGTCCCCTCCGGCACCGCACTCTCGGACCAGCGCATTGCCAACGGCAGCCCCCTCCCCCACAACATCCGGATCTGGTGCCTCGGCAACGAAATGGACGGGCCGTGGCAGCTCGGCCACGGCACCGCCTCCGACTACGCCCGCCTGGCCGGCAAAACGGCCCGGGCCATGCGCCAGCTGGACCCCGCCCTGGAACTCGTGGTCTGCGGCAGTTCAAGCGCCGCAATGCCGACCTTCGGGGACTGGGAACGCACGGTGCTGGAGGAAACGTACGAGGATGTCGACTTCATTTCCTGCCACGCCTACTACGAACCGCGGAACGGCGATTTCGCCAGCTTCCTCGCTTCCGCCGTCGGCATGGACCGCTTCATCGACTCGGTGACCGCGAGCGCCGACCATGTGAAAGCCGTCCGCGGCAGCGCCAAGACCATGTACCTGTCCTTTGACGAGTGGAACGTCTGGTACCAGTCGCAGTATAACGACGGCGAGAAGATCACCGACGCGGGCACATGGCCGCAGGCGCCGCGCCTGCTGGAGAACGCCTACTCGGCCATGGACGCCGTCGTCGTCGGCGGGCTCCTGATCAGCCTGCTCCGGCACGCGGACCGGGTGACGGCGGCGAGCCTGGCGCAGCTGGTCAACGTCATCGCACCGATCATGACCGAACCGCAGGGACCGGTCTGGCGGCAGACCACGTTCTATCCCTTTGCCATCACCTCGCGGCTGGCCCGCGGAACGGTCCTGGATCCGAAAATCGACTCACCGGCCATGCACACCGACGCCTACGGGCAGGTGCCCATGGTCGATGCCGTCGCCACCCATGACGAGGCCACCGGAAACACCTCGGTGTTCCTGGTCAACCGGAGCCTGACCGAACCCGCCACCATCACCATCGATGCCGGGCAGCTGGGCATCGACGGCATCCGGAGCGCCGAGACCCTCCATGATGAGGACCTTCACGCCGCCAACACCCTCCAGGACCAGGACCGTGTGGTCCCCGAACCCAACAAAAGCGCGTATGTCCACGACGGAACGGTCACGGTGACCCTTCCTCCGGTGTCCTGGACTGCACTCGCGCTGACCTAGCACCTCCCACGTTTAGCACCGAACGCACCATCATCCACCCAGCGGAGCAGCAGCGGAGTTGAAAGCCACATTCCGGGCTGCTGACAACGGTGTCTTTGCACCGCGAAAGGACGAGCTAACAATGAATAAGGGAAAAGGCCTGCTCGCAGCAGGCATCACCACGGCCTTAGCCGCAGCAATGGTGGGCTGTTCCGGTGACGGCAGCGGCAATGCCGGCGGCGGCGGGGAGGGCGCCAGCAAAACGAACTGCACCAATGAGATCAAGGTGCAGGACGTCCCCGTGGTCACCTACTGGGGATGGTTCGAAGACACCGCCCAGACCGTCGACAACTTCAACAACAGCCATGACGATGTGCAGATCTGCTGGTCGAACGCCGGGCAGGGAGCCGATGCGTACGCCAAGCTCTCCACCTCGCTCCAGTCCAAATCCGGGGCGCCGGACATTGTGCAGATCGAATACGACTGGCTGAACAGTTTCCTCCTGCAGGACGGACTCGTGGACATGACCGAGTACGGCATCGAGGAGTACAAGGACAGCTTCACCGAGGGCGCCTGGCGCGACGTCTCCAGCGGTGAAGGCGTCTACGCCGTACCGGTCGACCTGGGACCGGTGGGCATGTGGTACCGGCAGGACATCTTCGACAAATACTCCATCCCGGTTCCGACCACCTGGGATGAGTATGCAGCCGCAGCCGAACAGCTGGCCGAGGCCTCCGGCGGGGAAACCCTGATCGGCAACTTCGCGCCGAACGGCCAGGGCCAGCATTACGCCTTCCTCGACCAGGCAGGCGCGGTACCGTTCGACTTCGATAACGGCAATCCCACCGAAATCAGCATCAACCACAATGACGATGCCAGCAAGAAGGTCTTCGACTACTGGATCGATCTCGTCAACCAGGGCCTGGTGGGCACCGACCAGGCATGGACCCCCGAGTTCAGCACCGCTCTGGGGACCGGCCGGTACGCCACGGCGATCTATCCGGTCTGGTACAACATCCAAATTCCGGCGCTCGAGGGTGCTGACGCGGAGGCCGTCTGGCGTGCGGCACCGATTCCGCAGTGGGACGCCGCCAGCCCGAAACAGGTGAACTGGGGCGGCAGCACGCTGGGTGTGACCGTGCAGGCCGACGACGCCGAACTCGCCACGAAGGTGGCGGCCGAGCTCTACCTTCCCCAGGAGAACAAGGAACTCGGAGTGGAGGTTGGGGGGCTCTTCCTGGCCTACCCCGAAATGATCGAATCGGCGTACTTCCAGGACCGCCCCTACGAGTTCTACGGCGGGCAGCAGTTGAACAAGGAGGTGTTCGGTCCGGCGGCCCTCGACTACAAGGGCGTGACCTTCTCGCCGTTCACCCAGTTCTACTATGACGAGTCCCAGCGCCTGCTCTCGGAGGCGATCGAGGGCAGCATCTCGGCAACCGACGCGGCGGATGAACTCCAGGCCTCGTTGGAGACCTACGCCACCGAGCAGGGTTTCACCCTGAAATGAGTAGCTCCGGGCGGGCGGAGCGCTGCCCCGCCCGCCCGGAGGCCACCCCATAGGCGCCCGAAGGAAGAGACATATGTCAGCCACCTCAGCCACCTCGCAGCGGAAGGAACCCGTTGGCCCGCCGGCACCGGTACGACGGAAAGCCAGCCTGGAGCGTAAGAACGCCCGGTTCGGCTGGGTGTTCCTCACCCCCTTCGCGGTCGTGTTCCTCGTCTTCCTCGTCCTGCCGCTCTGTTATGCGTTCTGGATGAGCCTGCACACCAATACCCTCGCGGGAGGCGAACAATTCGCCGGGCTGGCGAATTACCTCAAAGCGTTCAGCGACCAGCGCTTCCTGGCCGGGATGGCACGGGTCGCGGGGTTCGCCGTCGTCTTCGTGCCGCTCCAGATCGGACTGGCGCTGCTCTTCGCGCTGATCCTCGACGACGTCCGGACCCGCCTGTCCCGATTCTCGCGCCTGCTCATCTTCGCGCCCTACGCCATCCCCGGCGTGATCGGAGCCCTGATGTGGGGGTTCCTCTACAGCCCGTCCTTCGGTCCCCTGGTGTCCTTCTTCGACTTCCTGCAGCTGCAGGCACCGGACCTGCTCAACCCGGAGTCGATCTTCTGGTCGCTGACCAACATCGTGACCTGGCAGTGGACCGGCTACTACATGATCATCATCTACGCCTCCCTGCAGTCGATCGACCCGTCCATCTACGAGGCGGCCAGGATCGATGGAGCTTCCAGACTCCAGACAGCCCTGCAGGTCAAGGTACCGATTGTCACGTCATCGCTCGTGCTGACCATGGTGTTCGCGCTGATCGGGACGCTGCAGTTCTTTACCGAACCGCAGGTGCTGGCCCCGCTGGCCGGCAACGCCATTGACGCCGCGTACACGCCCAACCTGTACGCCTACAATCTGGCGTTCTCCTACCAGCAGTTCAACTACGCCTCGGCCATTTCCTTCGCGCTCGGCCTCATGGTCTTCCTGGCCTCCATCATTTTCCTGATCGCTACCCGCAAGAAGAGCGGACTCAACTGATGACCACTTCACCTGCACCGCTCCTCGACCAGGCCGTCACCACCGCCGGGCGGGCGAAACAGCGCACGCCCCGGAAAGCGAGGGGTGAGCGGTCCGTCGGGATGCACATCCTCCTGGCCGTGGCGTCCCTCTATTTTCTCCTTCCGCTGTGGTGGCTCATCGTCGCCGCGACCAAAAGCACCCAGGGGCTGTTCACCGGGACCGGCGGGCCGCTGTGGTTCGATGCAAACTTCGCTTTCTTCGAGAACCTGCAGCAGCTGGCCACCTATAGCAACGGCATCTACCTGCGCTGGCTCGGCAACTCGTTCCTGTACGCGACGGCGGGCGGCGTCGGCGCCACCGTCCTGGCGGTGCTGGCCGGGTACGCGTTTGCGAAGTACCGCTTCCGGGGCAGGACCGTCAGCTTCATGATCCTCCTGGCCTCGGTCATGGTTCCCGCCACGGCCCTGGTCATCCCGACCTACGTGCTGTTTAACAACCTCGGCCTCACGAACACTGTCTGGGCGGTCATCCTCCCCTCGCTGCTGAGCCCGTTCGGTGTCTACCTCATGCGCGTCTACGTCCAGGATGCTATTCCGGACGAGCTCCTGGATGCCGCCCGGGTGGACGGCTCCGGCGAAATCCGGACCTTCCTGACCATCGCGCTGCCGCTGATGCGTCCGGCCGTGGTCACCGTGCTGCTGCTGTCCGTGGTGGGCGGATGGAACAACTACTTCCTGCCGCTGGCCATGATCTCGGACCAGACGCTGCTTCCGGTGACGGTGGGACTCAATGCCTGGCAGGTGCAGTCGAACTCCGCCACGGCGAGCAGCCTCATCTGGAACCTGGTCACCAGCGGGTCACTGGTCTCCGTCATTCCGCTCATTGTCTCGTTCCTTCTGCTGCAGAAATACTGGCAAGGCGGGCTCTCCCTCGGCAGCCTAAAGTAGGTACCGCCTTAAGCAGGAACGACGGCGGCCCCTCCTCTCCGGAGGCGGCCGCCGTCGTCGTCGTCCTGCCGTTGTTTTCCCGGTGTTAGCGGGAGGTCTTCACCACCGGCCGGCAGGCCTCGAGGATCGGGGCAATGAGACGCTCCAGGCTGGCATCCATCGTCTCGACCGCAAAGTCCTCGATGAAATTGATGGCCACAATTCCGGGTGTCAGCCGGTCCTTGGACAGAGCCTCGAAGTGTTCATCAAGCCACCGTTCCGCCTCGCCCCGGAGCAATTCTGATTCCGGGTCGAACCGCAGCTCGCCAAGAAAAATCTGCTTGAACCGCGCCGGGTTGGACGCCGGAGACGGAAAGACCTGCTGGGACGCCACCAGCGCAAAGTACAGGGGCATGGCGCTTCGTTCAAAGAGGCGGATGGAAGCGAGGGCACGGGTGACGTCCGCGGCCGGCGGTACCGTCTCGGTACCGATGTCGATGCGCGCGGCCGGCACTGCCTTCGCGAGGCGTACGCAGGCACCGCTCAGCAGGTACATGGTCCGGTGGATTGCCACTTCCGCCTCACTCCGCAGCTTCAAGAGCTCTCCGGCACGCGTGGACTGCGGATCTGCAGCCAGCAATGTGTCCGGGTCCTCTTTCCAGAACACATG
Organism: Arthrobacter sp. Ms25; assembly: GCF_059090365.1. Classification (NCBI taxonomy): domain Bacteria; kingdom Bacillati; phylum Actinomycetota; class Actinomycetes; order Micrococcales; family Micrococcaceae; genus Arthrobacter; species Arthrobacter sp. Ms25. The sequence goes on along the minus strand of NZ_JBNHFP010000002.1, from coordinate 179,786 downwards.
CATGTCTGCTTTCAGCTCCGCCATGCGCTGGACCACGACGCCCTGCAGGTCCGTGAGGATGTCTACCCGCCCGGCTGCATAATCCCTCGCGGAACGGTCCACGGTCTCCCTCGCGACGTTTACCGCTTTCCGGCCCAGGTGCGCGGCTACCAGCACACCAACTACGGCCGCCAGGGCAGTGACGGAGTCAATAATCATGCCGCCCATTTCCATATTCATTTTTCCCCCGTTGCATTTCGCCTGACCGCGCTAGCCCGCGGGGACGTGAATACATGGCGGATTTGGCCGTGCGGCGACTCCCGATACCGCGGCTGGTCGCACATCAGGAATCGTTGTTGATTAGTTAGAGCATTGAAGTCTATCGGTGGTAAATCACAAAACCGGATTGTTACGACTATCCACTCTCGATGCGGGTATTCCTCCTGCTCAGGAGCCTGGTGTACGGGAAAAGGGGTCGCCAGTACCTCTGACGACCCCTTTCTTTCTTGTTCTCCGAACCCTACCGCGCGTTGCGGCTCCGGCTCAGCCCGAACACAACCGCCGCCAGCAGCACCAGGCCCTTGATGATCTGCTGCCAGGCGGCGTCGACGGACAGAATGGACAGGCCCTGGTTCAGCACACCCATGACCAGGCCGCCGATCACGGCGCCGACCACGGTGCCCACCCCGCCCTGGACCGAGGCGCCGCCGATGAACACGGCGGCAATGGCGTCGAGCTCAAAGCCGCTGCCGGCGCCCGCAACGGCGCTGCCGGCGCGGGCGGTGCTCACCACTGCGGCCAGCCCCGCAAGGAAGCCCATGTTCACGAAGACCAGGAAGTTCACCCACTGGGTCTTCACGCCGGACATCATGGCCGCGTTCAGGTTCCCGCCCATCGCGTAGATGTGCCGGCCGAAGACCGTCCGGCCCAGCAGGAAGGAGTACGCCAGCACCAGCGCGGCCAGGATGATCAGGATGATCGGCATGCCGCGGTTGTAGGCCAGCAGGTAGCAGAGGTACATGATCGCGAAGACGGCCACGGCCATCTTGAAGACAAACGACGCCGTCCGCTCGCGCGGCAGGTCCAGCCGGCGCAGGTCCGCCCGGCCCTTGAATTGCTGCGCCACCAGGGCAATGGATGCCAGCGCGCCGATGCCCAGGGTCAGCAGGTCCGGGGTTCCGGTGCTAGGCAGGGTGCCGGAGCCGATGGAGATGTACGGCCGGGGCAGCCCGCTGATGGTGCCGCCGCTGAGCAGCACCAGCGCGACGCCGCGGAAGACCAGCATGCCGGCCAGAGTCACAATGAAGGCCGGTATCCCCACGAACGCGACCCAGAAGCCCTGCCACGCGCCGATCAGCGCACCGACCACCAGTGACAGCACCACGGCGGCCCACCAGGGCATCCCCCAGTTGTTCATGGCCAGGGCGGCGATCGCCCCAACCGCCGCCACCACGGAGCCGACGGACAGATCAATGTGCCCGGCAATGATGACCATAACCATGCCGATGGCCAGGATCAGCACGTAGGCGTTCTGCTGGATGAGGTTGCTGACGTTGCCCGGGTACAGCAGCCGGCCGCCGGTGAGCACCTGGAACAGCAGGATGATCACCACCAGCGCGGCGAGGATGCCGTACTGGCGCAGGTCGACCCGGCGTCGTTTCTTCGGCTTCGCACCGGATGACGGCGGCAGCGGTGCCATCGCCTGTTCGGGAGTAGTGGTGGTCACTGGACTTGTGCTCCTTGGGTCCTGGCGGCGGTCATGTGGCGCATCAGTTCTTCCTGGGTCGCCTCGGCCCGGTCCACCTCTGCTGTGAGGCGGCCTTCCGCGATGGTGTAGATGCGGTCCGAGAGCCCGATCAGTTCGGGCAGCTCGCTGGAAATGACAATCACGGCTTTGCCCTGGGCCGCCATTTCGTTGATGATTCCGTAGATCTCGTACTTGGCGCCGACGTCGATCCCGCGGGTCGGCTCATCGAGGATCAGCACGTCCGGCCCGGAGTAGATCCATTTGCTGAGGACCACTTTCTGCTGGTTCCCGCCGGACAGGTTGCTGACCGTGGACGTGACACTGGGTGTGCGGATGTTCATCCGCTGCCGGTAATCGTCGGCCACGGCGTATTCGCGGTGCCGGTCGATGACTCCGAGCCGGGCCAGCTTCCCCAGCGCAGCGGCCGAGACGTTGACCGTCACGCTGCCGATCAGGTTCAGGCCGTAGCGTTTGCGGTCCTCGCTGACGTAGGCAAGGCCGTTCCGGATAGCCTCTCCCACCGTGCGGGTGGAGATTTCGACGCCGTCCTTGTAGACGTGCCCGGAAATGTTGCTTCCGTAGGAGCGTCCGAAGATGCTCATGGCCAGCTCGGTCCGGCCGGCGCCCATCAGCCCGGCAAAGCCGACAATTTCCCCGGCCCGGACGGTAAAGGAGGCATCCTTCACCACCATGCGTTCCGGATCCACCGGATGGTGGACAGTCCAGTTCTCCACCCTGAACTTCTCCTCCCCGATCTTCGGTTCGCGGGGCGGGAACTGGTGATCGAGCGGGCGGCCCACCATGGCGCGGATGATCCGGGTTTCGATGGCGTCGGTGTCCTCCACCGGGAAATCCTCGATGGTGCGTCCGTCGCGGATGACCGTGACGGTATCTGCTATGGCCCGGATTTCCTTGAGCTTGTGCGAAATGACGATCGAGGTGATCCCCTGCCCGCGCAGCTGGTCGATCAGGCCCAGCAGGTGGGCGGAGTCGTCGTCGTTCAGCGCTGCGGTGGGCTCGTCCAGGATCAGGATCTTCACCCTTTTGGACAGGGCCTTGGCAATCTCCACCAGCTGCTGTTTGCCCACGCCGAGCTCAAGGATCTTGGTGGCCGGGTTTTCGTCCAGCCCCACCCGGCGAAGCAGTTCCACCGCCTGCAGGTTTGTCTTGTTCCAGTCGATTACCCCGCCGCGCGCCACTTCGTTGCCCAGGAAAATGTTCTCGGCAATCGACAGGTACGGGCTCAATGCCAGTTCCTGGTGGATGATCACAATGCCGTCGCGCTCGCTGTCGTTGATCGAACCGTAGCTGACGGGCTTGCCTTCAAGGGTGATGGTTCCGGAGAAGCTGCCGTGCGGGTAGACCCCGCTGAGCACCTTCATCAGGGTGGATTTGCCGGCGCCGTTCTCGCCGCAGATGGCGTGGACTTCGCCGCGTTTAACATTCACCGACACCTCGTCGAGGGCCCGGATGCCGTTGAACTCCTTCACTATGCCGTCCATGGACAGGATGACGTCACTCATGTGGTTCTCATTTCCGTGCAGGGCAGCAGGACGCGGCGGTGGTCCTCCGCCGCGTCCTGCCTCGAATCAGAGACCGACGTCGCCGGCCTCAAGGAAGCCCGATTCCACCAGCGTGGACTCGACCTGGTCCTTGGTGACCACCACGGGATCGAGGATGTAGGTGTCGACCACCTTCACCCCGTTGTCGTAGGTCTCGGTGTCGTTGACCTCCACGTCCTCGCCCGCCACGAGTGCATCGATCATGGTTTCGACCTGGGTGCCGAGCTCGCGGGTGTCCTTCCAGACGGTCATGGACTGCCGGTCTTCCAGCATGGCCTTGACGTTGGCGACGTCCGCGTCCTGGCCGGTGATCAGCGGCCAGTCCGTGCCGGGCCGGTATCCGGCCGAATCCAGGGAGGCCTCGATGCCCAGGGCCAGGCTGTCGTTCGGGGACAGGACGACGTCGACCTTCTCGCCTCCGGTGTAGAAGGACTGCAGGCGGTTGTCCATTTCCGCCTGGGCATCGGGCGATTCCCAGCCGAGGATGCCGATGGATGTCCAGTCCTCGTTGCTGGCCGGGGACTTGCCTGACGGAACCACGAGCTGGCCGCTTTCGACGTAGGGAAGCAGCACGTCCCACGCTCCGGAGAAGAAGAACGCGGCGTTGTTGTCATCCGGGCTTCCGGCGAAGGGCTCGAGGTTGAACGGCCCCTTGCCCTCGGCCAGGCCCAGCTGCTCTTCGATGAACTCGCCCTGGAGCTGACCCACCTGGTAGTTGTCGAACGTGGCGTAATAGTCCACTGCCTCGGTGCCGTTGATCAGGCGGTCGTAGGCGATGATCTCTACGTCCTGTTCCTTCGCGTCTTCGAGCGTGGGGCCCAGGGTCTCGCCGTCAATGGCGGCGACCACCAGGATCTTCGCGCCGCCGGCGACCTGGTTCTGGATCTGGCTGATCTGCTGGTCCGTCTTGTTATCGGCGTACTGCAGGTCAACGTCGCAGTCCTTGGCTTCGAGTTTTTCCTTCAGCCCCTCGCCGTCATTGATCCAGCGCTCGAGGCTGCGGGTGGGCATGGAGATACCGACATTGCAGGACGTGCCCTCGCCCTCGCTTTCGGTGCTGGAGCCCGCCGGTGCGCAGGCCGACATGCCGGCGGCCAACCCAGCGGCCAGAAAAACGGCCGAGAGATTCTTGATTCTGGTCATGCTGGAAACCTTCGAAAAGGACCCGGCGGTGGGGACTTTCCCGCGCACCGGCTGCCGCGGGTGCGGCAGCCGGTAACGAGGTATCTTGTGGCCGGATCGAGCGGATACAGCGCTGTAACGCCCTGTCGACGAATGCATCAACGATTTGTAGGCGAAGACAACATATCCGCCGACAGAGGCAGCTGACAAGACAATCAGCAAACTTTATCCAACCGAAATGTCCCGGACCAGAGTGGGGAACGGCAAGGGCAATCGGCACAACCGCTTCGAAAGCGTGCACCCCGTATTGACGCTCCTGCCCCGCACCCATAGCGTCCCCGATGCACTCGCGCCGCCGCATCGTCACTGGATGCGGCACACCGCGGACCGCCGGCCGGCGCAAAGCTGTCCGGCCGGCGTCGTCCGCACCACCGCACGCTTCACGGTGCGGACTCGAAGCGGTACCCGCTGCGCCAGGGGGAGGCGCGGCCTCTTGATGAGGGATCCTTCATGCAGCTCAGACATCGAACCGCCGCGGCGGTTGTTACCTCCCTTGCCCTGCTCGGGCTCACCATTTCCCCGGCGGCCGGAACGCGCGGCGAAACCGCACCCGCCAGCAAACTTCCGGACCTGCCCACTCCGGCCGAATACTTCGGTTTCGAAATGGGCGACGAAGGCAGGCTGGCGGCCTTCAGCGACATTTCCGAATACTTCGAAACGATTGCCGATTCCTCTTCCGAAGTGGACTACGAGGTGGTGGACCGGACCACGGACAACAATGAATATCCGATCCTGCGCCTGAGCAGCGAGGAAAACCTGGCCCGGCTGGATTCGATCCTGGCCGTCAATGAACGGCTTGCCGATCCCGAGGCCATGGCCGCGGAAGCCGAAGGCGCCGGGATGGAACCGGAAGAATACGCCCGGCAGCTCGCCCGGACCACGGTTCCGGTCTACTACATCGAAGCGTCCATCCACGCGACGGAGGTCGGCAACACCCAGGCGCTGGTCGACGTCGTCCACCGCCTGGCCACCGAGGACTCCGAGGCGATGAATCGGATCCTGGACAACCTCGTGGTCCTCGTGGTGCCTTCCGCGAATCCGGACGGCCAGCAGATGGTGGTGGATTACTTCAACGACACCGCCGGCACCGAGTACAACCGGGTCTATCCCGACCTCTATCACCGGTACGTGGGGCACGACAACAACCGCGACTGGTTCATGTTCACGCAGAAGGAATCCCGCACCCGGGTGGCCCTGGAACAGAAATACCGGCCGGTGGTGCAGCACTACATGCACCAGGCCGGCACGGAAAGCCCGCGGATCTGGACCCCGCCCTATGACGAACCGCTTTCGCCCGACGTGGATCCGATAGCCGTCGCATCCTCCAACGCGCTGGGGCAGTTCACGCAGCGCGACCTGGTGGCTGAAGGGTTCAAGGGGGTGAAATCCGACGACGCGTACGGCATCCTCTGGAACGCCGACGTCGCCGGGTACGGCACCTTCCTGGGCACCTCAATCTTCCTCACCGAAATCGCCTCCGCCCGGGACCTCGCCTACCCGTACACCGGCGAGGACGTGCTCGAACCGACGGACAAGACACTCCGCTCTCCCCTGCCCTACGATTCGGACACCTGGACGCTCAAGCAGATTGTCCAGTACGGCACCGCCGCCGCGTTCTCCGGACTGAACACCGTGGCCGGCGACCCGCAGTCCTGGCTGCTGAACAACCTCTACCGGGTCAACGCGAACAGCGAAACCTGGGACGGCGGCCCCTACGCCTACGTGGTGCCGGCCAACCAGCGCGATCCGTACGCGGTGTACGACATGATGCGGATCTTCGACATCGGCGAGGTGGAGATTGAGCAGGCCACCGCGCCGTTCACCGCCGAGGGCCGGGAGTTCGACGCCGGTTCCTACATCCTGCGCACCCAGCAGCCGCTGGGCCGGTGGGTGGACCAGCTGCTGCGCATCGACGAATATCCGGACAGCGCCCGCAAATGCGACGACTGCCCGCTGATCCTGCCGTACAGCGAAACCACTGACAATGTGGGCCTGTTTATGGGCGTGGATGTGGCAGCGGTGCAGGAACAGTTCGACGCCGAGACCCGGCCGGTGCAGGCCATCACCCAGGAGCGGATCCGGATGCCCCGTGCACCCGGCGCCGACGGCGCCTACATCCTCAGCGCCGAGTCCTACGGGCTGGGCCGGATCATCGACGCACTGCAGGACGCCGGCGTGGACGCCTACCGGGCATCCGGACCGATCACCGTGGAGGGCCGGGAGTTTGCTCCCGGCGCCCTGATGGTGCCGGCCGGCGAGCCCAGGGCGCGGGAAACACTGACCCGGGCCGTCCGGGAAACGGCGCTGCCGGTGTATGCCACCGCGGCAATGCCTGCCACCGGGGCGGTCCAGCTGGCAGAGGACACCCGGGTGGGACTTGTCCGGGGCGCCAACAACATGCCCGGCGGCTGGCTGATGTGGATGATGGACCAGTTCGGCACGAACTACGAGGTGGTGGAGGCGGCGGACTACGCCACCTTGTCCGAGCAGTTCGACACCATTGTCCTGGCTCCGGGCATCACCACCGAACGGCTGACCGCCGGGCTGGACGCCACCAAGTATCCGGAGGAATTCGCCTGGGCTGCCGGTGTTCCGGACGCTCCGCAGCGGCTGGCCGAGTTCGCGAACCAGGGCGGGAACATCCTGGCGCTGGGCTCCTCGTCCCTCACCGCGGCGTCCGCCATGGGCCTGCCGGTGGAGAACGTCACCCCGGAGGACCGGAACGTGTTTACCGTGCCCGGTGCCCTGCTGGCGCAGGAGTATGACACCGCCCAGCAGGCGGCGTGGGGCATGCCGGCGGCCTGGCCCACCTGGTTCAACAACGACGCCGCGTTCCGGCTCACCGGTGAGGGCACCTCCGTGTCGCGGTATCCGGCCGAGGGCAACCCGCTGGTCAGCGGCTACGCCCTGGGTGCCGAGGCGCTCAACGGTGCCACCAACATTGCGTCCTTTGACGTCGGTGAAGGGGAAGTGACCATTGCGGGCGGCCACATCACCTTCCGTACCTGGCCGCGCGCTTCCTGGACGGTGGTCACCAACGCCATCTACAACGGGGCCGGCACCGAGCTGACGGCCGAGGAGATGGCCGCGCGGTTCGGCGGCTGACCTGCGCTGACCTGGGTCGCCGCCTAAACAGGGCGGCGGCTCAGTGCCAGGCAGCTCCGGCCGCCTAGGAGTCTTCAGTCTCGATGCTGATCATCCAGCTGGTTCCGAACCGGTCGGTCAGCATCCCGAACACGTCTCCCCAGGGTGCCTTCTCCAGCGGGAGGGTCATCTGGCCGCCGTCGAGCAGTTTGTCCCAGTACCGGCGCAGTTCCTCACCGTTGTCGCCGCTGAGGGAGATGGAGTAACTGCTGCCCTGATCCATATTCATGCTGTTCGGCGTATCCGAAGCCATTAAGACCAGGCCGTTGTCGGTGGTCAGGGAGGAGTGCATGATCTTGTTCGCCTCGGACGGATCCTCGGCCATGTTCATCTCACCGAAGGTGGAACTTTCCAGCGTTCCTCCGAACACGTCCTGGTAGAAAGCCATGGCCTCGGCGGCGTTGTCCCGGAAGCTGAGGTAGGGGTTCATCAGGGTGGACATGGGTGTCTCCTTCAGGGGTAGGACCGGATGAACCGAGTATGCCCCCGGCGACGGCGCGGCGGAACCCGCTTCCCTGGATTTGGCCCTACCTGCTTCCCTCCTGGCTACTTCCCTGCGGGCTGGCCGCGGACCGCCGACCATTCGCCGCTGAACACGGCGTCCCCCACCGGCTCCCAGTTGTTTGCCTCGAACAGGGAGGCCACGGTGTCCCGGTTCAGGTCCGGGGATCCCCCGTCCACGTCCGCCGTCGGGTAGCAGACCCAGAGGGATCCGCCCGGTTCGACGGCGGCAGCCGCCGTCGCCAGCTCATGAGCCAGGTCGGCTGCGGACGCGACGAACAGGAGCACGACGTCGGCCGGGAAGCGCCCGTCATCCTCGGCCAGGAACGCGGACGCCGGCAGCAGCCCGGCTACCTCGGGAAAGTCTTTGGCACCGTAAACGGTGACACGGTCCGTTGCGGAAAGCTCAAACGGCTGGGCTGATTCGGAAGACACTGGGGGGCTCCATTCCTGGGCACGAGACTCTGGTGGTACGGCGGCCCCGAAGTAGTAAGCCGCCTTGGCTATTATTTCAGCCACGGTCCCCTGATGGACCCGGTTTTGGGCATTCCCAAGCACCAACTGTGTAACAACGGACCAGGGCATTGCCCGCGGTGTGACGCAGCAGACGCAACTGCGCACACTGGCACCGGATTACCTACCCGCCGCGGCGCACGTGCCGCTCCCCGGAGCGGCAGCCATTGCCGTTTCCAGCTGCACCCTTGCACCGTCCTGCCTTCAGGCGAAAACTCTTCACCAAGAGCGGCGGCACGGCCAAGATCACCACAGATTGTTGAACAATCCAGCGTGACCGGGCACACTGTAGGAACATTCATCGGCACGAACGCGGAGGCAGAACCATGACCGTCATTGACCTGAACAGCGACGTGGGCGAATCCTTCGGCAACTGGGCCATGGGCGACGACGCCGCCGTCTTCGAGTCCGTCTCCAGTGCCAACGTGGCGTGCGGCTTCCATGCCGGAGATCCCTCCACCATCGCCCAGACCTGCCGTGATGCCGTGGCCGCCGGGGTCACCATCGGCGCCCACCCCGCGTACCGGGATCTGGCCGGCTTCGGCCGGCGCTTCCTGGACTGCTCCTACACGGAACTGTTCGACGACGTGCTCTACCAGCTCGGTGCCCTGCAGGGCCTGGCCCGCGCGGCCGGCTCGGAAATCCGGTACGTCAAGCCGCACGGCGCCCTGTACAACACGATTGTGCGCCACGAGGTGCACGCCCGGGCCGTGATCGACGCCGTGCGCACCTTCGACAAGGACCTGCCCATCCTGCTGCTGCCCGGCGCCGTGGCCCTGGACATTGCCGCCGACGCCGGCCTGCGCGGCGTCACCGAAGCGTTCGCCGACCGCAACTACAACCCCGACGGCACGCTGGTGTCCCGCCGTGAAACCAATGCCGTCATCCACGACGCCGGCCAGGTCACCGCCAACATGGTCCGCCTTGCCACCCAGGGCGTCATCACCGCCGTCGACGGCACCGAGATCCCGATGTCCGCCGAGTCCATCTGCGTGCACGGCGACACCCCCGGCGCCGTGGCGATGGCCCGCGCGGTGCGTGCCGGGCTGGAAGACGCCGGCGTCACCATCTCGAGTTTCGTGTGAGCAGCGCGCAGACCGACGGTCCGCGGATCGGCGCCATCCGCTCCGCCGGAACCAGGGCGCTGCTGGTTGAACTCGACTCCCTGCCCGACGTCGTCGCCCTCCATGCCCAACTGCAGGCCTCCCCGTTGCCCGGGCAGGTGGACGCGCTGGCCGCCGCCGGAACCGTATTGGTCCGCTTAGCCGGCCGCCGCGAGACGGTTGCCGCCGTCCGGCTCCTGTCGGATCTGGACTTCAGCCATGCCGAGCTGCCCGATGCCCGCACGGTCACCATCGATACGGTGTACGACGGCGAGGACCTCGCCGAGGTCGCCCGCCTCACCGGCCTCTCGGAAGAGGCGGTTATCAATGCCCATACCGGCACGCCGTGGACCGGCGGGTTCGGCGGCTTCGCCCCGGGGTTCACCTATCTGGTGGGCGGTGATCCGGTCCTGAACGTCCCCCGGCGCAGCACTCCCCGCAAAGCGGTTCCGGCCGGTTCCGTCGCCTTGGCGGGCGACTATTCAGCGATCTATCCCCGCACGTCCCCCGGGGGATGGCAGTTGATCGGCCATACCAACGCCCCCTTATGGGATCTCTCCCGCCCCGACCCGGCGCTCATCCGCCCGGGCGACTCGGTAGTTTTCCACCCCGTCCGGGAATTGATCACCACCACGCCAGCTCCTACGGATGGGGCTGAAAAGGCCGAGGAAACCCGCGACGCCGTGGGCCCATCCCTGGAAGTGGTTAACGCAGGCCTCCAGTCCCTGGTCCAGGACCTCGGCCGCCCCGGGTACGCGGACCTCGGCGTCTCCGTCGCCGGCGCCGCCGATACCCGCTCCGCCCGGCAGGCGAACCGGCTGGTGGGCAATCCGGCAGAAGCATCCGTCATCGAGAACCTGCTCGGCGGGCTGGAGCTGACCGCCCACGGCGACACTGTCCTTGCGCTGTCGGGCGCGGAGCTTCCGGCCGCCGTCGTGTCCCCCGGCGGGACGCGCGACCGGCCCGCACCGCTAAACACACCGTTTGCCCTGCTGGACGGGGAAACCCTGACCCTGGGCACTCCGTTCCGCGGGGTCCGCAGCTACGTTGCCGTCCGCGGCGGACTGGCCGTGGCCCCCGTGCTGGGCAGCCGCAGCACCGACACGATGAGCGGCATCGGTCCGGCCCCGCTCGACGCCGGCACCCTGCTGCCCGTCGCCCAAGTGGCCGGCAGCGCACCGGTAGGCGCCGCCGAGTCCTCTCCCCTGCCGGAGGGCACCACCCCGGGCGCTTTGGGCGACGGCCGCTCCCCCACCCTGCTTCGGGTCACCGCCGGCCCCCGGCACGACTGGTTCGGCCCCGACGCCGCGGCAGCCCTGACCGGGCACACGTGGCGGACCACCAACGAATCCAACCGGATCGGCGTCCGGCTAGCCACCGATCCGGAAGACCCCGACGCCGCTCCGCTGAAGCGTGTCCGGGACGGGGAACTGCCCAGCGAAGGCGTGGTGGCCGGCTCGCTGCAGGTCCCGCCGTCGGGCCTGCCCGTGCTGTTCCTGGCCGACCATCCCGTCACCGGCGGCTACCCGGTGATCGCCGTCGTCGTGCCGCAGGACCTGCCCGTTGCCGCCCAGCTGCCGCCCGGACACCCGGTCCGCTTTGTTTTCTCGAACCCCGACACCCTGGCCCCGCTCTCCGCGGAGGAAACCGCCGGGCTGTTTACGGAAGGAACCCCATGAAGAAGGTCCTGATCGCCAACCGCGGCGAGATTGCCGTGCGCGTGGCCCGCGCCTGCGCCGACGCCGGCATCGGCTCCGCCGCCGTGTACTCGGACCCCGACGCCGACGCCCTGCACGTGCGCCTAGCGGAAGAGGCCTATCCGCTGCACGGCTCCGCCAGCGCGGACACCTACCTGAACATTCCCAAACTCATCGACGCCGCCCGGGCCGCCGGCGCGGACGCCGTGCATCCCGGGTACGGGTTCCTCTCTGAAAACGCCGAGTTCGCCCAGGCGGTGCTCGACGCCGGTCTCACCTGGATCGGCCCCTCGCCGCAGGCCATCCGCGACCTGGGCAACAAGGTGACCGCACGCGAAATCGCCGTCCGGGCCGGCGCCCCGCTGGTACCCGGCACCGAGGGCCCGGCGGAAAGCGCGGAACAGGTCCGCGCCTTCGCCGAGGAACACGGCCTGCCGGTGGCCATCAAGGCGGCCTTCGGCGGCGGCGGGCGCGGCATGAAGATTGCCCGCCGGCTTGACGACGTGGAGGATGCCTTCGAATCGGCGGTCCGTGAAGCGGTGTCCGCCTTCGGCCGCGGAGAGTGCTTCGCCGAACGGTTCCTGGATAAGCCCCGGCACGTGGAGGCCCAGGTACTCGCGGATACGCACGGCAACGTGGTCGTCGTCGGCACCCGCGACTGCTCCCTGCAGCGGCGGAACCAGAAACTCGTGGAGGAAGCCCCGGCGCCCTTCCTCACCGATGAGCAGCGGGCCACCATTCATGAATCGGCCAAGGCCATCTGCCGCGAAGCCGGCTATACCGGCGCCGGCACGGTGGAATACCTGGTCTCCCCCGACGGGCTGATCAGCTTCCTGGAAGTGAACACCCGGCTGCAGGTCGAGCATCCGGTGACGGAGGAAACCGCCGGCGTGGACCTGGTCCGCGAGCAGTTCCGCATTGCCGACGGCCTGCCGCTGTCCTTCACCGAAGATCCGGTGCCGCACGGGCACGCCTTCGAATTCCGGCTCAACGCCGAGGATCCCGCCCGCGGGTTCCTGCCCGGCCCCGGTCCCGTGGAGGCCTTCGAACCGCCCACCGGACCGGGCATCCGGATGGACTCCGGCGTGCGGTCCGGGTCCGTGGTGCCGGCCGAGTACGACTCGCTGATGGCCAAACTGATTGTCTGGGGCGAGGACCGGCCGCAGGCCCTGCGCCGGGCCCGTGCCGCCTTGGATGAACTGGTGATCCGCGGGGTGCCCACCGTGGTGCCCTTCCACCGGGCAGTGGTCCGCTCCGAGGCCTTCACCCGGGAGGACCAGCTGGGCGTCTACACCACCTGGATCGAGTCCGAGTTCGCCGAGCCGCTGGCCGCTTCCCCGGAAATCGCCGCGTCCCTGCCGGGCGCCGAACGCGAAACGGTGACGATCGACGTCGACGGCAAAGCCGTTGCCGTGGGTGTGCCGGCCGCGCTGCTGAACGCACTGCGCTCCGGCGGCACCGCAACCGCGGCAGCCCCGGCCGCCGGGACGGGCACTGCCGATGAGAGTGTCCTAACCTCGCCGATGGCCGGGAACCTGGTCAAATGGGTGGCCGACGACGGCGCGCAGCTGGCCGAGGGTGATCCGGTGGCCGTACTGGAGGCGATGAAAATGGAAACCACCGTCCGCGCCCACCGGGCCGGCACCTTCGCCCGGCCCCCGCTGGAACCGGGCACCGCCGTCGGCCGCGGCGATGCACTGGGAGAGCTCCGCCCCTAAATGCTCCGGAGGATCGGCCGTCCCCCAGCGGCCGGTTCTCCGGGTTCCACCCCCGGCAGCTGCGCTGCCGCCGTACGGCTAGATTAGGGAGATGCCTGTGAACCTGGGGGATGTCAGCACCGAGCGCGGCGACCACGCCAACACCACCGTATGGGTGGCGGATGTGCTGCGCGGCAGCATTGCCGCCGGAGAACTGCTGCCCGGCACGAAGCTCTCCGAACAGCAGCTGGCCGCGTCGCTGCAGGTTTCGCGCAATACCCTGCGCGAGGCGTTCACCATGCTCAGCCTTGAAGGTGCCGTCACCCGCTATCCCAACCGCGGCGTATTCGTGGCCGCTCCGGGCCCGGATGCCGTGCGTGAGATTTACCGGGTGCGGAAGATGCTGGAACCCTCTGCCGCACTGTGGGGACCGGATCTGGACCTGGAGACGCTGGATGCCGTGATTGTCCGGGCGAGGGAGGCCAGGGAGCGCGGCGACGTGGTGGAAATGGCCGCGGCGAACCAGGCCTTTCATGCCGCGATTGTGGCCATGTCCGGCAGCGTGCATCTGCAGCAGGTGATGGAGCGGGTGTTAGCCGAGATGCGGCTGGTCTTCCACGCCATGAGCAGCCAGCCGGACTTCCACTCCACCTACGTGGAGCAGAACGCCCGGCTGGTGGAACTGCTGCGGCAGGGCAAACGCTCCCGCGCCGCGAAGGTGCTGCAGACGTATCTGGAGGCCGCCGAAGCCGAACTGCTGGCGCACATGCACCCGTAGGCGGATTTCGGGCAGCCGGAACTACGGCACCAGGTAGGAGCTGTCCCGGGCATCGGTAATGAGCATGTGCCCCGGCGCGTGGCCGATGGCCAGCGCCGGTTTGGACTCCATCACCGCGGCCTGCGGGGTCACCCCGCACGCCCAGAACACCGGCACGTAGCCGTCTGCGACCTGCACCGGATCACCGAAGTCCGGCCGGGAGAGGTCCGCAATGCCGATCTCGGCCGGGTTGCCCACATGGACGGGTGCCCCGTGCACCGCCGGATAGCGGGAGGTGATCCGCACGGCGTCGGCAACCTGCGAGGCAGGCACCGGGCGCATGGACACCACCAGCGGACCGGCCATGGACCCAGCCGGCTCGCAGCGAACCGAGGTGCGGTACATCGGCACGTTGGTGCCCTGGTCGATATGCGCGATCCGGATCCCGCCCTCCTGCAGGGCCGCCTCGAAGGTGAAGCTGCAGCCGACAATGAAGGTCACCAGGTCATCTCGCCAGTATTCGGTGATGTCAATGGGTTCGGCAACCTTGACACCGTTTTCGTACACCGTGTAGCGGGGCACGTCGGTGCGGATGTCGCCGTCGGCAAGGAGCGGTCCGGTGGTTTCCCCGGCGTCGAGGACCCCCAGGAGGGGGCAGGATTTCGGGTTGCGCTGGGCGAAGAGCAGGACGTCGAAGGCCTGTTCCCTGGGCACGATGATCAGGTTGGCCTGGGCATAGCCGGCGGACCAGCCGGCGGTCGGGGTGACCAGCCCGTCCCGGAACAGGGCACGGGCCTGCGCCGGAGTCAGGGCTGCCGGAGCCGGAGCGGCCGGGTCCAGCCCTGCGGAGCCCACCGCGGAGACTTCGGTGAGATTTTCCATGTCAGCTTTCCTTTCCCGGGAGTTCCTGAGCGAAGCCGCTGCCCGCTACTGCCAGAGCGCGGCGAGGCTGGAGAGGGAGTTCCAGCCCAGGAAGAGCGTCAGCGCCCAGGCCAGCACACCGACGATCAGCAGCCACTTGGGATATACGTATCCCTGCAGCAGGTCACGGCGCCGCCAGGCCGCCCAGAGCAGGATGCCGAAGCCCAGCGGAAGAATCAACCCGTTGAAGGCGCCGGCGAAGACCAGCAGGGTCTGCGGCGCCTGGCCCAGGAGCAAATAAACCACCGTGCAGACGGCAATGAACGCCACGGTGATCCAGCTCCGGGTGCGGTCCTTGGTTTCCGGCGTCGTCACAAAGGATACGGAGGTGTACGCCGCGCCGATCACCGAGGTCAGTGCCGCTGCCCAGAAGACAATGCCGAACATCCGCAGGCCGATTTCGCCGGCGGCGTGCCGGAAGGCGTCGGCCGCGAGGTTGTCGCCGGCCAGGGTGACGCCGCCGGCCACAACGCCCAGGATGGCCAGGAAAAGCAGCACGCGCATCACGCCGGTGACAATGATGCCCAGCAGCGAGACCTTGGTGATGTCCTTGACGTGCCCGGGGCCGGTGGTGCCGGAGTCGAGCAGGCGGTGCGCGCCGGCGTAGGTGATGTACCCGCCGACGGTCCCGCCGATCAGGGTGGTGATGGTCAGGAAGTCCACTCGATCGGGCATGACGGTGTTCTTCAGGGCTTCCCCCACGGGCGGCGCCGCGCTGACGGCCACATAGAGCATCAGCAGGATCATGAGGGCGCCGAGTGCCACCACAATCCGGTCCAGGGCCAGCCCGGCTTTCTTGGACAGGAAGATGAAGATGGCCACGGCTGCCGAGATGGCACCGCCGATCTTGGTGTCCATGCCCAGCATGGCGTTCATGCCCAACCCGGTACCGGCGATATTGCCGATGTTAAAGACCAGGCCGCCCAGGAAAACCAGCCCGGCCAGCAGCCAGCCTGCACCGGGAAAGACCTTGTTGGCTAGCGTCTGCGCGCGCAGGCCGGAGACGCCGATGATCCGCCAGACGTTCAGCTGGACGGCTATGTCCACCAGGATCGAGACCAGGATGGCGAAGGCAAAGGCCGCGCCCAGCTGGACGGTGAAGACCGTGGTCTGGGTGATGAAGCCCGGGCCGATGGCGCTGGTGGCCATCAGGAACATGGCACCGAGCAGGGCGGTGCGTTTGGCGTTGGGCCGGATCTTGACCTTGGTGGAAGTGCTGTCCATGG
This sequence comes from Arthrobacter sp. Ms25, assembly GCF_059090365.1. Classification (NCBI taxonomy): domain Bacteria; kingdom Bacillati; phylum Actinomycetota; class Actinomycetes; order Micrococcales; family Micrococcaceae; genus Arthrobacter; species Arthrobacter sp. Ms25. The sequence goes on along the minus strand of NZ_JBNHFP010000002.1, from coordinate 163,757 downwards.
TTATTCCGATCGCTGGTTGGTGTGGGGGCACGCTGGGTGGCGTGGGGGTGCCACGCGGGCTTCCAGCAGTCTATGGGTTGTTGAACAATCTTCGGCGTTTTGTGAAACACCCCTGGGATTGTTAACCGGGTCCTTGCCCCTGTGTACCGCATGGACGTTTCCGGCCCTGCGGGTGAGCGAACGGGTCTCGCTGTGCGCAAACGGGTGCTGCGGGGAGCGAATGGATCTTGCGGTGTGCGAACGGGTTCGGCGGCGAGCGCCGTCGAAGCCGCGATTTCTTTACGTCCAGAGGGCGACCAGCCCGGCGAGGGAGTTCCAGCCCAGGTACAGGGTCAGCAGCCAGGCCAGCACCCCCGCCAGGAGCAACCAGCGCGGGTAGCGGTAGCCGGAGAGCAAATCACTCCGCCGCCAGGCGGCCCACAGCAGGACCGCGAAACCCAGCGGAAGGATCAGCCCGTTGAACGCTCCGGCGAAGACGAGCAGCGTCTGCGGCGGCTGGCCGGCCAGCAGGTACGCGGCTGCACACACGGCGATAAACGCCACCGTGAGGAGGTTCCGGGTGCGGGTGCTGCTGGTCAGCTTGGTAATAAAGGACACCGACGTATAGGACGCGCCGATCACCGACGTCAGCGCGGCCGCCCAGAACACGATGCCGAACAGCCGGATGCCGATTTCCCCGGCGGCAACCTCGAAGGCATCCGCCGCCAGGTTCGCACCGGTCAGCACCGCTCCCCCGGCCACCACGCCCAGGACGGCCAGGAACAGCAGCACGCGCATCACGCCGGTGACAATAACGCCCAACAGCGCCGCCCTGGTGATCGGGCGGATGTTCTCCAACCCGGAGTTGCCCGAATCCACCATGCGGTGCGCGCCGGCATAGGTGATGTAGCCGCCGACCGTGCCGCCGATCAGGGTGGTGATGGCCAGGAAATCCACCTGCTCGGGCAGAACGGTGTTTCGAAGGGCACTGCCTACGGGCGGGTTCGCGACGATGGCCACGTAAAGCATCAGCAGGATCATCAGGCCGCCGAGGACCACCACCACCCGGTCCAGGGCCAGCCCGGCCCGCTTGGACAGGAAGATCAGGATGGCCAGTACGGCGGAAATCCCGGCACCGATCCGGGGATCCAGGCCGAGCATGGCGTTCAGGCCCAACCCGGTCCCGGCCACGTTGCCGATGTTGAACACCAGCCCGCCGACGAAGACCAGGATGGCGAGCACCACGCCGGCTCCGGGCAGCACCTTGTTGCCTAAAACCTGGGCCCGCAGCCCGGAAATGCCGATAATCCGCCAGACGTTCAGCTGGACGGCTATGTCCACGAGAATCGAGACCAGGATGGCGAACGCGAAGGCCGCGCCCAGCTGGACGGTGAAGACCGTGGTCTGGGTGATGAAACCGGGGCCGATGGCGCTGGTGGCCATCAGGAACATGGCACCGAGGATGGCGGCCCGCTTCGGGTCCGGCGGCTTCCGTCCCCGCTTGCCGCTGTTCCGGCCGCGTTGCGCCGCGGAGGTGGCGCCGGCCGGCCGGCCCGCACTGCCCTGGTGTTCGCCGTCGGCCTCCTGCGGATCCGGCCGGTTGTTGGGGGCAGCCTGCTCGTCCATGCGGGTCTCCGTTCCACGCGGATGCGGTGTCCGCGGCCAGTGTACGGCGGCAGAACGCGGGCCGGAAGACGTTACTTCGGCGCAGCGGCCGGGGCTGGCTCCACCCGGCCGTAGGTGGGCTTCCCCACCCAGCCGGCGCCCGGAACAAAGACCGGTTTGGCTTTGGCCACCCGCTGCGTGCGGACGGTAGCCACGGCATCACGGATTGCCACCCGAAGTGCCGGACCGTGCCCGGGCAGCAGCGCGCGGGCGTCCAGACGCGCAAGGACCGCCAGCGCGGCGTCCGCTCCCGGGCCGTCGTGGTGGAACATGGCGTGCAGCAGCTGGGGACCGCTGCGGGTGCTGATGGCGTGCCCGGTCACCAGCGCGTCGCCGGTTATCACCGCTTTGGCGTCGGGCAGGTAGAAAGCCGTGTGTCCGGGCGTATGTCCCGGCGTCGGGACCGCCACCGGCTTCCCGGGGAGTCCCGCCAGCAGCGCGTCGTTCCACACCGCCGCCTGCGGTACCGGTACGCCCTTCAACCCGCCGGCGCGCAGCGCATGCCCGGCCCAGCGGAAGACACGGGGCTGCCAGGCGCGGGCCAGCACCTGGGGCAGGGTGACCGAAAACTTTTCCTCGCCGGTGAGGTGCTTGTGCTCGGCGGCACTGCTGAGCACCGGGGTGCCGTAGACATGGGAAAAATACGCCGCTGCCCCGGTGTGGTCCGCGTGCGCATGCGTCACCACGACGGCGACGGCGCCCGCCGGGTCCAGCCCAGCCTCACGTATGGAGGCCAGGACCAGCGGCACATCCCTGCGGTAGCCGCCGTCGACCAGCGTGAACATTTGATCCTGGCGCAGCAGGACCCAGTTCGACGCCGGCCCCTCCACGAAGAAGACTCCGGGGGCCGGTTCGGTGATCTTCCAAGCGGAGCCCCGGCGGCGGCTGGACCGGACATTGATGGTCATGTTCCCTCCCTAAGGGATCGAGAAGGCACAAATTACCGATTTCCGTCCGAAAATCGGCAATTTGTGCCTTGTCGTTCGCCGTGGCCGCTCCGTCAGGCTTCGGTCATGCTTCCGGCCCACGCCGCCGTGAGCAGCTCGGTGAGGTTCGCGGGGGTGGGCTGCCGCGGATTCGACTCTGGGATGAGGGGCAGGATGAGCTCCACGGCTTCGGGGATGCTGCTCTCCGCGAACCCGTAGTTTTTGAGTGCTGCAGGCGCGCCAACGGCGGCACGGAGGTGGTTCAGGCCGGTTAGGGCGTCCTCGGAGCCGAAAGCGCCGGCGATCCGGGCAGCAGCATCCGGCGCCTGGGGCGCATTGAAGGCGAGCACGTAGGGCAGCACGACGGCGTGGGTCTGCGCGTGGGGCAACCCCCAGGTGCCGCCGAGGACATGGCAGATTTTGTGGTGCATCCCGGGACCGGCCGAGGCCAAGGCGACAGCTGAAAGGTATGCGCCATAGAGCGACTCTTCCCTCCCGGGCAGATCCTGCGGGTCCTCGAAAACCGAGGGCAAACTGCTGCTCAGTGCCCGGATGCCCTCTGCCGCGAGGGCCTTGTTAATCGGGTCTGCTCGGGGCGCCCACATCGAATCAATGCAGTGAGCCACGGCGTTCAGCCCGGAGGCCACCGATAGGTCCACCGGCAGGGAGAGGGTCAAGGCCGCGTCATAGATAACGGTTGCCGGAAGCACCCCGTCGTCGGTGCCGGTGGTCTTGCGAGAGGCTTCGGTCAGACCCCAGACGTTCGTTGCCTCCGAGCCGGAGTACGTGGTGGGGACGGCAACGATGGGAAGGCCCGAGGTCATGGCGACCGCTTTGGCCAGTCCGATGGCTGAGCCGCCTCCGATGCTCACGACCAGGTCAATGCGGTGACCGGCTGCGGCGGATCTGGCTGCCTCGGCTTTGTCGATCGGCACGTGTGCTGCCACGTCGGAGTACCGGAGGACCACGTCGATTCCGGCGGAAACGTCAGCAGCGACCTTTGCGCCCCTCTCCGTTGCGATCACCATGACCCGCTTAGCATTCAACCTCTCGACCTCGGACGCCAGGTTTTCCGCCGCCTTGCCGGAGCCGAACAGCACGCGCTGGCCGAGGGTCACATGTTCAAAAGCCAGGGCCATGGTCAGCTGCTCCTGCTACTGGAGGTGCGCTGCCTGAGGTAGCGGCGTATCCTCCGGATGGAATCGTCATTGAGGTGGTGCTCAGGATCGTCGTAGGTTGTCAGCTCCACCGTAGCCCCGAGCGAACGGAAGGCAAGGGCCGTGGCCTCGACGCGGTGGAGCGGGACCCAGGCATCGTCCTGGGCGGTCAATAGCTCCACGGCCAATCCGGCCAGGTGGGGATCCACCGGCCATTCCCGTTGTGCTGGGCCAAGGTAGCCTCCGGTGTGAAGAACAGCCCCGGCTAGCGGCGGCCGGTCCTGCAACAGGTACTCCGACAGCAGGCATGCGCCCTGGGAGAATCCCAGGGCACTGACTGGCGGCCCGTCCTGGCCCAACAGGACATCCATGTGGATGCGGACGGCCTCCAGTGCGTTACCAAGCTCCGGTTGATTGTCTTCCATAGGCGCCAGGAAGCTCTGCGGGTACCAGCTGTGGTTGGAGGCGGCGGGCAGAACCCACGCGACGTCGGGCAGGTCCACGCGGTCTGCCACCTCCGCCATGAAGTCCGGACCCTGCCCCCGGCCGTGGACTGCATAGACAACCAACGAGGCCTCCCCGACGGGCGGTCCGAACCAGAGGGGTTCCTGGCTCAGGTGCGGATTGGGCGGCACGGATCCTCCTGCAGGTTAGGGGCACTGTGTGGGACCGGGCGGCGGTGGCCCGGCCCCGGGCAGGGCCCGCGCCGCCCGGGGCATGCACCGGAATCAGTCGTCATCCGTGGTGAGGGGTTCAAGCTGGGACATGATGTGTTCGCGTTCGTGCTCAAACTGCGGCGGCAGCATGAAAGCCCGGCCCAGTTCCTCGGGCGACTCGTCGCAGTCCCATCCGCCGTCTTCATGGGTCACCGCGAGCTCAAACAGCGCCCCGCCGGGAGACCGGACATAGTGGGACTTGAAGTAGGTACGGTCCTTGAGTTCGGAGATGTCGGTGTAGCCGGCACCCTCGATGTCGAACTTCGCCTCTTCCTGGTTCTGCAGCGTGTCGAAATTCCACGCAAAGTGGTGATACGTCCCGGCACCGTAGCGCCACGTTCCCTGGGCGTCGGTGCGGTTGCCGGTGAGCTCTATCCAGTTGCCGAAATCGCTCTTGCCCACCCGGAAGCGGGCGCGGTCGCCCTCCTCCAGGATCTGGTCCCGTGCAAAGAAGGCCTCGTTGCCAAAATCCACCATGCGGTCGGCGTCGTACACGTGGATACCCACGCCGTGGATACCGTGGATGGCAGCCGTGTCCGGCACGCCGTGGCCGGTGAAACCCCGGCGGGGGTCCGCCGCCGTACCCACCAGCTGGTACTCCAACCCGGCCGGGTGGTGGAAGGTTACTCGCCTCTCCCCGAAAATCTCGGTCTGCGCGTTCTCGATGCCGTGGTTGGTGAGGCGCTGCGCCCAGAAGTCCAGGGCCCCTTCGGGAACCGCCAGCAGCACCTCGCGGGCCTGGTTGGTGCCGCGGGTGCCGAAAAGGCCGTGCTGGGCCCACGGGAAAGTGGTCACCACGGAGGAAGGATCGCCGTCGGCATTGGAGTAGTACAGGTGGTAAACGGGAGTGGAGCCGTCATAGAGCACGGTCTTTTTGATGAAGCGCATGCCGAGGACCCGGGTGTGGAAGTCTACGTCCTCTTGTGCCCCGGCCACGGAGAGCGTCACGTGGTGGGAGCCGATGAGATATGCCATGGCAGGTTCGTCCTAATCGCCGTGAGGGTTGTCCAGAGGAAGGCGACCGTACCCCGAGCGGGGCCGAGTGCGGATCCGTAATTTACGGATTGGCCAAGCCGTCCCGGTGGACTGTGTGCGATCCCCCGCGACGACGGCCGGAAAATTGGTGCACCACCCTTGACCGTCCCAAACACCGCGCGTAGCTTCGTAATCAACCGAGAGGTTGAACAACCGGCAACTTGATTACTCATCGACAGAAACTGACCCAGCGCATGGCATCCTCCAGCGACGAACCCCTTCTGGACAAGGCCTTCCTGGCCCTGGCCGATCCGGCCCGCCGCCGCATTATTGCCCGGCTTTCCCGGGGCCCTGCCACGGTCAACGAACTGGCGGAACCCTTCGAGATATCCAAGCAGGCTGTCTCGAAGCACATCCAGGTCCTCGAGCAGGCGCAGCTGGTCACGCGCAGCCGTGACGCGCAGCGCCGGCCCGTCCACCTGAACCCCGCACGGTTGGAGGCACTCACCGCCTGGATCGGCCAGTACCGGCTGGTCCGCGAGGAGCAGTTCCGCAGCCTTGACGCCGTGCTTCATGCACAGGCCGCAGCGAAAGGCGGCCCGCAGGCAAAGGATCCATCATGACCAACGCACTGCAGCTTTCCGTACCGGAGGGTGTCCCCTTCATCGATTTCAGCCGCAAGGTGGACTACCCCGTGGAGCAGGTCTTCCGCGCCTATGCCGAGCCGGACCTGCTGGTCCAGTGGCTGGGACCGCGGAGAATGGAGATGCACATCAACCACTACGACTTCCGCACCGGCGGCTCCTACAGCTACATCCACACCGGCCCGGAAGGCGTGCCCTACGAATTCCGGGGCATTTTCCATACCGTGCGGGAAAACGAGTTTGCCGTCCAGACCTTCGAGTTTTCCGGCTATCCCGACATCACGAGCCTGGAATTCCTGACGTTTGAAGCCCTCGACGGCGAGCGCTCCCGGATCCACACCCACGCCGTCTATCCGAGCCTGGAGGCACGGGACGGGATGGCTGCCTCGGGCATGGAGGGCGGTGTCTCGGAGGGGTTTGAACGGATGGAGGAGATGCTGGCCCAGCTCCAGCCCGAAACCGTGCAGGGGCGGGGTGCGTGATGGGCAATCCCCTGACCATCGATGCGCCCGCAGGGCTCCCCATCTTCGACTATCACCGCGAGTTCGAGGCACCGGTGCAGTCGGTTTTCGCTGCACACACCGATCCAGGCCTCTATGCCCAGTGGACCGGTTCCGGGACCACGACCCCACGGATCGAGGTTTTCGAACCGCGGCCCGGCGGAGCGTACCGCTGGGTGCTGGACGGCGACGACGGCGCGGAGTACGTCTCCCGGGGCGTCTTCCACAGCGTTCGGCAGGATGAATTCATTCTCTCCACCTTCGAGTTCGAAGGCTACCCGGACGTGGTGACGCTGGAATACAGCACCTTCACGGAGTTGCCCAACGGCAGGAGCCGGCTGACCGGGCGATCCCTGTATCCCTCGGTCGAATCCCGGGATGAATTCCTGGCAAACGGGATCGGGGAGGCCATGTCTGACGGCTATGACCTGCTGGACGGCCTGCTCGCCTCCGTCCCCGCCCGGACAACGGAAGGCAGGGACTGACCATGGACTGGACCCTCGAGGTGGTGAACGTACCGGTCAGCGATCTGGATCAGGCGATTTCCTTCTACCGCGACAAGGTTGGCTTCAATCTGGACTTCCGAACGTCCATCGAGCAGATGGACTTTGCCCAGCTGACTCCGCCGGGCTCTGGCTGCTCGATTGTGGTGGGGGATGAAAACACCCGGCAGGGCATGGCGCCCGGTTCCCTGCGCGGACTGCAGCTCGTGGTGTCGGATGTGCAGGCGGCCCGGCAGGAACTGCTGGACCGCGGGGTGGAGGTTGGCGATATCACCGTCATCGAGCCGCGTGACGGCGGCAGGTTCTGTATCTTTGCAGACCCGGACGGCAACACCTGGGCGGTGCAGGAAATGAAGGTCCGGGCCGAGCAGCCCCTCATTCCGCACCAGTCGCGCATCAGCTACGGCACCGACCAACCCTGACCCCGAACCAATCCGACTGCACGCTATTGACAGGCGGGCGCACCGGCCCGAATATGCCTTCCTCACGGTTGACACTTCCATACGCAGGAGTAACGTGGGGGCTCCCCAAAGGCAGCGGGACGATCCCGCTGCACGAAGGAGCGACATGTTGAGCACGAGCAAAAGAACCGCCGTCCTACTGTCAACCGCTGGCATTATCGCCGGATCCCTGTTCCTCCCGACGTCGGCCTCAGCCGCCGGCACGGAATGTGAACCCGGTGACGTGACAACAAGCTTCAACCACCACTACGTCACCACCAGCAAGGAAGTTGTCTCCTCGGTCACGCTGGCGAACACCTCCGGGGTGGAGGGACCGGTCTCGGTAACCGCAGGACCCTCCACCGCCACCGCCACCGCGTCGGTAACCGGGGATGTCCCCCTCGAGGAAGTTTTGGCGGCCCTGCAGGCGCAGGTCAGCGCGGACGCATCAGCCCGGGAAAGCTGGAGCGGCCGCGAGCCCGTACAGGTGTCCGGACCGATGCCTGCGGGAGAGTCGAAAGTCGCCGAGTACGGTTTCACCATCGTTTCCTTTTCCGGATCGCAGCAGACCTGCCAGCTGGACGGCCAGTTCGGTCCTAAGGCACGTTTTGACGGCACCGCACCGACCGGCACCTATGTGGACAATTACTCACAGCCCCATGTTCCCTAGCCGGTAACAGTTCCGTAGCCGGTAGCCATAGCCGGCAGCACGACGGCGGTTCCTCCCCGGTGGAGGACCCGCCGTCGTTGGCGTTACCCGGACCCCGCGGAAACCGGCTACGCGCCGTGGGCGTAATATGGATTGGCCCCTGAACTGGGCCTACCCCCACATTCCAAGGTGCGTTTTCTTGAAGTCCTCCTTTACCCAGGCGTTAGCCCGCGGGCTGAATGTCCGGCACATCCGCTTCATGGCGCTCGGATCGGCCATCGGCACCGGCCTGTTCTACGGGTCCGCCTCAGCCATCCAGTCGGCCGGACCCTCCGTCCTGCTGGCCTACATGATCGGCGGCGCCGCCGTGTTCCTGGTCATGCGGGCCCTCGGCGAGATGGCCGTCCGCCATCCGGTCTCCGGGTCATTCGGGCAGTATGCCAGCCGTTACCTCGGTCCGTTCGCCGGTTTCATCACCGGCTGGACGTTCGCCTTCGAGATGGCCATTGTCGCGATTGCCGACGTCACCGCATTCGGCATCTACATGGGCTTCTGGTTCCCGGACGTACCGCGCTGGATCTGGATCCTCGCCGTCGTGCTGCTGATCGGTGCGCTGAACCTGATGCGCGTGAAGGTCTTCGGCGAGACGGAGTTCTGGCTTTCCATCGTCAAGGTGGCGGCCATTATTGCGATGATCCTCGGCGGCCTGGCCATTGTGGTGTTCGGCTTCGGCCTGCCCGACGGCGCCAACCCCGGTTTCGAGACGCTCCTGGGCTCCGGCGGGTTCTTCGCCAACGGTTTCTGGGGGCTTCTTGCGTCCTTCTCCATCGTGATGTTTGCCTTCGGCGGCATCGAAACCATCGGCATCACTGCAGGCGAGGCCGAGAACCCGAAGAAGGCCATCCCGGCCGCGGTCAACACCGTGCCGGTGCGGATCCTGCTCTTCTACGTCTGCACCCTTGCGGTGTTGATGATGATCTTCCCCTGGCAGGACATCAACGGCGAGACCAGCCCGTTCGTGCAGATCTTCGACTCGCTGGGCATCCCCGCGGCCGCGCACATCCTCAACGCCGTGGTCATCACCGCCGCCATTTCGGCGATCAACTCCGACACCTTCGGCGCCGGCCGGATGATGTACGGGCTGGCGCAGCAGGGCCAGGCGCCCGCCGCGTTCGCCAAGGTCTCCCGGCACGGCGTCCCCTGGCTGACCGCCGCGGTCATGGCCGTGGTGCTGCTCGTCGGCGTCGTGCTCAACGCCCTGCTGCCCGAATCGCTGTTCACCATCATTGCCTCGATTGCCACCTTCGCGACCGTCTGGGTCTGGGTGATGATCCTGCTCTCGCACATCGCCATGAAGCGCGAGATTCGGCGCCGGAACCTGCCGGCGTCGGAGTTCGGCGTGCCGTTCTGGCCGGCAGCGTCCTACGCAGCGCTGGCCTTCATGGTGTTCATCGTGGTGCTGCTGGGCGTCATGCCGGACACCCGGGTGGCCCTGGTGGTCGGGGCAGCATGGATTGCGCTGCTGTTCGTGGCCTACCGGGTGTGGGTGCGCGGCGACGGCCGGGTCCGCGCGGATCTGGCGGATGAAACGGGCGACGCCGGGGCGCAGGAAGCAGCGGAAAGCCGGGCCTGACCCGACCCCGCAGCCTCACCACGGCCGGTTCTGCGCCTGCCCCGTTCTCCGGATTGCAGGGAGACCTCAGGCGGCCCCGTCCAACCGGCCGGCCGGGCACCCGGAGGGCAGGCGGACCGTACGGAGCAGCGCCAGCTGGAACGGCCCCAGCCGCAGCGTGATCAGCGGCCAGTCCGTTTTCGCCGGCTCCGGGCCGGCCTGCTGCGACGCTTCCGTGCTGAGTTTCCGGTCCCGGATGGCACGCAGCCTGCGGCTCCGCTGCTCCGCCTCTGCCACCTGCAGCCGGTGTTCCATCCGGGCCAGTTCAAGCTCCATGAGTCCCATGCCCGCAACGCTAGGCAGGCCCCGGAAACAGGACCACGCCCTTGCGGACACCTGCGGTCCTCGGCTGTTGTAGCCCGCAGCGGGCCGGTGTGATGGAATGCCGTCATCGCGTTCCATACGGCGTACCTGAGGGGTGGACAGTGTCCGATCAGCAATCCCGGCAGCGCCGGATCTTCCTGGACAAATCCGATCCGGCTGCCTTCAGTGCCCTGCGCGACCTGCGCGCCTCGGTCCGGGAGTCTGCTTTGGCTGCGGGGCTCTCCCCCGGTCTGGTGGAACTCATCAACATCCGGGTCTCCCAGATCAACCGGTGCGCGTATTGCCTGCGCCTGCATGTGAAGGCTGCACGCGAGCTGGGCGAATCCGCGGAGCGCCTGGATGTGCTGCCGGCCTGGCGGGACACGGAACTTTTCACCCCCAGGGAGCGGGCAGCACTGGCCGTAGCGGAAAACGCAGCGGGAGTTCCGGCGTCGGAACTGCCCGGCGGCTGGGACCCCGTGGCCGACGGCGACCTCACGGCCGAGGAATTCTCGGCCGTGAACTGGGTGGCCATCACGATCGGCGCGTTCAACCGTGTCTCGGTGGTCAGCCGCCATCCCGTGCGGCCGCCGAAGAAGGCAGAGCCCTGACCGCGCGGGCCCGGGCCGCGGCGCACCCGCATAGACTGGGGCTGTGCCTACCTCCTCCGCCGCCGGCCGCTTCGCGCCCAGTCCCACGGGCGAGCTGCACGTAGGGAACCTGCGCACAGCCCTGCTGGCCTGGCTCTTCGCGCGCAGCACCGGCCGCAGGTTCCTGCTGCGGATGGAGGACCTCGACCGGGTCCGCTCCGGCGCCGAAACCGCGCAGCTGCGCGACCTTGCCGCCGTCGGCCTGGAGTGGGACGGCGACATCATCCGGCAGTCCGAACGCACGGACATCTACCTGTCGGCCATCGCTGAACTGCGCGAAGCCGGCCTGGTGTACGAGTGCTTCTGCACCCGCCGCGAAGTGGCCGAAGCCGCATCCGCCCCTCATGCCCCGCCCGGCGCCTATCCGGGCACCTGCCGGCACCTCACCGAAGAGCAACGGGCCCGACGACGGCGCGAACGCCCTGCCGCGCTCCGGCTCCGGGCGCAGGTGGCTGAGTTCACCGTGACCGACGAGCTGCACGGCAGCTACACCTCCGCCGTGGATGACCTGGTGCTGCTGCGCAACGACGGCGTGCCCTCCTACAACCTTGCGGTGGTCCTGGACGATGGGCTGCAGGGCATCGACCAGGTGGTGCGCGGCGACGACCTGCTCAGTTCGGCGCCCCGGCAGGCCTACCTGGGTTCCCTCCTCGGGCTGCCTGACGTCCGTTACGCCCACGTTCCGTTGGCGCTCAACGCCGCCGGCCAGCGGCTCGCCAAGCGCGACGGCGCCGTCACCCTCCCTGATCTCGCAGCCGCCGGACTGGACGCCGATGCCGTCCGCACCCTGATCCTCGGTTCGCTGGGGTTGTCCGGCGACCTCAAGGAAGCGCTCGAAGAGTTCTCCCCCGCCCGAATCCCGTCGGAGCCCTGGATCTTCCGGGCCCCTTCCCCCAGCTGACCCGTTCCCCGAAACAAGGAGTTACGCATGAGCCTGCCCGCACCGGACCGCCGCGACGGCTACGTGGATCTGCGCTCGTACGGTGCGATCGGCGATGGACGGACCGTTGCGCTTGTGGCGCTGGACGGGTCCATCGACTGGTACCCGACCCCGGACATGGATTCGACCCCGGCGTTCGCGCGTCTGCTCGACGCCGCACACGGCGGCTGCATAGAACTACGTCCCGCTGCGGACTTCACCGTGGAGCGCGCCTATGTGGAGGGCACCAATGTCCTGGCCACCACCTTCATCACCGAAACCGGGCGTGTCCGGGTCACCGACTCGCTGAACACCGGAGTGGCCGGCCGGCTGCCCTGGGGCGAGCTGGCCCGGCGGGTTGAGGGCCTCGACGGCGACGTCGCCATGCGCTGGGCGGTTGCCCCCGGCAGCAGCTTCAATACCGCCTCCCCCTGGGTGCAGCACACGGTGCACGGACCCGTCCTGCAGGTGCAGGGCACCACCATGGCCGTGCGCGGACGGAACGTCGGTATGGATGACACGGAGGATGCCGGCACGGACGGCACCCCGCGCGGGGACACCGGCTCCTACGAGGTCTCGGACCGCAGCATCAGCGGCAGCTTCACCGCCCGGTCCGGCTCCCGCCACCTGCTGGCGGTGATTACCACCCACGAAGAACCGTTGCCGTTGCCCGAACTGGACACGATCGACGACGGCGTGGACCGCACCATCAACAACTGGCAGGACTGGTCACGGGAGTTCCAATATGACGGACCGTGGGCGGACGCCGTCGAGCGCAGCGCCCTGGCCCTGAAACTGCTCCTGCACAGCCCCACCGGTGCGATCGCCGCGGCAGCCACCACCTCCCTGCCCGAGAACCTGCACGGCGGGAAGAACTGGGACTACCGCTACGCCTGGGTCCGGGACACCGCGTACACCCTGCACGCCATGATCCGGTTCGGGCTAAGGGAGGAAGTCCACGCCGCCGTCTCCGGAATGCTCAAGAGCGTGCGCCGGCAGGGCAACGAACTGCAGGTCTTTACCCGCTTGAACGGCACCCGGGCCGAGGGCGTCGAAATCCTGGACATGCCCGGTTGGCGGGGCATTGGACCGGTGGTCAACGGCAACGACGCCGCCAAGCAGCTGCAGATGGGCGTCTTCGGCGACCTGTTCAACATTGTCCAGATGTATGTGGACGCGGGCCATGTCCTGGATACCGGCACCGGACGGTACCTCGCGGATCTGGCCGATCTGGCCTGCGACGTCTGGCAGCGGAAAGACTCGGGAATGTGGGAGCTGGATGAGGAGCAGCACTACACCACCTCCAAACTCGGCTGCTGGCATGCACTCAGCTGCGCAGCGCATCTGGCCGATCTGGGGCAGATTCCGGGCCGACCGGAACGCTGGCGCGCGGAACAGGAACGCATCCGTGACTGGGTGGAAACCAACTGCTGGTCCGAGGACCTCAGCAGCTACGTCTGGTACCCCGGAAGCGACCGGTTGGACGCCTCCATCCTGCTGCACGCCATCAGCGGTTTTGACCGGGGCGAGCGGATGTCCTCCACCCTTGACGCGCTGCGCACCGAGCTCGGCCGCGGCCCCCTGCTCTACCGGTTCAGCGGGGCCGAGAAGGAAGAAGGCACCTTCGTTGCCTGCGCCTTCTGGATGGCAGCGGCCCTGGACTGCGTGGGCCGCCGCGAGGAAGCCGCTACCCTGATGGATGAGCTGGTGCCGCTCGCCAATGATGTGGGTCTGTTCACGGAGATGATCGCCGAGGAAGACCATTCCTTCCTCGGGAATTTCCCGCAGGGCCTGTCCCACCTGGCGCTGATTACGGCGGCACTGACCCTGGCCGAAGAACGGTAGGACCCGCAACGGCAACGGGCCCCGTTTCCGCCGATGGTGCGGATCCGGGGCCCGCCGGTGGGCCAACTGCTAGGACGTGCAGCCGACTCCGTCGCCGTCGCCGTCAAATTTGTGATCCCACCCGGCGTCGCCCGGGCGGATCGGTGCCACACCGGCTGCTTTGACTGCCGTGCAGTTGGCGTAGGTCGTTCCAGCCGGAGCGGCGGGGGCTGGTTCTACGAGGGCGGGTGCGGGCTGCTCAGGTTCGACGGCGGGCTGCGCGGCATCGCCTGCGGCAACCCCTGCGGCGGGTACGGTGCCGTCCCGCGCAGGAACCGGCTCATCCGGGCATCCGGACAGGACGGCGGCTATCGCATCATGCTCGGCCTGCGTCATCCACAGCCGGTACTCGGCCTTGACCGCGGTTTGCCGGGCGACGTATTCGCAGCGGAAGGCCTTATTGGCCGGCAGCCAGGTGGCGGCGTCGCCGTCGGACTTGGCGCCGTTGGCGGGGCCGTCGGCCGCCATCAGGTTCAACGGGTCATTGGCGAACTGCCGGCGTTCTTCCGCGGACAGCTGCTGGGCGCCTTTCTGCCAGGCATCGGACAGCGCCACCACATGGTCGATCTGGACGGCCGTGCTGGTAGTGTTGCCGCGGACAAAGGAGATGGTGGTTCCCGTGTAGGGGTCAAGGAACGTCCCCGAAGCCACCACGCATTCCTTGGTGCCGTCCTTGTACACCACGTCCACGAGGTCCCGGGCGAGGATGTCGTTGCGGGTGTCGCAGCCGTTGCGGTCCGTATCGGCCCAGGCCGGGCCGAACTGCTCGCGGTCGTAGCCGGTCTTCGGCGCGCGTCCCTTGATCGGGATGCCGGCCAGCTGGTCGAGTGCCGTGCCGGCCGCGGCCGGAGGTGCGGCGGGCTCGGCAGGTGCATTCGGAGCTGGAGCTTCGACTGACGGAGCCGCGGTCTGGGTGGACGGAGCCGGCTCGGAACCGGTAACGGGGGTGCAGCCGACGACGCCGAGGGCAAGCAGGACAACAAAGGACAGAGCTTTAATGCGCGGGGAAATCATCACTATCCATTATGGAGGATTCACCGGGAAGTATTTGGCACCCGCTTGGCGTGCCGGGGGCAGCCTTATCGGGATGCACCGGACCGGCCCGGCCGGGACCTCCCTGGAGTGCAACATTTCCAAATAGGCGTTTTTTGCTGCATCCATTAGAGTTACGGCGCACGTCAACAGACGAGTCTCCGAGCCGGTCGCCGATCCGCTTTATGCCTGCTTTTCCGGTGCCCGCGTTTTGACAGGATTAATATGGGGAAATCACTTTCGGTGCGCGCACGCCGCACCGGGGCCGCACTTGCCATTACCGCTTTCTTAGGCAGCACTGTTGTTGCCACACCCGCCTTGGCCACCGAGGAAACGCCGACGCCGGCCACCGTCCGCGGGAATGATGTTTCGGAGGCACCCGCCAACCGTTTCGTCGTGAAGTTCCGGGACAGGGCCGGAATCGGCTCCGCCGACCGCACCAAGGCCTACGACCAGGCCGCTACGGAGGTGGGAGGTGCGGCAAGGGAACTCTTCCAGACCGCCACCGGTGCGTCCGTCATGACCGTGGACCAGGATTTGACGGCCGCGGAGTCGGCAGCCGTCATTGATGTCCTGGCCGACAATCCCGAGGTCGAGTACGTCGAGCCGGATGTCCTGCTGACTGTATCTTCCGCGGATCCCAACGATCCGCATTATCCGAGCCAATGGGATCTGTGGGATCCGATCGGCGGGGTGAATGTTCCTGCTGCATGGGAAGCCACCCGCGGCGAGGGTCAAACTGTCGCAGTGATCGATACGGGTATCACTGACCACAGTGACCTCAACGCCCAGGTCCTGCCCGGTTATGACCTCATCAGTGACGCGGAACAGGCGCGGGACGGCGATGGCCGGGATAACAACGCCCGGGACGAAGGCGACTGGCACGATCCGGGGCGCTGCGGTCTCGATTACAACGAGTTCTCGTCGTGGCACGGAACGCATGTTGCCGGCACCATCGCTGCCACTTCCAACAACGGGAAGGGCATCACCGGTGTTGCCCCTGCCGCCAAAATCGTTCCCGTCCGGGTGCTGGGCGAATGCGGTGGCTACATGTCCGATATTTCGGACGGCATCATCTGGGCCGCCGGCGGCAGCCTCCCCGGAATTCCCGTCAATCCCCATCCCGCGCGGGTTATCAATCTCAGCATCCAGGGAATCAGCACCTGTGCAGCGACCACCCAGGCTGCGGTGGATTATGCGAACAGCCGTAATGCCGTGGTTGTGGTCTCCGCAGGAAACTACAACCGCCCCGTTGCAGATTCCCAGCCCGCCAACTGCAACAACGTTGTTGCGGTCGGCGCCACCGGGCGCGAAGGAAGGCGGGCTTCATATTCGAACTTCGGTCCGGGCATAGACATAATGGCCCCCGGCGGCGACATGTCCGGAAAGATCATTAACGGCATTCTCTCTACCCTGAATAACGGCGGCTACGGTCCCGAGGAAGAGTCCTACGATTTCTACCAGGGCACGTCCATGGCGGCCCCCCACGTTGCGGGAACCGCCGCCCTGATGCTGTCCACCGACAGCAAACTGACACCCCAGCAGATTGAATCCCAGTTGAAAGCAACTGCCCGGGATCTGCCTAACGGCTGTGATCCCCATTGCGGGCCGAAACTCCTGGACACTGCGGCCGCCGTTGGCCTGGCAACACTGGCCGGGACGGTGCCCACGATCAAGGGCACCGCCGTCGTCGGATCAACTCTGACGGCAAACCCCGGCACGTGGGGTCCGGCGCCGGTGACCCTGGCCTACAAGTGGTACCGCGGCGACACCGTCATTGCAGGAGCCACCAAACCGACCTATGTCCTCGCCGCTGCCGATAAGGGCAAGCGCATCAGCGTGGAGGTCACCGGCAGCAAGGCCGGCTACGCCTCGGCAACCGTACGCTCCGCCGCCACTGCCGCCGTCGGCGCCCCACAGCCGACCCCGACACCGACCCCCAAGCCGACTCCGGCCCCGCAGCCGAAATTTGCGGATGTCCCTGCCGGAATGGATTTCTACGCCGACATCCAGTGGATGGCCGCCGAGGGCATCTCCACCGGGTGGACGGAAGCCAACGGCACCAAGAGCTACCGTCCGCTGCAGCCCGTGAAGCGGGATGCGATGGCCGCCTTCATGTACCGGCTGGCCGGCAGCCCGACGTTCACGCCGCCGAAAAAGTCTCCGTTCACGGACGTAGCCACTACCAACCAGTTCTACAAAGAGATCACCTGGCTGGCATCAAAGGGCATCTCGACCGGGTGGACGGAAGCCAACGGCACCAAGACCTACCGTCCCGGGCAACCCGTCAACCGGGACGCGATGGCTGCTTTCATGTACCGGCTGGCGGAAAAACCGTCATTCATCCCGCCGAAAAAGTCTCCGTTCGCGGACACAGCCACCACCAACCAGTTCTACAAGGAAATATCGTGGCTGGCATCGATGGGTATCTCCACCGGATGGACCGGAGCCAACGGCACCAAGGCCTACCGTCCGGTGCAGGCAGTGAACCGGGATGCGATGGCCGCCTTCATGCACCGCTTTGACGCCCGCTTCGGCGGCTGACTCCGCGGCACCACGCAACGGTAGAACCGGGAGGTCCGGAGTTTTCCGGGCCTCCCGGTCCGTTTCTGCAAGGGGAAGCCCCTTCCTTCCCCCGCCGCTTCACAGTAGGTTCGTAAGCCAACGAATATCCGTTCCGCAGACCTCCCGCAGGAGATGTCATGGCAACCAATAAGAACGGCACCAAGGAAGTTTCCAGCCAGCAGCCGCCCTCAACCGACGGGCCTACACTGGATGAGCAAGGCGGGCAAAGCCCGAACGGGCAGCGTGTAGCGGTCACGGAGGACTATGCCCAGGAACTCGATGAGCTGCAGGAGCTGAAGAAAAAGGGCAAAAAGCTCAAAATCAAGGTCGACGACGACGCCTGGCGCCAGAACTATCCCTACGACACCAAGCTCAACCGGCGCACCTATGACCGGCAGAAGCGGCGCCTCCAGATTGAACTGCTGAAGATGCAGCTCTGGGTCAAGGAAACCGGCCAGAAAATGCTCATCATCTTCGAGGGCCGCGACGCCGCCGGAAAAGGCGGAGCCATCAAGCGGTTTGACGAGCATCTGAATCCCCGCGGGGCACGGGTGGTGGCACTGGAAAAACCCACCTCCGAGGAACAGACCCAGTGGTACTTCCAGCGGTATGTCCGGACCCTTCCCAGCGGCGGGGAAATAGTGATGATGGACCGCTCCTGGTACAACCGGGCCGGCGTCGAACGCGTGATGGGGTACTGCACCCCCGCGCAGTACCTGGAGTTCATGCGGGAGGTTCCGGAGCTTGAACGGATGCTCGTCAATTCCGGCACCCTGCTGCATAAGCTGTGGTTCTCGGTGGGCCGGGCGGAGCAGATGGCCAGATTCGCTGCCCGGGAAACCGATCCCGTGAAGCAGTGGAAACTCTCCCCCACCGACCTCGCCAGCCTGGACAAATGGGACGCCTACACCGAAGCGAAGGAAGCGATGTTCTTCTACACGGACACCGGCGACGCTCCCTGGACCGCGGTGAAATCCAATGACAAGAAACGCGCCCGGCTCGAAGCGATGCGCCACGTACTCAACGCCGTGGAGTATCCGAATAAGGACAAAACCATTGCACATGCCCCGGACCCGCTGATTGTGGGACGGGCCTACAACCATTTCGAAGAGGACGACGAACCGCACGGCAGCTTCCCGGTGGTGAAACCCCAGGGCAACGCCGCAACGCAGGCTGCAGGGTAGAGGCGCCGGCAGCCGGAACAACGACGGCGGGGATTATCGACGACGGTAGACTACGGACGTGATTCCTTCCGCCGCGATGACCCGGCAGCCCGCATGAGTTCGCGGCTGCACAACCTCGTCATTGAGACGGTGGGGATGCGCATAGTCTCCGGGGAACTCATTGCCGGAGACACCATGCATTCGGAACATGTGGAAACCGAGCTCCAGGTATCGCGCTCCGTCGCCCGCGAAGCCGTTCGGGTACTGCAGTCCCTGGGCTTGGTGGAGTCCGTCAAACGCGTGGGGATCCGGGTCCTCCCCGCGGAGCGCTGGAATGCGTTTGATCCCTCTGTCATCCGCTGGCGGCTGGCTGCCTCTGAGAAGGGCGTCCAGCTGCGCTCGCTGACGGAGCTGCGTTCAGCGGTTGAGCCGGCTGCCGCAGAATTGGCGGCAGTACACGCCCCCGCCGAGCTGGCGGCCCAGTTGCTGGCGGTCGCAGTGCAGATGCGTGCCGCCGGGCGGGCAGGAGACCTGGAGCTGTTCCTGGATCTCGATATCCGCTATCACGGCCTTGTACTGGCGGCGTCCGGGAACGAGATGTTCGGCCAGATGCAATCGATGATCGCCGAAGTGCTGCGCGGCCGGACCCACTACGGGTTGATGCCGGACCACCCGCATGAAGAAGCCCTGCAGCTGCATATGGACGTTGCCTGCGCGATCCAGGCGGGACATCCCGAGGCTGCCCGGCAGTCCATGGACCAGATCATGCGCCGGACCATGGACGAAGTGGGCGGCGTCTGGGCGCACGAGCCGCGGATCTTCACGCCACTGCCCCCTTCCGGGCCCGCCTGACGGTTCCGTTCACGCTGAAGCCATCCACATCGGGCCGGCCCGCTTAGGATGATGCGGTGATAGCACGAGACATAGGACAAGGCCGGCCGCTGGTACTGGTACATGGTTTTGAATTGGACCACCGCAGCATGCTGCCGCTTGAGGATTCGCTGGCGTTCGGCCCATGGCGCCGGATCTACCTCGACCTGCCCTGGGCTGAACACGGCGGCCACGCAGCCGTAACCGGCAGCCAGGACGTGGCCGACGGCGTCGCCGCCGAACTCCGGAGCTATCTGGGCGGAGAGCCGTTCGCCGTCATCGGACACTCGTTCGGCGGCATGGTTGCCCGCTATGTCGCCCACACCATGCGTGCCCAGGTGCTGGGCCTGGCCACCCTCGGGGCGGTCTTCACCGCCCGGCACGAGGACCGCAGCCTTCCGCCCCGGCAGGTCTTGGTCGGGGACCCGGCACTGGGAGCAGCCGCGGCGGACGATTTCCTGGAGACGGCAGTGATCCAGACACCTGAGACGCTCGCAGCCTTCAATGAATTCATCCTGCCCGGCCTGCAGACAGCGGAACAGACCGTCCTGACCCGGGTGGCCGCGAACTACGGACTGTCCCGCGAACCCGAAGAGGAATTCCCCCAGCCCTTTGACGCCCCGTCGCTGCACATCTTCGGACGGCAGGACCACATCACCGGTTACGACGACGGCGTGGCGTTGCGTGAACACTATGTCCGGGGAACGTTCGCCGTGCTGGATGCCGCCGGGCACAGCATGTATCTCGAACGCCCGGCGGTGGTCGCCGCGCTGCTGACTGACTGGCTGGACGCCGTTGACGCCTACGCGCCCGCTCTTGCCGCAGGCTCCTGAGCAACCGCCCGGTACTCATCCTCGAGCAGCCCCAGCAGCACCTGGTCATGGAAGGTTCCCCGGTGGAAGACGGCCGCACGGCGTCGCCCTTCTTCCTTGAACCCCAGCGACCGGTACAAGTGAAGCGCCCGCTCGTTAAAGGACCACGTCTGCAGCTCGGCCTTGTGCGCACCCATTTCCTCGAAAACAATGCGTAGGCCCAGACGCAGGGCTTCCCGGCCCAGGCCTTGGTTCTGAAAGTCCGGGCCGATAATGATCGCCACGGTCGCGATCCGTTCCGGCACCGAGATGCCCCAGGCGCTGATATGCCCGATGAGCCGTTCGGCAGGATTGACGATGCTGTAGCCGAAGCCCGACGGGGACTCGTTCTTGCTCCACGTCCGGAACATGCCGGCGGCGTATTCCTCCGGCCGTGCAGCCACCCGCTCCTGCTGCAGGACGGCCTGGGACGGATCATTCCACCACTCGGACAGGTGCGCGAGGTCCGGTTCACGCAGTTCCCGGAACCGGATCCCTTCGCCGATGAGGAGCGCCGACGACCATTCCTGCAGATCTCCGATGTTGTTCACGCCGCAGAGACTACCCGGTGCGCGCCCTTCCGCCCATGGTCGGCAGCGGCGCGCCACGCCCCCGCTTGTGTGATCCGGTCGACACTCTTACTCTTAGTACATCTTGTCCGTACTAAAAGTACCTACCGACACTTTAAAGAGAGAAGATTCGCCAATGGCAGCCGAATCACTTCCCAAGTCCCGCGTCCCCCTCTTTGACGGCATGAACCGGATCCCCGGCGGCCTAATGCTGATCCCGCTGATCCTGGGGTCGGTAGTGGGCACGTTCGCCCCGGGGTTCCTGGAAATAGGCAGCTTCACCACTGCCCTCTTCGCGGACTCCGCCCTACCGCTGATCGCCGTGCTGATCTTCGCCACCGGCATGCAGATCACCGCCAAAGCCTCCGGCCCCGTCCTCGCCACCACAGGCGTAGTCCTGCTCTTCAAAACGATCATTCCGGCGGCACTGGTTGCCGCTCTGGGTCTGCTCGTGGGCGTTGACGGCATCCTGGGCATCTCGATCCTTGCCCTGCTGGCATCCTTCGACAACAGCAACGGCGGATTGTGGCTCGCCTTCACCGGCCGGTACGGCGACTACCGCGACCGCGGGGCCTACATGGCCTCGGCCATCAATGACGGCCCCTTCTTCACGCTCTTGTTCCTGGGCCTGTCCGGGCTGGGAAACATTCCCCTCCTGACGCTGCTTGCGGCGGTCATCCCGCTTGTCCTGGGCTTCATTGTGGGCAACCTGGACGCCAAGTGGACTGAGGTCATGCGGCCCGTTCCGAACATCGTGATCCCGTTCTTTGCCTTCGCCCTGGGCACCGGCATTGACCTCAGCGCCGTTCTGGCAGGCGGAATCGGCGGCATCTTCGTCGGCATCGCGGCAACCCTGATCACGGGCGCGCTGGTCTACATTGGTTACCGGTTCGTCCTGCGCCGCGGTGCGAAATCCGGCGTCGGAATCGCCACCGCCACCACTGCCGGGAACTCGATAGCAACCCCGGCCATTGTGGCAGCCGCTGATCCCACCTTTGCCCCCTACGTGGATGTGGCAACGGCACAGGTCGCCTCCGCGGTTCTGGTTACCGCGATCTTCGCTCCCCTTCTGGCAACGTGGGTGCTGAAACGCCAAGGCGGACTGACCACCGAAGATGCCGGGGATACGCAGGACCGGCCCGGCGTGGAAAAGGTGAATTGATGTCCCTGCCCCTTGGCACGCCACGGACGGTCGGCATTGCCGCTGACGATGTAACGGGTGCCACGGACTCAGTGGTGCAGTTCTCCCGCTCGGGCTGGCCTTCCCGGCTGTTGCTGGATGGCGCAGGCTCGCGCCGGTTTGAACCCGGCAGTGCAGGGGCCATGACCTCGGACGCGCGCCCGATGGACCCGGGGACGGCGAGGGCGGCCACGGAACTAGTGGTCGAAAACCTGGTCCGCGCCGGCGCCGACCATCTCTACCTGAAGATCGATTCCACCATGCGGGGCAGCGTTGGCGGCCAGCTGGCCGGTGCGCTGTCCGCATGGGACAAGCTCCACCCCGGCTGCTTTGCGGTCATCTGCCCTTCCTACCCCGCAATGGGCCGCACCGTAGAGAACGGCATGCTCAGGGTGCACGGCCTGCCGGTTGAGGACTCCCCCGCGGGGCGGGATCCAGTGACACCGGTGGCCACCAGCGACCTGTCCCTCCTGCTGCCCGGCACCCGCACCGCGGCGCTGACCGCCGGCACGGCCGAGGGCAACGCCCTCATACTTCAGGAGGCGGCCGGAGAGGGCGGGATGGTAGCCGTCGACGCCGCGTCGGAGGCGGAGCTGCAGGTTCTCGCGAACGCTGTTGCCGCCGTGGGACCGCGCGCCGTTCCCGCAGGCTCCGCGGGGCTGGCCACCGCCATGGCCGTGTCATGGGCAACGGCGACGCCGGCCCAGACCGCCCCGGAACCACCTCCGGTAGTCCCTGCGGCGCAAACCGTCGTCGTCGTCAGCTCCGTCCACGACGTCGCCCGGACCCAGACAGCCCATCTGTGCTCCAGCCTGGATCCTGCCGTCCTGCAGGTCCTGCAGCCGGACCCGTCGGTGCTGCACAGCGACAGTGCCCTTGAGGAGTGGACGGCCGAGCAGCTGGCCGCTCCTGCCCTGCTTCCGCGGGTGATCCTCGTGCTCTCCCCCGACGCCGATGCGCAGCTGCCCCTGTCCGGCGCCGCTGTCGCACGGCGACTGGCCGCAGTGGTGCGGCAAACCGTTGACACAGTCACCGTTGGTTCCCTGGTGCTGGTGGGGGGCGACGGCGCACACGCAGTCCTCGATGCCCTCGGCACCACTGCCCTGCTGATCACCGGAGCCGTGCAGGAAGGAATTCCGCGCGGTTACATCGAAGGCGGCAGCGCCTCGGGACGAGCCGTCGCCACCAAGGCCGGCGGGTTCGGAGATCTCTCCGCCCTGCTGGACACCGTTAATGAACTGACCAATTACACAGCACTACCATCGGAGGCACACTCATGAGCAACCCCGTCCTGGCCGTCACACTTGGCGACGTAGCGGGAATCGGTCCGGAGATTACGGCGAAAGCCCTGCTCGGACACGACGATCTTCGCCTGGAATGCACGCCGGTCGTCATCGGCGACGAAGCGGCCATGCGCGCCGGAGTAGCCAACGTCGGCGGAGATCCCGACGTGGTCCGGGTCCTGGACTCCATCGAGGACGCCACCAACAAGCCCGGCACCATCGAGCTCCTGCAGACCGGCCCGTCGCTGGCCGACGTTCCCTTGGGCGAACTAAGCCCGGTGGCCGGCGATGCCTCCTACCGCTTCGTGGTCGAGGCCTGTCGGCTGGCCCGCGAAGGCAAGGTCCAGGGCATCGTGACCGCGCCCCTGAACAAGGCAGCCATGCACGCCGGCGGGCACAAGTGGCCCGGCCACACCGAGCTGCTGGCCCATGAATTCGGCGTAGACAATTTCAGCCTGGTCCTGTCCGCAGGCGATCTGTACTTCTTCCACCTGACCACCCATGTTTCCCTCCGTCAGGCGATCGACGGGATCACCCCGGAGCGCACGGGCAACGTCATTGAACTGGTCAGCGCCTTCACCAAGGCCCTGGGACGGCCGGACGAACCCATTGGCCTGGCCGGACTGAATCCGCACGCGGGTGAAAACCGGCTCTTCGGCGACGAGGATGCGGACATCCTGGCGCCGGCGGTTGCAGCTGCACGCGAAGCAGGGATCAATGTCCACGGGCCCCTTCCCGCGGACGCCCTGATTCCTGCAGCCGTCAACGGCAAATGGAACATGGTTATCGCCTGCTACCACGACCAGGGCCACGCCCCCTTCAAGGCGGTGTACGGCGACGACGGGGTCAACATCACCGTGGGGCTCCCGGTGGTCCGCGTTTCCGTAGACCACGGCACGGCCTTCGATATCGCGGGGAAGGGAATAGCCCGGGAAACAAGCCTTGTGCTCTCCATCCGCCGCGCGGCCGAACTTGCCCCCGGCTGGGACCATGTGTGGCAGACAGCGCAGAAGGACTAGGAGCGGAATCTTCGTCCCGGGTCCAGTACAGCCATAATTGCTGTGATGCATACATCTGACGACCCGGGACGCCCGCTCGGCGGCAGCGAGCCGCTCCACCTGCAGCTGCGTGAGCACCTGCGGGCACAAATCCTAAACCACTCGCTGCCCCCGGGAACTTCCCTTCCCAGTGAGGCGCAGTTGCAGGAGCGCTTCGGTGTCTCCCGTTCGGTGGTCCGCCAGGCCCTTGGCGCCCTGGAAGCGGACGGCCTTATCCTCCGGGGCCGCGGCCGCGGCAGTACCGTTGCCCCCCGCAGGGAACACCATCGCCTGGTACATCAGACCTCGGGTCTTTCCACCCAGGTGGCCGGCACCGGGGCAGCCGTGGGCACGGAAGTGCTTGCCCTGACCGTGCAGGAGTCGGATGCGGCAACGTCGGTACTGGGGACCCGGCAGGTCCTGTCCATCCAGCGGCTCCGGACGGCTGACGGGGTACCCATAGCAGTCATCCACACCTGGCTCCCGCTGCCGCAGTTCACTTCCCTCACGGCCGCAGAGCTGAGGAACGCCTCGCTGCACGCAGTGATGGCCAGCACGTACGGTGTTGAGATCATTTCCGGCAAACGCCAGATCCGCGCCGTTCCAGGTGACCGGGACCTCACCTCGCTGCTCGGGTTGAAGCCTTCCTCACCCGTCCTCTTATTGGAGGGGACCAGTTACGATGCCGAAGGGCATGCCGTCGAAGTCTTTTCCACCTGGCATCATCCGGACCACGTGGTGTTCGACATCAATGTGGAGCCGGACCGGACGGCGGACAGCGCCGCACCGGTGCGGTCCGCCGTCGGGCTGCCGGTCGTCCGGCCCGATGAGGGCGCCGACGTCCACGCGGTCGCCGAGCACGCCCGGATGCTGGGCGGGGAACTTCTCCGCCTGGCCGGCAACCTGGATGCTCTAGAACCCAGACGCGACCAGATAGATGACCAGCGCGAAGACGAACCCGATCACGCCGATCAGCGCCTGGCCGACGGTCCAGGTCTTGAGGGTGGTCTTAGTGTCCATCTGGAAGAAACGGCTCACCAGCCAGAAACCTGAGTCATTGACGTGACCGGCAAAGACCGAGCCGCCGGCCAGTGCCAGCACAATGGCCACCACCTGGACGCCGTTGAAGTCCGGGTTGTCCAGGACCACCGGCTGGACCAGCGCCGCAGCAGTAGTCAGGGCGACCGTTGCAGAGCCCTGCGCCATGCGCACAATGGCTGCGATAAGGAAGCCGGCCACGATCACCGGGAGGCCCACCGCGTCCAGCGATTCGGCAATCGCGTTGCCGATGCCGCTGGCACGCAGCACACCGCCGAACATGCCGCCGGCGCCGGTGATCAGGATGATGGAGCAGACCGGGCCCAGTGCACTGTCCACCACTGTTTCAATGAGCGAACCGCTCTTGCCCTCCCGGCTGCCCAGCAGCCACATGGCCAGGAAGACGGTGATCAGCAGGGCAACCGGGGTCTCGCCCAGGCTGCGCAGGACCTGCACCCACCCGCTGTCCAGGGAGACGACCTCCGCGGTGGCCAGCATGTTCAGTCCCGTATTGAGGAAGATCAGGATAAACGGGAGCAGCAGCAGGAGCACGATGGTGCCCAGCTTCGGGGCGGAGCGGAATTCGGACTCCGCGGAGCCCTTCGGTGCGTCCAGGATGGAGGGCACCGGGATGTCGAATTTGCGGCCCAGGAAGGTGCCGAAGAGGTAACCGGCGAGGTACCAGGTGGGGATGGCAACAAGCAGGCCGAAGATCAGGACCAGGCCGATGTCGGCACCGAGCAGGCCGGTGGCGGCGACGGGTCCGGGGTGCGGCGGGACAAAGACGTGCATGACGGAGAACGCCGCGGCCGCCGGGAAGGCGTAGGTCAGCAGTGAACCGCCCATGCGCCGTGCCACGGTGAAGATGATCGGCAGCATCACCACCAGGCCGGCGTCGAAGAAGATCGGGAACCCGAACATCAGCGAGGCGACGGACAGCGCCAGCGAGGCCCGCTTCTGCCCGAACTTGGTGATCAGCGCGTTGGTCAGGACCTCCGCACCGCCGGAGACTTCGAGCATCCGTCCCAGCATCGCACCGAGGCCAACGAGGAGCGCCACGCTGCCCAGGGTGGTGCCGAAACCGCTCAGCAGCGTGGGCACCAGGTCCGCGGCGGCAATGCCGGTGGCCACGGCGGTCAGCAGGCTGACCGTGATCAGTGCCAGGAACGCGTGGATCCGGAATTTCATGATCATCACCAGAAGCAGCGCGATGGCTGCGACGGCGACGGCGAGCAGGCCGGGAGTACTCAACGTCCAGTTGAGTTCTAGGTCGGTCATTTTCGTCCTATCTGGGGTGGGGGCGGACGTCAGTGTCCGCTGGTGGTGAGGGCGGCAGTGACGGCCGCGGCGATGTCAGCCGGCGGAAGGGAGATGTCCACCGGGATACCGGCTTCGTCGGGTCCGAGCGGTTCCAGGGTTTCGAACTGGGATTCGAGCAGTGCAGCGGGCATGTATTCGTGGTTCCGGCGCGAAAGCCGTTCGGCAATGAGCGTGCGTTCCCCGGTCAGGTGCACAAACCGGGTTTCCGGCGCAAAGGAGCGGATGAGGTCGCGGTACCGGCGTTTCAGTGCCGAACAGGCGATGACGGTGGATTCGCCGCGGGCGAGTCCGTCGGCCAGGGCGGTTCCGATGGCCCGGAGCCAGGGCTCCCGGTCCGCATCGTCGAGGGGATGGCCCGAGGCCATCTTTGCCCTGTTGGCCGCTGGATGCAGGTCATCCCCGTCAATAAACGGCAGACCGAGGGCATCGGCAATGGCGCGGCCGGACGTGGACTTACCGCTGCCTTGCACGCCCATGACGATCAGCGGCGGAATACTGGACAGCGGCATGGCTACACTCCCTCAGAGCATCATCACTTCTGATTCGTGTGACCTGGCGGACAATAAATCAGATTTATCTTCCACAAGGTAGCACAGCAGTGCGTCTGCTTTTTTCTGTGTCGCGGACGCGGCGGCTAGGGGCGCAGTGAAAGCATCATGGCGCGCAGCTGCCACTCTTTGGCGGTGCCGGCTTCCTCCGGAGCAAGTGTGCCGCTGAAGGACGTGGTGCCCAGGCCGGGCAGCTCGGCCAGCTTGTGGGTGGGGCAGATATCGGGATGGCCCAGCAGGTCCGTCACCACCAAGGTCCACGCGCCGGTTTCGGCCGGCACGGCTTCCAGATGGACCGGTTCCGCTCCAATCCGTTTCGACACCCGGTTCTGGTAGGGCAGGGCAGTACGGTCCTCGGCCACCGGCCACTCTCCGCCGCCCATGCACGCGCCGCCCAGGCCGGACATGTGGGTCATGAGGCTCGCCGCATCCTTTCCTGAGGCATCCTTAATGTCATAGCGTCCACCCATCAGCTGGCCGTCACCCGCGGTGTACGCCACGCTCCACCCCTCCGGCAGGTCAAGGCTGAACGGGTCCTGCTCGGCGGTGTACCGTGTCCAGCCCGCCGGCACGCCTTCTCCCACGGCCTCGGGAGCAGTAGCGGACGACGGCGCCGGATCGGCTGACGCGGAGGCGGTGGACGACGGCGGCAACGGCCCCTCGGTGACCTCCACCGGGAGCACCGCAAACTTGCTGTCATAGGCACCCACCGGATCCATACCGAAGTGCACCAACAGACCCTGGTCCACGGCGCCCAGCACCTGGGCGCCGTACCCGGCGAGCGCACCCCGTCCCAGCTCCCGGCCGGTTTCGGCATGTACGGCCAGTAGCTCACCGGCGGTGGCAGCTTCGACTTCAAAACCGAAAACGTAGGTCCCGCGGTACGCCGCGGCGCTGGTCGGTGTGCCGGGCACCGTCCACTCGAGGCCGCCGTCGGCGTCGTAGGCCCGGACTTCCCCGGTGCCGTCCGGGGCCGTGACCAGCAGGAGTGCGCGGCTCGCGTCCGTGTGCAGGACCCGGGGCGTCAGGCACTCGCCCGTCAGGCAGCCGTTGAGCAGGGATTCGGCGACAGGACGGGGATCTACGAGGTCTCCCCCGTCGGCATCGGCCAGGCCGCGGGCCTGCGGAGCATAGGTCGAGTACCAGGAAAGCGGATGGCTGTAGCCGAGCAGCGGAGTCCCGGCATCTGCCGCAGGCGCTGCCTCGCCGGTGGCGGGGTCCAGCGCCTGGACCCCGGCCTCCACGGAAAGCAGCAGGGCGGATTCCGCCACGGCCATGTCCTGCAGCCCCTCGACCGGCTGGGTCCAGAGGGTGGTTCCTTCGAAGTCGGCATGCAGGACAGACTCGTCGTCGACGCCCTGCTTATAGGCAACCAGGAAGCCACGGTCCGTCGGTTCCACCGAGGTGATCCGGGCGTCCGCAGGCAGTCCGGCAAGCGGAGCAGGGGGATTAAATTCCAGGGACGGCGAATCACGGTACTGGTCGAAGCCGAAGATTCCACCGAAGGCGAGGGATTCGGGCCCTTCGTTTCCCTGCGTGAAACAAAGCGTCCGGAGGTTGGCGGCCAGGGCACACTGCTGCGCATTGGCCAACCCGGGCATCGTCATCCGGTCCCCGCCTAGAGCCGTATCGGCAGTGCCGAAGACTACGGACACGGGGCCGGTTTCCGGCGGGGCGGGAGTCTGCGTCACTGCTGGTGCCGATGTGGCCCCACGGGACGGTTCAGCATTCGGGGCGGCACTGCAGGCCGACGCCGAGAGTGCCACGGCTGCAAGCAGCGCCGCATAGATGGTCCGAGTCTTCATATTCTTTTGTCCCCCATGCAGCCGGGAGGTATCCCGGCAAGAATTAACACGCAGACCACGCCGTTGTGATCCGCGTTACCGACTATCCTAGGCACGACTCCCGGCCCGCCGCCAAATCCGCTTCGGTGAACACGGCGGCGGAAACCGTCAGTACTGCGTGAGACGATAAAAACATGCTCGAAACCGCTCCGCTCGTAGACGTTACCGACGTCATCCGCGTGGTCGGCGGATCGGCGTTCCAGCGGGGCCAGACCTATGCCAAGGCCGGCGCCGTGGAAGCCCTGGAGTGGGATCCGCAGGGCGAGGTGCTGCGTGCGCAGGTGCGCGGCAGTGCGGCCGTTCCCTACCGGACCATGCTCCAGCTCGGCGCCAAGCGCCAGGGCGACTACCGCCTGCTGGACAACCACTGCAGCTGCCCGCTGGGTTTCGACTGCAAGCATGTTGCCGCTGCCGCCCTGCAGAGCAACACCGAGCATCTGATCTCCCGCCAGGAGCTCTCCGCCCCGGCCGCTCGGCCGTCCGTGCCGGCATGGCAGCAGTCGTTGCAGACCCTGATCGATGCGGACGTGGCAGAGGGCACCAAGCCCGTTGAAACCACCCCCCTGGCCTTGCAGTTCGAACTGCGTAATGTTGTCGCCGCAGCGGCGCCCCGGTGGGGTGCCGCCCCGGCCCCCCGCAGCCGGCACCGGGCCACACCCTTCCGTCTGGGGGTGCGTCCGGTGGTCCGCAACACCAAGGGCAACTGGGTGAAGAACAACCTGGCGTGGAGCAACATCAGTTACCAGACCTACGGGCTGCGGCTGGATCCGGACCAGCACCGCTGGTTCTCCCAGTTCCCGGCCCTGCACCGTTCCAACGGCGTGAGCTACTTCGGGCAGAACGATTCCTGGCTGTACCTGGACGACTTTGCCAATCCCCTGCTCTGGCAGCTGCTGGACGAAGCGGTGCGCCTGGGCATCCCCTTTGTCGGCACCAAGAAGGACGTCAATGTCCGGGTGGGGAAACTCGCCACCCTGTCCCTCGACGTCCGGGCCGCCGGCGGGGACACTCCGGCGCCGCTGCAGCTGCTGCCCACACTCGAAGTGGACGGCTCACCCGTACCGCTGGATGACGCCGGGATCATCGGCAGCCACGGCATCTACCTCCGGTCGCCGCAGAACACCATCACGCTGGCGCCTACCGTCAAGACCCTGACGGAACAGGACAAGGGCCTGCTGCTCCAGGGCGCCCCGGTTGTAGTGCCGAAGGCCGATGCCCCCGTCTTCCTCGAAAAGTTCTATCCGCGGCTGCGGCAGGTCCTGCCGGTCACCAGCAGTGATGATTCCGTGGAGTTCCCCGAGATCGAGCCGCCCGTCCTGGTCCTGACTGCCGCCTTCGGCACCGAAGACTCCCTGACCCTGACCTGGGAGTGGCTGTATCGGCACGGCAGCTCCTCCACCCGGCTGCCGCTCACCCGCACCCCGCAGAACGCAGGGGCAGCGGACGACGGCGACACCTCCTACCGCGACATCCCCGCCGAGGCGGAACTCCTGGCCGCCGTGGGAAAAACACTGCACGCCGTCCCCCGCAACCGAACCCTGCGCGAGATAGCGGCAGCGGAGTTCACCGAGCATGTCCTGCCGGAGCTGGAGAAGCTCGACGGAGTGCAGGTGGAGATTTCCGGAACCCGGCCCGATTACCGGGAGTTGCTCGAGGCACCGAAGCTGAAGATCACCACCGTGGAAACCGAACGCCGTGACTGGTTCGACCTCGCAGTGATGGTCACAGTGGAGGGCCGGCTGGTTCCGTTCGCGGATATCTTCAAGGCCATCGCGCAGGGCAAAACCAAGCTCATGCTCGTGGACCGCACCTACCTGTCCCTCGACCGTCCGGAGTTCGAACACCTGCATGCCCTGATCAATGAGGCGCAGGGCCTGCAGGAATGGGACACCGGAGAACTGTCCATCAGCCGCTACCAGGCCGGGCTGTGGTCCGAACTGGAGGAACTCGCGGAAGAAACTGAGGAAGCGGTCGCCTGGCGCGAGTCCGTTTCCGCCCTGCTGGACCTGGAATCGGTGGACCCGGTGCCGCTGCCGGCCGGGCTCCACGCTCACCTGCGGCCGTACCAGCATGAAGGCTTCAATTGGCTGGCCTTCCTCTGGGACCACGGCCTCGGCGGCATCCTGGCCGACGACATGGGACTGGGCAAGACCCTGCAGACCCTGGCCCTGCTGGCCCATGCCCGCGAACGGCAGGCGCAGGATGGAACCGCCGCCGCAGAACCTGCCCGCCGGCCGTTCCTCGTGGTGGCCCCCACCTCCGTGGTCCCCAACTGGGCATCGGAAGCCGCCCGCTTTACCCCCGGTCTGAAGGTGGTTTCCGTCTCCGACACCACCGGCAAGTCCCGCATACCGCTGGCCGAAGTGGTGGCGGGAGCCGACGTCGTCCTCACCTCCTATGCCGTGTTCCGACTGGACTTCGCCTCCTACCGGAAGCTGGACTGGGACGGGCTGATCCTGGATGAGGCGCAGTTCGTCAAGAACCGGGTGACCCGGGTCCACCAGTGCGCCCGGGACCTGCCTGCCCCGTTCAAACTGGCCATCACGGGTACCCCGATGGAAAACAACCTGATGGAGCTGTGGGGGCTGTTCGCCATTGTGGCGCCCGGCCTGTTCCCCTCAGCCCGGAAGTTCGCCGACGAATACCAGCGGCCCATTGAACGCGGTGACAGCCCGGACCTGCTGGCACGGCTGCGCCGCCGGATCCGTCCGCTGCTGATGCGCCGCACCAAGGAGGCCGTGGCCAAGGACCTGCCGGAGAAGCAGGAGCAGGTTCTGGAAGTGGAGCTGCATCCGAAGCACCGCAAGATTTATGAGACACATCTGCAGCGCGAGCGGCAGAAACTCATGGGCCTGATCCAGGACATGGACCGGAACCGCATGATCGTGTTCCGCTCCCTGACCCTGCTGCGCATGCTCAGCCTGGACGCGTCACTCGTCGAGGCGGAGGAGTACGACGGCGTACCGTCGGCCAAGCTGGATGTCCTCTTCGACCAGCTCGAAGACATTACCGCCGAAGGCCACCGTGCCCTGATCTTCAGCCAGTTCACCTCCTTCCTGAAAAAGGCGGCCGAGCGGCTGGATGAACAGGGCATCAAGTACGCCTACCTCGACGGGTCCACCCGCAACCGGGCCGAGGTGATCGCCTCCTTCAAGGACGGCGAAGTGCCCGTGTTCCTGATCAGCCTCAAGGCCGGCGGCTTCGGCCTGAACCTGACCGAGGCGGACTACGTGTTCCTGCTCGATCCCTGGTGGAATCCCGCAGCCGAATCCCAGGCCGTGGACCGCACGCACCGGATCGGCCAGAAGAACAACGTGATGGTTTACCGCATGGTCGCCCGGGACACCATCGAGGAAAAGGTCATGGCGCTCAAGGAGCAGAAAGCGAAGCTGTTCACCTCCGTCATGGACGACGACGCCGTCTTCAGCTCGGCACTCACGGCCGACGACATCCGCGGGTTGCTCCAGTAGCGGCGGACGCCGGCACCGGAAAGTGAATTCGGGCACGGCGCACCGCCGGACGCCCGCTTCATTCCGCCCCGTCAGCGGCGGCCGTCGAATTCTACGGTGCGTAGAAAACGCTACCTTGGAAGCAGGGCCCGCTTCCGCCGTCGGACGGCTGCGGGCCGAGCCACATGCATACCAAGGAAAGGCAATGAGCGTCCAGGATTCAACGCTGGTCCGGCCGGTTGAGACCCGCCCGAAGGACGAAGACGATCTGGTGCACGTTTTCTGCACCCCCTGCAAGCGGCGGGCCCGCAGCCGTGCCCGCCGCCCGGTTCCCTACTGCGGCAAGCAGATGCCCAACCGTCCGCTGCAGGACGACACGGGCAACCTTCCCGTCTGCGCGGTATGCCTGGACCTGGCCCGCTCGGCTCCGTGCCCCCGGTGCGGGACCCAAGCCCGCTTCGACTGAGGGACAGCGCCCGGGCCCGGCCCGGTACGCTGTGCCGCTGCCATTCCCTGCCGGGTGATTGATTTGTACAGTGGAGTGATGGTGAATCAGGAGCGTCCCATCGGATTCTGGCTCAAGCTCGTGGACCAGTTGGTCGATGACCAGTTTGGCGCCAGCTTCGAAGAACACGGCGTCACCCGTCGGCAGTGGCAGATGATGAACCTGCTGGTGGAAGGCCCCGCCTCGCAGAAAGAGCTGTCGGACGGGCTGCGCCCCTTCTTCCCGGCGGTGGAGACAGGGACGTCCGCGGAACTCATTGAAGAGCTGCGCGAATCCGGGTGGGTGCTGCTCGAAGACGGCCAGTACCACCTCACCGATCTCGGCAGCCGAAGCCTGGAAAACCTGCGGGGTGCGGTGGACCGGATCCGGCAGTTGATGACGGACAACGTCACCGAAGAGGAATACGCGGCCCTCCTGACGGTCCTGCAGCGGATGGCCACCAATCTGGGCTGGGACGGCGACGTCGCCTCCGGTCCCCGCGTCGACACCTAGGGATTTGACCCCGGACCGCCCTACTGGCGCTGGGTCTGGGCGAGGAGCTCTTCGAAGGGCAGCGACTGCGCAGGATCCCGGCGCGCAGGTGCGGGGGCATCGCCCAGCAGCGCCACCAGTTCACCTGCGGCGCGGCGGACCCTCTGGTCCAGCGATCCGGTACCCGTCTCACCGGTGCCCCAGTCCCCCGGTGCGGCGTACACGGCGGTCGGCGCAATCCGTGCCCGGAGGTAGCTGAACATGGGGCGGAGGGAGTAGTCCAGGACCATCGAGTGCCGTGCGCTGCCGCCGGTGGCACCGAGCAGTACCGGCTTGCCGTCCAAGGCGGTGTTGTCGATGACGTCGAAGAAGGACTTGAACAGCCCGCTCATCGATGCGGTGAAGACGGGCGTTACCGCAACGAGCGCATCGGCCGCAACAACTTCGTTGATGGCCGCTTCCAACCGCGGGGCCGCGTAGCCCGTCACCATGTTGTTGGCGATATCGACGGCGTATTCGCGCAGTTCGAAGGTCGTGACATCGGTGCTTCGCCCCAGTCCCTCAATCTCAGCCTTGGCTGCCGAGGCCAGGGCATCGGCAAGCATCCGCGACGACGACGGGACACCCAGTCCGCCCGAAACCACAACAATCCTACGATCCGCCACGCTGTCCTCCTTTTCATGCGTTTGCATGCTGGTTCCAACAGCGGCCGGTGCGGCCTTATTCCGGCTGCTTTGGAGGAGCGAAGCCCCCGGTGCGCCCCGGGTCATCCGTTTGGCGGATCCCGCGGCGGGGCGGCGCTCTCCACACCGGGAAAACCATGGTTTTCTCCCCCGCAGTGGGGAGCCCGCGGGTGCCATTACTGGCTAGG
This sequence comes from Arthrobacter sp. Ms25, assembly GCF_059090365.1. Classification (NCBI taxonomy): domain Bacteria; kingdom Bacillati; phylum Actinomycetota; class Actinomycetes; order Micrococcales; family Micrococcaceae; genus Arthrobacter; species Arthrobacter sp. Ms25. The sequence goes on along the minus strand of NZ_JBNHFP010000002.1, from coordinate 129,579 downwards.
CTGGCCGGGACGGCCTTTGTCATTCATTGTTCGCGAGAAAACAACTCTTAAAGGGGAAAACATGAGCATGCCGCCGAACTACAACTACAACGCCTATAGAAGCGGGCAGCCCACGCCCCCGCCGGCAGCGCCGCCGCGGCCGGCAGCCGTGGAGCGCGGCTTCTGGATGCTGATCGCCTCAGCTGTTCTCAGCCTCGTGGGTGGAATTCTGGGCATTGTCCAATTAACGTCGGATGAGAGCCGCACCGAACTGGCTGGAACCAGCGGTCTCAGCTCCGCCGAGGTGGATACCGCCATAACCATCGGAATTGTCACCGCCCTCGTCATTGGCGTCATCAGCATCGCGGTGAGCGTCCTGTTCGCCGTTTTTGCACGCAAGGGCCACAACTGGGCAAGGATCGTTATCGCAGTGTTCGCCGGTATTTCCTTGTTTGGCCTGATAGGCATCAACGGCTCACTTGAGGGCATCTTCAACCTCCTGAGTATCCTTCTGATCGTTGGAGCCGTGGTGCTGTTCTTCACCAAGCCGGCCACCGCCTATTTCGATCAGATGAAGCAGTACCGCCAGGCAAAGTCCCTGGGATACGCCGGCTAGCGTCAGACAACGTGATCTCCGCTGGCCGGGGCCGTGTCCCGGCCAGCGGTCTTTGCAGACCCGCCGCTTTAACCGGCCGCTGCCCGGCCGGCAGCCCGGCCGCTGAACAGGCAGCCGCCCAGGAACGTTCCTTCCAGGGACCGGTAGCCGTGCATTCCGCCGCCGCCGAAGCCCGCGGCCTCCCCGGCCGCGAACAGGCCGGGGACCGGAGCACCGTCGTCGGCGAGGACCCGGGAATCCAGGTCGGTCTCGAGTCCGCCGAGGGTCTTGCGGGTCAGCACGGACAGGCGGACCGCGATCAGGGGTCCTGCCTGGGGATCCAGGATGGGGTGTGGGGCGGCGGTGCGGATCAGCCTGTCCCCCAGATAAGTGCGCGCCCCGCGGATGGCAGTGACCTGCGAGTCCTTGGTGAACGGGTTGCGGATTTCGCGGTCCCGGGACTCCAGCTCGTACCGGACCGCCTCGGCCGACAATTCGGGGGCATCGTCCCGGGAGCCCTTTGCCAGCCGGTTCATGCCGGCAACCAGTTCCTCGATCGAATCAGCAGTAATGAAATCTTCGCCATGGTCCAGGAACGCCTGCACGGGGGCCGGAACTGACGCCGTGGCACGCTTCATGACATCGCGGAGGGATTTCCCGGTGAGGTCCGGGTTCTGCTCCGAACCGGACAGCGCAAATTCCTTGCGGATGATGGCCTTGTTGAGGATAAACCAGCTGTAGTCCTGCCCGCTGCGCCGCAGGTGCTCCAGGGTCCCCAGCGTGTCGAAGCCCGGGAACAGCGGCACGGGCAGCCGGTTGCCTGCCGCGTCCAGCCACAGCGAGGACGGACCGGGCAGGATGCGGATCCCGTGGTTCTTCCACACCGGGTCCCAGTTCCGGATTCCTTCCACGTAATGCCACATCCGGTCCGGGTTGATGACCCGCCCGCCGGCATTTTGGGCAATGCGGATGCCACGGCCGTCCACGTATTCGGGCACTCCGCTGAGCATCTCCACGGGAGCAGATCCCATGCGCTGCGGCCAGGCAGCCCGGACGGCATCGTGGTCCCCGCCGATGCCGCCGGTAGTGAGCACCACCGCAGAGGCAGTGAACTCGAAATCCCCCACGGCGGTGCGGCTGGAAGCAGTGCCGCGCGGCGCCGTCGTCGGCTCCAGGACACTGCCGCGCACTCCCGTCACCGCGCCGCCGGTCAGGACCAGGTCATCGAGCCGGTGGCGGAAGGCCAGCCGCACCAGTCCCTGTTCGACGCCGGCGCGCACCTTGGCTTCAAACGGCGCCGTAATCCCGGGGCCGGTACCCCAGGTGATATGGAAGCGCGGAACGGAATTGCCCGGGCCGTTGGCCCCGTACCCGCCGCGCTCCGCCCAGCCCACCACCGGGAAAAACCGGTGGCCCAGCTGCTGCAGCCAGGCGCGTTTTTCCCCTGCAGCAAAGTGCACGTAGGCCTCGGCCCACCGGCGGGGCCAGAAATCCTCGTCCCGGTCAAAACCTGCGGTGCCCAGCCAGTCCTGCCAGGCAAGCTCCACGGAGTCCTTCACCCGCAGCCTGCGCTGTTCAGGCGAATCCACTAGGAAAAGTCCGCCGAAGGACCACCAGGCCTGGCCACCCAGACTCTGGGGTCCCTCCTGCTCCACCAGGATCACCGAACGCCCGGCGTCCACCAGTTCGGCGGTGGCTACCAGGCCGGCCAACCCGGCTCCTACAACAATGACGTCTGCGTCTTTTGGCTGCATTCGGCTCAGGCTACCGGCGCCTGCCGGTCCCGGCCACCAGCCACCGACCGGGCGTGTCTGCACCCGCACCGGCGTGCAGGTGCAAGGGGTTCAAGACTTCGCCGGAGGTTTCTAGACTGGAGTGTAGGGCCGCTCCCTGGAGAGCCGGCGAATGCCGGCGTCGGCCGGAAATGAATTGGAGAACCGCATGAGCGAACAGGGCGCCACAGAGAAGAATGACTCCAACCGGACGCATCCGCAGGAGCCGTCCGAGGGCGATACCAACGGGGAGCAGAACCAACCGCAGGAACACGCGCAGGAGCCGGCCGAAGGCGGCGAGGACCAGAGCTAAGCAGGCCCTGGCGGGATTCAACGCCACCTAGGTGCTGACCGCAGCAAAACCAGCAGGCCTCCGGATTCCACAGGGAAACCGGAGGCCTGCTGGCGTAGTGCTGTGTGCCTCGCGCGGTCAGCTGGCGGCCGCCTTGCGGCTCGAGTTCCGGGCCTCGCTCAGCACGTCCGAATCGTGGCTTTGGTCGACCACGGGACCTGTTCCTGCAATCTCGCGCAGCTGGGCAATGCCGGCAGCCGCTTCCTGCTTGGTCTCAAAAGTCGTGGACACCGCCATCAGCGTTCCGTCGCCGGCGATGAGCTTAATCCGGTAGCTTCCTTCGTGGGCGTCTACCAGCTTGAAGTAGCCCGACATCACTTACCTCCTTGTAAGGGGCCTATCAGTGCCTCTAATACTAAGGCACCTTATGAGTCCGAGAATCCCCTTCCGTAAAATTAGGTAGCGCGAGATGCAATCGTGACCTGTTCCTAGACTGGAACCATGGCCGATACCGTCAGTCCGGAGCAGCGCAGCCGCAATATGTCCCGCATACGCGGCAAGGACACCAAGCCCGAACTCCTGATCCGCCGCATCCTGCATGCGGCCGGGTACCGGTTCCGCCTGCACGGCTCGTTCGGCAGCACCCGGCTCCCGGGAAAGCCCGACCTGGTGTTCGCCGGACGCAGGAAAGTCCTCTTCGTCAACGGCTGTTTCTGGCACTTCCACTCCTGCCGTGCCGGGCAGCACGCGCCAAAGACCAACAGCGAATTCTGGTCGGCGAAACGTAACCGCACCGTCGAGCGGGATGCGGCAGCCCAGGTGCGGCTGGGCGCCGAAGGGTGGGATGTCCTGGTGGTCTGGGAATGCGAGCTGCGGGACCGCAGCATCCTCGAAGAACAGCTGCGCACCTTCCTGGGTCCGCCCGGCGACAGTTCGGCGACAACGACGTCGGCGGCGCCTCAGCCCGCACGCCCACTAGACTTCCAACCAGACCCAAGCACCAACCACGACTGAGGCGGCATCCCATGAGCAGCACGAACAACGGCAAGCGCGGCGTCCTTTTCGATGTCGACGGAACCCTGGTGGACTCCAACTACCTGCACGCCGTCGCGTGGTGGCAGGCCTTCCGCCGGATGGAGCACGATGTCCCCATGTCCGCCATTCACCGTGCCATCGGCATGGGCGGTGACAAGCTCGTGGAGCATCTGCTGGGCGAGGACCGCAACAAGGACGAGGATGAGCAGCTCGACACCACCCACGGGGCCATCTTCTCCACCTGGTGGCCCTCGCTGCGCTCCTTTGACGGTGCCGGAGACCTCCTGAAGGCCTGCTCGGACCAGGACCTCACCGTGGTCCTGGCTTCCTCCGCATCGGCGGCCGAACTGAAATTCCTGCGCACCGTGATTGACGCTGACTCCGCGATCGCCGGCGCCACCAGTTCCGGGGACGCCGAGGCCAGCAAGCCCTCACCGGACATCCTGGAAGCTGCCCTGGAAGCCGGCGGCCTGGAAGCGGAAAACACCGTCTTCGTGGGCGACTCGGTGTGGGACGTCTCGGCAGCCGGGAAGCTGTCCATTCCGACCATTGGCCTCACCTGCGGCGGCACGAGTGAAGCGGAACTGCGCGAAGCCGGCGCGGAGGAAGTCTACGAAGACCCCCGGGCGCTTATCGAGGCCCTGGACACCAGCCTGCTGGGCACACTGATCGCCCGCAGCTAACCGAGAGGACACCGTGACTACTGAACCCACCGGGCCGGCCAACGACGCCGAAGATCCGCTCGGCCCCAGCGCCCCGCAGCCCGGGCCTACAGGCGGACCGCGGACACCGGGAAAGGCCGCCCATTCGGCCGGCAACATCCGCGACGACCAGGGTACGCACGCCGCCGGCGCAGTCCCGGCGTCGCCGGAAAAGGCCGACGACGCCGCGGACGCTGAAGGGCCCGCCGACCGCGAGTAGACGGCTGGTGCGGGAGGGGAAACGGCCGGGCTATTTCAGCAGCCCGGCCGCACGCAGCGCATCCGCCATCGCTCCGGTGGGCGCCCCTGCCTTGGACGAACCTGCCTTCGGTGCCCCTGCCTTGGACGTACCCGCCTTGGATACACCGGGCTGGGGCGTACCGGCCTTGGCCGTTGGCTTAGCCGCCCCGGCCCTGGCGCCGTCTGGCTTGCCCTTGCCTCCGCCGGGCGTCGCCGTGCCTCCGCCGGCGGCACGGCCGGGCTTGCCCGTGCCGGGCTTCGGGGCGCCGCCCTTGGCCGCCGCCCTGCCGCTGCCGGACCGCGGACCGGACTCCTCGGCGTCGTCGTCGAGCCGCAGCGTGAGCGAGATCCGCTTGCGTTCCGGATCCGCATCGAGCACCTTGACCTTCACCACTTGGCCGGACCGGACCACCTCGCGCGGATCCGAAATGAAGGTGTGCGACATGGCCGAAATGTGCACCAGCCCGTCCTGATGCACCCCCACGTCCACAAACGCCCCGAAGGCGGCGACATTGGTGACCACGCCGTCGAGGATCATCCCCGGACGCAGATCGGCAATCCGTTCGATCCCTTCTGAAAAAGCGGCCGTTTCAAAGGCGGGCCGCGGATCCCGCCCCGGTTTGCGCAGCTCGGCAATGATGTCCAGGACAGTGGGAAGACCCACCTGGTCGTCCACGAAAGCAGCCGGATCGACTCCCGCCAGGACAGCCCCGGATAAGCTCATGCTCTCCCCGGCCGCGGCGAGCACCTTCCGGGCGGTCGGGTAGGACTCCGGGTGCACGCTCGTAGCGTCCAGCGGCTCGGAGCCGGAGCTGATCCGCAGGAACCCTGCGCACTGCTCAAAGGCCTTCGCTCCGAGCCGGGGAACCTTCAGCAGGTCCCTGCGGCGGGTAAACGGACCGTTGGCGTTGCGGTAGGCCACAATGTTTTCGCTCAACAGCGGACCGACGCCGGCCACCCGGGTCAGCAGCGACGGGGACGCGGTGTTCACGTCCACACCCACGGCGTTCACGCAGTCCTCGATTACGGCGTCGAGGGACCGCCCCAGCTTCGCCGGCGTTACGTCATGCTGATACTGCCCCACCCCAATGGACTTCGGATCGATCTTCACCAGCTCCGCCAGCGGATCCTGCAGCCGCCGGGCAATCGACACGGCACCACGCAGGGAGACATCCATTCCGGGCAGCTCCGCGGAGGCCAGGGCCGAAGCGGAATACACCGATGCACCGGCCTCGGACACCACCAGTTTGCGGACCGATCCCCCGGGGACCAGCCGCATCAGCTCGGCCGCGAGACGATCCGTTTCGCGTGATGCCGTGCCGTTGCCGATGGCGATCAGTTCCACCCCGTACTGCTGGACCAGCCCGGCGAGCGTCGCCAGGGCATCGTCCCAGCGGCGCATCGGAGCGTGTGGATAGACAGTATCGGTGGCCATCACCTTCCCGGTGCCGTCCACCACCGCCACCTTCACGCCGGTGCGCAGGCCCGGGTCCAGCCCCAGGGTGGTGCGGTTCCCTGCCGGTGCGGCGAGCAGCACATCCCGCAGGTTTGCCGCGAAGACCCGCACGGCTTCGGTTTCGGCGTCGCCGAAAAGCCGCACGCGCAGGTCCACCGAGAGCTTGGCCAGAATCCGGCGCCAGGCCTGCTGCACGGTGCCCTGCAGCCAGGCATCGGCGGGGCATCCGCGGTCCGCCACGCCCAGGCGCGCGGCAACGGCACGCTCGTAACGGGCCCTGGCCGCGGCCAGGGCATCGGCATCGGCGGGGTCCGCCTCGGCGAGCGCCAGTTCCAGAATGCCTTCCTTCTCACCGCGCAGCAGGGCAAGCACGCGGTGGGACGGCATGCCGGAGGGTGACTGGGAGAAGTCGTAATAGTCAGTGAACTTCCGCCCCTCGGCTTCCTTGCCGGGGCGTACCTGCGAGCGCATCCTGCCCTGCCGCCACAGCTTTTCACGCTGTTCGGTCAGCAGGTCCGCGTCCTGGGCGGCCCGTTCAATCAAAATGGCACGCGCACCGGCAAGGGCCTCGGCGGCGTCCGGGACGCCCTCGCGCAGGTAGCGGACGGCTTCGGTTTCGGGGACCCGGCGGGGATCGGACAGCAGTGCATCCGCGAGCGGTTCCAGGCCGGCCTCGCGGGCGGCCTGCGCCTTCGTGCGCCGCTTGCTGCGGTAGGGCAGGTAAATGTCTTCCAGCCGGGACTTGGTTTCGGCGCCGACGACGGCGGCCCGCAGCTCGGCGGTCAGCTTCCCCTGGGCTTCGATTGCCTCGAGAATGACGCGCCGCCGGTCCTGCAGGTCACGCAGGTACCGCAGCCGTTCATCCAGCTCCCGCAGCTGGGCGTCGTCCAGCGTACCGGTCGCTTCCTTGCGGTAGCGGGCGATGAAGGGAACCGTGGCGCCGCCGTCGAGCAGCTCCACCGCCGCCCGGACCTGCCACGGTGCCACCCCCAGCTCGGCGGCCAGTTGGGCGATCACCTGCCCATCGGTCGCTCCGGAAACGTTGACTGGTTCTACGGCACTTAGACTCACCCGGCCAATTGTTCCCCATTTGATCCGCGGATGGGCGGATGCCGGGCGTTGCGCTTAGTCCTCCTCGGTGAACAGTTGACGCCGGGCGCTCAGCAGCTCCACTTCCGGCCGGCCAGCCACCAGCCGTTCCGCGGCATCGAGTACCTCCACCACATGGGAGCGGTCGGCAGCCACAAGGCCGACGCCGATGCCGGATCGGCGGTGCAGGTCCAGGGCTCCGACTTCGGCGGCGGAAACGTCGAACTTGCGCCGCAGCTCGGCCAGGATCGGCCGGACCACCGATCGCTTCGCCTTGAGGGAATGTACGTCCCCCAGCAACAGGTCCAGTTCAAGTGCCCCTATCCACATGGTTCCCATCCTCACCCGGGGCAGCCGTGCATGTCACGCAGCCCTGCAGCGTCGGCCGGACCGGTGTTATGTTCGAAGCATGAGCTCTGACCGCCGCACGCGCAGGTCCCCGCGCCTGCGCAACCTCGTTTCCGGCGCACTGTTCGGTATGGGACTGGCTGCCTTCGTCGACGAAGTGGTGTTCCATCAGCTGCTCCAGTGGCACCATTTCTATGACCGTTCCACCACCTCCGTCGGATTGTTTTCCGACGGGCTGTTCCACGCCTTCGGCTGGTTTGCGGTGGTGGCCGGCCTCTTCCTCTTCGCCGACCTGCGTCGGTGGCACGAGACCCTCCTGCAGCGCTGGATCGGCGGGGTACTGCTGGGCACGGGAGTGTTCCAGCTGTACGACGGAACGGTGCAGCACAAACTGCTGGGACTGCACCAGATCCGCTACGACGTGGACCTATTGGCGTACGACACCGTGTGGAACGCGGTTGCAGTACTGCTGATCATTGCCGGGGCGTGGCTGACCTACCGCACCAGGGCGGCGGTGCCGCGGGAATCGGCGGTTTCGGCCGATGCATAGCCACGGGGCCGGGGGCGGCGGTGCGGAATCGCTGTTCTTCATTCCGGCCGTGGCGGCCCTGGTGGCCTATTGGGCGGGAGCAGTGTCGCCGAGGTCCGGACGGTGGCCCTGGTACCGCACAGCGTTCTTCACCCTGGGCGTGGCCGCCGTCCTGGTGACGGTCCTGAACCCGCTGGCCTCGAGAGCCCACGAGGATTTCGCCGTCCTCAGCCTGTCCCACCTCCTGGCCGGGATGCTCTCCCCTCTGCTGCTCGTGCTTTCCCGTCCGTTCACTTTGGCGCTGCGCACGCTGGATGTCTTTCCTGCCCGCCGGCTCTCCCGGGTGCTGCGCAGCCGACTGGCCCGTTTCTTCTCCTTTCCGGTCACCGCGGCGGTGCTGAACACCGGGGGGATGATCCTCATGTTCCGTACCGGGCTGCTGCAGGCCATGCAGGAATCCATGCCGGTGCACTGGCTGGTGACCTTCCATCTGCTGGCGGCCGGCTACCTGTTCACGGCTTCCATCATTGGGCGGGACCCCTCCCCGCACCGGGCCGGCTACCGGCTCCGAGCGGTAGTCCTGGTGCTGTCCATCGCCGCGCACAATATCCTGGCCAAAACCATCTATGCCGATCCCCCTCCCGGCCTCTCCGCGGCCGCGGCCGAACAAGGCGCGTTGGTGATGTATTACGGCGGCGGTGTCCTCGAGCTGGTGCTGATCGTGCTCCTGTGCCGCCAATGGTACCTATCCGCCCGGCCGCGCGGCCGACTCGCGCCGACCGCCCGCCATCAGTAGGCTTACTAAGTTGGTTGCCGGCACCGCCGGCCCGGGTTCGCTGAAGGAACACTTATATGAACGTCACGCGTGAAACACTGTCCCGAACCGCATCGGAGGTCTTCGGCTGGGACACAGCACGCGAAGGCCAACTGGAGGCCATGACGGCCCTGGCCTCCGGCCGGGATGTGTTGTGCGTTATGCCCACGGGGCACGGAAAGTCCGCCGTCTACCAGGTGCCGGCGTTCGCCATGCCCGGCGTCGCCGTCGTCATTTCTCCGCTGATTGCCCTCCAGCGCGACCAGGCGGAGGCAATCAATGCCGCCGCCGGGTCCACCCGTGCCTATGTCCTGAACTCGGGAGAGTCCCAAAGCTCCATCGATGCCGCGTGGGCCGCCGCCGAGGACCGCGACGAGGACCGGCGGGCGAAGTTCCTGTTCCTGGCGCCCGAGCAGCTGGCCCGCGAAGACGTGGCCGGCCGGTTGAAGGCCCTGGACGTGTCCGTGGTGGTCATCGACGAGGCGCACTGCGTCTCCGCATGGGGCCACGATTTCCGGCCGGACTACCTGCAGCTGGGTCCCTTCATCGATTCCCTGGGCCGGCCGGTGGTCGCCCTGACGGCCACCGCCGCTCCCCCGGTCCGGACCGAAATCGCCGAAATCCTGCGGTTGAAGAACCCCTTCCTCATCGCCCAGGGCTTTGACCGTCCCAACCTGCACCTCGCCGTGCAGATGCACGTGGATGCCGAAGACAAGCGCCGTGCTGTCGTGGACAGCGTGCCGGAACTCACCGGCCCCGGCCTGGTGTACGTCGCCACCCGGAAAGAGACCGAGCAGTACGCCGAGGACTTGGAGAAGGCCGGCCTGCGCGCGGCGCCCTATCACTCGGGCCGTCCCGCGGGGGAGCGCAAGGAAGTCCACCGGCAGTTCCTCGATGACGAACTGGATGTGGTGGTGGCCACCACGGCCTTCGGCATGGGCATCGACAAGCCCAACGTCCGGTTCGTGGTGCATGCCGGCATCCCGGATTCCATTGACAGCTACTACCAGGAGATCGGCCGCGGCGGCCGGGACGGCGACCCGGCGGCCGCCGTGCTGCATTACCGGCCCGAAGACCTGGGCCTGCGCCGCTTCTTCGCCAGCAAGCGTCCGGCCGATCCAGACCTGCGCCAGCTGCTCGCGGCGCTGCGGGCCGAACGAGGCACCGTAACGCAGGCACAGCTGGGCAAAAAACTGGGCCTGAGCTCCCGGAAGCTGTCCGGGCTGTTGAACCTGCTGACCGAGGCCGGAGCCGTCAACGCCACGAAGAAGGGCTACCGGGCCCGCAAGATGTCCCCCGACAACGCTGTGGCTGCGGCCGTGGAGTATGCCGAGCGGCGCGAAAACATCGACCAGTCCCGGGTGGACATGGCACGCCAGTATGCCGAAACCTCAGGCTGCCGGCGCCAGTTCCTGCTGGGGTACTTCGGCGAGGAGCTGCCCGACCCGTGCGGAAACTGTGACAACTGCGAAAAAGCCGCCGCCGCGGCAGACATCCCGTTGGAGGACCTTGCGGAGTTGACCCCCGACGAGGCGCCGGACATGCCGTTCGCGCTGCAGTCCGCCGTCGTCCACGCGGAATGGGGTCCCGGCGTCGTGATGAGCTACGAGGAAGGCACCGTGACCGTATTGTTCGAAACCGAGGGGTACAAGACCCTGTCGGTGGACCTCGTGCTGGAAAAAGAACTCCTCAAGCCGCGAAACCAGTAGCCCGGGCCAACCGTTCAGTAACCCCAACCATTGTGCAGAGCATCACGATCACTTAACAATGGACTATGACGGTTACCCTCAGGTCCCTGGAAACTGCACTCCCGCCCACTGTCCTGGTGCAGTCCGAAGTGCGCGACACGTTCGCCGCCCAGCCAGGCCTGACCCGGCTGGGCGAGCGGCTGGTGCGCACCTGCTTCGATTCTGCAGCCATCGACACCCGCCGCACGGCGCTGGCCGAACTCTCGCTCACCGACACTTCGGAGCATCCCCGCTTCTACGATGCCCGCAGCGGCCTGCTGCTGCGGCCCAGCACCAAAACCCGAAATGACATCTTCGCGGTGGAGGCCACGAAACTCTTCATCGAAGCAGCGTCCAAAGCGCTGGATTCCTGTGCCGGGATTGGCCCGGCGGATATCACCCACGTCATCACCGTGTCCTGCACCGGTTTCTTCAACCCCGGCCCGGACTATAAGGTCACCCGCGCACTGGGCCTGAATGCCTCCGTGCAGCGCTACCACCTGGGTTTTATGGGATGCTACGGAGCTTTCCCGGCCATGCGTGCCGCCAAATCCTTCTGCGAGTCCGACCCCGGGGCCGTAGTGCTGGTGGTCAGCGCGGAACTCTGCTCCCTGCATGTGCGTACCTCCAATGACCCGGACGCCATCATGGGATCCTCCCTGTTCGCCGACGGTGCCGCCGCCGCCGTCATCACCGCCCGCCAGGACCTGCCGGACTCCGGACCGGCCATTGCGCTGGACCACTTCGAGACCATCCTGACGCCGGTCGGCGAGGAGGCCATGGCCTGGAACATCGGGGACGAAGGCTTCGAGATGGTGCTGGGCACCTATGTTCCGCACATTATCGACGACCACATTGTCGGGGCACTGCAACCCCTGCTGGCCCACGACGAATCGGTGGGGCTCCGCCCCTACCGGGAGATAGAACACTGGGCCATCCACCCCGGCGGACGCAGCATCCTGGACAAAGTCGAGGCGAAACTCGAACTCAGCGAACAACAGCTGATGCCGGCCAGGGAAACACTGCGCACCGTGGGGAACATGAGCAGCGCCACCGTCCTGTTCGTCCTGAAGCGCATCCTGGACCAGCCCTTCACCGGAGGCAACGAGCGGATCTGCTCCATGGCCTTCGGCCCCGGGCTCACCGTTGAGACCGGGCTGTTCACCCGGGTGGGCGGCCCGGTGCAGCCGATCGCGGCCGTGCCGGCGGAACAAGCCGGGGAGGCGGGGTCGGCGGAGGAAGTCCCCGCCTCCGTGTGATGGCTGTTTTCCCCCCGCTGGCCACCCGCGCGGTGGACGCGGTGGAGGAAATGGACCGGCCCGACGCCGACCGGCAACGCCTGGACCGCACCTACACCCAGTTCGGGCTGATCAATGCGGTGGTTTCCGGGTGGCGGCGCAATTACATCCGCTACCTTCGGCCCCTCTTCGCCGAAAGCGGCGGCGGCACCCTGCTGGACATCGGTTCCGGCGGAGGGGATGTTCCCCGCAGCATCGCCCGCTGGGCGCGCCGCGACGGGTTCGCCGTGGAAATCACGGCCATCGACCCCGATCCGCGGGCGCACGCCTTCGCCTCCGCCAGGCCGGCGCAGCCGGGACTGTCCTTCCGCCGGGCCTACAGCAACGAACTGGTCGCGGAGGGCCGGTCCTACGACGTCGTTATTTCCAACCACATGCTGCACCATCTGGCACCGGCGGAGCTGCAGGCGCTGCTGGCTGACTCGGAGCGGCTGGGACGAAGGCTCTGCCTGCACAGCGATATAGAACGCAGCCGCTGGGCCTATGCCCTGTTCTCGCTCGGCACCCTGCCGTTTTTCCCCGGATCCTTCATCCGGGCAGACGGGCTGACCTCCATCCGGCGCAGTTTCACCGCAGCGGAACTCGCCGAAGTGACGCCCCCGGGATGGCAAAGCCTGCAGCAGCGGCCGTGGCAGAACCTCCTGGTGTCGCCGCCGCGCTCTCCGGCAGCGGAGCGCCGTGCGGAGTGAGCTGCCGTCCGCCGATGCTGCCCCCGGCGCCGCTGTCCACGCAGGTCTTCCCCGCAGTTCTGCCGACGTGGTGGTGGTGGGCGGCGGTCCTGTCGGCATGTACCTGGCCGTCCTGCTGCTGCAGGAAGGGGTGTCCGTCCAGGTCCTGGAACAGCGCCCGAACCGCAGCAGGCACTCCCGGGCGATAGGAGTCCACCCGCCGGCATTGGAGTCCCTGGCGCGGGCAGGTATTGCCGGACCCATGACCCGGGAGGGTATCCGGATCGCCTCCGGGGAAGCCCGCAGCTCCGGACGGATGGTTGCCCGGCTGGACTTCGCCGCCGCTTCGGCACGCTATCCCTTTGTCCTCACCCTGCCGCAGGTGCGGACCGAGCAGCTGCTGGAGGAACGCCTGTGTGCCCTCGATCCCCGGGCACTGGTCCGTGAAGCACGGGTGGACTCCGTTGACGACACCGGCAGCGCGGTCCGGGTGCACGGTACCGGGGGCGGCGGGCCGTTCACGGTGGAAGCATCACTCCTGGTGGCGGCCGACGGCGCCCGGTCCGCGATCCGGTCCGCGCTGGGAACCCGCTGGGCCGCCCGCGAGTTGCCGGATACCTACCTCATGGGTGATTACCCCGACGGCACCGGCGACGGGACACTCGCTGTGCTCTACCTCGAACCGGAGGGCATAGTGGAGTCCTTTCCCCTGCCGGGGGGCCTGCGCCGCTGGGTGGTCCATACGGACGCGTTGGACCGCGATCCCTCCGCTGCCGGGCTTGCGGAGCTGGTGCGGCGCCGGACCGGGCATCGGCTGGACGCCGGGAGAAATTCCATGCTGAGTGCTTTCGGCGTCCGGATCGGCGCCGCGCGCCGGCTGGTGCACGGACGCACGGTCCTGGTCGGGGACGCCGCCCACCAGATCAGTCCGATCGGGGGCCAGGGGATGAATCTTGGCTGGCTGGACGCCGCTGCCCTGGCTCCGGTCATTGCCGCCTCGCTGCACGGCGACCCCGTGGGACGGGCACTGCAGGACTACGAACGACGGCGGCGCCGCAGCGCCGCCGTCGCCTCGGCCCAGGCCCGGATCAACATGGTGCTGGGCCGTCCGCTGCCTGCGGGAATGATGGCCCTGCGCAACGCCGGGCTGGAACGGATGTTCCAGGTCCCGGCGCTGGGCGGGGCCGTTGCACGGCGTTTCACCATGCAGTAGGAGTGATTACGGGGCTGTGCTGCCCGCCTGGTCCGTGGCACCGGTCCGGGGCGCCGGATCCGGGGCCGTTGTGGACGCCGGCGCGGGCGGCACCGTGGACATGGCACCGGTGTGCAGCATCTCCGCGCCGCCTGCCAGGCCCGGCTCCACGGGGTTGGAGGACGTCGGCTTGATGTCCAGGGTCCGGCGCAGCGCCTTCTCCTTGATGAACAGCACGGCAACCAGGGCGATGACGGCAACCGCCGCGGCGATCTTGAAGATGTCCGCCGTACCCTCCGCGTAGGCGATCCGGAAGAACATCTGGACCTGCTCGGGCAGTTCCCCGATGTCCAGTGTCGCCGTGGTGCTTCCGCCGCTGGACGGCATGCCCGCCCCCGCCAGTTCTTCGCTGACCCGCCGGCTGACCGAGCTGGAGAGCACGGCGCCCAGCACGGAGACGCCGACGGCACCGCCGACGGTGCGGAAGAAGGCCACGGAGGCACTCGCAGAGCCAATGTCGGTGACCTTGACCGTGTTCTGCACGGCCAGCACCAGGTTCTGCATCAGCAGGCCCATGCCCACACCGAGGATGAAGATGAACAGGCTGACCAGGATCATTTCCGTTTCATGGTCGATGAAGCCGGCCAGCGCCGTGCCTCCAATCACCAGGATGGTGCCGATGACCAGGTAGCGCTTCCACTTGCCGTACCGGGTGATCAGCTGTCCGGATCCCACGGAGCCCAGCAGGTTGCCGGCAATCATGGGGAGCATCAGCAGGCCGGCTTCGGTGGGGCTGAAGCCACGGGCGAGCTGGAAGTACTGGCCCAGGAACGTGGTGGAGCCGAACATCGCAATGCCCACGGCCACGGAGGCCACGATGGCCAGGGCGGTGGTCCGCTCGCTGATGATCTTCAGCGGAATGATCGGTTCGGCAACCTTGGCCTCGACCAGGACCAGCAGGGCCAGCAGGACCGCCGAGCCGGCGAGCATTGCCGCCGTCTCCCAGGACCACCAGTCGTAGTAGTCGGGCTTGCCGGCGAAGGAGACCCAGATCAGGAGCAGCGAGACACCTGCGGTGAGCAGGATCGAACCGAGCCAGTCAATCCGTGCGGGGCGGCGGATGTGTTCCAGGCGCAGGGTTACCTGCAGCAGGACCAGCGCGACGACGGCCAGCGGCACGCAGAGGAAGAACGTCCAGCGCCAGCCCAGCGGGCTGTCCACGATGAAGCCGCCCAGCAGCGGGCCGCCGGCGGTGGCTACGGCCATGACCGCACCCATGTAGCCGGAATACCTTCCGCGTTCACGCGGGGGAATGATCGAACCGATGATGGCCTGGGCCAGAGCGGTCAGGCCACCCATGCCCAGGCCCTGGACCACGCGTGCGGTGAGCAGCAGCGGCATGGACTCGGAGAAACCGGCGATGACCGATCCGGCAACGAAGATGACGATGCTCAGCTGCACCAGCAGCTTCTTGTTGAACATGTCCGCGAGCTTGCCCCAGATGGGTGTGCTCACCGCGTTGGCGAGCAGGGCGGCAGTGACCACCCACGCGAAGTCCGTCTGCGTTCCGTGCAGCTCGGCCATGATCGTAGGCAGTGCGTTGGCCACGATGGTGGTGCTCAGCATGGCCGTGAACAGCGCGGCGAGCAGCCCGGTCAGGGCCTGCAGGATCTGTCGGTGGCTCATCTCACCGGGGACGTGTTTCTCCCGGACGGTCTTGGTATCGGTCACTGAGGTGTTTGCTCCTGGGAATCGGTGGATGTCTGCGTAGGTCCGGGAAGTCCGGGGGCGCGGCGGATGGTGGTGAAAAGGGAGTCGGCAAGCGTTCCCAATGTGGAGGAGGCCAGGCGCGCCTGGTCCTCGGACCAGTCGGCAAGGGCCTCCTGCAGCAGGAGCGCACGGCCCTGCATGGCCTCGCCCAGGACAGACTCCCCCAGCTCGGTCAGGCTGATGAGGTAGGCGCGGCGGTCCTGGGGGTGCTGGCGGCGGCGAACGTAGCCGAGCTCTTCCAGTTCGGCGACGTGGCGGCTGAGTCCGGCCGGGCCGATGCCGAGCTTGGCGGCGAGTTCGGTGGCCCTCAGCTCGCCGTCTTCGCCGACCATCCTCATGACGCCCTGCAGCGCCACGCCGGGTCCGCCGGTATCGGCACTGTGCTGGGTCACGCACCGCAACGTCCGTTGCAGGGCGAAGATTTTCCGGATCAGGTCATCCGCAGTGTCCTGCTGCATGGGCATGGATGGGTCTCCGGAGGTTAAGCATTGATAGTTGACCTAGGCAACTATACAGCGAAAATTGCCTAGGTCAACTAACTAAGTGGGCTTCCCGCTCCCGCAGGGCCCGGGTGCTATGCCAGATGGGTCGGGGCGAACAGTCCTATCCGGGCCTCGACCACCACCACGTTGGGGCCTTCCGCAGCGAAGGACTCCTCCAACGCAGTGCGGATATCGGCCGGAGCGCAGCGGCGTGCGGGCACGCCGAAGGATTCCGCAAGCTTCACGAAATCCGGGCGGGCGAGTTCCGTGGCAGTGGCTGCCCCGAAGGCGTCCTCCATGTATTCGCGCAGGATGCCGTAGCCCCCGTCGTCGACAATCAGCCAGGTGACCGGAAGGTCATGCTGCCGGGCGGTTGCCAGCTCGGCAATGGAGTACATGGCCGAACCGTCTCCTGACACGGCAAGCACCCGTTTCCCTAGCCCCACGGCCCCGCCGATCGCCCCGGGGAAGCCGTACCCCAGTCCGCCGGCACCCTGGGCCGAATGGAACTGCCCCGACTTCGCATCCCAGCAGCTCCAGGCCCAGTAGGCGGAGATGGTCATATCCCAGTAGGTCTGCATGTCGTCCGGGACGGCGGCGCGGATGTCCGCCATGAATGTGCGTTCCATCTCCAGGCCCTGCGCGTCCAGCCGTGCGGACACCCGGGCCAGGGCGCCGGATACCAGCTCCTCGGCGGTTTGGCCGTGCCAGTCGGGACGGCATTCGGCGTCCGGGAGGGCGGCGTCGAGGGCGTCCAGCGCCTGGCGGGCGTCGGCGCGGATCCCCAGCCCGGGGCGGTTGGACTCCAGCACCCGCGGCTCCGCGTCGATCTGGATGATCCGGCCGCGGGGTTCCATGGTGAAGTAATTGGACGTCACTTCCCCCAATGAAGAGCCGATGACCACCAGGACGTCGGCATCCTCCAGCACCTCCGTCATATACCGGTCCTCCATCCAGGACTGCAGGGACAGCGGATGCTCCCAGGGAAAGGCGCCGTTGCCGCCGGGAGTGCAGATGACGGGGGCATGGAGCTTCTCCGCGATGGACAGCAGCGGCGCCTCGGCACCACTGCGCCGCACGCCGCCTCCGGCAATGATCGCCGGCCGCCGGGCCTCCGCCAGCCAGCGCACCGCTTCCTTCACCAGTTCGCTGCGCGGCGGGTTGTCGAACGGCTCGGCCAGCGCGTCCTCCACGGCGGGAACCATCACCGGATTGAGCAGCACGTTCTGCGGGACCTCGATCCAGACCGGTCCTGCCGGAGAGGAAATGGCTTCGGTCCAGGCATCCTGGATCGCGGAGGGTATGCCGGAGGCATGCTGGATCAGCCGCTGGCTCTTGGTGACATTGGCCGCCGAGGCCTTCTGGTCATCGAGCTGGTGCAGCATCCCCCGGCGCCGTGCGCCGAGGCCGTCAAGGGGAATCTGGCTGGCCACCACTATCATCGGCACGCCGGTGGCATAGGCCTCCTGCAGCCCGGCCAGGGACGTCAGGGCACCGGGACCGGTGGAGAGGAACAACACCCCGACCTGCCCGGTCGCCCGGGAAAAACCGTCGGCGGCAAAGGCCGAGTTGTTTTCCACCCGGGAGGAGATGAATTCCAGCCGCGAGCGCGAGAGTGCATCGAAGAGGCCCAGGGCGTGCTGGCCGGGGATGCCGAACACCTTGCTGGCACCGAGGGCCTCCAGGGTTTCCACCACCAGGTCTCCCCCGTTCCGGACCGTCCCGGAGACGGCCGGCCCCGGGGCAGCGGAGTCAGTGCCCATCCGGCAGTCCCATCAGGGTGATGAGGTCGTATGCCACGTGCGAGGCGGCCACGGCGGTGATGTCGGCATGGTCGTAGGCCGGGGCGACTTCGACGACGTCGGCCCCCACCAGGTTGAGCCCCCGCAGTCCGCGCAGGATCTCCAGCAGTTCCCGGCTGGTGATGCCGCCTGCTTCGGGGGTGCCGGTGCCCGGTGCATGGGCCGGGTCCAGGACATCGATATCCACGGAGACGTACAGCGGCCGGCTGCCGATCCGGTCGCGCAGCTTCGCCACCACTTCATCCACACCCTGCCGGTAGACATCGGAGGAGGTCAGGATGCCGAAGCCGAAGCGGCGGTCATCTTCGAGGTCCTTCTTGCCGTACAGCGGGCCGCGGGTTCCGACGTGGGAAATGGCTTCGGTGTCCAGGATGCCTTCCTCGACCGCGCGGCGGAACGGGGTGCCGTGCGTGTATTCGGCGCCGAAGTAGGTATCCCAGGTGTCCAGGTGGGCGTCGAAGTGCAGCATGGCGACCGGGGACCCGGCACGCTCGGCCGCGGCGCGCAGCAGCGGCAGGGCGATCGTGTGGTCCCCGCCCAGGGTCAGCAGCTTGGTGCCGCGTTCCGTCAGGTCCAGGGCGTTCTGCTGGACGGTTTCGATGGCCTCGTTGATATTGAAGGGGTTGACCGCCATGTCGCCGGCGTCGGCCACCTGGAGGTTCGCGAACGGTGAGGCGTCCAGTGCCGGGTGATACGGCCGCAGCAGCCGGCTGGCCTCACGCACGTGGTTGCCGCCGAACCGGGCGCCGGGCCGGTAGGACACGCCGCTGTCGAAGGGCACGCCCACGACGGCCACATCTGCCTGCTCCACTTGGTCCAGCCGCGGGAGGCGGGCAAAGGTCGCGGCCCCCGCGTAGCGCGGAACCTGGGCGGCATCCACGGGTCCGATGTGGCCGTTGGCATTTACGCGGGGAAGGTTATCCATAAGCACTGTCTCCGGTTCAGGTGGGCGCGCCGTTGAACGGCGCGAGGGTTACCTGAGGGTAACCAAAAGTTTACCGAAAAGCTAAAGTGGAACTGCCCTCATGGTCAAGACTAGGCTGAGAGCATGGCCGCCCACGATAACAGCGCAGACCCTAATTACGACGTCGATGTCCTCATTGTGGGCGCGGGCCCCACGGGCCTTGCCCTGGCTGCACAGCTGGCCGCATTCGGTGCCAGCTTCCGCATCATTGACCGGCGCCAGTCTCCCGGGACCGAATCGCGGGCCATTGCCATCCAGCCCCGCACCTTGGAAGCGCTGCGGCCCTTCGGCGTCAGCGGGGAACTGGTCGCCGCCGGACGGCCGGCCCGCGAGCTGCACCTCCACCTCCCGGAGGAAACCCTGGAAGTGGACCTGTTCGATTCCGGGTTGGAGGATTCCGCCTTCCAGCAGTTGCTCTTCCTGTCCCAGACAGAGACCGAACGCATCCTGACCCAGCACCTGCTTTCCCGCCGGGTCCGGGTTGAACGCGGCGTCGAGCTGCAGGACCTGGAACGGCTGGATCCCGAGGACCCGTTTGCCGGCATGGAAGCGAAGATCCAGCGGATGGACCGCGGCATCGAACGCATCCGTGCCCGGTACGTCGTGGGTGCAGACGGTGCCGAGAGCACGGTCCGGGCCAAGGCCGGCATGGACTGGCGCGGCGGCGCCTACCCGGACACCTTCATCCTGGCGGACCTCGAAATCGACGGCGCGGAACCCGACACGGTGCATTCCTACCCCACCGAAGACGGCTTCCTCTTCCTGTTCCCGCTCGGCGGCCCGGCCACCTGGCGCATGATCGCCATCAAGCCGCCGCACGAGCCGGCCACACGGGAAACACTCCAGGGGCTTGCCGACACCTTTACCCACGGCGCACTGCAGCTCCGGGATCCGCAGTGGATCAGCACCTTCCGTCTGTCGCACCAGATGGCAGAGTACTTCCAGCAGGGCTCCGTGTTCCTCGCGGGCGACGCAGCACACGTCCACTCCCCCGTGGCCGCCCAGGGCATGAACACCGGCATCCAGGACGCCCTGAACCTGGGGTGGAAACTTGCCCTTGGGGCCCGGGGGCTTGCCAGCGACGAACTGATTGACAGCTACCATGCCGAGCGCCGGCCCGTTGGCTCCGACGTGGTGTCGACCACTGACCGCATCTTCAAGCTGGCCACCAGCCGGAAGGGGCTTACGAAGCTCCCCCGCACCAAGCTGCTGCCCGCCTTGGCACCCAAGGCCGTGGCCTGGGACGGACTGCGCTCCCGGCTCTTCCGCTCTATGGCGCAGTTGAACATCAACTACCGCGGCAGCAGCATCGTGGACGCCGGGGCGTCCCGCCTGCCGGATATCCTTTCCCGCGGCCCGCGCCCGGGAGACCGGCTGCCGGACGCCGATGTTATCTACCAGGACCGGGAACGGCGCCTGCAGGATCTCGTGGCCCTGCCCGGCTTCTCCGTCCTCCTCAGCGGACCCGGCTGGCCGCAGGATGCCCCGCAGCAGCTCCGCTCGGCATTGCCGCAGCTCACCGGCCTGCTGAACATCCAGCAACTGACGGTCGGCAGCAACCTCATTGCCAACGCTCCCGGCATCATCAAGGACGTCAGCGGCCTGGCCTTCCACCGCTTGGGGCTGAGCTCCCGGCGGCCTGAGCTGCTGGTCATCCGCCCCGACGGCTATGTGGGCTACCGGTCCGCGGGGCGCGACATCAGCGGCGCCGTGGAGTACCTGCAGCAGCTGACGGGCGAGCCGGTGGCCGAGGCGGCAGCAGCCGGAAGCACATCAGCCTGAGACCCTAAGGCTTAGGCACCGCCCGGGCTGACGAGGGTCCAGAGCACAATGGCCTCCTCGTCGGACGGATTGTGCCACGAGTGTGGCTCCCGGCCCGGGAAGGTCACTGTGTCGCCCGTGGTGAGTTCGATCCGCTCACTGCCGAGGATCAGTTCGAAGCTGCCCTGGGCCACATGCAGCACCTCCACCTCGCAGTCCACCGAATAAAGATCGGCTTCTCCCGATCCGCCCGGTGCAATCACGGACCGCACCACCTGGACGCGGCGCTCGGTCCGCGCCGTCACCAGCCGTTCCACGATGCCTTCGCCGCCGAGGCTGATGCGCGGGGCATCCTCCCAACGCGTCACATTGGTTTCCGGTGCAGCGAACAGGTCCCCGATGGAAATGGACAGCACCTGGCACAGGGTGAGCAGCGAGGCTACCGACGGAGAGGTCAGGTCCCGCTCCACCCGGCTCAGGAAACCCTTAGTAAGCCCGGTGGCATCCGCCACCTGCTCAATGGTCAGGTGCCGGGCCTGGCGGGCAGAGCGGATCCGCACACCGATGGCCACCGGGGCGTTGGTTGGTTCTACGGGCAAGGCCTTCATGTTTACGAGCATACCGAGGGATAGCTGCGCGTAATGTGCCGGGCGGCTGGGGCTGCCGGATTGACGCAGTGACCGGACACACACTAGCTTCGGTAAACACTTGTTGCCGCGCAGGCAATTCCCGAACCCCGAGGATCGCAAATGGAATACATCAACGGGACCATCGTGGTTCTCTACCTGTTGGCCATGCTGGGTTTCGGCTGGTGGGGTAAGTCACGCACCAAAAACGTCAGCGACTATCTGGTGGCCGGCCGCCGGCTGGGCCCCCTCTTCTATACCGGCACCATGGCAGCCGTGGTCCTCGGCGGTGCCTCCACAGTGGGCGGGGTGGGGCTCGGCTATACCTACGGCATCTCGGGCATGTGGCTCGTGGTCGCCATCGGCACCGGTGTCCTGCTCCTCAGCCTGCTTTTCGCCTCCACCTTGCAGAAGCTGCGGATCTACACCGTGTCGCAGATGCTGTCCCTGCGTTACGGAACCGAATCCACCAAGGTTTCCTCGATGGTGATGCTTGCCTACACACTGATGCTCTGCGCCACCTCCACCGGTGCGTATGCCACGATTTTCGTGGTCCTCTTCGGCTTCGAACGGTGGCTGGCCATCGCCGTGGGCGGCGCCGTCGTCCTCATCTATTCCACCATCGGCGGCATGTGGTCGATCACGCTGGCCGACATGGCGCAGTTCGTCATCAAGACCATTGGCGTCTTCGCCCTGATGCTGCCCTTCACGCTCTCCGCAGCCGGAGGGTTTGACGGCATCCGGGAGCGGGCGGGAGCGGAATTCTTCAGCATCACCGGTATCGGCGCGCAAAGCATCATTACGTATTTCGTGGTTTACACGCTGGGCCTGCTGATCGGCCAGGACATCTGGCAGCGGGTCTTCACCGCACGCACGCCATTGGTCGCCCGCTGGGGCGGCACCGCGGCCGGCATCTACTGCATCCTGTACGGGGTGGCCGGCGCCCTGATCGGCATGGGTGCCAGCGTTGCCCTTTCCGCGGTGGAGTCCCAGGATGACGTGTACGCGGACGTTGCCATGAACCTGCTGCCCGTTGGCCTTGGCGGACTCGTCCTCGCCGCTGCGGTGGCCGCCATGATGTCCACCGCCTCGGGGGCGCTGATCGCCGCCGCCACCGTCGCCCGGACCGACGTTGTCCCCTTCGTCAACAGCTGGTTCCGGCGTTCCGGCAGCTCCGCCCCGGCGCAGGGCGCAGGAACAGCAGCGGATGCCCGGGAAGACGGGGAGGACATTGCGTCCAACCGCTACTGGGTGCTGGGCCTGGGGATCGTCGCGATCCTCGTGGCCATCGTGGTCCAGGACGTGGTCGCGGCCCTGACCATCGCCTACGACATCCTGGTGGGCGGGCTGCTGGTGAGCATCCTGGGCGGGCTGGTGTGGAAGCGCGGCACAGGACTGGGTGCAGGGGTCTCCATGGGGGTCGGCACCGTCGTCACGCTGGGAACCATGATCTACCTGGAGGTCCGGGCCGCCGCCCCGTACGAGGGCGTATACGCGAATGAGCCGATCTACTTCGGGCTCCTCGCCTCAGGAATCTCCTACTGGGCGGTTTCGTTGCTCTCCCGGCCCACCGCCCCCGAGGTACGGGAAGCATGGGAGAAGCGGGTAGCGGGCACCTCCCCCGCCGCACGGACGGAAGAGGTACCCACCCCCTAGGAGGGCTTACTTCTCCAAGGATTCCATTTCCGGTTGGTCCTCCGGATTCGGGATTTCCTTCGCATCCAGGTCCTCGCCGTCGTCCTCTCCGGTCCAGACCTTGATCACGGCCCAGCCCACGGCAGCGATCGGAACGGCCAGGATCGCGCCGATGATGCCGGCGAGGATGGTTCCCGCGGTCAGGGCCAGCAGGATCACCAGGGCGTGGATGCTCAGGGACTTGCCCATCACCACCGGCTGCAGGAAGTTGCCCTCGAGCTGGTTCACGGCGATGATCACGATCACCACGATCAGGGCCACGAGCGGCCCGTTGGCCACCAGGGCGATCAGGGCCGCGAAGACACCGGCCGCCGTGGCGCCGACCAGCGGGATGAACGAGCCGACAAAGACAATGACGGTCAGCGGCAGCGCGAGCGGAACCTGCAGGATGAACAGTGCTGCGCCAATGCAGACCGAATCAACCAACGCCACGATGGCGGTGCCGCGGATATAGCCGCCGAGGACCTCCATGACGCGGAAGCCGGAGAGCCGCGCCTTTTCCCGCCGGTCCCCCTCGGGGAACATGCGCAGGAAGAAGGCCCAGATGCGGTCCCCGTCCTTGAGGAAGTAGAACAGCACCACTGCCATCAGCAGGAAGCCGGTGGCAAACGAGGTGGCGGCGGAGATGCCGGCAATGGCCCCGTTGCTCACCGTGCTGCTGGTGGCAAAATCAATGACCGCGTCCCGTGCGTTGCTGAGCATGTTCTCATCCACCGGCAGCGGTCCGTTGCGGACGAAATCGTAGAGCTTGTCGAACCCGGCAACCGCCTGGTCCACCAGGTCGCTCCATTCGCTCCGGATGGCGAAGACGATGCCGGTGACCAGCCCGCCGAAAATACCGAGCAGCAGGAGGAAGGACAGGCCCGTTGCCAGCGCACTGGGCCAGCCCTTCCGGCGCAGCCAGTTCACGAACGGAGCAATCGCAGCGCCAAGGATCAACGCCAGCAACACAGGAATCACCACAAGCGTGACCTGCATCAGCCCGTAGACGGTTACCGAGACCAGAAGCAGGATCAGCAGGATCTGGGCCGAACGCTGCCCGGCATGGCCGAGGGCACCGCTCCAGTAGCGTCCGGGCCCTGCATGGTCCTGCTGGGGAGGCCGGTTAGCCCTGTTCGGGCTTGATGCGCTCATGTTCGCTTCTTCCTGGTCAGGGTTTGTTCTGGAGGTCGGTAGGGGAAATCGCGTCGACTGCACCATCCGTGGTTGTACCCGCGGATGCGTTGTGATCATTCTGCAGGCTGTCACGCACATGCCGGCGCAGGACCTTGCCGATCAGGGATTTGGGCAGCTCCTGGATCTCCACGATCCGGCGCGGGACCTTGTATGCTGCGAGTTCCTTGCGGACATAGGCCCGCAGTTCCTCGGCGTTGAACCGGGCCCCGGCTTTCCGCACCACCGCTGCCACCACGTCCTCACCGCCGCCGGAACGGAGGAGACCGACGACGGCGACGTCGTCGACCGATTCATGGCGTTTCAGCGCTGCTTCCACTTCGGACGGGGAAACGTTGAAGCCGCCGGTAATAATCAGCTCCTTGATGCGGTCCACGATGGTGACAAAACCGTCCTCGTCCACGGTGACGATGTCCCCGGTCCGGAACCAGCCGCCGTCGAGCAGTACTGCCTCGGTTTCGCGGGGCTTGTTCCAGTAGCCGGCAAAGACCTGCGGACCCTTGATCAAGAGCTCGCCCCGGCTGCCCCGGGGGACCTCGACGCTGGGATGCTCGGGATCCACCACCCGGATGTCGGTCAGCGGGAAGGGCACACCCACCGTCCCTGGTTTCCGTGACTTCGCGAACGGGTTGCCCAGCGCGATCGGAGAGGTTTCCGTCAGGCCGTAGCCTTCAATCAGCAGCCCGCCGGTGGCTTCTTCCCAGATATCGACCGTTTCCGGCGGGAGGTTCATGGCGCCGGAGATGGCCGACCGGACGCCTTGGAGGGAAATGTTCTGTTCCTTGGCTGCTTCGGCCAGACGCTGGTAAATCGGCGGCACGGCGGGAAGGAAGGTCGCCGGGGTCTTCTTCATGGCTTTGAGCGTCATGTCCACGTCAAACTTGGGGAACAGCACCACCTTGGCACCCAGGCTCATGGCCGTGGTCACGCAGAGCGTCAGCCCGTACGCATGAAACATGGGCAGCACGGCGTAGAAGGTTTCCTTGCCGGGCCTCAGCCCCGGAACCCAGGCCCGTCCCTGGGCGGCGTTGGCCACGAGGTTCGCGTGCGTGAGCATCGCGCCCTTGGGATCGGCCGTGGTTCCGCTGGTGTACTGGATGGCCGCCAGGTCCGCGGCTTCCGGGCGGGGATAGCGCTTGCGCAGCGGACGGTTGTCCAGGAGGTCCTGCCAGCGGACGAGTTTCCGCGGGTGCCGGGGCGGACGCTTTTCCGCGGACAACGCGGCGCGGGCAGCGCGCAGGGCCGGCACGGGCAGCTTCAACGCCAGCCGATTCACCAGCGGCATGGCCGGGATCAGTTCCACCGACACGATGCTGCGGACGGGAATGTCCGCCGGCAGCTTCTGGACATTCTCCACGACCTTGTCCCAGACCACCGCGACGGTGGCGCCGTGGTCCTCGAACTGGTGCCGAAGTTCACGGTCCGTGTAGAGCGGGTTGTGCTCCACGACCACGGCACCCAGCCGCAGCACTGCGTAGAACGCAACGACGTGCTGGGGCGAATTGGGCAGCACAAGCGCCACCCGGTCCCCCTTGCGGACACCGAGCTTCAGTAATCCTGCTGCTGCCCGACGGATCTGGTCTCCCAGTTCCTCATAGGACGTAGTGGCGCCAAAAAACTGCAGGGCGGTCTTTGACCGGTAGTTGCGGACCGAGCGCTCCACCACATCAACGAGGGACTCGTCCGGAAGGCTGAAGCCTTCCAGAACTCCCTCGCTGTAGTGGCGGGTCCATGGCCGGTCCGGATCCGTAAGAGGGAAGTTTTTGCTCACAATCCGACTCTAGCGCCTGCCCGACAGGGACAAGAAGTCAGGGTACTGAGGAACCGACATCAGCAGCGGGCGTATCGCGCGGTTTTCGCCCGGCCCTGCTGCCGGATTCGGCTACACTTGGACACGCGAAGGGGAGTAGCTCCGGCGACCATGGGCCATGTGGCCATTGGCACGCCGAGGCCTGTCGACATACTGGACGCCGCAGCGTCCCGGCAGTCCACCTGCCGGCACGTGCCGCGGGCGAGCGAGACCTTCGGTCAGAAGAGATGTCTGTTAACTGACCGGATCCCCTTTTTCCGGTCCCTGTCAGGAGCACCGTGAATTCCGATTCCCCGCCGGACCCTTCCTCCAGCGAACCGTCCTTGCCGTCCAATGCCGATCTGAAGCGCTGGCGCCAGTATCTGGCCGATGAACGGGCGGAGGCGGCCACCTACAGGTATCTGGCCGAACGCCGTGACGGTGAAGAGCGTGACATCCTCCTGGCACTGGCCGACGCCGAGGGACGGCATGAGGAACACTGGCGCACCTTGCTGGGCGACGACGCCGGACCCGGGGTGCGCGCTTCCTTCCGGAACCGGGTTCTCGGGCTGCTGGCCCGCCGCTTCGGTTCCGTCTTCGTGCTGGCCCTGGCCCAGCGCGCCGAAGGGCGCTCCCCCTATGCAGGCGATCCCAATGCCACCAGTGCCATGGCTGCGGATGAACAGATCCACGAAGAAGTGATCCGCGGCCTGGCAACCCGGGGGCGGACCCGGTTGTCGGGGAACTTCCGCGCGGCGGTGTTCGGCGCCAATGACGGGCTCGTCAGCAACCTGGCCCTCATCATGGGCATCGGTGCCACCGGAGTGTCCAGCACCTTCATCCTGATCAGCGGACTGGCCGGACTGCTGTCCGGCGCGCTGTCCATGGGTGCAGGAGAGTACGTGTCGGTCCGGTCCCAGCGCGAACTCCTGGACGCCTCCCGGCCCACCCAGATCACGCTTTCCGCGGCCAAGTCACTGGACATCGACGCCAACGAGCTGGTGCTGGTCTACCGTGCACGCGGCATGACCAAGGAAGCTGCCGAGCACCGGGCCGCGGAACGGATGGGCCTGTTCAGCTGCGACTGTGATCCGAGTTTCTCGCTCAACCCCGAAGAGGACGACACGCGGAACGACCACGAGTCGGTGGGGACAGGTTTGGGCGCTGCGGCGTCCAGCTTCTGCTTCTTCGCCTCCGGAGCGGTGGTTCCGGTGCTCCCGTATCTGTTCGGCCTGACCGGGATGAC
The DNA here is from genome assembly GCF_059090365.1 of Arthrobacter sp. Ms25. Lineage (NCBI taxonomy): Bacteria > Bacillati > Actinomycetota > Actinomycetes > Micrococcales > Micrococcaceae > Arthrobacter > Arthrobacter sp. Ms25. The sequence continues at coordinate 102,536 of NZ_JBNHFP010000002.1, read as the reverse complement.
GGCCGTTGTCCTCTCCTGTGTGTTGGTGGGCCTGGCACTGCTGATGACCGGCGCCGTCGTCGGCCTGCTCTCCGGTGCCTCTCCCGTCAAGCGGGCGCTGCGGCAGCTGGCCATCGGCCTGGGTGCGGCCGGCGCCACCTATCTGCTGGGTATGATCTTCGGCACGACGGCACTGTAGCTACCTGCCCGGCGCCGCCCACCGGGGGCGGCGCTTTTCGGCAGCGGATGAGGATGGAACCGGCCCTGCGGCGTCCGGAGCGGAAGCCGCCCAATTTGACTTGACACGCCGCAGGCCGCGACTCTGGAAATAACACACTTGCGAATTATGTAAAGGGACGCAGAAGCTAGGCAGCGTTACTTTATAGATTCCCGTGGACGGGAAACCCGCCCCCACAGACTCCAATGATGAGTGCTGCCATTCTGCCTGCCCGAGACCTCCATGAGGGCTCGGGCCCTTTTGCGCTGACATAAGGAAGGCCTATGGCTACCACTGACGGTCCACCGCGCGACGCCGGGAGGCATGCAGCTGACCCCGTTGCCCCGGTTCCCGCTTCCATCCACTCCTCCGTGGCGACGGAGGATTCCTCCACCTCATCGCTTCCCGTTGTGGAACAGGAGCACGAGCTCGTCCAGCAGGTGATCGAGGCGCAGCGGGAGCAGGAGGAGGCACTTCGCCGCGGAATCCCCGCCCGGCTGGACAAAGTCATCTTCGCCGTCACCGGCGTCCTCGCCCTCGCCTTCATCGCGTGGGGCCTGTTCGCCACCGACAATCTCTCCTCCGTCTCGCAGACCGCCCTCGACTGGGTCATCACCAACGCCGGCTGGTTCTTCGTCCTGCTCGCGTCGTTCCTCGTCGTGTACGTGATCTGGCTTGCCGTGGGACGGTACGGCAAGATCCCCCTGGGCCAGGACGGCGAAGAACCGCAGTTCAAAACGGTGTCCTGGATCTCCATGATGTTCGCCGCCGGCATGGGCATCGGACTGATGTTCTACGGCGCGGCCGAACCCCTGTTCTACTACATCTCCCCTCCCCCGGGCACCGTGGAAGGACAGACGCCGGAGGCACTGCAGACCGCCATGGGCACTTCGCTGTTCCACTGGGGCCTGCACCCGTGGGCAATGTACGCCGTCGTCGGCATCGCCATGGCCTACGGCACCTACCGTCTGGGCCGCCGCCAGCTGATTTCCTCTGCCTTCACGTCGCTCTTCGGCGTGAAGCGGGTGGAGGGACCGCTGGGCAAGGTGTTGAACATCTTCGCCATTTTCGCCACGCTCTTCGGCACCGCAGCGTCCCTGGGGCTCGGCGCCCTGCAGATCGGCAGCGGCATGCAGTCCGTCGGTTTCCTCGGGACCGCAGGCACCACCGTCCTGGTGGCGATTGTCGCCATCCTGACCGGCTGCTTTGTCGCGTCCGCCGTTTCCGGGATTTCCCGCGGCATCCAGTGGCTGTCCAATATCAACATGGTCCTGGCCGTGGTGCTGGCCGCCGTCGTCTTTGTGGTCGGGCCGACCCTGTTCATCCTTAACGTGGTTCCGGCTGCCATCGGTGATTACGCCGCCAATCTGGCTTCCATGGCGTCCCGCACCGAGGTTTCGGGCGACGAGTCCATGCGTGCCTGGCTCTCCAGCTGGACCATCTTCTACTGGGCCTGGTGGCTGTCCTGGACCCCGTTCGTCGGGATGTTCATCGCCCGCATCAGCCGCGGACGCACCATCCGCCAGTTCGTCACCGGCGTCCTGGTGGTTCCTTTCATCGTCAGCGTGGCCTGGTTCTCCATCTTCGGCGGTGCCTCCATCGGCATCCAGCGCGACGCGGCAGCCGAAGGCACGCCGGGGCTCACCACCATGGTCGACGGCGAACCCACCATCGACTTCGACGGTTCCCTGTTCGACCTGATTGCGGCCCTGCCCATGCCGAACCTCCTGGCAACGGCAGTGGGCATCCTGGCCATGGTCCTGGTGGCCATCTTCTTCGTGACCGGGGCGGATTCGGCTTCCATCATCATGGCGTCGCTGAGCTCCAACGGTGCCGAGCATCCGTCCCGCGGCGTCATCGTCTTCTGGGGGATCCTCACCGGAGCCGTGGCTGCGGTGATGCTGCTGGCCGGCGGGGACGAACCTGCCGAAGCACTGGACGGCCTGCAGCGCATCACCATTGTCGCGGCACTGCCGTTCGCCGTGGTGATGCTGCTGATGACCATTGCCCTCGCCAAGGACCTGGCCAAGGATCCGCTCTCACTGCGCCGGCGGCTTGCCGTGTCCGTGGTGGACCGGGCCATCCAGGCAGGGGTGGAAGAACACGGTTCCTCCTTCGATCTGCACACCACCGAGCACGACGACGGCCCGGATGCCAGCGAGCCCAAGGTTCCGGCGCCGGGACACAGGTAGCCGGAAAGCAGGAAGACCCTCACCTACGAGGCAGCACCTCATCATGGAAGGCCCCCGCACGATATCCGTGCGGGGGCCTTCCAGTGTTTTGTGATGGCTGCCGTATCACCGGACACGATCAATGTGCAACAGATACCACCGAAATCCGGCTCCCCTCGGGCGAGTTTCCCCGGTGGCCTTGTAGCCACACCCTCCTCCTCATAGTCTGCGGAAAGTTACCGAACGGTAACTATCCGCACGTTCCCCACGACAATGAGGTCACTATGAGGAAACATCTGGGCATCGTGGCGGTGTCCACCGCACTGCTGCTGGGTTCATCCCTGGCCGCAGCACCCGCCGTCGCAGCACCCGCAGCTCCGGTTGCTGCACCAGCACCTGCCAGCCGCACCGACGTCGTCGTCACCAGTTTCGACGGCACCCCCATCCACACCAACTTCTTCCCTGCCACCGGGCTTGCCGCCGGGCAGCAGGCACCCACCGTGATGGTCGGCCCCGGGTTCGGGCTCCCCGGCGGACGCCTCCCCGTCACCACCACCAGCACCCTCATCGGCTCCATCGGTATCGCCCCGCTGCGGGACGCCGGCTACAACGTAGTGACCTGGGATCCGCGCGGGTTCGGGCTCAGCGGCGGTGAAGCCTACGTCAACAACCCGGCCTACGAAGGACGCGACGGCTCGGCCATCATTGACTACATCGCGGCCCAGCCCGAAGCCCAACTGGAGTCCCCCGGCGACCCCGTCCTCGGCATGGCCGGGGCATCCTACGGCGGCGGCATCCAGTTTGTCCTTGCGTCCCAGGACCAGCGGGTGGACGCCATCACGCCCACCATCGCCTGGAACAACCTGACCACCAGCCTGTACAAGGCGGGCTCATTCAAGAGCGGATGGGGCGCCCTGCTCTGCGCGGAAGGAACAGCCCTGGGCCAGCTTGGTTCCCTGGTGGGGAACCAGGGAGCCCTCGCCGCTCCCGTCCGCAAGGCCTGCACGGAAGGCCTGACCTACCCCAACCAGCTCAGCCCGGAGTCCATCGCCTACTTCGAATCCCTGACCCCGGAAAGGATGTTCACTTCCATCACGGCGCCCACCCTCATCATCCAGGGCACCGCGGACACGCTTTTCACCTTGGATGAAGCAACGCGGAACTATCGCCTGATCAGCAGCACCGGAACACCCACCAAGATGCTGCAGTTCTGCGGCGGACACGGCCTGTGCAATTCCACGGCCGGGCCGGACCGCATCACCCCGGCCGTGCTGGACTGGTTCGCCACATACCTGCGCGATGAACCGGTGGACACCGGCGCGGCGTTCCAGTTCATCGACCAGAACGGCGTGACCCGCGGGGCACCCGGCTACCCGGAGGCCACCGGCACCCTGTCCGGTACCGGAAAGGGGGCGATTGTCCTCTCCCCCGCCGCGGTCAGCGGAGCAGTCGTCGCGGCCGCCGTCGCACCGGTGGCTGTCAACGTGCCCATCGCTGCCCCTGCCGTGACGACGTCGGTCTTCGGCGCACCACAGCTGACGCTGACGTACCGCGGTTCCGCCCGCCAGGCAAACACCCACGTCTACGCCCAGATCATCGACAAATCACGTGCCTCCCTGGTGCTGGGCAACCAGGTTACGCCGGTCCCGCTGATCCTGGACGGGAAGGAACATACCCTGACCCTCCCCCTGGAAGAGGTTTCCTACACTGCCGGTCCCAACACCCGGCTGGTCCTGCAGGTCACTCCGGCGACCTCCGTCTATGCGCTGCCGAAGGCGACGGCGCTGACCAGCTTCACGGCATCGGTGGCCGTTCCCACCGTGGCCGCCTATCCGGCAATACCCTAGCGGCCGCTTAACAGACGAAGGGAGCCTGCCCGCGGCAGGCTCCCTTCGTTATGTGCGTCCGGCTATTTGGTGCCCGCAGCGCGGAGCTGCGCTTCCACCTGCTCGAGGCTCTGGCCCTTGGTTTCAGGGACAAAGCGGCGGACGAAGGCCAGCGCCAGCAGTCCCAGCACTACGAAGATAAAGAACGTCTTCGAGATGCCGATGGCGTCCATCAGGATCGGGAAGGAGAAACCGACGGCAAAGTTGGTCATCCACTGCACGAAGACCGAGAGGCCGATGCCGAGACCGCGGACCTTCAGCGGGAAGATTTCCGAGAGCATCAGCCAGGTGACTGGTGAAACCGCACCCTGCTGGAAGCCCAGGAACATCACGGTCAGGGCCAGGATGAGGTAACCGCGCACATCACCTTCGGCAACGAAGATCGACACCAGGCCGATCAGCAGCAGCGAGGAGCCGGTGCCGATCAGGCCGGTCATCAGCATGTGCCGCCGGCGGACCCGGCCCAGGAGCCAGATACCGAAGATAGCGGCGGCCACGGACACCACACCGTTGGCAATGTTGGCGGTCAGTGCCGCTTCGGTGCCGAAGCCGGCGTCCTCCAGGATCTGCGTGCCGTAATACATGATGGCGTTCACGCCGGTGATCTGCTGGACAACGGACAATCCCATACCGATGAGCAGCACCCGGAACAGCCAGGGCTCGGCGAAGTCACGCAGGGTGCCGGTTTCCGCAGAGTCCTTCTCCGCCAGTCCCCGGACTTCGGCGCTTTCAGCCTGCGCCACTTCCTCGCTGCGGATCCGGCGGAGGGCAGCGAGTGTCTCAGCGAAGCGGCCCTTGGAGGCCAGCCAGCGCGGGCTTTCCGGAACAAAGCTGACCCCGATCCACAGGGCGATGGCCGGCAGCGTGGCCACCACGAGCATCCAGCGCCAGACGCCCTGGTCCTCGCCCCAGATGTTTCCGATCACGGCGTTGGCAATGAAGGCAACCAGCTGCCCGGTGACGATCATCAGCTGGTCCCGGGTCACCATCTGCCCGCGGCGCTCCGCAGGCGCCAGTTCGGCCAGGAAGACCGGGACCAGCGCGGACGCGCCACCCACAGCCAGGCCAAGCACCACACGGGAAATCACCATCACGGCAATGCCCGGGGCCAGCGAGGTGCCCAGGGTTCCCAGCAGGAACACGACGGCGAGCCCCATGAGCACACGGCGCCGGCCGAACCGATCGGTCAGCTTGCCGGAGATAACCCCGCCGAACGCTGCGCCAAAGAGCAGGCTGGACGTGATCAGTCCTTCTGTGAAGGGGGTGAGGCCCAGGTCGTCTTCCATGTAGGGCAGCGCGCCGTTGATGACACCCGTGTCGTAGCCGAAGAGGAACCCGCCGAGGGTGACAATCCAGGACGCGCGGCGCAGGGTCCGTCTAGGCCGGGAGCCGGTGCCGGCTGCGGAGGAGCCGTTTGATACTGAGGTGGACATGTCTAACTTTCTTACCGGATCAGGACGCACAAAACCCCCGTCCGCCGGATAAATCCGCTGGACGGGGGCATGCGCCGAAAAGAACTACAGGGCTGCGTAGACTTCGCGCAGCAGCGTGGCGGTCTCGGACGGCGTCTTGCCGACCTTCACGCCTGCAGCTTCGAGGGCTTCCTTCTTGGCCTGGGCGGTTCCGGCGGAACCGGAAACGATGGCGCCTGCGTGGCCCATGGTCTTGCCTTCGGGAGCCGTGAAGCCGGCCACGTAGCCGACAACGGGCTTGGTGACGTTGGCCTTGATGAACTCGGCGGCACGCTCTTCGGCGTCGCCGCCGATTTCGCCGATCATCACGATGGCCTTGGTTTCGGGATCCGCTTCGAACGCAGCCAGGGCGTCAATGTGGGTGGTGCCGATGACCGGGTCGCCGCCGATGCCGATGGCGGTGGAGAAGCCCAGGTCGCGCAGCTCGTACATCATCTGGTAGGTCAGGGTGCCGGACTTGGAGACCAGGCCGATCGGGCCCTTGCCGGTGATGTTGGCGGGCGTGATGCCGACCAGCGCTTCGCCGGGGGTGATGATGCCGGGGCAGTTCGGGCCGATGATGCGGGTGACCTGGTTGCCGTCGGCGTCCACCTTGGACTGGGCATGGGCCCAGAACTCGGCCGAATCCTGCACCGGAACGCCTTCGGTGATGACGACGACGAGGCCGATGCCGGCGTCGATCGCTTCCATCACGGCGTCCTTGGTGAAGGCCGGCGGTACGAAGACGATGGAGACGTCCGCGTCGGTCTTGTCCATGGCTTCGGCGACGGTGCCGAAGACGGGCAGTTCAACGTCGCCGTGGGTGACGGTGGTGCCGGCCTTGCGGGCGTTGACGCCGCCGACAACCTGGGTCCCGGCCTTGAGCATCAGGGCGGTGTGCTTGGTGCCTTCGCCGCCGGTGATGCCCTGAACGATGACCTTGGAGTCCTTGTTCAAGTAGATAGACATAGGTGATTCTCTCTTCTAGGTTTCGACAGGCTCGGTTAGCGGGCGGCGTGAGCGAGCTCGGCGGCCTTGTCGGCGCCTTCGTCCATGGTGGTGGCCAGGGTGACCAGCGGGTGGTTGGCCTCGGCGAGGATGCGGCGGCCTTCGTCGACGTTGTTGCCGTCGAGGCGGACAACCAGCGGCTTGTTGGCTTCGTCGCCCAGGATTTCCAGGGCCTTGACGATGCCGTTGGCCACGGCGTCACAGGCGGTGATGCCGCCGAAGACGTTCACGAACACGGAGCGGACCTGGGAGTCATTCAGGATGACGTCCAGGCCGGCAGCCATGACGGAGGCGGACGCGCCGCCGCCGATGTCCAGGAAGTTGGCGGGACGCACGTTGCCGTGCTTTTCGCCGGCGTAGGCGACGACGTCGAGCGTGGACATGACCAGGCCGGCGCCGTTGCCGATGATGCCCACTTCGCCGTCCAGCTTGACGTAGTTAAGGTCGTTTTCCTTGGCCTTGGCTTCGAGCGGGTCCGCGGCGTCCTTGTCTTCCAGTGCGGCGTGGCCGGGCTGGCGGAAGTCGGCGTTTTCGTCGAGGGAGACCTTGCCGTCGAGGGCGAGGATCTGCCCGTTGCCGGTCTTCACCAGCGGGTTGACCTCGACGAGGGTGGCGTCTTCCTTGGTGAAGACATCCCACAGCTTGATGATGGCGTCCATGACGCCTTCACGCAGCTCGGGAGCGAAACCGGCGGCGTCGACAATTTCCGCAGCCTTGGCGGAATCGATGCCCACGGCGGGATCAACGGCAACGCGGGCCAGTGCGTCGGGACGCTCCACGGCCAGCTGCTCGATTTCCATGCCGCCTTCCACCGAGCACATGGCCAGGTAGTTGCGGTTTGCGCGGTCCAGCAGGACCGAGAAGTAGTATTCCTCGGCGATGTCGGCGCCCTGGGCGATCATGACCGTGTGGACGGTGTGGCCCTTGATGTCCATGCCGAGGATGTTGGATGCATGCTCGAAGGCTTCATCGGCGGTCTTGGCGACCTTCACGCCGCCGGCCTTGCCTCGGCCACCAACCTTGACCTGCGCCTTGACGACTACAAAGCCGCCGATCTTCTCAGCAGCAGCTTTGGCTTCTTCAGGAGTGTGCGCCACGATTCCGGCGAGCACGGGTACACCGTGCGCCTCAAACATATCGCGCGCCTGATATTCAAACAGGTCCACGGGCTAGTGTCCTTCTACGTCGAAGTAGGGTTTACATGCGATCCGGAAGATCGCCGAGCAGATGCATCCGGCCGGTCTGCCCCACGAGGAACTTTAGTCCCTCAGGGCTGAAGGCCGATCCCAGAGTACCCCTTTCGTGATAAAGGACACAGTTCTATCGTTTGTAGAAATTGGGCACTTTAGGTTATGAAAATCTTCCCGCTCAAACCTCTTTAGTCAGCGGCGCGTACCGCAGCAGGAGGCGTTTTTCGCCGACGTCGAACTTCACCTTGGCCACCGTCTTGTCTCCCGCGCCTTCCACGGCCAGCACGGTGCCGGACCCGAAGGACGTGTGGTTGACCCGATCCCCGGCGGCCACGGAGACGACTTCCTTCTGCGGCTGCACGCGGCCGATGGCCTTGGCCACGGGCGAGTTGGCGGTGCTGCCGCCGGTGCCCATGGGGGATCCCGCCCCCCAGGAGGATCCGCTGTAGCGGCTGGAAGTGATGCTGCCCCCGCCGCCCCAGGTGGGACGGTCCATGCCCTCGCGCTTCCATTCGATCAGCTCCGGCGGCACTTCTCCGACGAACTGGCTGGCCGGGTTGTACTGGCTCTGGCCCCACATACTGCGGACCTCGGACCGGGTGAGGTACAGGCGCTGCCGGGCCCGGGTCAGTCCCACATAGGCCAGCCGGCGCTCTTCAGCCAGTTCCGCCGGATCGGTCGCCGAACGCTGGTGCGGGAACAAACCCTGTTCCATGCCGGTGAGGAACACCACCGGGAATTCCAGGCCCTTGGCGGTGTGCAGGGTCATCAGGGTCACCACGCCCTGCCGCCGGGATTCCTCGACGGCGGCGGCGACTTCCTCCGCCGAACCGCCCGGGGCGTCGGGGATGGAATCGGCGTCCGCCACCAGGGAGACCTGCTCCAGGAACTCGCCGAGCGAGCCCTCGGGGTTGTCGCGCTCGTATTCGCGGACCACCGCCACCAGTTCGGCCAGGTTCTCCACCCGGGACTCGTCCTGCGGGTCGCTGCTGGACCGCAGCTGGGCCAGGTAGCCGGTCTGTTCGAGGACGGCCTCCAGCGCGGCGGATGCGCCGGAGCCGCTGGCGACCTCCGCGAGGTCATCAATGAGTTTCACGAAGCCGTTAATGGAATTGAGCGAACGGGTGGCCAGTCCCGGAGCTTCCTCGGCACGGCGCAGGGCGGCCATGAAGGAGATCCGTTCCCGCTCGGCCAGCGCGGCCACGGAGTATTCGGCGCGGTCACCGATGCCGCGCTTGGGTTCGTTGAGGATCCGGCGCAGGTTCACGACGTCGTCGGAGTTCACCAGCACGCGCAGGTACGCCAGGGCATCCTTGATTTCCTTGCGTTCGTAGAACCGGGTGCCGCCGACCACCTTGTAGGGCAGCCCTACGCGCACCAGGACGTCTTCGAGGGAACGGGACTGGGCGTTGGTCCGGTAGAACACGGCGACGTCGCCGGGGCGCAGGTTTTCCTCGTCCTGCAGCCGGTCGATCTCCTCGGCAATGAACCGGGCTTCCTCGTGTTCGTTCTCGCCCACGTAGCCGATGATCTTCTCGCCGTCGCCCTCCGCGGTCCACAACCGCTTCTCCGGCCGGTTGGGGTTGCGGGAGATGACCGCGTTCGCCGCGTTGAGGATGGTCTGCGTGGAGCGGTAGTTCTGCTCCAGCAGGATGGTCCGCGCGCTCGGGTAGTCCTTCTCGAAGTCATTGATGTTGCGCACGTCGGCGCCGCGGAAGGCGTAGATGGACTGGTCGGAGTCACCCACCACGGTCAGCTCGGCCGGCGGCACGTCCAGGGCGTCGTCGTCGGACCCTACGAGCTCGCGGACCAGTGCGTACTGGGCGTGGTTGGTGTCCTGGTATTCGTCCACGAGAATGTGGCGGAAGCGCCGGCGGTAGTACTCGGCCACGCCGGGGAAGGCGCGGAACATAAACACGGTCTGCGCAATCAGGTCATCGAAGTCCATGGCGTTGGCCTGGCGCATCCGCTGGGCATAGCCCTTGTAGACCTCGGCAACGGCGGATTCGAACGGATCGGCGTAGTTGGCCGTGTCGGCGTAGGACTCTTCGTCGATGAGTTCGTTCTTCAGCGCGGAAATCTTGTTCATGATCGACTTGGGCGTGAACCGCTTCGGGTCCAGGTCCAGGCCCTTGGCCACGAGCGTGATCAGGCGCAGCGAATCGGCCGAGTCATAGATGGAGAAGTTCGAGTTCATCCCCACTGTCTTGGCTTCCCGGCGCAGGATCCGGACGCAGGAGGAGTGGAAGGTGGAAATCCACATGGTCTTGGCGACGCCGCCGACCAGGTTTTCGATCCGCTCCCGCATTTCCGCGGCGGCCTTGTTGGTGAAGGTGATGGCCAGGATCTGCCCCGGGTTGGACCGCCCGGTGGCCAGCAGGTAGGCGATCCGGTGGCTGAGCACCCGCGTCTTGCCGGATCCGGCGCCGGCGACGATCAGCAGCGGGGAACCTGCGTGTTTGACCGCTTCCTCCTGCTGGGGGTTCAACCCCTGCAGCAGGTCCGCAGCGCGGCTTTCATCCGCATGGGAGGAGCCCCTGCGCTCGGTGCCGGGGTGCGGCGCCGTTGCGGCAGGCGACGGTTCGGCTTTGCGGGGTGCGGGAAAGAGTGGATCAAAGAGATAGTCCATGATGGCTTTAAGTCTAGGCGCTGCGGCGGACATTCCGGCGAGCAGGCAACCGGAGGCTCCGCGGACCGGCCGGCGTCGGTCCTGCGGATGCCCGCAGAGCGCCTGCGCTTCACGCCGCGGTTAGGGCTCCGTGGATTTCGCGCACGGCCGAAGCGGTCCCGGCGATGTGCCAGCGGAAGCCGTTGACTTCAACGACGGCGGTGCTGCCGCCGGCTGCCAGCACAATGGCCTTGCCGGGGAGCCAGTCCCATTCCGGGCAGCTGTGCTGGAACCAGGCTCCGGACTGGCCGGTCGCCACGCGGGCCAGGTCGCAGGAGCCGGATCCCATCATCCGGATGGTCGCGGCGCGGGAGGCCGCCGCCGTCCAGGGGCCGGTTACCTCGGGACGCAGCAGCCAGGTGGGGTGGATGTAGGTTCCGGCCGAGAGGCGGTCCAGCGGCTCGTCGGCCGGCGGGACGATGACCGAGCCGTTGAGGGTGGCCGGGGCTCCCTTGCCTCCGATCCACAGCTGGTCCTCCTGCGGCTGGTAAATGGCACCGAGCAGGACCTCCGGATCCCCGGGCGTCTCGTGCGGGCCCGGTTCGGTCCGCAGCGCGATCGCCGAGCACCAGTAGGTGGAGCCGGCAAAGAAGTTGTAGGTTCCGTCCACCGGGTCAATGACCCAGGACCTGCCGGAGGTGCCCTGGTGGCTGGCGCCTTCCTCCCCCACGATTCCGTCCTCGGGCCGCAGCTCGCGCAGGCGTTGGACGACCAGGGCCTCGGCTTCGCGGTCCGCGGCGGTGACGACGTCGGACACGGAGGTTTTTTCGCTCGCGGTGAGGCCTTCGGCACGCATCCGAAGGGCAAGCCGACCGGCTTCGCGGACCAGCTGGGCGGCCAGGGCAAGGTCTTCGGCAGGCGCAACGGCAGTCATACCCCCAGCGTAGCCGTCCGCTACCGCCCCGGACAGGAGGCCGTTGGGCGGGGAAGCATGGCCCGCGCGGGTGCGGCCATACTGTATCTATGGGAAAAACCGCCGCACAGCGCGCTGCCAAACACGGACCACAGGCCGGCTTCGGCCCAACGGGAAAGCCGGGACCCGCAGGGGCTGGCCCGGGAACCGGGCCGCAGGGCAAGAGCAGCCCCGGACTCATCGTCGTTGCCGGGGTGGTGACCACCCTGTTCCTGTTCTGGTACCTGCACCTGCTGGTCCTGGGACAGTTGACCCAGCTCTCGGACGGGCTGGCCATGCCCGATTCGATGGTCTTCGGCTATGGCCAGGAGCATCTGGCCGCCCTTCGTGCGGCGATGGACGCCGATGCGCTGGGCCAGCTCAGCTACGTGCACAAGACCGCCGGCACGCTGTTCCCCCTGGTCTTCGGCCTGACCTGGCTGCTGATCATCGGGCTGAACACCCAGCGCAGGGCGCTGCGCTGGGTGCTCTTTAGTGCGCCGATCCTTTTCGTGGTGGCCGATCTCTGGGAGAACATTGCCATCGACAACGCCCTCGGTGCAGCTGAGCTATCCGGCGGCGATGCCGCTTTGGCCGGCGCGCTGACCCTCGCCCGCTGGATCCTGCTCGGCCTCAGCCTGGTGGCGTCCGTGGTGGCTGTCTTTACCCGCCGGGTGGGACGGCCACCAGAACTTGTCGCCCAGGACAAAGGTTAGGGCCGGGACCACCACGGTCCGTACCAGCAGGGTGTCGAACAGGACGCCGATGGCCACGATGATGCCCACCTGGGTCAGGGTCACCAGCGGGAGGACGCCGAGGACCGCGAACACGGCAGCCAGCAGGATGCCCGCGCTCGTGATCACGCCGCCGGTGGAGCGCAGGGCCGCCAGCATGCCCTGCTTGGTGCCCATGGTGACCGCGTTCTCCCGTGCCCGGGTGGTCAGGAAGATGTTGTAGTCCACGCCCAGGGCCACCAGGAACAGGAACGAGTAGAGCAGCGTCTGCACGTCCATGGCCGGGAAGTCCAGCACGTTCTCGAACACCAGCCAGCTGAGCCCGGTCGCAGCCAGGAAGGTCAGCAGCACGGAGGCCACCAGCAGCACCGGCGCGACGAGGGAACGCAGCAGGATCATCAGGACCAGGAAGACCAGCACAATCACGGAGGTGCCCACCAGGACGGTGTCGTGCTGGTTCGCCGCAAGCTGGTCCACCCGCTCGGCAGCCTCTCCCCCCACCAGGGCCTCATAGTCCTGCCCGGCCAGATCCTCGCGCAGGTCGGTGATGAAGGTGTTGGCTTCGTCGGTGCCGGCTTCGTATCCGGTAATCAGCTCCACGCGGGTGCGTCCGTCATGTTCGGTGCCGGGCGTAGCGGAGGTGACGCCTTCCAGCCCGGAAAGCTCGGTGACGGCCTCATCCACGGAATCGGTGTCCACCAGGACGGTGACGGGCGAGGAGGAGCCGGCGGGGAAGCCTTCGGAGAGGGTTTCCGCTGCGGTCACTGCCTGCGGCTTTTCGCGGAACTGTTCGTTCTCGCTCAAACCGATCTGCAGGGTGAACAGGGCGCTGCCCAGTGCCAGCAGGACGATGACGGCGGTGCCGGCAATGGTCTTGGGCCGGCGTGCGGTGGCTTCGCCCAGGCGGCCCCAGAACTTGCCTTCCTTGGCCGGGTCCCCGACCTTGGGTACGAACGGCCAGAAGAGTTTGCGGCCCAGGAGGACCAGGGCAACCGGCAGCAGGAACAGGGCGCTGAGGATCGCCAGGACAATGCCGATGGCTGCGGAGAAGCCCAGGCCGCGGTAGCTCTGGGTATCGGTGAACAGCAGGGTCAGCAGCGCCAGGATGACGGTCCCGCCGCTGGCGATGATTGCCTCACGCGTACGGGTCAGGGCCTTGCGCATGGCCTCGTACACCGAGTCATGGGCGCGCAGTTCCTCCCGGTAGCGGGCAATCAGCAGCAGCGCATAGTTGGTGGCGGCACCGAACACCAGCACGCTGGTGATACCGACGGCGGACGGGTCCACGGTGATCCCGGTGGCCGGAGCCAGCAGGTCCACCACCTTGGCCGCCAGCTGTTCGATGGCACCGACAATGGCCAGGGGCACAATCCAGAGCCACGGCGAGCGGTAAGTGATCAGCAGCAGTATGGCGACGACGCCGGCCGTGACGGTCAGCAGCACGAAGTTCGCCCCCGAGAACACCCCGGCCAGGTCGGCGCTGAAGGCCGCCCCGCCGGTCAGTTCCGCTTTGACGCCTTCCGGCGCTGCATCGGAAACGACGCTTCGCAGGTCCTCGACCTCGGCGGACACGGCATCGCCGTCGTCCGCGGCCGCCTGCAGCGTCAGCGGAACAATCGCAACGAGCTTGTTCTCCGAGACCACCGGCGGCACCTGCGGCGGCGGGCCGGAGGCGCCGGCCTCCGTGGCCGCGGCGTTGATTTCCGCGATCCCCGCGGTGTCCGCGTCCGTCAGCGGCCCGCCGTCCTCACGGGAGACCACCACGATGGCGGAAGATTCCTGTGCATCGGGGAATTCCTCGAGCAGCTCCTGTACCTGGGTGGACTGGTATTTATCGTCCAGTCCGCCTACGCCGGTGGCGTCGTTTTCCTCTGCCGGCAGGGCGAACAAGCCGACGATGACGGCCACCCCGATCAACAGAGTGATCCACGCCGACTTGGCGTTCTTCACTATCCCTGCGTACATCTGCTTCTCCCAGCCGTCCGAAGTATCTCCGATTGAAAGTATCTCAGATATCGAGATACTTCAATTCCCAGTTACTATTGGGCTGTGGAGGACAAAGAGCTACGACGCGATATCGTCGACGCGCTCCGCGGCATGAGCTTGGACGGCCAGCGTGTCGCGGATGCTTTCGCGCACGCGCACGGACTCAATGCAACGGACATGCGCGCACTGGTGCTCATCATGGAAGCCGAAATCCGGGATCAGGCGCTGACGGCGGGCCAGCTCAGTGCCCGCCTGGGCACCTCCTCGGGCACCACCACGGCAGTGATCGACCGCTTGGAGCGCATCGGGCACATTCACCGCAACCGCACCCACGCGGACAGGCGGAAGGTGACACTGCACTTCGAACCGCTGGCCATGCAGCTCGCCGGTGCCTACTTCGGCCCGCTCGGTGCGCTCACCGACGAGGTCCTGTCGAGGTACACGGAGACCGAACTGCGCACCATCCTCGGCTTCATGCAGGCGATCCGGGCCAGCTATGCCCAGCATATTGCGGGACTGCAGCTAACCGGATCCCCGGCCGCGGTTCCCGGGGACGCACCGAACGGGCTGCAACCAGAGCCCGGAAGAAACGGGTAAGCTGGTAGCGCCCGCCGGTAGCCCGGCGGTCCGCCTCCGTAGCTCAGTAGGATAGAGCGGCCCTCTCCTAAAGGGCAGGTCGTCGGTTCGATTCCGGCCGGGGGCACTTTTTTCTTTAACCACCGGCAGGAGTCCGGCTCCCTGCGAACCGCTACTCCGCCGCTTCCGTCTCCGGCTCGGCCGCGAACTGGGTGTTGTACAACTCCGCATAGCGTCCGTCCTGCGCAAGGAGCTGCGCATGCGTTCCCTGTTCGGCAATCCGTCCGCCCTCGATCACCAGGATCCGGTCGGCGTTGCGGATGGTGGAGAGCCGGTGGGCAATGACCACGGCGGTCCGTCCCTCCAGCGCCTCTCCCAGTGCCGCCTGGACGGCTGCCTCGGACGTGGAATCCAGCGCGGCGGTGGCTTCGTCCAGGATCACGATCCGGGGCTGGGCCAGCAGGAGCCGGGCAATCGTCATGCGCTGGCGTTCACCGCCGGAGAGCCGGTAGCCGCGCTCCCCCACAAGCGTCTCCAGGCCGTCCGGCAGCGAACGGACCATATCCTCCAGCCGGGCCCGGCGGAGGGCATCCCAGACCTCCTCCTCGCTGGCCTCGGGGCGGGCCAGGAGCAGGTTGGCCCGGATGGTCTCGTGGAACAGATGCCCGTCCTGGGTCACCATGCCCAGAGCCTGCCGGATGCCCGCGAAACTCAGGTCCCGCACATCGGTGCCCGAAAAGCGCACCGCGCCCGAATCGACGTCGTACAGCCGTGCCAGCAACTGCGCAATGGTTGATTTCCCTGCTCCCGAGGTCCCGACCAGGGCCACGGTCTGCCCCGGCTCAACCCGGAAGGACACTCCGTGCAGCACCTCCTCCCCGCCTCGGGTATCCAGGACGGCCACCTCCTCCAGGGACGCGAGCGAGACTTTCTCCGCCGTGGGGTAAGCGAACCGGACGTCGTCGAACTCCACGCTCAGCGGTCCCGCCGGCACCGGAGCCGGGGAGTCCTTCTCACGGATCAGCGGGCGGAGGTCCAGGATCTCGAAAACCCGCTCAAAGCTGACCACGGCGCTCATGATTTCCACCCGGGCGTTGGCCAGCGAGGTCAGCGGCGCGTACAGGCGGGTCAGCAGCAGCGCCAGGGTCACGACGTCGCCCGTGTTCAGGCTCCCGCGCAGCGCCAGGTAGCCGCCGAGTCCGTAAACCAAAGCCAGGGCCAGCGCGGAGACCAGGGTCAGCGCGGTCACGAACACCGCCTGCATCATAGCCATCTTCACCCCGATGTCTCGCACCCGGGAGGCGCGGACCGCGAACTCGCGGGATTCGGCGTCGGGCCGGCCGAACAGCTTGACCAGGGTGGCGCCGGGGGCGGAGAACCTCTCGGTCATCTGCGTGCCCATGGAGGCGTTGTGGTTGGCGGCCTCCCGGCGCAGGGCGGCGAGCCGGCCCCCCATCCGCCGTGCCGGGAGCAGGAACACCGGCAGCAGCAGCATGGCCAGCACCGTGACCTGCCAGGAGGTTCCGAGCATCACGATCAGGGTCAGCACCAGTGCGACGACGTTGCTCACCACACCGGAAAGGGTTCCGCTGAACGCCTGCTGGGCTCCGATCACGTCATTGTTGAGCCGGCTGACCAGCGCACCCGTCCGGGTGCGGGTGAAGAAGGCAACGGGCATCTTCTGCACGTGGTCGAACACGGCCGTGCGCAGGTCGAGGATGACGCTCTCGCCGATGCGGGAGGAGAACCAGCGCGTGGCCAGGGTGACGGCCGCGTCGGCGACGGCGACGGCGGCAATCAGCAGCGCGAGCCGGATCACCACGCCGGGAGCGGTGCCGGCCACGATGGAGTTGACCACTTCGCCCGCCAGGACCGGCGTGGCCACGGCCAGGAATGCCCCCGCCACCGACAAGAGCACGAACCCGAGGAGCCGCGTCCGGTAGGGAGCTGCGAAACGGACAATCCGCTTCAGCGTCTCCCTCGATATTTTCCCGTCGCCGCCCTTGGCGCGGGAGATCTGCATCAGCGAACCCCACGCTGCGCCTTCCATACTCATGTCGCATCCTCCGTAATCTGCACGTTCCAGCTTAAGCCCGTACGGGGGAGGATTCCGGGCGATCGCCAGGGGCTGAACACCGCAGCAATACCTCCTGCCGGACGGTGAGTCACATCACTTCCAGCTTCCCGGGGGCTGTTACACTTCCTATCGCTGCCCCTTGAGCTCAACCGGGCGCTGACGAAAGGTCGTTATGTCCCCGGCACTGACTCCTCCTGCTTTCCCGTCCGCCGACTCATCGACGGAGGGCGATAAACCCGGCGCCGGGTCCCGCCCCAAAGCGTTGGTGGCCGTGGAGGACCCACAGGTCTTCTCCGTTGTGGCCGGCATTCTTTCCGACGCCGGACTGGAAGCGGTCCCGGTGCAGGACGTGGATGAGGCCATGAAAGCTGCCCGGGCTGCCTCGCCGGTGCTGGCAGTGGTGGACTCCACCGTCCGCGAGGTTGCCGGCATGGACATGCTCAAGCGGCTGCGGCATGAGCCCGCCATCACCAAGCTGCCGGTCATCCTGGTGGCCGGCGAGGCCGGCGTGGACATGGACTTCATGGTGGAACTGGGCATAGCGGACTTCGTGGCGAGTCCGGTGGATCCCGAGGACCTCGCCCGGCGGGTAAACCTGATCCTGGCCACCGCCCAGGCACGCCGCGGGCGGCGGATGGCAGCGGCCCGACTGAGGGAGGATACCCGCCGCATTTCCGCTGCGATCCGGGCCACGAACGATCCCCAGCAAATGGCCGAGGTGGTGGTTCACGGGCTCGGGGCCACGTTCGAAGCCGATCATGTCCTGCTCGTGACGTTTCCGGATGAACGCGTTCCGGAACTGGCGCTGAGCTGGAGCCGGGAGGAAGCCGTCGCCGCGGGTATGCCCGAGCTGGGCGGCCACAGCGCCGGGGAGCTGGCCGAGGCCTTGTGGGAGCGCGGCCGTGCACTGGCGGTGGAGGATCACCGCTCCCCCTCCGATGAGCCGCTGCCGGTCAGCCCGGCGGCGTGTGCCGCGGGGCTGCGGAACTCGGTCATTGTTCCGCTGGGCCACGGGGACAAGGCGTTCGGCCTGCTCTGGCTTGCCGGGGAGGGCGCCCCGCGGGACTGGACCAGTACGGAGATTTCCCTGATCCAGCATGTCAGCGGAAACCTCGCACACGGCCTTGTGCAGGGCAACCTCATCACCGCCCAGCGGATGGTGCTCAAACGCCAGCGCGACCTTGACCAGGCCAAGACCGATTTCGTGGCCACGGTCAACCATGAACTGCGGACGCCGCTGACCTCGATCACCGGGTATCTGGACCTCATCCTTGACGGCTCCGGCGGGGACCTGCCGGACGGCGTTGCCCAGATGCTCAAGATCGTGGGACGCAACGCCGTACGGCTCAATCAGCTGATCAGCGACCTGCTGACCATCTCCCGGCAGGATGCGCACGAGAGCAGCCTCGAGGTGGAAGAAG
Organism: Arthrobacter sp. Ms25; assembly: GCF_059090365.1. Lineage (NCBI taxonomy): Bacteria > Bacillati > Actinomycetota > Actinomycetes > Micrococcales > Micrococcaceae > Arthrobacter > Arthrobacter sp. Ms25. The sequence continues at coordinate 84,280 of NZ_JBNHFP010000002.1, read as the reverse complement.
TGGACCTGGAGGAACTCCTCCGCGCCGTTGCGGCCTCACTGGCGCCCGCCGCCGGCACCAGCAACCTGGACCTGCGCCTGGAACTTGGTTCCGAGGCCCTGCTGGTGGACGGAGACCGGGCCCAGCTGGAGCAGGTATTCACCAATCTCTGCTCCAACGCGGTGAAATTCACGCCGGCCGGCGGATCAGTGGAAGTGAGTGCCGCTCTGGTGCAGACCGACGCCGCCGGTCCCGGTGTGCGGGTGCAGGTCCGGGATACCGGCATAGGCATTCCCGAGGCCGACCTGCCCAACCTGTTCCGGCGTTTTTTCCGTGCCTCGAATGCCACCTCCGCTGCCATCCCGGGGACCGGGCTGGGCCTGGCCATTGTCCAGGACATCGTGCTCCAGCACGGCGGCGAACTGGGCATCGTGTCGACGGTGGGACAGGGCACAACAGCCACCGTCCAGCTCCCGGCCGCCCGCTAGGGAATCCGAAGCGGCGGCCGGAAACCCGGGTGCCTACACCGCGGCAGGAGCTGCTGCGAGGATCCGTTCCGGCGCGGAATAGCAGTTCAGGGACGCGCCGCGGCTGAAGCCGATCAGCGTCATTCCGCCGTCCTTGGCAAGCTCCACGGAGAGGGCGGACGGCGCACTGACGGCCGCGAGCACCGGAATCCCTGCCAGCTGGGCCTTCTGGACCAGCTCGAAGGACGCCCGCCCGGACACCTGCAGCACCATGCCGCGCAGCGGAAGCATCCCGGCGCGCAGCGCCCAGCCCACCACCTTGTCCACGGCGTTGTGCCGGCCCACGTCTTCACGCAGACACAGCAGCTCGCCGTCGGCGTTGAACAGCCCTGCCGCATGGACGCCGCCGGTCCGGTCGAAGACCTTCTGCCCTTCACGCAGCCGGTCCGGCAGGGCCGCAAGCATGTCCAGCGGCAGCCGGACCTGGTCCTCGGACGGGTGGAAATGCGAAGACTTCCGCACGGCCTCAATGGACGCAGTGCCGCAGATGCCGCAGGAACTGGACGTGTAGACGTGCCGTTCCATTCCGGTATCCGGAAGCTTGGTGCCGGGCCGGAGCTGGACGTCCACCACGTTGAAGGTCTGGTTGCCTTCCTCATCCACGCCGGAGCAGTACCGCAGGCTGACCAGCTGCGCCGGGTCCCAGATCACTCCTTCGGACACCAGGAAGCCGGCGACCAGGTCGAAATCGTCACCGGGCGTCCGCATGGTGACGGTGAAGGACTTGCCTCCGATCCGGATTTCCAGCGGTTCCTCTCCTGCCAGTACGTCGTCCCGCCGGCTGACGTTGCCGTCCAGCCGGAAGCGCGTAACCCGTCCTCGTTGGGTAACCCGTCCCATGATGTCTTCCTGTCTTTGATGCTGTGGTTCTGTAGCCGGGCCGCTGATGCTGCCCGGGTTCTCCGTTGTCCGGGGTTACCCCTTCGCCGCCGGAACTTACCCCGCCGGTGCGCGGTTGACCTGCCATGGCAGGGGCAGCGCCATGACGGCCTGGTCCCGGATACAGCCTTCCGGCGGCACCACCATTACGGCGTCGGCTTCGGCCAGGCCGCGGAGCATCCCGGACCGGAAATAGGGAGAAGGCATGGCCCTGTCCTCCTGGATGGTGCACGGCACCACACGGGTCCTTCCGGGCAGCGGTTCCAGGTCCACGCCGGCCAGGACATGGCGCTCACGGGAAATCGGGGCGCCCCGGAGTCCGTCCAGCAGCGGCTGGACGATGGTGAAGACAGCCATCATGGCCGCCAGCGGGTTTCCGGGCAGCGCCACCAGCAGCCGTCCGTCCCGCAGGCGGGCGAGCATGGTGGGGTGCCCCGGACGCATCGCAATTCCGTCGATGAGGAGCTCAGCGTCGACCTCTTCCAGGGCACGGCGCAGGTGGTCCGCGGCGGACCGCCCGGTGCCGCCCGTGGTGACGAGGACGTCGCCGGAAGACATGGCGATGGAGTCTTCATCGGTGGCCTCGCTGCTCAGCGCGGCCACCACTTCCTCCAGCCGGTCCGGGAGGCGGCGCACGATGTCGATCCGCCCGCCCAGCATCGTGATCAGCTGCGGCAGCTGCGGGCCGAAGGTGTCGCGGACCTGGCCCGGCTCGGGCAGGCCTGCTTCGATGACCTCGTCACCGGTCAGCAGCAGGGACACGCGCGGGGAGCGCAGCACCGGCAGCGTGTCATGTCCGCATACGGCGGCCAGGGCAATGTGTGCGGGGTTGAGCAGCTTCCCGGCAGGAATGGCGGTCTCCCCCGCCGATGCCTCTTCGCCGGCAGGCCGGATATGCTCTCCGGCCCGCGGTTCCGACTCCCGTGCCCGTTCGCCGAGCGTAAGCACCGGCGGCGTGGCAGCGGAGACCGCGCCGCTTTCGGAGCGCAGCACGGCTTCGGCGCCGTCCGGGATCAGTCCGCCGGTAAGGATCTCCACGGCTTCGCCCGGCTGCAGGGCGCGGCGCCCGGATTCCCGGTGGACCTGCCAGCGTTCGATTTCGGGTTCCTCGTGGCTGATGACTGTCCACGGCGGCGGACCGGCGACGGCCCACCCGTCCATGGCCGCCGAGCCGTAGTGCGGAACGGGCTGCAGGGCCACTGTGTCGAGGGCCAGGATCCGGCCGAGCGCCTCGTCCAGGGGCACGGTTTCATAGGGCAGCGGGCGGGCGGCCGCATAGGCGGCGTGCCGGGCCTGGGCCCACGACGCGTTGGGCCCGGCAGGAAGGATCACGGGCGCGGCGGAGTCGCTCACTGTGTGTCTCCTTCGGCGGCGGCGGCACGGCACTGGTCGGCGGCCACCGCCATGGCCGAGCGCATGGCAACGGCACCGTCGGCCTGCCCGGTACCGGCTGCAAGGCCTGCGGCGTATCCGGCAATGTAGGTGGTCAGCGGCGCCGCCGGCCGTACCACGCTGTGCGCGGCTGCCGCGGCCAGGTCGAGGACAGCAGAGACATCCACCGGCGTGCCTTCAAGTTCCAATGCCTGCAGCAGCCTGCTGCTCCAGGCCTCGAGTTGTTCCTTCTGGCTTGCCATTCGTGCTCCTTCGTATCGCTTGGGGACTGCCCGGTCCTACGGCAGGTCCCCGGCGCTCACACCTAGGGACTGTGCATCGTTCCAGGTGTCAACATCGGCTGTACTTCCCGGGGGAACATCAATACCCCTCCATTGCACCCTAGCAAGCAACGCCTTCATGGACTTGTTCGCCAACCCTTCCGAAGCGGCGGACCGGACGGCGGCGCGCAGTTCCGCCGTACGGTACAGCGCTGCCAGCGGCTGGCGGTTTCCGGTGGAATCCACTGCCAGCAGGCTCTCCGCCGGGGCGGCGTCCGCCGGGGCGGCGTCCGCCGGGGCGGCGTCCGCCGCTGCCAGCAGGACCCGTACGGCCGCAGCAACCCGGGGCATGTCGCAGGCCAAGACCAACGTCCACGGGCAGCTGCCGCCCTGGTCTCCCCCGCCGTCGTCGTCACGGGCGTTGCCGTCTCCGTCACCGCTGGCCTCGAGGGCAGCCAGGGCGGTGACGGCGGCTGCAACCGCCGCGGCCGGCCCGGCGTAGGCCGGTTCTTCGCGGACGAGCACCGGTGTCCCCGGGACCCTGCCGACAGGGGCTGCCGTTAACAGGGCCGCCAGCTCGGGCGGCCCGGCGACGGCGACGTGCCGCGCACCGGCCGCAGCGGCAAGGGTGCTCTCCAGCAGGGTCCGGCCCTCAGCCAGCAGCAGTGCCTTGGGGGTGCCGCCGAGGCGCGTGGACCGGCCGCCGGCGAGGATAACCGCGTCGTAGCGGAGGGCAGCCGGCATCAGGCAGCCGTATCGTTCTGCAGGAACGGATCCCACTGCGGGGAAGGACGTTCGAGTTCCCGGATCTGCCAGCGCGCACCCCGGGGCGCCTTCGGCACGGTCCGCAGTTCCCAGCCCAACTGGGCCAGTGTCCGGTCCCCTTTGGTGTTATTGCAGCGCAGGCAGCACGCAACCAGGTTTTCCCAGCTGTCGTCGCCGCCGCGGGAGCGCGGGACTACGTGGTCAACGGTGGCGGCAGCCTTGCCGCAGTATGCGCATTCGTGGTTGTCCCGGCGCAGTACGCCCCGGCGCGTGGCAACAGTGCCCTCGCGGTAAGGGATCTTGACGTAACGGTGAAGGAGGATGACCGACGGCCGGGGAAGGATTTCGTTGGGGCCAACCACCGGCTCGCCGCTTTCCAGCACCACGCTTGCCTTTCCGTTCAAAACCAGCACCAAAGCGCGGCGGAAGGTGATCACGGCCAGTGGTTCGTATCCAGCATTCAGAACGAGAGTGCGCATGCACATACCTCTTCGTCTGCCGCCCACGAACCGGTGAGTACAAGACACCGTTCCACAGACGGCACTTCGGATTGTCTATGCAAGAGTAGAACGGGAACGCGATCTTGGCCATTTAGCCCTGCGTTACGGCAGCCGGCGCACCGTTGGCGGTGGCCCGTACCGGTTTAACGCGGCAGGGCCCCTCTCGAAAGAGGGGCCCTGCCGCTGAGTTGCCGGAACTGCCTAGCCGCCGACCCGGATGTAGACGCCACCCGAACCGAGTTCGGCCGGAGCCACGACGGTGGAGCCGCCGTTGAAACCGCCGTGCACTGCCTGTCCACCGCCGACATAGACAGCAATGTGGGCCATGCCCATCCCGCCGTCGGCGTAGTAGATCAGGTCGCCGGGCATAGCCTCAGCTGCGCTCACCGTCCGTCCAAGGGAGAGGTAGCTGGCAGGCCAGCCGTGGTGGCTGATTCCGGCCGCGGCCAAAGCATTGGTCACCAACATGGTGCAGTCCTGATTGACCCCAAGCTGCGCATAGGCAGCGGCGGCAATCGTGGACGCTGCACCGGACGGGGCAGCCGGCGCCGGCTGGGCGGCGGAGGCCGTGCTGAGGCTGGGAGCCGCAGCACCGGCATTGCCGCCGGCCTGCTGGACGGGAGCAGCGGCTGCTTCCTGGGCACCGGCCGCGGGTGCGGCGGCAGCTGCTGCCTCAAGCGCGGGCACCGGCTCTTCCACGGGTGCCGGCGTCGAACCCGAGATACCGGCGCGTTCGAACGACACGGCCACGTCCGCAGGGACGTGGAGTGACGTGGAAAGGTTCAGTGCGCTGGTCCGGACGTCGCGGGGTGCGTCTGCACCGGAGGCGTTGGCAGCAACACCGGTTGTCAGCACCAGCCCCGAGGCTGCCGCGATGACGGCTGCCTGGCGGCCCACTGTTCCGGCATTGGCACTGACGGCGCCGGCGAAGGCGTTCAGCGTGGTGGCGCGTGCCACCGGCGCCCGGTGGCGGGCGCGCTCAATCGACGAGGTCATGATGTCCCGGGCTTAGCTCACGCGGACGAAGCTGGCGCCCGGCAGATCGGAGAGGCTGTGCAGTCCGGTGTTCATGCCGTTCAGGCCACCGCTGATGACCTGGCCGTTGCCCACGTAGATGGCAACGTGGCCGGCGGTGATCACAAGGTCACCGGGAGCCGGGGAGGAAACCACGGAACCGTACTGGAAGAACTGGCCCGGAGCGAGGTCGCCAACGGACTTGCCCACGGAGCGGAGTGCCTTCTCGACCATGGCGGTGCAGTCCTGTGCAACGCCGATCTGGCCGTAGGCCGAAGCCACCAGGCCGGAGGCGACGTTTCCGGAGGCCGGTGCTTCAACTGCGGCGGCAGGCGCGGCGTTGCTGGCGGCCTGGAAGGTGACGCCGGCTGCCGGAGCGGCCGGAGCGGCCGTCTGGGCTGCGGCGTTGCGGGTGGCGGTCTGGGCTTCAGCAGCCTGGGCTGCGGCCAGTTCTTCGGCTGCCTGGGCTGCGGCCTCTTCAGCGGCAACCTGTGCGCGGTAGTCAGCGCCGGAAGTCGAGCTGGGGGCCACCAGGGGAAGCTGGAACGGTGCGTCGGCGGGAGCGGTGACGCTGCCGGCCACGATGTTCAGGGGGGTTGCTGCGAGTGCCTGGCGGTCCGTGCTTACGGAAGCCTGTGCAGGAAGTCCGGCAGCCAGCACGAGGCCGGATGCTGCAACTACGACGGCGGCCTGGCGGCCTACGGTTCCGGCGTTGCTGCTGACTGCCTTGGAAAGTGCAGTGATCGGGTTGGTCTGTACGGTGGCAGCACGACGGCGGCCATGAGCGTTTGATGACACAGGTTTGCCTCTCCCAATTGCCTACGAGGTGAGCTGTCGGATTCGGATGGGAGTCACCCGGTTGCCCGGCCTAATGGCCTTTTGCAACTTAACCCCAAGGGTTTCTTGCGAAACCCGAAATTGGTTCCCCCGCCTCTGCCATGCGATTCTGCGAACGGACTTCAAACAGTGGCAGAGCTAGGCGATCTGTTCGAAGGTGCCCCATCGTTGGCGAATCAGGCACGAGGACGAGCGTACAGCAACATTTGAGGTATGTCACGTTCCGATCACGAAATGATATTCAACCGGTTACGGACCTTTGATTTGGCGGGTTAGAGCCAATTCAAAGGGTCAACAACTTCGCCGTTAACCATGACTTCGAAATGCAGATGGCACCCGGTTGAAGAACCGGTGGTGCCGCTTGCCCCCACCAGGAATCCCCGGTCGATTTCGGCGCCGACGGTGACCGCAATGTTGGAAAGGTGGTTATACGTGGTTTCGACCCCGTTGCCGTGGTCAATCACTACGCGGTTTCCGCCGCCGTAGGGGTGCCAGCCGGCGAAGACCACGGTGCCCGATGCTGCAGCATTGACGGCGGTCCCGCAGGTGGCGGCGAAGTCCTGTCCGTTGTGCATCTCGCCGGCTTCTCCGGTGATGGGGCTGACGCGGTGCCCGAACCCGGAGGTCTGCACCAGCGAAGCGTCCAGCGGTGTGGACAGCGTGCCCTTGGCAGCAGCAGGAACCGCATGCGATCCCGCGGCGACCGTGATGGAGGCCAGCGCGGCGTCCGGGTCGTACTTGCTGCTCAGCCCGGTGCGGTCGAATCCGATGTCGGCATTCGGATCAGCGGAGACGGGTACATCGACAGCAACCGGCTCAAGCTGTACCGGATCATCGGCCGCTGCGTGCGTGGGCATGGCGGCGGTAAGGATCAGTCCGGAAGTTGCAGCGGTAATTGCCACTTTCTGGGCGGCACCGCCAACGGACACGGATTTGGTTTCGGCGCGCCGGCGGCCTGACGTGGAGGCGTTGCGGGGGCGCAGTGGCGCAGTGTGAGCAGGCGCGCGGCGCCGGCCCGAAGCAGCATGCTTCGACAAGTGTTTCCCTCTCATGGATCGCCTGCGAAGTTAGCTGTCGGATTCGAGTAGAGAAACTCGGCCTTTAGGAAATGCGGACATTACCTGCAACCGTGCAGGAAAGACCGACATCCCCGGAAGGCTTCACCCCAAGGCAGTGGAACTGCCGGATAATGGGTCCTCCGCCCCTGCCTGGACGAGTTTGGTGCTCCGGTCCGCTGGCAGGGCTCGGCGGACGGACCGGATAACGATGGTGTTTCAGCGTCGGGACTTACTATAGGTTAAATGTCACAAAAGTGACCATTCCGTTACCCAATAGTGGAAACAAAGACGTGCGCAGCCACTTCGGCAGGTAGTTCCAGGGCACCTTCGACCCCCGGAACCCGCACGGAAATATAACCGCCGACCACTTCGGCGGTGATCTGCGCCGCGGGCCGCAGCCCCGCTTCATCCAGCTGCGACAGCAGTTCGGGTTCAACCTGGATGGGTTCCGCGAGCCGGACCAGCCGGAGCTTCGCCCCTGCCCCGGTGGCAGCTACGGCGGACACCAGGTCCACGACGCCGTCGTGGTCGGCTTCTGCGGCCACTCCGCCGATTCCTTCGAGGCCCGGGATCGGATTGCCGTACGGCGATTCCGTCGGGTGGCCCAGCAACTCGTAGAGCCGCCGTTCCACGCGTTCGCTCATCACGTGTTCCCATCGGCAGGCTTCGTCGTGAACATAGGCCCAGTCGAGCCCGATCACGTCAGAAAGGAGCCTTTCGGCGAGCCGGTGCTTGCGCATGACCTCGGTGGCCCGGCGGCGTCCCAGTTCCGTCAGCTCCAGCCGCCGGGTGCCGGCAACCACCACCAGTCCGTCGCGTTCCATCCGCCCGATGGTCTGGGACACAGTGGGCCCGGAGTGGCGCAGCCGTTCGGCAATGCGCGCACGCAGGGCAACAATGTTCTCTTCTTCCAATTCCAGGATGGTCCTGAGGTACATCTCAGTGGTGTCAATGAGATCCGTCATGACGGGCCGCTCCTAGTAAGGGAGAAAGAAGGGCAACACGCCGCTGCCCGGGGATACGCCAACACGTTAGCCTATCCGCCGGACCCCCGGATAATTGCGCGGCGCCCTTCACAGGCGTTCGTGGTGCGGGTCATATATCCCCGCTGCCCGTGCAGGTGCGGCAGAATGGAAGAGCATATCCGCCACCTACGAAACACGCTTGGAGCGTTCCCTCATGGGCGATACAGCCGCACTGAAAATTCCCGCTGGACTCCTTCCCAAGGACGGCCGTTTTGGTGCCGGTCCGTCCAAGGTCCGCCCGGAACAGATGGCGGCACTTGCCGGTGCCGGCGCCCACCTCCTGGGCACGTCCCACCGGCAGGCTCCGGTACGGGACCTGGTGGGCAGTGTTCGCCGGGGCCTGACGGATTTGTTCTCCGCACCCGAGGGCTACGAGGTGGTGCTGGGTGTGGGCGGTTCCACCGCTTTCTGGGACATTGCGGCCTTCGGGCTGGTGGAGGAAAAGGCCCAGCACCTGTCCTTCGGTGAATTCGGTTCCAAGTTCGCAGCGGCAACCAACAAGGCACCGTTCCTTTCGGCCTCGAGCATCATTAAGGCCGAGCCCGGTACCCGTCCGGAGCCGGCGGCGGAGAACGGCGTGGACGTCTACGCCTGGCCGCAGAACGAAACGTCCACGGGCGTGGCCGCTCCGGTGCGCCGCGTGGAAGGCGCCGACGACGGTTCCCTCGTCCTGATCGATGCCACCTCCGCGGCGGGCGGCCTGGACGTGGACCTGGCCCAGTCCGATGTCTACTACTTCGCCCCGCAGAAGAACTTCGCCTCCGACGGCGGTCTGTGGCTGGGCATGTTCTCCCCGGCTGCCTTGGAACGGGCTGCACGGATCAATGCCGGGGACCGCTGGATCCCGGATTTCCTCAACCTCCAGACCGCGATCGACAACTCCCGCCTGAACCAGACCTACAACACGCCGTCGTTGTCCACGCTGGTGACCCTGAACGCGCAGATCGAATGGATGAACGCCAACGGCGGGCTTCCCTTCGCCACGGGCCGCACGGCCGACTCGGCAGGGCGGATTTATGCCTGGGCGGAGAAGTCGTCCGTGGCCAGTCCGTTTGTGGCACGAACGGAGGACCGGTCAAACGTCATTGCCACCATCGACTTCGATGAGGGCATCGATGCTTCGGCCATCGCCAAGACGCTGCGCGCCAACGGCGTGGTGGATGTTGAGCCGTACCGCAAGCTGGGCCGCAACCAGCTGCGCATAGCCACCTTCGTGTCCATCGAGCCCGACGACGTGAGCGCCCTGCTGGAGTGCATTGACTACGTGATTGCCAACTCCTGATCCCCGCGGGCAGGACCCGGACTAGGCGTTGTCCGGGTCCTGCTGCTTTTCCGTGGCGTCCGTAGTCATGCTGAGCCGGCGCGGCAGGCTGCGGTCATAGTGGAAACGCATGCCGTAGGTCCGCCAGGCCCAGACGAAGCCGATGGCGGCGGCCACCAGGCCCGAGGCTGCGGCAACCCCGAGGCTCCAGCGAGGGCCGAAGGAGTTCGACACCCATCCCACCACCGGCGCCCCCAAGGGCGTTCCACCCATGAAGATGGCGAAATACAGCGCCATCACCCGTCCGCGCATGACCTGGGCGGTGGTGGTCTGCACATAGGCGTTGGCGCTGGTCATCAGGGTCAGCGCAAAGAGGCCGACGGGGATCAGCGACAGGGCGAACAGGACCAGGGTGGGGGCTGCTGCGGACAGGATGCAGGCCACACCGAAGGCCCCGGCGGCGCCGAAAACAAACCGCAGGCGCGGCCGGTCACGCCGCGCGGAGAGCAGGGCACCGGCAACCGACCCGATCGCCATGACCGAATTGAGGACGCCGAAGATGCCCGCGTCCCGGCCGAACTCCGTACGTGCCATGGCTGCTATGTAGATGGCGAAGTTCATGCCGAAAGTGCCAACGATGAAGATGGCCAGCATCACCATGATCAGGTCGGGCCGGTGGCGCACATACGCAAGCCCCGCCCTGATGCGGCCTTTCCCCGGAGGCGCCTTGGGCAGGATCCGCAGCTCGCCGGCACGCATCTTCAGCAGGGCAATCACCATCGCCCCGAACGTGACGGCGTTGAGCACGAAGACCAGGCCCGGTCCCACGGCCACGGTCAGGAGGCCGGCGACGGCGGGGCCGACCATGCGTGCTCCGTTGAAGGAGGCACTGTTGAGGGCGACGGCGTTGGGCAGGTCCCGTTCGGAGACCACCTCGGAGACAAAGGCCTGGCGCGCCGGCCCGTCCACCGCGGACACTACGCCCAGCGCGAGCGCGAAGGCGTAGACGTGCCACAGCTCGGCGTGCCCGGACAGGACCAGTAGGCCCAGGGCGAGGCCCAGCGCACCCATGCTGATCTGGGTCAGGAGGAGGACCTTGCGCCGGTTGTAGGTATCGGCGATCAGGCCGGACCACGGGGCCAGGAGCAGCTGCGGCCCCAGTTGGAGCGCCATGACAACACCCATGGCTGCCGCGTCCTGGTCCGTCAGGATGTCGTAGACCAGCCAGTCCTGCGCCGTGCGCTGCATCCAGGTGCCGATATTCGACACGAGGGCACCGAGGAACCAGATGCGGTAGTTGAAAATGCGAAGGGAACGGAACATCAGTTCAACGCCCCCTTGGGGATAGTGAACCCTGTTGCCGCAACCGTCACGGGATTATTCGTCCTCCTCGGCTTCCGTCGCGCCGGCATGCTGCCCGCCGGACCGGTCCTGATCCGTTTGTTCCTGGTCCGTCCGGCTATCGCCGGCCCCATCCTGGCCGCCCTGGTCCTGGGCGCTCCGGTCCTGGTCTGCCTGCTCCTGGGCAGCGCGCTCCTGGGCCTGCAGTTCCTGTTCGGCCGCGATGTCCTCAGGACGCAGCCGGTCCGACCAGGGCACCCATTCCGGCGCCAGCAGCGCCTCGTTGGAGGGAAGCAGCCCCACCTCGCTGACCGTCACCTTCTTGCTTCGAGGTGCCCGGGCCACCGTGACGTACCAATACCATCCGCGGTAACCGGGGCGGAGGGAGGTGAAACGGTGCGTCACGAGCCGGTCGGCGTCTGCAACTGCGCCGAGGTAGTTGCCGATCTCATCCTCGGACGCCACTTCGAGCAGGCCGGCGCGGGCCTCGGCAGCGGCGTCCGCGAGGACGGCGTCGGGCTTTCCCGGCCGCCGGGGGGCACGCTTGCGCGCAGCCGGAGCAGCGTTTTCCGGGACGGACCCGGATTCAGGCATAGGGGGTGTTAGCGGTGTCATAGTCACTTCAGCGCACGAACCTTACATATCCAGATCGTCGGCGACGGCCCGCAGGACGGCAGCCACCTTGGCCGCGTGTTTCTTGTCCGGGTAACGGCCCCGCCGCAGCCCATTGGAAATCGCGTCCAGCAGCTTGATCAGGTCTTCAGTGATCACGGCCATGTCCTCGGCATCCTTGCGGGTTGCCTTGGCAACCGACGGCGGAGCCTCGAGGATGCGGGCGGAAAGGGCCTGCGGTCCCCGGCGGCCGTCAGCGACACCGAACTCCATGCGGGTACCGGGCTTGACCTCGGTGACCCCTGCAGGCAGGGCAGAAGCGTGCAGGAATACTTCCTGCCCCTCGTCCGTGGCGAGAAACCCAAAACCCTTACCAGTGTCGAACCATTTGACCTTGCCGATGGGCACTTCGATTACCTCGTTCTTAGTTTAATTGCAGCAGGACACCTGCTGCAGGAGTGGTCGTGACCCGCGTTGGCCCGCCAGGCCCGAAGCGGCGCCGGAGTACCTGCAGAGATACTACGGGGAAGTCTGTTCCCTTTAGAATATCCCGACTAGGGATTGGGACACCCGTGGTCTACAAACCGATCCGGGAGAACACCCCCGGACTCCAGGTTGAAGGGATCGTAGCGGTCAAGAACTGCTGCGGGCTCTATCCGTCCAGATGCCGAAGGACACCCCGCAGGGATCCTGGAACGTTGCGAACCAGCGGTCATCGCCGCCGAGGTCGGTTCTGCTTCGCTCGACGTGGCCGCCGAGCTCCCGGACTCGTGAGAGGAAGCCTTCGAGGTCGTCGGTTTCGAAATAGACCCGGGTTCCGGCCGTAGGCACTGTTCCTTCGGTCGCACGCTGCAGACCGCCGATGCCGGACCCGCCGCTTCTGATAATCCAGTAGCCCGCGTCGAGCTCGGAATCCTCGAACGCGGGAGCGAACACCCAACCGAAGAGCCCGCCATGGAACGACATGAATTTCTCGGGCGCCGCGGTCTCGACCTCCCACCAGACGATGTTCATCATGGGGGCATGCTAGCCGAGAGCCTGTGGCCCTGGTGCCGGGGCCGTCGACGGCCGGGGCCACCCATGAGGGTCCCCTTTGTCCCGCGGTTTCGCGCTGTTAGCGTTAAGGACCATGAGCAACACCCCACCGGAGCAGCTCCGGGCCTCCGAGGTAGCCGCGGCGCGGCAGGTGCCCCAGGCGCCGTCCCTGCCGGCGCGCCGGTCTCCGCTGCGTCGGACCGCTGCCGCCCTTGCGGCGGTGCTGGCACTGTTCGGCCTGGGAACGCTTGCGGCGGTGCTGCTTCTTTCCCTCGGGGGCCAGGCAGTTGCACCGTGGCTGGTGGCAGCGTCCTTCTACGCACTGCCCCTCGCGTTCCTTTTGATGGCCGGCCTGATGATCGACGGAATCAGGCGCCGGCGCCTGAACTGATCGGTCCGTTTTCCGCCTCACTCGGGTAACGTGGTCTTGATGTCCGCGATTCGAGCTTTGGCCGAAGATCTCGCCGCACGCAGTGACGAACAACTGCGTGAATTGCTTACTGCCAGGCCGGACCTGGCGCTGCCGCCCGTCCCGGATTTCCAGGCCCTGGCCGCCCGTGCCTCCACCCGGGTCAGTGTCCAGCGGATCCTCGAAAAACTGACCGCTCCGGAGCTGCAGGTTCTGGAAACGGTGGACCTGACCACCAACGAGGATTCCCAGCTCAGCACCACTGCCTCCTGGCTGAAAGCCGCTATCGCCGGCTCAACCATCAAGTCCCTCGACGCGATCCTGGGGCGCCTGCATTCCCTGGCCCTGCTCCGGCGCGCCAAACCCCACCCCGGAGCACCGAAGGCCGATGCGTCCCGCCGGTTCTACCTCCCGGTCTCCGTCCTCGGCGAGGCACTGGGTGCCTACCCCGCGGGGCTTGGCCGGCCCTACTCCACCCTGGCGGCCCAGCACCCGGAGTTCGGGCAGCGCCTGGTCGGCATTGTCGACGGACTGCGGGGCAGCGGACTGCCGGTGGAGAAGGCTGACACCCCGGGCACCGCCGCGCATTCCCTGCATCATTTGGTATCCGACCCTGCAGGTTGGGCCGCGCTCATGGATGGAGCTCCACCCCAGACGGCCGAGCTGCTGCGCCGGTTCAAATACTCCCCGGTGGGCACCATCCCCAAGAAAGCCGCGTTGGGACGGGCTGTCCTGGACAACCCCTCTCCCACCCCGGTGGAATGGCTGGTGGCCCGCGGGCTCCTGGTCCCCCTGGACGCGCTCCATGTGGAACTCCCCCGGCCCGTCGGCCAGGCTTCCCGGGGCCACGTCATTGTCGCCGACTTCCAACTGGACGCTCCCCGGCCCGTGCCCCGCCGGGTTGCCCGCAGCCTCCGGGACAACGCTGCCTTCGGTGCCGTAGCTGAAACCCTCCGGCTGGTGACGGAACTGGTGGCCCTTGCCGGCGACAACCCCGTTGGGACGCTCCGCTCCGGAGGCGTGGGCGTACGCGAGGTGCGGCGCCTCTCGGAATCCCTGCGGCTGGACGGCGGAACTACATCCTGGCTGCTGGAACTGGCGGCCATTGCCGGGCTGATCACCCTGGATGCAGCAACCTCACGCTGGGGAGCCACGGAGGGAAGCTGGCTTACCCAGAACCGCGAAGAGCAGTGGCGCCGGCTGGTGGAAGCCTGGCTGGCCGCGGACCGGGCACCGTCCCTGGTGGGCGCGCCCCTGCCCGCCGGCGGGGCAGTAAATGCGCTGGCAGCCGAAGTTTCCCGCCCGGACGCCCCCGTTGTCCGCCGCCGGGCCCTGGAAATGCTTGCCGCGCTATCCGACGTCGAGAGTGCGGGCGAGGACGAAACGGTCGCCGCCTTCGAAACCGAGGACCTGATCAGCGCCCTGACCTGGCACCAGCCGCGGCTGCAGCGGCGCTTTGCCCGCCTGGTTCCGGGCATCCTGAAGGAAGCTGCACAGCTGGGCCTGCTGGGTTCCGGCGCGTTGACCGTCCTGGGTTCGGCCGTCGCCGGCAGCGACTATTCCCGTGCCGCCTCTCTCCTGCGGGACGCCCTGCCGGCACCGTTGAACTCCTTCCTGCTCCAGGCCGACCTCACCGCGGTGGCGCCCGGCTACCTGGAACCGGACGTCGCCCGCGAACTTGCACTGGTGGCCACGGCGGAAGGCCAGGGGCCCGCAACGATCTACCGGTTCTCGGCCGACTCCGTGCGGCGGGCACTGGATGAAGGGCTCGACGCCGACGGCATCCTGGCCTTCCTGCAGCGGCATTCGGCAACAGAGGTTCCCCAGCCGCTGCGCTACCTGGTGGAGGACACTGCGGCCCGGTACGGCCGGCTGCGGGTCGGAGCTGCCGGCTCGTATCTGCGCAGCGACGACGAAGCAGGGCTGAACGCCCTGCTGGCGGATCCGCGGACCGCGTCCCTGGGACTGGTGCGGCTTGCCCCGACGGTTGTCGCAGCCAGCGTGCCCGCCAAGGAACTCACCTTCTCCCTTCGGGAGCTGGGCTATCCCCCGGCGCTCGAGGGCCCGGCCCGCAAACCTGTCGGGTCCCACCGGATGGTTCCGGTGCCGGCACCGTCTTCCTCCCCGACCCGGCTGAACCCGTGGGAGCTCACGGAGGAGGACATGGACCGGCAGCTTGCCGCCCTGCGCGGCGGCGGACCGGTCCCGCATGCCGGCGGTGAAAGCCAGTCCCTGGTCAGCCTGGAAACCCTGCGCAAGGCGATCCGGACCCGGAGTTCGGTCCGGATGGGCGTAGTCGATGCACAGGGGAATCAGCGGCAGGAGATTTTCGTTCCCCTGTCAGTGAGTGACGGCAGGGTCCGGGTCTATGACCCGCGCCGCGACGTCGAACGCACAGTGTCAGTACATCGGATTATGGACGTGGAAATAGTGGAGGGTACCCCGGCGCATGGTTGACGGACCGTTGATTGTCCAGAGCGATAAGACGATTCTCCTGGAGGTCGATCATGAACAGGCAACTGAAGCCCGCCACGCCATAGCGGCGTTTGCCGAACTCGAGCGCGCCCCCGAACACATCCACAGTTACCGACTGACTCCGCTGGGCCTGTGGAATGCGCGCGCCGCGGGACTCGACGCCGAACAGGTCCTGAACACACTGCTCACCTATTCCCGGTTCCCGGTGCCGCATTCCCTGTTGATCGATATCGAAGAAACCATGTCCCGGTATGGCCGGCTGCGGTTGGAGAAGGATCCCCAGCACGGACTGGTGCTGCGCACCACCGACTACCCGGTGCTGGAAGAAGTGCTGCACGCGAAGAAGATCCAGCCGCTGCTCGGCCCGCGGATCGACGGCGAGACCGTGGTGGTGCAGTCGGCCATGCGCGGACAGCTCAAGCAGCTGCTGCTCAAGCTCGGCTGGCCCGCCGAGGACCTGGCCGGGTATGTGGACGGCACGCCGCACCCCATCCTGCTCGAGGAAGACGGCTGGGCGCTGCGCCCGTACCAGAAGCTCGCGACCGAAAACTTCTGGGCCGGCGGTTCCGGCGTGGTGGTGCTCCCCTGCGGCGCCGGAAAAACCCTGGTGGGTGCTGCGGCCATGGCCACCAGTTCCACCACCACCCTGATCCTGGTCACCAATACCGTCTCCGCCCGGCAGTGGAAGGACGAACTGCTGAAGCGCACCTCGTTGACGGAGGACGAGATCGGCGAATACTCCGGCGCGGTAAAGGAAGTCCGCCCGGTCACCATCGCCACCTACCAGGTCCTCACGCTCAAGCGCGGCGGCCTGTATCCGCACCTGGAGCTGCTGGACGCCAATGACTGGGGCCTGATCATCTATGACGAGGTGCACCTGCTGCCCGCACCGATTTTCCGAATGACCGCGGACCTGCAGGCCCGCCGCCGGCTCGGCCTGACCGCCACCCTGGTCCGCGAGGACGGACGCGAGGGTGAAGTCTTTTCCCTGATCGGACCCAAACGCTACGACGCGCCGTGGAAGGATATCGAGGCACAGGGCTATATTGCCCCGGCAGAGTGCATCGAGGTCCGGGTGGACCTGCCCCGGGATGAACGGGTGGCCTACGCCATGGCCGAAGACGCGGACAAGTACCGGCTGTGCTCGACGTCGGAAACCAAGACCGGCGTCGTCGAACAGTTGGTGAAACGGCACGCCGGCGAGCAGACCCTGGTGATCGGACAGTACCTGGACCAGCTGGATGAACTGGCCGAACGGCTCGACGCTCCCGTGATCAAGGGCGACACCTCGGTGAAGGAACGCCAGCGGCTCTTCGGCGAATTCCGGGAAGGTGCCCTCAGCACCCTGGTGGTCTCCAAGGTCGCGAACTTCTCCATCGACCTGCCCGAGGCGTCCGTGGCCATCCAGGTCTCCGGTTCCTTCGGGTCCCGGCAGGAAGAAGCCCAGCGGCTCGGCCGGCTGCTGCGCCCGAAGGCGGACGGCAAGGCCGCGCACTTCTACACCGTGGTGTCGCGTGACACCCTGGACCAGGACTTCGCCGCCAAGCGGCAGCGGTTCCTCGCGGAGCAGGGCTACGCCTATTCCATCCTGGATGCCGCGGACATCGAAAAGCCGGTGTAGCGTCATTGGGCTCACCGGCTGTTTCCAGAAACCACTCCGGTTGCCTACAGACAACGTCCAGCTAAATGTAAGAAACTGGGCGGGTGAACAAATCGTCTGCACCCGAAGCACGCCTCCTTGTTGTCGATGATGAACCCAACATCCGCGAACTGCTGTCCACGTCGCTGCGGTTCGCAGGGTTCGACGTCGTCGCCGCCGCCAACGGCCGTGAAGCCCTCGCCGCCGTCGACTCCCACAACCCCGACCTCGCGGTCCTGGACGTGATGCTGCCTGACATGGACGGCTTCACGCTCACGCGCCGCCTGCGCGCCGCAGGGCAGCACTTCCCCGTGGTGTTCCTGACCGCCCGCGACGACACCGAGGACAAGGTCACCGGACTGACCGTCGGCGGGGATGACTACGTCACCAAACCCTTCAGCCTCGATGAGGTGGTGGCGCGTATCCGCGCCGTGCTGCGCCGCACCCAGCCGCTCGAGGACGACGACGCCGTCATCCGCGTGGACGACCTGGAGCTCGACGACGACGCGCACGAGGTGCGCCGCGGCGGGGTCACCATTGACCTGTCCCCTACCGAGTTCAAGCTGCTGCGCTACCTGATGCTTAACCCCAACCGCGTGCTGTCCAAGGCACAGATCCTGGACCACGTCTGGGAGTACGACTTCAACGGCGACGCCTCCATCGTGGAGTCCTACATTTCCTACCTGCGGCGCAAGATCGACCGCAGCCCGGATGCGCCGGCACTGATCCAGACCAAGCGCGGCGTGGGCTACCTCCTGCGGTCCTCGGAGAAGCGCTAGGACCTTGGTACGCCGCTGGAAATCCGCTTCCCTGCGGTCGCAGCTGGTCGCCATCATGGCGGTGCTGATGGTGGTCACGGTGACCATCACGGGTATTGCCACGATCACCCTGCTGCGCCAGATCCTGGTGGACCGGCTGGACGCTGACATTGATGCAAACGCTTCCAAGGTTTCGCGTTACCTGCTTGTCAACGAGCCGAGCACCGACGCGTCCCTGTTCCGCTATTACGGGCTCTACCTGAACGAAGACGGCAGCCACGGTCCGGCCACCCATTCGGAATCCGCCGCCGACATTCCCGATCTGAAGAACTACACCGCGGACCAGGTGGCCGCCATGGACACCGAGGGCTTCGATGTCCGCGGCACGTCCCCGACGTCCAAAGGCTGGCGGGTGCGGATCTACGACTTCCAGAACCTTCCCGGTTCGGTTGCCGTGGCCATCCCCCTGGACTCGGTTGCGGCGACGGTGGATGAGGCGGCGTCACTCGTGTTTTCCGTCGGGCTGCTCGGCACTCTCGGCGCCACCGGCATCGCCTACTGGGCGGTCACCCGGCAGTTCCGCCCCCTGAGCCAGGTGGAGAAGACCGCGGCAGCCATTGCCGCCGGCGATCTGTCCCGCCGCGTGGAGGTCGGCAACCCGGCCACCGAAATCGGCCGGCTGTCCCGGTCCCTCAATGCCATGCTTGCCCATATCGAAACCGCGTTCGCGGCGCGTACGCAGTCCGAACGCAAGATGCGCCGCTTCGTGCAGGATGCCTCCCACGAGCTGAGGACCCCGCTGGTGACCATCCGCGGATTCTCCGAACTGTACCGGCACGGCGCACTCCAGAAACCCGAAGAGATCTCCGCGGCCATGGGCCGGATTGAGAGCGAGGCCAAACGCATGGGGCAGCTGGTCGAGGACCTGCTGACCCTGGCCCGGGTGGATGAGCAGCGGCCGCTGGAATACGAACCTGTGGACCTGATGATCCTTGGCAACGACGCCGCCCTGGACGCCCGTGCCAGCGCCCCGGACCGGGAGATTCGGGTGGTGGGGCTGGACGGCCATGCACCGCAGAGCGCCCCCACCATGGGGGACGAGGCCCGCCTGCGCCAGGTCGTGGCCAACCTGATGACGAACGCGCTGCGCTACACCCCGGCAGGATCGCCCATCGAAGTGGCGGTGGGGGTTGCCCCCGTCATCCACGACCGGATGGACGCCGTGCTTGAGGTGCGCGACCACGGCCCCGGGATTTCGGAGGACGACGCCGCCCGGGTCTTCGAGCGCTTCTACCGCGCCGATTCCTCCCGCTACCGGGAAACCGGCGGTACGGGCCTCGGGCTGGCCATCGTGGCCGCCCTGGTGGCCCAGCATGACGGAACAGTGCGGCTGGCCGAGACGGAGGGCGGCGGTGCCACTCTGGCCATCCGGCTGCCCTACCACGCCCCGGAGCAGTTCCCCGAGCACCCGGACGACGCCGACAGCCGCTGACGGCCCTGCCCGCTCCGGCAACGCCACAGCAGACGGCGGCCCAGGGCATGCCGTCCTCCACAGCCCGCTGCCGCCGCAGCGGACTGCTGCGGCTGCCCACATCCCTTCCTCCTCGCGGCGCGGACGGTTTCACGGACCGCCTAGCCTGCCGGTACCGGATCCAACCCGCCACCAGGAGGACAACATGCCGTTATTTGCCGTGGACAGTGAAGCACTGGCCGCCAAGAGTGCCGAAGTACAGGGAACCATTGAGCGCCTGCGGGCGGACGTCAACGGAATGCAGGCCGGGCTGGCCTCGCTGAGCGAAATCTGGCGGGGATCGGCTTCGGCCAACTTCCAGAGCCTCGTCACCGATTGGCGGGCCACGCAGGCCCGCGTGGAGGAATCCCTGGACAGCATCAACCAGGCCCTGGCCTTCGCCTCCGCACAGTATGCCGAAACGGAGGCCGCCAACACCTCGCTTTTTATGCACTGACGCCGTACCGGCCGGCGGCGACGCCCAGGCTGGCACGGTGGTCCCTGCGGCCGATACAGGGTTAAACGACCAGGCGCGGCACCCGGACCGGGTGCCGCGCCTGGTTACTCAGACAGGAACTGCTGGAGGCTTAGAAGCCGCCCATGCCGCCCATGCCGGCCATCTCGTCAGCGCCGCCCATGGCGGGAGCTGCCTTCTCCGGCTTGTCCGCAACTACCGCTTCGGTGGTCAGGAACAGACCGGCGATGGAGGCTGCGTTCTGCAGGGCAGAACGGGTTACCTTTACCGGGTCGTTGACGCCGGCTGCCAGCAGGTCTTCGTACTCGCCGGTGGCGGCGTTCAGGCCGAAGCCTTCCGGCAGGCCGCGGACCTTGTCCACCACAACGCCCGGCTCCATGCCGGCGTTGAAGGCGATCTGCTTCAGCGGAGCGTCGATGGCAACGCGGACGATGTTCGCGCCCGTTGCTTCGTCGCCCTCGAGGGACAGGTTGGCGAAGGCCTTGAGGCCGGCCTGGATCAGGGCCACGCCGCCGCCGGCGACGATGCCCTCTTCCACGGCAGCCTTGGCGTTGCGGACAGCGTCCTCAATGCGGTGCTTGCGTTCCTTCAGCTCAACCTCGGTTGCCGCACCGGCCTTGATGACTGCGACGCCGCCGGCCAGCTTGGCCAGGCGTTCCTGCAGCTTCTCGCGGTCGTAGTCCGAATCGGAGTTTTCGATTTCGGCGCGGATCTGGTTGACGCGGCCGGCGATTTCTTCAGCGTCGCCTGCGCCTTCCACGATGGTGGTCTCATCCTTGGTGACGACAACCTTGCGGGCCTTGCCCAGCAGGTCCAGCGTGGCGTTCTCCAGCTTCAGGCCAACTTCTTCGGCGATGACCTGGCCACCGGTGAGGATGGCGATGTCGGCCAGCTGGGCCTTGCGACGGTCGCCGAAGCCCGGTGCCTTGACGGCTACGGACTTGAAGGTGCCGCGGATCTTGTTGACCACCAGGGTCGCCAGGGCTTCGCCCTCAACGTCTTCGGCGATGATCAGCAGCGGCTTGCCGGACTGCATGACCTTCTCGAGGACGGCAACGAGGTCCTTGACGTTGGAGATCTTCGAGTTGACGATCAGGATGTACGGATCCTCGAGGACCGTTTCCTGGCGCTCGGCGTCGGTGACGAAGTAACCGGAGATGTAGCCCTTGTCGAAGCGCATGCCTTCGGTAAGTTCCAGTTCCAGGCCGAAGGTGTTGGACTCCTCGACCGTGATGACGCCTTCCTTGCCGACCTTGTCCAGTGCTTCGGCGATCAGGTCGCCGATCTGCTGGTCACCGGCGGAGATGGAAGCCGTAGCAGCGATCTGCTCCTTGGTTTCGATCTCCTTGGCGGAAGCAAGCAGTTCGGCGGTAACGGCGGCGACAGCCTTCTCGATGCCGCGCTTCAGGCTCAGTGGGTCGGCGCCGGCGGCAACGTTGCGCAGGCCTTCCTTGACCAGTGCCTGGGCGAGGACGGTTGCCGTGGTGGTACCGTCACCGGCAACATCGTCAGTCTTCTTGGCAACTTCCTTGACCAGCTCGGCGCCGATCTTCTCGTAGGGATCGTCCAGCTCGATCTCCTTGGCGATGGAAACACCGTCATTGGTGATCGTGGGGGCGCCCCACTTCTTTTCGAGGACCACGTTGCGGCCACGCGGGCCGAGGGTCACCTTGACGGCGTCGGCGAGGGTGTTCAGCCCGCGCTCGAGGCCGCGGCGTGCCTCTTCTTCAAATGCAATGATCTTGGCCATAACGGCTATCGTCCTTCCGGAACAGTCATGCTTGGAGCAAAATGTTGCAGTCCTGGCTGGAGTGCCCGCGACGGACGGACCGGCTCGCGCGATCTCTTTACGCGCTTCCCGTTCCTCACCCCAGTGGGTTTGCTGGTTCACTCAACACCGTCGGACATTTAGCAGTCATCCGGCAAGAGTGCTAAGTCAATAATTAGCACTCCCACACACTGAGTGCAAGCGATCACGCCGAGATACCGCGCGGTTCACAGGAACCGGCAGGCGTGCCGGCCCGGACGGCAAAAAGCAGCGGCGGAGCCGAGGCTCCGCCGCTGCCGCTCCCGCCCCCAAGCCGGGAGGATGCACCTCAGAGTGGCCTACAGCGCACGAACCTCCTCGGCCTGCGGCCCCTTCTGGCCCTGGCCGATTTCGAACTCCACCCGCTGGCCTTCTTCCAGGGTCCGGTAACCGGATGCCTGGATGGCCGACCAGTGAACGAAGACGTCCGTTTCTGCCTCGTCGAGGGTAATAAAGCCGTACCCTTTTTCGCCGTTAAACCACTTGACGATCCCCTGCGCCATGATGTTTCTCCAACCTAGATTCCAATGCCGCCCCCCGGCGGCATGCTTGGCCGACGGAGGCGCCGGAACCGGCGCCGTCGTCGGCCGGGAGAGGCCGAAATCAGCGGCGCAGGCCGGCTGGCATCACTCTAACCACGGTGGTCCGGATCACCTATGAAGGTATTGATAACGTTATGGTCTTTTTACCGGAGCGGTCCGGTTACTGGAATCCCGGGCCCAGCACCACGGTGACGCTGGAGAAGCCGGGTACTTCCATTGCCGGAATGCCCAGCTGGGCGCCGATTTCCCGTGCATTGGCCGCAAGTTCCGGGGCGCTGTAGTAGACGCCGGATCCCTGCTGGGGTGCACCGGTCCAGTTCGCCACTGTTCCCACGGCCCATCCTGCAGCGGACATGCGCCCGGAAACGCCGGCACCGAGTCCGGTGACGCCGGTGGCGTTGAAGACCGACACCGGCTGAGTGGGATCAATCGCCGGCTCCGTGGGGGCAGGAGTCGGGCTCGGGGTCGGAGTCGGCGACGACGACGGAGCTTGGGTCGGCGTCGGGGTCGGGGTCGGTGAGGCCGTTCCCTCCCCGGTGCCGGGCGTAGGAGAGGCAGAGGCGGAGGCGGTCGCCGCATCCTCTGCCGCCGGGGACGGATCATCGGAGCCGGCTCCGATACCCAGCCGCGGCAGGACAAAGTAGGCGGCCAGCCCGATCAGCAGCGCGAGGACCCCCACGGTGATCAGCAGGCCCAGCCCGTTTGACCGGGACGGGATGAGGCGTTCACGGTGCACGCCCTGCCGCGCCGAGGACTCGGGGACCTTGTCGAACTCGTCCCGGGGGTATTGGCTCATAGTGGAGTTTCAATCCTTGTTCTGGTGGCACCGCATCCTAGGCTGCCATCGGTGGTGGGAACCGGCGTCAAATACCGGCACCCAGGCGGTGGGAGGTACGGGCACGCTGGCGGGTCGTACGTAGTCTACGCAACCGCTTGACTAGCATCGGATCATGGGCGAGGGCGTCCTCGGTGTCGATCAATGCGTTCAGCACCTGGTAGTACCTCGTGGCCGACATCCCGAAAAGGTCCTTGATGGCCTGTTCCTTGGCGCCCGCGTACTTCCACCACGCCCGCTCCAACGCGAGTATCTGCTGCTCCTGGACGCCCAGAGGACTTTCCGGATCCACTGCATCATCGAGGGAGAACCGCTCAGCTTCAGTCGATTCCGCCACATTCACTCCCAAAAGATTCCCGTATACATCTACGCCAATGCTAATTGGGAATAACAGGGTTGTCATTTACGCAAAGGACCGGCAGGCACTGCGGGCGGAGCGATGACAAAATGGAGAAGTGACCACTGATGAACCGCAGCTCTTTTCCTACTCCGGCCCGACCGCACCGGGTGAGGACGAGCAGTTCCCTTTCGCTGCTCCCGCTCGGCTCGAAGACCTCATGGCTCCCGACTGGGCCCATGTGCTGGCCCCTGTGAAGACGCACCTTGAGGAGATAGCCGAAGAGCTGGAAGCAGAGCGCCGTGCGGGGCAGCGCATCCTGCCCGCGCCGGGCAACATCCTGCGGGTCTTCCAACGTCCACTGGCGGATGCCCGCGTGCTGATCGTGGGCCAGGATCCCTACCCGACCCCAGGGCATGCCGTGGGTCTCTCCTTCTCCGTGGGCAAGGGGGTGCGTCCGCTTCCCCGGAGCCTGAACAACATCTTCACCGAGCTCAATGCCGACCTGGGCATCAGCCCCTCCCTGTCCGGGGACCTCAGCGCCTGGGCGGACCAGGGCGTGGTCCTCATGAACCGCGTGCTCACGGTTCGGGCCGGGGAAGCGGGTTCACATCGGAAGCGTGGGTGGGAGGAAATCACCGAGCTCGCCGTCCGCGCGCTGGCTGCCCGCCGCCGCCCGGACGGCACGCGGGTTCCCCTTGTCGCTGTCCTGTGGGGCCGGGACGCCCAGGGCATTGTCCCGTTCCTCGGGGGTGCGCCGACCGTCGAATCCGCGCATCCCAGCCCCCTCTCGGCTTCACGCGGCTTCTTTGGTTCCCGGCCGTTCAGCCGGGTCAATGAACTGCTGGCGCAGCAGGGAGCCGACCCCGTGGACTGGCGCCTGCACGGAGAACGGTAAGGGCAGCGCGATACGGTAGTTGCAGGCACTTCCCTAGGAGACACCCATGCCAGAACCCAGAACTCCCCCGCGCCTGCCCGAGCCCGAAGCTCCGGCTCCGCGGAGGCAACGCCCGCTGCTGACCCTCGAGGTTCTCCGTCGGGAGCAGATCAGCGCCCATATGGTCCGCGTGGTTGCCGGCGGCCCCGGGTTTGACCGTTTCTCCCCCAACAGCTGCGCAGACGCCTACTGCAAGATCTGGTTCGGGCCGGACGGCCGACCGATCGACGGCACGGAGGACCTGGAGACCATCCGGGCCCGGAGTGAACGGGAGCACTGGCCGGTGTCCCGCACCTACACCGTCCGGAACGTGGACCTTGAAGCACGCGAAATCAGCATCGACTTCGTAGTGCACGGCGATGAAGGCCTGGCCGGACCGTGGGCGGCGTCGGCGCAGCCGGGCGAACCGCTGACCTTCTCCGGTCCCGGCGGCGCCTTCAACCCGGACCCCGACGCCGACTGGTACCTTCTGGCGGCCGATGAATCAGCGCTGCCGGCACTTGCCACCGTGCTCCGTGCCCTGCCGCAGGACGCCGTCGGGCACGCTTTTATCGAAGTGGCCGGCCCCGATGACCGCCAGGCGGTGCCGAAACCTGCGGGAGTGGAGCTGACCTGGCTGTTCCGCGGCGAGGTCCCCGCTGGCCGGAGCCGGATACTGACCGACGCCGTTGCGGCGGCACCCTGGCGCGACGGGACAGTGCAGGTCTTTGCCCACGGCGAGCGGGAGGCAATGAAGTCCCTGCGGGACGTCCTGTTCAGCCACCGGGGGCTGGACCGCCGGCAGGTCTCCCTGTCCGGCTACTGGGCGGCCGGCCGGACCGAAGACGTCTTCCAGGCGGAGAAACGCACACCCGTCGGAAAGATTCTCTAGCCCGGATAGCAAAGAGCCCGGTCCCGCTGCTGCAGCGGGGCCGGGCTCTCGTATTTAAGGGGGCCGCTAGCGCCGACGGTTGCGGCGGTCGTTGCCGTTGAGGTTCCGGGTGAAGGGACGGCCCAGGTTGTCGCCTAGCACCACGCCTCCGGAGATGGCCAGGATGACGGTCAGGGCGTCGAAAAGTCCCACCACGCCTTGGTACATCTCGTCGGTGCCGATACTCAGCCCGTACATGGACCGGAAGATCGCCAGCCCGGGGAAGAGGAAGAGCACTGCCGGCACCGCCACGATCAGCTGCGGCGCGCCCATCCTCAAGGCCACGATGCGGGCAACCATCCCGATGAAGATGGCCGAGACCGCCGGAGTGAGGCGCGGGCCCATCCCGCCGGCCTCGGCCGCCTGGTACACCAGGAAACCGGCAATGCCGATCAGCACCGTGGGCAGCATGAGCTCCCGCGGGGACTGCTCCACAATGCAGATGGTCGCCAGCGCCACGGCCAGCAGCAGCAGCGTCACCGGGAAGGAGTACTGCGACGACGCGACGTCGGTGACGTTCAGCCGGCCCATCCCCATCAGGGCACCCATCACCAGCGCGACGGCGATGCCGGCCACCAGCGCGCCGAAGGTCAGGAAGGCGGAAAGGAACCGGCCCGACGCAGTGACCGGGAACCCGTTGATGGCATCCTGCACAGCGGAGACCAGCCGGCCGGTGGGCAGCATCAGCAGGATCCCGCCGGCCACGACGATACCCGGCGAAATGGGCACCTCCATGGACCAGAAAAGCATCGCCATGGCGGTAACCACGAAGCCGCTGGCCGCCGTCGTAAAGAAGTCCGGGACCCGCCACCTGCCCAGCACCCGCTGGAGCAGGCTCACCATGATGGTGCCGGCGAAGCCCACCATGGACGCCAGCGGACCGCCGCCGATGAACCCGACGATGGCCGCGGCGAAGACGCCCGCGGACACGGTCACGGCCCAGCGCGGGAACGGTTTGGGCTGGCGGGTGATTTCGTTGAGCCGGTTGGCCGCCTCCGCGCGGGAGAGCCCGCCGTCAATAATGTCCGTGACCAGCTGGTGGACCAGGCCGAGCCCGGCATAGTTGTTGGTCCAGGACCGCACCACCCGCATGACCGTGATGGGGGTCTGGTCTTTCGGGGAATAGTTGAGCAGCACCGACTGGTTGGTGATGTCCACTTCAATGCTCTCCAACCCGAATGCGGCGGTCACTGCGATGATCGCGGTTTCCACCTCCAGGGCACCGGCGCCGTAGCGGAACATGGTTTCGGCCATGCCCAGGGCCAGGTCCAGGGTCTTGCGCGCATTCGCGTCCGGTCCGGCCGTCCGCACGAGGGGGTTGGCGTAGGGGCTGCCGGCCAGGCGTTCCACGATGGACATGGCCTGCGTGGGAGGGTTCTCCCCCTGGACCAGCTTGCGCAGCATCCGTCGCGCCGCAGCAGATGAGCGGTCGGAGCGTACGCCCGCAGGACTCAGGGGCGTGGTCCCAGGGGGAACGCTCTTGCGCGCGCGGACAGGGCGTTTTTCACGCGGTTCCGCAGGGGTCCTGCCGCGGCCCGGCTGGGACCGCAGTGACTTGGTGCCTGCGGGGATAGTCACCGAAGTAGTGGCCGGCGGCGGCTTGGGCCGGGTGCTCCGCAGGGCAGTGGTGGGCACCTCCATGCGCGGCTGCCCCGGCGCGTTCACAGGCGGAGCCGGCACCTTCGCCGCAGGCCGCAGGGAGCGCGCGGCCGTACCCTGCCCCTGCCGGGAGCCCTTGCCGGTCTTGGCCCTTTGGGTCGGGGAGGTTCCCGGCTTCCCATTCGCGCCCTTGCCCGTCGACTCTTTCCGTGCCGAGGCGTCCCGGGGCTCTCCCCCGGCCCGCCGGCCGGACGGCACGCTGATCAGCGGGATAGGCCCCGCAACCGGGTCCGGATTCGGTGCCGAATCCGGATTCGATCCGGGCTTGCGCCCACCCGGATCGGACGTGTTCTCCAAGGATTCACCCTTTCGCCTGTTCCGGGACCCCCCGGGTTGTTGCCTGTGGAACTGCTGCTTAGTAGAAAGGCTGCTGGTGGCGGCGCCAGTAAATCTGCCGCGCTACCCGCTCACCGATGGTGTTCCAGATCCGGTAGCGGACCGGGTCCACCACGAAGTCATAGCAGCCGACGAAATCCGTAACAGTCTTGGAAAAACTGGTCTTGAACAGGCCCAGCCCGTGGTGCGGGTGGCTCTTGTCCTTGAGTTGGCTGCTCGGCGGTGTGCCGCAGAAGTCGTACTGGACAATGCCGCATTCCTTCTTGAGCTCGGTGATCGCGGTCCACTGCACCAGGTGCGAATCCCCATACTGGGACCGCCGCGGCTTGGACCCGCCGTCCTTGTACGTGCCTTTGTTTCCGTAGGCAATCACGAAGGCGCCCACGGTGGGCTCCCCGTCCTCGAACGCGAAGTAGAAGCGCCCCTGGCCGGCGGCGACGAAGTTCGACCAGAACCGGTGGTAGTACTCATAGGAACGCAGCCGTGCTGCGGAACGGTCCTCGATGTGGGCCATCAGCTGGTACATGGTCCGCATGTTTTCTTCGGTCGGCTCGACCCGGCGGACGTCCGCGCCCTCGCGGATCGCCCGGCGTACCGCGTTGCGGCCGCGGGAGGAGAGGTTCTTGAGCAGCTGCTCCTCATCCGGGGTGGTGTCCAGCAGGGCCGTTGAATCGTTGGGCTGCAGATTGAAGGTCTTGATGAATCCGGCGCCGGTGAACAGGGCCTGGACCTCTTCGCTGTCCACGATGTCCGGCTCGACCTTGATGGCGAATACCTTGCGGCGGGTCTGCTTAATGAACCGGGACAGCGCGTTGACCACCAGCGGCACGTCTTCGGGGGCGGCGACGTCGGGACCCTTGATCAAGTACCAGAGGCTGCCGAGCGCCGGAACCTTCTTCTCGATCGCCAGCGTATACGTGACGTACTCCGGTCCGGTGAAGGCCAGGTACACAGGATTCCAGCCGTGGTGGGACTTCACTTCCGCGAAGGATGCAGACTGGAGGACGTTGCCGCCGCCGGGGTTGGCCAGCACGTGCTTGTCCCAGTTGGCGATCTCCTCGGCAGTGGCCAGGCGTGCACTAAAATCTCGCAAAATACCTCAACTAACGGTTTGTTCACTGCATCGTTCTCAGCGCATCGCTTCCAACGCGCCGGCCCGCCGTGGAAACGGCCTTCGAACCGGGTCCCAGTCTATCCGTTGCACCGCCGCGGCACCGAACGCCTAGGCGGAGGCGGGAAGGAACCACCGCACCCGCGGTTCCGCCTCCGCCAGGTCCCACGCGCGCTGGATGATCCGGCGGTCCTCCCCCGTCGTCCGGGTCTGTTCCTGCCGGAGATACTCCCGCCAGGTCGGCACATCGTAGATCTCCCGGAACTGGTCCCGGTCGGTGACCGAGTGCACCAGTTCCCAGTCGGTGGCACCCGTGCGCAGGCGTGACAGGCGGACCCTGTGCATGGCCGCCACAAACTCTTCACCCCGGTCCGCAGGTACCTCATAGGCAATAAGGATTGTCACCGGACCGGCACCGGGCTTCGGTTCGTCACCGTCCGGAAGCTCCAACTCCGTACCGGCGACGCTGCGGTCCAGGCGGCCGGTACCCGGCAGCAGCGGAAACACCGCGACGCTGGCTCCGGCCAGCAGCAGGACGCCGGCGGCGAACGCCAGGGTCGGGGCATATCCGGCACCCGTGGCACCGGAGCCCCAGAAAACGGCGCCCACGGCCTGCGTGCCGGCGGCGACCATCAGGTACACGGACAGGCCGCGGGCCCGGACCCATTCCGGCAAGGTCAGCTGCATTGCGGCGTTCAAGGTGGAAAACGTGGAGATCCAGGCGAAGCCCGCGGGGACCAGCAGCACGGCCACAGCCCACGCTGGCAGGTATCCCGAGGCAAAGGTCCCCGCGGCGAAGACCACGGCGCTGATACCCAGCAAGGTGTTGTCCTTCAGCACGGTCCGCAGCCGCGGAAGGAACAAGACACCCAGCACCGCACCGAGGCCCAGTGCCCCGAGCAGCAGCCCGTATCCTGCCGACCCCAGCCGGAGATGCCCGTTGGCGGCCACCGGCAACAGCGCATAGAGGGCGCTGGCGGGAAAGATGAACAGGCCGGAGCGCAGCAGTATCCGGCGGATGAGCGGCGCAGCGCGGATATAGCGGATGCCGGCGGCGAGCGCTTCCCCCATGTGTTCCCGCTCGTCCGGATCCGGCCGGGGGCCCCGCCACGTGTAAATGGCAATGGAGGTGCCCGCGAAGGACAGCGCATTCAGGCCGAACACAAAGGCCGGGCCGGTCAAGGCCACCAGCAGGCCTGCCACGGCGGGTCCCACCGCACGGGCGGCGTTCGTCGCCACGCTGCCGAGTGCCGAAGCCGCCTGGATTTCCTGCCGGGGAACCAGTGCAGGGATGATGGCCTGCCAGGCGGGCGCGCTCAAGGCCATGCCGCAGCCGATGAGGAAGGTGTAGAGCAACAGCGAATCCGGGTCCAGCAGGTCCAGCGCGGCCACAACCGTCAGCACCGAGGCAGCACCGCCGGCGAAGAGATTCGCGCCCAGGATCAGCCGACGTCGATTGAAGGCGTCCGCCAGCACCCCGGCGATGAGGCCCAGCAGCAGGGAGGGTGCGAGGTTCGCGGTCTGGACCAGGGACACCAGGGCAGGATTCTTACTGGTTTCCACCAGGAACCACTGGGCTCCCACGGTCTGCATCCAGGTGCCGATGTTGGAACCCAGCTGGGCAAGCCACAGAACGAGGAACATCCGCCGGCGCAGCGGCGCCCAGGGTGATTCCATGTCGTTCCCTTCGTCAGGGGCTGGAGGGGAAGCCTTTCCAAGCGTGGGCGAAACGTTCCTGAGCCTGCCGGGCATGAGCCTGTTCCAGGGCATGCAGCCGCCCGTAAGTGAAACCGTTCTCGCCGGCGGCCAACGCGCTTGCCCCCATATGCCGCAGATACGCCTGCGTCACCACACTGTCCTGGTGCTCCCCGAGGATTTTCTGCACATGCTCCGCGGCGTCCACCATGGCCTTCGCATCCTTCGGCTGCACGGATGCCCAGACTTCGGCCGCGTAGCGGAGCCGCTTGGCGTCCTTGCGGGCATCATGCAGCGCTTCGGTATGTTCTTCACCGGTGGTGTTCCGTGCTGCGCGCACCCGCCCGCGCAGCCGCTTCCGGTCCCGGCGGACGACGCCGGCGGCCGCGGCGCCTGCCGGTTCATCCGCCGTGTCCGTCCAGGACGGGCTGCCCACCAAGGCTTCGAGTCCGTCCAGCGTGCGGAAGTACCGCTGGGAAGACAGCGCTTCACGGATCCGGCCGAAGGCCTGCCGGTAGTCGTGGAGCAGTTCTTCGTCCACCCGTGCGGCCACCGGTCCCATTACCAGCTCAACGGGTTCCGCGGCTATCAATCCGCGGAGCCGGTGCCGCATCACCTGTGCGTCCCGGGCTTCCCCCAGCACCCCGGCAAGCCAGCGCAGCTCGCCGCGCAGCGAGCGCCCCGGTTCCGGGGCCATGGCGCGGCGGTAGCTGGAAAGTGCCGAGCGCATCCGCCGCGTGGCTACCCGCATCTTATGGATGCCGTCCGGGTCGCCGCGGCGTACCCGCGGGTCATGGCGCAGCAGTTCGTCGAACTGTTCCCGCAGGTAATCCAGCAGCAACAGCGCCAACGGACTTCCGGTGTCCAGGGGGCCGGTGTCTGCTGCGTAGGGAATACGGCCGCCTGCAGCACCGGAGTCCGTGCCGCTGTCCGCCGGACCGTCGATCCGTTCCCCGCCGCTGGCAGTGCCTGCCGGGGCGGCACCGGCAGTACGGAACATGGCGGCTGCCGCGTCGGCGAGCGCCCCGCCGGCAGCCTCGATGACCCACGCGCGGCGGGCCGCACCGGATGTGCCCGCACCGGCGTCACCCGCATGTGTGCTTTCGTCCCTGACGATGCCGAGCACCGCATCTTCGCTGTCCAGCAGCTGGTATTCCAGATAGCGGGTGGCCTGGGTTTCCACCGGTACCAGGTTCCGGCCCCGGACCACCGCTTGGAGGTCCTCCACCAGCTCCGGAGGGATCCCTGCGTCCTGGTCCCTGATAACCGCGGGTACGGGTTCCAGCGCCGGAGCGCTGCGTTCCCAGCGTGCGCCTTCCGCGTCCGTGATGCGGGCGAGTCGGATCCCCCGCCGGCGGAGGGAACGGTCCGCGGTGTCATACCGGACCTCGGTGCGGCGGCCTTCCCTTGGCTGCGCGACTTTGGCAACGCCCGCCAGCTCGTGCAGCGGCGGCAGCACCCGTGCTTCGTCAACGGAGAAACGGCTTGGGGTACCTGTTCCGGCTACCATGTGCGTCAGTATAGGACCGCAACGGCTGCGGCCGGGAGTCCCGGGGCATCCCGCCTACCGAAGCCGGCATGCATCCCGGTAGCATCACCGGTAACGCAAAAACGGCACTGCACAGCAGCGGAGGCCAGCTCATGAACTCGATGACATACGCCAAGCTTGGCAGGTCAGGAGCAACTGTTTCGGCCATCGGGCTGGGCTGCCTGGGATTCGGAGACCCGGACCGCGGGGCACATGGATGGACTATCCGCGAGGACGAGGCGAAGTCCCTGCTGCGGCATGCGGTGGAGCTGGGCATCAACTTCTTCGACACCGCCAACGTGTATTCCGCCGGCCACAGCGAGGAAATCCTGGGATCGGCCGTTGCCCAGTACTGCCGGCGGGACGAAGTAGTGATCGCCAGCAAGGTCCACGGCGAAATGGGGCCGGGCCCCAACGGATGGGGGTTGTCCCGCAAGCACATCCTGTGGCAGGTGGAGCAAAGCCTGCGGCGCCTGCGGACGGACTACATCGACCTCTATCAGGTACACCGCTGGGACGGCACTACGCCGCTGGAAGAGACACTCGAAACCCTGGACCTGCTGGTCCGGGACGGCAAGGTCAGGTACCTGGGCGCATCGAGCATGTACACCTGGCAGTTCGCCAAGGCACTGTACCTGCAGGAACAGCACGGCTGGGCGCAGTTCGTCACTATGCAGGATCACTACAACCTCCTTTACCGGGAGGAGGAACGGGAAATGTACCCGTTTTGTGCGGACCGGGGTATCGGGGCGCTGCCCTATTCCCCGCTTGCCCGCGGGCGCCTGGCCCGGCCGTGGGGAGCCAGGACGGCACGGCAGGACTACGATGCGCAGGGCCACGAACTCTACCGGGGCAACGAGGATGCGGACCGCAGCATCACCGATGCGGTGGGAAACGTCGCCGAAGGGCTGGGCGCCACCCGCGCCCAGGTTGCCCTTGCCTGGGTGCTGGCCAACCCCGTCGTAGCCGCCCCGCTCATCGGTGCTACGGCCGTCTCCCACCTGGATGAGAACATCAAGGCCTTGGACATCCAGCTCACCGAAGAGGAATTCGCTGTCCTTGAGGAGTCTTACCGCCCCCGGCCCGTGGCCGGGTTCTGAGCGGCACCCGTCGCGCCACGCCCGCTGTTGCGCAGGTCCCGGGCTGCAGACCATGCTTGGGTTGTGATGGTTCCGCAGCGGCTCCGTGCGCTGACTCCTGCCCGTACACAGAAAGTCGCTTAGATTCCCATGCTGTCTCTGGTCCTGTGGCTTGTTCAACTCATACTGGCGTTGCTCTTTGCCGGCGTCGGCTTCATGAAGATTGCCCAGAGCTACGACCGTCTCAAAGAGAACCTGCGCTGGCCCGAGGACTTCCCGGCGGGCACCGTGAAACTGATCGGCGTGCTCGAGGTGCTGGGCGCCGTGGGGCTGATTGTCCCGCAGGCAACCGGAATCCTGCCCGTATTGACGCCGGTGTCCGCTTCCGCGTTGACCGTGTTGATGGCCCTGGCCGTCCTCGTCCATGTCCGGCGGGGCGAACACAACCGGATCGCCCTGGGCGCCATCCTGTTGGTGCTTTCCCTGGTCGTGGCGCTGGGACGGTTTGGCGTTTTCGGGTGAGCGCCGCAGCAAACGCGACGTCGCTCGGCGCCGCCGTCACGGCGCTCTATGCACTGCTGCCTTCGGAGTTCACGGCCGCCCGGAATGCCCTGGCCGCCGAGGCAGGAAAAGCTGGCAACAAGGAACAGGCCAAGCGGATCAAGGCACTCCCGAAGCCCTCCACGGCCGCCTGGCTCGTTAATCTGCTGGCTGACCGGCGCCGGGAGGACCTGGACCAGGTGCTGGAGTTGGGTGCCGCCCTGCGTGAGGCCCAGGAGGATCTGGACCAGAAACAGCTGCGCCGCCTGAGCACCGAACGCCAGCGGCTGCTGCGTGCAATTGTCCGGGAAGCCCGGGATCTCGCCGCCGATCTTGACCATCCCGTCAGTGAAGCGCTGGCGGCCGAAGCCGAACAGACACTCTGGGCCGCGATGACGGACCCGGCGGCCGCAGACGCCGTAGCCAGCGGACAGCTCGTCCGTTCACTTACGGCGAGCGGCTGGGAAGAGGTGGATCTGGACGGTGCGGTGGCCGATCCGGATCTGGTGCCGCAGGGTGCAGGAGCCAGGGCCGGTTCCCGCCCGGCTGCCGGCCGCGGCACGGAAAAGGACAAGGCCGGCGCTCCGGACACGGCCGCGGAACGGCGGCGGCAGGCCGAAGCCCGGCGGGCGGTCCGCAAGGCGGAGGCCGAAGTTGAGGAAGCGGCGGACCGCGAACATCAGGCGCAGGAAACGCTCGACGCAGCCCAGCGGGATGTGGATGAATCCGCCGGCCACCGGGACGAGCTCACGGACGAGATCGATGAACTGCGGGAGCGGATCCGTCAGCTCGAGCGGGAGGTCGCAGCCGTGGACCGGCGCTCCGGAAAGCTCGAGCGCGAACGGGACAATGCCCGGCGCGCGGCCCGGTCCGCCCGGCGGGCGGCGGACAAGGCCCGGCAGAATCTCGCGGACGCCCGGGACCTCACCGACGGCAAAGGCTAGGCCTGCGCCGCCTGACCTTCGTCTGCGGGCAGTCGCTGCAGCATCCCGAACCGGCTGCTGAGCCGTGCCAGATCCGTCGGATGGGCGGTCCCGGGGAACACGCCGTCGTAATCGGCCATCCCGATGACGTCCAGGCGGCACCCGGCGTCGTGCAGGACATCGACGACGTTGCCGAAGCGCTGCCACCCGTAAGGGCTGGAGCCGCCGGTAGCGGGCACTGAGCTGATCACCCAGTGCCGGTATGCCTGCGCGAGGGAGAGGTAATCGGAGGTCGCTGACTGCGCGTGGCACAGGTCCTCGAAATCGAACCACAGCTGTCCGCCGTCTGCACGCAGCGCCCGCAGCGTCCGTGTCCCCGGTGCCAGCTGCACGGCTTCCGACGGTCCGGGCACTGCCAGCCCGGCGCCGGCCAGCAGACCGTCGCCGTTGCTGCGCAGATGATGGCCCGCAGCGAAACCGGAACTGCTCCGGGACCGGGAATCGGCGCGGTAATCCGTGTCCCCGGCCAGTTCCAGGACCTGCAGATGCCCGGTGATCAGGGCGATGCCGGGTTCGAAGAGATGGTGGAACATCTCATCCGGAAGCAGCTCCTGCGGAGCGTAGTTGGACGTGGCCACCAGGACGATGCCGCGGTCCAGGACGGTACGAAGCAGGCGGGTGATGAAGGCCGCGTCGGCCGGATCCTTCACATGGAATTCGTCAAAGCACAGCAGCCGGACCGTACCCAGCATCTTCTCCAGTGCCGCGGCGAAGGCCGAGTCCTGCCGATATCCGGGGTTCCCGTAGCCGGCGAAGACCAGTGCGTGCAGTTCGCGGAAGAAATCGTGGAAATGCAGCCGCCGTTTCTGCGGAATATCCACTGACTCGAACAAGGTGTCCAGCAACCAGGTCTTTCCCCGCCCCGGCGGTCCCCACAGGTACACCGAGGCCCCTGCGGCAGGTTCCGCAGAGCGGGCTGCCCGGGCCGCCCGGGTCAGGGCCGGGAGCACCGCCAGCTGGGCCGCATCCAGATCTAGCCCCTGCGTGGCTGCGGCTGCGGCAAATTCGTCGGCGGCCGGGGCCGGTGTAGAGCTCATATCTCCGTTGTATCCAACCGGGCGGTGCAGGCCAAAACGGGGCTCTGCACCCGGCAGCGTTGAACCGCGAATAGGGCATAGAAATTCGCGCTAATTATTGCCGTGCGCCGGTGGTACGTTCGGAGCTAGGCACGGAAAGAAATGACCACCTTTTGGAGGGACCATGACCGATCACGTTGCCCAGGTGCAGGACTGCACGGTGTCCAGCTGCGACTTCAACCACGAGGGCTGCACCGCGTACGCCATTACCGTGGGGGGCACCCGCGACCACGCCAGCTGCTCCACATTTATCGACACCTCAGCTTCCGGCGGGCTGCCGAAGGTCCTCGCGCAGGTGGGCGCCTGCCAGCGCAACGAGTGCCGGTTCAACAACCATCTGATGTGCGACGCCCATGATGTGCGGGTGGGCCCGGGTGCCGAGCAGGCGGACTGCCTCACCTATCAGCCCCGCTGACGGTGGCCTCTGTCCTGCTGGAGTGGAATCCGGAACAGCCCGATCCGTGGCCCGGCGGTTACGGTCCGGCCCTCGCGGCGGTGAACCTCGGCGGAACCTTCCGGCGGAGCGTCCCGTGGGCCGGGCCCCTGCCGGTTGAAGGAACCGAGGTATGGCTCCTGCTGGCCGGTAACCGGGGTCCGCGGGGGCTGGTGGGCCACGGCGTGGTTGTTCCGCCCGTCCCCGGGGAAGCGGACGGCGCGGTGACGGTGGAGTTCGATCGGTTACTGCCGCTGGATGAGCAGGTGCCTGCGGCGCTCCTCGAGGAGGAGGTGCCCGGCCTGCCTGCGGTGCACGGGTCCGCTTTCGTTCCGACCGCTTCGATGCCCGCGCTGCGGCGGCTGTGGTCGGAGTTCCTCGGGTCCGGCGAGGAGCCGCTCAGTCCTCCCCCCGGCACCATTCCGCCCGAAGCGGCGGGCCGGCAGCGCGTCAATGGTTACGAGCACGACGCCGACGCGCGGCGGCTATGCCTGGCCTTCCACGGTGCGTGCTGCGCAGCTTGCGGGCTGGTCCCCGTCCAACGGTACGGTCCGGGAACAGAGGCGCTGATGCAGGTGCACCACGTGGTTCCCGTTCCGGACCTGCCCGCCGGCTACGTGCTGGATCCGGTCTCGGACCTGGTGCCGCTGTGTCCCACCTGCCATGTCGTGGCACATACCCGGGTCCCGGCCCCCTACACACCCGCCGAGGTGCGGGGCCTGCTTGCCGCCGCACCGGATGCCGCCGCACGGCCGGCACCCGGGGGACACGCCGTCGTCGCCGGTTCCGTCCTGACCGCGGAGCAGCAGCAGGCGCTGGCAGACGCTGCCCGGCTGCGCGGATTTCGCTAGACTCGGAACTCCCATGAGCATTCCAGCAAGCACATCGAAATCCGTCCGGGTGGACGCCTGGCTGTGGGCGGTCCGCGCCTACAAGACCCGGTCCGCGGCCACGGCTGCGTGCCGTGCCGGCCATGTCCGGCTAAACGGCAATCCGGCGAAGGCAGCACAGCCGGTCCAGCCCGGGGACACCGTCCGCGTCCGGCAACCCGGCTTCGAACGGATCCTCGAGGTACGGCAGCTGATCAGCAAACGCGTCGGCGCCGAGGCGGCGTCGCACTGCTTCACGGACCATACCCCCGCCCGTCCCGCGGCACCGGCGCTGGGCATTCCCGTCCGGGACCGGGGCGCAGGACGGCCCACGAAAAAGGACCGCCGCGAGCTGGACCGGCTGCGCGGGAGCTAGGCGGGCCGGTCCTGCGGCTCAGAGGCCCGCCGGCTCCGGCAGGCTGGTTCCCGTTTCCACGAACCGCTGGTGGAAGGACAGGGACTCGTCCAGCAGGTGCGGCGTGTGCTTGCCCATGCTGTCCCGGCTGGCCCGCTCGAAGTAGTCCTGCAGCAGCGGCTGGAAGTCCGGGTGCGCGCACTTTTCGATGATGGTGCGGGCGCGCTGCTTCGGGGAAAGCCCGCGCAGGTCGGCCAGGCCCCGCTCGGTGATGATGAGCATGGTGTCGTGTTCGGTGTGGTCCACATGTGCGGCCATGGGTACAATCCCTGAGATCTTCCCGTCCTTGGCGGTGCTCGGGGACATAAACGCGGACAGGAAACCGTTGCGGGCGAAGTCCCCGGAACCGCCGATGCCGTTCATCATGGCGGTGCCGGCCACGTGGGTGGAGTTCACGTTGCCGTAAATGTCCGCTTCGATCATGCCGTTCATCGCAATGCAGCCCAGCCGGCGGATCAGTTCGGGGTGGTTGGAGATCTCCTGGGTTCGCAGGATGATGCGCTTGCGGTAGAAGTCGATGTTGGAGTTGAACTCCTCGATGCCCGCCGGGCTGAGCGAGAACGACGTCGCGGAGGCCACCTTGATCACGCCGTCGCGGATCAGGTGCAGCATGCCGTCCTGGATCACCTCGGTGTAGGCGGTGAGGCCGGTGTAGCCGGCGGTCGAGAGACCGGCGAGGACGGCGTTGGCGATGTTTCCCACCCCGGACTGCAGCGGCAGCAGCTTGTCGGTCAGGCGGCCGGCCTTGATTTCGGAGTCGAAGAAGTCGAGCAGGTGCCCGGCGATCTGCTGGGAGCATTCATCCGGAGCGGCGAAGGGGGTCATGCGGTCCGGGGCGTCGGTTTCGACCACGGCGATGACCTTCTCCGGGTCCAGGCGCAGGTAGGGTTCGCCTATGCGGTCATCCGGGTTCACCAGCATGATGGGCTTGCGGTGCGGGGGCAGGGCGGTGCCGTAGTAGACGTCGTGCATGCCGTCCATCGCTGCGGGCTGCTGGCGGTTCACCTCGATGATGACCTTATCCGCCTGTTCCAGCCAGGTCTTGTTATTGCCCACGGAGGAGGACGGGATGAGGCTGCCGTCCTCGTTGATGCCGACCACCTCGATCACGGCCAGGTCGATGTGGCCGTAGAACCCGAACCAGGTGTACTGGGCCACGTGACCGAGGTGGATGTCGATGTACTCGAGTTCGCCGTCGTTGATCCGCTTCCGCAGCGTCGGATCGGACTGGTAGGGCAGGCGCAGTTCCATGCCGCCGGCCTTGGCCAGCACGCCGTCCAGTTCCGGAGCAGTGGAGGCACCGGTGAGGACCTTGATCTGGAACTCTTCGCCCTTGGCATGCGCCGTTTCCATCTGGGCGGCGAGCGCCTGCGGGACGGCCTTGGGGTAGCCCGCTCCGGTAAAGCCGCTCATCGCCACCGTCATTCCCGGTCTGATCAGAGCCGCAGCCTGCTCGGCGGTCATTACGAGATTCTGGAGTCCGGGGTGGGAAATGCGACGGTGCATGGTGGAGCCTTTCGGAGAACGAGATCACATTTACCCTATCGTTTTGTGAGCCGGACCTCATACCCGGGTGTCGGGGCACACGATTCCGATCGTGGCTAGGATGGTGTCCACACGCCCCGCCGGCGCTGCCCGGTGGACAGCACCCGGGAGGAACCTGCCATGGCTGAACCGATCATGCCGGCCCCGTCGCCCCTGGCGAACCTGCGGGACCTCGGCGGGATTTCCGTGGACACGGGCAGGATCCGTCCGGGTCTGGTGTTCCGGGCCGACGACGCCGCAACCACCACGCCGGAGCAGATGGCGGAGCTCGTGGACGCGGGATTGGAAACCATCATCGATCTGCGCTCCCCGGACGAGGCGGAGCGCACCGGACGGGGCCCGTCCGCGGACCATCCGGTGCAGTATCTCGCCCTGCCCCTGACCGATTCGCCGGGTGCGCCGCCGGAGCTTGCGGACCGGCTGCTGGAGTCGGTCCGCTCCCCCGAGCATGTGGGCCGGTGGTACGCGAAGATTTTCGTGTCCCAGAAAGAAGCCCTGGTCCGTGGGCTTCAGGCGGTGGCGGACTCCCCCGGTGCGGTGCTGTTTCACTGTGCCGCAGGCAAGGACCGCACCGGGATGTTCGCTGCCGCACTGCTGACCGTGCTGGGCGCGGAGCCGGAGGCCGTCGTCGAGGATTACGCCCGAACCCAGGGCCGGCTGCCGGAGGTTTACCGCCGGATGGGGCTGGCGGAGCTCAGCGGCGGGTACGCCATTCCCGCGGACCACCCGCTGCTGGCGGCCCATCCGGCTGCGATGCGTTCCATGCTGGCGACCCTCGATGCCGGTGCGGGCGGCGTCATGGCCGTGCTGCGTTCCGCCGGACTTACCTCGGAGCTGGCCGGCCGCCTGCGCAGCAGGCTGGTGCAGCCGGTGTCCGCCCAGGTGTAACCGGTGCAGGCCCGGGCACACCGTAATGCCACTACCTCCCCCGGCGGCGTCAGTGGTGCCGGCAGCAACGAAAAACGTCCCGCGGCCCTGTTGCTGCTGGCCACCATTGCCGCGGTCCTCTGGGCCAACGCGCCCTTTGCCGCTTCGTACGAGGAGTTCTGGGAATCCACCGTAGAGGTACGTGCCGGCAGCATGGTCCTGGAGCTGACCGCCCGGGAACTGGTCAATGACGCGCTCATGGCCGTGTTCTTTTTCGTGGTGGGGCTGGAGGTGCGCCGGGAGTTCGCGCTGGGAGAGCTGACCAACCGGTCCCGGGCAGTGATCCCGGTGGCTGCGGCGGCGGCGGGAATTGCCGTCCCGGCAGGGTTCTTCCTGCTGCTCACGGCAGGAACGGAGCATACCGGCGCCTGGGGCGTGGTCATCTCCACCGACACCGCGTTTCTGCTGGGCGCCCTGGCTATTGCCGGGCCCCGCGTTCCCGGCCGGCTGCGGATCTTCCTCCTGACCCTGGCAGTGGTCGACGACGTTGCCGCACTCAGCATCATCGCCCTGGTCTATACGGACCATCTGGAACCTGTGCCGCTGCTGCTCGCCTTCGCCGGCCTCACCGGGGTCGCCCTGGCCCGGTACCTCCCGTACGGCCGGGGCGTTGCCTATGCCGTGCTGGCGGTGCTCGTCTGGCTGGCCTTCTACGCCTCGGGCGTGCATCCGACGCTGGCCGGGGTCGGCATCGCGCTGCTGGTTCCCGTGTTTCCGCCTGCCCGGAGGGAAGTGGAAAATGCCTTGGAGCAGACCCGGATTTTCCGCCAGTCGCCGAATCCCCGGTATGCGCGGGCTGCGGTTCACAGTGTGCGCGAGTCGCTCTCCATCAACGACCGGCTGCACGGCGCCTACACCCCGTACGTGGATTACCTGATCCTGCCGGTCTTCGCCCTGGCCAATGCCGGGGTGAAACTGGACGGAGCAACACTGGACGGCGCCCTCCACTCCCCGCTTGCCTGGGGCATAGTCTGCGGCCTGGTGTTGGGGAAGTTCACCGGTATTTTCGGCGCGGCGGCGGTGCTGCGCCGGCTCCGGGTCGGTGAGTTCGGGCCCGGGCTGACCCTGGGCCGGATCGCCGGCGGGGCCGCCCTGTCCGGCATAGGGTTCACCATTGCCCTGTTCATCATCGGTTTGGCCATTGCGGATCCCGCCCTGCAGAACCAGGCAAGGGTGGCGGTCCTGGCCGCATCGCTGCTGGCCTTCACGGCGGGAAGCATCATTTTCCGGATCGTCGAGCGGCGCCGTCCCGCCGTACCCGCGGGTGAAGTGCTGGCCCGGCCGGTGGACCCTGCCCGCGACCATGTCGTGGGACCGGCACACGCTCCGCTGACACTGGTGGAATACGGGGACTACGAGTGCCCGTTCTGCAGCCGGGCCACCGGGACCATCCTGGAGGTACGCCAACATTTCGGCGCCGACCTGCGCTATGTGTGGCGCCACCTCCCCCTGCCCAGGGTCCATCCCAACGCGGTGGCCGCTGCCGAGGCAGCGGAAGCCGCGGACCGGCAGGGCCATTTCCTGGACTA
The DNA here is from genome assembly GCF_059090365.1 of Arthrobacter sp. Ms25. NCBI lineage: Bacteria > Bacillati > Actinomycetota > Actinomycetes > Micrococcales > Micrococcaceae > Arthrobacter > Arthrobacter sp. Ms25. The sequence goes on along the minus strand of NZ_JBNHFP010000002.1, from coordinate 43,436 downwards.
CAGCGCCCATCTCTTCGAGAACCAGGAACACCTGCTCCCCGAAGACCTGCTGGCCGCGGCGGACAGCCTGGGCCTGGACATGGACCGGTTCGAATCGGACCTGCGGTCGGCAGAGGTCCGCAACCGGGTACTGGATGATGCCCTGGACGCTGAGTCCATGGACCTGCACGGCACCCCGACGTTCTTTATCGGCTACCGCCGGCACCACGGGCCCTATGACACCGCCACCCTGGTCCGTGTCCTGGAGGCGTCACGGACGGCCGGGCGGTAGGTCCTGCGGGTACGCTCAGGCGATGGGAATGAACACTTTGGTCACCGGCGCGGGCCGGGGCATCGGATCAGCAATCGCAGCCGCCCTCGCGGAGGCCGGCCATACCGTGGCGGTCCACGCCGGGCACGACGCCGAGGCGGCCGGGAAGGTGGCCGCTTCGCTGCCCGGGACCGGGCACGCCGTCGTCGTGGGTGATCTGGCCTCCCCCGACGAGTGCCTGCGGATCTTCACCGAGGCGGTGGATCAGCTGGGCGGGCTGGATGTGCTGGTGAACAACGCGGGCATCTTCCGGGCCCAGCCGGTCACGTCCGGCTCTTATGCCGAGTGGCGGGACGCGTGGCGGCAGACCATGGATGTGAACCTTATGGCGCCGGCGAACCTTTCTTGGCTGATGGCCGAGCACCTGCTCCAGCGGCCGGAAGGTCCGGCGGGCGGACGGCTGGTCAATGTGGGCTCGCGGGGCGCCTACCGCGGAGAACCGGAGAACCCCGCCTACGGTGCCAGCAAGGCCGGGCTGCATTCGCTGACACAGTCCCTGGCCGTGGCGCTGGCACCGCACGGGATTTTTTCCGCCGCCGTCGCCCCCGGATTCGTGGACACCCGGATGGGCCGCCCGGCGCTTGAGGGCCAAAGCGGCGTCGCCATCCGGGCGCAGAGCCCGTTCAACCGGGTCGCCGAACCGGAGGAAGTCGCTGCCACCGTGGCGTGGCTGGCCAGCGAGGCTCCGGTGTGGGTCAGCGGCACGGTGATCGACGTCAACGGCGCCTCGCACCTGCGCTGAACCCCGCGGCCGGAGCCCCTGCGGGCGGCGCGGCGGGCCCGCCCCGCGACTAGGCCTGCTGCGGCTGGCCGTTGCTTGCGGTCGTGCCGCCGTCGACGGGCAGGATCGCACCGGTAATGAACCGGGCAGCGTCAGAGGCCAGGAACAGGATCGCGTCCGCGACCTCGTCCGGCTGGCCGGGCCGGCCCAGGGCGATCCGTTCGGCGAACTTCGCCTTTTGCTCTTCGTCGTCCTTCTTGTCTTCGGTGAGCTCGGTCCAGATCAGGCCCGGAGCAACCGCGTTGACACGCACGCCGTCCTTGCCGTGGTCCAGGGCGACGGCGCGGGTGAAGTTGTTGACCCCGCCCTTGGCCGCGTTGTAGGCGCTCATATTCCAGTCGGCGGCCATGCCGGAGACGGAGGAGGTGTTGACGATGCAGCCCTTGGAATCAATCAGGTGCGGGATGGCCGCCTTGGTGCCGTAGAAGACACCCGACAGGTCGGTTTCGATGACCCGGTGCCATTCCTCCACATCGGTCTCTTCGACCGGACCGTTGGCCAGCGTGCCGGCGTTGTTGACCATGACGTCCAGGTGCCCGTGCTGCTGGACCGTGTCCTCGACGAGCTTGCGGACGTCGTTCCAGTTGGCGGAATCGGCGACGACGGCGGTGGCCGTGCCCTCGGGCAGGTCGGCGACGGTGGCGGTGATCTTCTCCGCCACGGTATCGGTCAGGACCACGGTGGCTCCTTCGGCCACGAATGCCCGGGCCGCTGCCTCACCGATGCCGGAGCCGGCGCCGGTGACAATAACGACTTTGCCCTCAAAACGGTTTTTCATGTGCAAGCCTTCCTCGTGTCTAAGCAGGGTGCCAGCGGTAGCGCCAGTCCTCACGAACCTATCACCGGGCGTTTCGGCGCGGCCCTCCGCGCGGCGTCCACCTCGTCGTCGACGAACCGGGGTGCGGCTGCACGGATACCGGCTCCCACCATCACCACGGAGGAGGCAAGCAGGAATGCCAGCGGCAGGGTCCAGCTGCCGGAAACGTCGTGCAGGGCGCCGATGGCGAAGGGGCCCGTCGCAGCCAGCAGGTAACCGACAGGCTGGATGAAGCCCGAGAGCCGGGCTGTCACCTGGGGCTCCCGGGACCGGGCGGTGATCAGGGCCAGTGCGGTCGGGAAGGCGAATCCGGCCACGCCCAGGAACAGGGCCCAGAGCCAGGGCAAGGTATCGGGCGCCAGCAGCAGGCCGCTGTAACCGAGGACCAGGCAGACGCCGAGGCCTACAATGTAGAGCCGCAGCCGCGGGGAACGGGCTACCAACACGGGCATGATCAGCCCGCCCGGGATCCCGAGACCGGCAATGATGGCGGCCATCAGCCCGGCGGTGCCCTGGTCCAGGCCCGCGTCACGGTAGATCTGCGAGACCCAGCCGAATTGGACGTAGGCGTGCATCGACTGCACGCCAAAGAAGATGCTCAGGGCAACGGCGGTGCGGGACGAACGCATCCCGGTCCGGGTACGGGTCCGGCCTGCGGCAGCAGCTACCGGGTCCCGGCCCGAACGCAGGGTCAGGACCGTCCAGAACGTCCAGGCCACCAGCGCCGCTGCGCCCCACACCCCCAGGCTGAGCCGCCACCCTTCCGGACCGGTTCCGGCCAGGATCCCGCCGAACAGCAGCGGCAGTGTGGCCCCCAGGGCCAGGGAGGTGCCGTAGACCGAGTTGAGGACGGGCAGGTGCCTGCCTCCGTGGCGCTTGATAAACGCCGGAACGAGGATGTTGCCTATGGCCATGCCTGCAAAGGCCAGCACTGTGAGCACCAGGAACAGTACCGGGGAATCCACGAACGGACGGACCAGCAGGCCGGCGGAAAGTGCCGCGAGGGCCAGGAAAATCGAGCCGTTGATTCCCGCTTTGCGGGACAGAGCGACGGCGAGCGCTCCGACGGCGGCGAAGGCCAGGCCCGGCAGGGCGGTCAGCACCCCTGCGGCAGTGCTGTCCAGGCCCAGACCGGCCTGCAGCTCGGCCAGGACCGGTCCCACGGATGAGGCGCCGGGTCGCAGGTTCACCGCGACCAGGACGACAGCGGTGCCGACCAGCCAGAGGGGAAGGGCGTGTCCCCGCCCTGTGGTTTTGGCCCGTGCTCCCCTGGTCTCGCTCATTCGAGCTTTCTATCATGGACCGGGCCCGGAGAGCCCGTGTGTCAGGCGGGGGAAACAGCCGCCGGGCTGAAGCTCGCTGCCATGACGAAAGCCGTCGCGGTGTCCGGCGCGATTTCCGTCATCCCGGCGTCGACTATCAACGGACCGGCACCGGGGCGGGCCGCCAGCTCCGCGAACAGCCCGCCCGCCGTGAACCGTACGCCTGCCGGTCCCCCGGCATTCCGCCAGGCCTGCCGTTCGGCCGGGTCCAGCTGCAGATACCAGGACAGCAGCGCGTGGGCGGCCTGGGCGGAGGCTTTGCCGGTGGACATGTCCAGGTCTGCGTTCAGGACGATCTGCGGGGCGTTGCCCGGCGTGGGGGCCGGCTCCTCGTCCGGCAGCTGGGTGCCGGAGACCTGCAGTTTGGTCAGGTTCTTGGGCATCTGCTCGTAGGTGACCGGTTCGAAGGCCAGCGCCTGTGCGCGGCCCACCGTCACCGGCCCGGACGGCGCTTCGGCGGCCAGTCGTCCGAACGTGCTGGGATTCGCCCGGCGGACGGTCTTCGTGAACCGGCCGTACAGCCAGTTCTCCCACGCGTCGCTCTCCTCGGTGGCCGTGTAGGCCAGCACGCTGGCGACGGCGGCTGCGGCCACGGCATCCCGGTGCGCAGCGGGATCTGTTTTATCCACGAGCAGGACGATGGGCTGGACTTTGTCGAACGGCTGCATGGATCCAGTTAACTACAGCTTTATGGCCGCACCCATTTCGTTGACGAAGTCCTCGGTCTCAGCCGCGTTCCGGAAGCCGTAGGAGACCTCCCGCACCGCTTCCTCCCTGGAGCGGGGCACGGCATGGAATTTCGCGGGGGCAAAGTTGCCCGGGCCGCTGACCGGTTCCACCAGCGGACGGTCATTCAGCCGGGCGAACTGGCGCAGGGTCGGGTCTATCCGCCACTGATCCGTCTCCACCCAGAAGTGGTCCCCCATGCCCGAGCTGCCGCTGGCCACCCGCACATCCTTCATCCCGGCTGAGGCCATGAGCCAGGCCAGCGTAAAGGAGGTGGGTGCCCCCAGCCCTGAGCCGTAAGGAATATGGGCCTCCGCCACGGCTGCTGCCTGTTCGGCGAGGGCGGTGGCTTCCGTAAGGCTGAGTGTCTGCATACTTCCATGATCTCAGCCACCCGGCACAAACCTCGCCGCGGGTCCGCCCTCCGTGACGGCACGCACTACCCAGGCCGAGGCTGTTCAGGCAGCCGCCCCGGTGTCCGGCCGACGCATCCGGTCGGTGGCGCGCCGGACCTGCGGATCGGTCTCGGCATTCTGCAGCAGCCGGTCAAAGTCCATCAGCCCCACGTCGCCGCATTTATAGGACATCCGGGCTTCGGGCCTGCTGCCCGCCGCGGTGGGCTTCCGCCGCCCCGTGAGGGCAAGGCGCAGCTGCCCGCCGCCGTCGTCGTTGACCTGCAACTGCCGCTTCGCGGCCAGCTCTCGCACTCCTTTTGCGTCCACGGCAGGAGCGTTGTAGAAATACTCGCGCACCACCCGGGTCAGGGCTTCCGCGTCCGCACGGTCCTGCCTGGGCCACCGGACCAGTTTGTCCGTGGCCGCCTGGACCGGCTGAGCCATGAAACCCACCCCGATAAGCAACGCGAGCAGGTCACCGCCGCCCATCACCAGGAACAACATTGCGGCTACGCTCAGGCCCACGATGGTCCGAACGGAGTGGGGATGCCGTGGATGGAGAGGAACTGTCACCAGCACCGGTGAAATCTGCGCGGCCATCAGGACCAGCCTCCCTTCAACCCGGCCAGCGCTTCGGCTTCACGGGCCAGCCGGGCAGCCTCGTGGAGTTCGTGGTCGGCGCGGCTATGGATCAGCGTGTCCTGTTCGAGCGCCCCTTCGAGGGAACGCAGCCGGTTCCGGTGGCTCTCCGCCGTATGCGCCAGCTTCAGCTGGGACTTCGAACTTGTCAGTTTTTGCATCAATTCCTCCACACGGGATTCCTTCGCACGGACAACCTCAAAATGGTGGCGCGCCGTGGCTTCGATACGTTCCGCAAGGTCATGCATGCGGCGCGCGGTGGCGGCGAGGGAGACTGTTTGGCCCGTGGTCAGCCGTTCTTCGGCGATGACGGCTTCCAGCGCTGTGAGCCGGGTAGCGTAGGACCGCGAAACCGCGGCGTAGTGCCGCATCACTTCCCAGGCTGCGCGGGCCTGGTTCCGCAGCACATCCTGGCGTGCCGCCGTGGCGGTGATCGCCGCATCGAGCCGGGCGCAGGTCGCGGCATAGCTGTCTGCGGGTTCGGCACCCCCGAACTGCACCTGGACTATTCTTTGGACCCGCCTGAGATTTCCACCCACAGCAGCCTCTCTACAGTCTGTCGCTGGGTCAGGAAAGAGTGCCCCGGCGGAACATCTGTGCAAAACCATCAGCCAGGACACCGGGATGTTCCCTCCGATCCATTAACCCTGCCCGCGCCCAACCCGCCCGGTCAATGGATGGAGCCGGTTTGGGCCCGTGTGGAAGACTGCGGGCATGGAAATTCGTCCGGCCGCCCTGCTCGACGGTTCCTTCTGCCTGCGCAGGGCGGAGCGCGACGACGTCGAGCCCATCGTGCAGCTGCTGCGCTCCGACGCGCCGGCTGCTGCCGGCGGCGCGGGTGACCTCCGTTCGCTGGAGCCGTATCTGCTCGCGTACGAGGCCATTGCCGCCGATCCCGCCCATTTCCTGGCCGTAGTGGAGGATCCCGCCGGCCGGTTCGCCGGCACCCTGCAGCTGACCCTGATCCCCTGCCTGGCTGCGGGCGGCGCCACCCGGCTGCAGGTCGAAGCCGTCCATGTGCGGCCTGATCTCCGCTCCAAGGGGCTCGGCGCAGCGATGATGGACTGGGCGATGGCCGAAGGCCGGCGGAACGGTGCCACATTGGTCCAGCTCACCTCCAATGCGCGGCGGGAATCAGCACACCGTTTTTATCGGCGGCTGGGATTTGAGGCTTCGCACGTGGGATTCAAACGGGCCCTTCCGCCGCTGGCGTAGCACGCGTTGACTACCGGCTTCCCGCGCTGGCAGTGTCGTGCCCAAGACTTGGAGGGCACCATGCCGGAATCACCTGCAATCACGGATCAGTTCACCGTTGTTCCTGCCAATCAGGCCGCACGGGCAGACCTTGACGCGGTCTTCGGGGCTCGCGGGGAGCCGCACCGCTGCCAGTGCCAGTGGTTCAAGACCAGCGCGGACCAGTGGCGGAGCATGCCCGTGGAGGAACGCGCCCGCCGACTGGAGGAGCAAACGGGCTGCGGGGATCCGGATTCCCCCACCACGGGCCTGATGGCCTACCTGCAGGAGGAACCCGTGGGATGGTGCGCCGTCGAGCCCCGCACCGGATACCCGCGGCTCCTGCGCTCCCGGGTGCCGTGGACGGGACGTGAGGAGAACCGGGCCGACGCCGGTGTCTGGGCGGTGAGCTGTTTCGTCACCCGCACGGGCTACCGCCGCCGCGGGGTGAGCTATGCGCTGGCCTCGGCCGCGGTGGTTTTCGCCCGCGCGCGCGGTGCCACAGCCGTGGAGGGCTACCCGGTGATTCCCGAACCTGGTGGGACCGTGACGGTGAACGAAATGTTCGTGGGCAGCCGGAGCGTTTTCGCCGCAGCGGGATTCGAACAGGTCAGCCATCCGACGCCGCGGCGGGTGGTGATGCGGATCGACTTCCCCTCCGCACCATCCTCCGTCGGCTAGTCGATGTAGCGCAGTCCTGCCGCTTCCAGCGGCCCCCGCATCGAGTACATGTCGAGGCCGAGTTCCCCGGCAGCGAGGCGTTCGCGCTTGGCGGCTTCGTTGTCTTCGCGTTTGCGGGAGGCCTCAGCCACTTCCGCGGCACGGGCGGCAGGGACGACGACGACGCCGTCCACGTCCGCAACCACGACGTCGCCGGGGTTCACCAGGGCGTTGGCGCACACGACCGGAACATTGACGGACCCCAGGGTTGCCTTCACCGTCCCCTTGGAGTTGATGGCCCGCGAAAACACCGGGAAGTCCATCTCCTCCAGCGCCGCCGCATCCCGGCAGCCACCGTCGATCACCAGGCCCACGCCGCCGCGTGCCCGCACCGATGTGGCCAGCAGTTCGCCGAAGAAGCCGTCCTCACTCTCGGTGGTGCAGGCCGCCACCAGCACGTCCCCGGGCTGCAGCTGCTCCACCGCAACGTGCAGCATCCAGTTGTCACCCGGCTGCAGCAGCACCGTGACGGCCGGACCGCACAGCTTCGCGCCGGGGTACACCGGGCGCATGTAGGGGCGCATCAGCCCCAGCCTGCCCATTGCCTCGTGCACGGTGCTGGTGCCGTACGGGGCCAGTGCTTCGACGTCGGCCTGCGGTGCGCGGGTGATACTGCGGTGGACCACTCCGAGTTCATGCATGGGTACTGCTCCTTCGGGATTCCCGGCCCTGGCTGTTCAGCAGGGCATCGAGCCGCGGATAGACGGCACGGACATTGTTCTCGTGGATATCGGCCAGTTCCTCAACGGTCAGTCCGGCGGCCGCCAGGTAGCGTCCGGTGTCGTCGAAGTTAAAGCCGGTACCCGGATCGACGTCCCGCACGGCTCCGATCATTTCGGAGGCAAAGAGGATGTTTCGGGTAGGCATCACCTCCAGCAGCAGGTCAATGCCGGGCTGGTGGTAGACGCAGGTGTCGAAGAAAATGTTGTTCAGCAGGTGTTCCTCCAGCGGCGGCTTCTTCAGCGCCATGGCCAGGCCGCGGAAGCGTCCCCAGTGGTACGGTGCCGCGCCGCCTCCGTGGGGGATGACGAACTTCAGCTCCGGGAAGTCCTGGAACAGGTTCCCGGAGATCAGCTGCATGACCGCGGTGGTGTCGGCGTTGAGGTAGTGCGAGCCGGTGGTGTGGAAGGCCGGATTCACGCTCGTGCTGACGTGGATCATGGCCGGCAGCCCGTACTCGACCATCTTTTCGTAGAGCGGGTACCAGGACCGGTCGGTCAGCGGCGGGGACGTCCAGTAGCCTCCGGAGGGATCCGGGTTCAGGTTCACGGCGACGGCCCCGTATTCCGCGACGCAGCGTTCCAGTTCGGGGATGCACGTGGCCGGGCCCACGCCGGGTGACTGCGGCAGCATGGCGGCGGGGGCAAACCTGTCCGGGAAGAGCCGGCTGACCCGGTAACAGAGGTCGTTGCAGATCGCTGCCCAGGTGGAGGAGGTCGAAAAGTCGCCCACGTGGTGAGCCATAAAGGACGCCCGGGGTGAAAAGACGGTAAGGTCGATGCCGCGCTCGTCCATCAGGCGCAGCTGGTTGGAGGAGATGCTTTCACGCAGCTCGTCATCGCTGATGGTCAGCTCGGCCGGGTCCGGAACGTCCGTGCCGGAATCGGTGAGGGCTGCTATCTGGCGGTCGCGCCAGGCGCCCAGTGCCGGCGGGGCGGTGGTGTAGTGGCCGTGGCAATCGATAATCATCGGACTTCCTCCTCAGCAGCAGCCGCTTCCGGGGCCCAGAGGCGGCGCGGAACAAAAACCTCGCCGGCCATGATGAGCCGGGCGGTACGCAGCAGGGCTGACTTGGTGACGTGCCGCGGATCCTCCGGATCAAGGCCGAGTTCCACGGTGAATTCTCCGGACGGGTGCTCCACCGACACCGTGATGCCGTCCCCGTTGCCGGTGCCGACGGTGCACACCTCCCGGGCCACCGTGCCGTCAATGACGCAGGCCGTGGCGGCGGTGACCGCGGCGAGCACGCCGATGGATTCGTGGCACACATGCGGGATGAAGCTGCGCGTATTGATGGTGCCTCCGTGGACGGGTGCGGAGACCAGAGTCATTTTGGGGTAGTTCTTCGCCGTTACGTCGCCCAGGCCCATCAGGTGCCCGCACTGCAGCCGCAGCGCTTCCAGGTGCTGCTTGAGCTCGGTGTCGCCGTTCAGGTCGGCGGCGGATTCGTAGCCGGTGCGGCCCAGGTCCGCGGCGTCGATTATCACCAGCGGCTGGCCGTTGTCGATGCAGGTGACGCGAACGGGGCCGATGCCCTCGAGGTCCACGGTGTCGGCCGGCAGTCCCGTGGGCAGCAGCGAGGCGCACACGGAACCTGCGGTATCCAGGAAATTGATGGTGACTGCCGCGGCCGTGCCGGGCACGCCGTCGATGCTTGCCGCTCCGGCGTATTCCACGTACCGGCCGTCGCCCGTGTCCGGCGTGGGAATGCTGATTTCCGCCACCATGCCGGTATTCAGGGTCAGCACCCGGGCGGTGGTGGTGTCTCCGTCGGGAAGCAGCAGTCCGGATTCCACTGCGAAAGGGAGGACGGCGGCAAGCATGTTTCCGCAGTTGGCCGTGGTGTCCACGGTGTCGCCGGTGGGCTGAAGCTGCGCGAACTGGAATTCCAGGTCAACGCCGTCCCGGTCGCTGACGGCCACAATCCCCACCTTGCTGGTGAGCGGGTTGCCGCCGCCGAGTCCGTCCACCTGCAGGGCGTGCGGGGACCCCAGGGCCGCCAGCAGCACCCGGTCACGGTCGCCGGTATCGGAGGGCAGGTCGCTGCGGCGGAAGAACGGACCGCGGGAGGTCCCTCCCCGCATGAACCAGCACGGGATGCCGGTCTGGCTGCCGCGCACTCCGGCACGGCCGGACGCGGATAGAGCAACGGATTCCATGGTTTCCCCTCCTGTGGGCTGCACCACACGAATGTACCTCGTCAACCAGATTGTTGACAATAACGGTGACAACTTCGATCGGAGGATGATGAGGGGAAGGAGTCCTGCGCCGGGGGCGCAGCCGGCTTGGCGCGGGGGCGCAGCCGGCTTAGGCCGGGGGCACGGAGCCGGTGCGGCGGATGGCATCCGCGATGCTCGCCATGTGGGTTTCCATCATGCGGGCGGCCTGCTCGCCGTGCCCGGTGCAGATGGCCTCAACGATTTCCACGTGTTCCGGCAGCGAAACGTTGGCACGTCCGGGCTGGACCGCCAGCCGGAACTGGTGCCGCACATTCTGGGCCCGCAGCCTTTCGATGGTGGCCCCGGCGGTTCCCTGGCCGCTGATCTCCACGATCCGCCGGTGGAGCTTGGAGTTGATCTCGGAATACCGCATCAGTTCTCCGGCTTTCACGGCGGATTCCATATCGTCGGCCATCTGCCGGAGTTCCGCGACCTGCGCGGCGTCAATCCGTTCGGCCGCCTTACGGGCACACAATGCCTCCAGGGCGCCGCGGACCTCGATGATCTCGATCGCTTCCTCCACGGACACCGACCGTACGCGGGCCCCGCGATTCTGCACCCGCTCCACGATTCCTTCCACCGCGAGCTCCGCCAGGGCGGATCGCACGGCGCTGCGGCTGGCCGAGAACTGGGCGCACAGGTCCGCCTCCACCAACCGCTGGGACGGAACCAGTTCCCCGTCAAGGATTGCCGCACGGATCGCGTCGGCAACCTGCGCAGCGTTACTCGTGGTCACTGCTGCATCTGCTGTCATTTTCGAGCTCCTTGGCGCAACGGCGTGCGTTGGCCCGTCATTTGTAGTGTCCCGCCAAGTTATCACTGCACCGGGAGCTTGCCGGGGCCCGCTTGGAATTGTTGACAATACTGTGAATAATCGGCAGATGAGAGGGAGACGATCATGACGGCAATAACTATTCTGGGACTCGGCGAGGCCGGACGGCTGTACGCCTTGGGGCTTGCGGAGGCAGGTGCGCAGGTTCGCGGCTACGATCCCTTCACGGATGCACGCAGCAGCGGGATCCACCAGTATGAATCACTGGCCGACGCCGTCGACGGGACCGAACTGGTCATCAGCCTGGTGGGTGCCAAGGCGGCCCGCAGCATCGCCGGCGAAGTGCTGCCGCTCCTTCCGGCCGGTGCCGTCTATGCCGATTTCAACACCTCCGGCCCGGAGGAAAAGACGGACATCGCCGCGCTTGCCGATAGCTACTCCGTGCCCATGGTGGACGTTGCCGTCATGGCACCTGTTCCGCGCGCCGGCAGCCGCACCCCGCTTGCCGTAAGCGGTACCGCGGCCGGGACCGTGGCAGAACTGATGGCAGGCTTCGGTGCTCCCGTGGAGACCGTGCCCGGCGCCCCCGGGGCCGCCGCAGGGCGGAAACTGCTGCGCAGCGTCTTCATGAAGGGGCTGGCCGGACTGGTGCTGGAGTGCCAGGCGGCCGGGAGGGCTGCTGGATCCGAGGAATGGCTCCTGGCGGAGATCGGCCGCGAGCTGGGCCCGCAGGGTCCGGACCTGGTGCAGCGCCTGCTGGAGGGCTCGCGCACGCACGCCGTACGCCGCACCCACGAGGTGCAGGATGCGCTGGGCTACCTCCGCGGCCTGGACACTCCGGCATGGATGACCGAGGGGACGCTCCACTGGCTCTCATCCCTTGCCGGGGACGACACCCCCTGAAGCGTATTGTCTGCGAAATTGTTGACACCTGCCGGGTCCGCTGGTTGACTCTCAGCACTGCAACAGGCGGCACACCCACCCGGATCCGCAATGACGCGGCTGGGGCAGACTGCAAAGGAAACCGCGATGCCTAGTGCTTTTCGCGACGTGGCCCATGTGGGCTTCGTGGAACTCTACACCCCGGATTTCGACAAGAGCCTCTGGTTCTTCACCGAGCTGCTGGCCATGCGCGAAGTGGCGCGTGAGGGCAACTCCGCGTACCTGCATGCGTGGGACGACTACGAACACCACACCATCAAACTCACGGCCCACGAAACCTCCGGCGCCGGACGCCTGGGCCTGCGAGCCTCCAGCGAGGAAGCGCTGCAGCGCCGCGTCGCCGCCATCGAGGCGGCAGGGCGCGGAATCGGCTGGCACGACGGCGGCCCGGGCATGGGCAAGACGTACGCCTTCACGGATCCCGACGGACATCCGATGGACATCTACTTCGACAGTGAATGGCACGTACCCACGGAGGACTCCCGGCCGGCGCTGAAGAACCAGGCGGACCGCTTCCCGGGCCGCGGCGTGAACGCGCGCAGGCTGGACCACGTGAACTTCCTGGGTGCCGACGTCGAGGAGAACGGCCGCTTCGTGGAAGACGTCCTCGGCGGCAAACCCACCGAGCAGATCCGGCTGGACAACGGCACGCTGTCCGGGCAATGGTTCACCTTCTCCAGCAAGTCCTATGACCTGGTGTACAGCGGCGACTGGACCGGCAGCAGCGGCCGCCTGCACCACGTCGCCTTTGCCACCGATACCCGCGAGGATATCCTCAAGGCTGCGGACATCTTCCTGGAGAACGGCATCCACATTGAAACCGGGCCGCACAAGCATGCCATCCAGCAGACCTTCTTCCTGTACGTGTACGAGCCGGGCGGGAACCGGATCGAGTTCTGCAACGCCGGTGCCCGCCTCATCCTGGCCCCTGACTGGAAGACCATCGAGTGGACCGAGGCCGAGCGCGCCAAGGGCCAGGCCTGGGGCATGAAGACCATCGACACCTTCCACACCCACGGCACTCCCCCGGTCGGGTCCCCCGCCGGCCAGCAGGGCTGATACCCCGCGGACGACGACGGCGGCCCCTCCTTCGCGGGAGGGGCCGCCGTCGTTTGCCCTTCCGAAGTCAGCGCGCCGCGTCCGGGCGGTGGCCCTTCTTGGCGAGCTGGATCTGCTCATACACGTGGTGGCGAAGCTCGGTGAAGCGCGGCATGCCCCGGGTTTCCAGCTGGTCGCGATCATCCGGCAGATCGATCCGGATATCCTCCTGCACCACCGTGGGCGAGGAAGAGAGAATGATGACGCGTTCGCCCAGATACACGGACTCGTCGATGTCGTGCGTGACAAACAGGATGGTCATGCCCAGGTCCTTCCACAGCCTCCGGGTCAGATCTTCCAGATCGGCCCGGGTCTGCGCGTCGACGGCGGCAAACGGTTCATCCATCAACAGCACCTCGGGCTGGTACGCCACCGCCCGGGCGATGGCCACCCGCTGCTGCATACCTCCGGAAAGCTGCCAGGGGTAGGACTTGGGCACGTTCGCCAGGCCCACCGACTCCAGGGCTTCGGCCACCCGCTGCCGGCGCTCGGGCTTGGGCACGCCGGCGTTCTTCAGGGGCAGCTCGACGTTGTCCTCGACGCGCAGCCAGGGGAACAGGGAGCGGCCGTACTCCTGGAACACCACTGCCATTTTTTTCGGCGGCGCCGTCACCTTTCTGCCGTCGAGCAGCACTTCGCCCTCGGTGGCACTCAGCAGCCCCGCGATGCATTTGAGCAGCGTCGTTTTGCCGGAGCCGGAAGGGCCGACCAGGCAGGCCAGCTCGCCGTGTCCCAGGTCAAAGGTGAGGTTGCGGACGGCTTCGACGGGGCCGCCGTCGGTGGAGTAGACCTTTTTCAGGCCGCGGACCGAAAGCAGCGCCTCCCCCTCGGGCAGCGTGCGCCCGGACGGTGCGGTGCCCTCCGGCGCCTGAGGTGTTTTCGCGGAGATGGCGTCAGGCTGCATTCTCTACCTCTTTTAGGCCGTGGTACCAGCGCAGCACGCGCCGTTCGCACCATTGGAAGATCAGGGACAGTGCCAGGCCGATCAGGCCCAGCACCAGGATGCCGGACCACATTTCCGGGATGGCGAAGGACCGCTGGAACTGCAGGATGGTGAAGCCCAGCCCCGAGGAGGAACCGAACATTTCCGAAATGACCATCAGGATCAGGCCGATCGACAGCGACTGCCGGATGCCGGCCATGATCGACGGTGCGGCGGAGGGCAGCACCTGGTAGCGGATCCGGTTTCCGCCGGAAATGCCGTAGGACCGAGTCGTTTCGTTCTGCACCGGGTCAATCGAGCGCACTCCTTCAATGGTGTTCAGGAGCACCGGCCAGATGCAGCCGACCACGATGACCGCCACCTTCATGCCGTTATTAAGGCCCACCAGCAGGATCAGCACCGGAACGAGCACCGGCGGCGGCAGGGCACGGAAGAACTCGAACACGGGCTCGGTCACGGCCCGCAGCGTCCGGTTCAGGCCCACCAGCAATCCGACGGCGATGCCCAGGGTGATCGCGATCGCCAACCCGGCGAGCAAGCGGCCCACCGACGGCAGGACGTCGGCGGTGATCCGTCCTTCAAACCAGGTGGGGCCGAAGACATCGACCAAGGCGGAGGGCGTGGGTACGAAGAAATTCGGTTCACCGCGGGTGGAGGCCCACCACAGGAGCACCAGCAGCAGGGGCAGCGCCACGACGTAGGCGAGGCTCTTGAGTGTCTTCACAACACCACCTCCCCACGGACGGACGGATGCCAGGAGAGCAGGCGCCGCTCGACCCGCCGCATTCCGATATTGATGACCACTCCCAGCAGCCCGGTGGCCAGCACCAGCGCGTACATTCCGGAGACGGCCCCGCCGGACTGGGCGTCCGCGATCTCGCGCCCGAGTCCGGGTGAGCCGATGATCAGCTCGGCGGTGATGGCCAGGATCAGCGCCACCGAGGCCGCCAGGCGGATACCTGTCATCAGGTACGGCAGCACGGTGGGAAACACCACGTGCCGGATCCGCTGCAGCCGGGAGAAGCCATAGGACTGTGCCGTCTGGGTTGCCACATTGTCGACGTCGGCCACCCCGTAGAGCACCTGGATCAGCACCTGCCAGAAACAGGCGTAGATAATCAGCATCAGGGAAGATTCGATTTTGACGCCGAACAGCAGCACGGCCAGCGGAATCAGCGCGACCGAGGGAACCGGGCGCAGGAACTCGATGGTGGAGTTGGTGAAGCGGCGAAGGAACGGACTCATGCCGATCACCAGGCCCAGGACGCCGGCGGCGACGACGGCGGCGACCAGGCCGATGGCCCAGGCCATCAGTGTGTGCCCCACGGCCGCCCAGAAGGCTGCCAGGCCGAAATCCCGGATCAGGGCCATGATGACTTCCGAGGCAGGGGGCAGGAAACGGGGTTGGACCAGGCCGGTCCGTGGCACCAGTTCCCAGATCAGCAGGAAACCCAGAACCCCTGCCAGGCCCAGCACCGGCTTCGGTACGGGGCGGCGCGCGCCCGGCCGGGCTGCGCGTGGCTGCGCGGCCCGGCCGGGGTCCAGCACTTCAGTACTCATTACGGCAGCAACCCCGGTTTCCGTGGAAATGTTAGCTAGGTCACACACACGGTATTTTTGGTGGACATAAGTGTCAACAATTCCGGGTAACGATGTGGCCGCGTCTGCCGGTGGATACATGACGGGGCCCCGGTGCGCGTAACCGCTCAGCCGGCAGGCCACCGCCCGGTCCGGAACAGCTGCTCCAGTACGGCCGCCGCCGGTGCCGGATCCAGGCCGTGCGCCGCCAGCCAGGCATCATCACCGTAGGAAGCGGTGTACCGGTCCCCCGAGTCGCACACCAGGGACACAATGCTTCCCGCACGGCCTTCGGCCTCCATGGTCGCCGCCAACTGCCAGACGCCCCAGAGGTTGGTGCCGGTGGAAGGACCGGCATGCAGGCCGGTCAGCCGGCGCAGGTGCCGTGCGGCGGCCACGGACGCAGCATCGGGAACCTGGAGCATATGGTCGATCACGGCCGGAACAAAGCTCGGTTCCAGCCGCGGCCGGCCGATGCCTTCGATCCGGGAAGGTTTGCCCGCAGCGGGCTTCCCCGGACTCTGCCAGGCGGGGAAGAACGCGGAGTTTTCAGGGTCCACCACCGCCAGCCGGGTGGGATGCCGGTGATACCGGATGTAGCGGCCGATGGTCGCGCTGGTGCCGCCGGTGCCCGCGCCCACCACTATCCAGTCCGGCAGCGGATGGTCTTCCCGGGCCATCTGGGAAAAAATCGACTCGGCAATATTGTTGTTCCCCCGCCAGTCGGTGGCGCGTTCGGCATAGGTGAACTGGTCCATGTAATGGCCACCGGTGCTCGCCGCCACGGACTCCGCGGCCGCATAGACCTCGGACGGATCCTGGACAAAGTGGCAGCGCCCGCCGTAGTGCTCGATCAGGCGGATCTTCTCCGCACTGGTGGTCTGCGGCATCACCGCCACAAACGGCAGGCCCAGCAGCTGGGCGAAATAGGCTTCGGAGACGGCGGTGGAACCGCTGGAGGCCTCCACGATCGTGGTGCCCTCCGTAATCCAGCCGTTGACCAGGCCGAAGAGGAACAGGGAACGCGCCAAGCGGTGCTTGAGGCTGCCCGTCCGGTGCGTTGACTCGTCCTTGAGGTAGATCTGCACGGACCAGCCTGCGGGAGCCGGAACCTGAAACAGGTGCGTGTCTGCCGAACGCGCCCCCTCGGCCTCGATGCGGCGGATGGCGGTCTCGGCCCAGGTGCGGTCCGGAAGCTTAAGCGTGTTCACCTTTCCAGCCTACGTTCGAACCAGCCGGACGAATGCCCGCATGCGGGTCCGGCCGCAGCCCCCCCGGATTTTCGTAAGTACCCTGATGATCGATATCGTCGAGGTACTGGCCGTTGACCAGGTATTACGGAATCAACAGGAGATCCCATGGAAACCACCCCGGAACCAGCCGCCGAATCACACGCCGGCAGCAATCCGACGCCCGGCATCGTTGAACAGGACCAGGCCCGAACCGCAGCGCAGCACCACACCCGGGACACCGGCGTCGTGCTCGTGGCCGGCGCCGGAGGCGTCATCGGCCGCCACGCCGCGGACGAGTACGCCCGCCGCGGCTGGAAGGTCCGGGGCGCCAGCCGCCGGCCGGTCCCGGGTGCCGGCTGGGAGCACCTGTCGGTGGACCTGCTCGATGCAGATAAGGCCCGTGAGGGCCTGGCCGCGGCGTCCGACACCACGCATCTGGTGTTCGGCGCCTACATTGAGCGCCCGACGTCGGCGGAACTGTCCGAGGTCAACACGGCGCTGCTGCGCCACACCTTGGACGGTCTGCACGCCGCTGGGGCACCGCTGCGCCATGTGACCCTCTACCAGGGCGGCAAGGCCTACGGTGCGCATTTGGGCTACTTCAACGCTCCGGCCAAGGAACGGGATCCGCGCCTGATCCAGCCCAATTTCTATTACGACCAGGAGGACCTGCTCCGCGAGGTCGCAGCCGAGCGCGGCTTCACGCTGAGCGTGCTGCGCCCCGAGGGCGTGATCGGCTACGCCACGGGCAACCCGATGAACCTGCTGATGGCCATCGCTGTCTACGCAAGCATCAGCAAGGAGCTGGGCCAGCCGCTGCGCTTCCCCGGCACGGTGGCCGCCTACGACGCCCTCTACCAGGTCACCGACGCCGAACTGCTGGCCCGCGCCGCCGTCTGGGCGGGCTCGGAGCCCACTGCAGCGGGGGAAATCTTCAACATCACCAACGGGGACCAATTCCGCTGGCGGCAGCTGTGGCCGGCCTTCGCCAGGTATTTCGGCATGGAGTACGCGGAGCCGCAGCCGGTGCCGCTCACGGACGCGATGCCGCAGTACCGTGCCCTCTGGGAGCAGATGAGCGAGAGGTATGGCCTCGAGCAGATCCCCTACGAGGACTTGGTCCGCTGGGAATTCGCCGATTTCATTTTCCGCTCCGAGTTCGACAACGTCTCCTCCACCATCAAGGCCCGGCAGGCAGGCTTTGCCGACTGCCTGGACTCGGAAGACCGGTTCCTGGAACTCTTCGACCGCCTGGCCGAACGGCGCATCATTCCGGGCCCCGCCGCCCCGCTGCAGAAGTAAGGGGAGTTTCAGCGATGAAGATTGTCGGCATCCGCACCTTCGGCGGCCCCGAAGTCCTGGAAACCCTCGACGTCCCCGAGCCCCACGCCGGCCCCGGTGAAGTCCGCATCAGGGTGCGGGCGGCCGCCGTCAGCCCCACCGACACCGTGCTGCGCTCCGGCGCGCAGGATATGGGCGGGCTGGAGCCGCCCTATATTCCGGGCATGGACGCCGCCGGAGTGGTGGACGAGGTCGGCGACGGCGCGAGTTGGCAGGTGGGCGACGAAGTGATGGCCCTGGCACTGCCGCGGGCCCCGCGGCGGGGTGCCTACACGGAGTATCTGGTGGCGCCGTCGGACTCCATCGCCCGCATCCCGGCCGGCATCGGCCTGGAGGCCGCCGCCACCCTGCCGATGAACGGCCTCACCGCGGTGCAGACCCTGGAGAAGCTGGATCTACCCCCAGGCTCCGTGCTGGCGGTTACCGGCGCGGCCGGCACACTAGGCAACTATCTGATCCAGCTGGCCAAAGAGGCCGGCCTGACCGTGGTTGCCGACGCTTCCGAGCAGGACGCAACCCTGGTGGCGGCACTGGGGGCGGACCACGTGGTGGGACGCGGCGATGACGTTGCCGGCCGGATCCGCGAGCTGTTCCCGGACGGCGTCGACGCGGTGGCGGACGCAGCGGTAATGAATGAACTGGCTGCCGGTGCGGTGCGCGACGGCGGCGGGTTTGCCACCTACCGCGGATGGAACGGGACTCCCGGCCGCGGCATCGAGGTCCACCCGATCCAGGTGGGCGAGGAATACTCCTCCGGCGCAAAACTGGACCGGCTGCGGGCCTTGGCCGAAGCGGACCTGCTCAGCCCGCGGATTGCCGATGTCCTCCCTGCCGAGCGGGCTGCCGAGGCACACCGGCGGCTCGAGGCCGGCGGTGTGCGCGGCCGGATAGTGCTGACGTTCTGACCGGCACGTCACTTCCCTCCACGACGGCGGCCCCCTTCCACGGTGCCGCCGCCGTCGTGCACGGCGTTTTAGCCCAGGGGGCTACCCCGCGGCAGGGCGCGCTGTTATGGTCATCGGCATGGGACAACTGATATTCGAGTAGCGCACTGGCGCTCCGAACCACCGCAGACCAGCACCCAGTAGAGCTTGTTGAGGCACTGCCTCCGAGTCGTCCGTCTGCCGCAGCCCCTGCCCGTAGAACCGGCGTGCCGATGCATGCCCGGACGCACCCGAGCACGTTCTCACCGGCTCCAAGCCATAGGAGACACCATGCGTGCACCGAAAGAGAAAAAACCCCTGCCCCTGCAGCCCGATCTTCCCCCGGCCGCAATCCGCGTTGCTCCGGCAGCCCAGGCCCGGCTCGGCAAGGCGGGAGCCCGGCAGTCCGCTCCCGAGAGTGCCCTGCCCGGCTGGCAGAGCCTGGGAAAGGACCACAAGCCCACGCACCCGAACACTAAGCAGGGCCCGCGGGAGCGAAAGGTCCGCTGGTAGGCAACCGGAAGTGCCTGCGGCAGCCCTGCCCCCTCCGGGTCGGGGCTGCCGCCATCCCTCCGACCGGAAGCAGCGACCTCCGCCAATAAGCCGCACCGGCACCCCGATTCTTGGTGCCGTCTGGTCGTGCCCGGGCCTGTTCGGTCATGCTGGAAGGAAGGCAGCGTCCCGGGGCCGTGCCCGACGGCAAAAGAGGGGCCGACAGGATAATTTCCGGGCAGGCAGATGGCAAATCGGGACGGCGTTCCGCCCGGTGCCCGGCAGGAGCCCCGGCGGAGCGGTCCGCAATACGTCGATATCGTTAATTCCGGTGCCAGGCAGGCGCTCCCCCATGTCCACACCGCTGCGGACCGCTGCAGGAGTACCGGAACCGGGTGCCGCAATGCCGGAACTGCGGTCCCGGAGCTAGAACCTCAACGAAGCGGAGACGTAATGCCCCACAAAATCATCCTGGATTGCGATCCCGGGCATG
Source organism: Arthrobacter sp. Ms25 (assembly GCF_059090365.1). Taxonomy (NCBI): domain Bacteria; kingdom Bacillati; phylum Actinomycetota; class Actinomycetes; order Micrococcales; family Micrococcaceae; genus Arthrobacter; species Arthrobacter sp. Ms25. Next base: position 23,740 of record NZ_JBNHFP010000002.1, on the reverse strand, counting down.
ATGATGCGGTCGCCCTGCTGCTGGCACACGGCAGCCCGGAGATCGACCTTCTGGCGGTGACCACTGTGGTCGGAAACCAGACCCTGGAGAAGGTGACACGCAACGCACTGGCAATTGCCCGTGTCGCAAATATCACAGGCATTCCCTTCGCCGCCGGCTGTGACCGGCCCCTGGTCCGCACCATCGAGAACGCCCCGGACATCCACGGCGATTCCGGCATGGACGGCCCCGAGCTTCCCGAACCGACGCTGGAGCTGGATCCCCGCCACGCCGTGGACCTGATTATCGACACGGTCATGGCGCACGAGCCGAACACCGTCACCCTTGTTCCCACCGCCGGCTTGACCAACATCGCCATGGCCGTGCGCAAGGAACCGCGCATCGCCGAGCGGGTCAAGGAAGTGGTCCTCATGGGCGGCGGCTACCACGTGGGCAATTGGTCCGCCGTGGCCGAGTTCAACATCAAGATCGACCCCGAAGCCGCACACATCGTCTTCAACGAGAAGTGGCCGCTGACCATGGTCGGCCTCGACCTCACGCACCAGGCACTGGCCACGGACGAAGTCGCGGAGCGCATAGCCGCCGTCGGCACCAAGCCGGCCCGGTTTGTCGGCGAGCTGCTCGAGTTCTTCGGGGAAGCATACAAGGACGCCCAGGGCTTCGATTTCCCGCCGGTACATGACCCCTGCGCCGTGGCCTACGTCATCGATCCTTCCGTCATGACCACCCGGCGCGTGCCGCTGGACGTGGAACTCACCGGCACCCTGACGCTGGGCATGACGGTGGCCGACTTCCGTGCGCCGGCCCCCGCGGACTGCAATACCTCCGTGGCCGTTGACCTTGACCACGGGAAATTCTGGGACCTCGTTGTGGACGCCCTGCAGCGCATTGGCGAGGTCGACCTGTGAGTGAGACCGCCCGCCGCCGCGTAAGCGTCGGCGCACTTATGTCCGCGCTGCTGGCCGCCTGCGTGGCGTTCCAGCTCAACGCCTCCATGCTTTCCCCCGCCCTGTTCACCATCGAACAGGAACTGAACACCACCTCGGCTGCCGTAGCCCTGACGCAGACCGCGTTCTTCACCGCCGCAGCGCTGTTCTCCCTGTTCCTGCCCCGGCTCGGCGACATCATCGGCCGCAAGAAGGTCCTCGGTGGGATGCTGGTGGTGCTCACCCTCGGTTCCGTGATCGCTGCCCTGGCGCCCAGCGTCGAGGTCCTCTTCCTGGCCCGCCTGATCCAAGGTGTTTCCGGCCCGACCGTGGCACTGTCCATGATCATGCTGCGCGTGGAAGTCCGCGACCCCAGGAAGTACGGCACCCTGATGGGCGTCATTGCCGCGGTCAACGGCGGTATCGCCGGCGTGGATGCCATTGCCGGCGGCTATCTGGCGCAGAACCACGGGTTCGCGTCGATCTTCTGGTCCATGGCCGTCGTCGGCGTCATTGCTGCCGCCCTCGTCATTGCCGTCATCCCGGAATCCCGGGCCGAAAAGAAGGAAAAGATGGACTGGGTGGGCGTGGTCCCCCTGGTCATCTCGGTGGGCACCCTGCTGACAGCCTTCAACGAGGCCGGCAAGCTGGCGGAGGCGAACTGGCCGCTGGTTCTTGGCCTGATCGCCGTCGCCGTCGTCGCGTTCATGGTCTTCTGGAAGGTGGAAAACCGGACCAAGCAGCCGCTGATCGCCACGTATCTCCTGAAGCGGCGCTCCACGTGGGCCCTGCTGCTGACCACCGTGCTGACCATGACCGGCATCTTCGCCGTCATGAACGGCCTTATTCCCGCCCTGGCGCAGGACGGCGCCGTTGGTTTCGGCATGGGCGCCGAGGAATCAGCCTGGTGGACCATCACCCCCTACGCCATCGCCGGCCTGATCATCGGTCCGTTTGCCGGCCGGTTGGCCGGCAGCTGGGGCTACGCCAAGGTGCTGCGGATCGGCACCATCGGCACTGTTGCCACCCTGGCACTCATGCTCCCCGTGGTCGGCAGCGATTCACGGGCGGGGCTGCTGACCGTGTCCATCCTGGCGGGCATCACCTACGCAGGCATCGGCAATGTCATGCTCAGCGGGCTGGGTGTTCTGCACTCGCCGAAGGAAAACCCCGGTTTCCTTCCCGGCCTCAACGCCGGTGCCTTCAACCTGGGCGCCGGGCTGAGCTTCGCCGTGATTTACGCCGCCAAAACCGCCACCACGGTGACGGACGGGTCCGGAACCGAAGGGTACTACGGCGGCATCATTGCCGGCGTGGTCATCCTGGGCCTGGCCCTGGCTTCGTCCTTCCTGATCCCCAAGCCGGCTGAAACCACCGGTGATCCGGCGGCCGACGCCGGAGCGAAAGTCGAGGTGAAACTGTGAGTGAAACCACCCGCCGACGGGTCAACGTCGGCGCACTGATGACCGCGCTGCTGGCTGCCTGCGTGGCGTTCCAGCTCAACGCCTCCATGCTCTCCCCGGCGCTGGTGAAGATCGAGGAGGAACTGGACACCACTTCGGCAGCCGTGGGCCTGACGCAGACCGCGTTCTTCACTGCGGCAGCACTGTTCTCCCTGTTCCTGCCCCGGCTCGGCGATATCATCGGACGCAAGAAGGTCCTGACCGGGATGCTCGTGGTCCTCACCATCGGCTCCGTGGTTGCGGCCCTGGCGCCGAGCATCGAAGTCCTCTTTATCGCCCGCCTGATCCAGGGCGTTTCGGGCCCCGTGGTCCCGCTGACGCTGATCATGCTGCGGGTGGAAATCCGCGACCCCAAGCTGTACGGCACCCTGATGGGCGTCATCACTGCGGTGAACGGCGGGATCGCCGGGGTCGACGCCGTTGCCGGCGGCTACCTTGCGGAAAACCACGGCTTCGCCTCCGTCTTCTGGGCCATGGCCATTGTCGGTGCCGTCGCCACTGCGCTGCTCTTCTTCCTGGCCCCCGAGTCCCTTGCCGAGAAGAAGGAAAAGATGGACTGGGTGGGCGTTGTTCCCCTGGTCATCTCGGTGGGCACCCTGCTGACCGCCTTCAACGAGGCGGGCAAGCTGGCGGACGCCAACTGGCTGCTCATCCTGGTCCTGATCGTCGTCGGCGTGGCTGCGTTCGCGGCGTTCTGGAAGGTGGAAAACCGGACCGAGCAGCCGCTCGTGGCGACCTATCTGCTGAAGCAGCGGTCCACCTGGGCCCTGCTGCTGACCACGTTGCTGACCATGACCGGCGTTTTCGCCGTGATCAACGGCATCATCCCGGCCCTGGCACAGGACGGCAGCGTCGGTTTCGGCATGGGCGCCGAGGAGTCCGCCTGGTGGACCCTGACCCCCTATGCCATTGCCGGGCTGCTCCTTGGCCCCCTTGCAGGGCGCCTGGCCGCCAGCTGGGGCTACGGCAAGGTGCTGCGGATCGGCCTGGTCGGTTCCGTCATCACCCTGGCCCTGATGCTCCTGGTGGTCGGCAGCGATTCGCGGCTGGGACTGCTGGGCGTGTCCGTGCTGATCGGCATCACCTACGCCGGCATCAGCAACATCATGCTCAACGGCCTGGGCATTGTCCTTTCCCCGAAGGAGAACCCCGGGTTCCTGCCCGGCCTCAACGCCGGCGCCTTCAACCTGGGTGCGGGGCTGAGCTTCGCGGTGATCTACGCGGTGAAGACCGCGGTCACTCCGGCCGACGGCGCCGGGTTCACCGGGTACTACGGCGGTATCATTGCCGGTCTGGTCATCCTGGCACTGGCCCTGGCCACGTCCTTCCTCATCCCCCGGCCCGCCGATGCAGAGGTTGACGCCGTACCGGCCGAGACCGACCACCGCTGACCCTTCACGCCACCCAAGGAGAATCCCTGCATGTCCGCCGGAAAAGTAGTAGTTGTCGGCTCGCTTAATGCCGACCTGACCGTCCGCACCGACCGCTTCCCCTCCCCCGGGGAAACCCTGAACGGCTCGGAACTGGTCATTGTCCCCGGCGGTAAAAGCGCCAATCAGGCCGCCGCCGCTGCCCTGCTGGGTGCCGACGTGCGGCTCTTCGGCGCCGTGGGTGCCGACGGGCACGGGGACCTGCTGCTGAAGGCGGCTGCCGGTGCGGGCGTGGATGCCTCCCGTGTCCTCCGGCGCACCGGCACCGCGACGGGCACGGCCATGATCGTGGTGGATGCTTCCGGAGAGAACACCATCATCGTCTCCCCCGGCGCCAACGGCACGGTCACCGGCGCCGAACTTCCGGCGGATCTGTTCGACGACGCGGCGGTGCTTTGCCTGAGCCTGGAGGTGCCGCTGGAAGCGGTCACCGCCGCGGCGCGGGCGGGGCACGACGCCGGTGCGCAGGTGCTGCTGAACCTCTCGCCGTACCGGGAGGTTCCGGCCGAGCTGCTGGCCCTGACCCATGTGCTGCTGCTCAACGCCCACGAAGCGGCGTTGATGACGGGCCTGACCGATCCGGCGTCGGACTGGGAACGGGTCATCGCGGCCCTGGCCCGCCTGGGGGTTAGCCGCACCATCATCACCCTCGGCGGGGAGGGCGCCGTCGTACTGGACGGCACCGCTGCCGGCGCGGACCGCGTTGTTGCCATTGCCCCCACCCGGGTGACCGCGGTAGACACCACCGGGTGCGGCGACGCATTCACCGCGGGCACGGCCGCCCGGCTTGCCGCCGGCGATTCACTGGTCCAGGCCGCGGAATTCGCCGCCCGTGCAGGTGCGCTGGCAGCCACCCGTGAGGGCGCCCAGTCCTCCTACTCTGCGCTGGCGGACATGGCGCGCTGACCAGCCCCGTCCCACGAAGCTCACCCAGGGCTTCTAACCACCTCTGCAACAAAAGTGCAGGCGGCGCCACCCGTGTGGGAGGCGCCGCCTTTTTGCGCCGATGCTAGGCTCTGCCCGCATGGACGAGAAACTGGGGGAATTCCTTAGCAACTTCAACCGGGCCATCGAGCTCTCCCGGGAGCATCTGGCGCAGAACGACGGCAGGGAACGCATCGTTGATGTGCTGACGGAGCATATCGGGGTGGCTGCAGTCGACGTGCCCATCGTGTCGCAGGAGATCCCGGTCCACCGGTTCGCGGACCTCGACATCGCCGTGGAGAAGATTGCAGGGCGGGATCCGGCGGCCCGGCTTATCGGGGTGGGCGGCGGGCAGCAGCGCCAGCACCAGTCCCTGACGGACATCGTGCAGGAAGGGTACGGACCCGTAGGGACCGGCCAACCCGATTTCGTGAACCTCGCCGTCGGGCCGGAGAGCACCCGCGAGGTAGTGGCCCTGGGGCTGCGGTTGTTCGCGTATGAAGGCACCCCGGTTGCCGTGCTGCAGCGCGCAGCCAACCCGCAGTACGGGCGCTCCGGAGCGGACGTGGCGGTGCTCGGCCGGAACCGTGAAGCGGCGGTGGGCTTCCTGACCGAGCTGCAGGAGGAACTGCGCACCCACAGCATCCTGCGCGGCCAGGTGGTCTCCTTCGCCTTCGATCCGTACGGCCAGCAGGGTGCCGGCGTCACGTTCCTCGCCCGCCCGTCGCTGCCTGCGGAGGAAGTGATCCTGCCGGGTGAGGTACTCGACCGGGTGCGGCGCCACGTGCTCGGTATCGCGGCAAACCGGGAGGTGCTGCGGGAGCACGGGCAGCACCTGAAACGCGGCGTCCTGCTTTACGGACCTCCCGGCACCGGAAAGACCCACACCGTCCGTCACCTGCTCAGTGCCAGCGAAGGCACGACGGCGGTGCTGCTGGCCGGGAACTCGCTGCATCTGGTGCAAGAGGCCGCGCGGCTGGCCCGGGCCATGGCGCCGTCCATGGTGATCCTCGAGGACATTGACCTGGTGGCTGAGGACCGGAACATGGGCAACGGCCCGCAGCCGCTGCTCTTTGAAGTCCTGGACGCACTGGACGGCTTGGATGCCGACGCCGACGTCGTGTTCCTCATGACGACCAACCGTGCCGAGGCCCTGGAACGTGCACTGGTGCAGCGTCCCGGACGGGTGGACCTGGCCGTGCAGATCCCGCTGCCCGGCATCGGGAACCGGGTCCGGCTGCTGGAACTCTATGCTCCTGCCGGGGTGTTCTCTGCTGCCGCATTGCAGGCGGCGGCAGAGCAGTGCGAGGGCGCGACAGCGTCCTTTGCCCGGGAGTTGGTGCGCCGCGCCGTGCTGCGGGCAGTGGATGCCGGCGAGAAACCCGGCGATTCCCATCTGGCCGCTGCGGTGAAGGAACTGTTGGGCCAGGGAGAGGCGCTGACCCGAAGCCTGCTGGGCGCAGGTGGAGACGACTCCGGCGATGCCGACGGCGCGGATTTTGGTCCGGCCGGCCCGGGTCCGCAGCCCGGCATCAACGTGGGGTACACGTTTGGTTGGATGCCGTAGTCCATTTGCAGGGCCGATACACCCCTGCGGCGGCTAGGAGCCTCCGGCAGTCCGCAGCCGCTCCGCCGCCCGGCTGTGCTGGCCCAACGGCCGGGCGCCGGTGGCCTTGGCAAGCCCCGCGGGAGGCATGCCGACGTAGATCGACTCCGCCCGGTCCACAACGTAGGTCTCATGCCAGATACCGACACTGTTCGGAGCCTTGCGGGCGATCCGGTTGAAGGCGGCCCAGGCCGGACGGTGCTCCGCGTCCGGCTGGCTGGCATAGGCCAACAGTTCTTCGGAGGACTTCCAATACTGCACCACCAAGGGACCGCCGGATCCCAGGGTGATCCGGTATCCCAGCATCCCCGAGTCAGGGTCCGCAGACAGTTCCGCGAGCATCCGGGGCATGGCGGCAAAGGCCTGCAGCCAATGGTCCGGACGCCACGGCCGGCGAATCCTCATGCCGATGAGGAACAGGACGAGCGGCCCGTGGTGTTGGGCCGTAAGACGGGTTGATCCACTACGAGCCATGACGGCTCCCTCCAGCGACTGGATAGTTGTAGTATCCAAGCTAGAGAGCTGAACTATCCAGCACAAGGGGGTCTCGATGCGTATTTCCGAACTGTCCGCCACAACCGGCGTCCCGGTCGCCACCATCAAGTACTACCTGCGGTCCGGCCTGCTCCACGAGGGCAGGCGCACGGCGCCGCGGCAGGCGGAGTACGACGACGGCCACGTCGCCAGGCTGCGGCTGGTCCGGGCCCTTCTCGGCCCCGGCGGGCTCTCGGTCGCTGCGACCGGCAAGGTCCTGCAGGAACTGGAGAAACCGCCGGAGTCAGCCCATGAGCTTCTGGGCGCGGCTCACCATGCCGTTAATGCCACCCGGGAAAGCGAGCAGCAGCATCCTCGGGCCGACGCGTTGCTGGAAGCCTGGGGCTGGCAGGTGGATCCGGAGGACCACGATGCCCGGTCCCGGCTGGAGCAGGCACTGCAGGGTTTGGAGGACGCCGGGTTTGAGCCGCCATCCGGCTTCATGGACATGTACGGGCAGGCGATGCGGGCTGTCGCGGACCGCGAACTGGAGCGGGTGCCGCTGGACAGTTCGGCCGAGGCGATGCGCTATGTTGTGCTCGGCACGGTCCTGGTTGAACCGTTGCTGCTCGCCCTGCGCCGGCTGGCCCATCAGGACGCGTCCGGCCGGAGGTTCGCCGGGTCCCCTCCGGAGGCCTAGGCAGCATTGATTTTCGGCATAGATCCTGCCCGCCTGCGGGCCAGTGGGCCCTGACCTATCCGGCTCGCTACTGCCGGTGGAGCGTCTCCCGGGCCGGTTGCGGCCCGGTGAGCTGGTTCCGCAGTTCCGCCAGGTCCGCCACACGTTCGTCCAGTTCGCCGGCTTCCTCCCACAGGTCCAGGCCGCTCCCTTGGTCTATCGCATCAAGCGCGGCCGCTTTTACGCCGTCGTCGAGCCGTCCCACCTGGAACTGCGCTGCCGCGAGCGGCACCCATAACTCCGCCGCGTTGTCTTCCCGCAGCAAGTAACCGAAGGATTCGATGACCAGGCGGGTCGCTTCCTCGTCGCTCACCTGGTTCTCGAGATGTTCGCGGTATTCCCCGCGAATGTCCGCCGCCGTGTCATTGTCGAATATGCCTGTCCCCCATGCACCCATAGGGCGAGTATTGCAGATGCAGGGAAAATTCGCTCAGCTTCCGAACGACCCCTCAAGGAAGTGCCGGTTTGCCTCTGCCCGCTCCAGGAGTTCCTTGCCGGTGAAGTGCTTCCGGTCGAATTCTTCCCACTCGCCCACGAACATGGTCCACTCGCCGTCGACCTGCACGGGCCAGCAGCGGCGGACCCAGTTCAGTTTTTCGCGGACGTTGTTCCGGTCATGCGGGTCGGTGCTGGTGTACTGCAGGACGGTGCAGTTGTGGATCATCTGGTCCTTGTCGTCATCCCGCTTCAGGAATTCTTCGTCGCTCCAGCGCTCGAGCACCAGCCGCGTTGCCCACATGAATTCCCCGTGGGTGACCAGGAGGACATTGTCCCTCGCGTTTTCGCGGTGCAGGGTGCTCAGGATATTCCGCACCCGGTTTTCGGCCACGTTGGCAATGGACTCCCCTGCAGGCGGGGCCCAGTACAGCGGGTCGCTGTCCCGGTACGCCGCGTTCTGCGAATACTTCACCGCGAAATCCTGCTTCGACATGGAGCCGATTTCACCCCACGACCGCTCCCGGATCACCCGGTTCTCCTCCCACCGCACGTCCAGTCCGAGGTGCGCGGCGGTTTCGCGGGTCCGGGTGTAGACGGAGACCATGGCGCGGTCGAACTGGATATTCTGCTCGGCGATCCATGCACCGGCAACCTTGGCCTGCTGGACCCCGAGGTCGGTCAACCGCCAGGAACGGTCCGGGACGGTCATCGTCTCTTCGGTGTAGAGGCTCGGATCCCCGGCCTTGGCCGCCCGCTGCATAACGTTAGCTTCACTCTGTCCGTGACGGACAAGGAACAGGTTCCGGGGCATGACCATGGGAGACTCCTTCAACACATACCGATTCTTCTTGTACATCTTAGGCGGCGGCTGGGGTGGGTTCCCGCCTCAGGAGTTCCGCTGGTCCCGTGCGACATTTAGGTTCGCGCCGCCACATCCAAAAGGGACCGCCCATCCCTGCTCACTCGGCTCGCGCCAAAAACCGTGTATTGTCCCCTTGAATTGCCATTTCGGGTTTCCGTCCCCCTGCCGAACCCCCGAGTTACCGCCATTCGGCACCAGAGGAGACCCCTTGCTTTCTGCACGCTTTCACCTGCTCGCCGCCGGCGCGGCCCTCGTCGGGCTCACCGGCTGCGCAGCCTCTACACCTGCGGTACCTGCTGCCCGACCTGCGGCCGCAGTTCCTACCACCGCTGCTCCCGGCGATCCGCTGGACAATGTCCCAGACGAGCCCAGCGGCTACAGCACCGCCGAGATCCAGGAACTGGTCTCCGGCCAGGCCTTCACTTTGGCACTGGAGCAGAACACCACCTACAGCAGCTCCACCTATCTGGAGCTGGGGCCGGACCAGGACGGAATTGACCTGACCGATGCAGTCCGTACTGCTTTGCAGGTTGACTGGGTCGGTGCCCAGCGCGACACCGTCTTCAACGGTTGGACAATCGAAAACAGCCGGGGACAGGTGAGGGATATCGAGCGCTTCGTCGCGCCTTCCGCCATGGGCCGGTTCCTGCCGGAGGCACAGCGCGCGTTGGGCAGCCTCGAAGAGAGGGAGGCAACCGGTGCTGAGGTAACGGAGGCCTTTGATTACCTTTTACACCCCGGGAAAATGGCACAAACCGGTCCGGCAGCAAGTGAAGAAGATATGGCCGCCTGGCCAGAACACAGGGACGCGAAGGTATGGATCACGTTCAGCCAGACCGGTCAGTCCGAAGCTGTGCCGATCCCGCTTGGCGAGAAGGGCACCTGGTCAGTCCCCTTGGTTCATTCCATCCTCGACGCACCCGGGAACGACGGGACACACGCCGTCGTCGTCAGTTTCACTGAAGATGTTACCGCCACCCTGGCGGACGGCCGTCGAACCAGGTTGTATCTCGACCGCTCCCTTCAGGTCGGCCTCGAGGAGGGACGCTGGGCCGTGCAGGATAGCCAGTGGAACATCATCGGGTCGGAAACTCTCTAAGCAAGCAACCTCTTGGAACATGGAAAACCCCGGCCATCAGGCCGGGGTTTTCCATGCTCTACTTGGCGCTGGGAAGCGTGTAGCCCTTCTGGTCAAAGCGGTACATGAACGCCGCCATGGCATCCCGTTTGACCGGGGCCAACGGCTGGTATGCCTTCTTCCCGTTACCTTGATCCCAGCCTGTGGAGATGCCGGTGGAGGCAAGCCAGGAAATCTCCTTGTAGAACTCGTCGCCCGTTGCGACATCCGTGAACGGGGACTTCGCCGGCGGTGTGAACTTCGGAGATCCGGCCAGACGGTACATGAACGCCGCCATGGCGTCCCGGTTCACCGACTTCAGCGGCCTGTAGGTGCCGTCAGACCAGCCCGTGGAAACCTTAGTCGCGGCCAACCACGACATTTCCTTGTAGAACTGCTGGTTGTTCACGACATCCCTATACGGGGAGGCTGCCGGGGCGTTGAACGACGGGGAATCGGCGAGCCTGTACATGAACGCGGACATGGCATCGCGTGCAACGAGGTTCTGGGGGCGGTAGGTGTTGTCCGCCCAGCCGCTGGAGATGCCTTTGTCGTTCATCCAGTTGATTTCCTTGGCGAACTGCATTCCGTCCGGCACATCCTTGAACTTTTTCCGGGGCGGGGGTGTCGGCTTAGGTGCCGGCTTTACGCTGACTGCGTTGCTGGTGGCGACTGTCCGCCCGTGCCCGGGGTTGGCGTGGATCCCGATCCCCTGGACGGAGATCATCTTTCCGGCATCTGCCGCGGTCAGGTGGTAGAAGTTGGACCGCTCACCGGCGATAGGCTTGCCGTCGCGAAGCCACTGGTAGTCGACCCCGAGGACGTCCTTTTCCCAGGTGCCTCCGTTGGTTTCGAGCGGGTTCCCGACGACGGGGTTCCCGGTGATGGTCGGCTTGGTGAGGTTCTTCGACCACAGACGGGGTCCGATCTTCGCGGTCGCGTCCGAAACAACGGTGCGGTCCTCGTAGTGGTCCGCGCTGGCTGCGGCGGAGAAGGTAATCACCGCTCCGAGGTCCTTTTCGCTCAGCGTGTAGGAACTGTAATTGGCGGCCCCCGGAATCTCCACGCCGTTGCGCAGCCACGTATACCTCATGGCCGGCTCGACGTTCCACACCCCGGGGTCGGCACCGAGGGACTGTCCCACGGCCGGAAGGCCCTTGATGGAGGGCTTAACCGAGTAGGTCAGCTTGGGCACCGGTATCTCGAGGGTGGCTTTATACCGGGTGTCGTACCTGCCCGGCTTCGTAGCGGTGACGTGGACAGCAGCGAGGGTTTCGCCCGGCTGAATAACATGGGTTCTGCCGGTCTCCCCGGTGGACCACTCGAACGCCAGCGTCGCGCCCGGCTCCCATGATCCGGGATCCAAGGTGAGCGTCTCACCCCAGGCAGGTGTTCCGTTGACCTTCGGCGGCTTGGTGTACTGGACCTTTTCTGCTGCCGGAACAATTTCAGTCTGTGCGGAGAAGAATGCGGTTTCCCGATACCCAGGCGCCTTCGCAGTCACCTCGACGGATATCTTTTTCCTGGTGGCCTCGGAGGGCACGTTCAACGTCGGACCGGTCTCTCCCTGCAGACGCTGGGTTCCTGCCCACCACTGATAGCTCAGGGATGTTCCTGCGGGCCAGGCAGCGGGTTTGACGCTCAGCTGCTGCTGGTAGGCCGGAGTGCCCAGGACGACTGGCACGGCTCCCGGTACCGCTGGCACGGCGATGGCCCTCAGATATTCCTCGGCTGTTGCATAGGTCTTGGACACCACCGGCGCGTACCGGTAGTAGGTGGTGGTTCCCCAGATGTTGCCCTTTGTATCGGATGCGACGCCGACTCCGATGACGTTGTCCCCGGGGCGGCTCATATTGTCGTTATGGCCCGGTGAATCGATCCACATCTTCACGAGCTGCTTCCCGCTGCGCACGTAGGTGTTGGCAATGTTTTCGCTGGCGGACCACCAGTCGGCGATCCGCATGTCCTGGGCGTGGCTCGTGGAGTGGACCAACATCCCTGTCTTGGCCATGTGAACGGACCACTCTTGGGCGACTTCAGAAGCGTTCATTCCGATGCGCAGCGCCGGAAGATCCTTGGACTTTCGAAAGTCGTTGATGCCGTTAAAGACATCGATGACCTGCTGTTCCTGTTCCGACCAGGCTGCCGTAGCTTCTGCGTCCGCGGGTGCTGCTGCTGCCGGCAGTGCGGCTGCACCGGCTCCGAAGGCCAGGGATACGGCAAGGAGCATCGAAGCTGCTGCTTTGGTTCCCGCCCCCAGGCGTCCGCTCCCGGACCCGGGTCCGGTTCTCGTGTACTTCATAGGTAGGTGATACCTCTCTTCAGAACAGATGCCTCCATCGCGGCTGCCTTTGCAACTTTCGGCAGATCCGGCAGGAGCGTCAGCAAATACGGCGACTGCATTCCCACAGCTGTTGACTCCTATGTGTGTGCGGCAGCGGTCCGGTCCTGCAACACAGGGCTCATTCCTGTCGGACCGGCACAACGCAAAGGAACCCCGGATGCCGCTGCACCCAGGGTTCCTTTGCACTTGGAGGTGATGCTGCTTCGCCTTTACCAGCCAGTTCAGACCCCTTCTGGTTGAAGCGGTGCATAACGGCGGCCATGGCGTCCAGCCTCACCGGCGCCAGCGGCTGGAAGGTGCGGGTGCCGCCCGGCTGGTTCCACCCTTCGAGCTCCAGTTGGCCGGCGTCTTGGGCGACACCTGGAGCCAGACCGCTGCGTCCTTGCGGGTCAAGAGTTGTTCAGGCATGCCCTCGGCTGTTGGGACCCGGTTTGAAAGCGTGTCGTAAACGTGTAGTTGCCCTCTATTCGTGGCATGAGAAAACCCCTCCAGATCGGACCTGATCAGAAGGGGTTTGGTGGAGCCCCCTGCCGGATTCGAACCGGCGACCCCCTGTTTACAAGACAGGTGCTCTGGCCAACTGAGCTAAGGGGGCGTAGCTGGCCGGCTAAAAGCCCAAGCCAGCAACGCCGCCGTCGTCCGCCCGAAGAAAACGGTGGAAACAACAGCGCTAGACAAGATTAGCCCAGAGCGCCCGCCCCCGTGAAACCGGGAAGGTTTCACGGGGGCGGGCGCTCCGCGGACCGGGGTTTACTTGTTCGCGTCGATTGCCGACTGAACCGTTTCCTCGAAGGTGTTCAGGTCCGCTTCGGCGCCGTTGACGTAGGCAGTCGGGGTGCCGTTGATGCCGTCCACGCGGGCCAGCTGATCCGCGTACTTCACGAACGGACGGTAGGTGCCGTCGTCGATGCAGTCTTCCATTCCTTCGGTGTCCGCACCCGCGGACTTGGCCATGTCCGTCAGCCCGGCGTTGTTGACTTCACCGGAGGCGTGCTGGGCGAAGATGGCCTTCATGAAGTCCCAGTAGGATTCGGGGCTCTCTGCCGCCACGCACGCGGCGGCGTTGGCACCGCGGGAGGAGTAGTTGGTGGGCGAGTTGCGGTCCAGGAACGCTACCGTGCGGTACTCGTAGGTGATCTCCCCGGCGTCGAGCCACTGGGCAATCTGATCGTCGAACGTTGCGGCGAAGTCGGCGCAGTGCACGCAGTTGATGTCCACGTATTCCACCACCTGGATAGGCTCGCCCGGTTCTGCTGCCTCAACGCCCGGCGGAACCGGTGTCTCTTCCGCAGCCTCTTCCGGGGCGGCAGGCAGCGTCTCTGTATCGAAGTCGAACGTCTCCGCTGGTTCCAGCTCGCTGGTGGACGTGAGGGTGAAGCCGCCGTACTGGTTGGCGTTCGCGGGCGACTGCCCTGCGTTGGCCACCTTGTCGTTCATGCTGCTGAACACAATCACGGCCACGATCGTGATCAGCGCAACAATGGCTACCACTACGCCCCAGATCACCAGGAGGCGGTTGCGCCGCTCCTTCTTCTGCTGGGCCTCACGCAGTGCGCGCGCCTGCTCGCGGGCAGCGGCGGTGCGCTCCGCCTTGGTCGGCTTGGGGTTCCGGTCAGTCATTATTCCTCATGTCTCTCAACGCCGGCACCGTTTCCGGGGCCTCTCAGCTCATCACCAGTGTAGGCGGAACGACGTCCGCCGCCGTTGGACCAACGTCCGCGGGCGGTACAAAGTTTCACCGCTTCGCTAGAGTGGCAATATACGGCCAATCAACAAAGGGGTGCCATTCGTGAACGCTGACGCGGATCCGAGTTCCAAGGAGCAGGCTGCGGATACCTACGGTGATTTCGATTTCATCGTCGTGTCCAACCGGCTTCCCGTTGACCGGGTCAGCGGGACCGACGGCGAAACGTGGCGGCGCTCACCGGGCGGGCTGGTCACGGCGCTGGCCCCCGTGATGGCGAAGGCCGACGGCGCGTGGGTGGGCTGGCCCGGCTCCCCTAACGAAGAGCTGGAGCCTTTCGACCACGACAACATGCACCTCAAGCCGGTGCCGCTGAGCACCGACGAAGTCGAACTCTATTATGAGGGCTTCTCCAACGCGACGCTGTGGCCGCTCTACCACGATGTGATCGCCACCCCGGAGTTCCACCGCACCTGGTGGGATGCGTACCGCACCGTCAACCGCCGGTTCGCCGATGCCGCCGCCTCAGTGGCTGCCAAGGGCGCCACGGTCTGGGTCCAGGACTACCAGCTGCAGCTGGTCCCCCAGCTGCTGCGCCAGGCCCGCCCCGACCTGAAGATCGGCTTCTTCAACCACATTCCGTTCCCGCCGCTGGAAATCTTCGCGCAGCTGCCGTGGCGCCGGAACATCATCGAAGGCCTCCTCGGCGCGGACCTGATCGGGTTCCAGCGCCCCTCCGACGCCAACAACTTCCTGCGCTGCGTGCGCCGTTTCGCCGGATACACCATCCGGCAGCAGCAGGTGAACGTCACCACCGAAGACGGCCTGTCCTACGTCTCCCGCGCCGAAGCGTTCCCCATCTCCATCGATGCAGCCCAAATCGCCGAGCTGGCCCAGCGCGAGGACGTTATTGAACGCTCCAAGCAGATCCGCCGGGAACTGGGCAACCCGGACACGGTGCTGCTGGGCGTGGACCGGCTGGATTACACCAAGGGCATCAGCCACCGGCTCAAGGCCTACGGGGAACTCCTGGAGGACGGCAGGATCACGGTCGAGAACGCCGCCATGATCCAGGTGGCCAGCCCCTCCCGCGAGCGCGTGGAACAGTACCGGCTGCTGCGCGAAGAAGTGGAAGGCACCGTCGGCCGGATCAGCGGCACCTTCGACACCATCTCCAACACCGCGCTGCGCTACCTCCACCACAGCTATCCGGTGGAGGAAATGGTCGCACTCTACCTGGCCGCCGATGTCATGCTCGTCACCGCACTGCGCGACGGCATGAACCTCGTCGCGAAGGAATACGTGGCCGCCCGCACCGGCAACACCGGGACCCTGGTGCTCTCCGAGTTCACCGGCGCCGCGGACCAGCTGCGTCAGGCAGTCCTCGTCAACCCGCACGACATTGACGGGCTGAAGGCCGCCATCCTCACCGCCGTGAACATGCCTACCCGCGAAGCCAGCCGCCGGATGCGCCTGATGCGCCGGCACGTGCTGCAGAACGACGTCGAACGCTGGTCCCGCAACTTCCTGGAAGCCCTCGCCCAGGACCAGGGCCGGGAACAGTCCCGGGACCAGGACCAGGAACAGTCATGACTGGACCGGACGCCGGACTGCAGGCAGCACTTGAGTCTCTGGCCGGCACGGGCACACTGCTGGTTGCCCTGGACTTCGACGGCACCCTTGCCCCCCTGGTGGAACGGGCCGAGGATGCCCGTCCGCTGGACGGTTCGGCGGCTGCCGTGCGTACCCTGGCCGGCCTGCCGGACACGGTCACCGCCTTTATATCCGGCCGCGCGCTGGAAAGCCTGCGTACCGTTGCCGCCCCGGAGCCGGAAACTCTGCTCATCGGCAGCCACGGCGCCGAAACCTGGACAGGTCCCAACCAGGAACCGCTGCAGCTGACCGCCGAACAGGCCCAGCTCCTGGCCCGCGCACGGACGGCCGTGGAATCCGTCATTACCCGGCACCCGGGCTGCCGGCTGGAAGACAAACCCGCCGGCGTCGTCCTCCACACCCGCAGCGTGTCCGATGCAGCCGCAGCGGCTGCCACGGAGGATGCGCGGCAGGAACTCGGCCAGCTCGACGGCGTGCACGTCACCGACGGCAAGTCCGTCCTGGAGGCGTCCGTGGTTTCCACCAACAAGGGCGAGGGCATCCGTGCCCTTCGGAAGCTGACCGGCGCGACGGCGGTGCTCTTCGCCGGAGACGATGTCACCGACGAACGGGGTTTCGCGGCCCTGGAACCCGGCGACGTCGGAATCAAGGTCGGCGACGGGAACACCGCTGCCGCCTACCGGGTCGCTTCCCCCGAGGCGTTCGCCGCGGTGCTCGCCGAACTCGCCCGGCTGCGGACCGCAGCAGTTGCCGCGTAACCGGCGCGCAGCTGCCGGGCGTCCGCTCCGGCCGAGGTGTGCAATACTGTCCCCGTGAGCCACGTCACAGGTCGAAGCTGACCTGTCCTGCAGCTCCTCCAACTCAATAGCTCTCCATTCACAACGGATCGTCGGGCACGTACCTGCCCGTGAAGGGAAATACCATGGCAACGGTTACGTTTGACCAGGCAACACGCCTCTACCCGGGGACCGAGCGCCCCGCGGTGGACAACCTCAGCCTCGAAATCGCCGACGGCGAATTCCTGGTTCTCGTCGGCCCCTCGGGCTGCGGAAAATCCACCTCGCTGCGGATGCTCGCAGGGCTCGAAGACGTCAACTCCGGGCGGATCCTCATCGGTGACCGCGACGTCACCGACGTTCCCCCCAAGGACCGCGACATCGCCATGGTCTTCCAGAACTATGCGCTGTACCCGCACATGTCCGTCGCGGACAACATGGGCTTTGCCCTGAAGATCGCCGGCGTCGGCAAGGAAGAGCGGATGGAGCGCGTCCGTGAGGCGGCGAAACTGCTGGACCTTGAAGATTTCCTGGACCGCAAGCCCAAGGCGCTTTCCGGCGGCCAGCGCCAGCGCGTCGCCATGGGACGGGCGATTGTGCGTAACCCGCAGGTCTTCCTGATGGATGAACCGCTCTCCAACCTCGATGCCAAGTTGCGCGTGCAGACCCGCACCCAGATCGCCTCGCTGACGCGCCGCCTCGGCGTCACCACCGTGTACGTCACCCACGACCAGGTCGAAGCCATGACCATGGGTGACCGCGTGGCGGTGCTGAAGGACGGCATCCTGCAGCAGGTCGACACCCCGCGGAACCTGTACGACCACCCCCGGAATGTCTTCGTGGCAGGCTTCATCGGTTCCCCGGCCATGAACCTGCTCGAACTTCCCGTAGTGGACGGCGGTGTCGCCTTTGGCGGTTCCGTCTACCCCGTGGAGAGTTCGGTGCTGGGCGCTGCCGCGGGCAACACCGTGACGCTGGGAGTCCGTCCCGAAGACCTGGAAACCGTGCCCGAAGGCGAAGGTCTGCGCGTGGAAGTGGACGTGGTTGAGGAGTTGGGGGCAGACGCCTACGTTTACGGCCACAGCACCATCGACGGCAAGGACCACGACATTGTGGTCCGCGTCGACGGACGGCGGCCGCCGCTGAAGGGCGATACGCTCCACGTCCGTCCGCAGAAGGGCCACGTGCACCTGTTCGACACCTCCAGCGGCGACAGGCTCGCCGAACAGGCATAACCCCGAACCGACATGCGGCGGCTCCCCTGCTCAACTAAACTCTGAGGTGGGGAGCCGCCGTATTTTTCGTTAAAGCATGCTTGAGATGTAAGGGCTATCGCCTATGACAGACGCCGTACCTGCCCACTGGCAGAACGAACCCACGGACTGGGAACAGACCGGCAAGCTACCCCGCACCACGCGCTCTTCGACCGCCCGGATCAATACCCTGGGGTCGCTGAACATCACGGCTGCTTCCATGGACCCGGCCCTGCTGGACCTTCCATGGCACATTCCGCTGGAGGAATGGCCCAAGGAGAATCTCGCAGCGCTGCCCCGCGGCATCTCCCGCCATGTTGTCCGCTTCGCCCGGCTGGGTGACTCGCTGATTGCCATCAAGGAAACGAGCGAGCATGTTGCGCGGCAGGAATACCACATGCTGCGCAAGCTCCGCCGCCTGAATGTTCCCGCGGTGGCTCCGGTGGCAGTCATCACCGGGCGCATGGATCCGGCGGGCGAGGAGCTGCAGCCCGTGCTGGTCACCCGGCACCTGCGGTTCTCCCTTCCCTACCGTGCCGTCTTCTCCCAGACGCTGCGTGAAGTCACCCTGACCCGCCTGATCGATGCGCAGGCGCTGTTGCTGGTGCGCCTTCATCTGGCCGGCTTCTACTGGGGGGACGTCTCCCTGTCCAACACTCTCTTCCGCCGGGATGCCGGCGCGTTCGCCGCCTACCTCGTGGACGCGGAAACCGGTGAGCTGTACCCGGAGCTCTCCAACGGCCAGCGCGAATACGATCTGGAAATTGCGCGCGTGAATATCGCCGGAGAGCTGATGGATCTGGCCGAAGGCGGCCTGGTCGAGGAATCCGTGGATCCGCTGGCCACCAGCGAACGGATCATGGACAGCTACCGCCGGCTTTGGGCGGAGCTGACCGAACGGGAGTCCTTCGGCATGGCGGACCGCTGGCGGGTGGACGCACGGATCCGGCGCCTGAATGACCTGGGGTTCGACGTCGACGAACTTTCCATTACCACGACCCCCGACGGAACGCAGGTCCAGCTGCAGCCCAAGGTGGTCGACGCCGGACATCACCAGCGCCGTTTGCTGCGCCTCACCGGAATCGATGCCCAGGAGAACCAGGCCCGGCGCCTCCTCAATGACCTGGACTCCTACCGGGTGACCAATCATCCCGAACTCGACGAAGAACTCAGCGCACATCTGTGGGTGACGCAGATCTTCGAACCCATCGTCAAAGCCGTTCCCAGGGACCTGGACAGCAAGCTGGAAGCAGCCGAAGTGGTGCACGAAGTCCTGGAGCACCGTTGGTACATGTCCGAAAACGCCAACCGCAACGTGCCCATGGCGGAGGCGGTGCAGTCCTACATGGACAACATCCTTCGCCACCGCCGCGACGAAGCCGCGATCCTGCTCAGCACCGATACCCGGACCATGGAGATCCTGGATGCAGGAGGAGCCCCGGCCTGAGGCCGGGGCTCCTCGGGAGAGGACGCAGAAGCGGTCAGTAGCTGGAGCCGCTCTCGGCCGCGATCGCAATCATGATGAAGATGAAGAAAATGACCCCGAGGAGGGTGCCCAGCCCGCCGACAATGATGCCGATGACAGCGGGAACGTTGCCCATGCCTGCCTTGCGGGACTGGTTCAGCCCCACGATGCTCAGGACCAGTCCCACCACGGAGAAGAAGAAGGACGTGATGAGGCCGGCAATACCCATGGCCTGTCCGGGGTTCGCCTGAGGCTGGGAATAGCCGTCCTGTCCGTAGGCAGGGTAGGCCGCAGGCTGGCTGTACGCCGATCCTTCCTGGCCGTAGCCCGGGTAGCTGGACTGCTGCCCGTAGGCGGGCGCAGACGGCTGCTGGGCATAGGGGTTGGAGTCCTGCTGAGCGTAGGGGTTGGAGTCCTGCTGACCGTAGGACGGATAGGCAGTGCTGTCCTTTTCCTCCTGGGCGCCGCCGGAGGGGGCAGGAGCCGCGTACTGACTGCTGTCCGAAGCGTTTTCGTTGCCGGCGGCCGAGTCTGTCCCGGGCTGCCATTCTGGTCGATTGTCTGACACGCGGATATTCCCCCTGAAGATGTAGTGGTGAGCGTGGTCGGGACGCTTGATCGATCAACTACGCAAGTCATGTGACCTACGCCAATCCTATACACCCTTGGCAGCGGGTTCCATCGCTCCGGAAAAAGCTTCAGCCGGACCCCCGCAGCGTGAGGAACATCTCATGTGGTGTTGGCGGCTGCAAGGCACGTGCGCCATGCCCGGAGCCGTTAAATGGAACTGTAAGCTCAAGAGTTCTGCGCAAAGGATGACGCCTCGAATGGTTGAACAATTGGCGACCGATTCCCCCAAAAAACGGCTGCACGTGGTCCCTGTCCACGAGCCGGCGGCCGGTCGTGAGTGGTGGCGGTCTTCAGTGATCTACCAGATCTATCCCCGTTCGTTCCGCGACCTGCGCGGTGACGGCATCGGGGACCTGCAGGGCATCACTGCCGAAATCCCGGCCCTGGCGGAACTGGATATCGACGCCCTTTGGCTCTCCCCGTTCTACCGCTCTCCGCAGAAGGACGCCGGCTACGACGTTGCCGACTACTGCTCGGTGGACCCGCTCTTCGGCACCCTTGATGACTTTGACGTCCTCGTGGCCGAAGCGTCCCGCCACGACATCCGCATCATCGTGGACCTGGTCCCGAACCACTGCTCGGACCAGCACCCCCTCTTCCAGGCGGCCCTGGCCTCCCCCGCCGGTTCCGAAGCCCGGGACCTGTTCATCTTCCGTGACGGCACCGGCGAAAACGGACAAAACCCGCCGAACAACTGGCAGTCACACTTCGGCGGCCCTGCCTGGACCCGGATTACCGAACCCGACGGCACCCCCGGACAGTGGTACCTGCACCTCTTCGACACCTCCCAGCCGGACTTCAACTGGGATTCCCCCGCCGTGCACGCCGAATTCGAAAAGATCCTGCGCTTCTGGCTCGACCGCGGCGTCGGCGGTTTCCGCGTGGACGTCGCGCACGCGCTGATCAAGAAATCCGGGCTGCCGGACTGGGGCGGGCGCGCCGACGGATCCTCCTCCGAAGGTTTCCCCGGCGAAGCGGCCCCCATGTTCGGCCAGCCCGGGATCCACGAGATCTTCCGGTCCTGGCGGAAGATCCTGGACTCCTACGACGGGGACCGGGTGCTCTGCGCCGAAGCGACCATCGATCCGCTGGAACGGCTCAGCGACTGGGTCCGTCCCGATGAGATGCACCAGACCTTCAACTTTGCCTACCTGCACCACCCGTGGAATGCCGGCGCCCTGCGGGAGGTCATCGAGTCCTCCCTGCGTGCCTTCGACAAGGTAGGAGCACCGACCACGTGGGTGCTGTCCAACCACGACGTCGTCCGCCACACCAGCCGTTTCGGCCTCACCGGGGCGGGTCCGCGCAGCGGTGACGGCCTGGGACCGCGGGACGAACAACCCGACCTCGAACTGGGCCTGGCCCGCGCCCGCGCCGCGACCTTGTTGATGCTCGCACTGCCCGGCGGCGTCTATCTGTACCAGGGCGAGGAGCTGGGACTGCCGGACCACACGATGCTTCCGGACGAGTTCCGCCAGGATCCCACGTTCCACCGCACCGGAGGAGTCCGGGTGGGCCGGGACGGGAACCGGGTGCCCCTGCCGTGGAAGGCAAACCTCCCCAGTTACGGTTTCAGCTCGACAGGCGAGAGCTGGCTGCCGCAGCCGCCGATCTGGGGCAGGCATTCGCGCGACATCGAACAGCGCAATCCCGACTCGACCCTGCATCTCTACCGCAGCGCTTTGGCACTGCGCCGGCAACTGAACCTGGGGAACGGTTCCCTGGCCTGGTGGCCGGAACACGACGACGGCGGGCTGGTCGCCTTCGTGAACAACAACATCCTGGTAGCCATGAACATGGGAGAGGAGCCCGTGCAGTTGCCGGACCTGCCGCTGCTGCTGGGGAGCTCTCCCGATGCGCTCGAGGGGAACCGGCTGCGGCCCAACCGCACGGTCTGGCTGCGCCTGGACTAGGACTGCCCGCCGTCGGGTATGCCCTTTCCGGGATTGAGGATGCCGGCCGGGTCGAACACGGCCTTGACCCGGCGCTGCAGCTCCAGCACCTCTGACTGCTGCTCCTGCGGCAGCCAGCGCAGCTTGAACTGTCCGATGCCGTGCTCTCCGGTGATCGTTCCGCCCAGGGCGAGGGCCACGGTGATGGACTCATCCAGTGCGGCATCCAGCCTCTCGCGGAGGCCGCCGTCGTCGTCAGCCTGCACCCAGAAGGTGGGGTGCAGGTTGCCGTCCCCGGCATGGGCCACCACCTTGAGGTTGACCCGGTGGTGTGCCGCCATCCGTTCGAGCTCGGCGACGTACCGAACGAGCGCGGAGCGGGGGACGGCGACGTCCTCCCCCACCCGGACCTGATCCGCGGTCGCGTCGCCGCGGCTGTGCCGACGCAGCTCCAGCAGCCGTTCGGCGTCCGCGGCATCCGCCGTACTCACGGTTCCGCCCAGTTCCGCAAGGACGCGTCGTACGGCGCCGGCTTCGGCGTCGGCCCCGAAACCGTCCGTCTGGACGAGCAGCAGGGAGTTGCCGCGCGTGCGGAGGACGCTGCCGTGGGCGTCGTCCAGTGCGCTGAGGGTCGCGCCGTCGAGCAGCTCCATAATGGCCGGTTGCACGCGTGCCGCGCCGACGGCAAGGACGCCGGCGGCCGCCGTCGCGAAATCGGGGAAGAAGGCCGCAACGGTCCGTGTGGCGACCGGCAGGTACCGCAGCCGTACAGTGATGCCGACGATGATGCCCAATGTCCCCTCCGACCCGGTGAAGAGACCGGTGAGGTCGTACCCGGCCACGCCCTTGAAGGTGCGCTGCCCGGTGCTGATCAGCGACCCGTCTGCCAGGACGACGTCGAGGGCCAGGACCGAGTCGCGGGTTACGCCGTATTTGGCACAGCGAAGGCCGCCGGCGTTGGTAGCCACGTTCCCGCCGATCGTCGAGGTCCGGTAACTGGCCGGGTCCGGGGCGTACATCAGTCCGTGGGGCGCTGCCGCCGCGTTCAGATCGCCGTTGATCACCCCGGGCTCGACGACGGCGACCTCGTCCTGGGCGTTAAGCTCCAGAATGCGGTTCATGCGGTCCAGGCAGAGGACGACGCAGCCATCTGTCGCGTGCGCGCCTCCGGAAACTCCGGTCCCGGCGCCCCGGGGTACGACGGCGGTACCCGTGGCCGTTGCCCAGCGCAGCACGTCCTGGACCCCGCGGACACTTGTCGGCCATACGACCGCCCGTGGCTGTGCATAGGACAGTACGGGGCCTTGGTCGGTGGCAAAGGCGGCAAGAACCTCAGGCGAGGTTTCGACCACCCGGCCGGGACCCTCGAGGGTGAGACCGTGCACGGCATTCAGGGACATGCCAGCAGACTACCGCGCCCCCATAAAGCGCGCGTAGCGGTCCAGGATCAGTGTCCATTCATTCTGGAGACGGCTATAGTGCTCGGCTGCGTCAGCGAGCCGTACGAGGCCCGAGTGGCGCAGGGTGACCAGCGTGCACCCGTCACCGACGGCAGTGAACTCCACGCGCACATCGGTGGGGACCCGCGGATCCTGGCCCGCCACCCAGTCCAGTTCCAGCAACGTGTCCGGTTCCCGGGTACGTACCGTCGCCCATACCGCGGTGTCGCCGTCGGGACCGGTCTCGGTCAGGACTCCGCCTTCAAACTCAGCGTGGGTCCCTTCACCGAAATCTGTCAGGTCCTCCGGCCACCATAGGTGGAGATAGTCGGCGAACCCGTTGAAGGCTTCCTCCGCCTCGCGGGGAACCTGCCGGACTACAACGACGTCGGGCACGGACCCGCCGTGGCCGGGCGTCGTTTCATCCGGATCCGGTTCGGCTGCGTGGGAAAACAGGGAGGAACTCATACGATCCAGCCTATCGGGTAGCGGCCCTGCGGGCCGTGGGTCCGGGCACGCCGGGCACCCGCCCCCGCCGGCGGCATGAATCCCCCGCCGGCGGCATGAATCCCCCGGCCCGGCCCTGGGCATGCCCCGGTTAAACAGGTCAGGTCCCGCACCAATGGTGCGGGACCTGACCCTCTACACAAATATTGTCCGGCGG